>NZ_VFMU01000001.1:0-1468002 GCF_006715225.1 Arthrobacter sp. SLBN-112
CGGACTTTGCCACGGGCACCAAGCCCGTCGCGCCGCCGTCGTCCGCCGACTCCCCCGGCGGCGTGGTGGCCCAGACGGGCAGCGACAAGACCTGCCAGTCCGCCAACCCGCTGGGGTAGTTGGTCAACCGGGTGGGGCATGCAGGAACCGTGCAAGGCCCTCTTCTGCGGGTGAATTCAGTACGTGGATAAAATCCGGACAGCCCGCTATTGATCCAGGCAGCGGTTTGAGCCGCGGCCGCATGTGTTGTGGCCAGTGTGGTGGTTCCCAGTCCTGGTGTTCGCTTTTGTAGTGCCGGCCCGTGGGTGAGGTCCAGCCGGGTGGTTCGTTCTTGCCCGCCGGGGTGGGTTTCCAGCCGGTGGTGTGCCGGAGCCTGTGGTGCTTTGGGCAGGGCTGTCCCAAATTGCTGATCCCCGTTGTGCCGCCGTTGGCCCACGCGAGGATGTGGTCGGCGTCGTTGTCCAGGGAGTTGTTGCTGCAACCGGGGAACGGACACTTGCCGTCCCGCATCCTCAGCCAGGCCCGCATCGCTTTCGTGATTCGGTAGCTGGTCCTGCCGATCTCCAGCGGCGCCCCGTCCCGCGGATCCACCAACACGCGGTGAAACGAATCTGCCCCGTCCGCGACAAGCCGCTGTGCCATCGACGGCGGGATCGGCCCGTACCCGTCCAGCACCGCCGGCTCATCAGTCACCCCCATCAGCGCGAACACCGGGACCGTCACCAGAACCTGGGCCCTGATCGGCGACGGGACCCCCGCGGGGCCGGTACCACTGCCGGTGCTGTTGCTGCTGCCAAGAACCGAATCGGCGAAATTGTCAGCTCGCAGCTGGGGCATGGTGCGGGACTCGTGCGGGCCCTGCATCCCACGGGCAACAGCGGTGAGCCGGTTCCAGCCAGCCACAGCCTGGTCCGCCGGGAGGCACGCCGAGAGCCAGGCCATCCCGTCCTGGTCCGGCCGAAACTCCACCCGCCGGTCCAGTACCGATCTGGCGTGCCGCTTCTCGATCGACTCCGCGTGGTGGCGTTCCCGCCAGAGCCGGGCCTTGGCCTTGAACCGATGCGCCGGCATCTGCCCCACCGGGCACCCCCGCACGGCGTCAGGTGCGTCGGGGTTCAGGAAATGGGCTTCCATCGCCGCGGCGCCCGCAGGATCAAGGGCAGCGGTTTCGTCGGCCATGGCCACGGCGTGCTGCCATGAGAGCACGCCGGCCTGCAAAGCCTCCAGGGTCCGCGGCAAACCGACGGTCAGGGCATGGGACGTGGCAAGGAACGACGCCGCAGCCCGCGGACCCAACGCCAACACGCACCCTATCTCCGCAGCCACCGCCATCTCCAGCGCCACCACCGGGGTATCCGGCGGCGCCATCGCCTGGGCAGTCTCCGCATACCGCACCGCAGCCTTCGCCTTCAGGCCCGCGATCCCGGACTCCACCTCACGGGCTCCGGCCAGAACGTCCAAGCACCCATCAGCCAACCCCGCCAACGGATCAGCCTCGGAAAACGGCAACGACCCCGCCCCATCCACCTCAGCATTGAGCACACCAACAGCGGCACGGATGTCCTCCAACGCCTTCGCCACCGCCGCTTTCCCCATAAACCCATCATGACAAGGGGGTGCGACATTCGCTCAAGGTAGGTATTCAAGGACGACATTCCCGAGGTGGCGCTTCTGATCCGCGTCGAGCTTGTTGTGTCGTTCCGTGCAGCTGGCCATGGGTGCAGAAAGCAGCCGGTCCGCCGACAAGCTTTGTTTGTCAGACGTTCCATTTCAGTCGCTGGCCTTGACTCCCCAGCTGCTGAACGAGGCGGGTGGCCCCTTCCGCGGCCACCCGCTTCACCGTTCCAGGAAGCTTCATGGACGCCCCCCGTCGGGATAAGTGGAAGCATGAGCCCAACGTCATCTGCCACCCACGAGCGTCGGGCATCGGCACAACAGTTCAGCTTTGCCTGAATACATCAGACGCTGTACTTTAAACCCATGCAGACCCTCACCCACGCTCCGGTGCTGGCCCGCTTCGGCTACGCCGTGTCGGACCCCACCCGCGCCCGCGTGCTGCTGGCACTCGCGGAAGCCCCGTCCTATCCCTCGGATCTCGCGGACAGCCTGGGGGTGTCCCGGCAGAGCATGTCCAACCACCTGACGTGCCTGCGTGGCTGCGGACTGGTGGTGGCGGTTCCGGACGGGCGCCGGAGCCGCTATGAGCTGGCGGACGGCCGGATCGGCCACGCCATCAAGGACCTGATCAACGTTGTCCTCGCGGTGGACCCTGCCTGCTGCGCCCCGGACGGGGAGTGCTTCGCATGACCGGCACACTCCAATCCCCCACCTCCGAACGCCGGCAGGTGCTGAGCCGCCGGATCAGGCTTTTCGCGGCAGCCACCATCACCTACAACGTCATCGAGGCCATCGTGGCGCTGTGGGCGGGCGGCGTAGCCGATTCCTCCGCCCTGATCGGTTTCGGCCTGGATTCGGTGATCGAGGTAGCCTCCGCCCTGGCGCTGTCCTGGCAGTTCTCCGCCAAGGACCCGGAGCGGCGCGAACACCTGACCCTGCGGATCATTGCCCTCTCGTTCTTTGCCCTGGCCGCCTTCGTGGCCATCGATTCCATTCGTTCCCTCGCGGGCGGCGGGGAAGCACAGCACTCCCTGCCCGGCATCGTCATTGCGGCGCTGAGCCTGGCCGTCATGCCGGTGCTGTCCTGGGCGCAGCGGCGGGCCGGCCGGGAACTTGGATCGCGGACGGCGGTGGCCGATTCCAAGCAGACGCTGCTGTGCACCTACCTCTCCGCCGTGCTCCTGGTGGGGCTCGTCCTGAACAGCACCTTGGGCTGGTGGTGGGCCGATGCAGGCGCGGCGCTGGTGATCGCCGGCATTGCGGTGCGCGAAGGCATCAACGCCTGGCGCGGGGACGCCTGCTGCGCTGTTCCGCATGCGCCGGAAGAGGAGGCCGAAAACGGCGCCTGCTGCTCCGGCTGCTCCAGCGACATCCAGCCGCAGGCCCTGGGAATGCCCGGCCTCCGGAAGGACTAACGCCGCAGCTGTGACTGGGTCAGTTGATCAGCTGGCCCGCAGGCTGGGGTTCCGCTGCCCGCTGCCTGGCAGCAGCACCTGCCGGGGCGGCAGGACCGGGCGTTGAAGTCCCGGCAGCGGAGGGCCCGGCAGCGGAAGGCCCGGCAGCGGAAGGCACGGAAGGTGAAGGTCCAGCAGTTGAACGCACGACGGCGGGCTCCAGCCTTTCGTTCGCCCAGCGCCTGAGGGGCCGCTCAACAAGGCGGAACGACGCGTAAGCCAGCAGCACGGTGAGGACTGCGGTCAAGGCGATGCGGAGCGGCAGCGCCGGGATCAGGGGCATCAGCAGCAGGTAGACCGGCAGGTGCCAGAGGTACAGGCCGTAGGACAGGTCGCGGCCTGGGCGGGCAAGCCAGGGATGGCTGAGGATGCGCGAGAGGAAGCCGGCCGGCTGGAGTACCAGGGAGCCGATCAGTACCGCGGACAATAAGGCGAGCGTCGCGGGCCCGAATGTCCAGAACATGTTGAACCAGTCGCCGGGGGTGTCCGGTTCCTTGAGCAGGAACAGTGCGGCCACCAGGGTGATGCCGGCCAGCGGGGCGCCCCAGCGGGCGGCGGATGCCAGGGCCGAGTGCAGCCGCGAACCGTGCCGCACGGCGGTGAACAGAAGGGCAAGCGCGCAGCCGATCAGCAGTTCGTCCGCCCGGGTGTCCGGCCCGTTGTAGATGCGGTCCAGCGGCTCCCCAGCGTTGACCAGCAGGAACCGGTTCAGTACGAAGACGGCGGCCAGGGCCACGGTGGCCAGGGCTGCGGTGCGGACCTTCCAGAACCGGAGCATGGCCAGCAGGAGCAGCGGCCACGCCAGGTAGAACTGCTCTTCGACGGCGAGGGTCCAGGTGGGGCCCAGGGTTTCACCGGCAATGGAGTCGCCGAACATGCCAAAGTGCGCCAGGTTCATCACGTAGGCGGCGGCCGGGAGGACGAAGCCCGCCTGGCCGCCCCAACCGGAGGCCGGGAACACGAATCCGACGGCGAGAATCACCGCGCAGAGCGCCAGCAGCGCCGGCCAGAGCCGGGCAAGGCGCTTGGCGTAGAAGATGCCCAGGTGCAGCCGGCCGGTGGCGATCCGCTCCTTCATGATCAGCAGCGTGATCACAAAGCCGCTCAGCGTGAAGAACACGTCCACGCCGATGGATCCGCCCGGCATTGAGTCGGTGGCCGTATGGAAGAAGAACACACCCGCCACGGCGATGGTCCGGAGCCCGTCCAGGGCATGCTTGCGTCCGCCGATGAGCCCTGCTCCGGGCCCTGCCGGGCGTTCCTGTGCTGGCAAAATTCCACTGCTTGACCTCAAAACCACTAAGCCATCATATATAACGTTTCCATAACTGCACTGGACGCGAACTGGGTGAACGCTGGCAGGAGGACCAACAATTCGTGCCTTGTGGCCGGTCCCTGCTGCTTCTAGATTGAGCAGATGGCGGATCAGGACATGGCAGACGACCTCGAGCAGCTTGTGGATCTGGTGGCCGGCATGGAGGACATCAAATCGGTGCTCGATGGCCTGACGGAGGTTGCGGCGGCCACCATGACCGGCACCACGGGAGTCCCCATCGAATGCGCTGTCACGCTGCACCGGCGCAAGCGTACTGCCACCATTGGCGGCAGCAGCGGCACGGCCATGGTCCTGGACCGGATTGAGCAAACCCTGGGAGACGGTCCGTGCGTGGACGCTTTGCAAAGCGGCGTTCCCGTCCTCCTGGGGGATGTTTCGTCCGACCGGCGCTGGCCGGAGTACCGCAGCGCCCTGTCCGCGGCGGGGATCGCCAGTGCCCTGGGCATCCCCATGAAACTGGATGACGACGCCGGGGCGGTCCTGGATTTTTTCGCTCCGGTCAGCGGTCGCTTCAGTGAGCAGGCAGTGGCTGATGGGGTCAGGTTCGCCGGGATGGCGGGAAAAGCGCTGCGGCTCGCCGTCCGGATCGTGTCAGCGGACCAGCGTGCCGAGCACCTGAAAGCGGCGATGGACACCAGGACCGTCATTGACCTCGCCTGCGGCATCATCATGGCCCAGAGCAAGTGCAACAAGGAGGCCGCCTTCCAGCTTCTCCGCAACGCTTCCAACACCAGGAACCAGAAGCTCAACGATCTCGCGCAATCGCTGGTGGACCGGTTTGCAGGCCAAGGAGCGGCGGCAGCCTACTTCGACGACTGAGGTTCCCGCCGCTGTGCCGCGGAACCCCTTCCCGCCCGCGAAGGGCCCTGTTAGCATGACGCGTGCCGACAATGGTGTCCGCCTTCTAAGGAGTTTCCCGCATGCCCACGCAACTCAATCCCTACCTGAGCTTTCGAAACAATGCCCGTGAAGCCATGGAGTTCTACAAGGACGTCTTTGGCGGCGAACTGAACATTGGCACGTTCGCAGAATTCCAGGCCAGCCAGGATCCTTCCGAAGAACAACTGGTCATGCACGCCCAGCTGGACACCCCGACCGGGCTCACGCTAATGGCCTCGGACACCCCGCAGCGCATGGACTACACGCCCGGCAACACGTTCAGCGTCTCCCTCAGCGGCGACGACGATGCAGAACTGAGGGGCTACTGGGAGAAGCTGTCCGACGGCGGCACCGTCACCATGCCGCTGCAAAAAGCCATCTGGGGCGACACCTTTGGCATGTGCACTGACAAATTCGGCGTCCAGTGGCTGGTCAACATCGCCGGCCCCAAGCAGTAACGGCATGGCCCGCGCCGAAAACGAGACCACCATCAACCGGTCACCGGAAGACGTCTACGCGTTCCTGGCCGACGGACTCAACAACCCCAGGTGGCGCAAAGGCGTACAGAAAATTGCCCTGAAAAGCGGGACGTCCGGCTCAGTTGGTGCGGTCTACAGCCAAACCCTGGCTGGGCCTGGTGGTCGGCCAATCGCCGGGGACTACGAAATCACCAAGGCAGAGCCACCGACCAGGTTGGGCTTCCAGGTGGTGGCAGGTCCTGCCCGTCCGACAGGCGAGTATCAGCTGACGCCTGCTCCCAACGGGACAACTGTCCGCTTCGTCCTGGACCTGCAGCCCCGCGGCCTGATGCGGATCGTGGCGCCCCTGGTCACGCGGACCATGCGCTCCGAGGTCAGCCAACTGGCCAGGCTCAAGGCCGTTCTTGAGGCTGGCTAGCCTTTCCGCACCACGTGTCCAGCGCCTCGGCAAGACCGTCCACTGGGCCCTCCCCCACCCAGGCCGCGTACCCGTCGGGCCGGACCAGGACTGCCGTGGGCGCCGGCACGGTGCCCAGCACGGGAAGCTGCCACGCGCCGTCGTACGTTGCCCGGACGTGCCTGACCCTCGCGGTGGAAATGCCCGCACCCAATTCCTGCCCGCCGAAGTCCAACAGCACCGGCTCGGCCTGGTGCAGCAACTCGAACACCCGGGCCGGCCCGGCAGCGGTGGTGATGTCCAGGTCCGGCATCCGGCGCCCCAGGAGCGGATGGCCGGGTCCCAGGTCATAGGCGACGTCGAGACCGGTCACCAGCGCGGCAATGGGCTCGCCCGCTCCCTCCACGCGGAGCACCTCACCGAGCAGGTCGCGCAGGGCCTCCTGCCGGGGATCGGCCTTCTGGAAGAGGGACTGCGCCATGGTGTACTTCAGCGCCCGTTCCCCCGCCGGGTGGCGTTCCGCGTGGTAAGTGTCCAGCAGTTCCCCGCCGGAGCTGCCCCGCACCACCTGCCCCAGCTTCCAGCCGAGGTTGACGGCGTCTTGCACGCCCAGGCCGATGCCCAGCCCGCCCGTGGGTGAGTGGACATGCGCCGCGTCGCCGGCCAGCAGCACCCGGCCCTTCCGGTAGGACTCCGCCTGGCGCGTCGCGTCGGTAAAGCGCGAGAGCCAGGTGGGGCTGTGCACGCCGAAGTCGGTGCCGAACACATCAGTCAGCGCCTGCCGCAGGTCCGGGAGCGTGGGCTCGGTGGCCGGACCCAGGACGGCCTCGGTCACTACCACGCGGACGGTGCCGTCCCCCATCGGGTACAGACCGTGGATGCCGCGGGCGTCCACCTTTCCCTGCTGTTTGGGCTCGCCGGCCACTTTCACCTCGGCAATCAGGCTGCTCCGGGTGGCGTCCGGGCCCACCATCGCGATGCCGGCCGAACGCCGCACTGTGCTGCGCCCGCCGTCGGTGCCCACGACGTACCGGGACCGCACCGATCCGCCGGCGGCAAGCTGGACGTCCACGCCGCCGTCGTCCTCCTGTACGCCGGTGACCTCCACGCCGCGCCGGACCTGGACGCGCAGCTCTTCCGCCCACTGGAGCAGCAGCCGCTCGATGTGGTTCTGGAACAGCGCCAGCGTGTACGGATGGCGCGTGGGCAGCGCGCTGAGGTCCAGCGGGGTGTTGCCGAACGTGGCGGTGTTCATCGTTTTGCCCTCGGCCAGGAACCTGTCCACGATGCCGCGCTGGTCCAGCAGTTCAAGGGTCCGCGCATGGATGCCGCCGCCGCGCGAGCCCGCCAGCTCCTGCGACTCCCGCCGCTCCAGGACAACCGCGTCCACCCCCGCCAGCCGCAGCTCGCCCGCCAGCATCAACCCCGTGGGCCCGCTCCCCACAATCACCACGTCATGCATGCCGTCCCCCTCCATAGCCCATTAGCCGACCGCCAGTATGCGCCACCCCCGGGCCCTTGCGGCAAGGCCCCCACGGCGGGGTACTTTGGAAATGGAAGGGGATCTCCCGCGCTGGCTGTCGATCTTCACTTCCGGTGCGCGTCGTATGGGTAGGGGCCGCACCGAAGAGCCCTTGACCGACAGTAAAGGGAGTACGAGATGTCCAAGTATCTGATCCTGATCTTCCAGGACGAGGCAGTGGCCCGGCAGGCCGAAGGCGAATCCATCAGCGCCAACTACCAGGAGTTCATGCAGCGCCGCAGTTCCAACCTGATCAACGGGGCCGCCCTGTAGCCATCCTCGACGGCGACATCCATCCGGCGTGATGGTTCCGGCGGTTTCCTGGTCTCGGACGGTCCGTTCGCGGAGTCGAAGGAGACCCTGGGCGGCTACTACCTGGTGGAGGCGGCCGACCTGGATGAGGCACTTGAGATCGCCAAGGAGGTTCCCGCCGGGGTTGGAGTAGAGGTCTGGCCTGTACGAGTGATCAGCTGATGCCCCGGGCCGCCAGTTCGGAGGTTGCGGCGGCGGTTGCCGACGCGTACCGCCGCGAGTGGGGTTTCGTGCTGGCGGCCACGGTGCGTGTTGCCGGCGACATCGACGCGGCGGAAGAGGCGGTCCAGGACGCCTATGCCAGCGCCTTGTCCACGTGGTGCGTGAACGGGATCCCCAGGAATCCGGGGGCCTGGCTTACGGTGACGGCGCGACGGCGGGCGCTGGACATGCGCCGCCGCGCCACCACCGCACAGCGGGCCCTGCCCAAGCTGCTGGAGCCGGAAGAATACCGCGACGGCTCCCAGGACGCCGGGGACATCCCGGACGAGCGGCTCCGGCTCATTTTCACCTGCTGCCATCCGGCCCTGGCGCTTGAAGCCCAGGTTGCCCTGACGCTGCGGCTACTGTGCGGGTTGTCCACCGCCGACGTGGCGCGCGCGTTCCTGGTTCCGGAGGCCACCATGGCGGCCCGCATCACCCGGGCGAAAAAGAAGATTGCCGCCGCCGGCATCCCCTATCGGGTGCCGCCGGCGTCTGAGCTCCACGAACGCGTGGACGGCGTGTTGTCGGTGGTGTACCTGCTGTACACCACCGGGCACACCGCGCCGTCGGGAGCCGACCTGATGCGGCGCGACCTTGCCGAACGCGGCCTGGAACTGGCCAGGACGCTGCGGGCCCTGCTCCCCGCCGACCCCGATGTTGCAGGGCTGCTGGCCCTGATCCTGCTCACGGAGGCCCGGAGGGATGCCCGGCTGGATGAGCATCAAGAGCAGGTCCTGCTGGCCCACCAGGACCGGTCGAAATGGGACCGGCATGCGATCGAGGAAGGGGTGGCACTGCTGCGGGAGGCCCTGGTTTCGCGGCCGCCGGGCCGGTTCGCCCTGATGGCCGCAATTGCCGCAGTTCACGATGAAAGCGGAACCTGGTCCGACACTGACTGGCAGGAGATCCTGGTCCTGTACGACCTGCTGCTGGAAAGGTGGCCGTCCCCGGTGGTCCGGCTGAACAGGGCCATCGCGCTCGGCTTCGCCGTGGGATATGCAGAAGGCCTGGCAGAGTTGGATGCGCTCGGCGCCGAACCCCAACTGGCCCGTTACCCGTACCTTGCTGCTGCCCGGGCCGATTTCCTGTCCCGGCTTGGCCAGCTGGAGGAGGCCCGGGTGGCGTTCCAAGAAGCGCTGATCCTCACCGACAACGATGCTGAACGGCGATCCCTCCGGGCCCGCATGGGCGAGCTGGCCAACTGAACCCCTGCCCAAACTAAGGGGCCGGGCAAAGGGCCGGGGCAAAGGGAAGGCCCCTCCTAAGAGGGGCCTTCAACGTAGTGGTCATTTGTCTGTAGGTAACGGTCAGCGGTGATGCACTCCCCCTTCCCGGACGCCCCTAGCGCCCATCCGGACTATGACCCAACCCACTTTAATGACGTCCGGCCAGTGCGTAAAGACCCTCGGGCCAAAAAACTTAAGAGGCACGACGGCGGCGCGCGGCCGCCGTCGTGCCATCGTGAAGTGGGCTTGTCCCCAGGCCCGTCGTGGCTAGGACTTTGCCCAGATGGCCACCCAGTCAACCAGGACGTGCCCGCTGGTTTCCGGCGATGGGCACACTGGCCCGCAGGACTCGGTCTGCAGGATGTAATGCATGTTTTTGGTCGGGGTGAACCTCCTGGAAACACCCAACGACTTTCCATCAAGGAAGAACTCGATGCCGTCCGCACGCCACTCGGTGGTGGCTATGTGCCAGTCCCCGTACGGCACCTCGGGGCGAAGGACCTCATTGTCGTGGATGCCGTTTTCGAGGCCGTGCACGGCGGCGTACATGACCTTTGACAGGTCACCCTCGGGAAAGTCGATCTCCCCATCCGCGGGCCAATTCTTGCTGTCCGGCCACAGCAGCCATGCGAGCTTGAAGCCCGGCAGGACGTCCGCCTTGAAGCGAACCGAGTAGCGCCCATACACCAGGCTGTTGTACGGCCGCTGGTTTGCTCCAAAAAGTTTGGGCGATGGAGCCGCACCCATGGCCACGCCGTTTTCCGAGTGCAGGAACATGTCCATGAAGCCGTCATGGACACTCAGGACCTTCGACGGGTAATACCCGGAGGTCCGCTGGCCCTTGGGTTGCTGCTGGGCAGCCGTATCCGGCGTGCCGTCAAAGTAGTTCTCGCTCCACCGGGCACCGTAGGCGGGGCCGGGGAATCCGCCAAGGCCCACGTCTCCCTCAGTGAAGTCCTCCGCAAAGACCTGCGTCCAGCCCGGCAGGTCCCCCACCGGCATCGCGTTGGAGGCGGCGGCAGGGTCTGCGGCCGCGAAAGGCTCGGGGGTCAATCCGGGCTTGTCAGTCGAGGGCTGAACGGGTTCGGAGGCTGGGGAAGGCTGGTCTGTTGCCGGCTGTGTAGGACTGGGGGTGGTGCTCTCCGGGTCCGTAGCCTGGGGCGGTGATGCGCCTGGAGCTCCCCTGAGGTCCCCGCATGCCACGGCCGCTAAAAGCGTCATCATCATGACGAGGACGGCGCAGGTCAATGCGCGACGCTGATTCCTCTTCAAGAGTTCCGCTCCTTCCCCAAGGCATTGCACGGGAGCCTTGTCCCCCTATTCGACTCAGCCTACGAAGAAGCCGTTAGGGGGTCACGAGTAGTGGGTACTCATATTTCCGTCCGGGACCTATAGGGGACTACGCGTTAGGTAGGTGCGGGGGTAGGGGGCTGTCAGCCCGGGGTGGATACTTCGCGCCAGTAGGAGGTTGCGGGCTTTACATTTGCTGATCGGTGGCCCCGCGAAAAGGGCCCGGATTCGACGGCGGGCGGCGGAATGCGCACAATGTCGAGTTCGAAGATGTCGATCCGGCACCTGCTTCCCGTCAAAGTATCCAGGATCCAGAACAGCCCGTAATCAGGGGCGGTCTCCGTCACCGGGCCACGATGCATCAAAGTGTCCCCGCAAAAGGCCTCGATTCCATCACCCGAGGCGAGTTCCCGGCAGGATCCGACGATGCGGCGGTCATAACGAGTCACGACTGGTCCTTTCCTAATGGCTTAAGGATCCCCCTGACTCATATGTTTCCTGCGCAAGCTGACGCCCGGGTGTCTGCAGGATGATCTTTTCCTGACATTTGGGCCTGGGTTCCGGACCAAGCGCGCACCGGGGCGGTCCCACCAGGGCGGACCCTGCCACCCCGAAGGCCAGCGGGAGCAGTAACGGCGCAGTAACGCGCGTCTGATCGACTCTATATGTGGTTCCCCCGCGTGTGAGGCCGGTGTGATGAGTCAGCCCTGGAGTTCGGTCCGGGTAGCGGGCCTGGCCCTGGACGTCCCGGCCCAGCTCGTCCCCTCGGACGAGGCCGGATTCGAAGGCAGCGCTGCCGTCCTCGAAGGTGCCGACATGCGCCTCACCGTGGATGCCAGCCCCTTCGCCGACCCCCTCACACGCTATGAAGCCAAGCCCGGGTTCGAATACTGGCAGGAAGCGGTGGGCAGCATCACCGCGGACTTCGTCCTGTTCGAAGAGGAGGGCACCCGCACCGTCGCCGTCACCATCCCCGGCCGCGCCACCGCCGTGGTCCATCAACCCGCCGACGCCGACAAGGACGTCGCCCTGCAGATCCTGCGAAGCATCCGAACAGATCAAGGAGAGTCCAATGACTGAAGAGCCCTACCCCGCGGCCCCGTTCCTGGCCGCCATTCAAAACACCGGCCCGGGCGAGAGCAATCCGGGCTTCAGCAAGGTGCAAAACTACCTCGAGCGCTTCGGATACCTGGGGGCCTCCACCGCCAGGGACATCGGCGTCCTGGACGATTCCACCGCCGGTGCCCTGAGAAGCTTCCAGGAGTTCTTCAACCTCCCGGTCACCGGCGTGTTCGACGACGCCACCCGGGAAGCGATGATGCGGCCGCGCTGCGGGCTCCCGGACAAGCGCGGCGGTGACCTTGACTTCGCCACGGCGTGCGCGTGGGTGGACCGGACTTTGACGTTTGCGTTCGATACAGGGACGGATGACGTTGCCGGTACTGCCGAGTTCGACGCGATCAGGCGTGCCATCGATACCTGGCGGGGGCTGGGCGGACTGTCCTTCACCGAGGTCGCCGTCGGCTCCAGCCCGGACATCCGCATCGGCTGGCGGCCCGCGGCTGACCCGGACCACTCGATGGTGGGCGGCATCCTGGCCCACGCGGATTTCCCGCCCGGCTGCAGCGTCATCACCAACACCCTCCCCAAGCCGGTCCACTTCGATGACAGCGAACACGTCTGGAGCGTCGGCGCCGTGGCGAACGCCTTCGACATCGAGACCGTCGCCCTGCACGAACTCGGGCACATTGTGGGGCTGGCGCACTCCAGCGTTGCCGGCTCGGTGATGGCGCCCACGGTGTCCTCCAACTTCACCAAACGCGTCCTCACCCAGGACGACCTTGACGGGTTCCGGGCCCTGTACCCTGCCGCGCCCCAGGCTTGGGCGGGGTGGAACTCCCTGGGCGGCGTGATCACCTCGGACGTGGCCGTGGGCAACAACAAGGACGGCCGGCTGGAAGCGTTTGCCCGGGGCACCGATGGTGCGGTGTGGCACCGGTGGCAGACCACGCCCAACGGCAACTGGTCCGGCTGGAACTCCCTGGGCGGGGTCATCACCACCGAGATCGCGGTGGCGAACAACCAGGACGGCCGGCTGGAAATCTTCGCCCGGGGCACGGACAACGCGCTGTGGCACCGGTGGCAGACCACGCCCAACGGCAACTGGGCCGGCTGGAACTCCCTCGGCGGCGGAATCACCGGACCCGCCGCCGTGGGGCGCAACGCTGACGGCCGGCTCGAAGTCTTCGCCCGGGGCAACGACGGTGCCGTATGGCACAGGTGGCAGACGGCGCCCAACGGCAACTGGTCCGGCTGGGCCTCCCTGGGCGGCGTGATCACCTCCGAAATTGCGGTGGGCAGGAACGCGGACGGCCGCCTTGAGATCTTCGCCCGGGGCACCGACAACGCCCTCTGGCACAAGTGGCAGACAGCACCAAACGGCAACTGGTCCGGCTGGGCCTCCCTGGGCGGCATCCTCACCTCCAACATCACCACCGGGACCAACGCCGACGGCCGCCTCGAAGTCTTCGTCCGGGGCACGGACAACGCCCTCTGGCACAAGTGGCAGACGGCACCCAACGGCAACTGGTCCGGCTGGGCCTCCCTGGGCGGCATCCTCACCTCGGATATCGCCGAGGGCAGGAACTCGAGCGGCCGGATGGAGGTCTTTGTCCGGGGCACGGACAACGCCCTCTGGCATCTGTGGCAGACTGCGCCCAACAGCGGCTGGTCCGGCTGGGCCTCCCTGGGCGGCATCCTCACCTCCAACATCACCGTGGGAAGCAACGCCGACGGCCGGCTCGAGGTCTTTGTCCGGGGCACGGACAACGCCCTCTGGCACAGGTGGCAAAACAGCCCGTTCCTGAGCGAAGAGTCCACCGGAGCTGCCGCCACCATGGCCGAAGAGGAGGGCGGGGACGGGGCCGCCGCAGCCGTGGTCCCGCAGACAGTGGAGATGCCCACCGGCACCATGGCCGAGAGCCTGACAACAAACGGCCACAAGCGGCCGGCAGCAGCGGAAATGCCTGCCGGGTCAATGGAGGAACCTCCGGCCAGGGAGTCAGCGGGAGATTCCGGCGCGCCTGGCAAGGAACGCGCATCGGACGCGATGCCGGACGGGAGCATGCCTGCCAGCGCCTGATGCGCGTGGCAGGAACTGCAACGTACGACGGCGGGGCTGGGCCGCCGTCGTACGTCACCCCGGACACACCCGAGGCCGCCCGCAGCGGCCGGGCAGTAAAAGCACCACACCCAGGAAATGGACTTGGTATGAACACCACCGACCGCCCCGTCCCGGAGGCAACGTCCGACAACGAACAGATGCTGGCCTCGCTGCGGCAGTTCATCAGGACCAAGGGCGCCGCCTACCTCGAGGACCCGAACATCACCTCGATCGGTGTGGGCCACAAAGTGGTGGACGGGAAGGCGACCGGCGAGATCTCGCTCCAGTTCACCGTGGGCGAGAAAGCGTCCCCGGAAGCCCTGGAGTCCCTCAACACCAAACCCATACCGGACACCATCATGGTGGACGGGGTTCCGGTTCCCACCGATGTTATCGAGCGGGATTACCGCCCTTCGTTCCGGGCAGTGGCGGAGGTGGAGCCCCCACCCACCAAGGTCCGGCTCGACCCCATCAGGCCGGGTGTCAGTGTGGGCAACATCCACTCCAGCGCCGGCACCATCGCCTGCATCGTGTACGACCGCCACGACGGAACGCCGCTGGTCCTCAGCAACTGGCACGTGCTGCACGGTGATACCGGCGCCCTTGGCGACTTGGTGGTCCAGCCGGGCCCGCATGACGACAACCGGGTCAACGCCAACGGGCTGGGCCGCCTGGTCCGCTCGCACCTGGGCGTCGCGGGTGACTGCGCCGTGGCAACCATCGCGGACCGCGGCTTCACCACGGCCATCCAGTCCCTGGACGTCACGCCGGACCAGCTCGGGGAACCTGAGATCGGCGACAAAGTGGTCAAGAGCGGCCGCACCACAGGCGTCACCCACGGGGTGGTGCGCCGCGTGGACGTGATCGCCAAACTTTCTTACGGCTCCGCGGGTATGCATACCATCGGCGGCTTCGAAATCGGCCCCGACCCTGCCAACCCCTCGGTGGACGGGGAAATCAGCCGTGGCGGGGACTCGGGGTCGGCATGGATTTTCAAGACCCCCTCCGGTGAGCTCACCACCGTCCTGGCGGGGCTGCACTTCGGCGGGGAGTCAGGAGACAGCCCTGACGAGCACGCCCTGGCCTGCCTGCCCCAGTCCGTATTCGAAAAGCTGGAAATCACCCTGCGCCCGCCGGCGGCTCCCGAGGCGGACGAGGTTGTTCCCGAAGGGTTCCTGAATGACTTCCTCGGCCAGCCCGTCGGCCTGCCCACCCTTGCTGCGGCCATCAACTCCGACGCGGTGCGCTTCGCCGGCTCGGACATCATCCTGTACACCCACTTCTCGCTCTGCCTCAGCACGTCACGGCGGTTTGCCCGCTGGGTGGCATGGAATATCGACGGCGGCAGCCTGCAAAAACTCAGCCGGACGGGCATCAGCTTCATCAAGGACCCCCGGCTCCCCGCCGGTATCCAGGTCGGGGACGAGCTATACCGGGGCAACCGGGTGGACCGCGGCCATCTGGCACGCAGGGCCGACCTGGTGTGGGGAGCGGCGGACGAGGCCGGCCGGGCGAACAAGGACTCGTTCTACTTCACCAACATCACCCCACAGTTGGAGGACTTCAACCAGAGCAGCAAGAACGGGGTCTGGGGGCGGCTTGAGGATGCGGTGTTCGAGGACGTGGAGGTTGACGACCTGAAGGTCAGCGTGTTCGGCGGGCCGGTGCTGCAGGACGATGACCGCGTCTACCGGGGGACTCCCCTGCCGCGCGAGTACTGGAAGATCGTCGCGTTCGTGGAGCACGGGCAGCTCAAGAGCAGGGCCTTCCTGCTGACCCAGAACCTGGACCAGCCCGAAGCGCTCGAGCTCGACGAATTCCGCGTGTTCCAGGTTGCCGTCAGCGAAATCGAGGAGCGGACAAGCCTGCAGTTCCCGGACGCGCTGCGGCAGGCTGACACCTTCGCCGTCCCCGAGGCGGTTGGCGACAGGCGGCCGCTGGACGATACGTCGGACATCCAGTGGTAGGTGCCTACTGGATGTCTTCGTCCGGGGGCGGCAGCCGGTAGCCCAGTTCCTCGTCCACGGACTGCACGCCGCTCACGGACTTAAGGGCCGGCAGGCTGTCATTCGGGGCGGAGCCGGTGATGAAGCCCATCTCCAGGACCTGTTCCACCTGCATGCCGCGGGCGCGCAGGGCGTCCGCGACATCGGCGATGGCGGACAGGTACTCCTGGTCCACCGTGACATTGATGTTGACCATTCCTCAGGTTATCCCTCATCGCGTAGCAGGCGGTTCCTAAGTAGCAGGCGGTCCTACACCGGGGCGATGACCAGGCCGGAGCCAACGTCCAGGGAGGGTGCAATGAGCCGGTCGCATTCCTGGACCAGCGAGGACCAGAGTTCCCGTCCGCGGAAGCCGGTGGCCTGGGCCCAGAGGGCGGCAACGCCGGCGGCGTGCGGGGTGGCCATGCTGGTGCCGCTGATGCTCCGGTACCGGGTGGGCATGGGCCAGGACGAGTAGACCTGCCAGCCGGGGCCGGCCACGTCCACCTGTCCGCCCCGGACCGGCAGGCTGCGCGCGGAGAAGAAGGCAACGTCCAGCTGATGGTCCAGGGCGCCCACCGCCATGATGAACGGGCTGTTGGCCGGGGTACCCACGAATCCGAAGTTGCCCTGGAGGCGGCGCGCGTTGTTTCCGGCGGCGGCGATGATCAGCGTGCCGGCGTCCAGCGCACGCTTGCCGGCTGCCACGTACGGCGGGTGGATCTGCGGCACGTCGGCTCCGAGGGACATGGAGATGATGTGGCAGCCGCTGGACAACGCCCAGTCAATGCCGGCCAGGATGCCGGCGTCGCTGCCGGAACCTGAGTTGCCCAGCACCTTGCCCGCGAAGATGTCGGCCTCGTAGGCCACGCCGTAGCGCGGCCCGGTGGACGGGGACTTGGAGCCGCAGGAGGTGCCGATGCAGTGTGTGCCGTGCCCGTGTCCGTCCTCGGGGGTCTCGCCCTGAATGAAGGACCGGGTGATGATGTTGCGTCCGGCGAAGTCAGGGTGGGTTGAGTCGAAACCCGTGTCCAGGACTGCCACCTTGACCCCGCGCCCCGAGTATTGGGACGACTGTGCCTGGACGGCCTGCAGCCCCCACGTGAACTGGGCGGTGTCCTGGAAGATCGGCACGGTTGGTGGTGCCGCTACTCCCGTGCCCTGGCCGTTGCCGTTCAGGCGCGTGTCCAGGTCCAGGACAGCATCGCGGTAACCCCTGACGTACTCAGTGGGTCCCGCCGGGAGGACATGGTGGATCAGTTCCGGCGATACGGACAGTACCGCACCCGCCACCGCTTCGGTGGTCTGCAGCGCGCCGATCTGCTCCGGCGCCGCCGAAACCACGGCGATGCCCAGGGAGCTGAAGTACGTGGCGTCCGCACCGCTGCTTTCCGAGACATCCACTTCACGGTCCCGGAAGTCCCGCGAGTCCGCCACGTTGGACAGGCCTGCCGATTCCAGCACCGAGGACGGGCTGTCCGCGTCACGGGCAAAGACCACGATGAACCGGCCGGTGGTCTCGGCCCCAGAGTAGTCCGCCTCCGGGACGGACCCGGACGAGTTCTCGGACGTGGGGAAGGAATTCGGGTCGATCATTTCGGATCTCCTTTGCAGTGGGTTGAAGGGTGGTGCGTGGTCTCAGAGGGCCAGCGTCCTGGGGGTAACGGTCAGGCGCAGGCCCGCGTTGTGTCCGAGTAGATGCCTGGACACCTCGGGAACAGGGATGAATCCCTGCCAGCGGTTCGGCGTCGGGTCGGTGTCCTTCAGCAGGTCTTCATCCCCCGCTTCCCAGTTGCGCAGGGCGCTGGGGATCGTGCTGTTCCACGCTGCCCAGGCTTTGGGCAGGGGCCGCTCCGCGGAGGGCGGTTCAATTTCCACCAGCAGCGTGTCCTGCCAGTCCTCGGTCTGTTCCAAGTGGTCGGCGAAAAAGAAGTGCCCGTCCTTTTCCAGGATCGACATCAGCGTCAGCTTGAGGGCCTGGCGCAGCCGGGGCACTACCTTCCCATCAACGCGCGGCCGTGGAGCCCTGGAGGAGAGGAACGTGGTCAGCAGCGGAACCGGCGAGTCGATGGGATCTCCTTCCTTCCAGTGCTCGATCTGCACTGGGCAGAAGTGGGCCGCGCTTTGTTCATGCACTAGAACCGGCAGCCCCCGGATGGCCAGGCCCACGTCCAGCTGGAACTCCACCTCCGGCGGATCGGACTTGCCCACTGTGAAGCCCACGAGTTCCACCTCGACTTTGAGGTCCCCGAACAGGAAGCGCTGCAGGTTCTGGTAGCCCTCTTCGGAATTGACGATGCCGTAGCGTCCGCTGTGGCTGCGGTGCACCACTGCCACCACCGCGCCTTTGACCGCAGCGTTGTCGATCTGGACCAGCCCGTCGCTCCGGGCGCCCACCGCTTTTGAGGACAGGCCCAGGGCGACGTCGTAGTCCTCGGGGTTGGAGCCCACCAGGCAGAACAGTTCGTTCAAGGGAAACCCGTCATCTGGCATCTCGGTGGCCCGGAAGTTTTCGCGCGTCCGGATCGCCCTGAGGGCCGGTGGCGTGAGGTATTCGTACATCCGGTCGGGCCCGAAGATATCCGCCCCCTGGAACCGGGTGGCGTCCCGGAGCCTCTCGAACAGGCCGTACCCGACAGCGAATTTGATGCCGCCGTGCGGAGTGGCATACGTGAAGAGGCGGGCAACATATTTGGCCCCCGCGGCAGGGTCGATCACGCCGCCGTCGCCAGCCAGGCTTTCCGGGATGACCCGCTGCAGCAGTGAGCGGCAGATGAGCCCGCCCATGGAGTGCGCCACCAGGAAGACCTTCGGCGCTCCGGTCTTCTCGAGCACAAGGTTGATCAGGCTGAACAGGTCCCGTGCTGCTTCCTCGAACGAGAAGCTCTCAGGGTCCGCATCGAAGGTATCCGCCGCGTCGTCGTAGAAGCGGTGGATCCAGATCGATGCCGGGTTCACGGAGTTGGCGTCAACGCTGTTGAGGAATGACCACTGGTCCCCGTGGACCGGCACCTCGTACTGGTGGTCTGCCACCAGGCGCAGCATCGGGGACTCGAACTGGTGGAATTTCGCCCGTCCGCTGCCGTCAGCACGGACATGGACAGAACCCTGGCTGAAGCCATAGAAGGGATCGTCAACAGCGCTGTTGACGGCGGCGCCGGTGCCAGCGAAACCGCGGACGTAGATCACCGGGAGCCGGCCGTCGTGAAGGGCAATTCCCATAGGGAGAGTGCACCACGGGTGCCGTTACGGCCGCGTTACTGCCTACAGGGGACCGAACGCTACAGGGGGCCGAACGCCGGCCGGGCGCCCAGCAGGGAACCGGCGGCTGTGACAATGCGGTCGGCGACCGGATGATCTGCCGCCGTCTGCCGGTCAATCAATTCGGCCACGAGGCCCGTGAGGGAGGCGGAAGGCTGCAGGCCCATGTCCGTCCGCAACTGCTCCCGGTACCGCTCGTAGGCGCGAAGCGCTGCCCCCGGATTTCCACGCTGGAGTTCGCCTTCGATGAGGAACGAAACGGCGCCTTCGAACAGCGGCTCGATTTCCAGGGTGGCGCGTGCAGCCTCCGTCGCTGTTTCGGGGTCTCCGGCGGCAAGGGACTTCCGTGCGACCAGGGCGAGGGCCTGGAGGCGGTCTTCCGTCAGACGGTTCTGGGCGAAAACCACCCAGTCCTCGTACCAGCCGGGGAGGAGTTCCGCGTCGCGCAGTTCATGCAGCAAAGAGGCGGCGCTTCCGGTATGCCGGTCACCCCGCAAAGCCTGGATCTGGGACCGGATCCGCTGCACATCGACGTCAACCCGCTCGTCAAGCGACAACGTTGGTCCCCCATTGACGATCAGCCCGGGCACCTCGCGGGAAATCAGGTGGACGCTGACGCGCAGGCTTTCCAGTGCCCTGGCGTCCGGGTACTCCGGCCACAACAGGCCGCTGAGATGGGCCCGCAGGCTCGGTCCACGGATGGCCAGGGATGCAATGAGCCGCTGCTGTCGTGTCGCAACGTGGATAGCCACATCGTCCCGGCGGAGCCGCCAGGACCGAAGTAAGTCCAGTTTTAGTTCCCCATTATCGACCGTGCCCATCGAAACCTGATTTCCGATTTGTCAAAAAGATGGAGGAGGTATGAATGAGCATCCACAGTACGAACGATGCTGTCAATAAGGTATTTCCACTTTTCCAAAGGAGAGAGCACGCTCTCCTATAGCGGTATAAAAAGTGTCATAGGGGGACGGGGATTACTTCAATGTTGGTAGCAGGTGCTTGAGGGGGTCGCCAACAGCAGGTCCGGTAGGGGGTTTGAGGGTTGACGACGTCGGAGGTGGCGGCGTCTCCGTCCCCGAACTTCCCGACGGGGAGGGCGAGGGTGACGTCGTCGATGTCGACGTCGACGGCGGGGGCTCCGGCGTCGAACTTGTGGTCGGTGCCAGGGTTTTGTCGGGGGCGACGCCGGCAGCCATCCCCAGCGGGACTGAAATGCCCTTTTTGGGGGATGCCTTTTCGGCGTTTGGCGCGGCGACGGACACTTCCAGGTTTGCCTGCCGCACTTTGGTGGTGGTCCATTCCCCGCGGACAAGGCAGGTTTCGCCAGGCTTCAGGATGCCGGTGCAGCCGTTGAAGATGACGAGGAATGCGGTGTTGTTGATGCCGGCGTCGGGCACGGTCACATCGGAATCAGTGCCGTTGGTGATTTCAATCGACTCGACCGTGCCGGCTTCCGCGAGCGGGCCTGTCTGTCCAGGCTGGACGATCCAGTTCTCCTCGCCGATCCGCACCCGGTTCTCAACCACCGGTTGGGAGTCTTTGGTCCTGGCACTCTCAGTGCCTCCCGGGGTCCCTGTGCAGGATGACAGGACGCCCAGTCCAAGAAGGCAGGCAATGCATTTTCCTGCTGCTGGATATCCCATTTTCAGCCCCCCGGAAGAAATTCCACCCGGTATTCCGGATTGTCGTCAAGAATGATCGCCACCCCGGTTTCGCGCCGCCAGCCTTCGGGAAGGAGAAAGAACTTGTCGGCGCTTCTGGTGACGAATTTCAGCCCTGTGTATTTGAAGTGGTATTTCGCGTCCGGATCGGGAATCCTGTCCTCGCGGACCGGGCCGGCGAGAGCCAGCGACTGGACGCTGTAGACCACCACGGAGGGGCGTTTGGCCAGTTCACGGGCATATTCCCGGGACCTGCCGGTGCCCAAAGCCCCCGCGTACAGGGAGCAGGCCCAGAACAGTGCCAGGACCACCAGCAGCACAGCGCACACGTAGCCGAGCTTTTCCCACATGGGCAGGCGCCTGAGCACGTCGCCGTCGGACGTGGCCAGCCTGCGGAGCACCCAGAAAGCGTAGGCACCGACGGCGACGCCGCTGCCCAGGGCCGCCGGTTCGAAGAGGAACGGGGTGGCGAAAGGCGGTTCCTCGAACAGGACCCACACGCCGAGCGCGGTGATGAGGACCCCGGCGCAGAGGATGGTCCACGCGCCGAAAAGAATGTAGCTGTATAGGCCGGGCCGGCTGATGATGGCGGCCGTAAATGCGTGGACGCCGATGCACACAAGGCTGATGAGAAGGATGGATATCGCGGGCACGATGATCGCGTCGGCGCTGCGCAGCAGATAGTCCACTGTGGAGTATTCGAGAATACTTTGGTCTATCCCGAAATAGGCGGTGCGGGTGGCCGTCATGGTCCAGCCGAACCAGAACGCCAGCGCCGTGGCCACGGTGGTCAGGGGCGCAATGATCGCGAACCACTGAACTATCGAGTGGCTGAGGTCCGTCCCCGTGGCGGCTGCCGCAGGCCCCTTCCGACGGGCAGCGCCGGACCGGGCGGCCCGCGGCGCTTTCCATGCGCGGCTGCCCTGGGCGTCCGGCGCCCGTGCCGGAAGCCTGCCCGGGTTCACTGCTGCTCCTCGTGCCTGGTGGGCATTTCATATTTGCCCACATCGGCCGTTACTGCGGCGTTACTGCCCAGGAAGGAGGCGTACGACGGCGGCACGCGGCCGCCGTCGTACGCCTCTTCCGGGGTGGGAAGGGCTAGATATCCGCCAGCAGTGACGTCGGGTTTTCGATGGCGTCCGCCACGAAACGGAGGAAGCCGGCTGCTGTGCCGCCGTCGCAGACCCGGTGGTCGAAGGTAAGGGTCAGCTCCGTGACCTTGCGGACCGCCAGCTCGCCGTTGACCACCCACGGCTTGTCGATGATCCGGCCGATGCCCAGGATGGCCACCTCCGGGTGGTTGATGATCGCCGCGGACCCGTCCACGCCGAACACGCCGTAGTTGTTCAGTGTGAAGGTGCCGCTGCCCAGTTCCGTGGGGGTCGCCTTGCCCTGGCGTGCGACGTCGGTGAGGCGCCGGATCTCCGCGTCCAGTTCCCGGGCGGTCAGCTTCTCCGCGGCCCGGACCGAGGGCACCACCAGGCCGCGGTCAGTCTGCGCGGCGATGCCGAGGTTGACGCCGTCGAACGCGACGATCTCCTGGGAGCCGTCCTCCGCGGTTTCGATCCGAGTGTTCAGTTCCGGGTACTTCTTGAGCCCCGCGGTGACGAACCGGGCGACGAACGCCAGCAGCCCGGGAACCTCGGCACCGTTGGCTTTGAGTTCCCCGCGAAGCTCCATCAGGGCGGTGGCGTCCACGTCCACCCACACGGTTGCTTCCGGGATTTCGGAGCGGCTGCGGACCATGTTGGCGGCCACGGCCTTGCGGACTCCACGGACAGGGGTGCGGGCAGCAATGGGGAGCCCGGTGCGGGCATCGGTTGCGCCCTGGGTTTCGGTGCTTTCGGCAGGCTGGGTTTCTGCAGGCTTGGCCTGGGCAGGCTCAACCACCGGAGCGTGGATGGCCTTCTCCACGTCGCGGCGCATGATCAGCCCGCCCTCGCCGGAGCCGGGGAGTTCGCCGAGGTCCACGCCATGCTCCCGGGCCATGCGCCGGACCAGCGGGGAGATCACGGCGCCGAGTTTGCCGGGCACGCGGGTGCGCAAAAGGGTGAGGTCGTCCTCGGTGGGGGTCTTGGCAGGTTCAGCAACGGCGACCGAAGACTTCGGGGCACGGGTCCGCCGTGCAACGCCATGCCCGCCAGGGGTCCCGTACCCGATCAAGACATTCCCGGACCCGGCTTTCTCCTCTTCCCGATAGGTCTCGGCTGCAGCTTCAGACGCACTCGACGCGGATGATGCCGCCCCGGGAGTGGCATCGGGCCTGTCGGAGCCGGACGGCATGCTGCTTGCAGCATGGCCGTCCGGCGAAGGGGCGGGGGCGGCATCATCAGCGGCGGCCACAGGGGAGCCAAGGGGCGTCACCGAGATCAGCGGCTTCCCCACGTCCAGGGTCTCGCCCGGCTTCCCGTGGAGTTCGGCGACGATCCCGGCGTACGGCGACGGCACCTCCACGGCGGACTTGGCGGTTTCCACCTCGGCGATGGGCTGGTCAACCGCAATCTCGTCGCCAACGGAAACATGCCAGGCCACCAGTTCGGCTTCGGTGAGGCCTTCGCCCAGGTCAGGCAGCAAAAACACGCGTGGTTCGCTCATGGTCAGTTCTCCCACTGAAGGTCGTCAACGGCGTCGAGGATGCGGTCCACGCCGGGCAGGTAGTACTTCTCGAGTTTGGGCGCCGGGTACGGGACATCGAATCCGGTGACGCGGCGGATGGGGGCGGCCAGGTAGTGGAAGCAGCGCTCCTGGACCCGGGCCACGATCTCGGAGGACACGGACGCGAAGCCGTGCGCCTCGGCGATCACCACGGCCCGGCCGGTCTTGCGGACGGACGCGCACACGGTGTCGTCGTCGAATGGGACGATGGTGCGCACGTCGATGACTTCCAGCGAGCGCCCTTCCAGAGCAGCGGCCTCCGCAGCAGCCAAAGCGGTGGGGACGGACGGGCCGTAGGCAATCAAGGTTGCGTCCGTGCCGGGACGCGCGACGGCGGCACGCCCCTCAGAGCCAAGTCCCGCCGTCGTACCTTCCGTGTGCAGGCGGCGCAGCTCGCCCAGGTCCACCGAGTCCTTGGTCCAGTACATCTTCTTGGGTTCCATGAACACCACGGGGTCGTCGGAGTCGATGGCCTCGCGGAGCATCCGGTAGCCGTCCGCCACGGTGGCCGGGGTGTAGACCTTCAGGCCGGCGGTGTGGGCGTAGTAGGACTCGGAGGAGTCGCAGTGGTGCTCCACTCCCCCGATGCCGCCGCCGTAGGGGATGCGGATGACCATGGGGAGCTTGACCGCCCCGCGTGTGCGGTTGTGCATCTTGGCCACGTGGCTGACGATCTGCTCGAACGCCGGGTAGGCGAACGCGTCGAACTGCATCTCGATCACCGGGCGCATCCCATTGATGGCCATGCCCACGGCCATGCCCACTATGCCGGATTCGGCCAGGGGGGTATCGAAGCAGCGCTGCTCGCCGAACGTGGCGGTCAGGCCGTCGGTGATGCGGAAGACGCCGCCCAGCATGCCCACGTCCTCGCCGAAGACCAGGACGGAGGAGTCGGCGTGCATGGCGTCGGCCAGGGCGGTGTTCAGGGCCTTGGCCATGGTGACGGGCTGGGGGCCGGCTGCCTCGGCGGACGCGGCGGCGGAGGCTGCGGCGCGGGCGGTAGCGGCAGAAACGTTGCCGTTGGCCTCGGAGGAGGTGGTGATGGTGGGGCTCACTTGCCGGCCTCCTTCGAGTCGGTAGATGCTGCGTCGCGGGCGAGCTCGTCGGCGAGCATGGCGGACTGTTCCTTCAACTGCGGGGTGGGCGTGGCGAAGACGTGGCGGAAGAGTTCCTGCGGGTCCACGGGCACGTCCTCGCTGAGGCCTTCGCGCAGCTGGGCAGCCACGGCCTCGGCGTGGGAAGCGATCCGCTCCTCCGCGGAGTCGTCCAGGAGCCCCCGCTCCGTCAGGTACGTGCGCATCCGGTTGATCGGGTCCTTGGCCCGCCACTCCGCAACTTCAGCGCTTTCCCGGTAGCGCGTGTCGTCGTCGGCATTGGTATGGGCCTGCATGCGGTAGGTGTTGGCTTCCACCAGCAGGGGGCCCGAGCCTTCTCTGGCCAGCTTCACGGCGCGGTCCAGGACGGCGAGGAGCGCCACCACGTCGTTGCCGTCCACGCGTTCGCCGGCCATGCCGTAGCCCACGGCCTTGTGCGCGAGCGACGGCGCCACGGACTGGTGTGCCAGTGGCACCGAGATGGCGTACTTGTTGTTCTGGACGAAGAAGATCACGGGCAGGTGGAAGACGGCGGCGAAGTTCAGGGCTTCGTGGAAGTCGCCTTCACTGGTGGCGCCATCGCCGCACATGGCCAGCACCACGGTGTCCTCGCCGCGGAGCTTGGCGGCGTGGGCCACGCCCACGCCGTGCAGCAGCTGGGTGGTCAGCGGGGTGCACTGGATGCCCACCTTGTATTTGAGGGGGTCGTAGCCGCCGTGCCAGTCGCCGCGGAAGATGGTCATCACCTGCACGGGGTCTACGCCGCGGGTCATCACGGCCACGGCGTCACGGTAGGTGGGGAACATCCAGTCGGCGTCGGAGAGGCACAGGGCGGCGGCCACCTGGCATGCTTCCTGGCCGTGGCTGGACGGGTAGACGGCCATGCGGCCCTGCCGCACCAGGGCTGAGTTCTGGTCGTTGACGCGGCGGCCGACGACGAGGCGTTCGTACGCTGCCAACAGTTCGTCATCGCCGGGCACAGGGTATTCGTGGCCGGGCTGGGTGCCCTGCTCACTTTCCGGGATGAGCCGGCCGTCCGGGTCCACCATCTGGATCTGGTGCCGGGCGGGGAGCATGTAATCCTCCACCGTGATGCCGAACTTCTTCACAGCTTCCGTCAGCGCATTGTCTGCGGCTTCCGTGCTGGTGCTGTGCGGCGCGGTGTGGTCTGCGGAGATCGTCATTGGTCCGTCCTTCGGTAGCCACTATTCGTTCCCAGTATTGTCCTGAAGCCGGTTTCGTATCCAGCACCTGCGGAAATAGTGGAGAAGCTGCGCGCAAAGGGGTCTGCCGGAAGACGATTTGTAAGTGTGACGTGGGTTACCGGCAGGGGTTGTGGACGAATCGGCGGGCAGGACAGCCGGACCACATTTCCATCGTGGTATTTTTCTGTGCCGGGAGAGTGTCAGCAGTCCCGGGGCGTCGGATAATGGGATGCGTAGCCGAAGGGAGCGCAGGGCATGAACAGCTACGACGTTGATATTGAGAGCCGCCAGATTCGGGGGCATGAGGCCGCTGACCGTGGATCGGCCGGAGCGTCAATGTACGCGGCCGCGGAAGTGTTCAAGGCTGTGGCCCATCCGGTCCGGGCCACCATCCTGGAACTGCTTTCCCACGGCGAATTGTCCATCCCTGAGGTCTGCGAGCGTACCGGCGTGAAACCCTCGCACCTGTCCCGGCACCTGGCCCAGATGCGCGCGCAGCAACTAATTGACTGCGCCCGCTCCGGCGGCCGCCTGGTCTACCGGCTGGCCTACCCGGAGGCTGCCGAACTCCTCGCCGCCGCCCGGTCCGTCCTGCACGCCCGGACAACGGCCGCCCTCCACTCCCTTGGTCCGCTGCCGGAGGAGGAGCCATTCACGGCGGCATGGGGTGAGCGGATCTCGGCGCCGGAAACAGCACTGGTGTCGCGTTCGGTGATCGCGGACGCGTGCAGGGCCATAGCGGACCGCACCGGCTGCAGCTCAGAAGCAGCAGCCGGACGGCTCATCATGACGGCGCGGACCTGCCACATGACCCTGCTGGAGGCCGCCCTGGACGAGCTCCGCAGCGAAGAGGACAGCAGTAACGATTGATGCCGGGGCTGCGCGGCCCCCTTCCTGCCCCTCATAGCAGTTTCTTCACGGTCGGGACTTTAGTCCCTACTTATCCGTCATTTTGAAGAATCCGTTGACCTCTCCGTGTCCGAAGGGGCAAACTCGGATGTCAGGGAATTGACAAAAATGTCTTTGTGTCAAACCCTGCTTATCCGCCCGCTATAGGGGGAAAGGCTCCGCAACAGGTGCCGGGTATCAGCCCGTTGGGGGTTGCTGCTGCGGGGATGGTTGCGGAGGGGACAGCGTGGTCCCCTCCGCCTCTCATTAGCGGCCAGCGGTTCAGCCCGACGTTCAATACGCACCGTCCCGGGACACCCTGGCGGGGCTGCATTTCCTCAACAACAGTGACAGGTGGGGCATCCGTTATGGAAATACAGAAGTTGTGGGACCAACTCGACGCCGAAACACGGCAGTGGCTCGTGGAGAATCCCGGGTGCACCATCCTTCCGCGCACGGTCGCGGCAGGCATCATGAAGAGCACCGGCGCCCAGCTGGACCAGGACCGGCACGGCGAGACACTTCTCTCCCCCAGCGACTGCGACTTTATCCGGGACGCAGCTGAACAGTTCGAGTCCCATCCCGGAGCGTCCCCTTCCACACGCTCCTGAGAGGCGCAGGGACTGCCGTCCTTCAGCAGGCATTATTCGTCCTAATGTCCTGCCGTGCGCCCGCTTAGTATCCGCTGCCTGCCCTGAAGCAGGAACAGTGCTCAAATCTGCCTAGTATGGGAGACGATTTGTAGCGGCGCAGGTTACGGCGGGAGTGGGCACAATGGCGGGCAAGGATGCCGGCAGCGATCAGGTGGCGCTGGACGAGATAGACCGGCGGATCATCAGTGAACTCACCCGCGACGGCCGGATGTCCGTGACGCAGGTGGCGGAAAACGTACACATCTCCCGCGCGCATGCCTACAGCCGGATCGCCCGGCTGACCGGCGACGGCGTCCTGACCCGGTTCACGGCACTGGTGGATCCCATCAAGGCGGGGTTGAAGTCCTCTGCGTACGTGACCCTGAAGCTCAAGCAGGACTCCTGGCGCGAACTGCGGGACCAGCTCGGCGCCATCCCTGAGGTGCACCACATTGCCCTGGTGGGCGGCGACTTCGACGTGATCCTGCTGGTCCGCGCCGTGGACAACATCGATCTCCGCCGGGTCATTTTCGACCAGCTGCAAACCATGCCGGGCGTGCTGGACACCCAGACGTTCCTGGTTTTCGAAGACGTAGACACCCGGTAATCCCCCAAATGTGAACGCTCGCGAACGAGGTCAGCGGCGTTATTGGGCCCATCTCCGGGCACTACTCGTTATGGCGTCCCCTGCCCTGATTTCCCGGGCTGCACCGCAATCCCTGCAGGTCAGCACCGTTGCATACGTGTGAGTAACGGCGGGCGCATCCAAGTAGCGAAAATGGCGGGTGCCTGGAAAGACGGGTACCGGTACGTGTTGTTGCGCCTGTTTCGGGCCCGCGAATATTGGGTCATCGATCCACCGAAAGGCACCTGGATGGGGCCGCTCATGGGGGAACGGGTTCTCAATCACACTTACAAGGAGTCTTTCCATGCGCCCAATGACCAAGAAGAACAAGATCGCCGCTGTTGCCGCTTCCGCTGCTCTGGTGGCCGTCGGGGGCGGCACCGCTTACGCCTACTGGAGCACCACAGGTTCGGGTAACGGCGGAGCGGCGGCAGCGTCCGGGACCCAGCCGGTCTCAATCAGCGTGACGGTGGCCCCGGGCGTTGCACCTGGTACGCCCAAGAACATCAACTACACCGCCACCAACCCGAACACCAGCAGCACTTCGGTGACGCTGGTGAACCCGCAGGTCTCGACGAGCGACGCAAAGTGCCTGCCCGGTTGGTTCTCGGCCACGGTCCCGGCCGGCCCCACCACAGTCCTGGCAGGCGCAACCACGGATCTGGGGAACGGAACACTGACACTCAACGACGACCCGGCCACCAACCAGGACGCCTGCAAGGGCGCCTTGATCACGGTGACCGTCGGTAGCAACTAACAAACGAGCAAGCCGGGGACGGGTGCAAAGCCCGTCCCCGGCTTGCCGTCAATCGCACCAAAGTGGAAGGGGCACGGGGTGCACAAACAGGACGGACATCCGCGGCGCGGCACGCGGACCGGTATCAAGGCTGCGGTGGTGGCGCTGCTGCTTGTACTGGCCAGCGCGGGGGCGTTGATCGCGGCGGCAAACAATCCCAAGCCGGGCATCACGGTGCAGGTCGCCCCTGCCAGCCAGTCCGTCCAGCAGGGCCAGGCAGCCACCTACTCGGTGACGCTGACGTCCACTGGAGGTTTCACCGGCGCGGTCAACCTGGCCACCGCGGGACTGCCGGCCGGAGCGGCAGGTGCCTTCACGCCGTCGTCCGTCACCCTTAACTCCGGAAGCACCGCAACCTCAACCCTGAACGTCACCACTGCCACAGCCACGCCGGCGGGCACCAGCTCCCTGACCATCACCGGCACCAGCGGCAAGGTCTCCGGCAGTGTCACCGCCGGCCTCACCGTCAATTACAGAATCTCCTCCACCATTTCCGTCGCCGCTGCCCCGGATTCGCTGTCGGTCCCGCCGGGCGCCACCGCGGTGTACACGCTTCAGCTCACCCGGAACAACCTCTCCGGGCCGGTGACGTTCAGCGTCCTGGGCGGACTCCCCTCCGGCGCCACGGCGTCGTTCTCGCCCAATCCGGTGACCGGCACCTCCACCACGTTGCAGGTGGCCACAACCGCCACGCCCCCCACCGGAAGCTACAACCTGTACCTGGTGGGCACGGGCAAGGATTCCAGCGGGAAGTCGCAGTATGCCTACTCGAACGTGCAGCTGGTGCTGGACTCCACCATCAAGCAGTTCGTCCTCTCCGGCAACGTCCCCGGAACGCTGTCCCCCGGCACGTCGGCCGGCCTGGACCTGCAGATCAACAACCCCAACAACAAGGCGTTGGCACTGACCAACATGTCAGTGGCGGTGGCTGGGGTCACCCGCAGCGCGGACGCCGCGGCCAGGAACCTCCCCTGCACCACGGCGGACTTCACCGTCATCCAGTACAGCGGCCCCTACCCACTGACGGTACCGGCCGGCAGCAGTTCCCTTTCCGGCCTCCGCGTCACACAGACTGCATGGCCCAAGGTGGGAATGCTGGACACGTCCGCCAACCAGGACGGCTGCAAGGGTGCCACCCTCCAGCTGGCGTACTCGGGATCAGGACAGGGGAACTGAGATGACCACCAGCACCAGGACTGCCAGGGCCGGAAGGGCCCTCAAGGCAGCGGCCCTCGCGGGAACACTGATCGCCGCAGGTGCCGGCAGCGCTTACGCCTTCTGGACGGCGGGCGGAACGGGCACGGGAACCGCAGCCGCGGGCACCATGCAGGCCGTCACCGTGGACGCGCTCGTGGCCGGGGACGGCCCCACGGCGACGCTGGTTCCCGGCGGCACTGCCGACGTCGTGCTCCGCTTCTCCAACCCCAATCCCTACTCGGTGCAGGTCTACAGCGTCACCGCCAACGGGCCGGCAACGGCGGACACCGCGCATTCGGGCTGCACCACCACCGGGGTCAGCTTCACCGGAACCGCCGCGCCATTGTCACCGGCAACGTTCATTCCGGCAAACTCGTCCACCCTGCTCACCCTTCCAGGATTGGCCGCCATGGATACCACCTCACTCGCACCCTGCCAGGGCGCCACCTTCCACCTTCCCGTCACGGCGGAGGTGCGCAAATGAGCGTCGCCCTGCGGAAGGTGCCGTTCGGCTTCCGCCTCCACTCAGGACGGCTGGCGTGGATTGTCACAGCGGTCCTGCTCCTGCTCGGGACGGCCACTGCCGCCTACGGCTTCTGGGCCTCCACCACCAGCAGCAACAATGCCGCGGCCACGGCGGACGCCCTGTCCCCAGGATCCAGGCCTGCCGTCACGGCCAGCGGTGCCACACTCAGCGTCAGCTGGGCAGCCGGCACCACGGTCAACGGCCGTGCGGCGACCGGCTACACGGTCACCAGGTACGCGGCTGCCACGGGTGGCACCGGAACGCCGGCCACCGGCGGGTGCACAGGGACGGTCACCACCCTGACGTGCACCGAACAGAACGTCCCCGGCGGCATCTGGTACTACAGCGTCACCCCTACCATCGCGCTGTGGACCGGCGCCGAGAGCCCGCGCAGCACCGGCGTCAGCAGTGACTCCACCGCCCCGGTGGCCTCGGTCTCCAGCCTGTCGCCCACCCCGAACGCTGCCGGCTGGAACAACACCAGCCCGGTCACGGTGACCATCACCGCCGACGACGGGGCGGCCGGTTCGGGCGTCGCCTCCATCACCTACGCGGTCGACGGCGGCGCGAAGCAGACCGTGAATGGCGCCGTTGCGACCATTCCCGTCACGGGCGACTGGACGCACACCATCTCCTACTTCGCCACCGACAACGCCGGCAACGCCAGCGCGGCACAGACGCAGGCGGTGTGGATCGACAGCCAGGCCCCGGACGTGCCCTCGCTCACCGTTCCGGCCTACGTGAACTCCGCCAATGTCGCCGCAGTTCCGGTCACGGGAACGGCGGAAGCCGGTGCCAAAATCACCCTTGTTACCAGTGACGCGGGCGCCGCACACTCCGTCACAACCACAGCCACCGTCTCCGACACGGGAGCCTGGTCCGCCAGCCCCGACGTGAACAGCCTGGACCAGGGCACGGTTACATACACGGCCACCGCCACTGACCAGGCCGGCAACACGGGCGGGGCCAGGAATGCAACAAGCATCAAAGACACTGTTCCTCCTGCAGCATCCCAGTCCCTGAGCTTGCCGGCGTACGTGAACATCGCCAACGCCTCCGATGTACCGGTCTCCGGCACCGCGGAAGCCGGCGGAACCGTCACCGTTACCACCACGGACGCCGGCGCCGCCCACACAGTGACGGGCACCGCGACGACATCCGGCACGGGCAGCTGGTCCTTGAACCTCAAGCTGTCCGCACTCAGTGACGGGCCTGTCACTTACTCGGTGACGGTCAAGGACGCGGCGGGGAACACTGGCACGGCTTACACCACCTCACGAACAAAGGACACAGCGGCACCAGCCCCGACCATCACTGCGCCGACGTACGTCAACAGCAGCAGCAACATCAATGCCGTCCCTGTCAGCGGAACCACTGAGGCAGGAGCCACCGTCAACGTCACAGTCAGAATTGGTCTCTCGTCAATCGTTACCAAGACGGTCACGCCCACCGGCACTTCATGGAACACGACAATGGACCTTTCCTCCTTTCCCGATGGCACGCTGATCTACACCGCGGACTCGACCGACGCGGCAGGCAACAGCGGCACGGCCACCGCAGCAGGCATCACCAACAAGGACACGGCACTGCCAAGCATTAGCGCCGTGACCCTCCTTGGAGGAGGCACAACGGCAGGCACAGCCGATGCCGGCGACACACTGACAATCCGGTACTCCGAAGCCCTCGACGCCAGCAAGATTTGTTCCCTCTGGAACAACACGGGCGCCCAGACCCTCAAAGCGAATAACGATGTCACGGTCACTTTCAATCACAGCACCAGTGGCAGCAATACGAGCAACACCATGGCCGTAACAAGCAAGACCTGCACGCTGAACATCGGAACCATCTCATTGGGCTCCAATGCCAACTACGCGTCCACTGCCTCACCAGTGGTCTTCGTGGGTACCAATACCGGCGTGAGCACAGTGAGCTGGAATCCGGATACGTTTTCCCTGACTATCCAACTGGGGACCACCAAGAACAACACCGGTGCCCAGGGGACCAATGTTGGAGCAGACTTCCCCGCCTATGCGCCGTCGTCCGGGCTGACGGATGTGGCAGGAAACCCGCTCGCTACAACGCCCGCCTTTACATCCACCGCCTCGTCACGCTTCTGAGTCGATACCCCAAGGAAGGCATACATTCTGTGAACATGAAATTCACCACCACCATCCAGGGCAGCGGGAACAAGACAGGCATCGAGGTCCCGGAGGAGATCGTTACTGCACTCGATGCCGGACGGCGGCCGCCGGTGGTGGTTACCGTCAACGGCGAAAGCTACCGCAGCAGCATCGCGGTGATGGGCGGCAAGAACATGGTCAGCGTGAGCGCGGCGAACCGTGAACTGACGCGAGTATCTGCCGGGGACACCGTCGAGGTGGGGCTGGAAGTGGATACCGAGCCGCGGGTCATTGAGGTTCCGGATGACCTGGCCAGTGCCATGGAAGCCGAACCGGAAGCGAAGGCCTTCTACGGCACGTTGAACTACAGCAGCCAACGCCGCTACGTGGAGCCGATTATTGAGGCGAAGACATCGGAAACACGTGTGCGCCGGGTGGCCAAGGCGGTAGAAGACCTGAAGGCAGGCAAGAAGTAGGAAGCCCCATCTTGGTCTTGCCCGGGCAGGGCGAAGCGGGGGCTTTGGAGACCGGCCCGGGCCGGGAACGCAGCGCCACACTGCTGGACACTACGTCCACTGGTAAGTGTACTTACTATTGGCCTGAATGTACCGGTGCAGGCGCGACAAAACTGCGTTTCGGTCAATTACCCGGCGCCCGCGGACGGCTCCAGGGCGGACCCGGTGGAAGTTTTCGCAGGTCAGACGCACCTTGGCCCCATCACGGCATACGCCGAAGAGACCGCGGTGCAGCTGGCAGGCGCGGTTGGGCAGGCCCCGCCCAACAGCCCAGCGGCTCTGAGCACTAAGGCGGAGACCTCTGCGGCTGGTGTTACTTCTGTTCGGGAATCCAGTAGGGCGCATCAACCCCGGTGCCGGTGAGGTTGTCGCAGCGGACCAACTGGGTGCCGATGCGCTCTAGCGGGCAGTCGACGTAGGTGTTGAGGACTTCGCCGTCAGTGTAAGTTGCGGCAGGGGCTGGCCCTGCGGAGAGGAACAGAGCTTGAAAAACGGCAGCAATGACCGGGACAGTTCGTGTGTACACCGCTGGCCTCCTTGGATGCGGCAAGGGAGATGGGAAGGCGGCCCGGCCCAAAGACGAGGGGCGGGCGCAACTGGGTCCCCAGCCGATTACCCAAAAATGGGAATCCCGCCAGCCCAGGGGTTCTCCGGCAGGAGCTACGGTACTCCCGCCGCCGAAGGCGCCATAAGGGTAGCTTGCACCCCAGTTGACGCCTGCCCTACCCAATCAGATCCCCCGGGTCCGCGCGGCAACCAGGGTGTTCGCCTCAGCCCCCGCCGCAACTGTGATCCGGCACCAGCGGCCTTGGTTCGGCAGCTGTAGGGCCCGTTGATCACGTGCTGCACCACGCGTACCGTGAAACAATAATCCGTGGTGGAGGCGGCAATGGGCGGCAATTCCAAAGGCAGAAACGGCTATGAATTCCGGACCGTCTGGCGGGTGGCGGGGACTCCCCACGAGGTGATGGACGTTTTGGGCGATGCGGGTTCCCTGGCGCGCTGGTGGCCTTCCGTGTATCTGTCAGTCTTGCCCTTGGAGTCCGGTGGCCCTGACGGCGTTGGAAAGGCATTCTTCCTGCACACCAAGGGCTGGCTGCCATACACGCTCAAGTGGAAGCTCACCGTCACCGAGCCCATCACCGAGCAAGGACTTGCCCTCTCCGCCCAGGGCGACCTCAACGGCACCGGACGCTGGACCTTCAAGCAGGACGGACCGGAAACGGTTGTCACCTATGACTGGCGGGTCAGCCCGTCAAAACCGCTCCTGCGGCGGCTGGGCTGGTTGCTTAAGCCCGCCTTTTCAGCGAACCATCGTTGGGCGATGGCCCGCGGGCAGGAAGGCCTGGCGCTGGAACTACGACGACGGCGGCCGGGCGCCGATCTCTCCGACATCCCGCAGCCGGCGGGCCCCACCTTTGTCAGCCGGCGCCGGCGGCGTAAAACCGCGCATTTGCCCCTTTAACCTGGCACCAGGAATGCACCGGCACCTCGGTGGCCACGCCAGCAACGTTCGTCAGGTGCCCTTCACCCCATGAACACGACACATGTACATGGCGGCGGGATGCGATCTGCCGGCACTGCTATTCATCGAAGTGGGTTTGAAGTGCAGCGGCCTGAGGGAAGATGGCTCCGATGACTCCTGCCGCTACCTCATGGAGCTTGATGTTCCGGGAACCGGAAGCTCTCCGCAGGATGGTGAATGCCGCGTCCTGGCTGCAGCGGTTCTGCGCCATGATCACACCGACGGCAATATCGATAACCGTCCGGCTTTTCATCGCCGCTTCCAGATTGTCTTTTGCCTCCTGCAGCCGGGTCAGGCGCAGCTCCAACCGGAGAGTCTTGGCCGATTGTTCACCGAACAGTTCAGCACGGGCGATGTCTTCACCGGAAATGCCATGCGGCCGCGAGGAGTAAATATTCAGGGCCGCCGTGGATTCGCCCTCCAACCGCAGGGGAACAGCCAGGATTGACTGGATTCCCTCTTCCGCGACGGCTTGGATGTATCCGGGCCAGCGGTGTTCCCGTGACACGTCAGGGACGTAGATCGTGGTACCGGTCCGCATGGCCATCAGGCAAGGGCCGTCGCCGAACGCGTACTGGAGTTCATCCATCACCCGGGCCCTGGCGTCGCTGCAGGCTACCGTGACCGGTTTCTTCCTGCGTGCCACGGTGACATTGCAGTGCACCTTTGATTCAGGTGGGGAAAGGAGGGACGAGGAAAAGCTTGCCAGTTCCTGGAAGAACTCCTCGGCGTCCGAGGTTTCCAGAACCATGTCCTGGAGTAGGGAGTAGATCCCGTCCTGCAGTTCTGCAGTTCTGAAGGGCTGAGCGTCCACGGCGGCATCCTCACGAAGTATCCTCAACCGCTGAGAACCGAGTGCGGCATGAAGACGCCCACTGCAAAACGCTTCCTTCCCAGCTTATGACATCAATCCCTGCCGGGCAGAAGAAGACCCTACCCTTTATTGACGAGCTGCCGGGTCCGCCCGCGCCTCCCGCCTGCCCGGGCTGGACAGGAGGCCCCGGACTGGTGCATCCTAAGTGGCAAGCGTCACACTTTGCTGGGGCGTTCCCTCTTTGGTCAGTGCAGGGCCTTTGAGGAGTACCGCTAGAGCCTGCTGGCGGCCAGATGCACATCGGGGAAAGAGAGCCAACATGGCCACCTCGCATTTTTCAACGTTCCTTGCAGAAGCCACCGTCCCTGATTTCGATACGGACTGCCCCTTGACCGCCGACTGCCTTTACGGGCTGTACGTCAGTTGGTGCCTCCTGCATGGGATAGACCCAAAACCCGACATCACTTTCCGGGCAGCGATGCACTGCCGGGACGTGGACGTTCATGACAGCCGGCTGCGAATGGTAGGCCCGGCAGCCGCCGATTATATCCTCGCCAGCTACCCGACGGCTGCCTGATCATGTCCATCCGTGTGACGGGCCTCGATTGCCGGCAGGACAAGGTACAGCTATGAACTATTCCCTTCCCCAAGCCTATGAACTCCCCGGAATAACCGGGAGGATGATTAGCGGCCTCCTCAGCGAGGAGGATGCTTCCAAAGCGGTACAGGCCCTGGCGTACGTGTTGAAGGACTCGATCCCGAACTCCGCAGGAGCCGGGGCGTCGATCATCAATTCCCGCGGCCCCAGCGAGAGCACCGGCGCCACGGATAAGGTCGTGCTCACAGCGGACAAACTGCAGTACGAGCTCGGCCAGGGACCGTGCCTCAGCGCTTGGGCAGAACAGCGCCCCATCATCATCCAGGACACCCAGGAAGAGACGCGGTGGCCTGCATGGGCGGCAGCGGTGGCGGATCTTCCCATCCGTTCCGTTCTCAGCGCACCGCTGACCACTAAGGGAAGACAAATCGGTGCCCTGAAGGTCTACTCCCCCCGCCCACTGGCATTTGATGACAACTCGGTCTTCCTGATCGAGCGGCTCACCGTCCCAGCCGCGGTCTTGCTCGGCCGCATTCGGGACCGGGAAGCTGCACAACGGATGAGTGCGGAACTGGCGGAGGCCCTCTCCAGCAGAGACATGATTTCAAAAGCGCAAGGGATCCTGATTGAGCGCATGAATTTGAACTCAGAAGAGGCTTTAGAGGTACTGTTGGCCCGCTCGCGTGGAGAGAGTACACCACTCCATGATGTAGCACGGGAGATTCTCCAACAGGCTGCCTTCGAGTGAGGAGTCGCTGCCACCATCGGAGCGCTTCCCGTCGCGATCGGCAACGGCTCCGGACGGCAGCCTTAATTAGGAACCTGCCTCTCGGCGCTGCGCTGGATTGCCTCGGCAATTCCCTTGATCCGCTGCAGCCTGGCGTCCCATGCGGCGCCGACCGACGACAACTGTTCAACGGCGCGTGAGAGCTGGGCCTCGCTCACCTCGTAGATGCGTTCCCGGCCCGCGGGCCTGACGTTGACCATCCCTACCCGGTGGAGAACCTCGAGGTGTTTGGCCACCGCCTGCCGGGTCACGGGCAGCCGGCTGCTCAGGCCGGTCGCGGTGCCGCCACCCTCGGCCAAAAGCAGGTCGAGCATCCTCCGGCGGGTGGGATCCCCCACCGCCTGCCAGAGGTCGTCGTCGACGGTCAGGCTCATCGCGCCGCCACCAGGCGCGTGACGTACGTGACCAGCCGGGGCAGGAAGTAGTCCCAGCCGTGGACGTGTTCGCTGTAGTTCTGCTCGAGTTCAGCCAGCGCCCAGCCCTTGTCCCGGAATCCCGTCTCGGTAAAGCGCAGCAGCGTGCCGGAGCCCGACGGAACCAGGTCAAACGTCACCAGGAGCGAGTTTTCCGGCGTGGCCTCGGCGTCGTCGTATACCCATCGGAAGGCGAAGCGTCGCGAGGGCTCGGCCTCCACCACCGTGAGGGCCACCACCTTCGCATCCGCCGCGGAGCGGTCGCCGAAGACGATGTCCCCGCTCGAGCCCGGCGTCGGTTCATAGGCCGCCTCATCGGGCCACCATTGACGCACGTGCTGGGGCGCGCTGATCACTTCGAAGACCACGTCCGGCGAGGCTTCGATGTGGATTTCCCGCTCAATGCTGTTGAGTTCCATGATGCTTCCTTTTCTATTCGCAACCGTTGGTTGCTGATAGCGTAAGCCCGCTCCGCGCCAAGCGCAACCATTAGTTGCGCATTCTCCCCACCTGCTCCATAAAGTGCTTGGAGCAGGCAGGAAGGCACGACGGCGGCGGCAGGCTCAGGCGGCAAAGGCGGGCCGCAATCAGCCGGCGCCGGAAGTCGGCACCGGCACCAGAGTCTCCCCTCCCCCGGAATCCACGGTGGGCTCGGGCGTGGGGTACACAACGGACGACGTCGGCTGCCCGCCTTCCACATACTGTCCGGCAGGGGCGGTTGCCTCCTGGGCCGGGGCCGGATTGGACACACCGGCGGGGGCCGTCTCCTGGGCCGGGGGGGTGGGCTCGGCCTGGGCGCCGGACGGGGTGGAGCTGGGGGCGGGGTCAGCTGATGCCGGGGATGTCGCCCCGGAGGATGTTGTCCCGGAGCTGCCCTTGATGATGGCAGTAATCTGTTCCTTGTACCCGTTCAGCGCGGCCTGGATGTCGGAGAGCGGAACGTCCTGGATGTTCCTGCCGTACTCGGCGATCTGTGCCCACAGCGCTTCCAGCTGCTGTTTGCTGTCCCCGTCCAGGGGCCCGTCGACGGTGAGCACCAGCTGGCTGGCCAGGGCGTAGGCCAGGCAGTCCAGGCAGTTGTAGTTGGCGGCCGCGGAGAGGTTTTGCGGAACAATGACGTCGGCCTGGCCCACCACCAGGACCACCTGGAACCCGATTGCCACCGCCGCGCAGCCGGTGCAGTTGGCAAAGGCGTAGGCCTCGTTGGTGGTGGTGACTGCGTCTCCATCCTCGGCCCACACCAGCGCGAATGCCACGCTGTATTTAACCGACCCGTCGGTGGTGTTGACGGCGAGCGCCTGGTTCCCGTCGCCCTCCGGAGCAGCCGGCCGGTCGAACGGGAACACCCAGGACGGTCCCGCAGTACCGGAACCAACAGTGCCGGAAGAAGCAGCGCCACCCTTTGATGAGGCACCGGACTCAACCGGCACCAGCACCATGCTCAACTGCGGATTGTCCCGCGTCGGTTTGCTGGAGCCTGCGGGCCACAACGCAACCGTACGCCCGGCACTCCCCTGCCGCAACGCACCGCCGTCGCGCTTGGGCAAAATAGCCCGGGTGGCGTCACCCAGGGTCCCGCGTTCGTACGCCTGCACCGGACGGTACGTCCCGCCGTCGGGCCACCATGCCCAGGCCAGCCCCGCGAGCAGGGCCGCCACGGCACCCATCGCGACAATCCTCTGGCCAAGCTTGCCGCGGGTTTTCTGCCACAGGCCCGTGACCAGTTGGCGCAGGAGCCGCACCACGATGTAGAGCAGGCCCAGGACCGGGACGGCCACCACCACGATGGCCAGTGCCCGCACGGCCACGCCCACGAAGTCCCCGGCGGTCAGGCTTGCGGCCAGCAGTTCCTGCTGCTTGCCCAGGCTGGCCCAGCCGGTGGCCAGGAGCCGCGGCAGGGAGAGCACCATCATCACCATGCTGAACAGCAGTAGCGGCACGGTGACCATGACCCAGAGGGTCACCACCGCGCGCGCCCAGGGCTTCAGCACCTTGCTCTCCGGGTTTCCCCAGCGCCAGGGCAGGATCCCCAGGAGGGTGGGCTTGATCCGCTGGAACAGGTCCGGCACGCCGGTGGCGTCGGCCAGGATGTGGTAGCCGTCGTACTTCACCAGCGGGATCAGCTGGCGGACCATCTGCAGGATCTGCGTGACCACCACCAGCAGCAGCGCGTCAAAGCCGGTGGCCCACCACAGTCCCATGATGGCCACCGCCACGATGGCGTTGAAGTACAGCCCGCCCAGGTCGGTGCGGATCCTGCCGCCGCGGCCCAGCCGGTAGGAGTCGGTGACGTCCGTGAAGAACGCGGGCCAGAGCAGGTAGAGTCCGGCGCCCATGGCCCCTGGGGTTGCCCCGCCCTTGCGGGTGGCGGCCGCGTGGCCGAACTCATGGAAACCGGCGGAGAGGATGGTGACGGCGAGGATCAGCAGCAGCAGGGCGGGCTGTTCGAAGGCCTCGTGCGTGGCGGAGCCGAGGCCCTTGACCATGAGCAGCCACCAGCACGCCGCCAGGAACGCGGCCGTCACGGCCACCACGATCAGCGGGTTGAACAGCACGGCGAAGGGTGTGGTGATCCGGCGGGTGCGGTCGGGATCGGACACGATGTAGCGGAACCGCAGGCCCAGCAGCGGGTTGGCCTTCTTCACCTCCGGTTGGGTGCCGTCGGCGAGCCGGAGCAGGCCCATGGGCAGCAGCTGCGAGTCGATCAGCGTACGGACGTTCTCCGCGCTGACCAGCCGCCCAAACCCCTCGCTGGCATGGCGGGCCATGTCCTCCAGGTCCCGCGTCCCGTCGGCGGCCTCCAGCACCAGGTACAGCAGCGGGGTCAGCTGGAGGGTCTGGCCGTCGGCGCGGCGCACCAGGGCGGGCGGTGTCCGGTAGCCGGACCCCTCGGCCGGGCCGAGCAGCTGCACACCGTCGGCCCGGGCGGGAAGGTGGGCTCCCGCCGTCGTAATAGTGCTGCGGTCCGGCGGATCCTGGGCAAGGGTGGCGCGTGACGACGGCGGGCCCGCCTCGGGAGGCGGCCCGCCGTGGGCGTGGGTCATCGTTGTTACTGCTGCAGGTCGGACTGCTGGTCAGCGGTGGCGTTGGCTTCGCCGTCGATGTGCTGGTTGATGGTGGCGCTCTGGTCCGAGATGGCGTACGCCTGGCTGTCGATGGAGCCGATGTTCGCGGCCACGGCAGCATCGATGGGGGCAGCCACGTTGGCGTTGGCGGCCACGGCACCGTTGATGGGGGCGGCGATGGCGGCGTCGGCGTCCAGGTTGACGTCGACGTTGAGCAGGTTGCCGTTCAGCACGCCGGCCGCGTCCGTGAGCCCGCCGGTGCTGGTGGGATCGGTGACCGCGCCGGCCGTTCCGTCCGTGGTTCCGGCATCGGTGCCGGCGTCGGCGGTGTCGCCGGCCTGGCCGATCACGCTGTCCTGGGTGGAGTCGGCGTTGGCGTCGGCCGTGATGCCCTGGTCGATCACGGCGTCCTGGCTGGAGAGTGCCTGCGCGTCGGAGCCGAAGGAGAGAATGTTGGCCGAGGCGGCTGCATCGATGGGTGCGGCCACGTTGGCGTTGGCGGCGACGGCGAGGTCGATGGGTGCTGCGGCGTTGATGCCCAGGTCCAGGTCCGCGTTCAGGTCCAGGACGGATGCCACTTCCTTGTCCGGCAGTGCGGTGGCCTGCTCCGACATCAGTTCTTCATCAGTGAGGGGACGCATTTCGTTGTCCATGGTTGAGACCTCCGGTGCGGCGCGGGTGCTCTGCCCCCAGCGGGCAGCCCGCGCCACATAATACTAAGCATGATTAGTAGTTTTGCGAAGTACGCGTCCGGGCATTACGCATTTCGCTCGAAGCCGTGCTGACGGCGCCCGTTGATTACGTGCCGTCCCACACGTACCGTGAACTAATAATCCGTGCGTGGAGGCGGCAATGGACGGGAAATCCGAAGGCAGAAACGGCTATGAATTCCGGACCGTCTGGCGGGTGGCCGGGACCCCGCACGAGGTGATGGACGTTTTGGGTGATGCGGGTTCACTGGACCGCTGGTGGCCTTCGGTGTATTTGTCGGTTTTGCCTTTGGAGTCCGGTGGCCCTGGCGGCGTTGGAAAGGCATTCTTCCTTCACACCAAGGGCTGGCTGCCATACACGCTCAAGTGGAAGCTCACCGTCACCGAGCCCATCACCGAACAAGGACTTGCCCTCTCCGCCCAGGGCGACCTCAACGGCACCGGACGCTGGACCTTCAAGCAGGACGGGCCGGAAACGGTCGTCATCTATGACTGGCGGGTCAGCCCGTCAAAACCGCTCCTGCGGCGGCTGGGCTGGCTGCTTAAGCCCGCCTTCGCCGCGAACCATCGCTGGGCGATGGCGCGCGGGCAGGAAGGCCTCGCGCTGGAATTACGACGACGGCGTCCCGGCGCCGATCTCTCCGGCATCCCGCAGCCGGCGGGCCCTACCTTTGTCAGCCGGCGCCGGCGTCGTAAAACCGCGCACCTGCCCCTGTGAATCGGCACCTTTCGCTAGCGGGAAGGCGGCTCGGGGGCGATCCCCAGGATCCGTGTTTGACCAGCGGCAAAAGGATCACTGCCTGCGCCCGACTGAGGCGTTGCCTCCGCACTCAGTTCACTGAGCGCCACGTGGAGTATTTGCTGCTGGATGCCAGGCAAGGCCGACTCTCCAGCCAAGTGGGCTGCGACGGCAGGTTCGCTGGCATCGCCGCCCAGGCTGTAGTAACGCAGCCACAGTTCCCAAAGGGTGACGCCGGCGTGGTTGAAGCCGATGTTCAGATATTGGGCTTCTTGTTGTTGGACACTTCTCAAGTCCATCGGTTACCGGCCTCCCATCCGGTGCAGTGAAGATTCACGGGCCCCGCCCCTGATCCTGAAATGGCCGGCGAACGGTGAGCATATGCATCAGCAGTGCCTTCTCGGGCTGGCCCGGGTGCATGGCCACATGGCGGTTGAGCGATTCACGGACGCCCGCTTCACCTGGATCTGCGCCGCTGAGAATGTCGTCGATAATCTCCAGTGCCTGCAGTTGTATCGGCAAGGAGGCGAGTTCACCTGAGCCCATGGAGGGCAATTCTTGATTTCCATTCACGGGTCCCACCTTCGCCTTTCACAGCGTCTGCCGATCCCCCAAGAACTGCGGATATGGGCTCCTGCCCTACCGCCGGACAATAAGATAAGCGTACTTAGCATCACGGGAAGATAACAAGCGAAAAGTTGATGGATTTATGCGGGAGAACGCATCCGGCGAGGCCGACAATTGGGGAAACGGAGCGTCCGGTGCGGGCTACTGTGCCGGGGTGACGGTGGCCCGGTAGGTGAGGATTTCGGTTCCGTTGCCTTCGTCGCCGTTGTCGGGGGCCACCGTCATGGTGAGGTGGTTGCCGTCGGCAGTCATTTTGAAGGGGTTGCGGGTGGCCACGTGGCCGGCGGTGGACCACCGCTGGAACGGCACGTCGCGGATCACGTTGTGGGATTTCAGGTCGATCATCGCCATGCCGCCGAGCTCGTAGGTGGCACCGGTGCCGCCCGCGGCGGGGGTCTGCGGGAGGTTGGTGATGCCGCTGCAGAGCATCCTGGAGTTGGGCACGTACTGGCAGTCCTGGTAGTCGATGAAGTAGTTCGGGTTCTCCCACGTGGAGAGCTGCTTGCCCTGGAGGTCCCATTCGGCGAAGCGGCGTGAACCCCAGGTGTTGCCCACCAGGTGGCCGGTCTTCTTGTCCATCACGATGCCGCCGAAGTGGTCCGCCACCTCGAACTGCTTGTGCACGTCCAGGGTGTCCGCGTCCATGCGGTAGATGATGGCACTGCTGTTGGGCCGGTATTGGGCCACGGGCACCCAGAGGTTGGTGCCGTCGAAGTCGATGCCGCCCGGATGGTACATGTCACCCTCGCCCAGGATGATGTCCTTCTGGAGGTTGCCGGCCTTGTCCATGACGAACAGGTGGCCGATGCCCTTGCCGGGGGTCCGGTCGAAGCCGTCCTGCGGGGTGGGGAACTTCTTGGTCGGCTCAAGAATCTGGACGGCCGACAGGAAGATGTGGTCCTGGCTGTAGGCGATGCCCTCGGTGTGGTAAGTGGGGAAGTTCAGCTTCAGCTTGGACGTCTGCTGCCAGTTCGTGTTCCGGTCGACGCCGTTGAAAGCGTCCGCCAGGGCCGTGTCCAACTCCTGGTGGTTGCCGGAGCCGGGGTTGGCTTGGTGGTCATTGTTGCCTGCGGCCTGGGCGACGGCGGTGCCGCCGAGTGCCGACGCCGCCAGGATGATGGCTGCGGCGGCCGTGAAAAAGCCGGGGGTACGGGACGTGCTCATTGGGGGGGAGCCTCTCAAGGATGGGTCATAGCAAGACGCCCCGAAGTTACTTGGCGGTAATTAACCGTTACTGGCAGGCGGGTGAACGGCAGGTGGCGACAAGGAACACCTTCCCCCGGAACGTGTTTGTGCCGGTCACCCGGATGTGGGGACCGGATACCGCCGTTCGCTTTCCGGCCATGGGCAGTTGGCCTCAGCGTCGCCCGGCATTTCCCGTGGGTGTGAACAGTGGCCAAAGCCCCGCCAATGGGGCTTCCCCTCTCCCCCAATTTGGAGACTTGTCTGATGAAGAATGCAAAGCTGCTGACCGCGGCCGCCCTGTGCACCGGCCTGGCCCTGGGAACATCCCTCCCGGCCCAGGCGGCGGACACCAACCCCAACGGCAGCGAAAACCACTTTGACCTCCAGGCCCACCGCGGCGGCATCGGCCTGACGGTGGAGTCCACCCTGGCGTCCTTCGCCAAGGGGATCGAGACCGGTGTCTCCACCCTTGAACTGGACCTGCAGATCACCAAGGACGGCCGCGAAGTCATCACCCATGACCGCAAGATCAGCGGCCAGAAGTGCCAGGACACGGCCCCCGTCACCCCTGGGGATCCGCAGTTCCCGTACGTGGGCAAGTACGTCAAGGACCTTACGTTCGACCAGGTCCGCAGCCTTGACTGCGGCTCAAAGACCCTGCCGCAGTTCCCGGGCCAGCAGGCTTCGCCCGGCGCCAAGATGCCCACCCTTGCTGAAGTCTTCGACCTGGCCAGGCAGTACCGGGCCAGCCAGGTGAAGTTCAACATCGAGACCAAGGTGGAGGCCGGGGCACCGGAGCAGACGGCTCCCCGCGAGCAGTTCGTGGACGTGGCCCTGCGCGAGATCAACGCCGCGCACATGGCCGAGCGGGTCGCCATCGAGAGTTTCGACTGGGGTGCACTGCGCCTGGTGAAGGAACGGCAGCCCGGCATCCGCACCGTTGCCCTGACCAACAAGGACTTCCTGCAGGCCGGCCTGCCCGGCGCCTCGCCCTGGCTGGGCGGCATCGATTCGGATGACTTCGGCGGCGACCTGGTGGACTCAGCCGCTTCCCTGGGCTTCGACGCCGTCTCCCCCGTCCATGGCACCCCGCAGAACGGCACCGTCACGGACCCCGGCTACGTCCCCTACGTCACCGCGGATATGGTGGGGAGGGCCCACGCCAAGGGCATGCAGGTCATCCCGTGGACTGTGGACGACAAGCCCACCATGCGGGCCCTGATGGACATGGGTGTCGACGGGCTCATCACTGATTACCCCAACATGCTGCGGGATGTGATGGCAGAGCGGTCGGTGAAGCTTCCCAAGCGGTACACACTGGCACCCGGCGCATTAGCGACGGCAGCCGGCTGACCATCCCGTTCAGCTGCTGAAGGCCTCTGTTCCGGACCACCGGGACAGGGGCCTTTAGGGTCTACCCGGAGTACATTGTGGGCATGGGACAGACTTCCTCGCCTCGCCGCGATCTGCTTACCGATCGGTTCCTTGACGTGGCGGAGTTCAGCCACGCCCACTGGTTCTTTGGAAACCTGTATGAGCTGCTGGTCAAAGTGCCGCACCGCGTCGCGGCCTCCGAGGCAAGCAAAGAGCTCCCCCGGTCCCCCTTTGGGGCGGGCAGCCCGGGGCGCTATTACGCACCCCTTGCTCCGATCAATGCCCCGGCCGCCGTCGGTGCCCTCGCGGCGGGATGGCATGATCCGGGCACCAGGACCTGGCTGATGGTAGCCGCAGCCAGTTCCGTCACGGGCGCTGCCGCTACCGTTTACGTTCTTCGCTCCCTCAACCCCAAGCTGTTCTTCAGCCCGGAACCGCTGAGCCAGAACCAACGGGAACCTTTATTGAGGCGGTGGTATCAGGTCCACACCGTACGGCTGGCGGCCAGCGCCGTTGCGCTGACCGCCATCCACCGGGCCCGGACCATCCGGCTCAGAAGCCAGTGACAACCGCAACCCCGGCATAGCATTGGCGGGGTAAGGTCTGATCATGATCCAGGCTGCGGCCGTGTCCGCACTGACGTCCTACCACTGGCTGGGGATTCCGATCGCCGCCGTCGGCGCGGTCCTGCTCGCCCTGGGAACGCTATTCCAGCACCGGGCCGTGGGAGACCAGCCGGCAGCAGCCGGGCGTGCGGCGGGCAGCATGGGCGGCGGACGCCTTCACGCCCTGATGCGGAAACCGGTGTGGCTGGCCGGGACGGCGATGCTGGGCGCTGCGATCCTCCTCCAGCTCACCAGCCTCCGGTTCTCACCCCTGATCGTGGTGCAGCCCATTGGGGCGATCGCCCTGGTGGTCACCACACTGGCCACCGCGCGGATGACCCGCCGGTCCCCGGGGCGCCGGGCCCTCACCGCCGTCGCCTTATGCGTTGGCGGGGTTGGCGTGTTCGTTGCTGTGGCGGCGCTGTCCGCGGAGGACGTGGAGATCAGCGACCGGCACCTGGTCACCATCCTGATCGTGCTCGCCGTGGTCCTGGCCTGCGTGGCCGCGGCTTATCTCTTGTGGCGCCACCGCTCGCACGCGGTGGTCTTCACGGCCGGGGCCGGGATCCTGTTCGGCTTCGTCGCGGCCCTGGCCAAAACCGTCATCGCCCGGCTGTTCCAGGGCGACTTCGAGTGGCTGTCCCTGACATGCCTGGCGGGGCTGCTCATTGCCGCCCTGGGCGGCAGCTTCCTGGTCCAGAACGCCCACACCCGGGGCTCCCCCGAACTCGTGGTCGCCGGCCTGACCGTCATCGACCCGCTGGTGGCCGTGGCGATCGGCATCACCATCCTGGGCGAAGCCGATGCAGCTCCCCCGCTGGCTATCGTCCTGTTCCTGCTGTCAGGTGCCACCGCCGTGGCCGGCGTCATCCTGCTCGCCACGGTCAAGAAACCCGTTATAACGGGGTAGCGCTACCGCGCCTGTCCGGCCTTCTCGGAACTGGAGGAGCCGCCGAAAAGCCGGATCCGGACTATGCGGACCACCACTCCCGTCAGGACCAGGCCGACTCCCACGGCCATGAGGATCCAGACAGGCACGGAATCGGCCTCGATGGTCCGGTAGCACGTGGCCGCCGCCCCAATACCGCCTTGCGCAAAGTCGAGCTGTTCGGCAGCGCGGCTGTTGGGGAACAACGGGCTGCCGCACAGAGGACCGGATGGCTGCAACCCGATGACGAAACCAAGGATGTACACGTCCAGTCCCGCGGCAACAACCCACAGCCACACCCGCTGCTGCCAAAACCCTAGTTTGCCGGCAGAAACAGGCTTCGCCGGAGCATCATGCATCTCCATGGTTCGAGCATAATCGGCTCTCCACGCTCCGGTATGACCTGTCGCCGCACTTCCGCCGTTCCCAGCACTCCGCGCTAGTCTCATGACCAGGGAGCAAGAGGCACCAGATACGGCGGTTGGGCGGTGAGAAGTACGACGGCGGCACCTGGGTTGCAACCGCTGGGCACCGCGGGTGCCGCCCGCCAACCGGCACGACGCAAGCCGGAACCGCTGAATACTTCCCTCAATGGTGGAGTAGGCCCTCAAAAGGAACTCGTTGTCCGTGGCCTCCACGATCCGCCGGTGAAAGTTCTCGTCCGCCTTCCAGTAGGCGCGGTAGCCGGCAAACGTGTCACCGCCCCGGCGGGACGCCTCACGGTCGCGGTGGAACCCTTCCAGGTCCGCCACCAACTCATCCGTTGAATTGCCGGCGGCAATGTTGGTGCAGGCGGGTTCAAGAATCTGCCGGGAGGTCAGCAGCGCGGTGCTCCGGGGCCGCCAACCTCCAGGCCCTTCGGGAGAGTTACGGTAAAGGTGCTGCCCAGATTCAGCCTGCTGCTCGCTGTGATGGAACCTCCATGGTTTTCGACGATCCGTTTTACGATACCCAGGCCCAGGCCTACGCCGGGTATTGCTGACTCACGGACAGCATCGGACCGGAAGTACCGTGTGAAAATCTTTGGAAGGTCCTCATCGCTGATTCCAATTCCGGTGTCGGTGACCGATAACGAGATGGCCCCACCCGTGTCCCACGCCCGTATAGTCACCGTCCCTCCGCGCGGGGAGTACTTGATCGCGTTGGAGAGCAGGTTGTCCAAAACCTGGCCGACGCGGCCCGGATCTGCGGTGAGCCAGAGGCGCCCTGCAGCTTCGTTTACGATCTCCACACCACGGCTTTCAGCCCTGGTCGCCGCGGAGGCAACGGAAACCCGGATCAGGTCCAGGAGGTCCATTTTTTGGGGATGGACTCCCATGGAATCGGACGAGACCGAGAGAAGATCCGAGACCAGGTTGAGGAGCTTCTCCGCGTTGCTTTGGGCGATTCCCAGGAACGCTTCATGCTGGCCCGGCCGGTCTTCGGGAGTCTCCAGAACGAGATCCAGGTATCCGAGGATTGACATCAGCGGACTCCTGAATTCATGGGAGATGTTGGCGACAAAGTCGTCCTTTATGGCTAGTGCATTCACCAGTTCAGTGACGTCGCTGAAAGCAAGGACGGAACCGGCAAAATTTCCATCCTTATCCGTCATTGCACGCGCTGTGGACGAAAGCACCCGGTTGTCCGCGGCGCTGCCCAGCCGGACGATGTAGTCGGAAAACGACTGGCCCTGGGCTGCACGGGCAACGGGGCTGTGTTCGGAGGGAAGCGGGGTAGTGCCGTCGCTCGCCAGAAGATTCAGGTCCTGTTCCTTCCCTGACGGCCGGGACAATGTGCGGTTGCGCCGGTGTTGCTGGTTGACCAGGATGTCGTTCCCGGCAGCGTCCACGGCGTGGACTCCCACGCCCACGACGTCCAGCATGGTGTCCAGCAGGCGTTGTCGCTCAAGGCTTTCCCCATAGGCCTTCCGAAGTTCCTCGTCCTGGCTTTTGAGCCTGGCATCCTGGCTGGCCAGGCTGCTCACCAGGACGTGGACCGCCAGGGCGATCACAGTCATGATCAGTGGAAGCAGGAAGGGGCGGGCTATATCGGACGGAGTTGCTGATGCGCCGACTAGGAGCGGCACCCCAACGGTCAAGAGAGTTGCCGCAAAGGACAGGGCCACGCCCGTCTTGCCTTCCCGGGCCGCCAACCAGATAACGGGGAAGACCAGCAGCAGGCCAAGACTGCTGAAGGAGGAGGCCGTGGCCTCACGGGCCAGCCCGACAACCGCGAAGTCCAGCAGCGGAACCAGGAGGAAGGTCTTGGCGGGCAGAAGGTTCCAGGGAAGCAGCACACACAGGACAGTGAGGCTGAAGACTAAGATGAGCGACAGCTGAAGGCCGGTGTCCTGCAGCTTTGCGGGCCGGACAAAAGCCAGCATGACAGCGACTGTCAGCAAGGAACCGGTCAGCGGAAGTTGGCTGATCAGCATGCTCCGCCGCTGGTTTGCATCGCCGAAGAATCTGTCTCTGACCTGATGTGCCAGGTCTTCCCCAATGCCTCGCTCTAAGGCCCGGTGAAATTCAGTGGTCATTGTCTGCATTATTCCCCCCGCTTCGAATAATAGACGGGCTTTGAAGGCGTACCCAGAGAATCGCATCTCAATCCTGGTTTATTGCCCGTTAGGATGGGGAACGGTTCTTGCACTGGGGAAAAGAACGGGGGAAATACGTGGAGCGGTCTCGCGTTGCGGTGATTATTGAAGACGAGGAAGACGTCCGGGAGCTCATCGCGGTGGTATTTCGGCAAGCCGGGTTCGTGACCCACGGTGCGCCAAGCGGCGAAGATGGTGTTGACCTGGTCCGCCAGCACGATCCAATGGTGGTAACGCTCGACATCGAGATGGCGGACATGGACGGGTTCGAAGCTGCCAGGCGCATCCGCTTGTTCAGTGACAGTTACGTCATCATGCTGACCGGGCGGGACGATGAGGCCGACGCGATGATGGGGCTGGACAACGGGGCCGACGATTACATTGTCAAGCCCTTCCGCCCCCGGGAATTGCGGTCCCGGATCAACGCACTGCTACGGCGTCCGCGCTGGCAGGAGGGGCCGACTCCAACCACCAGCCATCACGCGGGAGGCAGCGGCCGGCGGTCGGCCGAGCGGCTGGAACATAACGGCCTGGTGCTGAATGTCCGGACCCGGAAGGTCGAGGCGGACGGAATCGAACTTGACCTCAGCGGACGTGAATTCGATCTCCTGCACACGCTCATGGAAAGCACGTGGGTCCACCGCAGCAAGGCGGACCTGGCGCAGAAACTGCGGGCGGCGCATTACGAGACCGGTGAGCCCGTGACGCGCAGGGAAGAATCAGCCGTCGATTCCCTGATGTCCAGCCTGCGCGTAAAGCTCGGTGACACCGAGCGCCCGTATCGCTGGCTCCGGTCGGAGCCCGGAGGTTACTCACTGGGGGTCTAGTTGTACCCGAGTGCAGACCTCGGACCTGACCGGCATGAACTTGCTGGACTCATACCAACTCGTCAGCCAGATGGGCCTGGCACCGGCTGCCAACGTCTGCGTTCCCAACCACACCGGGGTGGCCAAGCGGCCCGAGTGGACGCTGCGGGCGCCCAGCGTACGGCGGCGCTCACAGCCGGCTGCGCAAGGCTGCCGAGGACTATACCTCGCGGTAGCCGGTATTGGGAGGGGCGCTGCGGACCTAACCCAGGTACGCAGCGCTCCTTTTACGTCCGGCGGCAACACATACAAGCGCGGCCTGCGAAATCTGCGCCGACCTTGACGCATTCTTGACCGAATCCGGGCACATCCTTGAGGTATTCCCGCCAAAGTGATGCGTGAAGGACGGGAGCGCATCCTTGATGCACCTGGGTACTGGGTCCCAGTCGACCGCGCCTGCGTCGGATCAAACCGATGGTCTCAGACGCCTGGCGGCGCTAAGCAATGGCGCCGCCAGGCAACCAATCCACATTCCTCAGCAGACCAGGGGCCTGCGGCGGAGGCAGGGATCAGCGTCGATCCGAAAAAGCCGCCGGCCCCTCCAACTGTCGAGTAAGGCAGCGTTGCCGTGCGGCGGCACCACCAGGTGCATCGCGTTGCGGCCGATGGTGAAGTCACCTTGCCCACCATCACCTCCGGCCGGACGCCTGCGCTTCAAGCGCGCCTTTCACATACTGGCAGTGCATTGCGCGCCGGCTACGAGCTGAACAGGTCCGGGTAGAGCAGCGGCAGCTGAAGGGTCAGCCATGGGCTGAAGGCCCATGGCGTAGCGGCCACGGCGGCGGTGATCAACGCCGGATCGGTCCACTGCCACTCCACCACCTCGTCGGCACGGGGAGCCAGTGGGGACGCGGCACGGGCGGTGTAGACCGGACAGATCTCGTTCTCCACCACGCCGGAGGCATCCACTGCCCGGTACCGGAAGTCCGGCACCGTCAGCTCAACGTGGTCCAGGCGGAGACCCAGCTCGTACTCGCCGCGGCGCCGAACGGCGTCCTCAAGGTCCTCCCCAAGGCCGGGATGGCCGCAGAAGGAATTGGTCCAGACCGACGGCCGCATGGTTGATGGTGTCACGGCTTCCCTTCTTCACCCGGGCCAAGACGCGCGCTGGCATCCTGCACTCCGAATACCCCACCCCGTGGCAGCATCGTGAGGCTCACCAGCCGCGGGGTTCCCAATATCGCCGGCACCTACCGCAACCTCGCCGAGGCCAAGGCCGGAAGCCGCGACAGGGAGGTAGGTCGAAAGCGGGGCGGGCGCGGCAGGAAACAGAAGGCACGACGGCGGCGCGCACCGAACCGGGAGAGCGCTAGTTAATCAGGTAAGAGCCCTCGGGCTCCGGCTGGTGCACGCGGTTCTTGGCCAACGGCAGGGCCGCGGCCAGGGCCTTGAGCCCTACGGCAGGAAGCAACACCGCAGCCGCCGTGACCGACAATGCAGTCACGCCCATCAGCGCCAGGGTTTCTCGCTTCGGCAGGCGGCGGCGACGGCGTCCACCGTCCATGAGTTCCATCATGCTGAAAGGCTAGGAGGCCCCGGCCGGAACACCCCCGTAGCGGCTACCTGTCTTTCCGGCGAGCACTACTGGGAGCGGATGGCGCCGGCAGGGCGCGGACCGAGGCCCCGGCACGCACCAAAGCAGAGGGGCAAGGAGACGCTACCGGTACCCGTCCACGATCGCGGCAGCAATCTCCTTGTACGCCCGCCGCGTCTCCGGCTTGAGCACGTCCAGGGTCACCAGGTCGCCGTCGGCCACGCCGCGGTCGTGGGGCACGGCGATCAGTTCGCGGCAGATCCCGGAAAGGTGCTCCTCGATGGCGTCCTTGTCCACGCGGGAGGACACCTCGTCCTTGTCCGTGATCACCACGATCGCGTTGCGGGCCAGGTCCTCGTACCCGTGGCTGGCCAGCCAGTGCAGCGTGCTGCGGGCCCGCTTGGCGCCGGACACGGCATAGCCGGCGGCGATCACCAGGTTGTCCGCCGACTGCAGGATCCCGCTCATGGCGTTGTGCGTCACGCCGGTGCCGCAGTCAGTCAAAGCCACGGAGTAGTAGCTGGAGATGAGCTTGCGGATCCGCAGGTATTCCTCGGCCGTCAGGGAGTCCGAGACCTCCGGGTCCTGCTCCCCCGCGATCAGGTGCAGCCGGCCGGCGTGGTGCATATACCGGGCCAGCGCAGTGAGCGAGTTGATGGACTCGATGTTCTCCAGCAGGTCCGTGATGGTCCGCGGGCTGGCCTGCTGGTAGATGCCCTCGCCCAGTGCACGTTCCACCAGGTCCCCGGAGTCGGGGTTGGCGTCGATGGCGCAGGGCGCGTCGCCACGGTATTCGGCAAGCGTCAGGCCCACACCGACCGTGGTGGACGTCTTGCCGATCCCGCCCTTGAGGCTCAGGACGGCGGTGTTGTAGCTGCCCTGGAGCTGGCGCGAGATCCGGCGCGCCAGTTCGTCCTCCTGGCGCTGCTTGGGCCCGGGACCCAGGTTCCAGGCGCCGCCGGTCAGGTTGTACAGGGCGCCGCGGAAGCCGCCCACGGGCCGCGGTTTCTGTTCCTTGACGAACAGGCCGGGCGAGCTGATGAAGTCCGGCATGGGGCTTTCGGCGATCGAGTCGGCCACGGTGGGCCGGCTCCGGCGGAGCGCGGGAGCGTCGACGGGAGCGTCGGACGGCGGCACGGCAGCCTGAGGAGCCACCCCACCCTTCGCGGAATGCCTTGTGGCGGCGGGCACTGAGGCGTTGGGTTCCGGCGCAGAATCGGCGGCTGGCGGGCGGGCGGGCTGCGCCGGGGCGGACTGTGCGGGTGCGGACGGCGAGGGAGCCGCTGGGGCAGGGGAAGGTGCGCGGGACGGCTTGGTTGCATCGGCGGCAGCGGCCGCCTCCGCCCAGGAGGAGCGGCGCGTCACCGGCTTACCGGCTTCGTTTGAACTGGAAGGGGAAGGGGTTACTGCTGGCATGGTTCCTGTCCAGGCATCGTCCACTGAGCCGTCGGCACGACGAAGGTCGCGGCGTCGGCGCAGCCGCGGCTGCCCTGCATCCTCTGCTTGGGCGCCTGCATTCTGATCTGCCGGATCTGGCATGTCTGTCCCCCCCCCGGACCTTTCGGCAAACGGTTCTGCGGCACTGGTTCAATCAGTAAGTCTAGGGGGTCCGGCAGGAGCTCCTGCCCAGTATCCTGCGATCATCGGCGCAGCTCAGCGGTGGATGAGCGCAACCGAAACGACCGCAGCCGTAAGTACCAGGAGAACGGCAAGAATGATATAGCCCACCCACTTGGGACGGCCTTTGTGGGGGTTGATGTCGACATACGGCATGGTCAGCGCTGGTTACCTCGGGGTGCGGGCTGGACGGGGATCCGGAGTGCGCGGCGCTTGAGCCGCAGCATCTGGTACAGGACAACAAAAGGCACCATAAGTGTCCCCAATAGAGCGCATAGCGCCAGGGCGTAGTCAGAGAAAGCCACAATAATCTCCATCGGTCATAAGCTCGCTTACTACTCACGACCTAAACACGTGACATCTCGGTTGACAAGTCACAACAAAAGAGGGGACCTAAGCCTCTACCAGTAGCTCCAGCGCGCCGGATGCGCGACCAATACGGCTGCAACCGCGGGGACAGCTAGCAAAACACAGGGAAATAGGCATGTTTTTTGCCAGGTGACATACCTGCGCGAGCAACGACCAGCTTAGGTTCCTTCATTCGAGAGATGTCGGAGTGCTGGAAAGCCAACCTCAAGATTTCCTCAAGGAAGGCCAAATGTTACGAAGCTTCGTGGCTGTTGCGCCAGTTCTCCTGGAGCCGCTTGATGAACCACCGGGATTGTTCAGGCCCGTAAGGCAGGACGGGAATGGCCTTGGTAGCGTCGTTGGGAGTGTCGCGGATGGACTGGCGGGCCTGGCGGACGGCAGTGCCCATGGTGTTGGCCATGGTTTTGACGAACTGGTCGCTGCACGGCTTTCCGTGGCCGGGGATCAGGAATTCGTAGCGGTGGCGCAGAGCGGAGATGTGCCGGAGTGCATCGGCCCACTCCTCCGGGTAGGAGTTCTCGAAGGAAGGGTGCGCGCCCTGCTCCACAAGATCCCCTACGTAGAGGGTGGTTGAGGTTCCGACCAGGAGGTCACCGTCGGTGTGGCCGCGGCCCAGATAGAACAAGGTGGCCGTCAGACCGCCGAGGTCCACCAGAACGGGCTGGTCTTTGACGATGGCGTTGGGAACCACAAGCTCGACGTTCTTACCCTCGCCGCTCGACATTTCTGGTTCCAGCGTTGCAACCAACCGGCGCTGCAGGTCGCCGCGCTGGTCGATCTCGGTGGCGCAGTTCTTGTGCGCCCAGAATTCGGTGACACCGGATTCGGCGAACGCAGCGTTGCCGAAAAAGTGGTCGTAGTGGGCGTGGGTGTTGACGACGACGAGGGGCAGCTTCGTCTTCTCCCTAACCGCGTCAAAGATCTTGCGTCCTTGTCGGGGACCGCAACCCGTGTCGATGACCATGGCGCGCTCGGAGCCAACGATCAGGCCCGTGTTCAGCTGGAATCCTTCAGTCACTAGTACATAGTTGTCCGTGCCGACTTCGAGCCATTCCGACATTATTTCTCCGTACCTCCCGCAAAGCAGCGTGCGTTCGTCTAGGGAACTGATTGTACCCAGCAGGGATTGTGCCCGCAGTGGCAGCGCCGATTCCGTCTGCAGTATTGGTCCCTTGGAGCTGAGATAGACTCCCGGGACTGTGGCAACTCATGCATTCCGAAGAGGTTAACGTCTTCCTAACTCCCACCCCGGAGGCCGGAATCTTTCTTGCTGCTTAGATGTACTAATCGGGGCGGTGCCAGGGATAGTGGGGCTGACCGACCCTGGATGAGCTGTTCTAAGGCTCCAAATTTATTCACCGTTTGCTACTCGACGGGTTGATGCTGTGCGACTTTGGCTGCGCCGATTTCTGGAGACCGCACGCCAGATAGTTTGGGAAGCTGGGCAGGCGTCCCCATCTATGAACAACGACAGCTAAGGAGTTGAAATTGCTGAATCAAGCGTGAGGCCATGTCCTCGTGTGTAGGCACCTGCCGCTGTCAGTTCGCGGCAACGATTGAGTCGCCACTCTCGTATATGAGATTCCCTCAATTTCTTTTCATCGATCGAAAAATGTCCTAGTCAAAGGTCCCGAGGCGAGGAGCGAATCGGATTTATTCCAGCTCAGTGCTGCAGGAACTGCACAGGTCTCGACTATGAAGCGCTCGTCGACCAATTGCCAGTCCATACATGACGCAGAATCTTGTTGTCACCTACGTTCTGAGGGAAGTGGATACGACCAACAAGCTTCATGATCGCTGTGAGTGGGCGTACTTCCAGGGCAAACATGTAGGTGATGTAGGTCAAATGATAGGTACTCGGTGACAGTAGCGAACACCTACTTTCGATTTTCCTCACTCCCTGTCATTGCATAGATTTAATCGTGCGCTTCGCGGTCAGGTGCACAACGTTACTGACTCGCTGTCTATCTCCGCTGCTAGGGCCCCAGGTATTAGATCCGCCCGACACCCCTAACCCCAGACGTCGGCGGCGGCAGACGCGGGGGCCCCTTAAAGGAGCGGTCCGCTACTGGTGCACAATGACAGATATCAACCAGTTCGATCCACCGACATTGGAACCGGGCAGAGGACAGACACTCTCACAGAAGCACGCCGAGATTTGAGGCCCTACTGCCCGGGTATGATGGATTGGAGCGCACGTCAGTGCCGTCCTGGAAGCAGTCAACCAGCTTCCAGCATCCGCCACAGGGGGTTTCCGGCTTGGATTTGAGTGAGTACCTACGCGTCCTGCGGCGCAGTTGGATGTTGATTTTAGCTTTGGCTTTGGTTGGATTGCTTAGCGGTGGCGTGCTCGCAGTGCTCACTAAGCCTACTTACACAGCCGATACCCAACTTTTCGTGGCAATCCAAAACTCAGGATCCGTTCAAGAACTGCAGCAGGGCAACACTTTCAGTCAGGCGCGAGTACAGTCCTACGTCAAAATTGTTGATTCTCCAGCGGTGCTGCAACCAGTCATAGAAACTTTAGGGCTGCCTACAACTGCCAACGACCTCGCAAAGCGCGTCACGGCGTCGACAGAACTCAACACCGTGCTCATCGGTATTTCGGTCACGGACTCCTCGGCAGTGCAGGCATCTGCGATTGCTGAGGAAACCGCCAGAAGTCTTATCAAGACTGTTGAGAATTTAGAAGAGCCAAAGACCGGGGGCCCCTCGCCCATCAGTCTCTCCGTCATAAAACCCGCGGTGGCTCCCTCGACACCGTCCGCCCCAAACACCCGACAAAGTCTTATTGTTGGGCTGATTCTGGGCCTCGCCTTGGGCGTTGCCGGGGCTGTCGGACGCTCCATCTTGGATAATCGGATACGCAGTGAGGCTGAACTTAGACTCGTAACTGACGCACCACTCCTCGGGGCAATACACTTCGACCAAGGAACAACCAAAAAGCCACTTCTTACTCAGACAAGCTTCCAGAACCCTCGCGCTGAATCGTTCCGCCAGCTCCGGACGAACCTGCAGTTCGCCAACGTATCAAGCCATGGCAAAACTGTGCTGATTACATCGTCACTTCCGGGTGAGGGAAAGAGCACTACCGCAACAAACCTGGCCATTGCCATGGCTCAAGCTGGTCAAACAGTTTGCCTGGTAGACGCTGATCTTCGACGGCCCATGGTGGGGGAATACCTCGGTTTGGACATGTCTGCGGGCCTAACAACCGCACTCGTGGGTACTGCTGACGTCAACGACGTTCTTCAGCCTTGGGGCGAAGATCAACTTTACGTCTTGACCTCTGGACAGATTCCTCCGAACCCAAGCGAACTCCTCGGTTCCGATGAGATGAAGCTCTTAGTGTCGCGGTTGGAAGAAGTGTTTGATGCAATAGTCATAGACGCCCCACCGTTACTCCCGGTGACAGACGCCGCTGTGCTTTCGCAACACGTGGGTGGCGTCGTAGTCGTTGTAGATGCCCAGAGGAGCCGGAACCATGACTTGGAGAAGGCACTAAACGCTCTCACCCTGGTCAGCTCTAACATTCTTGGCATCGTCATGAATCGTGTGCCTCAGAAGGGCCCCGATGCATACTCGTATGGCTCATATGCTTCCTACATGTCTGACAATGTGGAAAGTAGTAGTCCTCATCGCCCTCATCGAGCGGGCCGAAAATTGGGCCGTAAGGCCGAGTCTAGAGAGTTTGGGCAATTCACTGAGCACGATATAGAACCAGTCTCGGAACGCTCACCCCAAAGGTTCCCGACTGAACGCTTTGAAGCCGAAAGGTGACCTGGACGTCCCGACATTAGTACGCGTTACAGGAGCTTCTTCAAAGGCTGGCCTCCAACAGATAGGGACTGTACCTAGTCGCTTGTTGACTCTTTGAACTAGCGAGCTTGTGCTGGTGTGCGCACCATGTCCACTACCGTTACTGCCGGCCGCCAGTCTTTCATCATCGAAACCTAGCATCCGCCGAGCTGCCGGGTCGGCTCGTCCCGACGGAAGGAACACCGCGTGCAGCGGCTGAGCGATATTCCTGTTGCCTTGCCGGTGGAAGGTCCATGGTCCAAGTACTGAGCCGTCCCGGGAATCATGCCGCCTGTTTGTTGGCGGCGTCGTCGGGTAACGGGCCGGTTTGTAGATCATAATATGTTTGCTCATATTCCTCTGGCGTCTGGTGGTCCAGGGCGGAATGGAGGCGTTCGTTGTTGTACCAGTGGACCCACTCGAAGACGATCTCCATCACGTCGGTTTCGGTCTTCAGCGCTCCGCTGCGGAACGGTGAATCCTTCGCGACGGCCTCGTTCTTGAACAGCCCCATCACGGTCTCAGCGGCTGCATTGTCATAGGCGTCGCCCACGCTGCCGATGGAGGGTTGCAGGCCCTCCAGGGCCAGGGTGTCGGTGTAACGGATGGAGGTGTACTGGCTTCCCGCATCTGAGTGGTGGATCAGTCCCGCCGGCGCCGGGCGCCCGGTGTGCTGGCGCCGCCACAAGGCCATCCGCAGGCAGTGTTCGACGAACGCGGTGTCCTTGATGGTTGAGGTTTCCCAGCCCACGATCGCCCGGGAATACAGGTCGATGACCAGGGCGACGTAGACGAATCCGGAGTAGACCGGAACGTAGGTGAAATCAGTGACCCAGATCCGGTTCGGAGCCGGGGCGGTGAAGTCCCGATTCAGCAAGTCGCCGGCGCGCCGGCCGTCCTTGCCAGGGATGGTGGTGCGGGTTTTGCGGCCTCTGATCAGGCCGTTCATGCCCTATTCGCGCATGAGCCGGTCCACGGTGTGTTTGGAGGCTTCCGGGAATCCGTTTCGGCGCAGCCACTGCGTCATTTTCCGCCGCCCGTAGATGATCTCGGGCCGGGGACGTCCCTTCGCGTCGGGGACCTTCAAACTGCGGAGCGCATCGGTGATGTGCGCGTCTTCGATGGTGCGCAGAGCCGGCAGGCGTTTCTTCCACGCCCGGTAGGTTCGTGCGGCGACCTGCACGCCCTGCTCCCGCAGGACGGCACAGATCGACTCGACCGCATAACCTCCAGCCCGCATTTCGTCGATGAATCGACAGATCAGCGGCGGCGAGGGTCGAGCTCCCTCGCGAAGAAAATCGAGGCCTGTTTGAGGATCTCGTTGGACTCTTTCAAGTCCCGCACCTCAGCCCGTAGCCGCTTGATTTCCTCCAGCTCATCACTGCTCGGCCCGGTCTTCTCACCGGCATTGACCTGGGCCTGGACAACCCAGCGGCGCAGCGATTCAGGACCCACCCCGAGCTTCGGCGCCAGTGCCTTGCAGGCAGCATAAACAGACGGGTATTCAGACAACCGATCCAAGGTCATGCGCACGGCACGGTCACGGACTTCGGGCGGGAACTGCTTGGGCATAATCACTATCTTTCTCACAGAAGATAGCGGCATCAAACCCGGGACGGTTCACATAGCCCAGAACACCTCACCAGGGTCGCCGATGAACTCAATCGCAGACCACGTGAAATCCTGGGTTGGCAGAGTCCCATGGAGCACCTGACTAGACTGACTTCACCGGCGATAGACCCATAAATCGTTGCAACGACTGCTGAACTCCGCCGCCCGCAAGATGGCTCACTTTTCGACTATCGCTAACTGTAGATGCTGCCATCCATTGGGGAAGGCTGCGTGGGAGACCGCGACGGGTTTCGGGACGTCCAGGTGGACGGTCCGGGGCGTGGTGAGTGAAGCGTGTCGGTTGCGGCTGCCGGGCGTGGATGCGCTCATCCCGCGGAGGTTGGGGATTGATGAGCACTGGTTCCGATCGGTGCGGTACTTCCAGAACCCGGGAACGAATGCACGGATGCGATTCGAAGCCTTGGATGATGACCATCGTGGATCTGGACACCGGCCAGATCCTCGGCGTGGTTGACGGCAGGGACCACAAGGGCGTCGGGGACTCGCCCTCCGCCCGCCCCTTGAGTGGTGGCTGGCCTTGCAGGTCGTTGCGAACGACCCTCCGCGGCATTCCGTAAAGCGTTGCGGATGTGGCTTCCCCGGACCGTTATCGCTGTCGATCACTTCCACGTGATCTCGCTGGCCACCAAGCCATGACCGAAACCCGGCAGAACCTCTCCCAGTAGGTCAAGGGTCACGCGGCAGGGCCATCGACAAGGCCTGGGCGCATCGCGTGCTCCTGCTACTTGGTGGCGACGAGCCTCAGCTTCAGGCCGGCCCTCAGATTGGAAGAAGTGTTTGTCGCTGATCCGACCGGGGCTCTCCACGCGGTTTGGAAGGTCAAGGAACAACTCCGGGCCCTGCTGAGCACTGGCTCTCCTTAGAATACGGCGCGACAGCGAAAAACGAACTCGTAGAACTGGTCAAAAAGGCAGCACAGCCCGAAACAGACAGGCTCTACCGCACCGTCTGCGAGTGGGTGGAAAAAGATCGAGGCGTTCATCAACACCGGCGCCACGACCGGCAACGTCGAGGCCAACACAACGGCAATTAAGAACATCAAACGCGCTACCTGCGGGTACGGATCCGGCCACTACAAATCAGTTATTCTCTTGAGAAGTGCCGTCAGGATGGCAGCATGAACCTCATCCCAGAGATCCAATTCCCCACGAACCGCGAAGAGCCGCATTACCTTCACGCCCAGTCCCCCATTTGAATGGAGGGTCGAACAAGGGCAGTCCACGACGGTTCGCAGCGTTTAGGCCAGGGTGGCCGGATCAAGGACGAACTGCAAGGACCGGTAGCGGCTTTGATCAATGCAGAGCACTCGCGGTGTCAGGCGGCGTCATCGCCGCGGAAATCCAGTGACCGCAGCACAAGCCACCACTAGAAAACCGCACGGACAGACGGTACCGGGGGCAGTCCTGCCGATACTGAGTCCGGCGCCCACGAGGGCGCCACAGAGCCGGGCGTGGACCCTGCCCGGAACGGGATCTTGCTATTTCCTCCATGAAACTCTGGGGGCGCACAGCTACTCACGCGCAGAAGAATCGCCATTTGGCCCAGACCACCTCAACCGGATCGGCGCAATGCGCGTCCCGCAGGCGCTGTGGCCGGCGTGGTCGCACCCGACCGATGATCACACCGCACGATGGACAGTCAGCCTCGGCGGTGGCGTTGACACTGGCCCGTACGACCATAGGCGAAGACTTGGTCGACAATTAGGGCGCTTGAAATCTGCACTCCTAGGCAAAAGGACCAGACAGGACCGTGTCTTGTATCAAACCTCTCCAGACGTCGGCAGTGCTTTGCCCTGCATCAATACTTCCGAGCCTCCTCCCGCCAGAAGATACCAATTTTGATCCCGGACCGGGTCCACCAGACTCTTCCGTCATAATCTTCTTAGGTCCCTATGTCGCCACCGCGATGGAGCGGGTGGACTGGGAACTTACTAGACGCCGGAAACTTCGACAGTATGAATACAACGGCAGAGACGTAACAGACAAAGAACATATAGGTCCAGAAGTCACTACGTCCGAATACGATGAGGAGACCGAATGCGACAACGGAGTAAACTGGCGCCCACCTAGCAAGGAAAATCATCATAGTTACAGCGATAAGAAAGACGAAAGCAAAAGACAGCTCCGTGCTATGAAAGAAACTGTTTAGCTGGGCCTCGCCGAAAGGACTCGCGCCAAGACCGACGCCTGTAATGCCAAGACGATAGAAAGCACGGCCGAAGTCGACGATTTGAGTGAGGCGCAGTATATCCGGAACCAAGAACTGTGACCGCTCTAGGAAAGTCCCCCCAAGGTCAGGCGGAACGAGTCCCATCGCCATAGAGAAATGCATGTACTGCGGAAGTATAAACTCGTGCAGCGAATCGTAAATATTACCTGACTTAAGTGAGGGAGAAAGGAAAACGACCGCAGAGAAACCACCAAAGACCAACAAAGCGCGTTTTGATAGCAACCCACCTAACATAACGATGCAGATTGCGCCGGTCGTTATAGCTTCTTTCCTGCTACCGACCAGCAAGAAAGGAAGCCACAAAACTGCGAGCGATAGAATGGGCAAGGGGCCGATCGACCGAGTGACAATTCGGCAAACCAGAAAAACCGTTGCTGCCATGACCATTACCTGCACATTATGGTTCCCGCCGAGAAGCAACTGAGTTGCGTATTGCCTCCTCTCGCCGCCAAGAACATTTCCTAGTCCTATCGACGCTATTTTAAGCCAGTCGAAGATTCCTATGGTTAAAAAGAGAATTGAAACTGCGAAGTCAGGCAGACTTGAACGCACAGCCCCTATGCTGTTTCTACAAGTTACAGACGCCCGAGATACAACTGCTCCAAGACGTTCGAACCCGAATACGGCTTCAACCAGAATGACCGCCAAGAACACACAGCGGAGGTCCAAAGCAGTAACTGACTGAACCACCTGTAGTGACGGCCAAGGCTCGAAGTTCTGGCGTGCATACTTGAGCGCCAGGTAGGCGGTCGAAGCGTACAGAGTTAAGGAAAGGAAGAGAACTCCCGCCAACCGACGTGACGGCACGAAAAATACTTGAGTCAGAAGGACGAGTAGCCAAACCAACAAGACGGGCTCGATATTGTCGGGGCGCAGGACAGAGATTGAAGCTAACCCGACGGCAAGACTCACAAGACGGCGGACTGATGGCTTCAGCAACTGACGGTCGCCCATCTCGCGAGAATTCATATTGGCGACAACTGCCTCCACAGGATTTGACGGCCTAATCATCTCCCGACCGTACGCCCTATTAGCCCTTCAAAACGCCCCAGGGAGACAGCAGCAGCTTCGGCAACGCCAATCGAGGAATTTCTCATCAAACACCTAATCCAGGGAGCCACGCAGATTCTCACCCTTCTGAGCAGTGAATATGACCACTTTGAGTGGATGCGACCATAGCCCCTTCCATATCCCCGTAGCTTGACTAAGTACTTCTTTCTATCGAGCCCATAACTCTCAGAGACACCGACCACTTTCAGCTCATTATCCCAGTGCACCGACAGTTCTTTATCAACTAACTTCAGGAGTAGATCCGTGCCCTCGCCAGACTGCCAGGGACTTGGGCATCCCGTGCCCAACAACTCGTCAAAGCCACCGGCTACTTCAACCGCATTCCGCGAAAGCACCATCGCAGGCTCGATCACTCGCCAGACATTTTTCACATCCAGATTGTAGATTCCATCATTGAAGCGATAACGTGGTGCGTCGTTATCCAAATAAGAAAGAACGACCACGTCAGCGTCGAAATGCTTTCGGCGCAACCCTGCAATTAGGGTAGTTGGAAAAGCACTCGTATCATTCGGAAAAATGAAATGGCTAGCCTCAGAAGGTGCGGCCCGAATGACGGAATTGCGCCCAGCAGAGAGCCCCCGGGCCGAGGTTGTAGTGAATATCTTGAGTCTCTGCTGATACTCTTTGGCTAGAACACGCACCGAAGCATTATTACTTTGGTCGCATATCCCCACAGTAAAGTCTCTGTCAGTCTGGTACAGAAGTGAATCGAGAAGATTCACCAGACGCTCGGTTTTGCCAATGCTAGAAACAACAACGCACAAGTGCATTCGTATGCCCGCCAAATTCCCTCGAAACACTGTCCCAGCTAGTCCGCAAGAGAACGGAGCAGCCAGCTCTTAGCTCTGAAACTTCCCACGACACGGCCAGCTTGGTTTCCGGCACGTGTGACAAACTTGCGTACAAGCCACGGACGGATAACCATGGCCATGCCAGCCCACGGCGTTGAAAGGGCCTCCGATACAGAATCAGACCAAGGGCGACTTGCACCGAAGTGTTTGTGGCGCGCCAGCAAGGCTGCATCGCTGGCACCGTACCTAAATGATTGGCTCCAAAGGTCACGAACTTCAGTCCGCAACCGATACTCGACCACGGCGTCTGGAGCGAAGTGAAGTTCGAACCCGGCGTACTGAGCACGCCAGCAAAAGTCGATGTCTTCGCCAAATTCGATGTCTTCGCTAAACCCCTCCAGCTTCTCCAGAACAGCTCGACTCGCGCCTAGGTTACAGCTTGGAGCAAAACTCAGGTGCCTGAACTTTCGTGGAAGGTTCGTGGTCGTCTGATGATGCCAGGCTGCATCATGTTCATTGTTTAGGCGGTCGTAACTCAGCCTGCCGCCTACGACATCCGCCTCGGAGAGCGCATCGGACATCGCGGATAGCCAATGAGTATCTACCTCGTCGTCCGCATCACAAAACACAACCTTTGGCGCCGACGTCGCCTTCCAGCCCATATTGCGCGCGAAGCTTGGGCCCTGAACGGCAGTAGCATCAATAGACCTTAAGTTAAGGTTGTTCTTCAATACAGCCGTATCTAGCATGTCGGCCGTGGACGTCAGTTCCTTGTTGCAAGCGACAACTATCTCGACGCGACCGGAAAAGTCTTGGTTAGCCAACCGACTTATCTGTGCACGCAGCAACCCGATTCCGGATCCGTAAGGTAAGACCACCGCAATGTCCGGAGCCGTTCCTTTTGACTGATGATCGTCAATGGCGGAAGAACTCTTGATATGGCCTGGACCTCCGTCAGTACCGTCGATATGGCGCAAAATAAAGGCCTGCTTCGCCATGTCAGATACGGAATCAGAGCCGCTCTTCCATCCTCTGACGGTAGACGCAACATTGAGAAGACGTTTGACTAGCTTCTCCCGGTTCCTGGCAATTCGGACAATATGCTGGGGCGTCTGACAGGCGAGGACTTCGTCGGCCAACTCGTCTGCAGTATGGTTCACCTGAATCTTGGGCTGCGATTCAGCCACACTCATCCAAAAGTCATCACACTTTGAGGCATAGGACAATGGCACGGTTGGAACCCCAACGGAAACAGCTGCCACAGCCCCGTGCAGCCTCTCCGAAACGAAGACAGAACACTCCGCGATGCTAAGCAGCATTTTCTCTACGTCACCGTCGTATGCAACAACCTTGACACCCCCCAGTTCCTGACTGAGACGCTCCGCAACCGATGCATCGCTGTCCGCAAGCTGAAAGACCTGAACTTCCGACAAATTGGGTGACCTGGAAATCGCAGCCGTGATGCCCTCTGCCACCTTGGCTATATTAAAACGAGTAGCGGTTTGTGAGCCCAAGCAAACTCCAATCACTCCGCCATCAGATCTGCCGAAAGTGTCCAATCCCGCGACAGTGGGATACATAAGGGCAGGATCACCGATCACTGGACAGGGTTTTTGCCAGTTCGACTTACACTCCGTCGCAGTCAAAGGACCTCGAACGCCAAACAAAATTGCTCCAGGAACCTCGCGCCAGCGCTTCCAGCTTGCCTCCTGCAGCCCAAGCGCATACGAGTCACTCCCCGCTGCCGCTCCTGCGCCAGCAAGGATGATTCCAGCCGCACCGAAAAGATTGATGGCGTTATGTGCGTGTCCCGCCCAGTTTTTGAACCCTATCGTGGTCCCACCGCCCAAGAGAACCAGTGTCTCAGAACCAATTAGGCGGCGTCGATCCCTCGCAAAACTAAAACTCCGCTTGATGTAATTCTTTATAAAAAGGGGTGCTTCTATATCAAGGCTATCACCGAGCGCATGCTTCCAAGTCTCATGTAATAAATCATCGCCGAAGTTGTTGAAACCTTGCCAGCCTAGATAGACAAGGCTTCTTTCAGAAAATCTCATAGTTTCTCCATTCACCGATTTCGTACTTTCGGCATTTACGCCCCCCGTATCTGAGCGACAACAGCAAACAGCTGATCACGAATTGGACGTATACAAAAAGCACCTGCAAATACTATTACGCACACAGATAAGAGATTTAAGCCGAGGAAAAGAAGATTGCCACTCGGTGGCATGACCTGCCTTAGCCCTACGCCGGCAACAACAGTGAGTGTCGTCAGAACCGCAGGCCATACAATCGGTCGGAACAAGTCTGAAAGGCTCAAATGCGCACGACGTCTAACGACCAAGAAACCTGGAACAACTACCAGACACGAGGCACAGGCGTAGGATACGGCCATACCGTAGGGCCCCCAGGGTATACCGACGAAGAAGGACCCGATGATCAGCACTCGTGTAATGAGCACCCAAGTCATTTGACGCTGTACCTGACCCGAAGATACAAAGATCCACGAATTAACGTACCCTAAAGCTTGCGCGACGCCGGCAAAAACTAGGGCTCTGAAGATTGCGGACGACTCGCGCCAAGCCTCACCGAATATCGTAACGACGAGAACATCAGAATAAATGAACAAGAACGCGAAGCCGGGCCACAAAATAGAACTTACGGTCAATACAATGGTTCTAACAAACCTTCGGTACCGTAAAGGATCAGAAAATATCCTACTAAGGACAGGAATAAAAACACGTTGAAGGGGCCCGTTGACCTGTTGAAGAGGAATAATCATCAGCTGGTAAGCTTGGTTATAAAGCCCCGCGGCGCGGGGACCAAAAAATGCGCCCACCAAGACGTTGTCGACATTCCTCGAAACATAATTGAGCAGTTGCACAAATGAAACGCTCCACAAAAATGGTATAGAGGCCTTAAGAATTCGAATATTCCCGGACATCCGAGGACGCCAGGGGCATGCGATGACCGTCAGCACAGCCTGCAAAACCATAAATGTCACAGACTGAACAACTAAAGCCAGCGCACCCGCCTCAAGGGCGGCGGCTATGAGGCCAGCGGCAGAGCTTGCCAAAACTGAAAGGAGCTCTATCGAGGCCATTTTTTTAAACTCAAAATTACGTGCCAATAACGCATTGGGAATTGATCCCAAGCTTGCGAAAAGGAAAACCGGGGACAACAACAATGCAAAGAGTTTATATCTATCATTATCAAAGGCTTGGGCAAGCCCAGGACCAGCCATTGCAAGAGCAGCTCCCAGAACCAACCCGATGAGCACACTGGAGTAGTGAAGAGCGTTGATCAGTTCCCTGCGAATGTTCCTTCTTTGCAGAACGAGCGTTGAGAATCCAGACTCTCTCAACAGCTCAGCTGCAGCACCGAAGATGACAATTACGGCAGCTGCGCCATACTCGGTCGGGCCGAGGATTCGCGCAAGCGCGATTGTTGTCCCGAATTGAATTGCGAAGCGGACCCAGGAGCCTAGAGCAGTTATGAGTCCCCCCCGAACGGACGCACGGCCTAGGTTTTCTTCCGATCCCCAGGAAATCCTTCGAGAATTTCTGCTGTATGTTTTCACGCTAATCGCGGCCAATTTGACGTGTAGGCCATGACATCGCGGACACCCATAGGCTGGATACGATAAGGATCAAGTTGCCTCTAGGCATAATCGCTTGATGGGGTCGATGCATCCTGCAGATCAAGGTCGTAAATGTCGTCAAGGCGAGAAGCGATGGCGGCCGCGCTACCATGCCAAGTAAAGCGAGAGCGCGCATATTCCCGTCGGGCATCGCGAGAAGAGGAGCTATCTTTACTTTCTAATAGTGATCGCAGGCCGCCGGTGACACTCTGCTCGTTCCGTGGATCGACATATTCTGCGAATTCTTCGCACACCCATCGCATCACCTCCACGTCACTGACGAGAAGCCTTGCTCCGGCGCTGAGAGCCTCAACCGCGGGTAGGCCAAATCCTTCATCCAGCGAGGGGAAAGCGACAAAATTGGCAGCGCTGTAAAGGGCCGCCAGGTCTTCGTCAGAGACGTAACCGAGATGCCTGACTGACGGATCTGAGGGGATGTCCACACTTGCAAAAACTGAGCTAGAGCCTCCCACTAAGACTAGCGGATATTGCTCACGGAGTTCGACCGGAAGCCTCAGATAGGACCTAACCAAGGTTCTAAGATTTTTCCTTGGGTCTTTACTTGCGACAGAAAGTATATATTTCCCCGGTTCCAACAACAGTCTTCCCAAAACGCTGCTCAAAGTCATTGGACTGACTGACTTACTAAACACGCTCGCCGGTGCATTAGGCGCAACTATCACAGGCTTTTTGTTCTTTGTGAGTTCCCGGACTTGCAGGGAAACAGGCTCACTCACGGCAATTAGAATCGAAGCCGTGCGCATTTGGAGCCGTAGTATCGGTGCATGCGTCAGGACGTATTTGGTGGAGTACCACTCGGGATGAGTCAAGACGAAGATGTCATGCACCACTAGAATGTGCCGAAAGGCAAGTAGGGGGCTCCGGCTCGTGAGGGACAGCAGAAGTTCGCCGCGAGAACGGAGAGCAAGTGCCTGAGACCATATCCATGCTCGCCCAGACTTTTCTTGCCACCATGCCGAGGGCGTAAGTTCCCGAACTCGATCCGGGAGTTGACGTAGAAGCTCTCTTGAGATTTCCTCAGCATAGCGCTGTTGTCCCGTAATTACTTGGCCGCGAAAAGCGCCACTAATCAAGATGGTACTCATCGAACGCCCATCCACGTCTTTAAGCTGGTACCAAAATTGTCCCGTGAGAAATTTCTCGAGCGTCGCCGACAGTCGGTACGTTTGATGGATTGGATCATTGACAATGCATTCTTCGCACTGTCCATATCTTTGAAATCAAAATGCACTCCTGTAACCGCATCGACAACGGTCTCCGATGCGCCGCCGATTTTATTTACGATTACAGGGGCGCCCGCAGCCATGGCTTCTACCGGCATGATGCCAAAATCTTCGATGCCCGGGAAGATATATGCCAGTGCTCTTTCATATAGGCAGAACAGGAGTGCATCAGACGGCGAATCGATGAAGGAAACCGGAACATCAGTCGTCTCGGCTAGGCCAGTGAGCCGCCCTTTCTCAGGGCCGCTACCAGCAATGACAACCGGAACCCTAGCCTTATCACCGAAGTTTATAACTTGATCTAACCGCTTATAGGAAACAAAGCGGGAGGCTCCGAGAATGAATTCAGACGGTAGCGCCTGAAGAATTTCTTCCTCTATGGGCGTAAGGCGTTCCATCCAAGACGATACAGATTGTATTCTCACGACATCGACCGGGGGATATATCACAGTGGATTCCACCTGCCAGGTGTCCTCAATTCTCTTCTGCACAAAACGGCTGTTCGCAGCGATGTTCGTGTTCTCTGAGGCTCGGTGGCGGTCTAACGCGCGGAGAGCGGGAGCACTTAGTCTCGGGAGAAACCCTTGACCCCGCTGATCCAGTTCCGGCTCCCAGATATAACGCGCGGGTGTGTGAGTGTAAATATATTTCGGTGTATCCTTTGCCGCTCCGCGGAGCTGCGCATGGTGGGCAAACAAATGGGAGCTAACTAACATCCAGTCGGGAGGCTCAGATGCCCGCATATTTCGCCATACGGCCGGCATGAGTCCGACGGCCAGCGCTTTACGCCTTCTGAGTGGAGTTCGAGCTAGCCATGACTCTCGGGGCGGATTGTGCTTATACCGATCCGGAGCGTCGTTCCAAAGGCAACGGATTCCCGCGTCAGGGAACGTGCCGACCATTGCGTCTAGCACTTTTTCCGCGCCGCCGGCGCGTTCGATCCACTCATGTACGATGAGTCCCGTCATTGAGACGTCCCCTCCCCCAAACTTGCTTCGGCGATCGCCCAGATTGACCGGCAGAAGCCTAACAGCAAAGTGGATTAGACCCAATTTTAGTTCCGCAACCAGAGGTCGCAACTATGGCGGGTTGGGAGAGACCGTCATGGGGTCCATAATTAGGCGCGGAAGGACAGCCAGCACCCTGTGCGTGGTTGTTGGGCACGGAAGTTGCCAGCGGTGCCTTCGTTATTCTGTCGGCTGACGCCTGATCAGTAACAGAGAACCGCCTTCTGAGCGGAAGTTGCCAGCCCCTGCTGGCAGTCGTGTAAATGGGGGAGGGTGCAATTTGGGGAGCACGGACGATTGGCGACGACGAACATCCCGGCTCTTGCGGCTAGTTGATGCATTTGTTATCAGCTGGGGGGTTGCCGGAGCCTACGTGATTCGGTTTGGAATCGAACCGGAATTGAACATTTCCGGGCGTGAACTCAACTACGCAGGCCTCTCTTTTGGTCTGGCACTTGCCTGGTGGGTGATGCTCGGGGCTTGGAATAGCAGGCAAAGTCGGGTACTTGGTGCTGGTCCAGATGAATACAAGCGCGTCATAGCGGCTTCCCTTTGGTTGTTCGGCTTGCTAGCCATTTTTTCGTATGCGCTGAGAATAGATACGGCACGCGGCTACGTTGGTATAGCTCTCCCTGTCGGCCTCTGCGGGCTACTTCTCGGGCGTTGGCTCCTCCGACAGCACCTCAACGTCCATCGCGAAGGTGGGTCGAGCATGTCGCGCTTGATGCTGCTTGGCGGTCCAAGCGCCGTCACGCACTTGGCTGAATCGTTAAGAGGTGCAAAATTCTCCGGATATCTTCCCGTTGCAGCTTACGTGCCCAGTGCAACTGATGACGCAGCCGAGATCATTTCTGACCTGCCTGTTCTGGGAAGAAAGCCAAGTGCGGACGACATCCTTAGGGCAATTTCGTTGTGCCAAGCAGACGCCGTTGCGATTTCCGCCGGTGTGCAACTACACCCCCAAACTCTGCGACACCTGGGTTGGGAGTTAGCTTCCAGGAACGTGGGGCTTATCATGGCGCCCGCCCTTACGGATATCGCCGGGCCCCGGATACACACTCAACAAGTGGCTGGTCTGCCGCTTATTCACGTTACTACGCCCACACTTGAGGGCGGACAACGGGTGGCTAAGCGCCTTTTTGATCTCCTAGCTTCCTCACTACTCGTGATCGCAGCGGCACCCCTGATGATCATCGTCGCCGTACTGATAAAGCTAGGGAGCAGAGGGCCGATTCTCTTCAAGCAGGAACGAGTAGGGATCAATGGGCAGTCCTTCAAGATGCTTAAGTTTCGTTCCATGGTCGTCGACGCAGAACGCCAGCTCGAAAAGCTAAAGGGCCATGACGAAGGTAACGGCGTACTCTTCAAGATGAAGAACGACCCTAGGGTCACTAGAGTTGGCCGGTCAATCCGCAAATATAGCCTCGACGAGCTTCCGCAGCTCTTCAATGTCTTCCATGGCAGCATGAGCTTGGTTGGCCCTCGACCGCCGCTTCCTCACGAAGTGGCTGCATACGAGCGAGACGTTCGCAGGCGCCTGCTTGTCAAACCAGGCTTGACAGGACTTTGGCAAGTAAGCGGGCGATCGAACTTGTCCTGGCAGGATTCAGTTCGTCTGGACCTTTATTACGTGGAGAACTGGTCGTTAGCGGGTGATTTGATGATCATCCTTCGAACTGCACAGGCCGTATTCCGAAGCACAGGGGCGTACTGAGTCTCCTAAGAGCTGCAAATACCGGCCAGAGGTGAGCGGCGAGCGGCACGCCTAGGAGCAGCCGTACTGGGAAGATCATCAAAGTGAGGAAGTTAGGCCATGACGAGGGCTTCGAGTCGAATTAGTCGACGGCAGAACAGCAGTGACGAGAATAGCGTCAAAACACGACGACGTCGGCGCATAATTCTTAGTTCTTGCGTTCTAGCAATCGCTTTACCTGCGGCGGTCGGGACGTGGCTGAGCCTTAAGGCCTTCGCTCTTAGGGAGGACCTTGCGGCGTTCTCAACTTTGATGCCGCAATTGCAGGAACGCCTGATCGCAAGAGACTCGCTTGGTGCCGAGGAGGCTTACGAGTCTCTCCGGGAACATACCTCGTCAGCTACAGCAACGGTTAACGACCCAATGTGGGGTCTTGCATCTGCCCTTCCCTGGATTGGTCCGAATTTCGGAGCAACTTCGGAAATAGCCCGTTCTGCCAATGATGTCGTCGAATTAGGGGTGGGCCCCTTGGTTAACGTGTTCACATCGCTAGATTGGGAATCAGTTCTGCCCACTCGACTGGGCGCAGATTTGGCGCCCATACAGGGTGCCTCGCAAAAAGTAGCGGCTGCTTCCCATGCTGTGAAAGCTTCCTCGGATCGTCTGAACAATATCGAGGCGACTCACCTTCTGCCCGAGATTGCGCAGCCCCTGGTCATGGCGCAAAAGAAGCTCACTGCAGCGGCGGAAACACTTGAAGTGGCCTCCGATGCAGCGCAGCTCCTCCCCCAAATGATGGGAAGTGACAGTTCGCGGCATTACTTGCTGATGATTCAAAACATCGCTGAAACCCGCGCTTCAGGTGGAATCCCTGGTGCCCTGGCAGTTCTAACTTTCGAAAACGGCCACATGTCTTTCGACCAGCAGAGCAGTGCTGCTGCCTTGGGAATCATGGCACCCGTCGTTCCGGTTGATCGGCAACAGCAGCAGATTTATTCGTCGCGCCTCGGCAAGTACATGCAGGATGTGAATCTAACGCCTGACTTTCCAACTGCTGCCGCAACTGCCCAAGCCATGTGGGAGAGGAAGACCGGGCAACGGGTAGATGGAGTGATCTCCATCGATCCTGCCGTCCTTAGTTATATCCTGCAGTCGACAGGACCTGTGGCACTTAACGGCCCGGAACTTGCAGAGATCAAGGCTTCAGGTCTACCGACGGAACTAACAGGCGAAAACGTCGTACCGACGTTGCTGTCAGATGTCTACGCGAGAATCCAACAGCCAGAACTACAGGACTCATACTTCGCAGGAGTGGCTAAGGAAGTCTTTACTGCCCTCTCCAGCGGTAAAGGGGAACCCAAAGACCTTATTGCCGGCATTACTCGTGGAACGGAAGAACGCCGCGTCTTGGTTTGGTCTTCAGACTCTTCTGAGCAGTCCGTGCTAGCCAAGTACCCCGTGAGCGGATCTATCTCGGGCGCCAGTGTTTCACCTGCACAGTTTGGCTTGTACTTCAATGACGGAACCGGCGCCAAAATGGATTACTACGTCAAGCGCACTGTTCAGCTCATCAAAGAATGTCCGGCAGACGGATACGAGCAAACCACGGTTCGCGTCACCAGTACCAACACAGCGCCCGCTGACGCCGCCACTTCCCTGCCGGCGTATGTGACCGGTGCAGGAATTTACGGCGTTGCGGCGGGTTCGGTTCAAACAAATATCGTTGCCTACGGCCCGGTCCAGGCCAACGTGGAATCAGCGACTATCGACGGCGTGAAGGCACCGTTTGCCCCCTACCTGCACGCCGACAGGCCAGTAGGGGTGGTCGCTCAGCAACTCGCACCAGGCGAAAGTAAAACCGTCGAGTTCACGTTCGGGAAGATCGTCCAGCACACGGAACCTAACTTGGTTGTCACACCATCGGTGCAGGCTGTAAAGGATGTTATCCGTCCGACTGCAAATGCGTCCTGTGATCCGGGACAGTCACAGTCGCGTTAACACTATGTAAACCGACTGGATTGAGGTTGGTGACATGCCACGTCGGATGGTACCTTTTTCTTGGGATATTCATCCGTAGATCTGCACACGGTCTCGTGCAGAGGGGACATTTCCCCGAATCGGGTACCACACTTAAACGTCTCCGGGGGGACAAATATGAAGAAGACTTTCGCTGCACTCGCGCTTGCAGGCGCCATCGCACTTATTGGCTCGGCACCCGCCATGGCCGCAACCTACCCGGCGCTTCCGCCGCAGGCAGCCGTTTCAGACGGCACCGTTGGCCCGGGTGAAACCTTCATCTTCCGGGGCCAGGGCTTCCGACCCTTCGAATCAGTTACGATTTTCGTCACGCCAGGCCAGGCTCCGGCCTCCAACGGTGCAACCTTTACCGGGGGTACAGCCGTTGCCGGGGTCATCCCCGTCTTCCTGGCACCGCAGGCGCTCAGCGCAACCGCAGACGCTCAGGGCGTTGTTTCGCTCCCGATCTCGATCAGTGAAGCGGGAACCTACTCCATCACTGCGAAGGGCAACGAATCCGGGATTACTGTTGGTCCCGTCACGGTCACCGTTGCAGCTTCGCTCGCCAACACCGGTGGCAACGCTGCCGGTGGCGCCCCCCTGGCTAACACGGGTGGCCTGGCCAACACCGGCGCCGACTCCGGCTTGGTCCTGTGGACCCTGGTTGGCGCCGGCGCACTGGCTGCCGGCGCAACCTCGGTCGTGGTGGTTCGCCGCCGCGCCAAGACTGAGGCTGCTGCCTAACAGCAACGCTTCCTAGCACCAACGAAGGTGGGTGCATCTCCGGAAACGGAGATGCACCCACCTTTTGCTTTCTATGGTAACTATTAGGGCTATGGGGAGACACTGGCGCAGAGCACCACGCGGGTACGACTTTTCCGTACCCCTCCCCCGGGCGCAGGCACTCCGCTACGCCCTTCTGGTGCTCCTCGCTGTATGTTCCCTCGGGACGGCCGCGTTCGCCCTCCTACAGACCTCCTGAGGCGTCTTTGATAATCCTCCAGAACCATCGGCTCTGGCGCACGGTACTCGTAGCCATGCTCATTCCCCTGGCACTCATCGCCTTTTGGCCCTCGCCGGTGGACCAGCCTGTTTCAGGACAACTGTCCGCGGTTCTGCAGTTTCTGCACCGCAATGGCATGCCCCGGTGGTTCAACTACCAATTCGTCGAAGCCGCCGCAAACGTCGTCCTTTTCGTGCCGGTCGGTTTTGTGGGCGCACTCGCATTCACTGAAAAGCGCTGGTGGCAAATCTGGGCCTTTGGGCTCCTGATTTCCGGCTGCATCGAACTGGGCCAGCTCTTGTTTCTTCACAACCGCTTTGCAAGCCCGTCAGACATCATGACAAACACTGCAGGGGCTGTCATAGGTTCCCTCCTGGCGGCTTTGGCGGTCCAAACACAGCAGAGGCCCGCTGCCTTCCGGCAACGGGCCTCCAAGAAGCAGTAGGGCGTAACGACTAGCCCACGAAGCTCTTCATCCAGGTCTTCAGGTCCTCGCCGAACTCCACGCGCTCGGACGCGAGCGTAATGACGGCCTTCAGGTAGCTTAGCTTGTCGCCGGTGTCGTAACGGCGGCCCTTGAAGACAACGCCATACACGCCGGAGCCTTCGCCCTCGCCCGCGGCGAGGGTCTGTAGGGCGTCGGTCAGCTGGATCTCGCCGCCGCGGCCGGGCTCGGTGTTCTCCAGGACGCCAAACACATTGTGGTGCAGCACGTAACGGCCAATAACGGCTAGGTTGGACGGCGCCTCGCCGACGGCCGGCTTCTCCACCAGGCTGTTGACGCGGACGTAGTCCTCGCCGTCCACGGCACTGACGTCCGCGCAGCCGTAGGCGCTGATCTGCGACGGATCAACCTCGATCAGCGCGATCACCGAACCGCCCGTCTTCTGCTGCACCTCCATCATGGTGCCCAGCAGGTCCTCGGCCTCGTCGATGAGGTCGTCACCCAGGAGCACGGCAAACGGCTCGTCGCCTACGTGCTGCTGGGCGCAGAGCACTGCGTGGCCCAGGCCCTTGGCCTCGCCCTGACGGACGTAGTGGATGGGTCCCAGGTTGGAGGCGTACTCCACCAGGCCCAGCTTGTCCTTATCGCCCTTGGCCTCCAGCGCAGCTTCCAGGCCGGGTTCGCGGTCGAAGTGGTCTTCAAGGGCGCGCTTGTTGCGGCCCGTGATCATCAGCAGGTCGGTGAGCCCTGCGTCAATCGCTTCCTCCACCACATACTGGATGGCCGGGCGGTCTACCACCGGCAACATTTCCTTCGGCATTGCCTTTGTGGCGGGCAGGAAGCGTGTCCCCAATCCGGCAGCAGGAATGACGGCTTTGGTAATAGCTTTCCCCTTAGTCATAGCTGAACCTTACAAATCAGCGGCAGACAAAGGCAATTTGCCGCCGGTAAACTTCGGCTCACGCTTCTCCTGGAAAGCCCGGAAACCCTCCGCGTAGTCCTCGGTCTTGCAGAGCCGCGCCTGCTCCTCGTTTTCCTCCTGCATGGCCTCCCACAGGCCCAGGCGCTGGTCACGGATGTGCGCCACCAGCTCCTTCGAGGCAACGAAAGCCCCCGTCGCGCCGGCAGCAACGCGCTCAACAATCGCCCGCGTCGAATCCAACAGTTCGGCGGCCGGCATGGCACGGCTGAACATGCCCTGAGCCACCGCCTCCGCGCCCGAAATCAGGTCCGCGGTGTAGATCAGGTCCAGCGTCCGGTGCATGCCCAGCCGCTCCGTGAAGTACCAGTGCCCGCCCGAATCCAGCGTGGCGCCCAGTTTGGCGAACGGCGAGCCGAACTTCGCGTTCTCCGCCACGTACACCACGTCCGTGGCCAGCAGCAGCCCCAGCCCCACACCCAGGCACGCGCCCTGCGCGGCAGCAAAAGTCGGGGCCGGAAAAGAAGCCATCTTCTTCAGCAGCGGCTCCACCAGCCCGCCCAGATACGCGGCGGCGTCGTCACTCTCCGGTGTGACCCCCGCAAGTCCCGGCCCGCGCAGAAGGCCCGGCCCTCTCCCCTCAGCAGCAGCGCCCGCACCTCACCACGTGAGGCGGCGGCAGCAGCGTCGTCGTACGCCTGGGTTAAATCCCGCAGCGCCTGCTCATCCAGCGAGTTCAGCTTGTGCGGCGCGTCCAGCACTACCTCGGCGATGCCGTTGCTGATGGAAAGGGAAATCATGGAACTCCTTGGGTTGAAACGGAGAAAGACCTAGACGTCGAAGTCGACCGTGACTTCCTTGCTGGTGGGGTGGCTCTGGCAGGTCAGGACGTAGCCCTTGTCCAGCTCATCCTGCTCCAGCGCGTAGTTCTCGTCCATGGTCACGCTGCCGGTGACCACCTTGGCCCGGCAGGTGCCGCACACTCCCCCGGCGCACGCGAACGGCTGCAGCTTCTCGGCGTCGATCCGGCCACTGAGCAGCGGCGCGATCCGCTGCTCCCGGGAACGTGGCGGGGAGGTTCCGGTCCCCTACCGCGTGACCTCTTCCAGCAGTTCCAGGACGTGCTTGTAGTCCTGGCCCGTTGCGCGGGTCATGCCCAGCTCGCAGGTGCGGTTGCACGAGGCGTGCGCCGACGCGCCCAGTTGCCCCACTTCCAAAGCCTGCTCCCGGGTGGCGGAGGCGGTGAGCTCGGGGTGGAGCATTCCACGGTCCCCCGCGAAGGCGCAGCAGCCCCAGTTCACCGGCACATCCACCTTCTCCGCCACGGCCTGGGCCACCGATTCCAGGGCACCGTTGATCCCCATCCGTGTAGAGGAGCAGGTGGGGTGCAAAGCCAGCGACTCGAGCTTTGCGTGCTCCGGCAGCCCGGGCAGGATGTGCTCGGCGACGAAGTCCACGGCATCAACGATCCGCAGCGGCCGCTGGCCCACCAGCGGGTCGTCGGCTTCCACCACCTGCCGGAGGCCCTCGGTGCAGGACGACGCATCACAGATGATGGCCAGCTCGCCGTCCCGGGTTGCCTCCCGCAGCGCTGCCAGGGTCTTCTCCTTCATGGTCGCCTGGCCGGCCCCCATTCCCTTCGACGACCACGGGGTCCCGCAGCAGAGTGAATCGATGCCCTCCGGGACCAGCAGCGTGATCCCGGCCCGTTCACACAGCTGCTCCAGGCTGTACTGGACTCCCCGTCCGCCAGCGGGACCACTTGGTTCGGAACCCGTATCGGCCGGCCCGAACATCGTCCCCACGCAGGCGGGGAAGTAGACGGCGTCCGGTGCCCGGTCCGGCGTCGGGCGCTTCCGTGCGGAACCGCCGCCGGGCAGCTCGGGCGAGTACAGCGGCACCGTGTCCGTGCCCAGCACCGCACGCGCCGCCTTGTTGGGGCCCACTACTGCCGGGGCCGGCAGCCTGTCCACCACGGTCAGGGCCAGCGAGGCCCCGCGTGTGACCCCGCTCCAGTGCTTGGCCGCAGCGTTCCAGGCCCCGTTGGCCACCGGACCGCCGTCCTCGCGGCGCAACCGCTTGACCAGCAGCCCGGTGTTGATGTCCACGGGGCAGGCCGTCTGGCACATGCCGTCCACGGCGCAGGTCTGCACGGACTCGTAGTCATAGTCCCGCTCCAGCTGTTTCACCAACGCCGTGTCGCCGGCAAGCCGTGCAGCCTCGATGGCCCGCAGGGTGACGATGCGCTGGCGCGGCGTCAGGGTCAGGTCCTTGCTGGGGCACACCGGTTCGCAGTACCCGCAGGAGACGCAGCGGTCCACTTCCTCCGCCACCGGCGGCGCCGTCTTGATGTGCCGCAGGTGCGCCTGGGGATCATCGTCCATGAGCACGCCGGGATTGAGCATGCCGGCGGGATCGAACAGCTCCTTGATCCGGCGCATTACGGCGTACAGCTCGTTCCCGTACTGCCGCCGCACATACGGTGCCATCACCCGGCCGGTGCCGTGCTCCGCCTTGAGAGAGCCGTCCTCCCCCAGGACCAGGTCCACCATGTCCTCGGTGAACGCGCTGTACCTGTCCAGCTCCTCCGCCGTGGCGAAGCCGTCCGTGAGCATGAAGTGGACGTTGCCGTCCTTCGCGTGCCCAAAGATCACGCTGTTTTCGTACCGGTACTTGTCGAACAGCCTTATCAATTCACGGCACGTGCGGCCCAGGACCGGGACCGGCACCACGATGTCCTCCAGCAGCGCGGTGGTCCCCTGCGGCCGGGCACCCGCCACCGAGGCGTACAGACCCTTGCGCAGGTGCCACAGCTGGGCGCGTGCGGACGCATCAGCAGTGAACTGCGCCGGAGCGGCCAGCTTCAGGCCGGCGAGGGCGCGTTCGCCCACCTCGCGCAGTGCCGCAACCTGGTCCGGCTGCCCGGCGGAGTATTCCACCAGCAGCGCCGCGTGTTCGCGCACCGCAAGGTCGCGTACGACGGCGGGAGTTCCCTTCAGCGTCTGGCCCACCTTGAGCGAGAGCGCGTCCAGGAGTTCCACCGTGGCGGCGCGGGTGTCCACCAGCGCCGGCAAAGCGGCGTTGGCGGCCTGCAGGTCCGGGAAGACAAGCAGGCCGGTGGCGGAGTGCGAAAGCCGCGGGATGGTCCGGAACACCGCCTCTGCCACGAAGCCCAGGGTGCCTTCGCTGCCGACGATCAGGTGCGCCAGCATTTCCACCGGACGCTTGTAGTCCAACAGGGAGTTCAGGCCGTAGCCCATGGTGTTCTTCATGCTGAACTGCTGCCTGATGCGGTTCACGGAATCGCTGTTCCCCCGCACCCTTGCCGCGAGCTGCACCAAGCCGTCATACAGTTCCGGTTCCAGCGTCCGCAGCCGGGTGTCCGCGTCCGTTGCCCCGGTGTCAATTACCGTCCCGGACGGCAGCACCACGGTGAGCGACTCGAGCGTGCGGTACGCATTGTCCACCGTTCCGCAGTTCATGCCCGAGGAGTTGTTCGCCACCACGCCGCCGATGGTGCACGCGGCCTCGCTGGCCGGGTCCGGCCCGAACTTGCGCCCGTAGGGCGCCAGCCGCGCATTCAGGGCACGCACCGTGACCCCCGGCTGCACGCGGACTCGCGCGCCGCCGTCGAGCACTTCAACATCCCGGAAGTTGCGGCGCACGTCCACCAGCACGCCGTCCGTGACGGCCTGTCCGCTGAGGCTGGTGCCGCCGGAGCGAAGGGTGAGCGGAACGCCCTGCGCCGCGCTGGCCCGGAGCAGGGCGCCCACCTCCGCGGCGTCCTTGGCCACGGCCACCGCCTGGGGGATGAGCAGGAAGTGCGAGGCGTCATGGGCGTTGGCGTGCAGGTCGATGGCACGGGTCTTCACCTGCGCGGGATCGGCCACTGCCTGCCGGAAGAATTCGAGTTTCTGCATCAGGGCACCATCCAGTCCAGCAGCGGGGTGGATTGCAGGAAGATCAGTACCGTGATGAGGGCCAGCAGGCCAAGGCTCCAGCCGATCAGCTTGCGGAACAGGGTGCCCTCTGAGCCTTCCAGTCCCACCGCGGCGGCGGCGACGGCCAGGTTCTGCAGGGAGAGCATCTTGCCCATGACGCCGGCCGAGGAGTTGGCGGCGGCCATCAGCACCGGGGAGAGTCCGGTCTGCCCGGCGGCGGTGGCCTGCATCTGGCCGAAGAGCGAGTTGGATGATGTGTCCGAGCCGGTGAGGGCCACGCCGATCCAGCCGATCAGCGGCGAAAGGAGGGCGAAGAATCCGCCGGCCGAGGCAAGCGCAAATCCCAGCGTGGTGGTCTGCCCGGATAGGTTCATGACGAAGGACAGGGCCAGGACGGTGGTGACCGTGACGATGGTCCAGCGCAGCTGCTTCAGGGTTTCCCCATAGACGCGCAGGCTTTTGCCGACCGGGATTCTGTACAGCGCCATGGTGAGCAGGCCGGAGAGCAGCAGCAGCGTCCCGGTGGATTTGAGGTGGTCCAGCTTGAACTTGGTGGCCGCTACCGCTTTGCCCTCCGAGTCCTCGATGTGCAGGCCGGGCCAGGCGAACGTCACAGTGCCCACCTGCCCCAGCCAGGTTTTGATGAACGGGATCTGGGCGATGGAAAACACGGCGATGATGATCAGGTAGGGCGCGACGGCGAGCCACACCTCACGGGGCGCCGGGCGGGTAGTGTCCGTGGGGACTCCGGAACGGCCCGGAACGCTCTCCTGCCGGGCACCCGCCGTCGTGCTTACCTGCGTGCCGTTGCTGACCGCACTCTTTCCGCCGGCCATGGCTGGAATTGACACATCCTGTACCGATCCTTCCACGCGCACCGACTCTTTCGGCTGCCAGGCCTTCAGCATCAGCAGCACCGCCGCCACCGTGACCACCGCGGCCACCACGTCGGTCAGTTCCACGGCGAGGAAGTTGGAGGTGATGAACTGCGCGACGGCGAACGCGGCGCCGGCCACCAGCGCAACGGGCCAGGTCTGCTTGAGGCCGCGCCTGCCGTCCACGATGAAGACCAGGAGCAGCGGCACGATGAGGGCGATGAAGGGGGTCTGGCGCCCGGCCATCGAAGAGAGGTCGTGCAGCGACAGGCCAGTGACGCCGTTCAGGGCGATGATGGGCGCGGCCATGGCACCAAAGGCCACCGGGGCGGTGTTGGCCAGCAGCGAGACGACGGCGGACTTGAGCGGTTTCATGCCGGCGGCCATCAGCATGGCTGCGGAGATCGCGACGGGAGCGCCGAAGCCTGCGAGCGATTCGAGGAGCGCGCCGAAGCAGAACGCAATCAGGATCGAGAGGATCCGCAGGTCGTTGGAGATGGAGCGGATGGTCCGGCCCAGGGCATCGAACCAGGGCGTGGCCACGGTGAGCTTGTAGATCCAGAGCGCATTGACGAGGATCCACAGGATGGGAAACAGCCCGTAAAAGATGCCCGCAGCGGTGGCGCTGAGGGCCTGGTCCAGAGGCATCCGCCAGCCTGCGACGGCCAGGACGAAGGACAGGACCAAGCTGGCGATGGCCGCTTTGGCGGCTTTGACCCGGAAGACGCCCAGCAGGACGAACAGCAGGACCAGGGGAAGGGCCGCACATAAGGCGGAAAGAAGGAGGGACCCGGCGATGGGCTCGAGGATCTGCTGAAACATATGACTCCAGATGGTGAGCAGCGCCACACCGGCGTGACGGCCCCTCGATTGTCTAACAAGTACACATGTCCGTCAAGAGCGATGAATACTTGTCTGGCAAAATGGAACGGACACACCCCTTGTTTGCTGGAAACCTGTTTGTTGGAACGGAGATCTGTGGCCGGCCGTATTGCAGCTGTCTCGATAGTGGAAGCGGTGGCCTCGGATCTCCGGCTCCGCATTTTCTCCGGTGAGTTACCCTCCGCCCATGCGCTGACGGAGACCGACGTGGCCACGTCCTACGACGTGGCACGCCCCACCGCCAAGGCAGCCATCGAGAAGCTGGTGGCCGAGGGCCTGCTGGTTCGCGGCACGCACAAGACCGCCCGGGTGGCGGACCTGGGACCGGAATCGGTGCGCGATATCTACCTGGCCCGGGCGTACCTGGAGAGCGAAGTGCTTCGTCGGCTCGCCGCCGCACGCACGGTGCCCGCCGGGGCGGTACAGGCCAACCGCGATATCGCGGCGCTGGCCACCGGAGCGCCGCTGGACGTGGTGGAACCGGACATGCGGTTCCACACCAGCCTGATCGACGCCGTGGGGAATGAGCGGATCAGCAGGATGTACTCGTCCCTGGTGGCAGAAGTGCGCCTGTGCATGTCCCGGGTACAGTCGCTGCACCTCCTGGACACCACTTTGATCCAGGCCGAACACGAAAAGCTCCTGAAGCTGATCGAGGCCGGACAAGGCGAAGAGGCCGCCCAGCTCCTCGACCAGCACCTGGGACGCGCGCGCGAGCGCCTGGTGGCCGCGATGGGCGGCGAGGCGGGCCCGGAGGCGGACCTGCCGTCAGGGCTGGCGCGGCAATAACTCAGCGCGCCCCGTCAGCTGTCTGTTCGTACAGCCAGGCGATATGGCCCCGGAGCAGCTCCGCGGCGCGCTCAGGGTCCTTCGCTTCCACAGCATCGAAGATCCCGTGGTGGTGGGCCCTCAGCTGTTCGAGCACCATGGGCCACTGCCCAAGGGCATCAAGGGCGTCCTTGATGTAGCCCCGGATGGAGCCGCTCAGCGACTCCATGATCGTTTCGATAACCGTGTTACCGGCCATGGCACTGAGGGCCAGGTGGAACTCTGCGTCGAGGGCGTGGAAGGCATCGGGGTCTATGTCCGGAGCATCCATGGCCTCGAGCAGTTCCCTGGCGCGTTGGATCCCGGCCGGGTCGTCATGCAGGGCCGCCGTCCGGGCTGCCCAGGTTTCCAAGAGAATCCGGGCTTCGACGATCTCCTCAACCGGAAGACGGCTGCTGGCAATGTGCAGGCGAAGGGTGGCGGACAAGCCGGCTGACGGCTCGGAAACGATGACCGAGCCAGACTTGGGGCCGGACCTGTTGGAACTTCGAAGGACCCCCATGGCGTCCAGCAGGCGCATGGCTTCGCGCACTGAAGCGCGCGAAATGCCGTAGGTTTCCGCCAGTATCCGTTCACCAGGCAGTTGATCCCCGATTTTGAACCGGCCTGAGCGGAGCCCCGCCTCAATATCCTCTACCAGGACGTCGTACGTCCGCTTGGATCCCGGCGCCACCGAAGGTTTGGTCATGGATCCATCCTGCCCTAACAACCAGCACCTGCGTCCTGTCCTGCGGCGCCGCGGAAAACCGGCGCAGCAGGACAGAAGCGGGTGAAGGAACCGTGGGACGGGTTTTCCGGCTTAGATTGCTTTGCCGGGATTGAGGATTCCCTGCGGGTCGAAGACGCTGCGGATGGAGCGTTGGAGTTCGAGCGAGGTGCTGCCGAGCTCGTCCTCGAGCCAATCGCGCTTGAGCAGGCCGACGCCGTGTTCCCCGGTCAGGGTGCCACCCAGTCGCTGCGCCAGGTAAAACATGTCGCCTAGGGCCTTTTTGGCCGGTCCTTCCGTGATGGATTCATCGGGTTCGACGACGATCATCGGGTGCAGGTTGCCGTCCGCTGCGTGTGCCACATTGAAGATCCGGACCCCCGTCTTCCGGGAGATGTCCTCCAGCCCCGCAAAGACATCTGCCAGCCGGTTCCGCGGCACGCCGATGTCGCAGATGGACACGCGGCCCATTTTCTCAAGGGACGGAATCGCTTCCCGCCGCGTGGCCACTAGCGCATCCGCTGCCGCCAGGTCCACGGCTTTCTCGACGTGGCTGGCAAAGGGTTCGATGGCCTTGAGCAGGACGTCCTGCTCAAGGAACGCGCCGTACCCGTCAGTCTGCGCCAGCAGGAAGGCGCCGCCCTTGGACCGGTGGTTGGTGCCGTGCACGGTATCGACGGCTTCCAGCGTGGGGCCGTCCATGAGTTCCAGCACCGAGGGCTGCAGCCGGGCGGCGATGATGGCGGATGCTGCCAGCGCGGCGGCGTCCACATCCGGGAAATAGGCGGCGACGGTGGCGGTCTGGATGGGCTTGGGCCGCAAACGAAGGGTTGCTTCCACCACCACGCCCAGCGTTCCTTCCGACCCGATCATCAGAGCGTTCAGGTCATACCCCGTGACGCCCTTGATGGTGTTCCGCCCGGTCCGCAGCTCCCGGCCGTCGGGCAGGACCACGCGGAGCGCGAGCACGGATTCGCGTGTCACGCCATATTTTGCGCACCACATTCCGCCGGCATTGGTGGCAATATTGCCGCCGATGGAGCAGATTGCCGTGCTGGCCGGGTCCGGCGCATAGAAGAGTCCATGCTCCCCCGCGGCCGCATTCACCTCCGCGTTGAGGACGCCGGGTTCAACCACCGCCAGCTGCTCCACAGGATCGATGTGCAGGATCCGGTTCATCCGGGCCAGGTCAAGGACCACTTCCCCGGCCTGCGCGGAAGCTCCGGCGGCAAGGCCCGTTCCGGCTCCCCGGGGAACCACCGGGACATTGTGGGCCGCGGCAAGGTTCATGGTTGCCACAACCTCTTCGGCACTGGTGGCATAAACGACGCCGTCGGGCAGGCTCGGCGGAACGTAACCGGAACGGTCCGTGCTTACCCTGACCCGCTCGTCGAGGTCCGTGGAGGCGTGCGCGCTTGCAGCCAAGAGCGCTGCTGATGCTGTGACAGCTGTAGTTGTACTCATGGGAAGGAAACCTCTTTGTTTTCTAGGGTGGGTTCTTTGGGCACTCGGCCGGGCGGAACCGCTCCGCCCGGCCGTATTCCCGGTGTGCAAGGGTGGCGCCGGCTAGGGGACCATCCAGCCGAGTACCGGGGTGGACTGCAGGACGATCAGCACCGTGATCAGGGCCAGCAGGCCCAGGCTCCAGCCGATCAACTTGCGGAACAGCGTGCCCTCGGCGCCTTCCAGGCCCACCGCCGCTGAGGCGACGGCCAGGTTTTGCAGCGAAAGCATCTTGCCCATCACGCCGGCCGAGGAGTTGGAGGCGGCCATCAGCACCGGCGAGAGGCCGGTCTGTGCGGCGGCGGTGGCCTGCATCTGCCCGAAGAGTGAGTTGGATGATGTGTCCGAGCCGGTGAGGGCCACGCCGATCCAGCCGATCAGCGGCGAGAGGAAGGCGAAGAAGCCGCCGGCGGACGCGAGGGCGAGGCCCAGGGAGGTGGTCTGTCCGGACAGGTTCATGACGAAGGACAGGGCCAGGACGGTGGTGACCGTGAGGATGGTCCAGCGCAGCTGCTTCAAAGTTTCCCAGTAGATGCGCAGGCCCTGGGCTGCCGACAGGCGGTACAGGACCATGGTGATGAGGCCGGAGACCAGAAGCAGGGTTCCGGTGGCTTTGAGATGGTCGAACTTGAACTTCTGCGCAGCAACGTGCTTCCCGCCGGCGTCCACGACGTCCAGGCCCGGCCATGCGAAGCTGACGCTTCCGTTGGCGCTCAGCCAGTCCTTGACTGCCGGGATCTGGGCGATGGAGAAGACGGCCATGATGATCAGGTAGGGCGCCACAGCCATCCAGATTTCCCGGCGGACGGGCCGCTCCGTGGCGCTGGGCCGCACCGCGACCCGGGTGGTCGCAGCCGCGGAGACAGCCTCCGTAACCGATGCGGATGCCGGTATCCTTGCCGAACCGCGGCTGGAGGATGACGGGCCGGAGGGACGTTCTTCCTCAAGATCGCCTGACCCGCCGGACTGCCCGGACATATCAATGATCTCCCGCGGCTGCCAGACACGGAGCATCAGCAGCACGGCGGCCACGGTAGCCACAGCAGCCACGACGTCGGTCAGTTCCACAGCGATGAAGTTGGACGTGATGAACTGGAAGATGCCAAAGACTGCGCCGGCCACCAGTGCAACGGGCCAGGTCTGCTTGAGGCCGCGCCTGCCGTCCACGATGAAGACCAGGAGCAGCGGCACGATGAGGGCGATGAAGGGGGTCTGGCGGCCGGCCATCGAGGACAGGTCGTGCAGCGACAGGCCGGTCACGCCGTTCAGGGCGATGATGGGCGCGGCCATGGCACCAAAGGCCACCGGGGCGGTGTTGGCCAAAAGCGAGACGATGGCGGATTTCAGCGGCTTCATGCCGGCGGCCATCAGCATCGCCGACGTGATGGCAACGGGGGCGCCGAAACCGGCGAGTGATTCGAGGAGCGCGCCGAAGCAGAACGCAATCAGGATCGAGAGGATCCGCAGGTCGTTGGAGATGGAGCGGATGGTCCGGCCCAGGGCATCAAACCAAGGCGTGGCCACCGTGAGTTTGTAGAGCCAGAGCGCGTTGATGAGGATCCACAGGATGGGGAACAGGCCGTAGAAGGCTCCTTCGGCCGTGGCGCTGAAGACCTGGTCCACAGGCATACGCCAGATCATCAGGGCCAGGATGATGGACAGCGCCAGGCTGGCGATGGCGGCTTTGGCCGCTTTCACCCGGAAGACGCCCAGCAGGACAAACAGGAGAATCAACGGCAATGCCGCGCAGAGCGCGGACAGGCCGAGTGAACCCCAGAGAGGGTCCACGACTTGCTGGTAAGTGCTCACAAAAAACTCCTTTGTATTTGGAGCGGGGAGGGTGGGGCGCATGAATGGGATAAGAGACGCCGAGCAGAAATTCCACAAAGTGAGATTGAGATATTGCCTCGTGGACAAACTGTATGTATTGGTCTGACCGATCGTCAATGGTCTGACCGATTTTTCTGAGGCCCTTGTTTTTTCATCTGGCAGAACATAATGTCCGTATCGTGAAAATCGCAGAAAGGACAATCCAATGCCCCTGACCCGAACCGCTGACCTGCCCTTTGACCGCGCCGCCGAAATCCTGACACCGGAAGCCCTGGAGTTCCTCGCCGCGCTCCATGCACGCTTCGCCGCCGAGCGCGATGCCCGCCTTGCTGCACGGCAGGAGCGCCGTTCAGAAGCCGCAAAGACCGGAACCCTGGACTTCCTGCCCGAGACAGCAGCCGTCCGCGACGGCGACTGGACCGTTGCCTCGGCGCCACCCGCCCTGCAGGACCGCCGGGTAGAAATCACCGGCCCCTGCTCCCCCGCCAAGATGGCGATCAACGCCCTGAATTCGGGGGCAAAAGTTTGGCTGGCAGACCTGGAGGACGCCAGCTGCCCCACCTGGTTCAACGTCATCGACGGCCAACTCTCGCTGTACGACGCCGCACGCGGAACCTTGGCCTACACGTCCCCCGAGGGCAAGACATACGCCCTTCGCACCGACGCGCCCACCGCCGTCGTCATAATGCGCCCCCGCGGCTGGCACATGGAGGAGCGGAACCTGGAATTCGACGGCAAGCCCGCCATCGGCGCCCTGGTGGACTTTGGACTGCACTTCTTCCACAACGCCAAGCAGCTCCTCGAGAACGGCCACGGCCCCTACTACTACCTGCCGAAGATGGAAAGCCACCTCGAAGCCCGGCTGTGGAACGACATCTTCGTTTTCGCACAGGACGCCCTCGGCATCCCCCAGGGAACCATCCGGGCCACCGTCCTGGTGGAAACCATTCCCGCGGCCTTCGAGATGGACGAGATCCTGTATGAGCTGCGGGACCATGCCTCCGGCCTCAACGCGGGGCGCTGGGATTACCTGTTCAGCATCATCAAGTATTTCCGCGATTCCGGTACGAAATTCACCCTGCCCGACCGTGCAGCGGTATCGATGACCGTTCCCTTTATGCGGGCCTACACCGAACTTCTGGTCAAGACCTGCCACCAGCGCGGGGCGTTTGCCATGGGTGGCATGGCAGCAGTCATTCCGAACCGCCGCCAGCCGGAAGTCACCGAAGAGGCATTCGCAAAAGTACGGGCAGACAAGACCCGCGAGGCCAACGACGGATTCGACGGCTCCTGGGTTGCGCACCCGGACCTCGTTCCCATCTGCATGGAGGTATTCGACCGGGTCCTGGGAGACGCCCCCAACCAGGTGCAGCGGACCCGCCCAGAGGTCCATGTCACCGCCGAACAACTGCTCGACATCGAGTCAGCACCCGGCGAGGCCACCGAAGCCGGTCTCCGCGGGAACCTGTACGTTTCCGTCGCCTACACCGCAGTGTGGCTGTCCGGGAACGGGGCTGTTGCCATCCACAACCTGATGGAAGATGCCGCGACGGCGGAAATCTCGCGTTCGCAGGTCTGGCAGCAGATCCGTAACGGGGTAGTCTTCGCAGACACCGGGAACACGTCAACCCGCGAACTGGTCGAGGGCCTGCTGGCCGAGGAAACGGACAAGCTCCGTAACGAGGTGGGCGACGAACTGTTCAACCGGTACTACAAGCCGGCGTCCCGCATCATTTCTGAGATCTGCCTTTCCGAGGACTACACCGACTTCCTCACCACACCGGCCTACGAGGTACTGGAATCGGAAGTGGCAGTCCGGTAGGGGCAGCCTTCCCACCGCTTGACAGGTTGGAGGGCCGCGGCCGTGCGGCAGCAGCCCTCCAATTCCATCGATTGCTCCGTAACTGCCGTTTTCGGCCCAGAAAAGGACAGTTACGGAGCAATCGATGAGGTTTAATCAGTGGCTGCCGGTGAACTTCGGCTCACGCTTCTCCTGGAAAGCCCGGAAACCCTCCGCGTAGTCGTCCGTCTTGCAGAGCCGCGCCTGCTCCTGGTTCTCCTCCTGCATGGCCTCCCACAGGCCCAAACGCTGGTCGCGGATGTGCGCCACCAGCTCCTTCGAGGCAACGAACGCCCCCGTCGCGCCCGAAGCCACCCGCTCGACAATCGCCCGCGTGGACTCCAACAACGAATCAGCCGGCATCGCACGGCTGAACATCCCCTGCGCCACCGCCTCGGCACCCGAGATCAGGTCCGCCGTGTAGATCAGGTCCAGCGTCCGGTGCATGCCCAGCCGCTCCGTGAAGTACCAGTGCCCGCCCGAGTCCAGCGTCGCGCCCAGCTTGGCGAACGGCGAGCCGAACTTGGCGTTCTCCGCCACGTACACCACGTCCGTGGCCAGCAGCAGCCCCAGCCCCACGCCCAGGCAGGCGCCCTGGGCGGCGGCAAAGGTGGGGGCGGGAAAAGAAGCCATCTTCTTCAGCAAAGGCTCCACCAGCCCGCCCAGGTACGCGGCGGCGTCGTCGCTCTCCGGGGTGACGCCCGCGATGTCCCGGCCCGCGCAGAAGGCCCGGCCCTCTCCCCTCAGCAGCAGCGCCCGCACCTCACCGCGTGAGGCGGCGGCAGCAGCGTCGTCGTACGCCTGGGTTAAATCCCGCAGCGCCTGCTCATCCAGCGAGTTCAGCTTCTGCGGTGCGTCCAGCACTACCTCGGCGATGCCGTTGCTGATGGAAAGGGAAATCATGGAACTCCTCTGTTGAAACCGGGAAAGACTTAGACGTCGAAGTCGACCGTGACTTCCTTGCTGGTGGGGTGGCTCTGGCAGGTCAGAACGTAGCCCCTGTCCAGCTCGTCCTGCTCCAGCGCGTAGTTCTCGTCCATGGTCACGCTGCCGGTGACCACCTTGGCGCGGCAGGTGCCGCACACTCCCCCGGCGCACGCGAACGGCACGTCCGGGCGCACCCGCAGCGCGGCGTTGAGGATGGACTCGCGGGCGTGCGTGGGGCTGGCCACCTCGCCCTGCAGGCCGTCCAGCTTGAACGTGATCTTGTACGTCTCCTTGGACTCGTCCACCACCACGGGACGGCCGGCCTGCCCCTCCGGGCGGTCCGGCTTGCCGGAGGTGAACAGCTCGAACCGGACGTTCTCCGGTTTCACCCCGCGCTCGGCCAGGGTGTCCCGGCACAGCTGCACCAGCTCGAACGGCCCGCACAGGAACCATTCGTCCACATCGTCCGCGTGCAGGGCGGTGCCCAGCAGCTGCTGCAGCTTCTCGGCGTCGATCCGGCCGGAGAGCAGCGGCGCGATCCGCTGCTCGCGGGAGAGTACGTGGTGGATGGCGAGCCGCTGGGGGTACTTGTCCTTCAGGTCCGCCAGCTCCTCCAGGAACATCACGTCCATGGCGGCCTTGTTGGCGTAGATCAGGTCGAACCGGGTGTCCGGGTTGGCGGCCAGCAGCGTCCGGGCGATGGCGATCACCGGGGTGATGCCGGACCCCGCCGCGATGGCCACGAAGTTCCCCGCCTCCCCCGCGAGCTCCTCCGGGTGGTTCATGGAATTCATGACGTTCTGCTCCACGGCCTGCCCGTCCCGGCCGTGCTTGGACACGAACGCGCCCATGGGGCTCATCACGTCCAGAGTGTCCCCCGCCTTCAGCTCGGCGTTGGCCCACGTGGAGAACAGCCCGCCCAGGTCCTTCTTGATGGCCACCCGGATCTCGCTGGTGCCGTCCGGGAAGCTGCGCGGCTCCGCGCAGATGGAGTAGCTGCGGCGGATTTCCTTCGGCTCGCCGTTCTCATCCGGCAGCGTGGTGCGCAGGGCCACATACTGGCCGGGCAGGTAGTCGAACTTGCCGGCGAGCTCGGCCGGCACATGGAAGCTGACCTCGATGGCGTCCTCGGTGAGCCGGCGCACCTCCTGCACCTCAAGGGTGTGGAAGGACGGACGACGGCGGCCGGTCACCTCAGCCTCTTCGGCGGTGGTCTGGCGGACAACAGGCATGGGGGTTCCTTACAGGACTTTGAAGTAGTCGAACGGTTCCTTGCAGTCCTGGCACACATACAGCGCCTTGCAGGACGTGGAGCCGAAGCGGGTGAGTTCCTTGGTGTTGAGGCTGGAGCACTGCGGGCACTTCACGGCCAGGCTCAGCCGGATGGGGCCTGAGTGGCCGCCGGCCTTGCTGTTGCCGGACGGTGGGGCGATGCCGTACTGCTGCAGCTTCTGCTTCCCGGCCTCCGTCATCCAGTCCGTGGTCCACGCCGGGGCCAGGACCAGGTCCACCTGGACGTCGTCGTAGCCTTCCTTCTTGAAGGCTGTGTAGAGGTCGTCGCGGATGGCTTCCATGGCCGGGCAGCCCGAGTACGTGGGCGTGATGGTGACCGTGACGCTTCCGTCTTGTACTTCCACGTTGCGCAGGATCCCCAGGTCCGCGATGGTGAGCACGGGGATCTCCGGATCGCAAACGGTGGCCGCGATGTCCCACGCCTTCTGCTGCGGGGTCCGGGTGCGGGTCTCGAAGTCTGAAATGTACACGGCCGTCACCAGCTGGCGCCGGGATGCTCGCGGGCCAGCACCTGCATCTCCGCCAGGATGTAGCCCAGGTACTCCGAGTGCTTGCCGTTCCGGCCGCCGCCCGGCGCCGCGGGCACGTCCGGGACCTCCAGCTCAGCCTCCGTGAGGATTTCGGCGGTGAGCCGGTCAAAGTCTTCCCTCAGGCTGGAAGGCACGACGGCGGCACCCGCCTCAGCGAGGCGCTGCGTCAGGTCATCGTCCTGGAACAGTTCGTTGACGTACGGCCACATGGTCCGGAGGCCGTGGATCATCCGGGTGCGGGATTCCTCCGTGCCGCCAGCCAGGCGCAGGACCCACTGGGCGCTGTGGTCCCGGTGGTAGTCCACTTCCTTCACGGCCTTGGCGGCGATGGCAGCCAGGGTCTCGTCCGTGGATCCGGTGAGGCGGCGGTAGAGCTCGTACTGGTAGTAGCTCACCACGAACTGGCGGGCGATGGTGGCCGCGAAGTCCCCGTTGGGCTGCTCGAACAGCTGCACGCTGCGGAACTCGTGTTCGCGGCGGAAGTAGGCCAGGTCATCCTCGGACTTGGCCGAGCCGTCGTCGTTGGTCATGGCGGCACCGGCGTAGGTGAGGAAGCTGCGCGCGTGGCCTAGCTGGTCCAGGGCGATATTGCCCAGGGCGATGTCCTCTTCCAGCTCCGGCGCGCGGGAGATCCAGTGGCCCAGGCGCTGGGCGAGAATCAGGGCGTCGTCGCCCAGGCGGAGGGCGTACTCGGCGATGTCCTCCGAGGGCTTCACCAGGCCGGTGCGGACCTCGAGGGCGATGTCCTCCGGGCGCAGGGCGTTGCCGGGGGTGATACGGGTGGCGGAGGCGTTGGAATCGCCGCCGGCCACACCGGTGGAGATGTCGCCGTGGCCGGTAGTGGTGTCGGGGGTGCTCACAGGTGCTTTACCCCTTCGCTCTTGGTGTAGTACGTGGCGTGCCGGTAGTCCTTGCCCTGCGGGGACTCGAAGAAGGAGCCCTTGGAGTCGGGATCGCTGGCGGCGATGGCGTCGGCCGGGACCACCCAGATGGAGACGCCCTCGTTGCGGCGGGTGTACAAGTCCCGTGCGTTCCGGAGGGCCATGGCTGCGTCCGGGGCGTGCAGGGATCCGGCGTGGACGTGGCTCAGGCCGCGGCTGGAGCGGACGAACACCTCCCACAGGCCCCAAGCGCTCCGGTCATGGTGTTCCTGCGGAGCAGGGGATGCCTTGGGGGCTTCGCGGTTGATTTCGGTGGCGGCGCTTGCGGGGGCGTCCGGGTTGCCGTGCGGGCTCATGCTGCGTATTCCTTCGTCGTCATTGACTCTTTTGCTGCCTGTTTTGCTGCGTAAGCCGCCGCTGCCTCGCGGACCCAGGCGCCGTCGTCGTGCGCTTCCCTCCGCCGCTCAAGGCGCTGGGCGTTGCAGGGACCGCGGCCGGCCAGGACTTCCTGGAACTCGTGCCAGTCAAGGGGGCCGTGCTCCCACTTTTTGGTGTCCTCGTTGAAGCGGACCTGGTCATCCGGGAGGGTGAGGCCCAGGACCCGGACCTGCTCCACCATCATGCCCACGAAGCGGCTGCGGAGCTCGTCATTGCTGAACCGCTTGATGTTCCAGGCCATGGACTGCTTGGAGTTGGGCGAATCATCGTCCGGCGGGCCGAACATCATCAGGGCCGGGGCGTACCAGCGGTTCACGGCGTCCTGGGCCATCTGCTTCTGCTCGGGGGTGCCATTGGAAAGTTCCAGCAGGATCTCGAAGCCCTGGCGCTGGTGGAAGGACTCTTCCTTGCAGATGCGGACCATGGCGCGGCCGTAGGGACCGTACGATGCGCGGCACAGCGGGACCTGGTTGCAGATGGCTGCGCCGTCCACCAGCCAGCCGATGGCACCCATGTCCGCCCAGGTCAGTGCCGGGTAGTTGAAGATGGACGAGTAGCGGGCCTTGCCGGCGATAAGGTCGTTCATCATCTTGTCCCTGGACTGTCCGAGGGTCTCGGCGGCGGAGTAGAGGTAGAGGCCGTGGCCGGCCTCGTCCTGGACCTTGGCCATGAGGATGGCCTTGCGCTTGAGGCTGGGGGCGCGGGAGATCCAGTTGGCTTCCGGCTGCATGCCGATGATCTCGGAGTGCGCGTGCTGGGAAACCTGGCGCAGGAGGGTCTTGCGGTAGGCCGCGGGCATCCAGTCGCGGGGCTCGATGCGCGAGTCCTCGGCGATGATGCGGTCGAAGTGGGCCTGGCCTGCGGCTTCTTCTTCCGGGGTTAGCTCAGCGGGCACTGACTGCAGGTTCTGCGCTGCCATGGTTGCTCCTATGCAAAGACCGTCTGGGACGTGCCGAATTATTTACCGACCGTTCGTTCAGGATATGCGGGAGCGGCGGACCCCGTCAAGCGTGCGGGCCTGCCCCGCCTTCTTCTGGCCGGGCCCGATCGAGCCAGTCGGCGAACAACGCGGCGAGCAGCTCGGGCCGCTCGTGCATGAGCGCATGGCCGGCGTCCTCAATGACAGCCAGGGCGGCGTGCGGGTAGCACTCGAGCAATTGGGCTGCGTCGGCATATCCGACGACCGAATCGCGTCGCCCTGCCACGATCAAGGTGGGCGCAGGGAACACGGCCGGCCCGACGTCGACCGTCCACCCGGCGAAGATCCGTCCCAGCGCGGCCTCGTCCACAAGCTCCGCACCGGGCGCAACGCAGTCGCGGTACCGGCGAGCCGTGGCCCGTGTGCGCACGACAAAATAGTCCTCGAACCCCGCCCGCTGCGCAGGTTCGAGTGCGTCGTACGCGCCGGCGTCCTGGTCAACCACCTCGTGGCCCGGCACGCTTCCGGACCGCTCCGCGACGGGACACAACAACGCCAGGCCGAGCACGCCTTCCGGCCGCTGTGCGGCCACTCCCCGAGCCAGGTAGGCGCCATAGGAGTGCCCGACCAGCATCACCGGTCCCGTGCCCAGGTGGTCGATGAATTCACTGAGCAGCGCCACCACATCATTGTTGGAGGTGAGGCCCTCTGCCGTCGATCGGCCCATCCCCGGCAGATCAGGATAGATCCGCCGGTATCCCGTGCCGGGAACGACGGCCTCAATTGCCGCCTCGATCTCGCGGTGATCAACACCCGCGCCATTAACGCAACAAGCGGCACGCCGGCGCCATGCTCGACGTAATGGACCAGGACTTCGTTGATCCGGCACTCCATACGGCCACCTTATTCCTAGACGACGAAGCAAACCCGCGCGGCGCCGTCACCTCCTGCGAAAGGTTCCGCGCCGCCGTCGTAATACCCTCCGGCGACTCTGGTTTTGCCGCTGAGCCCGGGCTTATACTGACCACGCCCTCGTGGCCCAAATCACAGCGAGACATCTCACGGTTCGGCGTTTCGACGCCGGCGACAGGCATAACGCAGCCGCGCACTTTTCCCGAATCGACATACACCGGCCCCTCCGGCCGCGGAAGCCGGAAGGCGCCGAGGCCTCCCCAAACCCGGCCATCATCATGCTGGTAATGGGATGGCGACTTGGAAGATGGATGGTCATGAGACGCTTCTTGGCACTGGTAACTGCCGTTGTTTTGAGCTGCACTGTCATGCCGGCACTGAATTCCAGTACTGCCCGCGCTGCCGCCGGACCGTGCCTCGGCGCACCTGCCGCCGACAGCACGGCGTATGGAGAAACCCGGCAGTTCGTGGATGCTCAGGCCTGGTGGATGCCGGACACCGACCAAGCCAACAATTCCATCACCAATACCGGCCACGTTCACTTGGGGGCATGCATCCCGGAACGCGAAACGATCAGTTCGGGCAACCTCACCGTGAATGTGCGCGTGGTCCTCCACGACAACCCGGGCACGGCCAACTACGTCGCGATGGTGTTCAAAACACCCGACAGGGAAACCACGGTGCAGAAGTGTTACCTGCGGGCCACTACACCGAACTTCAGCTGCGCCGGCCCAGCGAGCAGCGGCACCGGCGACTTTGTGTGCAACGGAACCTGCGAACGCTGGGTGACGTTCTCGTGGCCAATCTCCGCGTTCAACCACTCAGGCCTGCAGGACGTCCGTTTCCGCGGGTTCGTCCTGGAGCCGGACGGCAACGAAATGCAACCCAGCTTCAACTGGCAGGTCAACATCCAGAACGGCAAGTCCCCGTCTGACGTCACAAGGAATGCGTTCCTGCGGGGCAAGGCTTGGTACACCCACGCCCTGTACTGCGAGTCCTCAGTCCGGAACGTTCCCATTCCCGACGGTCCGGTATCCGGCATCTGGGAGCCTACAGTGGGCCTGACCACCCACCCCGGCGGCTCACGCCCGGCGACCCACTCATTTATCGCAATCGACCCGGACTTCCACGCCGTGCCGGCTAACCCGGGAAGGGTGCTTTGGGATTCCGCAGGCCCGTACGGACCTGAGCCCTTTGGGTCCGCCCCCATTGCGATCGACACCACCACCATGGCCAACGGCGTCCACAAGCTGCACCTGCGTACGTCGTGCCGCGACAACACGCTGGGCTCCACCAACTCCGGGGTCACCGTAATTCCGTTCACCGTGGCCAACTGATCGCGTCGCCCGCGCAGGTTCTCGACGCGCAGGTTCATTCTCGACGCGCATGCTCCCCTGCGCGGCCCAAATCCGGCACGCGCAGAGGAACCTGCGCAGCGGAAGGGAATCTGCGCGTCGCCAGCGCCCGCACCCAGGAGGCGCCGCCGTCGTACGTGTTCTCTGTGGCCGCACACCGAAATAGGCAGTAGGCTTACTATTTCCGTAGCTGGGTGCTCGCAGCGCAGGGAGCGCCTGATGACCAGAACCCTAATCGGCGGCGTAACCCGTAAAGGAGTCCCATCATGAAAGCTCTCGTATGGCACGGTGAAGGCGATATCCGCCTGGACACCGTTGATGACCCGGCAATCCTGGACCCGAACGACGCGATTGTCCGCATCACGCGCAGTGCGATCTGCGGCACGGACCTCCACTTCATCCGCGGCACCATGTCCGGGATGAAGGAAGGCACCATTCTGGGCCACGAGGCCGTGGGCGAAGTGACTGCCGCGGGCAAGGCCGTACGCCGGTTCGCCCCCGGGGACCGCGTGATCGTGTCCTCCACGATGTCCTGCGGGGTGTGCTGGCAGTGCCGGGCCGGGCATACCGCGCAGTGCGACACCGCCAACCCGAACGGGCCGCAGGCGGGGACCTGCTTCTTCGGCGGCCCCGAAACCACCGGCCCCATCAACGGGCTGCAGGCCGAGTACGCCCGCATCCCGTGGGCATCGAACACCCTGACGTCCCTGCCGGACAACGTCAGCGACGAACAGGCCATCCTGCTTTCGGACATCTTCCCCACCGCGTGGTTCGGCGCGCAGCTGGCCGGCATCCAGCGAGGCGACACGGTGGCCGTATACGGAGCGGGCATCGTGGGGCAGCTGGCCATCGCGTCGGCATTCCGGCAGGGCGCGTCCCGGGTGTTCGCGATCGACGGCATCGAAACGCGTCTGGTGCAGGCGCTGGACCAGAACGCGGACGTGATCAACTTCAACGCCGAGGACCCGGTGGAGGCGCTGAAGGAGGCCACACTGGGGATTGGCGTGGACGCCGTGATTGACGCCGTTGGCGTGGATGCGCTGCGGCCCTGGGCCGGGCCTGCGGCGGCAAAGGGCGAGGAGCAGGCGGAACAGTTCGCCCGGGAGGTGGCCGAAGTGGCCCCCGCAACGAACGTCCAGGGCGAGAACTGGGTGCCGGGCAACGCCCCCTCCCAGGTTTCCCAGTGGAGCGTGGAGACGGTGCGGAAGTACGGCCGGATCGGGATTATTGGGGTGTACAGCCCGGCCATGATGACCTACCCGATCGGCCAGGCGATGAACAAGAACCTGACCATCCGGATGGGCAACTGCGACCACCGCTCCGTCACGCCGCCGCTGGTGGACCTCGTGGCTTCCGGTGTGTTCGACCCCACCAAATTCATCACCCAGCACGAGCCGATCAGCGACGTGGTGGACGCCTACCTGAACTTCGACCGGCGCGAGGAAGGCTGGCTGAAGACCGTGCTGACCACGGCTTAACCTCCCCTTGCATGACCGGCGGCCCGCTCCCGAAGGTGCGGGCCGCCGTCGTACCCGTTGCGCCGTTCTCGACGCGCAAAACCCACCGGTGACACGCGTGCTCCCCGGTGCGGCGGTTATGTGGGTGGCGCCCAGGAATCTGCGCGTCGACCGGGAACCTGCGTAGCGCGGCGCCGGATACGGACCATCCGTGCTGCGTGGAAGGGGATCAATCCGGTGCCAACGATCACGAAGATGGCGTCATACCACCCGCCCTGCCCGCTGTGCCGGCTTAGCACAAGCGCTTAGGGCATCAGGGGCTCAATTCCTGCTTGTTGACGGCCACAGGCGGGGCTATCTTGGAGCTACCCGGGCCTGGCTGGGACGGCCATCGGTTACAGGTCTCGCAGAGGCATGTCATGAGCTATATCCCTGTCAGCAGGCGCACCATCCGGCGGCACCGCGAATCAGAGCGGTCCACCCGGCGCCTGGTTGCGGCCCTTTCCGCCGGGGCCGTCGGGGCATGGCTGTTGTCTGTGCTGCTATCGGCCGCGGTGTTCGTTGACGGCTACGTCCACAGCATCGATCTCGTCGTGCATGACCTATTCCTCGTTGTGGCTTTCGGCGCCATCATTCTGGTCGATTGGCACGGCTTCCTGTGGCTGATCGGACGGCGCACCCTCCGTGAGATCATTCGACTCGATGGTGCAGCTACACCCCTGATCTGGGGCGGCCTTTTCGGCATGCTGGCCACCGGCGTGTTCCTGAGCCCGCACCTGGAGAACCCCATGACCGATGTGAAGCTCGCGGCGGTCCTTGTGCTCAGCCTGAACGGAATCATGCTGATCCCCCTCATGCGGCGGCTCGCGCGGTTGCCTGCCGAGGCTACCTTCAGGGACCTGACACTTGGCCAGCGCACGCATTTGGTGTCCTGCCTGGTGGTCTCACAGCTGTGTTGGTGGACCGCGATCATCATTGGTTTCATAAACGCACAGTCCTGAAACGAAGGCACCTATACCTCCCATACCTGGGGGCCGCCGTCGTAGGCGCACCGGCAGTGAGCGACACGCAAAGACGCCTGTGACGCCCACATTCCCCTACGCGCCCCTATGCGGGTAGCGCCAGGGAATCTGCGCCTCGAAAACGAATCTGCGCAGCGTGGGCCGCGGCGCAGGTAGTTCCCCGGGCAGGTGCCCCGGCTACAGTCGGTGCCCGGGGGCCAACACGGGCAGCCCGGCTTCCTCGTGCCCGCCGCAATAGTCCAGTTGAGTTAGGTTAGCCTCACCTTCTAAAGTGCTCCGGTGACGTTAGAGACAAAACTCGCCGGTGTCCCCTTCGCCGCCAACCTGGCCCGGTTCGGGGACCGCATTGCCGTCAATACCGGAAACGAGTCCCTGAGCTACAGCGAACTGGCCCTCCGCGTGGAAGACATGGCCCGGCGCCTGGGGCCCGGCCGGCGCCTCGTCGCGCTGGAGGCCGGGAACACGCTCCCGGCGCTGGTGGCCTACCTGGCCGCGCTGTCCTCGGGCAACCCGCTGCTGATCCTGCCTGCTGCGGGCGGCTCCGCTGCAGACGCGCTGCTGGCGGCCTACGATCCGGACGTTGTGGTCCGTGCGTCGGACAATGAAGCGGTCCTGGACGTCCGGCGCGACCAGACCCGTCACGAACTTCACCCGGAACTCGCGCTGCTGCTCAGCACGTCCGGGTCCACGGGGTCGCCCAAGCTGGTGCGCATCTCCGGGGACAGCATCCAGGCCAATACCGCCGCGATCGCCGAGTACCTGCAGCTGCGTCCCTCTGACAAAGCGGCCACCACGCTCCCCCTCTCCTACTGCTACGGGATGAGCGTGGTGAACAGCCATCTCCTGGCGGGCGCGTCCCTGGCGCTGACGGACCTCTCGGTGGTGGACCCGTGCTTCTGGGACCTGGTCCGCACCGAACACGTGACATCCTTCGCGGCAGTGCCCTACACCTTCGACCTCCTGGACCGCGTGGGCTTCGAGGACATGGATGTGCCGAGCCTGCGCTACATCACCCAGGCCGGCGGACGGCTGGCTCCCGCCCGCGTGCGCTCCTGCGCCGAACAGGGCCGGCGGCAGGGGTGGGACCTGTTCGTGATGTACGGGCAGACCGAGGCCACCGCCCGCATGGCCTACCTGCCGCCGGACCAGGCCTTGCAGAATCCGCAGGCCATCGGCGTGCCGATCCCGGGCGGGTCATTCCGGCTTGAGCCCGTGCCCGGCCTGGACGCCTCCGAACTGGTCTACTCCGGCCCCAACGTGATGCTGGGATACGCCGAACGGCCGGAGGACCTCAGCCTGGGGCGGGAGGTGACCGAGCTCCGCACCGGCGACCTGGCCCGGCTTGGAACCGACGGCCTCTACGAGATTGTGGGCAGGCGCAGCCGGTTCGTGAAGATTGTGGGTCTCCGGGTGGACTTGGGCCAGGTGGAGCGGCTGCTGGCGGACCTCGGGGTGACCGCGGCGGCCGCGGGCTCCGATGACGCGGTGGTGGCCGCCGTCGAAGGCGACCACGACCTGGCCCTGATCGCCAAAACCCTCGCCCAGGACCTGGGCCTGCCCCGCGCCGCCGTCGAACTTTACCCGGTGGAAGCCATCCCCCGCCTTGGCAACGGAAAGCCGGACTATCCCGCCGTCGCCGCCCTCGCCTGTGGAGGAGAAGAGGACGACGGCGGCCCGGCCGAGGTCCCGGACGCAGGTTCCACCGACGTGCGGCGCATCTTCGCCGAGGTGCTGGAGGTGGATAGCGTCGCCGGGACCGATTCGTTCGTGTCCTTGGGCGGCGATTCGCTGTCCTACGTGGCGGCGTCCGTCCGGCTGGAGCGGGCACTCGGCCACATCCCCGAAGGCTGGCACCTGATGCCGGTGTGCGAACTGACGCCTGCGCCGCACGTGGCGGGTGCCGCCGTCGCGCCGTCCGGAAAAGCTGCGCCTGCCGGGCGTCCTGCCCGTACCCTGAACCGATTGCACCGCCGGCTGGTCGCGCCGATGGAGACGGGGATTGTGCTGCGCGCCGTGGCGATCATCGCGATCGTCTCCACGCACATCGGGTTCTTCCACTGGCAGGGCACCGCGCACGTGCTGATGGCGATGGCCGGTTACAACTTTGCCCGTTTCCAGCTGTCCGGGGCGCGTGCGGAGCGGTTGCGGCGGCACCTGCGCAGCATTGCGCGGATCGTGGTGCCATCCGTTGCGGTGATTGCGCTCGCGTTCGCCGTGACGGACAAGTACGCCCTGCACAATGTGTTCCTGCTGAACGCGCTGGTGGGGCCGGAGGGGTGGAGCGATTACTCGCGGTTCTGGTTCGTGGAAGTCCTGGTCCACATCCTGATCGGGCTGGCCCTGGTGCTGGCGGTGCCGGCCGTTGACCGGCTGGTGCGCCGCTGGCCGTGGGCGTTTGGGATGGCCCTGGTTGCCGTGGACCTGCCCCTGCTCTTTGGCCTGGTGGAGAGCCGTTACCCGGGCCAGGGGCCGGTGCTGTGGCTGTTCGGGCTGGGTTGGGCGGCGGCTGCGTCCCGCACGCTGTGGCAGCGGTGGGCCGTTACGGTTCTCGCTGCTGTGGCGGCTCCGGCTTCCTTTGAGGATCCGTACCGCAGCGGCACCATCCTGGCCGGTTGCCTCATTTTGCTGTGGCTGCCCACGCTTCGGGTGCCGCGCGGACTCCACCGGATCACGGCGCTGCTGGCGAGCGCGTCGCTGTACATCTACGTCACGCACTGGCTGGTGTACCCGCTGCTTGATTCCGACAACCCCTCGGATAAGGGCCTGGCGGTGCTGGCATCCCTGGCCTGCGGTGTCCTCTACTGGGCTGCGGCCACACGGGTCATGGGCCTGGCGGAACGGTGGTTGAAGCGGCGGCCGTTTTCGCGGGCCGCTGCTGCGCAGGCGGCTGCGTAGGAGCAGGCCCGCAACGTGGAAAAGTGAATCAGGCCACTTCCCGACCCATCCGCTCTTCGGTGCGCTGCGAAGTACTGTTGTCTCCTCTCTGGGGATACCAACATCACACGGACGTGTATGAGGAGATTTTCCTAATGAACAAATCACTTCGCTTTATGGCAGTCCCCACCCTTGCCCTCGCCGCTCTCGCCCTGTCCGGTTCCCCTGCCATGGCCGCCGACGGTTCTTACCAGTCCACGTTGAAGCAGATCAACGGCAGCAAAGGCTCCGGCACCATCACGCTGGATGTCAAGGGCAACCAGGCCCACGTCGTCCTGAAGGTCTCGGGCATGCCCGCAACCTTCATGGACGCCCCGTACCCGCACGTGCAGCACATCCACGGCGGCGCCAAGGGCACCTGCCCCGACCCTTCAGCGGACAAGGACGGGGACATGGTTGTCTCCACCACCGAAGGCGCTCCGTCCTACGGCGGCATCGTCACCACACTCTCAACCAGCGGCGACACCAGCCCCGCAGCAGGCCTGGACCTCAAGGTCGGCGGACAGGGTGCCTCCTACACGGTTGACCGCACGTTCGAACTGAACGCCGAAACCAAGGCAGCGCTCGACGCCGGCACCGCAGTGGTTGTGGTGCACGGCCTTGACCCGGCCACCCTTAGCGCAGCAGGCCAGGCCGCAAAGAGCGACCTTGCCCCCACCCTGCCGCTTGCCGCTACCTCCCCGGCACTATGCGGGACCTTGACTGCTGGACAGATGAAGATGCCGGCCGGCGGTGCTAACACCGGCGTAGCCACCGAAACCGGCACCGACACCGGAGCCCTCGCCATTGGCGGAGGCCTGGCCCTGGTGGCCCTCGCAGGCGGAGCCTACGCCGTCCGCCGCCGCAACGCAGCAGCCTAAGCCAAAGCTGAACGGATCACTACTGTGACAACCAAGAATCCGGGCCGCCGTGGAGGTCCCTGGGCCCCCACGGCGGCCGGGCTTCTGCTCGCGCTTTCCTTGGCCGGCTGTGCCGCCGGACCCGCCACCGCTCCCGGCGCTGGAACGGCACCTTCCGCTTCCGTCTCATCGGCGGCCACTTCTCCGGCGGCGTCCATGGCCGCCGCAGTTCCCTCCCCCACTATTGCCGCCGCAGCACCCGCTGCTGCCCAGGCACCGGTGACCCCGTCACTCCCGGCGGCGCTGGCCGCTTCGGCTCCGGTGACCCTGCACATTCCCTCGATCGGGGTCCGGACGGACCTTCTTCAGCTGGGACTGGAGGACAACGGCTCCCTCCAAGTCCCGCAGGACACCGGCAACGGAGCCCCAGCGGGCTGGTACAGCGGCTCCCCGACCCCCGGTGAACGCGGCCCCTCGGTAATGCTGGGCCACGTCAACGCCCTCGGAGGCCACAAGGGTGTATTCGCGGACCTCCGCAAGCTCGCTCCCGGTGCCGAGATCAGCGTTTCGCGAACCGACGGCAGCATCGCCGTGTTCACCGTTGACCACGGCGCCCTGTACCCGAAAAACGAGTTCCCCACCCTCGAGGTCTACGGCAATACGGCCGGAGCTGAACTCCGGCTGATCACCTGCGACGGCTACGACCCCGCCACCGGACTCTTTGACGACAACTACGTCATCTACGCCAAACTCAAAGCCTGACACCCGGCCGCGCACCCCTCCCAGGCGCCGGCAGAATTGGATGCGCCATGAATCAGCACAAGCTTTTACTGGCCTCCCTGGCCTTGTCCGCCACGCTGCTTTCCGGTTGTGCAACAGCTGCCGGATCCGTCACCCCTGCGCCGGGGGTCTCGACGGCGGCGGCCCCACCAGCAGCGTCATCTGAAGGTAGCCACCACGGCGGCGGGCACCACGACACTCAGTCATCATCCCCCGGGGCCGCTTCGGCTGATGGGCCCAGCGCCGCTGCCCTGATGGTCTGCGGGGACCAGCCAAATGAGAGGCTGAGGTCCATCCTGGACCTGGACAGGGACCCGCACACGATCGATAGCTGGGCCGACAGCACCTTCACCTGCACCTACCACCTGGCTGAAGGTGCGCTGGTCATCTCCGTGCAGGAGGCGGCGGACAAGCCATCAGCACTCAAATACTTCAACGCGATGCAGGCCTTGGCCAAGGGCGCTGCACCCATCGAAGGCCTGGCGAACCTCGGTTTTCCGGCCTATGAAACCGCCGATGGGTCCGCCGTGTTTCAGAAGGACAGCTTCGTGCTGAAGGTGGATGCCTCCAACTTGCCCACCACTTTGGGACCGGAAAGCATCACCCGCAACGCCCTGGCCTACCAGCTTTCCACCACCATCCTCGCCTGCTGGGTGGAACACCCGTAGCCCCTCACCCGGAACTGCATGGTGATGGGACCTAGCCAGCCGCCGTCGTACGTTCCTGCCCAACCTGCCACCTAACGCTCAGTGGGCCGCGAAGAACTCCGCAACCAGCTTTTTCGGTGCACGTGCCGCCCAGGCGTCAATGAGGATCTCCTCCAGTTCGTCGCGTGAAATCTCACCCAGGCGCGACTCCTGCACCAGGACAGCGCTGTAACCGTTGAAGTGCGGGACGGTGAAAAACGGCAGGGACGGGTCCTCGACCAGGGCTGACGTGGCGGCGTCATCGGGGACGACGATAACCAGCAGGTCAGTGAACAGCTCACCCGTGTCCTGGTCTACAGCAGTTTTGTGGGGTGCCCGATACAGCACATGCGTTCCATGACAAAAAGGTAGCCCCGTTTTGTGAGGAGCGTCAGGCCGGCGTTTTTGCTGGCTTTTTGGAGTGTTAACTGCCTGAATCGATGCGGTTCTGGACGACCGCGGCCATCGCCCGGAGGACCTCTTGCTCAGAGCCGGAAAATGCATGGGGTTCCTGGTCGATGATGCACAGGCTTCCGATGTTCCACCCGCGCGGGCCGTGTAAGGGATAGCCGGCGTAAAAACGGATAAAGGGCTCGCCGACCACCAGCGGGTTAGCAGCGAACCGGTCATCGGTGAGCGTGTCATTGATGACGAGCATCGAGTTCGCCTCCACCGTCCGCGCGCAGAACGCGATCTCCCGGGGCGTTTCCGGGCGCAGGGGGCCCACCGCGGATTCCAGGAACTGGGTGTCTGCGGCGATGAGCGACATGGACGCAGTACTCACGCCAAAGTATTCCTTGGCGGCGACCACGACCTTGTCATAAAAAGGTCTCGTCCCTGAGCCCAGCAGACCCGTCTCGTGCAGGGACCGCAGCCGTTCCACCTCCGCCCGTTCAGGGCTGAGCAGTGACCGGCCGGCGGCTCCCAGTGCCGCCAAAAGATCCTCGTCACTAACCGATTCCCCATCAGCAGAATGCAACGCTGTCCCTGCACCCGGCTCCGTTACAGACAGCGGGCCATTATCCGCGGCGATTCCTTGGGCCCCCGCACCAACGTTGAAGTGATGTTCAGCCTCCGGCAGGGATAGCGCGCCATGGAGATAGGCGGACAACTCAAACTCTGAACAGCGGCGCCGCCCGAAATAAGACGGCCACGCTATCGTCGGGTCCAATCCGGCCAGGACGACGGCAGCCAGTTCACGCCGCCGCGCGCTCTCTCCATCCACGCCGTACACCTCCTGTCGCAAAATTCCGTTCACCGCACCTGACTGGGACCAGCCAGGCACACCACATTGATAAGTTTACTTACTAATGTGGTGTGTGTGAACACGCTACCGGCCGGTAGGGGAAAGATCCGCGAATTGCCGCATGTTGTCCGTGGCCATCACCGTGGGCGGACCGCGGCTGCATAGCCGGTTTTGAAGATGGGGGGTAAGTAGCCGGGTCATTGAAAACGCGTACCGATTACGGGGGATGCGCGGTGGGACGGGATCGTAGGGTGGTACCGGGAGCTGGCGGCGAAGGTGTTCGCCCTAGACTGCGAACGCCTACCCCAGCCGCCGCCAGCTCTCTACCCCGTGCGCTTTATGCGGCCGCAGCCGCTTCCGCTTCCGGCCCCTGACTTCCTAGTTCCAAAAGACCCTTTCTCCACGTTTCTGCAGGCCGTACGCTGTGGTCACCCATCGCTCAAAGGAGACATCCATGCGCACAGCAGAACCACTCACCGAGACCGAACACGCCCACCGTCTTTCCGAGAACCTCATCACCCAGCTGGCCAAGGGCCGGGAATGGGCCACCCCCGGGGTACAGGCGGCGCTGCAGCGAGCGGTGGCAGGACTGGACACCGGCATTGAGACCGCTTCCCCGCGCCTCCAGTCACTCCTGCGCCGTTTGGCGGACGAACTTGCCGGGGGTGTGGAAACCTACACTCCCCGGGTCCAGGAACGGTTGAGGCGGGTGGGACCGAAGGCTGCCCCCGTCGCGGTCAAGGCTTCCCGGCCGGCGGGCAGGATGCTGTGGTGGATCGGCGCGCTTGCGGCCCTGGCAGCCGGGGCAGCAGTGTGGCGCTCCATGCAGGCGTCGAAGAAGGAGCCGGCGCCGTACGACAGTGCGCAGGAAACCACACGCACGGATCCGAACGTGGACGCAGACCTGGCTTCTGGCCGGATGTAGCGGCTGCATTGGGGCCAGCTCAGCTGATGTCCTGGGCGGCGGCCTCGGTGATGCTGCGCTGCGTGGCGGCCCAGCTGGCCAGGAGTTTCAGCGCGTCCTCTGACGGAGTTCCCGGCTCGGCCGTGTAGATGTTGATCCGGAGCCCGGGGTCGGCGGGGAGCTCCAGCGCCTCGTAGGTCAGGTCCAGGTCCCCCACGATCGAATGGTGGAGCTTCTTGCGGCCGGCGCGGTGGTACTTCACGTCGTGGCGGGCCCAGCGGGTGCGGAACTCCTCGCTGCGGGTCGAGAGCTCCCCGATCAGATCCGACAGGTCCTTGTCGTAGGGGTTCTTCCCGGCCGTGGAGCGAAGCACGGCCACGATATCGTCCGCCGCGCGCTCCCAGTCGGCGAAGAACTCCCGCGCCTTGGGGCTCAGGAACGTGAAGCGTGCGCTGTTGGGCGGGGTGCCGCCGTCGGCCATCATGTCCAGGTACAGCGCCCGGCCCAGCTCGTTGGAGGCCAAAACGTCGCCGCGGTCGTTGCGGACCCAGGCCGGCGCCGCGGTAATCGCATCGATGACCCGCTGCACGCTGGGCCGCACTGTCTGCGGACTCCGCCTGCGCCGTACGCGCGGGGCAGCCGTGGACGCCCGGGCCAGGTCAAACAGGTGGGCCGTCTCGGCGTCGTCCAACTGCAATGCCCGCGCCAACGCCTCCAGGACGCTGTCCGAGGCCCCGGACAGGTTCCCCCGCTCCAGCCGGATGTAGTAATCGATGCTCATCCCGGCGAGCATCGCCACCTCCTCCCGCCGTAGCCCCGCCACCCGCCGGTTGCCGCCGTACGCGGGCAGCCCGGCATCCTCAGGCGTGAGCCGGGCGCGCCGGGAGGTCAGGAACTTCCGGACGTCATCGCTGTTGGTCATGGCACCCACGCTACTCGCCGGGACCTGCAGCGAAGGAGGGACTGGCAAGCCCTCCCACAAACCGCCGCACCCGCATAGCGTGAAGGGCATGGTTATGGAACTCACGCTCAACAACGGAACCACAATGCCCGCGCTCGGCCTGGGCGTCTTCCAAAGTCCCCCGGAAGAGACGACGGCGGCCGTCCAGACCGCGCTGGAGGTGGGTTACCGGCACATCGACACCGCCGCCGCGTACGGCAATGAGCGGGAGGTGGGCGAAGGCATCCGCCGCTCCGGCCTGGACCGTTCCGACGTCTTTATCGAGACAAAGGTCTGGGTCAGCGACTACGGCTATGACGAAGCCCTGCATGCCTGGGACAAGTCGGTCGGCAAGCTCGGGGTGGAGCAGCTGGACCTGCTCATCCTGCACCAGCCCGCCCCGGACCGGTTCGAGAAAACCATCGCCGCATACAAGGCTCTGGAAACCCTGCTCAAGGACGGACGCGTGCGGGCCATCGGCGTCAGCAACTTCCTGCCGCACCACCTCACGCAGCTGCTGGCCGAAACGTCCGTGGTTCCGGCAGTGAACCAGATCGAGCTGCACCCGTACTTCGCTCAGCGGAACGTCCAGGCGGCCGATGCCGGGCACGGGATCCTCACCCAGGCGTGGTCGCCGATCGGCGGCATCACGTTCTACCCGGGCTGGGGCGAGAACCGGAAGAACGTCATGCGCGACCCGGCGATTGCCGCCCTCGCGCAGGCCCACGGCAAAACCCCCGCCCAGGTGATGCTGCGCTGGCACCTGCAGCAGGGCCGCTCCGCCATCCCCAAGTCAACCAACCCGGCACGCATCGCGGAAAACTTCGACGTGTTCGGCTTCGAGCTGTCCGCCGCAGAACTCGCCGCCATCGACGCCCTGGACACCAATGTCCGCAGCGGCCCCGACCCGGATGTGGCCCGCCCCGAGCGGTTCGCCATGGTCATCCCCGAAGTTTGAGAAGCCTGAACGCCTAAGAAAAGGAACCAGCATGGAATACCGCCCGCTCGGCCGCACCGGTGTGCAGGTCAGCCCCCTCTGCCTCGGCGCAATGATGTTCGGCCCGTGGGGCAACAATGACCGCGCCGACGCCACCCGGATCATCCACCGCGCGCTGGACGCCGGCATCAACTTTATCGACACCGCTGACGTCTACTCTGGCGGCGCCTCGGAGGAGATCGTCGGGGAGGCCCTGGCCGGCCGCCGGGATGACGTCTTCCTGGCCACCAAGTTCTTCATGCCCATGGACGAGGACGATCCCAACCAGCGCGGTGGATCCAGGCGCTGGATCATGCGGGCCGTGGAGGACTCGCTGCGCCGGCTGAACACGGACTACATCGACCTCTACCAGGTGCACCGGCCCAGCCCGGAGATGGATGTGGAGGAGACCCTGGGCGCCCTCACCGATCTGGTCCGGCAGGGGAAGGTCCGCTACATCGGCTCCTCGTCCTATTCCGGCTCGCAGATCGTGGAGGCGCAGTGGGCCTCCCGGGAACGGAACCTGGAGCGGTTCGTCACCGAGCAGCCGCCGTACTCCATCCTGACCCGCGGGATCGAGGAGGACGTCCTGCCCACGGTCCAGCGGCACGGGATGGGCACCCTCACCTACAGCCCGCTGGCCGGCGGCTGGCTCTCCGGCCGGTGGCGGAAGGACTCCGCGTCCAGGCCCACCTCGAGTGCCCGGCCCAGCGCCCGGTTCGACATGGCCCAGCCTGCCAACCAGCGCAAGCTGGACATCGTGGAGGAGCTGGCCCAGGTGGCCGAATGGGCCGGCGTCACGCTCATCGAGCTGGCCATCGCGTTCGTGATCAACCACCCCGGCGTCACCTCGGCCATCGTGGGCCCGCGCACCATGGAGCAGCTGGAGTCCTACCTGCCGGCCGCGGACACCAAGCTGGGCCACGAAGTACTGGACCGCATCGACGAACTCGTGGCCCCCGGCGTCACCGTCAACCCGGACGACAACAGCTACGGCGCCCACGAACTCACCGCACAGGCACGACGGCGGCACGCAGCTTAGGTGCCGGCCGTTCGCTTTACCCCCACTCCCCTACGAAAGGAAAACCCATGGCAACGTGGCTCATCACAGGCTGCTCCACCGGACTTGGCCGCGCACTCGCGGAGGCGGTGCTCGCATCCGGGCACAACGCCGTCGTCACTGCCCGGAAGGTGGAGACGCTGCAGGACATCACCGCCGGATTCCCCGACACCGCGCTGGCGCTCCCCCTGGACGTCACCGACAAGGCGCAGATCAGCGCGGCGGTGAAGCAGGCGGAGGAGAAGTTTGGCAGCATCGACGTGCTGGTCAACAACGCCGGCTACGGCTACCGCGCCGCCGTGGAGGAAGCGGACGACGGCGACATCCGGCGGCTGTTCGACACGAACTTTTTCGGGGCGGTGGACATGATCAAGGCAGTTTTGCCCGGCATGCGCGTCAACAAACGCGGCTCCATCCTGAACATCTCCTCCATCGGGGCACGGATCACCCCGGCCGGCTCGGGCTACTACGCGGCCACCAAGGCGGCACTGGAGGGCATGTCCGGATCGCTGCGCAACGAACTGAAGCCGCTGGGCATCAACGTCACCGCCATCGAACCCGGCGGCTTCCGGACCGACTTCGCGGGCCGCTCGCTCACCCAGTCCGCGACGGCGATCGACGACTATGCGGACACGGCCGGCAAGCGCCGCAAGGAACACGACACCGCGCACGGCAACCAGCCCGGGGACCCGGACAAGGCCGCCCGGGCGATCATCGCCGTCGTCGAGTCCCCCAACCCGCCGGGCCTGCTGGTCCTGGGCACGGACGCTTTCGGTGCCTTCGGCAAGGTGGCCGACGCCCAGCGCGCGGAGCTGGAGCAGTGGCAGGATCTGAGCACGGGCACCGACATCACGGACTGACCCAACTAGGTAGCAGTTAATGTCGTTTAGACGCGTCAAAGCGACATTAACTGCTACCCAGTTGGGGACGCAGGGTTCTCCCCTTCCCTGGCACCCACAATCGAGTACTAAATACTCATGACATGGCGCAAACCTGGTGCGAGAGTGAACTTGTTCCGTCAACATGTCGAGACAAGTGGGATCCGCACCATGGCAGCAAAACGTCGTCGTTCAGCCAGCAAGGGCGGCGGCACCCTCGGGTGTGCCCCCTTCTTCGCCCTCATCGTCATTGCCCTCATCATTCAGTACTGGTGGGTCCTCCTGATTGCTGCGGGCGTGATTGCGCTGACCGTGGCACTCGTGCACACCGCAAAGGCCCCGCCACGTCCGGCCAGGGTGCCTCCGCCCAAGCCGCAACCCGCCATGGCGCCGCCCCGCCAGGTCCTCGGCGGGGATGACCTTGCAGCCCACATGCGCGCCGCAAAACAGGCCGGCCGTGTACGGGACATGCAGGAATGGGACTACGAGTGGATCCGGCTGGCCTACCCGGGAAAGAGTGTCCGCGAAGTCAATGACATCGCGAATGCCCATTTTGCCCGCGGCCGCTCCATCGGCATCAATTACGGAGACCCGTCCGCCCCGTGAGCCAGGCCCGTTTGGGCAGTCGGCTGAAACGGCCGCCGTCGCGCGTCCCCGCCCAGTTACTCTTCCGGCACTTACCGCGGCACGCCGCCGCTATCGGCGTGCCGCGGGCCGAAGGCCGGGGCAGCCAAGAGTAACTGGGCTGGAATGCACACCCCGACGCCGTCAGGACAGCAGCGTAGTCAGGGTGAGCTGTGCGCGGTGGTGGCGGTAATGCTTCGGCGCCCATTCCAGGACGTCCCGGCGGCTCATCCAGGGCAGGAAGTACGGGTCCCAGCGGACGGGCATGGTCATGCCGCGGGCCAGTGCCTGGTTGTCCGCCCGGCTGTACCATTTCACGATCATCCGCGTGGTCCGGTCCATCATCCGCAGCATGCGCTCCGGCTTCAGGACCCGGCCCCCGGCGGCACTCCCGGCCCAGTTGACCCAGTTGTAGGGACGTGCGCAGGAGTCCAGGAGCTTGCTCCAGTACCGGGAGGCCGGCGGCGGCAGGCGGGAGAACAGGCCCAGGAGCGGTATTCCCGCCAGTGCGATGTTCTGTCCCAAGGCCATGTGAAAGAGCAGCTGCCGGTTGGTCCACCGGGTACCGATGGAAGGCAAGTCCAGCTCGTCGGCGGACGCAGCCAGGATGATGTTCCGGAAGTCGGACGCGATCCACAGCACGTCTGCCCTCACCGGATCACTCTCCCGTACCGTCATAAGAGCCTCCCATGCATGGATACCAGCCGGTGTTCACATCATAGGCTGGCCGTTTCGCCGGTGCGGCCGTGCTGGAGGCCGGTGGCGAAACCGATCGTCACCGGCACCGGTGCCGGCGTTCCACAGCAGGAGTCCTCAGCGGCCTCCCCTGCATCATCCGGAATGCTGGTGGAGCAGACGCCGGTTTCGGGGAGCTCGAGTTCCACGGCATCCGCCGCTGCGGTATCGCCTGCCAGGGCCGCGGCGATGGAGCGGACCTGCTCGTAGCCGGTGGCCATGAGGAAGGTCGGCGCCCGGCCGTAGGACTTCATGCCGGCCAGGTAGAAGTCCTTCTCCGGCTGAGCCAGGATTTTGGCGCCGTGGGCAGGAACCGTGCCGCAGCTGTGGAAATCGGGATCGATCAGCGGGCCGAGCGCCTTCGGCGCATCCACGGCCGGGTCAAGGTCCAGCCGCAGCTCCGACAGGATGGACAGGTCCGGGCGGAACCCGGTGGCCGGGATGATCCGGTCCACGGTCACGCTCCGGCCGTCAGCAGCGTGCACGGTCACAGAACCGTCGTGGGCTTCGATGGAAGCCGTGTGGAACTTCGTCAGGAGCTGGACTGCTCCGGTGTCGACGGCGGTGTGCAGCCGGGCGCCGAGCTGGCCGCGGGCGGGCAGCTGGTCGGCGTCCCCGCCGCCGTAGGCACGGGCAGGGGTGGCAGCGCGGATGGCCCAGAGGACTTCCGTGCCCGGATTGGCGCGGGCCAGGCGGGCCAGGTCCAGGACCATATTGGCGGCGGAGTGTCCGGAGCCGATCACCAGGGTGCGGCGGGCGGCGAACCCGCCGGCCGACACGTCCGGGAGCGGTCCGGCAACCAACCCCGCGGCACGTGCCTCAGCCTCGCCCGGGACCGGCAGTCCCGAAGCTCCCAGCGGCGACGGCGTGGTCCAGGTCCCGGAGGTATCGATCACGGCACGGGCCAGCAACTCGGTGACCTGCCCGCCGTCGTGCTTTATCCGCAGGAGGAACGGCGCCTGGTCGCGGCCCTGGCTGCGGCCCTTGTCCATGCCCTGCCGGGTGACGGCTACAACCCGGGCCCCGGTCCGAATCCTGTCCTTCAGCTCCGGTGTTGCGGCCAGGGGCTCCAGGTACTCGGAGACAATTTGGGATCCGTAGGGCAGCGCGGTGGGCCGGGGCGCCTCCCAGCCGTTGCGCTCCAGCAGCCGCACCGAAGCGGCGTCAAGGTTGTACTTCCAGGTGGAAAACACCCGGACGTGTCCCCATTCCCGGATGGCGGAGCCCACCGTGGGCCCAGCCTCGAGGACGAGGGGTTCCAGCCCGCGTTCGAGCAGGTGCGCCGCCGCGGCCAGGCCCACGGGCCCGGCGCCGATCACGGCAACGGGCAGCGATTCCTGTGACGATGTCATGCTGTCCGCCTTTCAGATTTGTGCGGGGATCAGGGAGGCGATCAGGGCTTCAACGCGGGTCTTGATCTCGTCGCGGATGGGCCGGACGGACTCGACGCCCTTGCCGGCCGGGTCCGCCAGGACCCAGTCCTCATAGCGTTTGCCCGGGAAGTAGGGGCATTCATCGCCACAACCCATGGTGATCACCACGTCGGAATCCTTCACGGCCTCGGTGGTGAGGACCTTCGGGATCTCGGCGGACATGTCGATGCCCACCTCCGCCATGGCCTGGACCGCTGCCGGATTGACCTGCCCGGCCGGCTGCGAACCGGCGGAGCGCACCTCGATGGCGCCCTGTGACAGGGTGGTCAGGAAGGCGGCGGCCATCTGGGAGCGGCCGGCGTTGTGGACGCAGACGAACAAAACGGAGGGCTTTTGGCTCATGAGAGCACCTTTCGGTCAGCAGCGGGAGCGGCGGAAACAGCGGTGAAGGACGGGTAGAGGAAGCGGACCAGGACGTACCCCGCAGCGCCGCCCAGCAGCTGCGCGAGGATGAAGGCAGGAGCCGACGACGGCGCGATGCCGGCAAAGGTGTCCGTGACAGTCCGGGCGATGGTCACGGCAGGGTTGGCGAAGCTGGTGGAGCTGGTAAACCAGTACGCGGCCGTGATGTACCCGCCGACGGCGAAGGCCACCCGGTCGGCCCGGCCTGACCGGACCGTGCCGAAGATGACCAGCAGCAGCCCCACCGTGGCGATGACCTCAGCCAGCCAGAGCGGTACGCCCGCGCGTTGGTGCGTGGAGAACGAAACGGCGTCCAGCCCGAACATCAGGTTGGCCGCCACCGTGCCGGCCAGGCCGCCCAGGACCTGCCCGCCGATCAGGCCTGCCGCCGTCCTGGAGTCAATCATCCCCAGCGCCCGTTCCATCAGGGTCACCACGGGATTGAACGACGCCGACACCGGCTGGAGTGCCACGATCAGCGCCACCAGCGCGGCACCCGTGGCGAGGCTGTTCTGCAAAAGCTGCAGCCCGGCGTCGTCCGGGGACAGTGTGGACGCCATCACGCCCGAGCCCACCACGGCCATGACCAGGAAGGCCGTGCCAACAAACTCAGCCGCCACCTGGCGGGACAGCACCTTCACTTGGCCTGCCCGCCGATCAGGGCGGCCAGGTTCTGCAGGGCTTCGGTCCGGGCCCGGTAGTAGACCCAGACGCCGCGCTTCTCCCGGTCCAGCAAACCCACCTCATGCAGGATCTTCAGGTGGTGGCTGATGGTGGGCTGGGACAGCTCGAAGGCGTCGTTCAGGTCGCAGACGCAGGCCTCGCCGCCCTCATGCGAGGCGACCATGGACATCAGCCGCAGCCGGACCGGATCGGCCAGCGCCTTCAACAGCGGGGCAATTCCGTCTGCTTCCGATTCGGACAACGGCTGCCGGGCCAAGGGCGAACAACAGGCAACCGCTTGGACCGGGGTCAACTCGAAGGACATAGACACAGGTAAATATTTACATGCATCTATGTCTCTGGCAACCCCTGACGTGCGACGGGTAGCGCCGCCTCTTGCGGCCTCTCAAGGGAGGACAAATAGGATGGGGCACATAGTTATTGGCCGCGCATGAAGGGTCGCCCCGTGATCGAAATCCTCACCCCCGCTGAAGTGGACCGCGCCCGGGAGACCGGCGCCCTGGTGGCTGACATCCTGCAGGCCATGAAGAGCCGCGCCACCGTGGGCACCAACCTCCTGGACATTGACCAGTGGACCAAGGAGATGATCGCCGAGGCGGGGGCCGAATCCTGCTACGTGGACTATGCGCCCTCCTTCGGCCGCGGCCCCTTCGGCCACTACATCTGCACGGGCGTCAACGATGCCGTGCTGCACGGGCTGCCCCACAACTACGCCCTGGCCGACGGCGACCTGCTGACTTTGGACCTCGCCGTCGTCAAGAACGGCATTGCCGCGGACGCTGCCATCAGCTTCCTCGTGGGCGAATCACAGCCGGCGGAGAGCGTGGCGATGATCGAGGCGACGGAGCGTGCCCTGGCCGCCGGGATCGCCGCGGCCGGGCCGTCGGCCAAGATCGGTGACATCGCGTACGCCATCGGCCGCGTCCTCATCGACGCGGGCTACCAGGTCAACACGCAGTTCGGCGGCCACGGCATCGGCTCCACTATGCACCAGGACCCGCACGTGCCCAACACCGGCCGGCCCGGCCGCGGCTTCAAGCTGCGGCCCGGGCTGCTGCTGGCACTCGAGCCATGGATCATGGCTGACACGGATGAGTTGGTAACGGACGACGACGGGTGGACGCTTCGAAGCGCCACCGGCTGCAGGACGGCCCACACCGAGCACACCATCGCCATTACGGCCGACGGCGCCGAGATCCTGACGCTGCCGACGCAAAAGTAGCGTTGGGTCAGGTCAGCGGCACGGAGTTCTGTGGGCGGGTTTCAGTAAAGCCGGTTCAGTAGAGGTAGACGTCCACGATGAGGGCGGCGAGCGCCGTCAGTTCTGCTGTTGCCGCAACGCTGCGGGGCGCATCGCGGCTGCAGGGCCCGGTCATCAGGGCCAGAGCCGTGCCGGCAAGGGTGAAGACACCTGTTCCCGTGTCCTGCCAGCTGACCGGAAAGGGCGGGAACGGGAGGTCGTGGGAAAACAGGCCAATGGCTCCGGTCCAGTTCAGGATGGAATTCCACAGCATGGGCATGAGGAGCGCGGCACCTGCCGCGGTGGCCACGACACCGGCCCGCCGTTCCCTGCGCACCAGCAGCAGGAGAACCAGCGCGGCAAGGGCAGACAACAGGGCGCCCAGGAACATCGTTGGCAGGCTCATCTAGGGCACCGGGTGCTGGACGCCTGAAAACATGGGTCCAGTGTAGGACCGGAGGCAGGGCTACGGGTTGCCGGCGACTGAAAGCGATCCGTTCAAAGATCGGCAAGGCCGAGTCCCTGATCGTCCAGACATGGCAGAAACAGCAGCCGGGAGATGAGGCTGAGGTCCATGGCGGGTTGCTAGCGCGTGCCGGCCGGGGCCAGCGGCTGGGCTGCACGGGCGGTGCTGGCCTCGGGTGTTTCCGGCTGCGGCAGCCGCAGTCTCCTGAGAAGCAGGGCGTTGACGGCGACCAGGAAGCTGGAACCGGACATCGACAAAGCTGCGATTTCCGGGCTGAGCACGACGCCGGCGAAGGCGAATACCCCGGCGGCGATGGGCAACGCTATCGCGTTGTACCCGACGGCCCAGCCCAGGTTCTGGCGCATTTTGCGCAGCGTGCCTTTGCCGATCCGCAGCGCGATGGGCACATCCAGCGGATCCGAGCGCATCAGGACGACGTGGGCCGTTTCGATGGCAACATCGGTGCCGGCACCGATCGCGATGCCGAGATCTGCCTGCGCCAGGGCGGGGGCGTCGTTGACGCCGTCGCCGACCATGGCGACTTTCTTCCCTGTCTTTTGGAGTTCTGCGATCTTTGCTGATTTGTCCCCGGGGAGCACTTCGGCGATGACGGTGTCAATGCCCAGCTGCCCGGCGATCCTGCGGCCGGTGGCCTCATTGTCACCGGTGAGCATGACGACAGTGATCCCGGCTTCATGCAGGGCAGCGACGGCGGCGGCCGCCGTTTCCCTCGCAGCGTCCGCCATTGCGATGACAGCCGCGGGCCGGCCGTCCACGGCGACGAGCACTGCGGTGCGGCCGGAAGCGGCAAGTTCGTCGCGCACCGCGGCCAGCGGACCGGGATCGATGCCTTCGCCGGCCATGAGTTTGCGGTTGCCCACGAGCACGCGGTGTCCATCCACTGTTGCGCCGGCGCCGTGGCCGGGAACGTTCAGGAACTCCGACGCCGCAAGCACGGGTACGCCCTGTGCTTGGGCATGCCGGACCACAGCCGCGGCAAGCGGATGCTCGGATTCCCTTTCGACCGCCGCCACCAGCGCCAACAGTTCGTTCCGGTCAACGCCTTCCACGACGACGTCGGTCACTTCCGGTTCGCCCTTGGTGAGGGTGCCGGTCTTGTCCATCACCACGGTCCCGATCCGGGCTGAGACCTCCAGGGCGGTGGCGTTCTTAAACAGGACCCCCCGTTTGGCACCCAGCCCGGTGCCCACCATGATGGCCGTTGGTGTGGCCAGGCCCAACGCGTCAGGGCAGGTAATCACCACGACGGTGATGGCGAACAGCATGGCGGCCTGGAGCCCGGCGCCCAGGGCCAGCCACGCGGCGAACGTGACGGTCCCGCCGATCAGGGCGACCAGTACCAGCCAGAAGGCGGCCTTATCGGCCAGGCGCTGGCCCGGCGTATTGGAGTTCTGGGCTTCCTGAACGAGGGCCACGATCTGCGCCAGTGCTGTGTCGGATCCGACTTTGGTGGCCCGGACCCGCATCGTGCCGGTGGTGTTGATGGACGCGCCGATCACTTCCGATCCGACGGTCTTGGTCACCGGCAGACTCTCGCCCGTGACCATGGATTCATCGACCTCCGACTGGCCCTCTTCGACTTCACCGTCAACGGGGATTTTGGACCCAGGCCGGATCAGCAGCAGGTCCCCGGCCTGGACATCTGAGGTGGGGATCTCCACCGTCTCACCGTCGCGGATCACGACCGCGGCCGGAGGTGCCAGTTCGAGCAGTGTGCGGATGGCCTCGTTCGCACCGCCGCGGGCACGCATCTCGAACCAGTGGCCCAGCAGCACAAAGGAAGCCAGGACGGTCGCGGCTTCGTAGAACACCTCGCCGCCGCCGGTAAAGGTGACCCAGACACTGTAGAGCCAACCGGTGCCCACGGCGATCGCGACCAGGACCATCATGTCCAGCGTCCGGGCCTTCAGTGCCCGGTAGGCGCCGTCGAAGAAAATCCATGCCGAGTAGAAAATGACCGGTAGGGACAGGATCAGGGCCACGACGTCGTCGCGGAGCCCAAACGGCGTCGGGGCGGTGAAACCGAGCATGTCCCGGCCCATCGGGGACCAGAGAGTCACGCCAATGCTCAGTACTGCGGCGACCAGGAACCGGTTGCGCATGTCCTTGACCATGTCATCCATCGACATTCCGCCGTGGTGTCCTCCGTGGCCCATCATGTCCTGGGGAGACCTGGCCATCTCACCGTGTCCGCCCGGGCCGTGGCCGGCGTCATGTTTCATCCCGGCGGTGTCTGCCGCTTCGTCCATGGGGTAGCAGACGTGGTCGGGAACCGATTCACCCCGGCAGTGGTAGCCGCAATCACGGACCCACCCGGAGATTTGCTCGAGGGAGGTCACTGAGGGGTCAAAGCTCACGGTCGCGGTCTGCGCCACCGGGTTAGCCTCGACAGCGGCGACTCCGGGCCGCTGAAGCAGTACGCGTTCCACGACTGCTTTGGAGGTCGCCCAGTGTAGGCCACGGACTTCCACCACGGTGCGCTGCAGCGGCGTGGTCACTGCTGTTCCAGCAGTGGGGGCCCGGTCAGCAGTCATGATGAATCCTTACCCATGGATAACCTGGCAGGGCCGTATCTGCCCTGCGGATACCCGGATCGGTCATGCTCCACGGGCGCGCCGGAGCACGGTGAAGCGGGCGGTGTACTCGCTGATGACGGCTCCCCCAAACAGGACAACGCTCACCCCCATCAGGATGTAGCCCCAGACGCCCATGTTCCCGTCCCAATACATCATCGCTGTTTCCTCCTGCACGCGGGACACACCAGCGGCGCCTTGCCCCACTATCGTCCCGCCCGGTCTGGGAGGTCAGAGTCTTTGGTCCCTCGCCCGGCCAGCCCTCCGTCTGCAGCGCCCATCCCGCTCATCGCACCTCTTGGCTCAAAGGGTGAGCTGGCGCAGGTGGCATTGCTGGATCAACCCGACGGCTTCATCGATGTCGTCGGTGCACTGCAGCAGCCGGATGTCATCGGGGGCGATGAAGCCCTGGTCCTGGAGGCGTTCCCGGGTCCATGCCATGAGGCCGGCCCAATGCCCGGTTCCGATCAGGATCACGGGGAATTCATGGATTTTTCCGGTCTGGACAAGAGTCAGTGCCTCAAAGAGTTCATCCAGGGTGCCGAACCCGCCGGGAAGGACGACGAAGGCTGAGGCGTACCTGACGAACATGAGTTTTCTCGCGAAGAAGTACCGGAAGGTCATGGACGCGTCCAGGTAGGGGTTGAGCGATTGTTCGTGTCGGAGTTCGATGCCGAGACCGATAGAGGTTCCGCCGGCCTCCGTGGCGCCACGGTTGGCCGCTTCCATCAGGCCCGGGCCTCCTCCGGTGATCACCGCGAACCCTGCTTCGGCAAACCGTGCCCCCATCGTCCGCGCGGCTGCGTACCGCGGATCGTCCGGTGCGGGGCGGGCTGATCCAAACACAGCCACAGCCTTGCCCAGCCGGCCTGAGAGCAGGCGGAAACCGGCGTCGATTTCTGTGCTGATCCGTTCCATCCGGGCAGGGTCATCGGCCGGGTCAGCCAACGCTGCCAGCAGTTCCTCGTCCGTCATCCTCATGCCGGTGCTGCTGCTTCCGGGTGCATGCGGCAGTGCAGGTCGTGTTCCCCGCGTTCTTCCATTGTGAGGCGTCCATCCTCGATGGTGATGACCCGTTTGGCGGCTGTCCGGAGGCGCTGGTCATGGCTGACGATGATGACGGCCCGGTCTTCCCGGCAGGCCGTTTCACACAGGAGCAAGGTCACGTCCTGGCCGGTCTTCGCGTCCAGGTTGGCGGTGGGTTCGTCGGCGAGGATCAGCCGGGGGTCGTTCGCGAGGGACCGGGCAATCGCGACGCGTTGCTTCTCCCCTCCGGAGAGGTCCCGGGGCAGGTTCCGCAGCCGGTGTCCGAGCTGGAGCTGTTCCAGGGCCGCACGGGCTTTGGTCCTGGCTTGTTTCCGGGGCACCCCTGCGGTGAGCAGGGGCATCATGACATTTTCCTCCGCGGTCAGGGCCGAGAGCAGGTTGAAGGTCTGGAAGACGAACCCGAATTCACGCAGCCGCAGCCGGGACAGCTGCCCCGGTCCCAGGGTGGAGGTGTCCTGCCCGGAGATGAGGATCCGCCCGGTCGTGGGGGACATGAGGGTGCCGATCATGGACAGCAGGGTTGTCTTTCCGGACCCGGAGGGGCCCATCACGAGCACAATTTCCCCGGCGTCAATGCTGAGGGATACGTGGTCCACGGCGGTCACGGCCGTGTGCCCGGCACCGAAGGTCTTGGACACGTCCTGGACGGCGACAACGCTCATGCGCGGAACACCTCCGCCGGGTCGATACGGGCCAGCCGCCGGACCGGCAGCAGTGAGGACACCACGGCCATGACCACGGTGACGCCGAAGATCCAAGCGGCATCGAACCACCGGATTTCCGTGATGAATTCCGGGACGTAGTTTCCCGCGGCAGCATTGACGGCCAGGGCCAGGGCCGCTCCCACGAGATACCCGAGCACGGCCGCGGTGACGGCCTGCTCCACCACGACGGCGTAGAGCTGGCGGTTGCTCACCCCGATGGCCTTCAGGACCCCGTATTCGCGGGCCTTTTCGATGGTCGAGGTGAAAATGGTCAGTCCGATCACGGTCATGCCCACGGCGATCCCGATCAGCAGCAGCACCAGGATGATCGGCAGGAAGGTGTCCCGGACGATGTTCGTGTTGTTCTCCACGAACCTCTCCTTGGTGATCGCATCGACCGCCGGGTTAGCCTCGATCCGGGACGCGACCCCTGCCGCGTCGGTGCCGTCCTTGACAGTGACGAGGAAAAAGTTGGTGGCTCCGGGCAGCTGGAGGATGCTTTCGGCATCGTCTTTGGTGGCGAACGCGAAGGAGAAGCTGAGAATGTATCCGCCCTCGGAATAGCCGGACACTTTCAGTTCCCTGCCGGCGACCGGGATGGTGTCTCCGATCCTGATGTTCTCGCTGCGTGCGACCACCCGGTCGATGATGATTTCGCCCTTGTCCGGGACGGCCTTGCCTTCGACGACCCGGGCGGGGGCGCCGACGTTGTTCTCCGTGTCGTCAGCGATGACGTAGAGGTTGATGTCCTTGCCGTTGTGCGCGAAGGCCACGCGGCGCCCGCTGAACGGTTTGGCGGTGGCAACCCCGGGAACGCCGGTGAGGAAATCCCTGACGGTCAGGGGCAGCACGGACGGGGTGTGGAACATGTCCGTCGCGCCGGTCTGGGTGATCCAGTAATCCGCAGGAACGGTGCGGATGTACTCGCCGATCTTGTTGCTCCAGCCCTGGTACAGGCCCTGGATGCTCATGATCAGCAGCACGCTGAACGCCACCCCGCCGACGCTGATCAGCAGCCGGGTCTTTTCCTGCACCAGGTTCTTTATGGCCAGGAACAGCATGGCGCCACTTCCCGGGCTGCCTCCGGCCGCCCGGGCATTACAGCCCCTCCTGGGGTGCCGGCCCTCCACTGCCTGCGGTCCGCCGTCCCACCCGCGGGACGAACCCGGGGACCTGGCGCCGGTAGGCGGCGTACTCCTCGCCGAACTCAGCCTCCATCATCCGTTCTTCGCTCCGGGCGAGGCGCAGGTACACGATGACCAGGACCGGGAACATGAGAAGGGTCAGCAGCGTGGGCCACTGCAGCAGGAACCCGGCCATGATGATCAGGAATCCCACGTATTGCGGGTGTCGGATCCTGCCGTAGGGGCCCGTGACGGCGAGGCGGTGGTCCCGTTGGGCCGCGAAGAGAACCTGCCAGGACAGGTAGAGCAGGATGAACCCTGCCGCGATCAGCACGTTGCTGAGCAGGTGCAGCGGGCTCAAGTGCGGATCGCCCTGCCAGCCGGTCAGGTCCTCCCACAGATGCCCAGAGTTATGGGTCAGCAGATCCAGGCCCGGGATACTGTTCCCCAACCAGCCGGACAGCACATATATGGTCAGCGGGAAGCCGTACATCTCGGTGAACAGCGCAACGATGAACGCGGAGAATCCGCCCAGCGCCCGCCAGTCCAGCCTGGTCCTGGGCCGGACGAAACTGAAGGCGAAGATGATGAACACGGCCGAATTGATGATGACCAGCCACCACAGGTTATAGCCGTAGTCAGTGGACATGGCCGGCACCGCCCCAGGGGCGGGCAGGCCCTTCCGGGGCTTGCTGCCCGCCGTGCCCCTGATGCGTGGAGCCCCCGTGTCCGCCATGGCCATGGCCGCCATGCCCGAACATGCAAAAACCCATCACCAGCACCACCCCCAGGTAGGGCAGCGCATCCAGGACATGGAGCCAGTGGTTGGAGATCAGATACACGGCGGCCACCGCAATGAGGACGGTCAGCAGGCCCTGCGTCCAGGGCCGGGGCGGGACGTGCCCCGGGGCAGGAAAAGTGCTCATGCCACAAAGTGTCAGGCCGAGACGGCCGGACGGGTAGTGCCCAACGTCCCACAGGGCTGCAGCTGCTGCTCCCCGGCAGCGGAAACGCGCCCGGTGGCCTCCACCCACGCGCGGCCGGCGGCCCAGGCATCCCGTGCCCAGTACGCCGTGGAAGGGCTGACCTGCGGGCAATGTGTCCGGACCGTTGAACAGGCGTCTCCGGGGTAGCCGGAGTTGAGTCGGCAACGGTGGACCTGGTGCCGGGCGGCACGTCGCGGCTGACCATCACCGGCACCGCGGAACGGGAGGCGCTGGCCGAAGCCATCAGCTCCTCCGGCTACGTCCTGGCAGGCGCGAACTAGCCCTGCGTACGCACGCGAGCCGCGGGCATACGGATGAACACCGGATGCCCGCGGCCCGGGCTGGTTAATGGCCCGGGTGATCGGTGTGGTCCACAGCCGGCGCCGGAGAAGGTGTTGTCACGTCCCCTTCGGCGCCGCTGATGGCCGGGCCGATGACGAATGCGGACAGGGAGAACATGGCGGCGAAGACCAGCAGACCCACGGCCGGCGCAACCCAGCTGCCGAATCGCCGGTAGAGACGGATCAGCATGGGAACGGAGGCCAGCAGCCCGAGCGCTCCGAACAGTGCGGTGCCGCCCGATCCTGCCACGAACGCGGTCCCTGCCAGCAGCCCTATGTGGTGCAGGACGTGCGGCAGGAGCCCCATGACCAGGCCGACCGCGCCAACGACCGTGTGCCACATGCTCTGGAGCCTGCCCCGGACGGTCCGCCCGGCAACCGGCCCGCCACGGGGGGCGGCAGGCGGATGCACATGCGAGGCGTGATCACCGGTCACGGCCGTTGCCGCGCCTCCGTGAGAGCCCATTCCAGCGCAACGCGGGAGGAGGCGGAGCCATCCACCCCGGCCAGAATCCTGAATTCTTCATCGCCACCCATGACTGGCGCCCTCCGCGTGGTTCTTCACAGCTGCTGCCCTAGTGTCTTCTGCGCCTGTTTTTCGGCGCAAGGGCCTTAGTTCCCTGCATGAGGACCGGTCCGGGCTGAAACCGGATCCGGCGCAGGCCCGTCGTATGGGACGGCGCCCTGGCACGCTGCCGGTAATCTTGAAACCAAAGACCTCAAGGAAGGGAGGAGGACCGTCATGACCGCACCGGTGCGTACCAGCGCGATCACGTTCCTTCGCCGCGCGGGTCTTTTCGGAGCCGTCCTGGCGCTTATTGCCGGAATTTTCGGCATGCATGTCATGACGACCACCCACGCCCTGCACTCACCGTCCATGGCGGCAGCGGCCGGCAGCGCCCATCACGAAGCACCCGTTGGCGGGCATACCGGAGGACACCTTCCCGTGTCTTTGGCCCCGGATCTGCCAGGTTTCCAGACCGTTTCAGGTCCGGATGCCAGCCATTGCCCGGACTCGGGCAACTGCACCAGCATGCAGGCCATGTCAGCGTCCTGCACCCCGTCCGCGAAGTCCGGTTCCCTGGCCGCACCGCTGCCAGGTACCTGGGTCGCCGCCAGGAGCACCAACACAGCGTCCCCCACTGATACCAGCGCGGGCTGGTCCTATCTACCCGGCAGTCCTTCACCGGGTGAACTCTGCATCAGCCGAACGTAAACCGCCGTCCTGCGCTGTGACCTGACCGTCGCTACCCCTGCCCGGTGCCGGCCCGTTCGAGCCCCTCCGGCATATCACCGATGCACACTCACCAACCAGGACGCCCACGCGCCCCAGATGTCTTGAAGGACCCCAAAAACCATGATGAACAAGAAGTTCGTTGCCCTTTCCACCACTGCCGTCGCCGCAGCACTCGCCCTCGCCGGGTGCTCTACCGGCACCATCGGCTCCACCGCCACTTCCAGCTCCGCCTCGACCGGAAGCTCGATGCCGGGTATGGACCATGGCAGTTCGGGGATGATGTCCAGCAGCGCACCGGCCGCCTCGGCCGAACACAACGCGGCCGACGCCATGTTCGCGCAGGGAATGATCCCGCACCACGAACAGGCCGTGGAAATGAGCGAGATGATGCTGCAGAAGAAGGACATTCCCGCGGCGGTAACCGAGCTCGCCACGAGGATCAAGGCGGCCCAGGCACCGGAGATCGAAACGATGACGGGTTGGCTGAAGAGCTGGAACGAATCCGCGACCATGGGCGCCGGCCACAGCATGGACGGCATGATGGGCGACGATGACCTGAAGCAGCTCGAAGCCGCCCAAGGCACCGAAGCAGCCACGCGCTTCCTGACCCAAATGATCGCCCACCACGAAGGCGCCGTCATGATGGCCAAAACCGAATCGTCCCAAGGCAGGAATGCTGACGCAATCAAGCTCAGCAAACACATCGTGAGCGCGCAGGAAGCCGAAATCAAGGAAATGAAGGACCTGCTGGCCACCCTCTAGCCAGCGCATCCTGAGGGCACCGCCCCACCGGGGGACCGGTGCCCTCCGGCGCCTTACCCAACATCCCCTGGCCCCCTTCGTTTTTGGAGTTCCCCATGCCCCTGCACGCTTTAACCCGCCACCGGCCCGCGACTGCCCTCGCCGCAACAGCCGCCCTGGTCCTCGCTTTGTCCGCCTGCAGCCCGGGCCCCACATCCGGAGCTCCCGTTACCGCCCCGTCCGCGGCCGCCTCTGACGTGCCCAGCTCCCACGTTCATGGCCTGAGCGTGAACCGCGAAACCAATCAGGTGCTGCTCGCCACCCACGACGGCCTGTTTGATGTCACCAAATCCCCCGCTACCAAAATTGGGGCCACCAGCGACCTGATGGGGTTCACCGCCGCAGCCGACCAAGGTGTTTTCTATGCTTCCGGGCACCCGGGCCCCGGCTCAGATCTGCCTAACCCCCTGGGCCTGATCAAATCCGTGGACGGCGGCAAAACCTGGGAGCAGCTCTCCCGCCAGGGCGAATCGGACTTTCATGCCCTCGCTACAACCAGGTCCGGGATCGCTGCTTACGACGGGACGCTTCGGATCAGCCCCGACGGTAAAACCTGGTCCGACGTCGCAGCCGGTTTCGTTCCGGCCGTCCTGGCCGGCACACCGGAGGCGGATACTGTTCTGGCCACCACGCGGGATGGGCTCCAACGCTCCACCAACGGCGGCAAAACCTGGGAACGGGTCACCACAGCCCCGATCATCCAGTTCGCGGCGTTTGCCAGCGGGACTGAAGTCCTCGGCGTTGAACCCGACGGCACGGTCCACCATTCAGCAGACGCCGGCAATACCTGGACCCGCGCGGGCCGGATCGAGGGCCGGGTCCAGGCGATCACCGCGGTGAAGGGAGCTGGGGACAAACCCTGGATGTGGGCCGCCACCACCGAAGGTCTGGTCGTGTCCACCGACGCAGGGATGACATTCCGTCCTGCCCATGCAGCCTGACGATGAACACCGGTGAACCAAGGCCGCCCCCACCCCAGTGGTGGCGGTTGTAGTGCTGAACGCTCATCACGGTGCTCGCCGCTGTCGCGGTCCCCGCCGTCGGGGACAAGGGTGACCTCGCTCTTGGTCTGATGCGTTTCGATCAAGGATCGCCGCCACGAAGGTGGCCACCGGAATTTTATTGCCCATCATTCAGGGATAGTCTTATGTGCACACCTACGCACATTTGCACTTGGAGGGGTTAGGCATGCTCTCAGTTCTTCGGGATAAAACCTACCGGCGGTTATTTGCCGCGCAGGTAGTGGCGCTGCTGGGTACGGGGCTGCTGACCGTGGCGCTGGGTTTGCTGGCGTTCGGCCTGGCCGGGAAGGACGCCGGAGCCGTCCTGGGCACTGCCCTGACCATCAAGATGTTCGCGTACGTCGGCTTCGCCCCGGTGATCAACGCCGTGGTGGCACGGCTGCCCAAGAAGCCGGTGCTGATCGGCGCGGACCTGATCCGGGCCGGAATGGCGTTATGTCTGCCGTTCATTACCGAGACCTGGCAGATCTACGTGGTGATCTTCCTGCTGCAGTCAGCCTCAGCAACGTTTACGCCCGCGTTCCAGTCGCTGATCCCGGCCGTCCTCAAGGACGAGAAGGACTACACCCGGGCACTCTCCCTCTCCCGCCTGGCCTACGACATGGAAGCACTGGTAAGCCCGGCCATTGCCGCGCTGCTGCTGACCGTCCTCAGCTACAACAACCTGTTCCTCGGAACGGTGGGTGGCTTCCTTTTCTCGGCGCTGATGGTGATCCTGACCGTTCTGCCGGCCACCGGCCCCGTCCAGCAGGGCGGGGCGTCCTCCCTCTGGCACCGCACCACCCTGGGCACCCGGATCTTCTGGCGGAACCGGAAGCTGCGCTCATTGCTCGCGTTGAACCTGGTGGCCTCCGCCCCCACCGCGCTGGTGCTGGTGAACAGCGTGGTGGTGGTGCGGCAGGTCCTGCACCGCCCGGACACTGACCTGGCCCTGGCACTTGCCTGCTTCGGCGTGGGGTCCATGGCGGTGGCCCTGTCCGCGCCGCGGATCCTTGAACGGCTGGGTGACCGGACGGTGATGCTTACCGGCGCCGCCGTCATCCCGGTGGCCCTGGCCGGGGCCGCCGTGCTGCTGTTCCTGCCCGCCGGGGATTCGACGTGGTGGTGGCTCCTGGTGCTGTGGTTCGTGCTCGGCGCCGGCAACTCCACCATCCTGACCCCCTCCGCACGGCTTCTGCGGGAAGCGTCCACGGAGGAAACCCGGCCCTACGTTTTCACCGCCCAGTTCTCCCTCTCGCACGCCTGCTACATCATCAGCTACCCAGTGGCCGGCATCGCAGGGGCGGCCGCCGGTTTGGGCCCGGCTTCGCTGGCGCTGCTGATTCTTGCGATGATAGGGACGGCAGGAGCTTTCCTGTCCTGGCCACGGCACACAGACCGGACGGCCGGATCGACCGAGAGCAGGGAGCAAGGGGATGGGCAGCGAACCACAGCACGCCACCAGCCCCGCGCCTGACGCGCCTTCGCTGGTCCACCAGGTAGCTCCCGGGCCCCAACTGCTGGAAACAGCCGCCGGGACCCTGCGGATGCTGGCCGAACCCACCCGGCTGCACCTGCTGTGGCAGCTCGCTGAGGGGCCCAAGTCCGTCACCGAACTGGCGCAGGCCTCCACCGTGCCCCGGACCGTGGTTAGCCAGCACCTGGCCAAGCTGCGGCTCAGCGGCCTGGTGGATACGCACAGGAACGGCCGGCACATCATCTACTCCCTGCACGACGGGCACCTGGTCCGCCTGATCCGGGAGACGATCAACCACGCGGACCACCGCCTCACCGGCGAACCGACCCACGACTAACCCCCGCATCCCAGGCGGGCCACTGGCAGGAAGGCAGGACCATGCCCACACAGGCACCCCTGACCCTGCCGCGCGCCCTCACCGTCACCGGCCTGATCCTGGGAATCGCGGCTGCCGCGCACACCGCCGCCGGCGGGCTCCTGCCGGCTCCTTCCGTGCTTGCGGTGCTGGCCGTCCTGGTCCTGCTCCCGGTCACAGTCCTGGCCCGGCGGCGGCTGGGTCCCGGCTCGATCACCGCAGCGCTGGCTCTTGGGCAGGTGGCCCTGCATGAGGCGTTCAACGCCCTTCCCCAAACCGCCGAACACTGCATGTCAGCGGGCATCGCAGCCTACGGACACCATCAAGCCCAAACCGTCCCAGGCTGCGCAACCGCAGGGACCAGGCTCACGGCCCTGAACGTCCCGGCGCTCCCCGAACCGGCCATGACGGGGGCCCATATCCTTGCCGTGGCGCTCACCGCCCTGCTGCTGGCCCGCGGGGAATCGGCGCTGTGGCGGATGCTGGCCTGGTTCGCGCCCCTCGCCGTGATCCTGCGCGTCAAGGTCCTGCCGCTGTGGGTTCCCCCGGCGGCGCCCAGGGTTTCATTCTTCCCGCGGCTGCACCCGTGCCTGCGGGTTCCTGCCCTCCGCGGCCCGCCGGTTTCTGCCCAGGGACTGTCGGCCTCCGCCACCCTGTGATGCCGCGGTCCCAACCGCTGCCAGTCATCCAGTCTTTCTTTGCCTGACCGCACCACGCCGGTGCTTCAGGCTGTCCCGAAAGGACACCCAGCACGTGAAATCTTCAGTCCGCCGCGCCCGCACCGCCGGCGCCTTGGCCGCCCTCCTTGCCCTGTCCGCCGTTGCCGGCACGGCCCCGGCGCAGGCACACGATGCGCTTGCCTCCAGCAGCCCCGCCAACGGGCAAACCATCAGCACCAACCCCGGCAAGGTCTCCATCACCCTGAGCAACGCCCCGGACACCCGGCTGCCCGGATCAAACTCCATCAAGGTCACCGCCCCCGACGGGCATGTAGTCAGCGCCGGCGAGCCCACCGTGGACGGCAACACCCTCAGCACGGACGCGGACATCGACCACCCCGGCAAGCACACGGTGGAATGGCGGGCGGTTTCGGCCGACGGTCATCCCATCGACGGGACCTTCAGCTTCACCTACACCCCTGACAAAGCAGCCGCCTCCGAAGGAACCGGTCACACTGAAGGAGCCGGCACCCACCAGGAATCGTCGGCTCCCGCCACGGCTCCGGCAGCTGCTGCAGCAACGACACCAGCGCCGGAAGCCCAGGCTGCCACGCCCGCCGCTGCACAAAGCGCCAACAATACGGGGCTGTTCATCGGGCTCGGGGCGGTCCTGCTGGTCCTCGTGGCCGTGGGCGCCTACCTGATCGGCCGCCGCACGAAAGCCGCAGCAAGCAAGACCGACTAGACACACAGAACCACAGGGCCCGTCCGGAGCGTCAGCTTCCGGACGGGCCTTAGATGGTTCCCGGTCAAGACGCCCGAGCCGTGGTGGCGATCCGGGCGGAATCTATGCACACGACATCACCGGTGCAACACTGCATTGATGAACATACGTGAGTGGTGGCCGCTGATCCCTGCGGAAACACGCGGCTGGCTCATGGCCCACAATGGCGAACCGCTGCCGCCGCACGTCATCGCCGACATCAAGGCAGCTACCGGCGGCACGACCGATGCTGACTGGGCTCTCCAGACATTGGATGGCCCGCAGCTGTCCGACGAGGCCGTCGATTGGATCGAGGCTGTCGCCAACGATGAAGAGCCGACGACTGGCTGACACCTTCGCTGTGAGCAGCGGGGCCAGCTCCGGGCGGGCTATTCCATGCCGGCCACCCCGCTGCGGCGTTCCAGGAGCAGGGTGTCCTGCCAGTGGCCTGCCTTCGGGCCGTGGCTGATCCTGGCAATCCGTTCCCTTGTTCCCACCACCCGGAAACCGAGGCGCTGGTGCAGGGCAAGGCTTGCCGTGTTCTCCGGGAAGATGCTGGACTGGATGGTCCAGATCCCTGCGGCTTCGGTGGAGCCGATCAGGGCGTTCAGGAGGAGCCGCCCCACGCCCCGCCCGTGCGTTTCCGGCGCAACATAGATGGAATGCTCGACGACGCCCCGGTAAACCTCCCGGGACGACACGGACGATACCGCGGCCCACCCCAAAACCCTTCCCGCGTCCTCGGCGATCAGCCGGTGCCCTGGCAACCGGCCGCCGTCGAACGCCTCCCAGGTGGGCGGCTCGCTCTCGAAGGTGGCCTCCCCCGTGGCGATGCCTGCTGCGTAAATGGCGTGGACCGCGTCCCAGTCCTCAGGGCACATGGGGCGGATGGTGACGGGGCTGTGCATGGCTCCCATTATCGTGCCGCCACCGCCGCCTCCAGCCCCGCCGAGGTGGGACGGGTGTAAAGAATCTGTCATTAAATCGTCCCGGCCGCCCCGTTTCGCGGACACGGTCCTTTGATGGAGGCATAGACGCCGTGTGTTGAGGCAAGGAGCGCAGATGCGATGGGATGAGGTGCCCGAAGACAGGGGCAGGGTCAGGTTCGCCGCGGCGGCTGACGCCGTTGAGGGCTACGGCGGCCGTGGGCTGAACGGCCGAGCCCTTCATCCGGCCGCAGGTTACCTTTTCCCTGACCAGGACGGCGAGGGCTGGTGGGTCATTTTCCAGCCCTGGCCGTCCCCTGGTTTACCGGGATCGCCGGGGCATAAAGTCCCCGGCGACCTCCTCGCCTGCAATGATTCCTACGGCGACATGGTGCATGTAGTGGTGCTGGCGGCGGGAGTTTGGGAGGACGACGCCGAGGCCGCGTTCCGCGCGAACCTCCCGTCGAGCCTCGCGGACGCCGCCCGCATTGCAGCCTCGGTTGCGCATGTGGCGGGATCAGGGAACAGGGACGGGACGGTGCGGAATGGGGCGGTGCAGCATCGGGCCGCGGCGGAACCTCCAGTCAGCCCACGTGGACCCATGGACGCTGGGTGACATCCGGCACCGCCTCGCGCAGCACTTCCCTGGTCACGGGCGCGATTTCACCCTCGCCCAGGAACAGGAACCGGACGAGGTTGGTGATGGGGTTGCCCTCCGTCCAGCGGAAGTAGATGTGCGGCATCAGCCCTGTGACGTCCCTGATGTGCAGCAGGACGGAGGCGATGGTGTTGGGGACTACGGGTCCGTGGACTTCGAGGATGTGGTAGCCGTGGCGGGTCACGCCATTGACGTACAGTTCGGTTTCGAAGTCTGAGGAGTCGTCCACGACGACCTCAAGGAACAGGGCATCACCGGCCAGCGGGAGGTGGCTGACCTCGATGGCTGATTCGAGTTTGTCCCGGTATGCCTCCGGAGACAGCCGCAGGGGTTCGTGCGCGATGATGGTGATGGGCCCGTCCAGGGTGCTGGACATGAACTCCAGGGCCTGCTGGTCCAGATGCACCCGGGTTGCGTGCAGCTCAAAGGAACGCCGGACCCTGGACAGCAGTGAAATGACGATGATGCCCAGGATGAACACGGCAGCGATCCGGATGCCTTCAGGGCGTTCAAAGATGTTGGCCACCGTGGTGTAGGCGAACACCACCGAGATGGCGCCGAAGCCGACGGTGAGGTTCCGTTGCCCGCGCCGGCGCACCGACAACGTGACGGCCACGGCCGCGGAGGTCATCAGCACCAGGACGCCGGTGGCATAGGCACCGCCCTGGGCATCGACGTCGGCGTTGAAAATGAACGTAATCAGGAATCCGATCAGCGTGAAGACGAGCACCAGGGGCCGCACGGCCTTGGCCCAGGCCGGGGCCATGCCGTATCGCGGCAGGTACCGCGGCACCAGGTTCAGCAGGCCGGCCATGGCTGAAGCGCCCGCGAACCAGAGGATGCCGATGGTGCTGATGTCATAGACGCTGCCGAACCCCACGCCGAGGTATTCGTGCGCCAGGAAGGCCAGGGCACGGCCGTTCGCCTGGCCGCCGGGCTGGAACTCCTGTTCCGGAATCAGGACAACGGTAATGAAGCTGGTGGTCAACAGGAAGACGCTCATGATCCCCGCGGCCGTGGTGAGCATGCGCCGGGCCCCGCGGATGCGGCCCGCCGGGTTTTCTTCCGTATCGTCCGCAGCTCCCCGGACCTGCGGCATGACGGCAACACCGGTTTCGAAACCGGACAGGCCCAGGGCCAGCTTGGGAAACACGAGCAGCGCGATGGCCACCGCCATCAGGGGGTTGCCGTGGGATACCCAGAGGTTCGTCCACCAGTCCCCCATGGCTCCGGGGTGGGAGATGACCTGCATCAGGGTGACAACTACCACTACGGCGTTCAGGCCCAGGTAGAGGACCACCAAAACGACGGCGACGCCGATGGCTTCCTTGAATCCACGCAGGAACACGGCCGCCAGCAGGGCAAGCAGGAAAAGCGTGACGGGGACGTTTTGATTTTGGAGCCACCCGGGGGCAACGGGGTTGCCGATCAGGTGCGCTGTGGCGTCGGCTGCCGAGAGGGTCATGGTGATCATGAAGTCGGTGGCGGCGAATCCGAGCAGGACCAGCACCAGGAGTTTGCCTCCCCAGCGCGGCAGCAGCCGCTCAAGCATGGCGATGGAGCCCTCACCGCGGGGGCTCTCACCGGCAACCCTGCGGTACACCGGCAAGGCACCCAGCAGCGTCACCGCCACCAGCACCAGGGTGGCCAGCGGGGAGATGACCCCGGCAGCCAGGGCGGCGATGGCCGGCTGGTAGCCCAGGGTGGAGAAGTAGTCCACACCCGTGAGGCACATGACCTGCCACCAGGAATGCTTCTTTTCGTGCTGCGTGGGCACACCGCCCGGACCCTGGTGGGCGCCCTTGCTGTCCTGCAGGCCAAACAACAGCCAGTCCTCAAGGGCCTTCCTGCCGTGCGGGTGAGGCGCGGAGGGATCCGCCGGGGGCCTGCTCAACGTGGTCATGTCTGCCTTTCCGCGCTGCCCTGTGCACCGCGACCACTGCGAAGCTAGCACCGGCGGAAACCGCTCCAGCGCGAAAAAGGGAATTCTTGATGTTTCCTTTACGGGCGATGTACGACGGCGGCGGGGGCCTGCCGCGGTGTGTCACGGCTCGAAGCGGTACCCCATCCCCGCTTCCGTCAGTAAGTGCCGGGGCCGCGCCGGGTCCGTCTCCAGCTTGCGGCGCAACTGGCCCATGTAGACGCGCAGGTAATGGGTCTCATTGTCGTAGCCGGGGCCCCAAACCTTCCCGAGCATCTGCTGCTGCGTTATGAGCCGTCCGGGGTTGCGCACCAGCAGTTCCAGGATTGCCCACTCGCGCGGGGTGAGCCGGACCGGATCCCCCGCCCGCGTCACCCTGTGGTTTGCCAGGTCCACCTCGAAGTCCCCCACATCGACGGCGGGCGAGGGATCCGCCACCGCCGGGCTGCCGCTCCGGCGGCCGGCAACCCGCAGCCGGGCCAGGAGTTCGTCAAGCCCGAACGGCTTGGTCACGTAATCGTCCGCCCCGGCATCCAGCGCCCGGACCTTGTCCACGGAGCCGTGCCGCGCTGACAGCACGATGATGGGCATACTGCTGGTGCGGCGGATCCTGGTGATCACGTCCACGCCGTTGATGTCCGGCAGGCCCAGGTCCAGCACCATGGCGTCCGGGTGGCTGCCCTCCGCGTGCTTCAGGGCGGCCATCCCATCCAGGGCAGTGAGCACCCGGTAGCCCTCCGCTTCCAGGTTCACCTGGAGGGCGCGCAGGAGCTGCGGCTCGTCATCAACAACCAGTACGGTCCTCATGATGTGCTGGTGCCTGCTTTCCCGGGAACGTTGGACATGGCCCGTCCGGCCGGGAGGGGCAGGCGGATAATCATCGTCAATCCTCCGCCGGGGGTGGGTTCGGCCAGCAGCTGGCCGCCCATGGCCTCGGTGAAGCCTTTCGCGACGGCGAGGCCAAGCCCCATGCCGAGGCCAGCGGGAGCATCATCGAGGCGCTGGAAAGGCTGGAACATGCCCTCAACCGCGGCAGCGGGCACGCCCTGGCCGTGGTCAACGATGTGCAGCTCGCCGAACCGTGTGCCGCCGTCGTCTGCTCCCCTGGTCCCCGCCGAGACACCAACGATGATGACGTCCGAATCCGGCGCATACTTGAGCGCGTTCTCCACGATGTTGGCGATGACCCGCTCCAGCATCCCCTGATCGGCGTCCACGGCGGGCAGGCCGGGGGCGAGGTCAATCCGGATGCGGTCCGCCGGGAGTCCGCGCAACGCGTCCTCGATCGCATCGCGCCATGTGACCGGGGCCGTCAGCGGCGCAGCCGAACCGCTGGAGATCCGGGACATGTCCAGGAGGTTGGAGATCAGGGCATCCAGGCGTTCCGTGTAGGACTCGATCGTCCCGAGCATCTCGGCCTGCACCTCCTCCGGCAGCCTGCGGCCTTGGCGCCGCAGGGCCGTGACGGCCAGCTTTATCCCGGCCAGCGGGGTGCGCAGGTCATGGCCAACGGCCCCCAGGATGGCTGTGCGGACGTTGTTGCCCTCGGCCATTTTGGCGGTGCTTTGCAGGGTGCGCTGAAGGGCATGGCGTTGGCGCAGCAGCAGGAGGTGGGCCCCGTGGGCTGCCAGGAGGAGCCGGTCACCGGCTGTCAGGGCCCGCCCGGAGAGGACCAGGGCCGTCCGGGCATCGGCAAGTTCCACGCTGTCCGTCAACGACACGGCGTCGGGGGAGGGTAGTGCCGCGTCGCCCGCAAAGGCCTGAAGTTCCCACGCCGATCCGGCGCCTTCCGAGACCGTGAACAGCCCGGCGGACCGGACCTGGAAGGTCTCCCGGAGCTTGTCCATGAACGCCGCGACGGTGTCGTCGGCGAGGAGCGCGTCGTGGGCGAGGTCCGCCAGGGTGGTGGCTTCCGCGCGTGCACGCAGGGCCTCCCGTGCCCGCCTGGCGGACAGGCCCACCACCAGGGAGACGGCCACCGCCGCGCCCAGGAAGACCAGCAGTGCGAAGACGTTTTGCGGATCACTGATGTTGAGGGTTCCCACCGGGTCCGTCTGGAAGTAGTTGAGCAGCAGCGAACCCAGGACGGCTGCGAGCACTGCCGGCCACAGGCCCCCGATGAAGGCCACCGCCATCACCCCGGTCAGGTGCACGAGGGCATGGGTGGCGAGGTTCAGGTCCGGGCTGACGGCAAGGGCTGCCGTCAGCAGGACCGGCAGGAGTACGGCCAGGACGAAGCCGATGGTGGTGCGCGCACGGCCCAGCCCGCCGGGTGCCGGCTTGGGCAGGCCACCGCCGCCCTGGGGATGGGACACGATGTGCACGTCGATGTCCCCGGAACCCCGGACCACTTTGGAACCTACTCCGATGCCAAGGACCCGTTCCCACAGGCGTCCCGGCGAGGCCCCGATGACGATTTGCGTGGCGTTGACGCTGCGGGCATACTGCAGGAGCGACTCCGCCGTGTCCTCCCCGGACACCGTGTGGCAGGTGCCGCCGAGGTCGGTGGCCAGGTGCCGCTGCGCGTCCAGTAACTGGCCTGACGTGGCGGCGCGTTCCTCCGCCCGCCGCACATGCACGGCAAGCAGGTCGCCCCCGTTGACCCTGGACAGAATCCGGGCTGCCCTCCTGATGAGCATTTCCCCTTCGGGGCCGCCACTGAGCCCTACCACGACCCGCTCGCGCGCGGGCCAGGTGGCGGTGATCCCCTGGCTCCTCCGGTAACTCGCCAGGCCTTCATCCACCCGGTCCGCCAGCCAGATCAAGGCGATTTCACGGAGGGCGATGAGGTTGCCCAGGCGGAACCCGTTGGCCAGGGCAGCCTCGATCCTGTCCTTCGGGAAGACCTTCCCGTCGGCCACCCTCTGGCGCAGGAGTTCCGGTGCTATATCCACCAGCTCGATGTAGTCGGCGCGGCGCACCACGGCGTCCGCGACCGTTTCATCGCCCGGTTCGCCGGTGACTGCTGCAACAACGTCTTTGAGTGAGGCCAGGTGCTGGACGCTGAGGGCTGTCAGCACGTCCGTCCCCGCCGCCAGAAGTTCCTCGATGTCCTGCCAACGGTGTTCATTCCTGCTGCTGCCCGGAGCGTTTACGTGCGCATATTCGTCGACGACCGCCACTTCCGGCTTCCGCGCAAGCACGGCCTCGACGTCGAGCTCGGGTACCTCCGCTCCGTGGGCGGCCTCTGGCAGCCGCGGCGCCACGACGTCGAGCCCGTCAAGAAGCTGCCTGGTTTCCTGCCTGCCGTGGTCCGCTGCGATGCCGACGGCGACGTCCCTGCCGCAGGCCGCAAGGCGGTGCGCTTCCCGCAGCATGGAGTACGTGGTGCCGGCCCCTGCCGCCGCACCCAGGAAGATCCGAAGCGTTCCCCGTGCCATATCCACAGTCTTATCCCCTCCGGCCGCCCGGACCAACTCGCTGCGTGCACCGGCCCGGCGCGGGGCTACGATAAGTCCACCGCGGCCCGAACGTGGTGGACCACGGCGAGCAGAACGCACACCGAAAGGAAACCCGGCACCATGGCTGACACCCCCAACCCCATCCAGGTCCAAAAATTCCTGGGCGGCATCGACTACCCCGCGAACCGCGAGGACCTGCTGTCCCGCGCCAAGGACTCCGGCGCCGACAGCAACGTGATCCAGGCCCTCGAGGAACTCCCGGACCGGGAATACGACAGCCCGACGGCGGTAAGCTCAGCGATTTCGGACAGCAACTCCTAGGCAGGTCCTTCCGCCTGCGCGGCTAAGCTGGCGGCATGCCCGCCCTTTCCGCCCTGCTGCCCACCCTCGTGGCCGTCGCCATCCTGGCGGCACTCACGGTGGGCGTCCTCCGGGCGGCGCGGACGCCGTCGTACCTCTCCCCTGCCCTGGCCATCCTCCGTGGGGCGGCCCAGCTCGCGGCCATCAGCCTGGTGCTGGGCGGCGTCATCAGCAGCCCGCTCTGGGTGGGGGCGGCCCTGCTGGTCATGTTCAGCGTGGCATCCGTGACGGCGACGCGGCGGCTCACCTGGTCCTGGCGGCGCTTTGCCCTGGTGGCCGCGACCATGGCCGCGGGCATCCTGGTGACCCTCGCGGTCGTCTTTGGAACGGGTGCCATCGAGTTCGCGCCGCGGTACCTGCTGGCCGTGGGCGGAATCGTGATCGGCAACTCCATGACCATTGCCACCCTGGCCGGCCGCCGCTTCTTTGAAGCCGTGGTGGAGCAATGGGACCAGGTGGAGGGCTGGCTGGCGCTGGGCGCAACGCCGCGGCAGGCCACCCTGGTCCAGGCCCGGCAGGCGGTGCATTCGGCCCTGATCCCGTCCACGGACCAGACCAAGACCACCGGGCTGGTCACCCTTCCCGGCGCGTTCGTGGGTGCAATCTTCGGGGGCGCCTCGCCGCTGGAGGCCGGCCGGTTCCAGGTGCTGGTGCTGGCCTCGATCATGGCGGCCGGGTCCATCACCGCCGTCGCGCTGATCCGCTCGCTGGGGAGCGTGTTGGTGCGGCCCCTGCCGGTCAGCCCTTGAAGCACGGCAGGGCGTGCCGCGGTGGTACCGTGGCCGCTATGCACCTGAAGGCTTACCAGCGCGGCACCCCAACGCCACGCCGGAAGATTAAGCCGAGCCCGCCGTCACGCGTCCGCAACGCCACGAACGACGCCGGCACCTGGCTGCGCACCCTGCCACACCTGGTGCGCCGCGCAGCGCCCCGCCACCCCGCACAGCTGATTGTCCTGGGTTTCGCACTGGCCATCGCAGTAGGAACGGGACTGCTGATGCTGCCGGCGGCCAAGGCCGGAGCTGGCGCCGCCTCCCCGCTGGAGGCCCTGTTCACGGCCACTTCGGCGGTGTGCGTCACCGGGCTGATCACGGTGGACACGCCCGTGTTCTGGACCGGGTTCGGACAGGCCGTCATCCTTGTCCTGATCCAGGTAGGCGGCTTTGGCGTCATGTCCTTCGGCACGCTCCTGGGCGTGTTCGCGGCAAGAAGGCTGGGCCTGCGGTCGCGGATGCTGGCAGCCGCCGAAACCAAGAGCGTGGGCTTCGGAGACGTCCGCCGCGTCCTGCTGGGGGTCTTCCTGATTACCCTCACCGTGGAGGGAACCCTGGCCGGGATCCTCACCCTGCGGTTCCTGGTGGGTTACGGCTATCCTCCCGGCGAGGCCATCTGGCATGGTGTCTTCCATGCCGTCTCCGCATTCAACAACGCCGGATTTGCGCTCTACACAGACAACCTGATGGGTTTCGCCCGCGACCCCTGGGTCATCCTGCCGATCGCTGCCGGCGTGATCATTGGCGGCCTTGGCTTCCCGGTGCTGTTTGAATTGCGGCGGCAGTACCGCCGGCCCGTCTTCTGGAGCATGAACACCAAACTGGTGCTGGTGGGCACAGCCCTGCTCCTGGTGCTCGGCACGGCCTTCCTGACGGCAGTCGAATGGACCAACAGCGCAACCCTTGACGGGCTGGCCCCGGGCGAACGGCTCATGAACGGCTTCTTCCAGTCCGTCATCACCCGCACCGCCGGCTTCAACAGCATCGACATCGGCCAGATGCACCCGGTTTCCTGGATGGGCATGGATATCCTGATGTTCATCGGCGGCGGGCCGGCCGGTACCGCCGGTGGTTTGAAAATCACCACCTTCGCTGTGCTGTTCTTCATCCTGTCGACCGAACTGCGCGGCGGCACCGCCGTCAACATCTTCGGTAAGCGGCTCTCCCGGGCCGTGCACCGGCAGGCCATCACCGTGGTGCTGCTCGCCATCGCCGTCGTTACCGCGGCCACGATGTTCCTGATGCTGATCACCGATTTCGGCCAGGAGCGCATCCTCTTCGAGGTAGTCTCCGCGTTCGCGACAGTGGGCATGTCCACCGGCATCACCGCCGGCATGCCCCCTGCCGGCCAGGTGGTCCTGATCCTGCTGATGTTCATCGGCCGCCTGGGCCCCGTCACACTCGGCACCGCACTGGCGGTGCGGAGCAGGCCCATCATGTACGAATACCCCAAGGAAAGGCCCCTCATTGGTTAAGGACATGTTCACCCGGAAAGCCGGGCGCGTGGCGCAGGCGGACTCCGTGGTTGTCATCGGGCTGGGCCGCTTCGGCGGCGCGCTGGCGCTGGAACTCGAAGCCCAGGGCACCGAAGTGCTGGGCATCGACAGCGACGAGGACATTGTCCAGTCCTATAACGGCCTGCTGACGCATGTGGTCCGGGCAGACTCCACCAAGGAGGAGGTGCTGCGCCAACTCTCCGTCCACGAATTCGACCGCGCCGTCGTAGGCATCGGAACCGACCTGGAAGCGAGTATCCTCACCACGTCCCGGCTGCTGACCTTCAAGCACCCGCAGATCTGGGCCAAGGCCATCAGCGAACCGCACGCCGAAATCCTGGTTCAGTTGGGCGTCGAAAACGTGATCCGTCCCGAGCACGACATGGGCCGGCGGGTGGCGCACCTGGTGCGCGGTTCCATCCTTGACTACGTGGAATTCGAAGACGACTTTGTCATGATCCGCACCCAGCCCCCGTCCGAGGCGAGGAACCGTCCCCTCGGCGTCCTGGGGCTGCGGGACCAGTACGGGATTACCATCGTGGCCGTCAAAAGACCGGGCGCAACCTGGCAGCACACCACCGCCCAGACCGTCCTTTACGACGACGACCAGATCATCGTGCAGGGCCCCAAGAACCTTGCGGAGCGGTTCAGCACGATGCTGTAGGCTCCGGCGCGGAGAGGCCCGCCGTCGGAGCCCTATAGTCCTCCGGGCCGGTGCACTACCCTGAGGGGGTGGCACAGCCTACGGTACTGATTTGCGGGGCAGGAATTGCCGGGCCCACCCTGGCGTTCTCGCTGGCCCGGCGTGGATTCGCTCCCACCCTGGTGGAACGGTCCCGCGGGTTGCGGTCCAGCGGCAACCCGGTGGACGTCCATGGAGAAGCCACCGGCATCGCACGCCGCATGGGTGTCCTTTCCCGCCTGCAGGCAGCCGCCACCCAAGCGCCGGGACTGACGTTCGTGACCCCGTCCGGGCACAGGATAGGCCCGCTGCGCCTGGGCCGACCCCGCGGAGACGACCTCGAGGTGCCGCGGGCAGATCTGGCGGCGGTCCTCTGCGAGGCAGCCGCGGACGGGACCGAGTTCATGTTTGGGGATTCAGTCACCGCGCTGCAGCCGGACGACGGCGGCGTGGACGTTACGTTCGAACGCTCACCGGCGCGGCGGTTCCACCTGGTGGTGGGCGCCGATGGGTTGCACTCCACCGTCCGCAGGCTGGCCTTTGGCCCGGAGACAGACTTTGTCCGGCCGCTTGGCCTGTACATTGCCACGCTGTCCCTCGGGCGGCCGGCGGCCGACCCCATGACGGTCCTCATGTACAACCAGCCAGGTTTGTCGCTGGCCATCCACCCCGTCCGCGGAACTGCCGGAGCCGGATTCATCTTCCGGGGACCAAAGCATCCCGGCGCCGAGTACCGCGACCCGGAGACCCAGCGACGGATCGTCGCAAATGCCTACAGCCGGCACCATTGGCCCGTACCCGAGCTACCCGACCTGCCCGGCCAGGTACGCGACGCCCCGGACCTCTATTTCGATGCAGTCAGCCAGGTGCGGCTGCCGGGCTGGTCCCGCGGGCGGGTGGCCCTGCTGGGCGATGCAGCATCCTGCGTGTCCCTGTTCGGGGACGGGTCCAGCATGGCCATGGTGGGCGCCAGCACCTTGGCCGAGGAGTTGTCAGCCACCCCCGCCAACCCCAGGGAGGCGTTCCGCCGGTACGAGACCCGCCACCGCAAGCTCGTTGCCTCACGCCAGAGCGGGTACCGCCTCGGAGCGGCCCTTCTCGTCCCCGCTTCCCGTGCCGGCCTCACCGTCCGGAACCTCGCCGTCCGTCTGCTGCCGGGCTGATGATGGCCATGGAAACAGCGCTGCTCCTGTCCTTCGCCGTCCTGCTGCTCATCGGGGTGCTCATCTCCGAGCGCGCCCACCGGACAGTGCTGTCCACGGCCGTGCTCTTCCTGGTGGGCGGATTCCTGCTGGGACCCGGCGCCCTGGGCTTCATCAGGGTCTCGGCGGGCGACCCGATTGTGGGAGGCCTGGCCGAGCTGGCGTTGTTTTCGGTCCTCTTCACGGACGGGATGCGTGTTGGGTTCGGTGACCTGCGCTCCGCCTGGCGGCTGCCCGGCCGGGCCCTGCTGCTGGGACTGCCGCTGACCCTCGCCCTGACCGCAGTGTTTGCCCACGTCGTGGCAGGGTTGCCGTGGCTGGAATCCTTCCTCCTGGGCGCCATCCTGGCCCCGACCGACCCGGTGTTTGCGGCCGCCATTGTGGGCCGGGAAGAGGTTCCGGGCAGGCTCAGGCACCTCCTGAACGTCGAATCCGGCGTCAATGACGGCCTCGCCCTGCCGATCGTGTTGATCCTGCTGGCCGCCGCCGGCGGAAGTGATGCCCGCGGCGAGGAACTGCTGTTCGAGATTGTCCTGGGCATCCTGGTGGGTGTTGTGGTGCCCGTGGCCGTCCTTGCCCTGGAACGGCTGCCTTTCCTGCAGGCGACCAGGTCACTCCAGCCCCTGCTGGCGGTCTCCATCGGGCTGCTGGTGCTGGCCATCTGCCAGGCGACCCACGCCAACCTGTTCCTGGGGGCCTTCGCCGCCGGCATCACGGTGGCCACCCTGGGCCGGGGACTCCGGCACGAGTTTGAGCAGTTCGGTGAGCTGGTCACCGAACTGCTGAAGCTGGCGGCCATCATGGTTTTTGGCGCCCTGATCACCCCGGTCTTCCTCTTCAGCGAGATCCCCTTTGCCGGCTGGATCTTCGCCCTCCTGGCACTGCTCATTGCCCGGCCCTTGGCCCTGCTGGTGTCCTTCCTGGGGGCCAAATTGAGTATGCGCGAGCAGGCGGCGGCCATGTGGTTCGGACCCAAGGGGTTCGCCTCGGTGGTGTACGGCCTGATCATCCTGGAATCCGGCACCGCACGTGCTGATGAGGTCTACCACCTGGTGGCCCTGGTAATCGTGCTCTCCATCCTGTCCCACTCCTCCACGGACGTCCTCATCGCCCGCCAATTCGGTGAACGCGTAAAGAGCCCAGGAAAGCGGACGGAACATGCCTGACCCGCCCCGCGACTAGCCACAACAGACCGGGACTGCCATGAAAGCTATCGTCGTCGGGGCCGGCATCGCCGGCCTGATCGCAGCACCAGTGGACCGGCTCCTCGAACTCTGCCCCGAGCACCCATACGATGACGACGTGGCCCAGATCGTCATGCCTGCCTGGCACAAGGGACGTGTGGTCCTGGTAGGTGACGCCTGCGGCGCAGGAATCCGGCCGGCGGGCTGCTGCGTCATTCCTTCCCCGGAACAGGATGCGGCGGTTGCTGCGGCGGTGGGTCATCAAGTCAAGCCACCTGCCCGGGATCGACAGGATAGTGGCCCGGCAAATCCTGCGCAGGATCGCATCCTAATGGTTGGATGGGTTTGCGTTACCCCCGTCTGTCCATCGAAATGCTAGGAGCGCCGTGCGTGCCGAGGACCTGAAAGTTTCCCTGCCCGTCGTCCGCCGGGAAACCACGGCTGCCGAGGCCGGGCGGCTGATCGCGGACAGCGGCCTGGTGGGGCTGGTGATCGCGAACCGGCGTGGAGTTCCCACCGCCATTGTCTCCGCCGTCGACGTCCTGCGGCTCATGCTGCCCGGCTACCTGCTGGACGATGTCTCCCTCGCCGCAGTTTTCGACGAGGCCGCGGCCACCGAATTGTGGGACCACATCTCCGAGCGGACCGTGGGCGAAATGCTCGACGACGAGGGCGTTGCCGTCCGCAAAATTCTTTCCATCGAGTCCGACGCCACCCTGGTGGAGATCGCGGCGCGGATGGTGGACGCCAGGACCCAGATCGCCCTGCTCCAGGATTCACCTCCCGACGCCCCAATGTTCGTGACGCTTCCTGCCGTCATCAGCGCCGTCCTGGCAACAGCCCGCGGCACCGGGACCGGAGCCGGGGACCAGTGACCATCCAGGTTGTGCTTGCGCTCGCGGTCTTCCTGGCGGCCTATGTCCTGATCGCTACCGAAAAGCTGCCGCGGCTGACCACGGCGCTGGGCGGCGCCGCGGCGATGGTCCTGATCGGGGCCACGGACGACCAGGGGATGTTCTTCTCGCCGGAGAGCGGAATCGACTGGAACGTCATCTTCCTCCTGCTGGCCATGATGATCATCGTCGGCATCATCAGGCAAACCGGGCTGTTCGAGTTCCTCGCCATCTGGGCAGCGAAAAAGGCCAGGGGCTACCCCTTCCGGATCATGGTGATCCTGGTGCTGATCACTGCCGTGCTTTCGGCATTCCTGGACAACGTCACCACCGTCCTGCTCACCGCTCCCGTGACGCTCCTGGTCTGCGAACGCCTGGCGGCGCCCCCTGTGCCGTTCCTGATCGCGGAAGTAATGGCCAGCAACATCGGCGGCGCGTCCACACTCATCGGCGACCCGCCCAACATCATCATCGCCAGCCGCGGAAACCTGACCTTCAACGACTTCATCATCAACCTGGCGCCCATCGTGGCAGTCCTCCTCCTGGTCTTCATCGGGCTGTGCCGCGTGATGTTCCGCACCGCCTTCCGCTTCCATCCGGAGCGCGCGGCCCGCGTTATGGCGCTGAACGAGAGGGAGGCCCTTGGCGAAAGGCAGTTGCTGGTGAAATGCCTGGTGGTGGTGGGGTTGGTGCTGGCCGGTTTCGTTGCCCGCCCGTTGCTTGGCCTTGCACCGTCCGTGGTGGCCATGCTCGGCGCGGGCTTCCTGGTGCTACTTGCCCGCCTGGAACCGCGGAAGGTGTTCGCGGACGTGGAGTGGGAGACGCTTCTGTTCTTCGCCGGCCTCTTCATCATGGTTGGTTCCTTGGTCAACCTGGGGGTGGTCCGCTCAGTGGGCGAATTCATGGCGGGCCTGATCGGGGAGCAGTACGACGTCGCCGCCCTGGCCTTGCTGGGAGGTTCGGCGGTGCTGTCCGGCATCATCGACAACATTCCCTACGTCGCCACGCTGGCCCCCATCACGCAAAGCCTGGTGGAGGCAGGTGGCGATCCGGCCAGGCCCCTTTGGTGGGCGCTGGCCCTCGGAGCTGACCTGGGTGGCAATGCCACAGCCGTTGGAGCCAGCGCCAATGTGGTGGTCATCGGCATTGCGAAGCGATACGACCACCCCATTTCGTTCTGGACCTTCACCAAGTACGGGCTGGTGGTCACCGCAGTGACCATCGGGCTTTGCCTGCCGTACCTGTACATCCGCTATTACCTGTTCGGATAACGGCGGGGCGCCGGGGCCGGTCCCTGCCGGACCTGGTGCGGGATGTTATGCAGGACCGGGAGGACGACCCGCCCGGCACCGGGCTGGGCCTGGCCACCGCTGCCCGGATCGCCGTCGCGAGCGGAGGACGGCTTGAAATCGGACCCGTCCCCTGGGACGGCACCATGGTCACCATCCGCCTGGGCGCCAACAGCTGACGCGATGCCTCAGGGGTGGTCCCTCAGGGCGCGGACCATCGGCGCTTTTCCAAGGGCCGTCCGTTCAAGCTGGGCCACCACCTTCACGTCCACGGGGGTATGCAGCGCACCGGCGGTGAGGAGGGCGTCGGCTACCGCCGCCCGGATTCCTTCCACGGATTGCCCGGGCGTGAGTCCGGCCAGCAGCACCCGCAGCCCGGAGGGTTCCTGGACCACCTGCCAGCCTGCGACGGCGGCCTGGTCCAGGACACGGTGGAAAACGTTCGGGTGCACGTGGGCAACTCCTGTCCTGCCGGGCAGCTGCAGGACGTCCTCGATGCGCCCCTCGATTTCCTCCAGGATGGTGAAGCTTCGCCCGCAGGGGCAGCCCCTGCGGCCCAGCCTTACGGTGTCGGACATCTCGTACCTGATCAACGGCAGGGTGCGCGAGAACAGGACGGTGGCCAGGAGCCTGGCCCCGGTTGTCCCGGCGGGCACCGGCCTGCCTGCCTGGTCCACGGGCTCGATAATCACGAGGTCCTCGTAAACGTGCCGGTTCCGGTAGGTGCAGGGGGAAGCGATACCGGCCGTTTCGGTGGCGGCGTAGACGTCGAACGGGGCACGTCCCCACGCGGCTTCCAGTTCCGATGCGGCGTGGGGGCTGAGCACTTCGGAGGCTGACATGACCCCCTGCGGCGCAATGTGCAGCCGCCCGGCCTGCTGCTCTGCGGCGAGGGGTTTGAGTGCTGAGGCGTAACCGACGAGGATCCTGGGTTGGAACCGGTTCAGCGCGGCCACGTTCGCATCCATGGGAGCGGTGACGTCCAGGCGGAGGGTGGGGATGATCCTGGAGCGCACGGAGGCGCCGACGACGGCTGACTGGTGGGTGGGCACGCGCGAGCTGACCAGTGCCACCTTCAGCGGCCGGGTCAGGCCGGCGGAGATCCCGGCCCAGTCATTCGCTCGGGCGTACGAGGCCAGGACCGAAGCCCATTCCGAGCGGTTCCAGACGAAGATTCCGCGGCGGCCGGTGGTCCCGGCCGTCGCCGCCGCCCACCACCGGCCCCGCCACGGCCGGCCGGGGTCTCCGCCGCTCCCGGCCAGGGACCGCAGATGCTCCTCCAGTTCCGCCATCGTCAGATCCGGGGTGGTGATGGCCTCGTCGAAATGCTCCATCAGGTCGGCTTTGGTCACCGGCGGCAGCTGATCCAGCGGAGCGTCATGCAGGCCCGCGTGTTGCCGGCGGTAGAACTCCGAGCCGGCGTAGGCGGCCCGGCGCAGCTCCTTCAGGGCATGGTCCTGATGGGCTGCGATCCGGGCAGCGTCCCAGCGGTCCCGCTTCCGCAACGCGGCCCGCAGGTACAGCACGTGGGAGACGAGGCGGAGGTCCACAATGCACCGCCTGACGGTTACGGCCTGTCAGCCCTGCTTGACCAGCGCTGCCTCCAACGTGATCTTCACCTTGTCGCTGACCAAAACGCCGCCGGCTTCCAGGGCAGCGTTCCAGGTCAGGCCGAATTCCTTGCGGCTGATTTCGGCTTCTGCGGAAAAGCCGGCCCGGGTGGCGCCAAAGGGATCTACCGCAACGCCGGTGAACTCCACTTCAAGCTCCACGGGACGGGTGACGCCCTTGATGGTCAGGTCCCCCGTCAGGGTGTACTCCTCCCCGTTCCCTTCAATGTGGGTGCCGCGGAACGTCATCTCCGGATACCGCTCGACGTCGAAGAAATCCGCACCCTTCACGTGCGCGTCCCGGTTGGCGTCACCGGAATCGAAGCTGGCCGTGGACACCGTGGCGTGGACCGAGGACTCTTCCAGGGAATGCCCAACCCGGGCCTCGGCGCTGGCCTCCGTGAAGCGGCCGCGCACCTTGCTGATTCCGGCATGGCGGACGCTGAAGCCGACCTCGCTGTGTGACATGTCCAGGAGCCATGTTCCGGGCGTGAGTTCCTTGGGAAGGGTCATGGTCATTCTCCTTACTCGTAGGGCCGCAGGCTTCGCTGCCCGATACAGGCGCAAGACTACGGATGCCCCTAAATATTCCCCATAAAACCCGCAGATATAAGGGGGCCGGGTGAACCGGGAGGGAACTTCCGGCGTATACATAAGCGTGGCACTACGATTACTGACCGCACTGGCGCTGTTCATCGATGCCGGCGTCCATCTCTTCCTGGCCCCGGGTCACCAGGACGCGCAGCCGGGCACCGTCAGCCAGGGCACCCTGTTCCTCCTCGAAGCGGCCGCCGCCGTGATAGCCGGGGTCTGGGTGCTGGTGCGCGGAAGCCGCCCGGCTTATGCGCTGGCCTTCGCTGTGGCACTCAGCGCGTTCGCCGCCGTCGTGCTCTACAGGTATGTGGACATCCCGGCGATCGGACCGATCCCGGCGATGTACGATCCCGTCTGGTTCTTCTCCAAGACCCTCAGCGCTGTCGCGGAGGGAGCCGGGGCGCTGCTGGCGCTCGCGGGCCTGGTCCGCACCGGCCGCAGGGGAAGGGCCGACGCCGGCACCAGGTTCCCCGCCGGACGTCGCCGGCCGTGATGATCACCGCAGCCGTTGGTACCATGCGGGTGGAGGTGGCTGATGAGCGCAGCTGAGCGGGCAATGCCGGACGCCGTAGCCACCCTGGCCGCCTACCTCCTGGCGGCCCTGTGGCTGTCATCCCTGTCCGCCTCCGGGCTGGTCCCCCAACTGGCAGGCCTGTGCGCCGGCGCCCTGGTGACCGCGGCCGCCGTCGGCTCTGTCCTGCGGCGCATCCCTCGCTTCTCCACTCCGGCAGACCGCGTCACCCTGCTGCGGGCCGTCCTGGTGGCCCTCTGCGCCGTGGTGGCTGTTCCGCAGCTGTTTACCGGGCGCGACCCTGACCTCCTCCTGCCGGTCCTGGGCGGCATTGCCTTCCTGCTGGATGGGGTCGACGGAGCGGTGGCGAGGCGCACGGGAACAGCTTCCCCGGCGGGGGCACGCTTCGATGCCGCCACCGACGCCGCACTGGTGCTCGTGTTGTCGGTCGCAGCCGCCGTGGTGGCGGGACCGTGGACCGTGGCGATCGGGGGCATGTACTACGTGTTCGTGGCGGCGGGGTTCTTCCGCCCCCACCTTCGCGCTGCGCTCCCGCCCAGCTTTTCCCGCAAGGCCATCGGCGCCTTCCAGCCGCTGGCGCTGCTGGTGGCACTTCTCCCCGGCATCCCGCTGACCGCCGCCTTCCCGGCCCTGGCGCTTGCCCTGCTCACGTTTTCCTTCACCCGGGATGTAGTCCAGTTGGAGGCCCGGCCCCGTTCGGGGCTGCTGGACGCCGCCCTGGCGCGGACCGGACCTACTGCCCGTTAGCCAGGTGGTCCAGCATGGCAGCGGCCACAGCGCCCGGTGAATCCTCGGTGGGGATGTGCTTGCCGTCCACCTCCACCAGGTCCGCGTTGGGGATCTCTTTCACGTAGCGGTGGGCGAACTCAATCTTTTGGAAATCGTCGTCCCGGCCCCAGACCAGGCGGGTGGGAATGGCAGCTTCCTTGAGGGCCGGCACCAGGTCCAGGGTGTAGCGGGCATCGGCCGCCGCAGCCATGGCCATCCAGGACCGCGCCCGCGCCGGAGACTGCCAGGGAGACAGGTAATCTTCCAGTTCGTCCTCACTGAGGGTCCGCAGCGCGCAGGCCTGGGTGGATTTGCGGCGCGCGGCAAGGAGATCCTCCTCCGTGGTGTTCCGGCGGACCGCTGGGTCCCGGAAACGTTCGACGGCGGGCACCGGCCAGGAGTCGAACATGACGGCGTTCATCAGCACCATCTTCCGGATTCTTCCGCTGGTGGCGGCGAGCTGCTGGGCCACGCCGCCGCCGATGTCATGCGCGGCAACGTCGAACTGCGCGATCCCCAGGGCGTCCGCAGCCTGGAGCACTGTCTGCGCCAGGGCCGGGACGGTGCCCTGCTCAACGTTTAGTTCTCCCCCGCTGCGGCCGAACCCGGGAAAGTCGATGGCATAGCAGCGGCTGTGTGTGGCCAGGGCCGGCAGGACGGGCTGCCACACGCGGCTCCAGAAGGTGCCGTGCAGCAGGATCAGTGGCGGGGCGGTTTCGTCCCCGGTGGTGAGGTAGGACAGCGGAATGCCGTCCACCTCAACGGTGCGGCGCTCGACGGCAGGTGCTGCCATGGGTGGTCTCCGTTTCCGATGGGATGTGCGGTGTCAGTGGTGACGGTGGCGTGCCTAGGCGGCGAGCACCGCGGGCAGTTCCGTCAGCGCCTTGATGGTGATGTCCGGGGCCCGGAAGTATGACGGGTAGCGGGTGCCGGCCCTGTTCAGCCAGGCAGTCCGAAGCCCGGCCCTTGCTGCCCCGTGGATGTCCCAGGGGTGCACGGCGACCAGCAGCATGCTTGAAGGCTCCGCTTGTGCCGATGCTGCCGCGTGCTCATAGGCGGCCCGGGCCGGCTTCCAGGCCGGGGCGTCCTCCACGGACAGGAGCAGCTCGAAGTGGTCCCTGATACCGCCCGCAACAAACAGTTTGTTGGTGTTGGCTGCCGCCCCGTTGGTCAGGGTGATCAGCCGGTGCCCGGCGGCGGCCAGGGCACGCACGCCGTCCGGGACGTCCGGGTGCAGTGACAGGTTCTGCATGGCCGTCATGATCCGTTCGACGGCGGGGTCAAGGTCCCCGGAGATCCCTTCGGCTGCCAGCAGGGTGCGGAGGGCTTCGGCACCGATGGCCGCGAAGGCTTCGTTGTCACCGCTGGCGGTAAGGGCGAAGCCGTCCCGCAGCAGGGTGGCGAACCAGAGCTTTGCCAGCTCCCGCGGTGCCCCGATCTGCGCGAATGCTTCGGCGAGCGGGGCCATGTCCGACAGGGTCTCGTTGACGTCAAAAACAATAACCAGCGGTTGGGCGGGCATGATCTTCCCTTCCTGTTTCCGGAGGCGGACTATGAGTCTGCTACTTGGCGGGGTACTGGCTGGAGCGCAGCAGCCGGGCCAGGTGCACGGCGTTGCCGGCCAGCCCTGCATTGGTGGCGGCCACCGGATCCGGCACCTGGTCAAGGTCCTTGAAGTCCACGGTCTGCATGGCCTCGCCCACCCAGTAGGTGCCGCCCTGCGCCGGCAGGCTGAAACCGACATCGTTAAGGCCCTGCATCATGTCGGCGATGACCTTGTGCGCCCCGTCCTCGTTGCCCACCACCGCGACCGTGGCCACTTTCCCGTACATGACGGGCCGGCCGTCGTCGTCCGTTTCGGACAAATCCGCGTCCAGGCGCTCCATGACCTGCTGGGCCACGCTGCAGGGGTGGCCCATCCAGATGGGCGTGGAGAGGACCAGGATGTCCGCCGCCAGGATCCGCTCGCGGATCCCGGGCCACTGGTCCCCGTTGCCCATGTCCACCTGCACGCCGCGCTTCACGTCATAGTCCACGATCCGCAGGGAGTCTGTGGTGACACCCTGGCCTTCCAGTTCGTCCAGGATGTGCTGGGCCATCAGCTCGCTGCTGGAGGGCTCCGGGGAAGGCGTCAGGGTGCAAACGAGGGCAAGAGCGGACAGTTCGGACATCGGCGGAAACTCCCTTGATTTTCGCAGCGAAAATAGTCAGTCTACTTAGCAGTAGATCACAGGGGGTGCCGGCTGCACTACGGAAACTGTGATGACAGGTGCTGCGCAGAGAGGAGACGGTGACGAGGCCAGGGAGAATCCATGGAACTGCCGTTCGCGTGCCTGCAGCACCGCGAACTGTCTTGACGTGGCTTCTCATGGCCGTCCTGCTGGTGGCCGCAGCTTCCTACTCGCAAGGCAGCAGGTACACCCTGGTGGCAGGGCAGGACTCGGTCCAGGCCCCGGCCCACACCTCAGCCCAGACAGCAGCAGCCGCCCATCCACAGGATGATTCACAGCAGGATCATGCCTGCTGCCAGCGCTACCCGGCGTCGCGCAGCGAACCGGCGCCGCTGAGGACGGCTGTGCCGGACCCACCCGCCGTGGCGCTGGCCACCGGCACGGAATCCCTCCTGGCCAAGGGCCCTCCGGATGCCGAACCGAGGCGCCAGGCCCTCACACTGGACCAACTCTCCATCAGCCGGACGTAGACGGGACGCTGTTCCCCGCCCACAACTCCGATGACCAGAAATGAGAGACCACAATGACTCACATCCAGTCCATGCTGGACACCTATCCCAAGGACCTTGGAAACCTGGACAAGGGCAAGCTCGCCGAGTGCATCAAGGCCTGCTTCGAATGCGCCCAGACCTGCACGGCCTGCGCTGACGCCTGCCTCAGCGAGGACATGGTGGCGGAACTGACAAAATGCATCCGCACCAACCTTGACTGTGCTGACATCTGTGCTGCCACGGGCAATGTCCTCTCCCGCCACACGGGGTACGACGCCAATATCACCAGGGCCATGCTCGAAGCCTGCCGGGCCGCATGCAAGGCCTGCGGTGACGAATGCAGTGAGCACGCTTCCATGCACGAACACTGCCGCGTCTGCGCCGAGTCCTGCCGCCGCTGCGAGCAGGCGTGCGCGGACCTGCTCGCCTCCCTCGGCTGAGGCATCGCGGCAACAACCGAAAACCGCTGGAACCTCCCAACGCGGGCCCGCTAACAACGCGGCTCCGCGGTGGGGTTTCTGCGCGTGCTGGAACAGCGCTGATGGAACGGTACTGCCGGGCAGCCGGCAAAGGCCGTTCCCAAGTCTTGAAAGGAAATTCCCGTGAGTTCAGAAAATTATCCAAACCGGAAGAATCAACAGGGTCAACACCAGCATGAAACCCAGGACGGAACCGGCCAGCAGCGGGACGGGGCCAACGGCGGCCACGGGTCATCCCAGATGTACTGGAAATTTGCCATCATCCTGCTGGTGAGCCTCGCCCTGATGTGGGTGCTGTCCATGTCGATGGTCCGCTCGATCGACCACTTCTATTTCAACCTGAGCAACTTTTGGATGGCATTGCTGATGGTGTCGGCCATGGCCGTGGTCATGCTGGTGGGCATGTGGTCGATGTTCAAGAACCGGAAGGCGAACATCGCCATGCTTGCCGGCTTTGCGGTGCTGTTCATGGCGGTGTTCGCCCTGGGAAGGACGGAGACGTTCGTGGGGAATGAGCAGTTCCTGAAATCCATGATCCCGCATCACTCCCGCGCGCTCCTTGTCTGCCAGGAGTCGGACATCACCGACCCGGAGATCGTCAAGCTGTGCGATTCGATCGTGAAGTCCCAGCAGGAGGAGATTACCCAGATGAAGGCCATTCTCGACCGCTACTAGCCGGCTGGCGGCACTCATCTGCAGCCCCGCCCAAACCGCCGCGGGCCATGCGAAGGGCGCCGCTCCGGTTACGGAATGGCGCCCTTCCGTTTGCCCTTGGCCGTCCTCGGCGGCCCGGGCGTTAGGTGCTGGTGGCGTCCTGCACCTCGCCCACCAGTTCCTCAATGATGTCCTCCAGGAAGAGGACACCGGTGGTGTTCCCCTGGGCATCGAAGACCCGGGCCACGTGGGCCCCGGTTCGGCGCATCGTGGCCAGAGCGTCCTCCAGTTCGCCCCCGCTGTAGGCGGAGGCAAGACGGCGGATCCGTTTGGCCGGGACGGGCTGGGTGAATTTCTCCTGAGTGGTCAGGTCCATGACGTCCTTGAGGTGCAGGTAGCCGGAGGGAACGCCGTAATCATCGGTGAGGATGTAGCGGGAGTACCCGTGCCCTGCGACCGCATGCTGGATGTCAGCAGGCGTGGCCGATTCGGGCAGGAGCACCATCTGCCCGATGGGCACCTCCACGTCGGCCACGGTCTTGGTGGTGAACTCGAAAGCCGCGCTCAGGGTTCCGGTGGTGTCCGTGAGCATCCCGTCACGGGTGGACTGCTCCACGATGTTTGCCACCTCGTCCAGGGTGTAGGCGCTGGTGGCCTCATCCTTCGGTTGCACCTTGAACAGGCGCAGGATCGAGTTGGCAATCCCGTTCAGCGCCCAGATCACCGGTCTGACCAGCCGGGAGACCATCACCAGCGGCGGTGCCAGGATCAGCGCCGCCCGGGTGGGCACCGAGAAGGAGATGTTCTTGGGGACCATCTCGCCCAGGACCACGTGCAGGAACGTCACCAGCAGCAGCGCAGTGACGAATGCGATGATGCCGATCGCTTCATAGGACAGCGACGTCAGGCCCAGCGGGATTTCCAGCAGGTGGTGGATAGCAGGCTCGGACACGTTCAGGATCACCAGGGAACAGACGGTGATACCCAGCTGGCTGGTAGCCAGCATGAGGGTGGCGTGCTCCATTGCCCACAGGGTGGTCTTCGCGGCCTTGCTGCCGGCCTCAGCCTTGGGCTCGATCTGGGAACGGCGGGCCGAGATGACGGCGAACTCCGCCCCAACGAAGAACGCGTTGACCACCAGGAGCACCACCAGCCAGATAATGCCGGGAAGATATTCACTCATGGGTCAGCTCCTGCGTCAGGTCATCAACGATCCGGTCATCAACGATCCGGTCATGGGCACTCTTGGATGCTTCCCGGGACTCGTCCGGGGTAAATCGGATCCGCTCCACGTGCGTGCCCAGGACGCGCTCCACGCGGAGGGTGCCGCCGTTGATCTGCACTTCATCACCCAGCTCGGGGATGCGGTCCAGCAGGTCTGTGACGAAGCCGGCCAGGGTGTCGTACTCCTCGCCGTCCGGCACGGAAATCCCGGTCCGGTCCAGCAGCTCATCCGGGCGCAGGGACGCGTTAAAGGTGATGGACCGCCCGGTCCGCACCACGCCGGTCCGGGCTCTGTCGTGTTCGTCCTCAAGCTCGCCGACGATTTCCTCCACCAGGTCCTCGAGAGTCACGATGCCGGCGGTTCCGCCGTGCTCGTCCGAGACGATGGCCACCTGCAGGCCCTGCTTGCGCAGCAGCACAAGGAGCGTATCCACACCCATGGATTCGGGCACCCGCAGGGGTTCGATCATCAGCTCTGACGCGGTGACGCGGGCGCGGTCCGCCAGGTCCACGGCGAAAGCCTGCTTGACGTGCAAGACTCCCAGCACGTCGTCGCGGTCCTCCCCGATGACGGGAAACCGGGAGTACCCGGTGGTGGTTGCAAGCGCCACAACGTCCTCGGCCGTGTCGTCGGCGTTGACCGCGGTCATCCGCACACGCGGCGTCAGGACATCGGCTGCGGAGTGCTTCGAGAACCGGAGGGTGCGGTGCAGCAGGACGGCGTGGTCGGCGTCCAGGAGGCCCTCAAGGGCCGAGCGGCGCACCAGCGAGCTGAGTTCCTCGGCGCTGCGGGCGCCGGAAAGTTCTTCCTTTGGCTCGATGCCGAAGGAGCGGATGACCGCGTTCGCGGTGTTGTTGAACAGCAGGATCACCGGTTTGAACACCGTGGTGAAGAGGGCCTGGAACGGGACAACGAACTTTGCGGTGGCCAGGGGCAGGGCAAGGGCAAAGTTCTTGGGCACCAGCTCGCCGATCACCATCGAGAAAACAGTGGCAGTAAAGATGGCTGCCACCGCGCCGATACCGGGCACAACGGCTTCGGGCAACCCCGTGGACAGCAGGGGTCCACGCAACAGCGAGCTGATCGCCGGCTCGAACGTGTAACCAGTGAGCAGGGTAGTCAGAGTGATTCCGAGCTGCGCACTTGAAAGGTGCGTCGAGGTGATCTTCAGCGCCTTGATCGTAGGCTTAAGTCGCTTTTCCCCGCGCGCCTGGCGGGCTTCAAGATCGTTCCGGTCCAGATTGACCAGCGCAAACTCTGAAGCAACAAAGAAGCCGGTACCGACCGTGAGGATGAGGCCGATGCCGAGCATGATCCATTCATACATTCGGGCGCCCCTCTCCCGTGGTGGCCGGTGAACCGGTCAGAAGGTGGAGGGGCTTGGGCATATGTGAAGGAGGGTCATCCATAATCAGGAAATTCTACCCGTTCAGAATGTCTGCCCCTCCCCTTATCGCAGCAGGACTACCCGGAGGGCTTCAACCCGTGTGGTTTAGCCCAAGGCCATCTACTCCTTTTAGGTGGTGCCGGTATGGAACCGGCTGGGATGGGTACGCCATCGATTGATTCAATCCGGCTTCGCACACTACGCCGTCCTGGCAGGCGTCAATTGCGGCGGTGCGCCTGAGCTGCTGAGCGGGCCAGTCGGCGGCCGACGTCAATCGGTGAATGGGGGTAGCCGCGCAGGAAAGCAGTCAGGGTTCCGGTGTAGGCCAGGAGTACCTCGTCGGCCAGCTCTTGAGCCCGCGGGCCGGCGAGGGGGCGTGAGAAATGCAGGAGCCGGGTGGCGAGCAGGGCGGTATCCGCGGCGAGGACGGCGCTGATCTCTTCTGCGGCTGCGGGAAGCTCGGTGGCGGCAGCCAGGAAGGCGCACCAGCGTGAAGGGTGGCCCTGGTCGCGCCGGTAGGAGGCAAGGGCGTCAAACACTGCCAATAGCCGCGCCATATCGTTATCGGCCGCCACGATGTGCTGGTCCCAGACTCCCTGCCAGTCCGCCAGCCTGACTCTCAAGGCTTCAGCGACCAGTGCGTCCTTGCTGCCGAAATGCGTGTACAGGGTGGCGGCAGAGACCTCCGCCTGCTGCAGCAGTGCATCGACGGGAGTGGCCCGGATGCCCTGGTCGAACAGAACTTGATCGGCTGCCTTGAGCAAGCGTGCGCGGGCTGGAAGTCGCGGGCCGGTGGTCACAACCCTACTGTAACTGCCCCTATTGCAGAACGCTAGTTCTACTGTACTGTAACGATCGTTCTGGTCTTGGCGTTTGAGGAGGATCCCGTGCGGGCGATGGTGGCCAGCGGAATGGCATTGATAGCGGCGACCTATGGGCTGGCGCGCTTCGGTTACGGGCTTTTCCTGCCCCGGTTCAGCGAGACCTTTCAGATGGGCTCGGCCATTGCAGGATTCATCCAGGCCGGAAGCTTCCTCTCTTTCTGTTTGGCGGCAGTTCTCACTTTGCGCCTTGCTGCCCGTCCAAGGCTCGTCGTCATGTGCGCGGGCATTACCGCTGCCCTGGGATCGATGGGTGTGGCACTTGCGCCTAATGTCGACTTCCTCGGGATGAGTGTCGTCCTGGCCGGCGCCGGCGCCGGGTTCGCCACCCCGGGCCTGGTCACGTTCATCGAGCGCAACATCGCCCCGGCCCGCCAGGAAAGCGCGCAGACGATTGTTAATGCCGGCACCGGAGCGGGCATAGTCGTCGCGGGCATCCTCATGCTCCTCACGACTGGCCAATGGCGCCTGGGCTGGGTGGCAATCGCTGCCCTGGTCACTGTCGCAGCCATCGCGACCCTCCGTGCTGACCGGGGTACTGACCGGGCGGTCGGCCGCGACCGCCCGGTTGGCCCTCCATCTCAGGTGCGGGTCCGCGACCTGATGCCACTGGCCTGGCCCATCGCCGCGGCAGTCCTGGCCGGCGCATCCAGTGCCGCGATCTGGACTTTCGGCCGCACCGTCATGGCCGTGTCCCGCCCGGCTGACGAGACATACTCCATCCTTGCGTGGATGGTCCTGGGCGCCTTTGGGGTACTGGGCATGACTGCCGGAAAGATCGTGCAGGCCTGGAGCCCGCGGACGGCCTGGAACCTGACCTCGTTGGCCATGGCAGGGGCCACCGTCGTGCTGGGCGTGGCACCGGGCAGTCCCTTCACCGCGTATACCTCCGTGGCGCTGTTCGCCGCCAGCTACACTGCCCTGTGCGGGGTTCTGATCATCTGGGCCATCCGATTGGTTCCCGGCTGCGCCGCCGAAGGCACTGCCGCCCTGTTCATCGCCCTCGCCATCGGTCAGGCGCTTGGCTCGGCAACACTTGGAGTCCTGTTTGACCACGTCTCACCGGTCCTGGCCTTCACCGTGGCCGGAATCCTCGGAATCCTCGCAGTACTGCCGGCAACGAAATGCCGGCCTGACACATCCTCCCGCCCGGCACTACGGCAGCGGACCCCATGAGATTTTATTCGTTGTGCCATTAAGGCGAGTGGCTGGTCGTTCCGCCCAGCTCGGCCAGAGCCTTGCGAAGGCGCGTGCCGGCGTCGTCCGCCACTTCCTTAACGGAAGGGGCGCTACTGAGCTGCACCATAGTCTGCGGGTCGATGGCTTCCACCGTAGTAACGTCCGCCGACTGGTTACGGCGCACCACCACGTTGCAGGGCAGCAAGGCGCCCATTTCCGGTTCAGCCGCGAGTGCCCGGCTGGCAAGGGCCGGGTTACAGGCACCGAGGATGATGTAATCCCCGACGGCGTCCGCGGCTTCGGCGCCGAGCTTGGCTTCGAAGGTGGAACGGACGTTGATTTCCGTCAGGATCCCGAAGCCCTGCGCGGCAAGGGCCGCGCGCGTGCGGTCCACGGCCTCCGCCCAGGGCACGGAGACGGTGGTGGCCAACGTGTACGTCATGTTGCTCCTCAAAGTTGCGTCGGGTCCGGCGGTTCGGAGGTGGGGTTAGGCGAGGGAGAGGAAGAGCTTCTCCAGGTCCTTCCGGTCCATGCTTCGATCCTTCTGGGTGATGCACTGCTCCAGCCCGGTGGCGATGATGGCAAAGCCGGCGCGGTCAAGAGCCTTGGACACGGCCGCCAGCTGGGTGACGACATCCTTGCAATCGCGGCCTTCCTCAAGCATGCGGGTGACGGCGGCGAGTTGGCCCTGTGCTCGCTTGAGGCGGTTGATCACAGGAGTGAGTTCGGTTGGGTTCAGTTCCATAAGGGCGTCTCCATCGATGGGGGTTCTGCTCTCAACTGTATACCCCCTCGGGTGTTTTGACTACCCCAGGGGGTATCTGCAATACTCGGTGGGGTATCCACCCGACCCCTTCCGAGAGGCCACCAATGACTCCCCCTTCCAAAGCACCCGCCGTCACCGCACTCGCCCCTGAAGCTCTCCAGTCCTGGATCAAAGAGCACCAGGACCTTGTGGTAATCGATGTGCGTTCCGCCGCTGAATTCGAATCCATGCACATCCGCGGCTCCTACAACGTGCCACTGCCGCTGCTGTCCGAGCACACTGACGAGCTCGCCGCCCGGCTGGGTTCGCGTGTGGTCCTGGTCTGCCAGTCCGGCGTGCGTGCCGAGCAGGCCCGCCAGCGCATGGCCACCGTTGGCCTGGACACCGCTTACGTCCTCACCGGCGGAGTTCCCGGCTTTGCTGCCGCCGGCGGCGACGTGGTCAAGGGCAAGGACCGCTGGGACCTGGAGCGCCAGGTGCGCCTGGCCGCCGGCTCCCTGGTGATGCTGGGCCTGGCCGGAGGCAAGTTCGTCTCGCCCAAGGTCCGCATGCTGGCCGGCGCCATCGGCACCGGACTGACGTTCTCGGCCGCGACCAACACCTGCGCCATGGGCAAGGCCCTGTCTGCCATGCCATGGAACAAGGCCGCCAAGGAACCCACCCGCGAAAGCGCCATCCTGCAGCTTCCCGCGCAACCGACTGAAGAGGGCGCCGCGGCATGATCCCGGCCCTGGGTTTGGGGCTCATCGTCGGCGTCGTCCTGGGCGTGGTGGGCGGTGGCGGGTCGATCATTGCCGTTCCGGCCCTGGTGTACGGCGTGGGCATGAGCCCCGCCCAGGCCATTCCCACCTCCCTGCTGGTGGTGGGGATATCCTCCCTGGCAGCCCTGCTGCCCCGGATCCGGGAAGGCCTGAACTGGCCGGTGATCGCACTGGTGGGGGGCGCGGGCATTCCGGCGGCCTGGGCCGGTGCAGCCGTAGGCAAGCTGCTGGACCCGAATATCCTGATGCTGGCATTCGCCGTGATCATGGTGGCCGCCGGCATCCGGATGCTCACGAAGACCCGTGAAACTGAGGGGTCCTGCAGCACCGGGCCACACCGGGCCTTCCGGTCCTGCGCCCCGAAGGCCGTGGGCGTTGGCCTGCTCGTGGGGTTCCTCACCGGACTGCTCGGCGTGGGCGGCGGCTTCCTCATCACCCCAGCACTGACCATCTTCCTCGGCCTGCGCATGAAACAGGCCGTCGGAACATCCCTGGCCATTATCGTCATCAACTCCGCCGCCGGGTTCAGCGCCCACGCTGCCGGTTACACCATCGACTGGGCCACCACCCTGGCATTCGCGGTACCGGCCATCGTCGGATCAATGGTTGCCGCACGGTTTGCCCGCCGGCTGAAGGACAAACACATCCGCATCTCATTCGCCGTACTCATCTTTGCCGTCGCGGCCTGGGTCACCGCCGGCACGGTCACCGCCTGACCCAAAGACAGGAGAGCACTATGGGACTGATCGATTCCCTCAAGAAGGCCTTCAGCAAGCCCTACAAGACCATATCTGTGGCACAGGCCAAGGAACTCATGGGTTCCGGCGCCACCCTGATCGACGTCAGGTCAACCCAGGAGTGGCGGACCGGACGGGCGCCGCAAGCCAAGCACGTCCCCCTGGACCGTCTGCAGGCCAGCACCGCCGGCATCCAGAAGACCCATCCGGTCATCGCAGTCTGCGCCTCCGGAGTTCGCTCGGCCTCGGCAGCCCGGCTCCTGGCCGCCAAGGGCTACGACGCCTATTCAGTGCGCGGCGGAATGGCCGCCTGGCGCCAGGCCGGCGAACCCGTCCGCTAGGCAACGGATACGAACAAACGCTCCCCTTCACCCCAGCCCAATAACACTTCAAAGGAGAAACACCATGGCTGAAATCACCATCATCGAAGCCGATCAGCGCCGCTCCACAGCCCGGATCCTCTACGTCCGCGAGGACTTCGAGGTCGCCGAAGGCACGATCCCCGGCGCCCTGCACATCCCCATGGGCCAACTGCAGGCCCGCCTGGGCGAGCTCGATCCCGCTGTGCCCGTGATCGCCGTCTGCCGCAGCGGCAACCGCAGCGCCGCCGTCGCGGACGCGCTGAACGGCGTCGGCTACAAAGCGGACACCATGGCAGGCGGCATGACCGCCTGGACCCGCGCCGGACTCCCCACCACCTAATCCCTGCCGTACCAAGACCGGTCCGAAAGGACACGACAGACCATGGCAACCATCGACATGATGGCCTTCAAGGACAAGACCCTCGTCTTCTCCCAGCCCGGCGCGCTCAACGCCGCCGGACTCAAGGAAGTCATCCAGGCCGTAAGAAACCTGGACATGGACAAACTCCGCGCCGAAGCCGGCCACCAGCACACCTGACCCCGGGTCCGAAGAAGGAGCATCTCTCTCGTTGCGTTATACCCCCCGGGGTATCTATACTGGATTTAGAACAAACCTCCCACCCCCTTTCAACCGAAGGAGAGCACCAGATGCTTATCGAGCGCATTTACGACGAAGACCTCGCGCAGGCCAGCTACCTGATCGGCTGCCAGGCCAAGGGCGAAGCCATTGTGGTGGACGGCCGCCGCGACATCGCCGTCTACCAGGACATTGCCGCCAGGAACGGCATGAAGATCACCGCCGTCACCGAAACCCACATCCACGCCGACTACCTCTCCGGCACCCGCGAGCTGGCCGCCGCCACCGGCGCCAAGATCTACGTCTCCGGCGAGGGCGGACCGGACTGGCAGTACGAATTCGACGGCGAGCGGCTGTACGACGGCGACACCATCAGTCTGGGCAACATCAGCATCAATGCGGTCCACACCCCAGGGCACACGCCCGAGCACCTGTCCTTCCTGGTGACCGACGGCGCCTTCAGTGACCAGCCCGGCTACCTGCTCTCCGGAGACTTCGTCTTCTCCGGCGACCTGGGCCGGCCCGACCTGCTGGACGAAGCAGCCGGCGGCATCGACACCCGCTTCGTGGGCGCAAAGCAGCTCTTCGCCAGCCTGCGCGACAAGTTCCTCACCCTGCCGGACTACGTCCAGGTCCACCCCGCCCACGGCGCAGGCAGCGCCTGCGGCAAGGCACTGGGTGCCATCCCTTCCTCCACGGTGGGTTACGAACGCCTCTACGCCTGGTGGGGCCCCTACCTCGCGGCCAACGACGAGCAGGGCTTCATCGACGAACTCCTCGAGGGCCAGCCCGACGCCCACGCCTACTTCGGCCGGATGAAGCGCGAAAACCGGGTAGGCCCTGCCATCATGGGCGAACGTGCCCCGCTGCAGGAACTGGACACCGCCAGCGTCGCCAAGGCCCTGGCAGAGGACACCCTGACCTTCATCGACACCCGCTCCAACGACGAAGTCCACCAGGGCACCGTGGTCCGGTCCCTGAACGTTCCGGCCGGCAAGTCCGTTGCCAGCTACGGCGCGTGGGTGGTCAACCCGGAGACGGACAAGAACCCGCTGGTGCTGCTGGCCAAGGACCAGGAGCAGGCCCAGGACATGTGGGACCACCTGGTCCGCGTGGGCATCGACAACGTGGCCGGCTACCTCACCGGCATCGAGGGGCTGCCCACCTTCACGCCGAAGCTGATCCAGCCCGAGGACCTCGAAAAGTTCGACGCCGCCATGGTCCTGGACGTCCGCAACAAGACCGAGCACAAGGCAGGGCACGTGCCTGGCTCGTACCAGCTCAGCGGAGGCCGCCTCATGTGGCACCTGGACGAGCTGCCTGCGGAAGGCACCATCGTTTCCTACTGCCAGTCCGGCGTCCGGAACTCCGTCGCCGCCAGCGCCCTCCGCCGTGCGGGGTACGACGTCGTCGAACTCGATGGCAGCTACGCCGCCTGGAACGCCTGGCAGAACAGCGTCCCCGCCGCCTAACCAGGGCCACCCCAAAGACCGCCGGGGCAGGACCCCCCTCCTGCCCGGGCTCACCGCCCGGGCGCGCCCCCACGCGCCCGGGCCGCTTTTGACTCCAACGGAATGGAAACCCTTGATGCCCGGCAAAGCCCTCCCCCGTCACGACGCCGGTTCACCCGGCGCTGTACTGGGCCTGCGGCAGAACCTGGCGCAGTTCATGCTGCTGGTGGCCGTTAACGCCCTGGTGGGCGGCACCCTGGGCCAGGAACGCACCGTCCTCCCCCTGCTCGCATCCCAGGCATTCCACCTGGACCTGTACACCGGTGCGCTGACGTACATCCTCGCCTTCGGCCTGTCCAAGGCCGCCATGAACTACTTCGCCGGCACGCTCTCGGACCGCTACGGCCGTAAACCCGTCCTCGTGGCGGGCTGGCTGGCCGCGGTACCCGTCCCCCTCATGCTCATCTTCGGGCCGTCCTGGGGATGGATCGTTGCGGCCAACGTGCTGCTCGGCATCAGCCAGGGCCTCACCTGGTCCACGGCCGTGATCATGAAGATGGACCTCGTGGGCCCCCGGCAGCGCGGACTGGCCATGGGCTTCAACGAGGCCGCGGGCTACCTGGGAGTGGCCGTCACCGCACTCGCCACCGGCTATCTGGCCACCGCATACGGGCTCCGACCTGCCCCGTTCCTGCTCGGCGCCGCGTACATCGCCCTGGGCCTGGGCCTGACAGTCCTGGCCGTCCGGGAGACCCACCACCATGCCAGGACCGAGGCCTCACAACATGCCGGCGCCCACGGCAGCGCCCACGCCGGCCTCACTACCGGCCAGGTTTTCACCCTCACCAGCTTCAAGGACCGTTCCCTGTCCGCAGCCAGCCAGGCGGGCCTGGTCAACAACCTCAACGACGGCCTGGCCTGGGGCCTCTTCCCCGTCCTGTTCGCCGGTGCGGGGTTGAGCCTTGGCGAGATCGGCATCCTGCCGCCGCCTACCCTGCCGCCTGGGGCGCCGCCCAACTGGTCACCGGCGCCGCGTCAGACCGGTGGGGCCGGAAATGGTTTATCGCCGCCGGCATGCTGGTCCAGGCCGTGGCCCTGGGGATCACCGCCTCAGCGCACAGCTTCGAACCATGGCTCGCCGCCGCCGTCGTGCTGGGCCTGGGAACCGCCATGGTCTACCCCACCCTGCTCGCCGCCGTCGGCGACGTCGCCCATCCGGCCTGGCGGGCCCGCTCGGTGGGTGTCTACCGGCTGTGGCGCGACGGCGGATTCGCCGTCGGTGCCCTCCTGTCCGGCGTCCTCGCCGACCTGTACGGCATCCCTGCCGCCATCGCCGCCGTCGCGGCGCTCACCGCAGCCTCCGGCGTTGCCGTCCGGATGCGCGGGAACGACCACGCCGCGGGCTGACGCAACGCTTTACCCGTGCCCGGCGACGTACGTGACCAGCCCGGCCACGGTAGCCACGGCGGGATAATCCGCCTCCGGGATGTCCACCCCCGTACCCTCCGCAATGACTTCCACCAGGCGGAGGAAATCCAGCGAGTCCAGCTCCAGGTCCTGCCGCAGCCGTGCGCTGTCTTCCAGGTCCTGGGGCTCGACGTCGGGCGCCACCTTGCCGATCGCGGCCTCCACCGCCTGGCGCGCGTCCTGTTCGTTCACGGCTCCTCCTCACTCACAACTTCTCCGGTGCCTGCAGCAGTTCGTCGATGCGGGCAAGGAAACGCCCCCCGCGCAGCCCGTCGCTCACCCGGTGGTCCGCGGACAGCGTGGCGATGGCGGCGTGCCGGATGCCGAGCATTCCGTTGTGCGCCCACGGCTGCTCCAGCACCTTGCCGAAGCCCACCATGGCTACCTGCGGCGGGTAGATCACCCCGTACACGCTTTCGACGCCGAGATCGCCCAGGTTGGTCACGGTGATGGTGGGATCAGCCATCTCGGCGCGCTGCAGCCGGCCCGCCCTGGCGCGGCTGACCACGTCACGCAGCTGGTCCATGAGCTGGTCCAGGCTGAGCGTGTCGGCGTCGTGCAGGGCCGGCGCCACCAGGCCGCCGTGCCGCAGGGCCACCGCCACGCCCAGGTGCACACTGCTGCTGGCCTGGAATGCGCCTTTGGTGAAGAAGCCGTTTATGTCCGGCACCTCCTTCGCCGCGAGCGCGGTCGCCTTCAGCAGCAGGGCGGACGGAACCAGGCGCGATGACACGGGCCGCTGCTGGTTCGCGGCATGCATCCACGCCATCGCCGCCGCCAGGTCAAGGGTGGTGGACAGGTAATAGTGCGGAATCTCCTTCTTGGAGCGGGACATCAGTGCGCCGATCGCCTGCCGCAGGCTCTCCGCCTTGCCGCCGGCCGCCGTCGGCTGTTTCCGCCTTGGTGCCTCCGCCAAGGGTTCGGGCCGGGCTTCCGGCTGTGGGGTTTCCGACGGCGGTGCTTCCGCAGGCCTTTCCGCGGCGGGTTCCTTGGGTGCCCGGCCCCGGGGCGGAACGGCGGCGAGCACGTCTTCCTCGGTGACCGCACCGCCGGGCCCTGTCCCCGCGATTGCCTGCAGCTCGACGCCGAGCTCTGCGGCCAGCCGCCGGGCCAGCGGGGACGACCGGACGCGGTGGGTTTCAGCCGCCGGTGCAGCCGGCGCTTCGGCAGCCACTTCTGAAGCAGTCGGTGCTTTGGTGACGGACGCTGCTGCAGCGCGTTCGACGTCGGCCCTCACCACCTCGCCGCCGGGCCCACTGCCGCTGATGCGTCCGACGTCGACCCCCAGTGTGTGCGCAAGGTGCCGCACGGGCGGCGGGACCTTTGAACCCCGTTCTGAGCGGGCGTTGGGGGAAATGGTGCCGGAGGTGAGCGGGGGTGGCGGGAGTTCGGCGGGGGTGGCGGTAATCCGGGCGATGGGGGTGCCCACGTCCACGGTGTCGCCGATGTCCACCAGGAACTCGGCCACCACGCCTTCCTGGAACGACTCGATGTCCATGACGGTCTTGTCCGTGTCCACCGCCGCCACCAGGTCGCCTTTGTGGATGTAGTCCCCGGGCTTGACCAGCCACTCCACCACTTTGCCGTGCTCCATGTCCGCGCCAAGGGACGGCATCCGGAGATCAGCCATTGGCCCCCACGGCCCTTCGCGCCGCGGCCACGACCCGCTCCACGGACGGCAGCGCAGCCTCCTCAAGGTGCTTGGCGTACGGGACGGGCACCTCCAGGCTGCAGACGCGTTCCACGGGGGCGTCGAGGTCGAAGAAGGCCTGCTCACAGATCCTGGCCGAGATCTCGGCGGAGATGCTGCCGCTGCGCCAGCCTTCGTCCACCACCACCGCGCGGTGCGTCCTGGCCACACTGTCCACGACGGTGTGTGCATCCAGCGGGCGGAGGGTGCGCAGGTCGATGACATCGGCATCAATGCCCTCCCCGGCCAGCTGCTCAGCGGCGTCCAGCACCATGGGCAGGGTGCCGCCGTAGGTGATGAGCGTCAGCGTCTCCCCGTGTGAGTCCCCCCGGCCGTCCGCCCGGCGCAGGAGCGCCGCCTTGTCGATGTCCACGGCCCCGGCGTCGTCGTCGAGCTCCCCTGCCATGTTGTACAACGAACCGTGTTCGAAAATCAGCACCGGGTCGGGGTCCTGGAGGGCGGTCCACAGCATGCCGCGGGCGTCAGCCAGCGTGGCCGGCGCCAGGATGCGCAGCCCGGGAATGTGTGCGTACCAGCCCTCCAGGCTGTGCGAGTGTTGGGCGCCCAGCTGCCGTCCGGCGCCGGTGGTCATCCGGATGACGATGGGCACGTTGAACTGGCCGCCGGACATGTGCAGCAGGGTGGCGGCGTTGTTGATGATCTGGTCCAGCGCCAGCAGGCTGAAGTTGACGGTCATGATTTCCACGACGGGACGCATCCCGCCCAGCGCAGCCCCGATCCCGGCGCCTACGAACCCGGACTCCGAGAGCGGCGTGTCGCGGATCCGCTCCGGCCCGAACTCCTCCAGCAGTCCCAGGCTGACCGCAAAGCTGCCGCCGTACCGGCCAACGTCCTCCCCCATGAGGAACACCCGTTCGTCGCGCTGCATGGCGTCGCGGAGACCCGCGCGCATGGCTTCCCGGTAGGTGGTTTTCATCCTGCCGCCCCACCTTTCCCTGCCTCGCCGACGCCGGCGGCCCCGTTGCCTGTACTGCTGTCATCGGTCCGGTCGCTGTAGACGAACCGGGTGAGTTCGGACACCGGTTCCGGCGTCCCGTTCTCGGCGAATCCGACGGCGGTGCTGATCTCCGCGTCCACGTCTGCCGTGAGCGCAGCCCAGGTCTCCTCCGGCAGCTGCCCCGCCGCCTGCATGCTCCCCCGCAGCAGGCTGATGGGGTCCCGCTCCATCCACCGGGACACCTCGGATTTCTCCCGGTACAGCTCCGGATCGAACATGGAGTGGGCGCGGAACCGGTACGTGCGCAGCTCCAGGAAATGCGGGCCGCCGCCGGACCGGACAGCGTCCACCGCGCGCCGGGCAGCTTCCTCGACAGCGAGCACGTCCATGCCGTCCACCGCCCAGGCGGAAATCTCATACCCGGCGGCCTTGAGGGCGATGTCCGTCTGGGATTCGGAGCGGCCCAGTGCGGTTCCCATGGCGTACAGGTTGTTTTCGCAGCAGAACAGCACCGGCAGCTGCCACAATGCGGCCAGGTTCATGCTTTCGTGGAACTCGCCTTCGGCCACGGCCCCTTCGCCGAAGAAGCAGACGGTCACCCGCTGGCGTCCGGCCATCCGGTCCGCGAGCGCCAGGCCGACGGCGAGCGGCAGCCCGCCTGCCACGATGGCGTTTCCGCCGTAGAAGCGGGTGGCGGCGTCGAAGAGGTGCATGGAGCCGCCGCGGCCGCGGCAGCAGCCCTCGGCGTGCCCGTACATTTCGGCGAGGATGGCCCCTGCCGAGACGCCGCGCAAGAGGGCGTGGCCGTGTTCACGGTAGGTTGCCACCACCGCGTCCTCCGGCGAAAGGGTCTCCATAATCCCGGCCGCCACGGCCTCCTCGCCGATGTAGACGTGCAGGAAGCCGCGGATCTTGGCGGCGCTGTACAGCTCGATGCATTTTTCCTCGAGCCGGCGCACCCGCAGCATCTGCCGCAGGAGGTGCAGGGCGTGTTCCGGGTCCGGGACGGCCTGGCCCCTCAGGGTGCTCATGGCCGGTCCTTCAGTGTCACGGCGGATCCTGCCGGGGATTCCAGCGTCGAGGTGTCGCCTTCGGGCAGCCCAAGCTCGCGCGATTTCAGGAGCCGCCGCAGGATCTTGCCGCTGCGTGTCTTGGGCAGGGCGGTGGTGAAGTCCAGCAGCCGGGGCGCCACGGCGGCGCCCAGCCGTTTCCGCGCGAACCCGATGATTTCCAGTTGCAGCTGCTCCGTGGGCTCGTTCCCGGGCTTGAGTTCCACGAACGCTTTGACCACCTCGCCGGCCACGGGGTCCGGCACCCCGATCACGCCGGCTTCGGCCACTGCCGCGTGCTCCATCAGGCAGCTCTCCACTTCGAAGGGGCCGATCAGGTGGCCGGAGGACTTGATCACGTCGTCGCCGCGGCCGACGAACCAGAAGTAGCCGTCGCCGTCGCGCTTTGCCAGGTCCCCGGTGAGGTACCAGCCGCCGGCGAAGCAGCGCCGGTAGCGCTCCTCCTCGTTGATGTAGCCGCGGAACATGGACGGCCAGCCGGGACGCAGCGCCAGCTCGCCCATGGTGTCCGGCCCGGTGACCAGGACGGCCTGGCCGTCCTCGATGATGGGTTTGCCGTCGGCGTCGCGGGCCACCAGGGCCGCCTCAATCCCTGGCAGCGGCCGGCCCATGGAGCCGGGGCGGATATCCATGGCGGGATAGTTGGCGATCATGATGCCGCCGGTCTCGGTCTGCCACCAGTTGTCGTGCACCGGCAGGCCCAGGACGTCCTGGCCCCACACCACCGCCTCCGGGTTCAGCGGCTCCCCCACGCTGGCGATGAAGCGCAGCGCGGAGAGGTCGTGCCCGGCGGCTCTTTCCGCGCCGGCCTTCATCAGCATCCGCAGCGCGGTGGGGGCTGTGTACCAGACCGTGACGCGCTGCTCCGCGAGGATCCGGTACCAGCGGTCCGCGTCCAATTCCTCCTCATCCACAATGGCGGTGACCCCGTGCACCAGCGGCGCGATGATGCCGTAGGACGTACCGGTCACCCACCCGGGGTCGGCGGTACACCAGTAGATGTCGTCCGGGTGCAGGTCCAGGGCGAAGCGGCCCGTGGCGTAGTGGGCGGTGACGGCGTCATGGACGTGGATGGCACCCTTGGGCGTGCCCGTGGTGCCGCTGGTGAAATGGAGGAGGGCCATGTCCCCGGGCTGGGTGTCGGCGATCTCCCCCGCAGGGTCCGCCTGGGCCAGGAGCTCGCCCAGGTCAAGGGTTTCCGGTTCCGGGCTGCCGTCCGCATCCACCAGCAGGATGTGGCGGAGTCCGGGAAGGGAGTCCCGCAACGGCGCCACCTTCTTGCGGTACAGGGCCCTGGTGGTCACCAGCACCCTGCCGTCCCCCAGGTGCAGCCGCTGCCGTACCGGTTCGGGGCCGAAGGCGGAGAAGAGCGGGCAAAAGACGCTGCCGTTCCGGAAGGTGCCCAGCACGGCGGCATACAGTTCCGGGCTGCGGCCCAGGAGTGAGAAGACCCGCTCGCCGCGGCCCACCCCAAGGCCCTTAAGCATGGCCGCGAACCTGCCGCTCCGGCCTGCAAGGTCGGCATAGCTCAGGGACCGGGTGCCGCCGTCGGCCCCCACGAAGCGCAGGGCTTCCTTGCCGCCGCGGCCTTCCGCCACGTGGCGGTCCACGGCCTCATAAGCGATGTTCAATCCCCGGCCGCCGGGCAGCCCTGCCAGCGCCTGCCGCGCCTGGTCCCAGCTGAAGCCGCGCCGGGCGGCATCGTAATCAGGCATGTTGGGCTGGACTGGGAAGGCGGCCACATCCTTGCGGATGGCCGGCCAGCGCGTGGACCCTTCCACCCGGGCGCCGGTGCTTGCCGTGTTCATTCCCTGGCCTCCGGCCTGGACCGTCCCACCGGTGATGGCAGGAGGTACTGCCGGAACCAGTCCGCCGCGAGGCTCGCTGCCATGGCCAGGGTGCCGGGTTCCTCGAAGAGGTGGGTGGCTCCGGGGATGATCTCCAGCCGGGTGGGGGCCTGCATGGCTGCCATGGCCTGGCGGTTCAGGGCCAGCACCTGGTCGTCGGCGCCGCCGACAATCATGAGGGTGGGGGCTTGCACGGCCGCGAGCCGCGGCCCGGCCAGGTCCGGCCGGCCGCCGCGGGAGACGACGGCGGCCACCTCGGCCCCGGGCTCGGCTGCGGCCCACAGCGCGGCGCCGGCTCCGGTGCTGGCACCGAAGTAGCCGATCCGGCCGGCGGAACCGTCATGACGCGCTTCGAGCCAATGGGTTGCGGAGGAAAGCCGCTGGGCCAACAGGCCGATGTCGAACACGTTGGCCCGGGTGACCTCCTCTTCGGGCGTGAGCAGGTCGAGGAGCAGCGTGCCCAGGCCAGCCCCGTGCAGGACGGAGGCCACGAAGCGGTTGCGGGGGCTGTGGCGGCTGCTGCCGCTGCCGTGCGCGAAAAGGACGGTACCGCCACACCTGGCCGGCAGGTAGAGGCTGCCGCGCAGGACAACACCGCCTGCCGGAATTTCGACGTCGTCCGCCAGGCTGCCGTTCACGCCTTCCCCGCCGCGGTGGTGCGGTGCTGGTGCAGCCGCATCCAGCAGCTGCACCACTTCGCCATCGCCCGTGGGCGAGAAGTCGTGGTAGTAGTAGCCCACGGCCCGGAAGTCCTGGGGCGAGAGCAGGCACACGATGTCGTCCGGTTCCTTGAGTTCAACGATGGCGCGTGCGGGGGCAACAGGAATGGCAAGGACCACCTTCGCCGCCCCGAGCTGCCGGGCCACCTGGCAGGCAACCCTTGCGGTGGAGCCGGTGGCGATGCCGTCGTCCACGATCACCACGGTGCGCCCGGTGAGGTCAAGCCGCCGGCGTCCCTGGCGGAACCGCTCCACCCGGCTTTCCAGCAGTGCCCGCTCCTGCCGTTCCACCTGTTCCAGGTCCTCCTGGGAAACTCGGGCCATGGAGATGGTGCGCGGATCCAGGACCCGGACACCGCCTTCCCCAATGGCTCCCATGGCCACCTCGGGCTGGAATGGAACGCCGAGTTTCCTTACCACGATCACGTCAAGTGGCGCCTCGAGGGCCTTGGCCACCTCGAATGCCACGGGGACGCCGCCGCGGGGCAGGCCCAGCACCACGACGTCCCGGCCGCGCAGGCCGGCAAGCCGCTTGCCCAGCCGCCGCCCGGCGTCGGACCTGTCATGAAAGGCAGCCATCACCGTCACCCGCCCGCGGTGGACCCGCCAGGCGGGAGTTCCGCCATGGCCTCCAGTGCTGCACGTGCGGCCGGACGGCAGCTTCAAAAAGCACGGTTCCGGACCCCACTTCGTACCGCAGCACCTCAGTCATGGCGGAGCCTGGCGCTAATGCGACATGCGGAGGTTGTGATGGGCATCCGTGCTGGGCTTGATCGCCGCAGCCGTGACCACCAGCGCCACTGCGCCCGCAATCCAGGATGTCCACGCAGCGCCCATAGCGCCGGTGTAGGAGCCCATCCACGGCGAGAGGATCAGCAGGGCGGCAAGGGCAGCCTGGGCGTATTCCATGACCGGTGTTCCGGGCATGGCCAGGTTGATGACGCCGCTGATGATCAGGAGTCCGCCGAAGAGGAGCATGAAGGTGGTGGACATATCCTGCTGCCGTGTCCACAGGACCGCGATGGCGGTGAAGAGACCGGCGGCAACCGTTACGTAGTCCTGCCACCGATACCACTTTTTCACTGGGTATTCCTTTCGGTTCCGGGCAGGCAGCCTTATGCTTTCCGTCCCGGGAGGGCGTTCACCGCCCGCAATCCCAGTCAACGCCCGGCAGCATGGAGGTGCTAGGGCAGAAAGACCTAGGGCTCAGGACCGCGGCCCGGCGGACGGATCCATTCCCCCAATTCACGGCCAATTCACAGCGATTGCCCCTGCACAACGCAGCCCCGGTGTGCAAGAGTGGCGGCAGTGCTGGGGCGCCACTCCTGCCCGGCCTGGCTGCTGTACACGCCGGGCAGGGCAACAGCTGCGACCAAAAGAGGCCGGACATGGAACACCGTTCAGCTCCCCGGATGAAGGCCCTCCGATGGCCGGCTCCCGCCCTGCTCCTGGTGGCGCCCCTGTTGGCCTCCGTCCTGGCGGGCTGCCAGCCGGCCACCCCCGCGCCTGTTCCTTCGCCGTCCCGCAGCATCCAGCCGAAGCCGGCAAGCCGATCGGGCACCCCCGGGCACATGTTCGTCATCAACCTCGAAAACAAGGGCTACGACTCGGTGTGGGGCGGCAGCTCCCCGGCCCCGTATTTGTCCGAAACCCTCCGGGACCAGGGCGTGCTGCTGGAGAACTACTACGGCATAGGCCACAACTCGCTGCCCAACTACCTGGCCCAGATTTCCGGCCAGCCGCCCAACAACAGCACCCGGCAGGACTGCCCCACCTACACCGCGTTCAGGGCCACCGGTACCGGCCCGGACGGCACGCTCAAGGGCAACGGCTGCGTCTACCCCCAGGACACCCAGACCGTGGCCGGGCAGCTGACCGCCCAGGGCAAGACGTGGAAGGGCTACATGGAGGACATGCAGCAGCCCTGTGAGCACCCGGCCCTCGGGAAACCCGACGATCACATCCGGGCTACCCCGGATGAGGAGTACTCCACGCACCACAATCCCTTTGTCTACTTCCGCTCCGTCATCGAGTCCGGGGACTGTGCCAGGAACGTGGTCAACCTGTCGGACCTGGCGGACGACCTGAAATCCGTGGCCACCACTCCGGACCTGGCCTACATCACGCCCAACCTGTGCCACGACGGGCACGATGACAACTGTGCTGACGGCAGCCGGGGAGGCCTGGCTGCGGCGGACGGGTGGCTCAAGGACCAAGTGCCCGCCATCCTGTCATCGCCCGCCTACACGCAGGACGGCATGCTGGTGATCACCTTTGACGAGACTGACGGGGGCACCGCCGGCCCCTCGGCGGGAGCTGCGGGAAGCCCTGCCGGGGGTGCCGCCGGGGGCAAGGTGGGCGCCCTGGTCCTGTCCCCGTTCAGCGCAGGGGGCGCATCGTCGGGCCAGCCCTACAACCACTACAGCCTGCTGGCCACCATCGAGGATCTCTTCCACCTCCCACGGCTGGGAATGGCCGCAGATCCCGGCGTGAAGGCCTTCGGCGGGGACGTCTTCCAGCGGGGCTCCTAAGGTGGGCTTTCCACGGAAAGGACGACGGCGGACTGCCCTGGCTGCTGCCGTGACAGTGGCGGTTTTGGTGGTTCTCGCCGTCGTACTTTCCACGGTGTTGCGCCCAGGCCCACCCGCCGCAAATGGAACCGGTGTGGGGATCGCCAAGATCAAGCACGTGGTGATCATTACCCAGGAGAACAGGTCCTTCGACAGCTACTTCGGCACCTACCCCGGCGCCGACGGGATTCCCATGAAGGACGGCAAACCCGCCGTCTGCCTTCCGGATCCGGCGCGGGGCGGCTGCGTGGCGCCCTTCTACGATTCGTCGGACAGCAACGACGGCGGCCCGCACAGTCCTGCGGACGCGGCGGCAGATGTCAACAACGGGGCCATGGACGGCTTCGTGGCCCAGGCGGAAAAGGGCATTGCCCAGTGTGAGCCGGAGGCCACCGACTGCGCGTACAAATCCAGGAAGACCGACGTGATGGGCTACCACGACCGGAAACAGCTGCCCACCTACTGGACCTACGCGGACAACTTCGTGCTGCAGGACCACATGTTCACCTCCGCCGCAGCGGGAAGCCTCCAGGCGCACCTCTACATGGTCTCGGAATGGTCAGCCAAGTGCACCAAGCCGGGGGACCCGGCGTCGTGCGCGGACGCACTGGAAGGGCTGGACAATGCACCGGAGAAGGAAGCCTTCGATGAGAGCCTGATCGGCAAATGCCAGGAAAGCCAGGACGTGCAGCCCTGCCGGGAGGCCCTGGAGGCGGCGGGTGCCGACCCCGGCCTGGCGGTCCGGGCCCGGCAGTTGGCCACCGCCAGCTGCAAACGCACCGATTCCTATCCCACCTGCAAGGCCGCGGTGGAGGCCACGGACCTTCCGGCGGCCCTGAAGGAGAAGCTGGCAGGAGCAGCCAAGAACCTGAAACAGCCGAACTATGCCTGGACCGACCTGACCTACCTTCTCCACAAACACTCAGTGTCCTGGGCGTACTACGTGTTCAGCGGTACAGAGCCGGACTGCCGCAACGATGCCGCCACGTGTGACCCCATAGAGCAGGACGCCGAGACGCCGGGCCGCTGGAATCCGCTCCCCTACTTCGACACGGTCAAGGAGAACGGCGAGCAGGGCAACATCAAATCATTGAGTGGTTTCTACGACGATGCCCGGCAGGGCAGGCTTCCTGCGGTCAGCTGGGTGGCGCCCAGCGACGAGGTCAGCGAACACCCTCCGGCCAAAGTCAGCACCGGACAGCAGTATGTTGCCGGGCTGGTCAACGCCGTCATGAGCGGCCCGGACTGGGACAGCACCGCCATCTTCCTGAACTGGGACGACTGGGGCGGGTTCTACGACCATGTCCAGCCGCCTGCGGTGGACAACGCCGGGTTTGGCCTGCGCGTGCCGGCCCTGGTGATCAGCCCCTACGCCAAAAAGGGCTACATTGACCACCAGGTCCTCAGCCAGGACGCCTACTTCAAGTTCATCGAGGATGATTTCCTGGGCGGCGAACGCATCGACCCCGCCACTGACGGCCGGCCGGACAACCGCCCCGGGGTCCGCGAGGACAACCCGCAGCTGGGCGACCTCACCAAGTCCTTTGACTTCAACCAGGCTCCGCTGCCGCCGTTGATCCTGCCAGACGCAACCACGTACTGATGCCGGCCGCGCCGGCTTTAAGAGACGGTGCAGTCCGCAGCGTCACGGACCACGCTCTCCAGGTCCCCGGTCCGGTGCAGCACCTCGATCTGCCGTACCGCTCCGGTGCCCCCGGCGAGCACCCTGTCCACCAGGTCCTCCACCCGGTGCAGGTCATCCATGTCCTCCAGTGCCCCGCGGATATGGTTCAGCAGGGAATTTACGACGGCGAGCGCGGGCGCCGGGCGGTGCGTTTGGGGATCGAGCAACTCACCCTTGAGGCCCCAGCGGCTGGCTTTCCAGGCGGCCAGCCGGAGCAGCGCTGACGGCACCGCCACCGGTGGCGTCCCCTCCCGCCATTCGCGGGCCGCCGTTTCCACCAGGCCCCTGGCGATGCCCGCCAGCAGCATGGTGTTCTCCGGCCGCAGGCATACGTCGGCCACCCGGATCTCCACTGTGGGGTAGTGCCGGGAGAGGCGGGCGTCAAAGTAGATCATGCCCTCGTCCAGGGCGACGCCGGTGCTCACCATGTCGTGCACCAGCTGGTGGTAGGCGTCCGGAGTGCCCAGGATGTCCAGCGGCCCGGCGGAGGGCCAGCGGTTCCACACCTGGGAGCGGTAGCTGGCGTAGCCGCTGTCCCTGCCGTGCCAGAACGGTGAGTTGGTGCTGAGCGCGATGAGCACCGGCAGCCAGATGCGGATCCGGTCCAGCACGGCCACGGCTTCCTCCGGGGACTCCACGGAGACGTGGATGTGGCAGCCGCAGGTGAGCTGTTCCCTTGCGGTCAGGCCGTACTCCTCTGTCATTGCCTTGAACCTGCGCAGCTGTACGGGGTGGGGATCGGCGGGGAGCGGGGAGGTGCCCAGGGCGGCCACCCGGACGCCGACGTCCTCTGCTGCCTGGTGGGCGATGGCCCGTCCTGCCACGATGTCCTGCCCAAGCGCCGCCAAAGTGGCGTGCGGCGGGGTGACAACCTCGATCATTTCCTGCTGGAACTCGGCGGTGAGGACGGGCCCGGCCCCGGCTTCCAGGGGGCGGACGTAGAGGTTCAGGAGCTCTCCTGCCATGGGCACGGCTTCCCCGTTCGCGGGGTCCACCAGGAGCAGCTCCTCCTCGATGCCGAACGTCCGCTTACCCGCGCCGGCGCCGCCGGTGCCCTCATTGCCGTAGGTGTCCATCGTCGTCGCCCTTCTCCCATTGCATAGTTGCAAGCCCGTCCCAGAAGCAGGCCAGCGTCACGGCCCCGTCCATCAGGACCTCAAGGCTGGCGCTCTCGTCGCTGTCGTGCCAGTGGTCCTCCACCAGCCCGGTGCCAAAGAAGAGTACGGGCGCCGCGAGGCTGCGTCCCAGCAGCTCTGCGGGTCCCCCGCCGGCGTTGCCCATCCGCCCCGCCCGTTTGGCGTTGAAGCCCCGCGTCATGGCCTTTTCCAGGACGGTGACGGCTGGATGGTCCGGCGTGAGGTAGGGCTCCTGCGCCGTCTCCAGGTCCGGGACCAGGCTGAACCCGTAGGCGTCGCCGATGGTGCCGGCCACCCACTCCTGCAGCTGCTCCGCGATCTTTTCCAGGCGCTGGCCCGGGACGGTCCGGAAACTGAGGTCCGCCGAGGCAACAGCGGGAACGGCTGCGCGGGACACGCCCAGCGGGTCGCCGGCGATGATGGAGGTGACCTCGACGGCGGGACGCAGCCACAGCCGCTCCAGCACCGTGTACCCCTCCTCGCCGGTGATTGCGCCGGTTTCGGAGCGTTCCAGCCAGTCCTCCTCGCTGAAGGGCAGGTCCGCCAGCGCGTTCCGGAGGCCGCCCGGGTCCGGCTCCACGTCGTCGTAAAAACCCGGAACAGCCACCCGGCCGTCCTGGTCATGGAGGAGCCCCAGCAGCCGGCCGAGCTCAAAGGCGGGGTTGGGCGCGTTGCCGGACACCGCGCCGCTGTGCACGTCCCGTTCCGGCCCGTACACCTCCAGGTGCACACTGAGCATCCCGCGGAGGCTGACACAAACGGCCGGGTGCCGGGCGTGCCAGAGGAGGGTGTCGGAGAAGAGGACCAGGTCTGCGGCGAACCGTTCCGCGTTGTCCTCCAGCAGCTTGGCCAGGTGCGGTGAGCCGCCTTCTTCCTCCCCCTCGATGAGGAACTTCAGGTTGATCGTCGGCATGCCCGTTCCCTGCAGATGGGCACGGAGCCCCTCCAGGTGCGCCAGGATCTGGCCCTTGGCGTCCGAGCTTCCCCGGCCGTACAGCCGGCCTTTGCGGAGTACCGGTTCAAAGGGCGCCGTCATTGCCCAGTTCTCCGGCTTTACCTCGCGGACGTCGTGATGGCTGTAAACCAGGACCGTGGGCGCTCCGGGAGCCCGGCACCACTCTGCGTACACGGCGTGGGACTCCCCCGTGGGCAGCACCTCCACCGCGGGGAAGCCCACTTCGCGGAATTCGGCGGCGAGCCAGTTGGCGGAGCGGAGCAGGTCCTGGGAGTGTTCGGGTACGCCCAGGATCCCCGGGATGCGCACCCACTCCGCCAGCCGGCGCTCCAGCTCCGCCTCGCGCGACCGGACGCCGGCACGAAGGCGCCCGGCGTCGTCGTGCTCTTCATCCGCCATCTCCGCGCGCCCTGCCTTCAAGGTCCGGTTAACGCGGCTGTGCGGGATTTGTTGGAACGCCCTGGGACGGCGGATTGACGGGCGGGCCGGGTACGCTGGCAGGCTGCTGCGAACCCTGGCCGCCCGACACCTCGGGCGTGGGCGGGGTCTGCGTACCGCTTGGCTCCGCCCCATTCTGCAAGGCCTGAAGGCGCTGCTCCAGGACCTGCAGGACGGGCAGCCGGTTCCCGTGCGCCTTCTCGTAGCTGATCAGTTGGTGCACGTCCGCTTCCGTCAGGCCCGTGATCCGCGTAGGCAGCGTTCCTACCGGCAGATGGTCGTAATCCGGAAGGGGCAGGTCGCTGTGGCGGGGAACATTAGTGTCCTGGGGTGAGTCGTTCATGGTTCCTCCCATGCTGTTGAGGTCCTTCTTGGAACTTAGTAAGTACGCTTACTTGTTTTACGGTACCTAAAGGATTGCCGTTGGTACAGGGCTTCTGGCTGACCCGCTGTACATCCCCCGACTGCTCAGGTAAATTCGAACTTGTGACGGGAATCATGCCCCGTCCTCCCCCGGCCCTCTGCTCAGGCCGGCGTGGAGTAGCTGCTGTAGTGCAACGGCGGCGCAGGATGCAGAAGCGAAAGAGCCTTTGAGATGGCATTATCGCAATTCCAGCAGTTCCTTGACGAAGCCACGCACCCGGACCCCTTCGATGAATTTCCCCTGGGTCCCGACTGCCTCTACGGCCTGTATGTGAGCTGGGCGGCCCTGCACGGCCGGGCGCCAAAATCCGACCAGGCCTTCCGGGCAGGCATGCTGCGCTGCGGCGTGGACGTCCGGAACAGCCACCTGCGGATGACCGGCGCCGCCGCGGCCGATTACATCCTCAGCAGTTACCCGGCGGTGGCCTGATGTCCACGCAGTTCGACGTGCTGTATGTCAACGGCCATTACATGCATTGTGGCCAGCCGATGGGGGCCGCCGGCGCCGAGATGCGCAGCATCCACGGCAGCTACTTGAGCGAGCGGCTGCCCGAGGCCCTGGGCGTGTACCTGGCAACCAGCGTGCTTCGCTGCGCCTGCGGGTTCCAGATGGAGATCCCTGACCAGGATGACCCGGTGCCGGGATGACACAGTTGCCGCTGGACGATCTGACCACGGCCGTGGCCCGCATCCGCGGGCTCCTGCTGACGGAGGAGAAGGTGGACCGCGCGGTCGCACTCCTGGCCCAGGCCATCAAGGAGTCGCTGCCGGGCAGTCCAGGTGCCGGGGTGTCCTTGCTGGATGCCAACGGCAAGCGCACCAGCAGCGCCGCCACCGATTCCCTGGTGGAGAAGCTGGACGCTGCCCAGTACGAGCTGGGCGAGGGCCCCTGCCTTACGGCCTGGGCGGCCGGAAAAGTGGTCATCATCGACGACCTCCAAACCGATACCCGTTGGCCGCGATGGCAATCCGCAGTGGCGTCACTCCCGGTCCGGTCAGTGGTGAGCGCGCCGCTGATGGCCGGCAAGGAAGCGCTGGGTGCCTTCAAGATCTATTCGGCGCTGCCAGGCCAATATGACGAATCAACGGGGCGAGCCCTGGCCCTTTTTGCCGAAACTGCAGCCACCCTGCTGGCCCACATCCAGGGAACCGAAGCCCCGCTCCGGATGGCAGAAAGCCTTAAGGCGAGCTTGGCCAGCCGGGACACCATCAATCGTGCCTGCGGGATGCTGATGGAGCGGCAGGGCATCAGCCATGAACGGGCCCTACAGCAATTGATCCAAAACGCGCGGGTGTCAGGTGCCACCCTGGTTGAGGCCAGTGAGCAGCTGGCCACCAGGGTGCCGCCTGCAGGCTTGTAGGGGGTAGCGGTGGGGTTTGATCCGCATGAACCGGAGCAGCGCGGCCAGCTTAAGGATGCGTTGACTGCGGCTGACATCACAGTAGGTGAATTATGGCTGCGCTACTTCAGCATGACCGGTTCCGCAGGTGAGTACGAGGTCCAGGCCTACCTGCAGGGCCTCATCTCCCTGCCCGTCATCCAGCGCGATCTGCTGGCCCTGGCCTGCAACGAAATGATCGCCGAGAAGCCGCCGTTGCATGCACCGTACGCGGACCAGATGAAGGGCATGGGACCCATCGGCCCGTCGGCTGGCCGGTAAGCCTGGGGCAGCAGTTCTTTGGCGCCGCGGCCCCGTGTAGCTGTGCCTTGGAAGGGTACGTCACGGTTATCCTCCCGAGAGCAAGGCAGGCACCATGAGTCCGCTACCCCAGGCCGGCATCCGCGACACAGTGTTGTTTATGCTGGACGTTTTCCTTCCGACGGCGGCCAAAGGTCCCCTGATCCGGCGGCCCCGGGCTGAGGCCGTTGCAGACCGGCTGGACCTTGACCGGCGGGCGGTGGCCCGGATGCAGAAGCTGGACGGCAAGTATCCTGCTGGACCGGTGCTGCTCCGGCTCCCCTTCCGGAAGCAGGCGCTGGTCCTGCGTCCGGATCAGCTCCACCGGGTCCTGGCCGAAACACCGGAACCTTTCTCCTCTGCGAGCAGCGAAAAACGGGGCGCACTGGCGCACTTCGAGCCCCGGAACGTCCTGGTTTCCACCGGGGCCGACAGGAGTGCCCGCCGCGCGCTGCAGGAGCAGGCGCTGGATACTTCAAGTCCGGTCCACCGGTTGGCGGACTCCTTCCTGCCGGTCATCGATGAGGAAGCCGATGCGCTGCTCGCCGCGGCAAGTGCCGATACCGGGGTCCTTGACTGGCCGTTGTTCACTGCCGCCTGGCACCGCGCCGTGCGGCGGGTGGTGTTCGGCGATGCGGCCAGGGACGACGTCGAGCTGACTGACATGCTGGCCCGGCTGCGGAAGGACGCCAACTGGTCAGGCCTGAAGCCACGAAGGGACAATGTCCGTACGGAGTTCCGCCAGCGGGTGCGTGCAGGGATCGACGCCGCTGCCCCCGGCAGCCTGGCCTCCGTGATGCGCGGCAGGCCTGACACTGACCCTTCCGCGCCAAGCGACCAGGTCCCGCAATGGCTGTTCGCCTTCGACGCGGCCGGAATAGCAGCCTTCCGGGCCCTGGCGCTCTTGGCCACGCACCCTGACCAGGCGGCGAAGGCCAGGCAGGAGATGGCCGGCGATACTTCCGGTGGCCGGAACCTGCCGTTCCTGCGCGCCTGCGTGCTGGAGTCCGTGCGCCTGTGGCCAACGACGCCCATGGTCCTTCGCCAGACCTCGCGCCCGGTCGAGTGGGACAACGGGACCATGCCGGCGCGCTGCGGCGTGCTGGTCTATGTGCCCTACTTCCACCGTGACGGCCGGCGGCTCCCCCAGGCCGATTCGTTCGATCCGGGACTCTGGCTGCAGCAGGATGCCGTATCCGGGGACCCCGAAAGCTGGGGCGTGGTCCCCTTCAGCGATGGCCCCGCGCGGTGCCCGGGCCGCCAACTGGTGTTGCTGATGACCAGCGCCCTGCTCGCCCGCCTGCTCCGTGACAACACCTTCGCCCTTGAATCCGCCCGGCTGTCCCCGGGCCGGCCGCTGCCCGGCACGCTGAACCACTTCGCGCTGAGGTTCCGGGTGTCCCCGTTATGAGGAGGGCGGCCGCCCACTAGTTTCCCTTGTGCGGAAATGCAGTTAGGGGATGCAAACCTTCGTGGCACTGGGATCCGTGCGGTGCTTTACTGCCAGCATGTCTGAAACCCTCAAGCTGAGCCACGACGAACCGCACGACAGCAGCGTGGCATCCCGCCTGAACTGGCTGCGCGCCGGCGTCCTCGGCGCGAACGACGGCATCGTCTCCGTGGCGGCAACAGTGGTGGGCGTAGCCGGCGTGACCAATGACCTGGCACCCATCCTGGTGGCAGGTACGGCCGCCGTGGTGGGCGGAGCGGTGTCCATGGCCCTGGGCGAATACGTTTCCGTCAGCAGCCAGAGTGACAGCCAGCGGGCCCTGATCGAGAAGGAACGCCAGGAACTCAGGGACGATCCCGACGGCGAACTGGCGGAACTCGCCCACATCTACCAGGCCAAGGGACTCAGTGAAGCCACGGCCCGGACAGTGGCCGAAGAACTGACGGCAAAGGATGCTTTGAAGGCCCACCTCTCCGCCGAACTGAACATTGACGAAGAGGAAGTGGTCAGCCCCTGGCACGCAGCCTTCGCCTCCGCCATCGCCTTCACCGTCGGCGCCGTACTGCCCATGCTGGCCATCATCTTCCCGCCCGAAGAGGCACGGATCCCGGTCACGTTTGTTGCCGTCATCCTGGCGCTCGCGCTGACCGGCACCGTCAGCGCCAAAATCGGCGGGAGCTCCAAGCGCAAGGCCACCATCCGGCTGGTGGTGGGCGGGGCGCTGGCCATGGCCTTCACGTTCGCGGTGGGAAGCCTGCTGGGCACCACTGGCATCGCTTAATCTTTTCCCACACACCCGCTGCTGACAGGAGTTCCACGTGCTGGAGATCGCCGGCCTTCCGGCCCATATTCTGCTGATCCACGGCGTGGTGGTCCTGGCCCCGCTGGCCGGGGTTGCAGCAGTGGTGTTCGCGTTGCTGCGGCGGAGCAGGCGGTATCTGGCTTGGCCGCTGGGGGTCCTGGCACTGCTGTTGGTCCCGCTGTCCGTCCTTACAGCGGAAGCCGGCGAACAGTTGGAGAAGGCCAAGGGGGTGTCCCAGCTCATTGAGGAGCACGGCCACCAGGGAAGTTTCCTCCGCTACGTCACGGTGTTGTTCCTGGTGGCCGTGATTGCCCAGATCATTGCCGCCTTCCGGTCACTCCTGACGCGCCGGCCTGCCTTCCGGGGCCTTCGCGGGCTCCTGGAATCCCGCTGGCTGCTCCCTGCCACGTCAGCGCTGGGCATCCTGGCCGGACTGTTCCTGGTGTACCAAAGCATCGTGACCGGACACTCCGGGGCTGTGTCCGTCTGGGCCGGGACGCGCTAGCCGCGCGCCCCGGGCCTCAGCGGCGCGGCTTCGAGCGTGAAGCAGGCTCCGGAAGAGGTACGACGGCGTATCGGCGGTTGGCGAGTACCGGCACCCGCCTGCGCACCTGCTCCAGCCGTTCCCGGCTGAGGCGGGCCAGGATCAGGCCCGGTTCCTCACCCGCGTTGGCCACCACCACCCCGGCCGGATCCACTGCCATCGAGAAGCCGGTGGCGAGGGTACCGCACTGGTTGGCCGCCAGGACGTAGGCCGTGTTCTCGATGGCCCGCGCCTTGGCCAGCGTGGACCAGTGGTCCTCCTTGCCCGGTCCGCGGATCCACATGGAGGGAACCAGCAGGATGTCCGCTCCGGCGTCGACGGCTGCCCGCGCACTCTCCGGAAATCGCAGGTCGTAGCAGGTGAACGCGCCAAACCGAAAGCCGCCAAGGCTGAACACCAACGGTTCCTCCGCGCTGCCCGCCGAGATGCCATCGCTTTCCCGGTACCCGAACGCATCATAGAGGTGGACCTTCCGGTAGCAGCCCCGGATGTTCCCTTGGCTGTCCAAAGCCACCAGGGTGTTGTACGGAAGACCGCTTTCCACCCGTTCATAGGTCCCCACCACCACCGCTATCGACTGCTCCTTCGCAAAGGCCGCGATGCTCCGGATGAAGGGACCGTCCAGGTCCTCCGCGACTGCCGCAATGGCGGTGGCCGCCTCGCTGGTGCCGAACAGGCTGGACTCGGGGAGGACCACCAGGTCCGCCCCCGCGGCCGCGGCCTCCGCAATCAGCCGCCCGGCCGCCGTCGTATTTTTTGCCTTATCCGTGCCGGCACTGAACTGTCCTGCCGCGATGGTCATGCTCTCTGAATCCATGGCTGTCCTTCCACGTGGGGGGGTGCCCGGCGGCGATTTGCCGGCCGCTGCACAACCCCTTCCCATCAGCATCCTCCGCGCGTAGGGTAAGGCACACAACCCGCTGGTCCCCGGGCCAGTGGCGGGCTCATGCAGTTGGGCTTCTGGAGCATGCCGGAGGGACCATACGTGGGTAACAAGCCATCCAAAAACCACAGCATGCGGCGCCTTGCAGGGCTGGGCGCAGGCCTCATGGTGCTGCCGGCGCTGACTTCCTGCTCGGATCTGGTTTCCCGCGGCTTCCTGCCCGGAGCCCGCGACACCACCAACAACACGGCACTGATCACCGACCTGTGGGTCAACTCCTGGATCGCCGCCCTGGTGGTGGGCATCATCACCTGGGGGCTGATGATCTGGGTCATCGTGGCGTACCGGCGCAGGAAGAACACCGTAGGGTTCCCCGCGCAACTGAGCTACAACCTTCCGCTGGAAGTGTTCTACCTGGCCATTCCGCTGATCGTCATCGGCGTCCTGTTCGTCTTCACGGACCGGGAACAGCGGGCCATCGATGCACGCTATCCCGATCCGGACGTCGTGATCGACGTCTTCGGCAAGCAATGGTCCTGGGATTTCAACTACGTCAAGGAGCAGGTGCACGAGGACGCCGGCCAGCAGGCCCACCTGACCGGCGAGTATGGCACCCCGGACCGGCTGCCCACCCTCTACCTTCCGGTGGGAAAGAAAGTGGAACTGCACCTCCAGTCCCGCGACGTCCAGCATTCGTTCTGGGTGGTGGATTTCCTGCAGAAACGCGACCTGTACCCGGGCCACGAACAGTACAACCCCTACATCAACATCACCCCCAACCGCATCGGCGAATACATGGGCAAGTGTGCCGAACTCTGCGGCGAGTACCACTCGGAAATGCTCTTCAAGGTCCGGGTGGTAAGCCAGCAGGATTATGACAGCCACATGGCCGACCTGAAGGCCAAGGGCAACACCGGCAGCCTCGGCGAGGAATACGTCAGGCAGCCGCTCTCAGCCCCGTCACCGCGGGCCCCGGAAGCAGCAGAGTAAAGGAGGGCACCGACATGACCACCACAGGCCAGAGAATGGGCGGAACCGCGGCCACCGCGGCACCGGCAGTGGTCCGGCGCTCCAAAGGCACCATCGTCGTCAACTGGATCACTTCCACCGACCACAAGACCATCGGGTACATGTACCTGATCTCGTCCTTCGTGTTCTTCTGCGCCGGCGGAGTGATGGCGCTGCTGATCCGCGCCGAGCTGTTTGAGCCCGGCATGCAGATCCTGCAGACCAAGGAACAGTACAACCAGCTGTTCACCATGCACGGCACCATCATGCTGCTGATGTTCGCCACCCCGCTGTTCGCCGGATTCGCCAACGTCATCATGCCGCTGCAGATCGGCGCCCCTGACGTGGCGTTCCCCCGCCTGAACGCGCTGGCGTTCTGGTTCTTCCTGTTCGGCTCCACCATCGCCGTGTCCGGGTTCATCACCCCGCAGGGCGCCGCCTCGTTCGGCTGGTTCGCCTACGCGCCACTGAACAACACCACCTTCACCCCCGGCATCGGCGGTGACCTGTGGGTCTTCGGCCTGGCGCTGTCCGGCTTCGGCACCATCCTGGGCTCGGTCAACTTCATCACCACCATCATCTGCATGCGCGCCCCGGGGCTCACCATGTGGCGCATGCCCATCTTCACCTGGAACACACTGGTCACCGCCATCCTGGTACTGATGGCGTTCCCGCCGCTGGCCGCCGCCCTGTTCGCGCTCGGAGCCGACCGGAAGTTCGGTGCCCACATCTTCGATCCAGACAATGGCGGTGCCATCCTCTGGCAGCACCTGTTCTGGTTCTTCGGCCACCCCGAGGTGTACATCATTGCGCTGCCGTTCTTCGGCATCGTGTCCGAGATCTTCCCGGTCTTCAGCCGAAAACCCCTGTTCGGCTACAAGGGCATCGTGTACGCCACCATCGCCATTGCTGCCCTCTCGGTGACGGTGTGGGCGCACCACATGTACGTCACGGGCGCCGTGTTCCTTCCCTTCTTCGCCTTCATGACCATGCTCATCGCGGTGCCCACCGGCGTGAAGTTCTTCAACTGGATCGGCACCATGTGGGGCGGTTCGCTGACTTTCGAGACACCCATGCTGTGGAGCATGGGGTTCCTGGCCACGTTCCTCTTCGGCGGCCTGACCGGCATCATCCTGGCGTCGCCGCCCATGGACTTCCACGTCTCGGACTCCTACTTTGTGGTGGCCCACTTCCACTACGTGGTGTTCGGCACCGTGGTGTTCGCCATGTTCGCCGGGTTCTACTTCTGGTGGCCCAAGTTCACCGGCACCATGCTCAATGAACGCCTGGGCAAGATCCACTTCTGGATGCTCTTCCTGGGCTTCCACGCCACGTTCCTGATCCAGCACTGGCTCGGCGTCCTGGGTATGCCCCGCCGGTACGCGGACTACATGCCGGAGGACAACTTCAGCTTCATGAACCAGTTCTCCACCGTGGGCTCCTACCTCCTGGGGGCGTCCCTGATCCCGTTCTTCTGGAACGTCTACATCACCTGGCGGGCCGGCAAGAAGGTCACCGTGGACGATCCCTGGGGCTTCGGCGCGTCGCTGGAATGGGCTACGTCCTGCCCGCCACCCCGGCACAACTTCACCTCACTGCCCAGGATCCGCTCCGAGCGCCCTGCCCTGGACCTGCACCACCCGGAGCTGAGTGTCCGGGTGCACGCGCCGGTGCACGGCCCCGCGGCTGATGTCCTGGGTGCCGCAGATATCGGTGAAGGCGACGTCCGCGACCCCAACCCGAACAAGTAACGCAAACGCAGACTGTTTTTCGACCCGCAATGAACGGCCGGCATGGGCACGGTGCAGTCCGGCTGCTCAGCGCAGCTGACGCTGCCTAATTGCCGGCGGGCAACCTGCCTGCAGAGGTTCGGTACAGCAACCAGCCCGCAGCGGCCAGGACAGCACTCAGGGCCAGGAACCCGAGGTCCCAAGCCAGCGGCCCACCCAGGTCGTCCCGGACGTGGTGGATGCCCAGGAGTTGGTGGTTCACCAGGCCTTCGAGCACGTTGAAGACGCCCCATCCCAGCAGCACCAGTCCGGTATGGAAGGCCCATTCCGGGGACAAGGTGCCGCTCCCGCCGGCGCGGAGGGTGAGGATTGCCGAGGCAGCCACCAGCACCCACATGGCCCCATGGAACATCCCGTCGGCCAGCGTGTTCAACTCAAGGCCGGGGACCGTCTTTGCCCCGCCGGCCTCCGTGTGGGTGAGCATGTGGTGCCACTGGAGGAGCTGGTGCAGCACGATTCCGTCCACGAACCCGCCCAGTCCCATCCCCAACAGGAACGCGGGCGCGACGGCGGCACGTGCCTTGGCAGCGCCCGTCACGGCCGCGCCGGTACTGTCGCTGGACATCCTGATCCCCCTTCACCCGCTACGCCTCTCCCTTAAGCCCCTACCCGCCGTCGTCCTCCCCAAGCGGAGCAGACACCCTTGACCTCATCCGCTCCGGATGGAAGCCTGTGAGGATCGCGGTGGGGCCTCAAGCAACGGGGTTCGGTTCCCGCCAGGGGACGCTCCCACTGCCCGCCAACCCACAGAGGCGGCACGAATGCGAGCAATGGTGTACCGCGGCCCGTACAAGATCCGGGTCGAAGAAAAAGACATTCCCAAAATTGAGCATCCCAATGACGCAATAATCCGGGTGACCACCGGCGCGATCTGCGGCTCGGACCTTCACCTCTACCACGGCATGATGCCGGACACCCGGGTGGGCACCACGTTTGGCCACGAGTTCGCGGGGGTGGTGCACCAGGTGGGCTCCTCGGTGCAGAACCTGATCCCCGGCGACCGCGTGATGGTTCCCTTCAACGTCTACTGCGGATCCTGCTGGTTCTGCGCCCGCGGCCTCTACTCCAACTGCCACAACGTCAACCCGAACGCGACGGCGGTGGGCGGCATCTACGGCTACTCCCACACCTGCGGAGGGTACGACGGCGGCCAGGCCGAGTTCGTCCGGGTTCCGTTCGCGGACGTTGGGCCCAGCAGGATTCCGGACTGGATGGATGAAGAGGACGCGGTGCTGCTCACCGATGCCCTGCCCACCGGCTATTTCGGCGCCCAGCTGGGCGACATCGTCGAAGGCGACACGGTGGTGGTGTTCGGCGCCGGCCCCGTGGGCCTCTTCGCCGCCAAGTCGGCCTGGCTGATGGGCGCGGGCCGGGTCATCGTGGTGGACCACCTGGACTACCGGCTGGAGAAGGCCCGCACCTTCGCGCACGCCGAAACGTTCAACTTTGCCGAGTACGACGACATCGTGGTGCACCTGAAGAAGCAGACCGACTACCTGGGTGCCGACGTGGTCATTGACGCGGTGGGGGCCGAGGCGGACGGGAACTTCCTGCAGCACGTAACCGCTTCCAAACTGAAGCTGCAGGGCGGCTCTCCGGTGGCGCTGAACTGGGCCATCGACTCGGTCCGCAAGGGCGGAACAGTGTCCGTGGTGGGTGCATACGGACCCATCTTCAGCGCAGTGAAATTCGGCGACGCCGTGAACAAGGGCCTGACGCTGCGCATGAACCAGTGCCCGGTGAAACGGCAGTGGCCGCGGCTGTTCGAGCACATCCGGAACGGGTACCTCAAGCCCAACGAGCTGGTCACGCACCGGATCCCGCTTGAGCACATCGCCGAGGGGTACCACATGTTCTCGGCCAAGCTGGACAACATCATCAAGCCCCTCATCATCTCCGCCACGGCCTGAAAGGGAGTGCAACACCAATGACTGAACCGGCAACCCCTTACCGGGCACGCAAGAACACCCCGCCGGAAAGCCGGGACGCCCTGCGCGCCCGCATTCCCGGATGGGGCGTGGACCTGGACCCGAAGGACCGCCCGTCGTTCCCACGCGAGCAGCCCGGCATAGAAACGGGTGCCCACTGGGAGTTCCCCGACCGGCAGCCTGAAACGCAGCCCCGCGAACTGTCCATCGAACACGCCATGCTGACGCCCGTCTTTGGCACCTCGGCTCCGCTGAAGGGGGCCTCCGGCGCCATCCGCAGGTATGCCTACCGCACCTACAGCGAAGGACGGGCGGCGCACTGGCTGCTGCTGATCGCCGCGGACCGGGTGGATGCGTGGGAAAACCACCTGAAGTCCCTGGCCACGCTGCGGCCGGACAACCCCGTCACCGAAACCGGCATCGGCATCGGCAGTGAATTCTCCGGCAACGGATTCAAATCCAGGGCGGGGAAGCGGGTGGACGTGAACCATTCCTGGATGGATCCGGCCATTGTTGCGGGGCTGTGGGTGCTGGCCGGCGTCGGCGCGGTGGCGGCGTTGCGGGCCCTGCGTGGACGCCGTTGAGGAGTTGGGGTAATTAGGTCACGCCATGTTTTCGTAATTGATGTGAACCTCATCACTTAAAGCGCTTTCCGGCTTGGAGCTTAGGTTTGCCTACCCTACAGTTTCCTGACATAGGCACTGTTTTCCGGTGCCCCAGGACTTAGGTTCAAGCAGACTTTTTTCCCCACCGAAAGCAGCCTCAATGAAGATCCGCAACAGCGCGCTGGCCGGCATCGCACTCGCCGCCACCGCAGCTCTTGGCCTGACCGCCTGCGGCGGCGGCACCCCTTCCGGCAACAGCTCCTCCGCCGCCGCCTCCAACGGCGGCGCCTCGGACGGGATCACGGTCTACAACGCCCAGCACGAGAGCCTCACCAAGGAATGGGTGGATGCCTTCACGGCGGAAACCGGCATCAAGGTGACCATGCGCCAGGGCTCGGACACGGAGCTGTCCAACCAGATCATCCAGGAAGGCCAGGCGTCCCCCGCCGACGTGTTCCTCACCGAAAACTCCCCCGCCATGACCCAGGTGGAGAACGCCGGCCTGTTCGCCGACGTCGACAAGGACACCCTGGCCCAGGTTCCGGCCGAGCTCGCGCCGTCCACCGGCAAGTGGACGGGCATCGCCGCCCGTTCCACCGTCCTGGTGTACAACAAGACCAAGCTCACCGAGGACCAGCTGCCCAAGTCCATGCTTGACCTGGCCAACCCCGAGTGGAAGGGCAAGTGGGCCGCCTCCCCCACCGGCGCTGACTTCCAGGCCATTGTCTCCGCACTGCTGGAACTGAAGGGCGAGGCCGCCACCGAGGAGTGGCTGAAGGGCATGAAGGAGAACTCCAAGGCCTACAAGGGCAACAGCACGGCCATGAAGGCCGTCAACGCCGGTGAAGTGGATGCGGCACTGATCTACCACTACTACTACTACGGCGACCAGGCCAAGACCGGCGAGAACTCCAGCAACGTCACCCCGTACTACTTCAAGAACCAGGACCCGGGCGCCTTCCTGTCCGTCTCCGGCGGCGGCGTGCTGAAGTCCTCCAAGAACGCGGCCGCAGCGCAGCAGTTCCTGAAGTTCATCACCGGCAAGAAGGGCCAGGAAGTCCTCAAGAACGGTACGTCCTTCGAGTACGCCATCGGCTCCGAGGTCCCGGCTAACGACAAGCTGGTTCCCATCAAGGACCTGCAGGCTCCCAAGGTTGACGCCGCCAAGCTCAACTCCGAAAAGGTCACCGATCTGATGACCCAGGCCGGACTCCTCTAATTTCGTGACCACCGATCTATCGGCTCCCGCCAGGCGGGGTACGACGACGGCGGGCAGGGGCAACAGCCCCCGCCCGCCTTTCGGCGTTTCCGCGGTGTCCGTCCTGGCGGTGCTGATCGCCCTCTTCTCCCTCGTCCCGCTGGGGTACGTGGCCTACATGACGGTGGCAACCGGGTGGGACACCGCCGTCGGCCTCATCCTGCGGCCCCGCGTGGGCGAACTGCTGCTGAACACCCTGCTCCTGATGGCAGCCACCATCCCGCTGTGCCTGCTGCTTGGCGTGGCGGGGGCGTGGCTGGTGGAGCGGACCAAACTGCGCGGCCACCGGGTCTGGGCCGTGCTGCTGGCCGCTCCGCTGGCCGTCCCGGCGTTCGTGAACAGCTACGCGTGGGTTACCGCTGTCCCGTCACTTGGCGGCCTGGGCTCGGGCATCCTGATCTCCACCCTGTCCTATTTCCCACTGGTGTACATCCCCGCGGCCGCCACCCTGAGCCGGCTGGATCCGGCCATTGAGCAGTCCGCAGCGGCCCTGGGACTCGGCGCCTGGCGGACCTTCTTCCGCGTGGTGCTCCCCCAGCTCCGGATCGCCATGACCGGCGGGGCCCTGCTGGTGGGCCTGCACCTGCTGGCCGAATACGGTGCGTTCGCCATGATCCGGTTCGATACCTTCACCACCGCGATCATGACCCAGTACCAGTCCACGTTCAACGGCGCAGCCGGAAACATGCTGGCCAGCGTCCTGGTGCTCTTCTGCCTGCTCCTGCTGCTGGCCGAGGTCCGCAGCCGCGGCACCGCCCGCTACGCCCGCATCGGTTCCGGTGTGCAGGGCAAGGCCCTGCGGCTCCCGCTGCACGCCTACCAGTGGCCCGCGCAGCTTTTCCTGCTGGCACTGACCGCCCTGGCGTTCGGCCTCCCGCTGTTCTACGTCATCCGTTGGATCCTGGCCGGCGGGGCGGACATCTGGACTGCGTCCGAGTTCCTGCCGGCCCTCCTCACCACCTTCAGCTACGGGCTTGCCGGCGCCGCAGCCACCACCGTGGTGGCCTTCCCCATGGCTTACCTCGCCGTCCGGCACCCCGGCTGGTTCAGCAAGTCGCTGGAGCTGTCCAACTACGTCACCAGCTCCATGCCGGGCATCGTGGTGGCCCTGGCGTTCGTCACCGTGAGCATCCGCCTGGTGCCCGGGGTGTACCAGACCGCGGGGCTGCTGGTGGCCGCGTATGTGCTCCTGTTCATCCCGCGGGCCCTGGTGAACCTCCGGGCCGGGCTGGCGCAGGCCCCCAAGGAACTCGACGAGGCAGCCCAGGCACTGGGCAAGCCGCCGCTGCTGGCCTTCATCCGCGTTACCCTGCGGCTCACAGCGCCGGCCGCCGCGGGCGGGGCAGCCCTGGTGTTCCTTGCCATCGCCAACGAACTCACCGCCACGTTGCTGCTGTCCCCCAACGGCACCAGGACCCTGGCCACCGAGTTCTGGAGCAAGAGCAGTGAAATCGACTATGCGGGCGCCGCGCCCTACGCCCTGCTGATGATCCTGCTTTCGGCCCCCATGACCTACCTCCTCTTCCAACAGTCCAAGAAAGTAGCCGGACAGTGACAGCACCATCAACCCGCAGGCTGCCCGGGCCGCGGGTGGCACCCTCCGTGGCCGCAACCACCAACAGCCACCTGCAGATAACGGACGTCACCAAGAACTTCGGGCCGCAGGCGGTCCTGAAGGGCGTCAACCTGTCCGTGGCCAAGGGCGGAACCACCGCCATCGTGGGCCCGTCCGGCTCCGGCAAGACCACCCTCCTGCGCCTGATCGCCGGGTTTGAACACCCGGATACCGGGAGCATCTCCCTGAACGGAACCCTCGTGGCCGGTGAGGGTGCCTGGCTTCCCGCGCACAAGCGGCACATCGGCTACGTGGCCCAGGACGGCGCCCTGTTCCCGCACCTCACGGTGGGCCAGAACGTTGCCTTTGGCCTTGATGCCGCCAAGCTCGAGGGCGGCCGCCGCGCCGTTGCCGCCCGTGTGGCCGAACTCCTGGAGATGGTTTCCCTGGATGCCGCCATGGCCAAGCGCCGGCCCCACCAGCTCTCCGGCGGCCAGCAGCAGCGGGTGGCCCTGGCACGGGCGCTGGCACGCGAACCGGAGCTGATGCTCCTGGACGAGCCCTTCTCCGCCCTGGACGCCGGGCTCCGCGTTGCCACCCGCCGTGCAGTGGCCAAGGTCCTGGCCGAGGCCGGCGTCACCACCATCCTGGTCACGCACGATCAGGCCGAGGCCCTCTCCTTCGCCGACCAGGTGGCCGTCATGCGCGGCGGAAAGCTGGCCCAGATCGGCAACCCCTTTGTGGTGTACACCCGCCCCGCGGACCGGGCCACCGCCGAGTTCCTGGGCGACGCCGTCATCCTGGACGCCTGGCTGGAAGGGTCCCTGGCCACCTGCTCCCTGGGCGGCATCCCCGTGCGCAGGCCGCCGGCGCAGGGTCGCGTGCAGCTGATGCTGCGGCCGGAACAGATCCGCATCGCCGAGGACGGCCCCATCCGCGGCGTGGTGGTGGATACCGACTACTTCGGCCCCGAAACCACGGTGCGGCTGAAGCTGAACGTCCCCCAGGAAGTGGCAGAACACGCCGACCACCGGTACCCCGGCGGCGGCGAAGTGATCACCATCCGGCACTGGAACGCCTCGATCGCCCGGCCCGGCATGGAGCTGTGCCTGCGGGTTGTGGGCGAAGCCGTCGCGTTCCCCATGGAGGACTAACTTCCGGCCTGCCGCGCCCGGCGACGCATCAGAAGCTTGTCCGCACATCCGAACCTAGAGGGCACGGATGGACGAACAGGCTTCTGATCGATGCACCCGCCACTGCCGACACAGAAAAAACACGGGGCGGAAACACTCCGGCAACCTCTTCAGGGCAAGCTGTGCTTACGGGGATACAACAGCAGGAGGCAGCCCATTATGGAGGCACAAGGAGTACGTACGGCCCAGCTCCGCATCGGGGACCAGATCGAGGCGTGGCACAGGGGCAGGCTCTTCCACCGGGGCCGGGTGACCGACGTCGTCCCGCACCTCGAACTCTTCTGGATCCTGGACGCCCGGACCGGCACCCGCAAGCTGCTGGACCCCGAGGCCCTGGAGATCCGCCACGTGGAGCCCCCGGCCGTCCCGGGTGCCCCGGTTAAGGCGGCGACCCAAATGCCGGAGACCCAGGCCAAACCCCTCGCTACTGCTTAGCGCCGGCAGCTTCGAGTCAGGCGCGTTCCTGGTAGACGTCCGGAACGCCGTCGCGGTCCGAGTCCACCTGCTCCAACTCTTCGGCGACGCGGTACTGCCGGTTCCGCGTCCGCAGCACCGCCGTGGCCAGCAGCGCGGCGATCAGCGAGGCAGCCAGGATGCCCACCTTCGCGTGGTCGTCATGCAGGCTGCCGTGGCCAAAGCTGAGCTCTGCCACCAGCAGGGAGACGGTAAACCCGATCCCTGCCAGCAGCGCAACGCCAAACACATCGATCCATTTGAAGGAGCTGTCCAGGCTGGCCCTGGTCGCTTTGGTCAGGATCCACGTGGTGCCCAAAATGCCGATCGGCTTACCCAGGACCAGGCCCAGGATGATGCCCAGTGCCACCGGATCCGACAGGGCTGAGCCCAGGCCTTCCCACCCGCCAACGGCCACGCCGGCGGAGAAGAACGCGAAGATGGGAACGGCCACGCCGGCGGAGATCGGGCGGAACCGGTGCTCGAAAATCTCGGCCAGCCCGGGACCGGCCTCGGGTCCGCCGGACGCCTGCGAACGGATCACGGGAATGGCGAACCCAAGCAGCACGCCGGCCACGGTGGCGTGGATGCCGGACGCGTGCACCAGCGCCCACGTCAGGGCACCAAGCGGCAACAGGATCAGCCATGCGGCGGCAACGTGGCGGCCGAAGAAGCGGCGGTACTTCTGCGCCAGGAAGGCATAGAGGGCCAGCGGGATGAGCGCCAGGAGCAGCGGTGCGGCCTGGATGTCGCTTGAGTAGAAGAACGCGATGATGCTGATGGCAATCAGGTCATCCACCACGGCCAGCGTCAGCAGGAAGATCCGCAGCGCGCTGGGCAAGTGTGAGCCGATGATGGCCAGCACAGCCACGGCAAAAGCAATGTCCGTGGCCGTCGGAATGGCCCAGCCGCGGAGTGTTTCCGGGCTGGCGAGGTTGACGACGGCGTAAATCACCGCCGGGACCACCACGCCGCCCACGGCGGCGGCCACGGGCACAATGGACTTGCTGATCTGCCGCAGGTCGCCGGCCACGAATTCGCGTTTGAGTTCAAGGCCCACCAGGAAGAAGAAGATGGCCAGCAGGCCGTCCGCCGCCCATGCGCCCAGGCTCAGTTCCAGGTGCCACGGTTCGTAGCCCACCTTAAAATCACGAAGGGCAAAGTAGCTGTCCGACGCTGGGGAGTTGGCCCAGATGAGGGCGATCACGGCAGCTGCGACCAGGAGTGCACCACCTACGGTCTCCTTGCGGAGGATCTCCCCGATCCGCAGTGCTTCGGCATAGCTGCCGCGTGAAAAGACAGTGGAGCCGAAAAATGTGTTCCGGCTGGGCGTGGGCGGTGTTGGCGGAGGCGTGGTGGAGTCCATGATGGTGTCCTTAAATCCGGGTTCGGCAAATCCATGCCGACCAGACTTCCCGGCGCACCTGCACCCATCTTACCGGGAAGGGGCCGCTACCCGGCGCGGCGGCCTCCGGTGTGGTCCGCCCGTCCGGTCAGTGAGATGGCCCGCACGGCCCGGTCAAGATAGATCCGCGCTTCAGGAGAATTGGCCAGCTGCACCAGCTCCGCCGCCACCACCACCAGCTTGACGTTGCGGTGGCTGCTGGTGCTCACCAGCATCTGGAAGGCATCGTCGGAGCCGAGCTTCAGCTGGCCCATCAGGATGCCCCTGGCCTGGTCGATCACAGTGCGGGTTGCGGTGGCACCCTCCACTGCTTCCCGCGCCGTCTGTTCAGTTTCGCGCTGCAGCGTCCGGCTGAGGTCCACGGTGACGCCTTCGAACGCCTCCACCGATCCATCCACGCCCAGGACTGCCTCGCCTGACGTCAGCACACGCCGGGTCCTGCCGCGGGCATCAACAATCCGGTGGTACATGCAGAAGAACCCGCCGGTCATCGAAACCTGTGCCAGGATCTCTTCGCACCGCTCCCTGTCATTGGGGTGCTTGTGGGCGAAGATCAGTTCCATGCTGGGGACAACCTCGCCGCGCTGGTAGCCATGCAGCCGGAACATTCCGTCCGACCAGTGGAACGTTGGGCCTGCAGCCCCCATCTTCACCCTGAAAATGCCGGCGTCGCTTTCGCTGTCCCCCAGTGCACTCGAATACGTATAAAGGTCGCTGAGCTCCGTCACAGGTTAACCTCCCGCGCAACGGCCAGCCCCCAGCGGGCGGGCTCTCCTCATTAATCCAAGTATGGGCTTCCCTGGCAACGGAAGGTAGTGCGATAGGTCCTATGGCACTGGGCGGCAAAGTAGGCTAGCAGCCCCTTGACTCAGATACCCCTAGGGGGTATGTTGGCAGTGTTGTCAGTGAAGTGGTATGTCCCGGTTGGTGCCTGCACCCGCCTTCACAGCCGTTCAACCCCAGCGACCCTTGATTCCTCAACGGATTGGAACTGACATGAACACCGGGAACCGCCCCCAGCTCCCCCTGGCTTCCTCCGGCTGCAGCTGCTGCACCCCTGCCGGCACCGCGGAGCAACCCACCAGCCAGCCTGCGCGTGCCGCACACCAGCCCTCTTCCGCCGTCGGAAATTCCGACGGCGGCGCCTCCTTCCAGCGTGACTTCAGGGTGGAGGGCATGACCTGCGGGCACTGCGTCCGGTCGGTGGAAACGGCAGTGTCCGCGGTTGCGGGCGTGGCGTCGGCGTCCGTTGACCTGGTCCCCGGCGGCCGGTCCCGGCTGACCGTGAAGGGTTCGGCGTCCGATGCCGACGTTCGCCAGGCCGTGGCCGCCGCAGGCTACTCCCTGGCATAAGGCGGGCCGCGCCCCTGCGCGGCCCCCAACAACTTCCGCAGGCCCGGGTATCACCGGGCAGCGACCGCCTCCAAGGAGGAACCAATGCACGACCACCACGATACAGACCATCAGGGCGGCCCGCTCGACCACGACCAGCCACCCAGCGGGACCCTGACCGAGCCCCCGGGGCATGGTGCCGGCCATCCGGGACCCGCCGGACACACGGAACACGCCGGACACGGCCAGCATGACGACGACCATACCGTCCACACGCACGGCCAGCATGCAGGGCACAGCACCGCCATGTTCAAGAACCGGTTCTGGCTAACGCTGGCCCTCGCCGTCCCGGTGGTCTACTTCAGCCCCATGATGGCGCATCTCCTGGGTTACATGCCGCCGGAATTTCCCGGCTCCGCCTGGATTCCGCCGGTCCTGGGCACAGTGATCTTCTTCTACGGCGGCCAGCCTTTCCTCAAGGGCGGCCTGCAGGAGCTGAAGGACCGCACCCCGGGCATGATGCTGCTGATCGGCATGGCCATTTCGGTGGCATTCGCCGCATCCTGGGTCACCAGCCTGGGAATCGGCGGCTTCGACCTGGACTTCTGGTGGGAGCTGGCGCTGCTGGTGGCCATCATGCTGCTGGGCCACTGGATCGAGATGCGCGCCCTGGGGTCCGCGCAGGGGGCCCTTGATGCCCTCGCCGCGCTGCTGCCTGACGAAGCGGAGCGCATCACGGACACTGGCACGGAAACCGTTCCCGTTTCCGAACTCCAGCCTGACGACCTGGTCCTGGTGCGCTCCGGCGCCCGGATGCCGGCCGACGGAACAGTGGTGGAAGGGCAGGCCGAGGTCGACGAATCCATGATCACCGGCGAATCCAAGACCGTGCCCCGCGGTCCCGGAGACGCCGTGGTGGCGGGAACCGTGGCCACCGACACCAGCGTCCGCGTCCGGGTCACCGCCGTGGGCGACGACACCGCCCTGGCAGGCATCCAGCGGCTGGTGGCCGAGGCACAGCAGTCCTCCTCGCGCGCTCAGGCCCTGGCTGACCGTGCCGCAGCCTTCCTGTTCTACTTTGCCGCCGGCGCGGGTGTCCTGACGTTCATCGCCTGGACCCTGCTGGGCAGCATCCCGGAGGCCGTCACCCGCACCGTCACCGTCCTGGTCATCGCCTGCCCCCACGCCCTGGGCCTGGCCATCCCGCTGGTGATCGCCATCTCCACCGAGCAGGCAGCCCGCGCCGGGGTGCTGATCAAGAACCGGATGGCGCTGGAACGGATGCGCACCATCGACGTTGTCCTCTTCGACAAGACCGGCACGCTCACCACGGGCGCACCGCAGCTGAAGGACGTGGCCGCAGCCGAGGGCGTGGACGCCGATGAGCTGCTGGCCCTGGCCGCCGCCGTCGAGTCGGACAGCGAGCATCCCGTGGCGCGGGCGATCGTCCGCGCGGCCCGCGAACGCAACCTCACCCTTCCGGTTGCCACCGGGTCCACCTCCCTGACCGGCCGCGGCGTCAAAGCCAGCGTGGACGGCCGTACGGTGCACGTGGGCGGGCCCGCGCTCCTGCGCGAGCTGGGCGCCGTCGAACCTTCCGCCCTGGCGCAGTCCACCCGGGCGTGGATGGACCGCGGCGCTGCCGTCCTGCATGTCATTGACGACGACGGCCGCGTGCTGGGCGCCGTCAGCCTGGAGGACGCGGTGCGTGCGGAGTCGCGCCAGGCCGTGGCAGCGCTGCAGAACCGCGGCGTCAAGGTGGGCATGATCACCGGCGACGCCCGGCAGGTGGCCCAAGCCGTGGCCGAGGACCTGAACATCGACGAGGTGTTCGCCGAAGTCCTGCCCGCGGACAAGGACAAGAAGGTGGCCGAGCTGCAGGCCCGCGGGCTGAAGGTGGCCATGGTGGGCGACGGCGTCAACGACTCACCGGCGCTGGCCCGCGCAGAGGTGGGCATCGCGATCGGCGCCGGCACGGACGTGGCCATGGAATCCGCCGGGGTGGTGCTGGCCGGAAACGATCCGCGCGCCGTGCTGTCCATGGTGGACCTGTCCCGCGCCAGCTACCGCAAGATGTGGCAGAACCTGGTGTGGGCCACCGGCTACAACATCCTGTCCGTGCCACTGGCCGCGGGTGTCCTGGCGTTCGCCGGGGTGGTGCTGTCCCCCGCGGCCGGAGCGGTGCTGATGTCGGTGTCCACGATCGTGGTGGCGCTGAACGCCCAGCTGCTGCGGCGCCTGAAACTGAACCCGTCCGAGGTACGTTGAAGACTGCAGACCGACTGGAAGGAGGCAACGTCATGACCACCCGCACCATGGCGTCCCTCCTGCGCCGGGCGTGGCTGCTCGCGGGCACCCTGGCCGTCATCGCCGGGCTGCTGGGCATGCATGTGCTGACCGCCGGACACGCCTCGCACGGCGCTGCCTCCCACGCGGCACCCGCCGGAACCACTGTCGTCGCAGATTCCGCTGTTGGCGGCCACGCTTCCCATGCCGGCCATCCTGCCGCCGCTGCCACCACCGACGCGGCCGCCCTTGCGCCGGACACCTGCGGCGGCTCCTGCCCGCGGGCCAGGGAGTCCGCGGCGCCCTGCGTCCCAACGGCGCCGGGCAGCCCCGTGACCGTTGTCCCGCCGCAGGCAACCCTTGCCGTCCTGCCGCTGCGGCCCGCGGCCGGCAACCCGGGCCCTGCCTACGCTTACCTGCCGCCCAGCGCCACACCCTGCGACCTGTCCATCAGCCGGACGTAAACCGGACTGCGCCAAACAACGCGGCCCAGTTCCATTACCTCCCTGAAGGACAACCATGAACACCACTATCAAGACCCTGTCCATTGCCGCTGCCCTGGCCGCCTCCCTCGGCCTCGCCGGATGCGCCGCCGATTCCGGCTCCGGCAACAGCATGCCCATGGACCACGGCAGCTCCAACCCAATGGCCAGCGCCAACCCCATGTCCAGCACCATGCCAAGCGCCGGGATGATGCCCAGTGCCAGTGCCGACCATAACCAGGCGGACATCATGTTTGCCCAGATGATGATCCCGCACCACGCTCAGGCGGTGGAGATGAGCGGCATCATCCTGGCCAAAGCCGGTATGCCTGCAGAGGTCACCGAACTGGCCACCAGGATCAAGGCGGCACAGGCACCCGAGATCGAGCAGATGACCGGCTGGCTCAAGGGCTGGAATGTGCCCACCATGATGAGCGACCACTCCGGACACGGCATGTCCGGCATGGTGGACGACGCCGGCATCGACAAGCTGAAGTCCGCCACCGGCACCGAGGCCGCCCGGCTGTTCCTCGAGCAGATGATCGGCCACCATGAGGGCGCCATCGACATGGCACAGCAGGAGATCAGCGCCGGCAAATTCCCCGACGCCGTGAAACTGGGCCACGACATCGTGGACGCGCAGCAGGCGGAAATCACGCAGATGAAGCAGTTGCTGACCACGCTCTAACCCGCGCGCCTGCTGGCCCGAGCATCCACACGGCGCGGCGGCGGCACCCAGCCCGGGAGGCCGCCGCCGCGCCGTTGCATGTTAAGTTGAAAGGCACGGGTCCGAACGGATCCGTCACCAGCTGGGAAAAGAGAAATCTCCTTGGACACTTCCGCACCAGTACGAATCCTCACCGTCTGCACCGGCAACATCTGCCGCTCCCCCGTGGCTGAACGGCTGCTGCAGGCAGGACTCGACCAGGCGGTGCCAGATGGTTTCCACGTGTCCAGTGCGGGCACCCGTGCCCTGGTGGGCGAACCCATGCAGCCCATTTCCGCGGACATCGTGCGGACCTTCGGCGGCGACCCCGAAGGGTTCGCCGCACGGCAGCTCACATCCAAAATCCTGCGCGGGGTGGACCTGGTGCTCACCATGACGTCCGGGCACCGCGGCGAGGTCCTGCAGCTGGATGCCTCCCTGCTCAAGCGGACCTTCACCATCAGGGAGTTTGCCCGGATGCTGGAGGTCCTGGCCCAGCGCGCCGCCGCCGCAGACGGCGCCCAGCCCGCCGCCGTCGTACCCTCCCCGGGCGCCCTGCCCGTCAGCAACGGGTCCGACGACGACACCCGGCTGGCTGCCAACGCCGCCTTGTGGCGCGCCCTGCCGGCCCGGGCCGCCGGGGTGCGGCACCTTTCGCTCCCCGCCGACTCCGCGGACAACGACATTGTGGACCCATACCGCCGCGCCCCGGAGGTGTACCGCGAGATGGAGGACCAGCTGGCACCGGCGATTGTGTCCATCCTGCGCCATGCCCGGCTCAACGCCCCGGTTCGCGGGACCGTGCCACAGTCCCGGTAGCGGAACGGCGATACCGCAGCCCGGCGTCGCCTGGAACACATCTTCCCAGGTGACAGTTTGGATAACCCTGTAGCCAACCAGGGCCTGGCCGACGCACACTGATCCCACCAAACACAATGAGGTGGAGGCGTCATGAGCATCCCAGGCGGTTCTGATCCATCCGGGCCCGGCAGCTCCGGGAACTCCGATTCGCACCGGCCGGCCTGGCTTGCGGCCTTGGGCCGGCGCCGCTGGATCGCCGCGCTGGTGGTACTGGCACTTGTGGTGGCCGCCGGAGTGGCGGTCTTCAGCCTGAGCCGCGGGAGCAAAGAGGCGCAGCCTGCGGCCACCCAAACCCAGTCGCCCAGCCCGACACCGACGCCCACACCCACGCCGACTCCCTCTGAAACACCCCCGCCGGCTCCCGCTCCCCCACCGCCGCCTCCCCCGATTCCGGACCTGCCTGCCACCCCGATGAACATCCTCGTCATCGGCAGCGACACCCGTGATGTTCCCGCACGAGAGGCCGCCGCCCATACGGCGGCCACCGGTGAGCCCACGGACCAGCGGGCGGACACTCTGATGGTGGTCCACGTCCCTGCCGACCGCCGGAACCTGTACCTCATCTCCATCAACCGCGACAACTGGGTGGACATCCCCGGCGTCGGCGGCGCCAAGATCAACTCCGCACTGCAGTACGGCGGGATCGACCTGCAAACCGCCACGGTGCAGCAGTTGCTGGGAATTACCATCGACCACACCCTGATGCTCGACTTCGGCGGCTTCAAGATCCTGGTGGACAATCTCGGCGGCATCGACGTCAACGTGCCGATAGCCTTCCAGTCGACCATTGAAACCCAGCACGTCTTCGCCCAGGGCATGAACCACCTGGACGGACAAGCCGCCCTGGAATTTTCCCGCGAGCGCCATGCGTTCTCCGACGGCGATTTCCAGCGGGTCCGCGACCAGCAGATCATGCTCCGCGCCATCCTTGCCCGCCTCACAGCCGGCGGTGCCCTGAACGACGTCAACGCGGTGCGGTCGCTGGTCGATTTGGCTTCATGCTGCCTGACCGTGGACAGGGCCTTTGATCCCGTCCAGGCAGCGGTCCTGGCCTACAGCCTGCGCAACCTGGACGTGAACGCGGTTGGCAGCATGACGCTCCCGACGGCGGGCTCCGGCTTTATCGCCGGCCAATCCGTGCTGTTTCCCGATTACGGCGGCATCGCAGCTGTGGGCGCGGCACTTCGGGAGGGCCGGATCGGGGATCTCGCGAAGCCATAGGTCCTGACGGAGCTGTAGTGGGTCTTCGCCGGGGCGCCTTCGGCCGTCGTCCGTTATCTTCCGGGGCCCCGTGGGTACGCCGTTGGTAGTGTTCCTGCATTCGGCACGGCATATCGGCACGGAGAGGACGGAGTGATTTTTTGAAGGACAGTACTTCGAACGACGACGGCCTGACGGAGGCGGTCCAGGAGGCCGGGGCGGTGGAACTGCTGCTGATCCGCCATGGTGAGAGCGAAGGCAACGTTGCGGCCACCGAAGCGCGTGAGGCCGGGGTGGAAGTCATCGAGGTTCCCGCCCGGGATGCGGACGTGGACTTGTCCGCCACCGGAAGGGACCAGGCCGAGGCGCTCGGTATTGCGTTGGCCCGGATCGCTGGGGAGTTCCGCCCTGACGCCGTGGTGTCCTCCCCCTATGCGCGTGCCCGTCAGACGGCTGAGATTGCGGTGGAAACAGCCGGCTGGCCGCTTCAGGTCCGCACGGATGAGCGGCTCCGCGACCGCGAACTCGGCATCCTGGACCGGCTCACCCGATTGGGCGTGGAGAACCGCTACCCTGAGGAATCAGAGCGACGGGACTGGCTGGGCAAGCTGTACTACCGGCCGCCCGGTGGGGAATCCTGGGCGGATGTGGCTTTGCGGCTGCGGTCCGTCCTGGCCGAACTGAACGGCCTGGGCACGGGCCACCGGGTGATGCTGGTGTGCCACGACGCCGTGATCATGCTGTTCCGGTATGTGCTGGAAGGGCTCAGCGAGAAGGAACTGCTTGACCTGGCAGCCACGGAGGCCATCCTCAACGCCTCGGTGACCCGGTTCGTCCGCCCGTCCGGCGTTGGGCCGTGGACGCTGGGGAGCTTCAATGTGGCCGACCACTTGGCGGAGCAGGGCGTCACCGTCACCGAGCATGCGGGAGACACCAGTGTCCGGCCGCGGTGAGTCCTCCGGCCCCACGCTGGTCACGCCGTCGCTCCTCCGGGAGTGGCCGCTGCCGGCGCCGGGGGCGGACAAGTATTCGCGCGGATCGGTGCTGGTGGTGGGTGGTGCCCGGGCCACTCCCGGCGCCGCCCTGCTGGCCGGCACCGCAGCCCTGCGCGCGGGCGCCGGAAAACTGACCCTGGCTGTTGCCGAGTCCGTGGCGGTGCAGCTGGGGGTGGCAATACCCGAATGTGGTGCGATTGGCCTGGCGGAGACTGAACAAGGATCGGTCAAGGCTGAGCTGGAGCGCATCTCCTCCTACCTGGACCGGGCCGACGCCCTGCTGGTGGGACCCGGCCTCGATGACCAGGACCTTGCCGGTGAGCTGCTGGAGGCGCTCCTCAAGCGCGAGCATAAGGGTGACGCGGGCAGCAAAGGAGGCGCCGCCGTCGTCCTCGATGCCTACGCGCTTGGCGCGCTGGTGTCCTTGGAGGACCAGCTGGACCCGTGGCGCGGCCGGCTCATCCTCACGCCCAATCCCACGGAAGCCGGGATCCTGCTGGGACGGGACGTGGATGACCTTGAAAAGGACCTCGCCGAAATCTCCGCCCGGTTCGACGCCGTGGTCAGCTGCCAGGGTTTGATCACTCAGCCCCCGGGCCCGCAGCCGGACGAAGCGGAACTGTACAAAATCACCACGGGGTACGGCGGGCTGGGCACCTCCGGCAGCGGGGACGTGCTGGCGGGCGCCATCGCCGGGCTGCGTGCCCGGGGAACCAGCAGTGCCCAGGCAGCCTGCTGGGGGACGCACCTGCACGCAGCCGCGGCAGACCGGCTGGCCAGCAGGCTGGGGCCGCTGGGGTTCCTGGCCCGTGAACTTGCCGACGAGCTGCCGGCGCTGATGCTGGAACTGGGCACCTGACCCACACATGCGGGTGGCCCCCGGCCGAAGCCGGGGGCCACCGTGTCGGGAGGTCAGGGTCCGAGCTGCCGGTGCGCTGTCTGGCGCTGTGGCGTGCACAGAATGGCGATTCGCCCCAAAAAGGCAGTCAACAGAGTGGCCACCTCCCGGCCTGTCAGGCCTAGGCAGCGATCTCCTGCTTTGCCCCCTTCGTTTCAATCTCGATCTTGCGTGGCTTGGCCTTTTCGGCCACCGGGATCCGCAGCGTCAGGACGCCGGCCTCGTAGCTGGCCTTGACGTTCTCCGTGTCCAGTGTGTCTCCAAGGATCAGCTGGCGGCTGAAGACGCCGCGTGGCCGCTCAGCGGCAATCAGCTCGGTGTCCTTGCCCGCGGGATCGGGACGCTCCGCCCGCACCGTCAGGACGTTCCGTTCAACATCCAGGTCCACCGAGTCCGCCGGGACACCTGGCAAATCGAAGGCCACGACGAATTCCTGGTCCTCGCGCCATGCATCCATTGGCATCGCCGCCGGGCGTGCAGTGGTTCCGAGGACTTGCTGGGTAAGCCTGTCCAGCTCGCGGAACGGATCGGTTCGCATCAACATGGCTGCCCTCCTCGTAAGAGACGGTCCAACATCCACGTCAGCCGATCTATATTGGCTGACATAGATTTTTTAGCACTGGCGAAGTAGGTCTGCAAGGGGTTCAAACGGGAATTTTTGAATTTTTTTGAGCCCTCCCGGCCCCTAATCTTGGCGTTGGCCGGGACGCACGGAAGGGGCCTCCCCGCGGCTGATGCCGCGTGGAGGCCCCTACCGGAGTGCTTCCTGGCTTCCCGGTTCAGTCCCTGGTGGGGTCCGGGCGAAGCGGTGCGGGCCCCGGATCCGGGACCGGCAATGGACCCGGGGGCGCCGGCGCCGGGAACGGGTTGGGAGACGGCGGGCCGGGCGGACGCGGCTGGGTGGGATCCGGCGACGTGGGCTCGGGACCGGGTTCGGGCGGAAACGGCTCGGGTTCGTGCACTGGCGGGATGGTCATGGAACTTCCCTTCTCACGTGGGCGGATGTGCCTTGAACTGAACAGAATACGCCTGCGGCCTTCCGGCAACTACCCTTCCCGTTGCTCCATCACCTACGGTCCCTAAGCGCCGGTCTTGGGAGCAACAAGTGATGGAGCATCACGACGGCGGGAGGGCGGCACCGACCAGCCGCAGCCAGGCCCGGAGCTGGGCCGGGTCCGGCTCCCCGCAGCGGAAGCCGACGTACCCGTCAGGGCGGACCGCGACGATGCCGCGGCCGGGGTGGCTGTCGAGGCGGTGGACGTGCAGCAGGGAACCCCTTCCGGCAACCACGCGCAGGGTGCGGTCTTCACCGTCTTCACCCAAGGCGCCGGGGCCGGCGTCGCGCTCCAGCAACAGGTGGATGCCGGGTGCCGCGGTCAGTTCGTGAAGGCGGGCCGGCCGCCCGTTGACTCTAACCGCAGCGTCCGGCAGCCGCTCCCCGGGCCTCGGCCACCCGCCGGCGCGGGGCGTGCCATCACGGGAAATGGCACTGGTCCGGTAACGCACGAATGGCTGGGCCAGCAGCCTGATTCCCCGGGAGGCGAGCCACTGCCGGCGGAGCAGCAGCGGCAGGACGGGAGCGAACGCGGGCAGGAGACTGCGGGCGAGGCGGGCCACCGGATGCGGCGAGGCTTCGCCGAAGAAGATGACATGCGTCAGGGCCAGCACCTGCCGGGCGGCCAGCCGCCGCTCCTGCCCGTAGGTTTCCAGCAGCTCCGGCAGCGGCCTTCCTGCCGTCGAGGCGAAGCCGAGCTTCCAGCCCAGATTCAGGCCATCCAGGATGCCGTTGTTCATGCCCTGCCCGCCGGCCGGGGAATGGGCATGGGCGGCATCGCCGGCAAGGAAGAGGGGATTGCTTCCGAACGTACTGGCCAGGCGGTGTTGCAGCGGGACCTGGGCCGACCAGCGCACGTCCCGCACAGCAGCGCCCAGCCCCGACTCCCGAAGCAGGCGGGCGACCTCCTGGGGCGGAACGGGCGGACCCAGCTGGCCGTAGCGCGCGGTGGGTTGCGGCAGCGCCGGTCGGGTGGCAAGCATGCGCCAGGTGGCCCCCTCACCCAGCGCGAAAAGGAAGGCCAGTCCCCCGTTCCCCACTGCCACGTGCAGCAGCCCGGGATCCAGGCGGCCGTCCAGTTCCACATCCGCCAGGACCGCTTCCACCCGGTACGGGCCGCCGCGCCACTGGGCTCCAGTGAAACTGCGGACGGTGCTGGACTGCCCGTCGCAGCCGGCCAGGAACCGGGAGCTGTGGTGCCCGGAATCGCGGTGGGAATCATTGCCGCCCGCCCCGGAATGCTCCGCGTGCACCATTCCAGCGCCGGAGGGCAAGCCCTCCGGCAGGCTGCGCTCCCGTCGAAGCCCGCGGAACTCCACGCCCCAGTCCACCGGCACGCCCCGGGCCTGCAGCGCCTGCCAGAGTACGTCCTCGACGTCGGCCTGCCGTACCAAAGTCAGGTGCGGAAAGGCGGTATCAGGGAGGTTTGCATGGCCCATGCGCGCTTCCACCACGCGGCGGCCCAGGTGGATGCGTGCTTCGGGCGTGGTGTCGGCACGGTTCAGCAACTCGTCGGTCACGCCCAGAGGGCGGAGTCCCTCCAGGGCCCGGGCATGCAGCATCATGGCCCGGGAAGGACGGGCCCGGTGTTCGCGCCGGTCCACCACCCGGACTGTGGCCCCATGTGCGTGGGCCTGGAGTGCTGTGGCGAGCCCGGCGGGACCGGCGCCCACCACCAAAACGTCAGTGTCCGCCGTCGTGCCTTGCCTGCCTGGCATTCCCGCCCGGCCTCATCCCTGGCCCAGCAGCCGCCACCACGCATGGTCAGGGTGGGCGGGCGACTCAATCAAGGCGGGGTTGGCGAGCAGCTCATCGCGGCGCAGCCCGGGCAGGACCTTATAGCTGATGGACCCGGGAACGCTGACCAGTTCCAGGACCCGCCAGAGTGCCGCGGCGTATTTGCGGGCGGCCCCGGCACCGTCCCACTCGTACAGGCCGCGGTAGGCGCCGAAGGTGTCGTGGGCGCACCAGAGCTTGGAAACAAAGCCCGGAAACCCGACGAAGAGGGGGGTGTTCAGCAGGCTTTCCGCCTCGAAAAAGCGGTGCGCCCGGCCGCGGACCAGGCGGAGCGTGAAGGCCACCACCAGGACGCAGGGCTCCCCGGGTTGTCGGTCGACGGCGGTCTCCCGGTAGACCCGCGAGGTGCTTCCGTCGGCGAAACGCAGCACCCGGCCCACATTGCCTTTGGGAAGGTGCACCTGCCTGCGGGCCAGCATGAGGCAGGTCGTTCCCACGCTGCGGGCCACGGCCGGCCATGCTTTGGCCCGGGGCGCCGGTCCGGATTCGAGGTCCATGGCTTCTCCTTTTCCTTGCACCGCCCTTCCAGCGTGGCCGGAACCGCGGGCAGGGTCCCAGAGTCTTTCGCCCCCTTTCCGGCCGCCCCTTCTCCCCCGGTAGCGAACGGCCTGCCGACATGTCCGGGCTGGTCTATATATTGAATCCATGACCTCCACCTCCCTGCAGGATTCCCCCGGCACTGCCATCCCGGCGCCCCCGGTTGCCAAGAAGATTCCCACCGAGCGCACCCACCACGGAGAGACCTTCGTCGACAACTACGAGTGGCTGCGGGACAAGGAATCGGCCGAGGTGGTGGAGCACCTGCGGGCCGAAAACGCGTACCAGGAAGCTGTTACCGCGCACCAGGAGCCGCTCCGCGAGGCCATCTTCCACGAGATCAAGGGCCGCACCCAGGAAACCGACCTTTCCGTTCCGCACCGCAAGGACGGCTGGTGGTACTTCAGCCGCTCCGCGGAGGGCAAGGAGTACGGCATCCACTGCCGCGTGAAGGCGGAGGACAAGGTGGCCGACTGGACTCCGCCCGCCGTGGAACCGGGGATGGAGATCCCCGGTGAGGAAATCCTGCTGGACGGCAACGTGGAAGCGGAAGGCAAGCCGTTCTTCTCCGTGGGCGGCACAGCCGTCACGGTTGACGGCACCCTCTACGCCTACGCCGTGGACAACTCCGGCGACGAACGCTTCACGGTCCGGATCAAGGACCTCCGCACCGGCGGACTGCTGCCTGATGTCATCGAGGACATCTTCTACGGCGTGGCGTTCTCCCCGGACGGCACGCGCCTCTTCTACACCGTGGTGGACGAGTCCTGGCGCCCATACCAGGTGAAGGCGCACGTCCTGGGCACTCCCGTGGCGGACGATGTGGTGCTTTACCAGGAGGACGATCCCGCCATGTGGCTGGGCTTCGAGCTCTCCGCGGACCGGCGTTACCTGGTGCTGGGCATCGGGTGCTCGGAGTACAGCGAAACCAGGCTGCTCCGTTTTGAGGACCCCGCCGGAACCGTCAGCACGGTGATTTCCAGGGACGAACGGATCCTTTATGAGGCCGAGCCCTTCCTTCTCGACGGCCCCAACGGCGAAAAAACCGAGAAGATCCTGCTCACGCACAACCACGGCGCCATCAACTCCATGGTCTCCTTGGCGGACCCGGCCGAGCTGGAAAAGCCGCTGGCGGAACAGGCCTGGCAGACCGTCGTCGAACATTCCGGCGACGTCCGGGTCAACGGCGCCGGCGTCACCGCCACGCACCTTATCGTCTCCATCCGGAAGGACACCATCGAGCGCGTCCAGGTGATGGGGCTGGCCGGGCTGGGCACGCCCGAGCAGCAGGCGCCCGTTGAGCCGGCGTTCGACGAGGAGCTCTACACCGCGGGCGTGGGCGGTTCCGACTATGAAGCCCCCGTAATCCGGCTGGGCTATACGTCCTACTTCACGCCGTCGCGCATCTACGACTTTGTGCTCCCCACCCTTGACCAGCCCAGCGGCGAGCTGCTGCTCCGCAAGGAAAGCCCCGTGCTGGGCGGGTATGACGGCAGCGATTACGTGGCCATGCGGGAATGGGCAACGGCAGGCGACGGCACGCGGATTCCGCTGTCGGTCCTGCGGCACAAGAGCGTCAAACAGGATTCGACGGCGGCCGGCCTGGTCTACGGGTACGGCTCCTACGAGATGAGCATGGACCCCGGCTTTGGCATCGCACGCCTGTCCCTGCTGGACCGCGGCGTGGTTTTCGTGATCGCCCACATCCGCGGCGGCGGAGAGCTGGGCCGGCACTGGTATGAGGACGGCAAGAAGCTCACCAAGAAAAACACCTTCACCGACTTCGTGGACGCCACCGATTGGCTGGCGAACTCGGGTTGGGTGGATCCCTCCCGTATCGCCGCGCTGGGCGGTTCGGCCGGCGGGCTCCTGATGGGCGCGGTGGCCAACATGGCGCCGGAGAAGTACGCGGCCATCGTGGCGCAGGTGCCGTTCGTGGACCCGCTCACCAGCATCCTGGACCCGGACCTGCCGTTGTCCGCCCTGGAGTGGGAGGAGTGGGGCAACCCCATCACGGACCCCCAGGCCTACGCCTACATGAAGTCCTACTCCCCCTATGAAAATGTGCGCGAGGTGGCCTACCCCAAGATTGCCGCCGTGACGTCCTTCAACGACACCCGGGTCCTCTACGTTGAGCCGGCCAAGTGGGTGCAGGAACTGCGGAACAAGACCACCGGCAGTGAGCCGATCGTGATGAAGATCGAGATGGACGGCGGCCATGGCGGCGCCTCCGGCCGGTACGTGCAGTGGCGGGAAAGGGCCTGGGACTACGCGTTCATCGCGGATGCCCTGGGCGCCACCGAACTGCTGGCCGGCGCCGGCCTGAAGCAGGACTGAAGCGTACGACGGCGGGCGGGTCCCGCCGTCGTACGCTCTTCTTCCCCCGCGCCGCAGCAGCCAGGGCTTCAGGTCTGCGGGTGCTCCACCAGCCACTCAGCGAGTGTTTCAAGGTTGGCGCGGACGGTGCGTCCCTGGGCGCGCTCCACCAGCGGATCGGCGACCTTGCCAAAGATGCCGCCCAGGCCGGAATCTGCGTCAATCCGCTGGGTGACCCGGGTGCCGCCATCGGCCGGTTCAAGGGTGAATGACACCGTGAAGTTCAGCTTTCCTTCAACGGAGCGGGACACCATTCGCCGTGGCGGCTCGAACTCCACCACCTCGACAGTCCAGTCGAAGCGCCGGCCCATAATCTTGCTTGTTCCCCGCCCCCGGCTTCCCATCCCCACGGGACCGGCCCCCATCTGCTCAGAGGCGGTGACCGAGGAATCATAAACGGCGATGTTTTCGAACTTCGACAGGAAATCGAAGACTTCCTGCGGCGGCCGGGCGATGACAACGGATTCTTCTACTACTGGCATCGGATTCTCCTGAACAGCACCTGCTGCCGACGCGGCTCGGCCGGCAGGTAGGCACAGCGCCAGCTTGGACCGCTGCCGTGCCACTGTCAATGCGCCAATAAGCTAACCATGCTTACTATTGTGGGGCACTTGTTTTCCGCAGGGACCAGAGGAGCCGGCATGTCATTGAGCAAGGGAACGCACGTGGAGTGGAACACTTCCCAGGGCAAGACGCACGGCCGGATCGTGGAAAAGAAGACCAGCGACTTCGACCTGGACGGCAATACGCACCGTGCCAGTGAGGATGAGCCGCAGTACGTGGTGGAATCGGAGAAGACCGGCGCCCGTGCCGCCCACAAGGCATCCGCGCTGACTGAGAAGAAGTAGCGCCGTGCCTGCCCAGCATGAGGTGGTCATCATCGGCGGCGGCAACGCCGGCATTTCGCTGGCCGCCAGGTTGCAGCGCTACGGCGTCAAGGACGTGGCCGTGATCGAGCCACGGGACCACCACCTGTACCAGCCGTTGTTTTCGCATATCGCAGGCGGCCGGGCCCAGGCCAAGGAAGCCGTCCGGCCCATGGGATCGGTTGTCCCCGAGGGCGTCACCTGGATCCGGGATGCGGCGGCGGGCGTGGACGCCAATGCCAATACCGTCGCCCTGGAGTCCGGGGCCTCGGTGGCTTACGGCCAGCTGGTGGTGTGCCCCGGGCTGCAGTATGACTGGGATGCGATGCCGGGGCTGGCCGAGGCCGTGCACTCGCCCCACGGCGCCTCCCACTATGAGTTCGATCTTGCCCCCAAGGCCTGGACGCTGCTCAGCGGCATGACCTCCGGCACCGCCGTCTTCACGATGCCCGCCGGACCCATCAAGTGCGGTGGCGCAGCCCAGAAACCCATGTACCTCGCCTGCGACTACTGGCGTGAACAGGGGGTCCTGGACAAGATCCGCGTGGTGATGGTGCAGCCCTACCCCACGGTGTTCGGGGTTTCGGAAGTGGACCGGGAGCTGGACCGGAAGATCGCCGAGTACGGGATCGAACTGCGGACCAACAGCGAACTGGTGTCCGTGAGCGCTGCCGGCCGCAGGGCAACCATCCGGGACAATGCCGCAAACACCACCGAGGACCTGGTATATGACGTCCTCAATGCCGTCCCGCCACAGTCGGCCCCGGACTGGCTCAAGGCCACGGACCTGCCCGCCGGCGGTGACGCGGGCGGCTTCGTGGAAGTGGACCGGCAGACCCTCCGGCATCTGCGCTACCCCAATGTGTGGTCCCTGGGCGACGCCGCAGGAACCACCAACTCCAAGTCAGGCGGCGCGCTGCGCAAGCAGACCAAGGTGGTGGCGAAGAACCTGGTGGCTGCCCGGAAAGGCAAGCCTCTGCCGGCGAAGTACAACGGCTACTCGGTGTGTCCGTTCACGGTGTCGCGGGACACCGTGGTTTTCGCCGAATTCGACGACCGGTACCGTCCCATGCCTACCATTCCCCGGGTGCCCACCTGGAATGAGAGCAGACTCTCCTGGGTCGTGGACCGGGACCTGTTTCCGAAAATCTACTGGAACCTGATCCTCAAGGGCCGGGCGTAAAGGCTAACGGCCGGAGCCGATGCGCCACTCATCGGCGAGGATGGCGTAAATGAGTTCGGTTGCCCACTGGCCTTTGTAGTGCCACTTGTCGATGTGCCGCGCCTCCAGCCGCATACCCAGCCTGCTGCACAGTGACGCCGACGCCGCGTTGAGCTCGTCCAGCCGGGCTTCAATCCGGTGCATGCCCAGTTCCCCGAAACCCAGGTTGAGGACGGCCCCCGCGGCCTCTGTGCCGTAGCCCTTGCCGCGGGCTCCGGGCGCCAGGGTCCACCCCACTTCGCCCTGGCCGGGGCCGGGCAGCCATTTGAGCACCACTTCACCCTGCAGCCCGGGCTCATCCGCTGCCTCGATGGCAAGGGCCACCCAGTCGCCTTCCTTTTCGAAGGCAAAGTTGGCGTACCGGCCCACCCGCTCCATCGACTGGGTGTAGCTTTTGGCCGGGCCCGGCAGGAACCGGGCGGTCTCCGGCAACGAGTGGTAGGCGTGGAAGGCGTCCAGGTCGCCGCCGTGGAACCGGCGAAGGACCAGCCGTTCGGTGCGGATCGGCAGGGAGATCTCAGGCATGGATCGAGGCTAACCCTTGGTTCATCGATTGCTCCAAAAACGTCGTTTTGCACGCCCAAAAGGACAGTTGCGGAGCAATCGATGATCCGACGACGGCGGCAGCCGCCTCCGCGGGCTGTGCTTGCTCTTGTTCCGGCGAACCTCCGGGAGTACGGTTCGCGTACGGCCTGCTGGCGCCCATGTTGTGGCATCTCCCGTCTTCTGAAAGTAGGGGCCATGGTGACGTCGGCGAAGCCGTGGGCAGCGTTCCTCGCGTTAGGCATGCTGCTTGCGGCCGTGTCGTGCACCTACAAGGACTCCACGGAGGACCCAACCCAGGCGCCGCCCACCACAGCAACCCGCAGTGCCAAAGTGCTCCGCATCGGCACGCAGGACGATGGGAATGTGCCCACCCGGGGCCAGATTGAGGAATTTGCCCGCCAGGTCCAGGACCGCTCCGGCGGGGCCTTGGTTATTGAGCCGGTTTACAGGGCCGGAGGCGATGAGGTGAGGGGCTGGGACCAGCTGGTAGCGCACCGGGTGATGAGTGGAGACCTGGAGATGGCTGTGGTTCCCGCCCGGACGTGGGACACCGAGGGCATACTGGCTTTCCGGGCCCTTTCCGCACCCTTCCTGGTGACGTCCAGCGCCATGATCAGGGAGGTGGTGAAACCGGAGTATGCGCGAGGGATGATGGCTGGCCTCAAGGACGTGGGGGTCACGGGGCTGGCGCTGTTCCCGGACGGACCGCGGGTGCTGTTCTCCTTCACCACGCCGATCCTCACGCCCGGTGACATCAAGGGAGTGGTGATCAGGGCACCGCTGTCCGCCACCAACTACGCAGTGCTCGAGTCCCTGGGCGCGGTACCCCGGGACCTGGCCGAGCAGGAATTTGGTGACGGAGTTGAAAACGGAACGGTGGGCGGCGCGGAATCATCAATGGCCTATGCGTCGAATTTGCCCGGCGCACTGAACAGCACGGGGCACGCGGTCGCCACCGGAAACCTCGTGGTGCACTCGAAGATCAGCACCCTGGTGATCAATGACAAAACCAGGGCCTCCCTCACCGCGGAAGAGCAACAGGTTCTACAGGACGCGGCAGACTTCACCAGGGACTGGGCCTCGTCCCTGCTCTCACCGCTCTCGGCGGAGGCACGGAAGTACTGCGAGGGCGGCGGCAAAGTGGTCCTGGCAACTGACAAGGAGCTCGCCGCCTTCCGCGGCGCTGCCTTCCCCGTCTACGGGGCCCTCGAACAGGACGCGGGCACCAGGAGCCTCATTGCGCGGCTCCGTGACCTGGCTGCCAGGACTCCGGCCGAGCCACCGGTGGAACCCTGCGACTACGACACCTACTGACGTCTGGGTTACCCACCCAGAGCCGGAATGCACTGCAGTACGCGTCAGGAAGCAGCTGAACCGACGACGGCGGCCGTTGCCTCCGCGATGGCACGTTCCTCATCCGTGGGCACCACCAGGACGGGAATGGCCGACCCAGCCTTGGAAATGACGCGCGGTTCCTTGGACCGCTCAGCGTTCAGGACGGCGTCGAGCTCTATGCCAAGGGCGCCGAGCTTGTCTGCTACCAACGCACGGAACTGGTGCGAGTTCTCGCCGATCCCGGCGGTGAACACCAGCGCCTTGGCCCCGCCGACGGCGACGTGGTAGCCGCCGATGTATTTAGCCAGCCGGTAGGACGCCACGGCGAGCGCCATCGCGGCCTTCCCGTCGCCGGACTCGGAGGCTTCCACCACCGAGCGCATGTCATTGTTGCCGGCCAGGCCCTTCAGCCCCGATTCCCGGTTGAGCATGGTGTCGATGTCCTCGGGCGTCCAGCCGGCGCGGCCAAGGAACACCAGGATGGAGGGGTCCAGGTCGCCGGAGCGGGTGCCCATGACCAGGCCCTCGAGGGGGGTGAAGCCCATGGACGTGTCCACGGACCGCCCTCCACGGATGGCGGTGACGGAGGCGCCGTTGCCGAGGTGGGCGATGACGCCGTCGAACTCCTCGATGGGGAGGTCCAGCAGCGCGGCTGACCGGCGCGCCACGTACTCGTGCGAGGTCCCGTGGAAGCCGTAGCGGCGGATGCCGTGGTTGGTGTACAGCTCGTCCGGGACGGCGTAGCGCCAGGCGTGCTCCGGCAGGGTCCGGTGGAAGGCGGTGTCGAAAACGGCCACCTGCGGCATTGTGGGCCACTTTTTGGTGATGGCCCGGATGCCCAGGACGTTGGCGGGGTTGTGCAGCGGCGCCAGCGGGTTGAGCCGTTCGATGGCGCGGGTGATCTCGTTGTCCACCAGCACGGGTTCGGCGAACCGCTCGCCGCCGTGGACCACCCGGTGCCCCACCGCGCCGAGCTCAAGATCGCCCAACTCCTGGTGGATCGCCGCGTCCACCTGCTCCAGCGCCTCCGCGTGGTCCCGCGGCCCCTCGATCTCGCCGTCACCGCCGCCGCCGTTGCCCATGCCGATCTTCTCGATCAGCCCCTCGGTGAGGACCGTCCCGGCCGTCACATCACGGACCTGGTACTTCAGCGACGACGAACCGGAGTTGATGACGAGCACGAGCATGCGGGGCCTCCTCAGCCTGGCGTCTGCAGTTCAACCCCCACTATATGTGCCGCGCCGCGCGGCTGATTCCTTGCGGATCGGGCGCGGCTGTGCCTATGGTCGGCGGACAAGGCTGGACCACGCCGAGAGGACAATTCCATGACGAACGAACCCAATTCGATCGACGAGAACGACCCCACCAACACGGGATCCAGCAGCACGGCCCCGCTCAACGCACAGCCGGACTCCGGCAGCAAGAATGATCCCACGGGGGTGGAGGGCGCCAACCCTGCCCTGGACGACACCGGCCGTGTCAAGGCCGCCGAGACCGGGGAAGCGCCGGAGGCGCCGGAGAACCGGGAGGACCTGGACCTCACGCCGCAGGGCCTCTCGGACGAAGCTGCCAAGAAGGAGGATCCGGACAGCCTGGCCAAGCCGGACAACAGCTAAGAACACCAGCGAAAAAAGTACGACGCCGGCACTTTCCACTTGAGTTCTAGTGGTCGTTGCAACACCTAAAGTTTTTGGGAGTTGCAACGACCATGTCGTCTTTAAGCAAGGGCAGGACACCTCGAAGGAGCTATACCTCCGCGGAAAAGGAAGAGTTCTTCCGGGCATTAGCAAGCGCGGGAACCGTTGCCCGTGCTGCGGCTGGACTCGGGCTCAAACCTTCGGCGTGCTATCGGTGGCTGCGTGAGGCGGGAATATCTGTCGGCAGAGTGGATAACCTAAACGCCCGGCGGCCAAGAGCGACCCCGGAAGTGAAAGAGGAGTTCTTTAAGGCGTTGAAACGGACCGGGAGTACGACGCTTGCTGCCGCGGAACTGGGGCTAAGCCGTGGCACTTGTTACCGGTGGACTCAGAAAGCAGGGCTCGCGCGGAAACGCGCGGACAGCCCCGGCCGTGAGGACTTCGGCAAGCTCCGCGACGCTGGAATGACCCGCCGTGAAGCGGCCAAACAACTGGGCATTAGCCGCTGCGCGGCTCAGGAGTGGGACAACGGCGTCAGAAGGACACGGAATGGGCGAATCTACCGTGATGGGCGCCAGATCGACTACACCAATGGTGTGATGACGTTGACTACTGCAGAAGCCACCGCCGATTCTGCCGCGCTCCCCCCACTGGCAGCCCTGGAAAAACCATTGGATGCCCGGTTCCTGACGCTGCATGACCGCGAACGGATCGCCGACCTCCGCAATACCGGCGCACCGGTCCGGGAGATCGCCAGAGAGCTCGGTCGGCCTGCCTCGACAATCAGCCGGGAGCTGGCCCGAAACGGTGTCAACGATGGGAAGTACTACGCCTATGCTGCCCAACGAGCAGCAACTGCCCGTCGCCCCCGGCCCAAGGACAGCAAGCTGGTCACGCACCACCGGCTGCGCAAATATGTGAAGCGAAAACTGCTTCGGCGCTGGTCACCGGAACAGATCAGCAACAAGCTGACCAGGAAGTTTCCCAACGACCCGGAGATGCGCGTGAGCCCAGAAACAATCTACCAAGCCCTCTACTTCCAGGCCCGCGGAGGACTCAAGCGCGAAGTCCAGGCAGCTCTGCGCACCGGCCGGACACGCCGTAAAGCCCACAAGGACCCCCAGCAACGGCAGCCCCGTTTCGCTGATCCGATGGTGATGATCTCCGAACGCCCACCCGAGATCGAAGACCGCGCCGTTCCAGGACATTGGGAAGGAGATCTAATCACCGGAGCGAGCAACCAGTCCGCGATCGCCACCCTCGTCGAACGCACCACCAGATACGTCATGCTGGTCCACCTGCCCGGTGACCACACCGCCGAAACCGTCCGCGACGGCCTCATCGCCACGATGAAAAGTCTTCCCGAACACCTCAGGGGCTCTCTGACTTGGGATCAAGGGGCGGAAATGGCAGGCCACAAATCCTTCACCATCGCCACTGACATGCAGGTCTACTTCTGCGATCCGGGCAGCCCGTGGCAACGCGGCTCCAACGAAAACACCAACGGCCTGCTACGCCAATACTTCGAAAAAGGCACAGACTTATCCATCTACGGGCCCGAAGATCTCGAACACGTCGCCCAGGAACTCAACAGCCGACCACGCAAAACGCTCGACTGGGAAACCCCAGCCGAGCGTCTCCGTGATCTACTAATGACCACATAACACCAGCAGTGTTGCAACGACCCCTAGAAACCGCCCCAAAGTGCCGGCGTCGGGCTTTGCGCCGTGGCAACTACGCCCGGGCCCCCTGCCGCTGCGCGGCGAGGTACATGAACAGCCGGCGGAGGCCGAACGACCATTCCGGCAGTTCCTCGCACGGACCCACCCTGTTCACCAGGGCACCGAGGTGCCGGCTGCGGATGGTCACCAGGTCCCCGTGTTTGTGGGTGAAGCCTTGCCCGGGGACGTCGCGGTCCTGCGTTGGGGCGAACAGCGTCCCCGTGAAGAGCGCGAACCCGTCCGGATACTGGTGGTGGTTTCCATAGGTCGCGGCCACAAGCTCCTCGAAGGGCCTGCTGATCCGGGCAACGCTGTTCCGGCCCTCCAGCAGGTAGCCGTCCGGGCCTTCGACGCGCAGCAGGATTTCCTCATCGCGCAGCGTATCCAGCGTGAAGGCGCCGTCGAAGAGCCGGATCAACGGGCCAAGCGCGCTGGAGGCATTGTTGTCCTTGGCCTTGCCCAGCAGCAGCGCGCTCCTGCCTTCAACGTCGCGCAGGTTCACGTCGTTGCCCAGCGTTGCGCCCACCACGTTGCCGGCGGAGGTGGCGATCAGGACCAGCTCAGGCTCGGGGTTGTTCCAGGACGAAAAGGCCGGGATGCCGATGCCCGCGCCCAGGCCAACCGATGACAGGACCGGGGCCTTGGTGAAGACCTCCGGGTCTGGGCCGATCCCCACCTCCAGGTACTGCGACCACAGGCCTTCGGAGATCAGGACGCGTTTGGCCTCGGCGGCTTCCGGCGATCCCGGCCGCAGGTCGGAGATGCTTCCGCCCAGGGCGCGCCCCACCAGTTCCCGCACTTCGGCTGCACGTCCAGCGTCACCGGCACAGCGCTCCTCGATGACCCGCTCGATCATGCTGTCCACGAACGTGACGCCGCAGGCCTTGATGACCTGGAGGTCCACGGGGGCCAGCAGCCTGGTCCGGGTGCTGTCGCCCGCCAGGGAAGCGTTGACGACGGCGGCCGTCTCCCACCGCGGTTCCGCCAGGCTGGGATCCGAGAGGGCGGAGCGGACGGCGGCTGCCGGGTCCGGGAGCTCCAGGAGATCCGCGACCGTTCCGGCCAGGCGGTGCAGGTCAAAGATGTTGCCCCCGCTGACGGCCACAACGCGTGGCCCGCCGCTCTCCACATCCCAGACCCGCCCGATCAGCAGGGCCTGGTCCGCGTCCTCGGGGAGGACTCGCTGGACTTCTTCAGGGCTTATGGCGTTCACTGCTTGTCCTCCCGGGCGGCCACGGACCCGGCCGCGGGGACGGACGGGCGCTGCCAGACGCCGTCGACCCTTTGCGGCACCTGCCAGGGATTGTTGTCCCGCAACGGTTCAGGCAGCCGCTGCGCCGGGAATGACTGGTACGCCACGGGCCGCAGGAAGCGGCGGATCGCCGCCGTCCCCACCGAGGTGGTGTTTGAGGTGGTGGCCGGGTAGGGCCCGCCGTGGTGCTGGGCGTAGCTGACGGTGACCCCGGTGGGCCAGCCGTTCCACAGGACCCTGCCGCTGATGTCCGCCAGCCTGGCAGCGAGGGGGTCCACGTCGTCCTCAGCTTCAGCCTGCAGGGTGGTGGTCAGCTGCCCTTCGAGCAGCCCCGCCAGCTCCGGCAACTCGGATTCGTCACCGTATTCGACCACCAGGCTGGCCGGGCCGAACATTTCCTGGCGGAGCAGCTCCGGGTTCTTCCGGACGTCCGTTGTGGTGGTGATCAGGACCGTGGGGGCCGGTTCCTCGGCAAAGTTGCCTTCCACCAGGACCTCAACGCCGCCGCTGTCCCGGAGACGGGTAACGGCACCGGCGTAACCATCGTGCAGGCGGGGGCTGAGCAGCCGGGCGGGGGTAAACCCTGACAGGGCCTGCTCCAGCTCGCGGCGGATGCCATCAGCCTGTCCCGCGGGGACGAACAGGAGCCCGGGCTTGGTGCAGAACTGGCCCATTCCCAGAGTGAATGAGGCAGCGTAGCCGGCAAGGATTTCCGCCCGCCGGGTTGCCCAGGCCTTGCCCGTGACGAAGACGGCGTTGATGCCGCCCAGTTCGCCGAAGAACGGGATGGGTTCCGGGCGGGCAGCGATGCGGTTGAGCAGGGCCCGGCCGCCGGCCGTGGAGCCGGTGAAGCCGATGGCCTTGACCAGGGAGTGGTCAACGAGTGCCTCGCCGGCCTGCCGTCCGGTCACCATGGCGAACAGGCCCGACGGCGCCCCGGCACTTTCCAGCGCACCGATCACCGTGCGCACGGTCCGGGCAGCAAGCCGTGCGTGCGCGTCATGCGCCTTGTGGACGACTGCGCAGCCAGCGGCCAGGGCCGACGCGCTGTCCCCGCCCATCACGCTGAACGCAAAGGGGAAGTTGGAGGCGCCGAAGACGCCAACGACGCCGAGCGGAACGTTGCAGCGCCGAAGGTCAGGGCGCGGGCCCATGGGCCAGTCGGGGTCGGCGTGGTCGATGGTGGCGTCGAAGTGCTCACCCTGGCGGATTTCCGCTGCGAAGAGCCGCAGCTGGAACACGGTGCGCTTCAGTTCCCCTTCCAGCCGGGCCGCCCCAAGGTGCGTTTCCGCGACGGCGGTCTCCACCAGCCCCGCAGCATCCTGCTCCAGGCCGGCGGCAATGGCGTCCAGCCATGCTGCGCGCCGCTGCGGGTCCGCCAGCCGGGCCTGTTCGAAGGCACGGTGGGCGGCAGTGACCGCCGCGTCCAGCTGCCCCACGGTGGTGGGGTCGGCAAGGACGGCAGTTCCTTCCGGCGCCGTGTTCATCGGCCGGCTCCTGCTGCCGCGGCCACCGAGCCGCCGGTGACGGCGGCGCGGTTGCCCACTTCCTGCCACCCTGCACCGTTGGGGAATTCCCAGCGGGTGCGGGAGGCGGCAAACATCTCGGCGCCGGTACCCGGAAGTGCCGGGGCTGCATAGCGGCCGTCGATGATCCTGACGGGTTCGGCGAAGTGCTCGTGCAGGTGGTCCACGAATTCGATCATCCGGTTTTCCTGGCTGCGGCCCACCACGGCGTAGTCGAAGAAGGAGAAGTGCTGGACCAGTTCGCACAGTCCCACTCCCCCGGCATGCGGGCAGACGGGAACCCCGAATTTCGCCGCCAGCAGCAGGATGGCGATGTTCTCGTTGACGCCGGCCACGCGGGTGGAGTCAAGCTGCAGGACGTCGATGGCGCCGGCCTGGAGGAGCTGCTTGAAGACAATCCGGCTCGCCACGGCCTCTCCGGTGGCAACCCGCACCGGGGTGACACCCCTGCGGATCTCGGCATGGCCCAGGATGTCGTCCGTGCTGGTGGGCTCTTCAATCCAGTACGGGTTGAACTCGGCCAGCTGGTTGACCCACTCGATGGCCTCGGACACTTCCCAGCGCTGGTTGGCGTCGATCGCGATGGGCAGGGCGCCCACGGCCTCGCGGGCCAGGGCCATGCGCCGGCGGTCATCGTTGATGTCACCGCCCACTTTGAGCTTGATCATGGAAAAGCCCTCTGCCGCCGCCTCCTTGCTCAGCCGGACCAGCTTCTCGTCGCTGTAGCCCAGCCAGCCCGGGGAGGTGGTGTAGGCCGGGAAGCCGTCTGCCTTGAGCGCGGCAATCCGTTCGGCCTTGCCTTCCTGGCCGGCGCGGAGGATCTCCAGGGCTTCCTCCGGGCTGAGGGCGTCGCGGATGTGGGTGAAGTCCACCACGCTGACCAGCTCCTCGGGCGTCATCTCAGCAAGGAGGAGCCAGAGCGGCTTGTTTTCGCGCCGGGCACGGATGTCCCACAGGGCACTGACCAGGGCCCCGCACGCCATCTGGGTGACGCCCTTCTCGGGCCCCAGCCAGCGGAGCTGGGAGTCGTGGACCAGGAGTTTGGAGGCCGCGCCAAGGTCAGAGATCAGCTCGTCGATGTCGCGGCCCACCAGGAGTCGTGCGTAGGCGTCAATGGCGGACGTCAGGATGTCATTGCCGCGGCCGCAGCTGAAGACGAAGCCGTGGCCCTCATCACCGGCATCGGTGCGGATGACCACGTAGGCGGCGGAGTAATCGGGGTCGACGTTGACCGCATCGGAACCGTCAAGTTCAAGGGATGTGGGAAAACGGACGTCCTGGGTCTTGACGGACGTGATGGAAGGCATGGATCTCAACTTTCGGATGTCAACTGCAAGGGAAGGGGAAAGATTCGATTCCTATACGAATTTCTAAAATCATATAGGACATGTGATCCAGGTCAAGGCCTGCCTGTCATTTAACGTCGCGGCAAAGGGCCAAAAAAGCCCCGGCCCTCCATAGGCCGGGGCTGCGCCGCCGTGTGCTAGCCGGTGACAATCCGCCGCCGCGGCGGGCCGCTGTCCTCCAGGGGAGCAAGCTCCCCCTCAAAGGCCTTGGCAAACCTGTCGAAGGAGTTGCGGATATGGGTGGTCATGGCCGCCTCAGCCCGCTCCGGGTCGCAGGCCTCGATTGCCTCACGCACGGCGGTGTGCTCAGCCACCGTAATGGCGCCGTCCACGTCTGCCGGGTAGAGCCTGAAGGTGTGCAGGTGGCAGTGCGTCTGGGCAAAGGCGTGGCGGACCACAGGGTTGCCGGACGCGGCCAGGATGGCGTCGTGGAAGCGGGTGTCGTGGGCCACCAGATCCTGCCGCAGGTCCTTGCTTCGCTTCATGGCATCCCGGAAGCCCGCCAGTTCCTTTTCCAGCGTCCCGGCCGGATTGGCCAGGCGGTCCACCGCGGCCGCACGCGCTGCCCAGGGTTCCACCAGGAGCCTGAACTCGAACAGCGAGCGCAGTTCCGGCAGGTCCAGGAGCGGGGTGGTGCTGTAGCCCCTGCCGGGGTTGTAGACCACCAGGTTGTCGCCCTCGAGCCGCTGGAGCACTTCGCGGACTGGAGTCTGCGAAACCCCCAGGCTCCGGGCCACGGCATCGATGTTGATGCGGGTGCCCGGGGCAATTTCGCCGTCGAGGATGGAGGCGCGCATGGCCGTATAGACGTCGGGCACGGCCGCCTTGCCGCGCGGAACTTCGGATGGTTGACGTGGGGGCACGCGGTTACCTCTTGCACTGGATTGGACTGGCGCCGGCAGAATCTGCGCCGGTTTGGACTGCCAGTGGTTGGTCGGGAGCTGCTGGGGGAATCATAAGCCACGCATCACCGGCGGCTCCGATAAGGGGCTTTTCAAAAGCAACACTTGATCTGGATCACAATATCTATATGATTAAGCAGATTCCTATATGATTTTGGCGCTGACATCTTCCGCGTCTCCCCCTCCCGCCCGTGCACACCGCACCCGAAGCCATGTATATGTCGAAGGAGACCGCATGACTACGCTCGGAAGTAAGACATCCATTGCCAACCAGGCCCGGCAGCCCCGCATGATGACCCGCAAACGCTGGGTCATCATCTGGCTCGCCTTCATAGGCCTCAGCATCAACTACCTGGACCGTTCCAGCCTCAGCGTTGCCCTGCCGTTCATGGGCAAGGATTTTGAACTCACCGCCACCCAGCAGGGGCTGATCTTTGCGGCCTTCTTCTGGGCCTACGACTTCTTCCAGCTCGCCGCCGGTTGGTACGTAGACAAAGTGGGCCCCCGCCGCTCGTTCTCACTGGCCGCCGTGTGGTGGTCCGTCTTCACCATGGTCACCGCCGCGGCCTCCAGCTTCTGGTCCCTTTTCGCGGCCCGTTTCCTCCTGGGTGTCGGCGAGAGCCCGGCCCCCAGTACGGCTGCCAAGGTGGTGGCCACCTGGTTCCCGGTCCGCGAACGCGCCTTCGCCACCAGCATCTGGGACTCCGGCTCGCGCGTCGGGGCGGTCATCGCCCTGCCGATCGTCACCCTGATCGTCGCCTTCACTTCCTGGCATGCGGTGTTCATCATCATCGGCGTCCTGGGCATTATCTGGGCCGCCGCCTGGTGGAAGTACTACCGCAGCCCAGAGGAGCACACGGGTGCCAACGCTGCCGAAATCAGCTACATCCAGGAGGGCGGCGCCCGCGGTGCGGCAAGCGATGACGAAGGTGCGGCCAAACTCCCCTGGCGTTCGCTCTTCAAGTACCGCACCATCCTGAGCATGATGTTCGGCTTCTTCTGCCTGAACAGCGCCATCTACTTCTTCATTACGTTCTTCCCCAGCTACCTGGTGAAGGAGCGCGGCTTCGATCTGCTCAAGCTGGGCTTCTTCGGCGCCATCCCCGGTATCTGCGCCGTCCTGTTCGGCTGGCTCGGCGGCTACCTTGCCGACCGCGCCGTCCGCGCCGGGTCCCCGGTCAGCAAGGTCCGCAAGACCGCCATCGCCGGCGGCTTGGCGGGCGGCTCGGTCATCATGTTTGCCGCACTGGTTCCGGAAGCCTGGATGGCACTGGCACTGCTGTCCGTCGCCTACTCCAGCCTCACCGTGGCGGCAACCGGCATCTGGTCATTGCCGGCGGACGTGGCCCCCAGCTCCCGCCACGTCGGCTCCATCGGTGGACTGCAGAACTTCGCGTCCAACCTGGCCGGCATCTTCACCCCGATCCTGATCGGGGTGCTGGTTGACCAGACCGGCTCCTTCGTGGCCCCGCTGGCCGTCATCGGCGCAATCTCCCTCATCGGCGCAGCCAACTACCTGTTCGTCATCGGCAAGATCGAGCCGCTGAGGGTCCCGGCAGCCGCCTAGGTTTCCCCAGCCCCAAGCAAAGGGACGACGCCGGCACTCGCCAGGCGGTTTCTAGGGGTCGTTGCAACACTGCTGGTGTTATGTGGTCATTAGTAGATCACGGAGACGCTCGGCTGGGGTTTCCCAGTCGAGCGTTTTGCGTGGTCGGCTGTTGAGTTCCTGGGCGACGTGTTCGAGATCTTCGGGCCCGTAGATGGATAAGTCTGTGCCTTTTTCGAAGTATTGGCGTAGCAGGCCGTTGGTGTTTTCGTTGGAGCCGCGTTGCCACGGGCTGCCCGGATCGCAGAAGTAGACCTGCATGTCAGTGGCGATGGTGAAGGATTTGTGGGCTGCCATTTCCGCCCCTTGATCCCAAGTCAGAGAGCCCCTGAGGTGTTCGGGAAGACTTTTCATCGTGGCGATGAGGCCGTCGCGGACGGTTTCGGCGGTGTGGTCACCGGGCAGGTGGACCAGCATGACGTATCTGGTGGTGCGTTCGACGAGGGTGGCGATCGCGGACTGGTTGCTCGCTCCGGTGATTAGATCTCCTTCCCAATGTCCTGGAACGGCGCGGTCTTCGATCTCGGGTGGGCGTTCGGAGATCATCACCATCGGATCAGCGAAACGGGGCTGCCGTTGCTGGGGGTCCTTGTGGGCTTTACGGCGTGTCCGGCCGGTGCGCAGAGCTGCCTGGACTTCGCGCTTGAGTCCTCCGCGGGCCTGGAAGTAGAGGGCTTGGTAGATTGTTTCTGGGCTCACGCGCATCTCCGGGTCGTTGGGAAACTTCCTGGTCAGCTTGTTGCTGATCTGTTCCGGTGACCAGCGCCGAAGCAGTTTTCGCTTCACATATTTGCGCAGCCGGTGGTGCGTGACCAGCTTGCTGTCCTTGGGCCGGGGGCGACGGGCAGTTGCTGCTCGTTGGGCAGCATAGGCGTAGTACTTCCCATCGTTGACACCGTTTCGGGCCAGCTCCCGGCTGATTGTCGAGGCAGGCCGACCGAGCTCTCTGGCGATCTCCCGGACCGGTGCGCCGGTATTGCGGAGGTCGGCGATCCGTTCGCGGTCATGCAGCGTCAGGAACCGGGCATCCAATGGTTTTTCCAGGGCTGCCAGTGGGGGGAGCGCGGCAGAATCGGCGGTGGCTTCTGCAGTAGTCAACGTCATCACACCATTGGTGTAGTCGATCTGGCGCCCATCACGGTAGATTCGCCCATTCCGTGTCCTTCTGACGCCGTTGTCCCACTCCTGAGCCGCGCAGCGGCTAATGCCCAGTTGTTTGGCCGCTTCACGGCGGGTCATTCCAGCGTCGCGGAGCTTGCCGAAGTCCTCACGGCCGGGGCTGTCCGCGCGTTTCCGCGCGAGCCCTGCTTTCTGAGTCCACCGGTAACAAGTGCCACGGCTTAGCCCCAGTTCCGCGGCAGCAAGCGTCGTACTCCCGGTCCGTTTCAACGCCTTAAAGAACTCCTCTTTCACTTCCGGGGTCGCTCTTGGCCGCCGGGCGTTTAGGTTATCCACTCTGCCGACAGATATTCCCGCCTCACGCAGCCACCGATAGCACGCCGAAGGTTTGAGCCCGAGTCCAGCCGCAGCACGGGCAACGGTTCCCGCGCTTGCTAATGCCCGGAAGAACTCTTCCTTTTCCGCGGAGGTATAGCTCCTTCGAGGTGTCCTGCCCTTGCTTAAAGACGACATGGTCGTTGCAACTCCCAAAAACTTTAGGTGTTGCAACGACCACTAGAACTCAAGCCAAAGTGCCGGCGTCGTCCCTTTGTGTGTGGTGTCCTAGGAGGCCGGCTGCGCTTGGGCCGAAACTTCGGCCTGAACGGACCCCTCGGCCGGCTCCTGGGCCTGGGCCTGCGCCTGGATGGCCGTGATGGCCACCGTGTTCACGATGTCCTCCACGGTGCAGCCGCGGGAGAGGTCGTTGACCGGCTTGCGGAGCCCCTGCAGGACGGGGCCCACGGCCACGGCCCCCGAGCTCTGCTGCACCGCCTTGTAGGTGTTGTTGCCGGTGTTCAGGTCCGGGAAGATGAACACCGTGGCCTGCCCGGCCACTGAGGAGCCCGGCATCTTGGACGCGGCGATCGAGGCGTCCACGGCGGCGTCGTACTGGATGGGGCCTTCAACTGCGAGGTCCGGGCGGCGCGTGCGCACCAGCTCGGTGGCCTGCCGTACCTCGTCCACGGCCTCCCCCGAGCCCGAGCCGCCGGTGGAATAGGAGAGCATGGCAACCCGCGGCTCCACGCCGAACTGGGCGGCGGTCTCGGCCGAGGCCAGGGCAATGTCCGCCAGCTGCTCCACGTTGGGATCCGGGTTCACGGCGCAGTCGCCGTAGACCAGCACCCGGTCCGGCATGAGCATCAGGAACACCGAGGACACGATCTTCACCCCCGGGCGGGTCTTCACGAACTCCAGCGCCGGCCGGATGGTGTGCGCGGTGGTGTGGGCCGCGCCGGAGACCATTCCGTCCACCACGCCCAGCTGGACCATCATGGTGCCGAAGTAGCTCACGTCCTGCATGATTTCCAGGGCCTTGGGCAGGTCCACGCCCTTGTGCGCCCGCAGCTCCGCGTACTTTTCGGCGAACTTCAGGCGCAGCTCAGAGGTGGCCGGGTCGATGACATTGATGCCTGCCAGATCGATCCCGTTGGCTGCGGCCAGTTCCCGGACATCGGACTCGGGGCCCAGCAGTGTCAGGTCGCAGACGTCGCGGCGGTGCAGGATTTCGGCTGCACGCAGGATCCGGACGTCGGTTCCCTCCGGCAGCACCACATGGCGCCGCTGGGCCCGGGCGCGCTCGATCAGGTCGTGCAGGAACCGCAGCGGTGTCATCCGCTCAGCCCGTGGCAGGTGCAGGCGCTCCACCAGCTCGGTTTCATCCACCCGGCGGGACCAGAGCCCCAGGGCGGAGGCCACCTTGCGCCGGTGGCCGGACCAGATCTCGCTGCGGACCTCGGAGACCCGGCGGGCAGTCTGGTAGGTGTCATCTTCCGTGGCGAACACCGGGAACGGCGCCTGTGCCAGGAGCGGGTAGATGTTCGCGTCCGGGGCCAGGCCGCCGGTAAGGATGAGCGCCGAGGCTACCGGAAACTCCGGCGAGAAGGAGGATGCCAGGCAGGCCACCATCACGTCTGCCCGGTCCCCCGGCACGATCACCAGGGCGCCTTCGCCGAGCACATTCAGGAAGTTGCCCACGTTCATGGCGGCCACCTTGATGTCCCTGACGTCGCGTTCCATGTCCGGAGTTCCCGCGATCTGCCGCACGCCCAGCGCCAGGGCCACCTCGCCGGTGGTGGGCCTGGCGATCTCCTCCAGTTCCGGCAGGATGTACACGGGCCGGCCTGAGGCACCCGGCTTCAGGGCTGCCGCAATGGCGTCCAGGTCATCGGCGTCCGCCCGGTTGACCATGATGGCCAGGAGCGCGCATTTTTCGGCGGCAAGTTCCTTGCGTGCAACCTCGACGGCGGCCGCGGTCTCGGGAACGGTCCGCCCCTTGGCGCCCACCACGGCCACCACGGGTGTGGCGAGATTGTTGGCCAGCCGGGCGTTGAGGTCGAATTCGACGGCGGAATCCTGGCCCACCAGGTCGGTGCCTTCGACGATCACCACGTCGCAGTGGCGGGCGATGTCCGCGAAGATCTCCACGCACCTGGCGTCGATCTCCGCCCGGTTCCCCTCGGCGAGCAGCGTGCGGACCTCGTCGTAGGTCAGGCCGCCGCGGCACCGGTCATCCTCCAGGGCGAAGCGGGACTTCATCAGTGCCAGCATGGGGTCGTTCGCTGCCGAGGGCCCGTGGACCACCGGTTTGAAGAAGCCGATCCTGTCCGCGTGCCGGTGCAGCGTATCGGCCAGGCCCAGGGCTATCAGGGACTTGCCCGATCCCGGGGTGGTTGCGCTGACGTAGATGCCTTTGGCCATGGTCCGCCCTTTGCTGTTCTTGCTGGTGCCGGTCCTCCCATCCTTGCACCCCGGGCGCCCTAAATGGCAAAGGTGCTTGCCGCCGTCGAGCGTTCCAGCCCAGTTGCTTTTCCCTACATGGTGCGGCGCGCCGTGCACGACGGCGTGTCCGCGGCTTTGCGCCTGGAGTCCGCGAAGTAAGCGGGCAGGAGGGCACGCACCAACGCTTCCTCCTCTTGACACCGGCCCCCCTCATGGGATTACCTAATGAACATTCGGTAAATAAAGCTGGAGGCAATGACGCATGGCTGAAGCAACACTTTCCGGGGCCACCCACCCCATCCTGGAAAACGACTATGCCTCCGAATGGATGGGAATCGAGGTCCTCGCCCTCAGCGACGGACACGCCACCATCCGGATGACCCTTCGGCAGGAAATGCTCAACGGATTCGGCATGGCCCACGGCGGAATGATCTTCGCCTTCGGGGACACCGCCTTCGCCCTCGCGTGCAACCCCATCCACCCCGCACCGGGCGAGGAAGGCACCATTACGGTGGCCTCCGGCGTCGACATCAACTTCCTCAAGCCCGCCTTCCGCGGCCAGGTGTTGACCGCCGTCGCCGACCGCCGCTCCAGTGCCGGGCGCAGCGGCCTGTACGACATCCAGATCTTTGCCGCCGACGCCGCCGCGCCGGCCGCCGAGACCCAACCCAGTTCTCCGGGCGAGCTCATCGCCGAGTTCCGCGGACGCAGCCGCACCATCCCCAAGAAGTAGGAAAACCATGACCCTGCATGCCCCCGAAACCGCACCTGCCGGCACCGACGCCGCCCTGGACCGCGAGGAAACCATCTCCCGGGATGAGCTCGAAGCCCTCCAGCTCAGCCGCCTGCAGCACACGGTGGCCTATGCGTATGACCGCGTGCCGCTGTACAAGCGCAAGTTCGACGACGCCGGGATCCACCCCAACGACCTGCGCGAACTCAGCGACCTGGGCAACTTCCCCTTCACCACCAAGGACGACCTGCGCGAGGAATACCCGTTCGGCATGTTCGCGGTTCCCCAGGCTGAAGTAGCCCGCATCCACGCCAGCTCGGGCACCACAGGCCGGCCCACCGTCGTCGGATACACCAAGCAGGACCTGGCGGACTGGGCCAAGCTGGTGGCCCGCAGCCTCCGCGCCTCCGGCGTCCGCCCCGGCATGAAGGTCCACAACGCCTACGGTTACGGCCTGTTCACCGGTGGGCTGGGTGCGCACGCCGGAGCCGAAGCCCTGGGCTGCACGGTCATCCCCATCTCCGGCGGCCAGACCGAGCGCCAGATCCAGCTGATCCAGGACTTCAAGCCGGACGCCATCCTGGCCACCCCCACGTACCTGCTGACCATCGCCGACGCCATGGCCCACATGGGGATCGACCCCGCCTCCACCTCCCTGAAATACGCCGTCCTGGGCGCCGAACCGTGGACCGAGGAGATGCGGCACGAGCTCGAGGTCACCATGAACATCAAGGCGTGCGACATCTACGGCCTTTCCGAAGTGATGGGCCCGGGCGTCGCCGGCGAAGCGGTGGAGACCCAGGACGGCAGCCACATCTGGGAGGACCACTTCCGTCCCGAGATTATTGACGCGTTCAACCCGGTGGTGGGCAAGGAAAACGTCCTGCGGGACGGCGAGCACGGCGAACTGGTGTTCACGTCGCTCACCAAGGAAGCCCTCCCCATCATCCGCTACCGCACCAAGGACCTCACCCGCCTGCTGCCCGGCACGGCCCGCCCCGCGCACCGCAGGATGGGACGCATCACCGGCCGCAGCGATGACATGATCATCCTCCGCGGCGTGAATGTCTTCCCGTCCCAAATCGAGGAGATCGCTCTGCGGATCCCCGAGCTCAGCCCGCACTTCCAGCTCGAACTGACCCGCCCCGAGGGCCAGCGGATGGACCAGATGACGGTCATGATCGAGCGCCGGGACGCGGTGAGCGTTGAGCAGGGCACGACGGCGGCACGCACCTTGAAGGAGCAGATCAAGATCCACGTGGGTTCTTCGTGCACAGTGAATGTTGTGGAGCCGGGTTCCCTCGAGCGGTCCAACGGCAAGCTGCGCCGCATCTACGACCTGCGCCCCAAAGGGTAGGAAGCCCTGCGCCGACTGACCGACCGTTCATGAGAAACTAGCCCCTATGCCCAGCACCACTGAGACCACCAGCAACGCCGTTAACGGCACCGCCAAGCGGGGCCGCCCCGGCTACGACCAACAGTCGGTGCTGCGCATCGCCGTCGACGTCTTCAACCGCCACGGCTACGACGCGACGTCCATGGGCATCCTGGCCGAGAACCTGGGCATTTCGAAGTCGGCCATCTACCACCACGTGCCGTCCAAGGGCGATCTCCTCAAGCTCGCCCTGGACCACGCACTGGGCGGCCTCGAGTCCATCCTGGAGCAGCCCCAGGCAACCTCGGGAGCGGCCGATGCGCGGCTGGAGTTCGTGCTGCGGCAGACGGTGGCTGTGCTGGTTGACCGCCTGCCCTTTGTCACGCTGCTCCTGCGCCTCCGCGGCAATACCGAGATCGAGCGCGACGCGCTGGAACGGCGGCGCGCCTTCGACCACAGGGTGGCAGCCCTGATTTCCGCCGCCCGCGACGAAGGCTCGCTCCGCCAGGACATCGACCCACGGACGGTCTCGCGGCTCCTGTTCGGCATGATCAACTCCATTGTCGAGTGGTACAAGCCGGGCGGCTCCCTGTCGCCGCAGCGCCTGGCCGACGACGTCATCACCATGGCGTTCGACGGCCTGCACGCGGACGCATAGGTTATTCGGACGCTCCCACCCCCGGGAATAATAAGCGTGCTTGGTATTTTCCCCGCTCCCCGGCTACGGTGGTAGAAAGCCAGCATCCGCAGGGAGGTACTGATGAGCCAGGCGAGCGATCCGCAGCGTTCACGCCGCCTCCGGCCAGTCCTCGGCGCCGGCGCCCTCGCCGCAGCGCTGGCGCTCAGCGGCTGCACCGGCACGCCAAGTCCCCCGGCCCCCAGCGGCACCTCCTCCAGCCCGGCGTCGTCGTCGAACGCCGCCAACCCCGTTCCAGCACCCTCCTCGCCCGGATCCACAGCACCGGCGGAAGGCGGCTCCGGGACAGCGGCGGGCAACCTGCCGCAGCTCGTGGAGAACCTCTCGCCGTCCGTCGTCACCATCTTCACGGAGGGCGGCCTGGGCAGCGGGGTGGTGTACTCGGCGGACGGACTGATCCTGACCAACGAGCACGTGATCCGCGGCGCCACCAGCGTTGAGGTGGGGTTCGCCGACGGGCAGCGGGTGGAAGGGACGGTGAAGGCCAGCGACGCCGTGACGGACCTTGCCTTGGTGCAGGCCAAGCGCACCGGCCTGCCGAAACCCACCTATCAAAGCGACCTGCCGAAGGTGGGCGAAGGCGCCCTGGTCCTGGGCTCACCCCTTGGCTTTGAAAACACGGCCACCGCCGGCATCATCTCCGGCCTCCACCGCTCCATCCCGGGCTCCGCGTCGAACAGCCTCTCGCTCGTGGACCTCATCCAGACAGACGCGCCCATCAGCCCCGGCAACTCCGGTGGCGCGGTGATCAATATGCGCGGTGAGGTGATCGGCATCAGTGAGGCCTACATCCCGCCGTCGGCCGGGGCCGTGTCGCTCGGCTTCGCGATTCCGGCCGCCACGGCGGTGGACGTCGCTGAGGAGCTGCTGGCCAACGGCACCGCCAAGCACGCGTACCTGGGCCTCACTCCGGGCGAACTCACGGCGCAGATCGCCGACCAGCTGGGAATCCAGGAAGGGGCCGGCGTCGTGGTGCTCGCCGCGGACAGTGACGGCCCTGCCGGTCGCGCCGGGATCCGTCCGGGCGACGTCCTGCAGTCCATGGAGGGTGTGGAGCTCACCACGCCGGAGAAGCTCCTGGCGGAACTGCGCAAGCGCAACCCCGGCGACACCGTAGGCTTCAAGGTCAAGCGCGGCGATCAAAGTTTGGATATCAAGGTGGACCTTACCGACCGGCCCGCCAGCACAACCACCCGATAGGAAGGAAAAGAACATGAGCCACCCCAAGGAAGAACCGGACGCAGGATTCATCATTCCGGACCCCTCGAAGATCCGCGAGGACGTTCCCGGCGACGCCGGCGACGAGGCCAATGTGATCCGCTTCAGCGAGGAGCAGGCCCTGATCGAGGAACAGTCGCACGGCATCCGCCCGGACACCTACAGCGTCCCCTCCGGCGGCCCCACCATGGATGAGGCCCGCGGCAACATGGACCTTTCCGACCGCAGCGAAGGCGGCCGCGGCACGGGTCCCGAGGATGACAGCAGCGACGACGGCCTGCACGGCGGCGCCGAAAGCTGACGCCTCACTAAGACAAGCAGCAGGAGTGCCCCGGTCCAACCGGGGCACTCCTGCTGCTTTGTTTGGTTCTGCTGCCTGCCGGCCTGCCTAGACCTGGTACTCGAGCTTGCCGCCGAGGTTCTGGTGGACGCACAGGATGTTGTGCTCCGTATCCATGAACCACGCGCACTTCTCCGACTCCGTGGTGCAGATATGGTTTTCCGTCCGCAGCGTGGGCAGGTCGTAGTCCTGGAACATCACGCCCCTGGCTTCCATGTCCCGGACAGTTGCCTCGATGTCCGAAACTTCAAAGCTCAAGGCCGTGTGCTCGGAATGCTTGCCGTCCGCCACGGGCATCAGCTGCAGCATGGGGCCGCCGTCGGCGCCGAGTAATTCGCTGCCGTCCTCCGCCTTGCCGCGGTGCGGGAGTCCGAGCTTTTCGGTGTAGAAAGCGCGGGCGCGGGCTGCATCGTCGACCGGCAGGATGGTTGTGGCTGTGTTCAATCTAAGGGTCATGTGGCCACCTCCTACGGGATGAATCCTACGCCCGGGCTGCGGGAAAAGAGCCTCCCCCGAACGCCCGGTTGCTCCATCACTTTTGGTCCCTAAACCGGGGTTTTGGGCACCAAAAGTGATAGAGCAACTTGGGTTTGGGAGCGGGCTACTTCTCCACGAGGGTGAGGACGTCGTAGGTGGCTACGATCTCGTCGTTCTGGTTGGTCAGCACGGCGTCCCAGGCCACCTCGCCGTATTCGTCGGTTTCGCGTGGGGTGATCTTCTTGGCTGTCAGGGTCACCCGGATGGAGTCCCCTGCCGCGACGGGGGTGATGAAGCGCAGGTTTTCCAGCCCGTAGTTGGCCAGGACGGGGCCCGGTGCCGGCTCCACGAACAGTCCGGCGCCCCAGGCGAGCAGGAGGTAGCCGTGGGCCACGATGCCCGGGAAGAACGGGTTGGCTTCGGCGGCCTCCTGGTTGGTGTGGGCGTAGAACGTGTCACCGGTGGAGTTGGCGAACGCCGTGATTTCCTCCAGGGTGATCTGGCGCAGGTCGGACCGGACGGCGTCGCCAATCCGCAGCGTTGCCAGCGACTTCCGGAACGGATGGGTCCCCTCGGTCTCCACCGTGAAGTTCCGGTCAGCGCCGGTGTGCCACACGCCGGTGACGGCGGTGAGCATGTTGGGGGAACCCTGGATGGCGGTGCGCTGCATGTGGTGCATCACCGATCGGATGCCACCCAGTTCCTCGCCGCCGCCCGCGCGGCCCGGACCGCCGTGGACCAGGTGCGGCACCGGTGAGCCGTGGCCGGTCGATGAACGGGCATCCTCGCGGTTGAGCATCAGGACGCGGCCGTGGTGGGCGGCGATGCCGGTAACCAGTTCCCGGGCCACGTCCGGATCGTTGGTGCACACGGAGGCTACCAGGGAGCCGCTGCCACGGGCGGCGAGCCGGACGGCGTCGGTAATGTCCTGGTACCCGATCACGGATGAAACGGGGCCGAAGGCCTCCAGCGAGTGGACTTCCTCCGCTTCGGGGTCCTGCCAGTTCAACAGGACCGGCGCCATGAATGCCCCGCCTTCCACCACCCCGGTGGTCCCGTCGGCAGAGGTGACCGACGGCGAATCGAGCGTTCCGTACGCAAGCTCGCCGCCGGCGTCGAGCATGGACTGCACGGCCGCGCGAACATCGTTGAGCTGCTCCACGGAGGCGAGCGCACCCATGGTGACGCCGTCGGCGCGGGGGTCACCGAGGACGATGCGTTGTGTGATGCGCTTGCCGATGGCCGCCGAAACGGGGCCAACCAGCTCCTGGGGCACGATGGCGCGGCGGATGGCGGTGCACTTCTGCCCCGCCTTGGCCGTCATTTCGGTCACCACGGACTTGACGAACGCCTCGAATTCCGGAGTGCCCTCCACTGCGTCCGGGCCCAGGATCGCGGCGTTGAGGGAGTCCGTTTCAGAGGTGAAGCGGACGCCGCCCTGGACCACGTTGGGGTGGGACTTGAGGGACAGTGCGGTGGAGGCTGATCCGGTGAACGCCACCAGGTCCCGGTAGTCCAGGACGTCCAGCAGCCCGCGGACCGAACCGGAGACCAGCTGCAGCGAGCCCTTGGGCAAAATGTTTGATTCGACAATGGCCTTGACCACGGCGGCAGCGACATAGCCGGTGGGGGTGGCGGGCTTGACGATGGTGGGCACGCCGGCGATGAAGGCCGGGGCGAACTTCTCCAGCATGCCCCAGACCGGGAAGTTGAACGCGTTGATCTGGACGGCAACGCCCGGGATGCGGGTGTAGATGTGTTCGCCGGCGAAGGACCCGTCCTTGGACAGCACTTCCATGGGCCCGTCCACCACCACCTGGGAGTTGGGGAGTTCGCGCCGGCCCTTGGAGCCGAAGGTGAAGAGGACGCCGATTCCGCCGTCGATGTCGATCATGGAATCCACTTTGGTGGCGCCGGTCTGGGCCGAGAAGGTGTAGAAGTGCTCGCGCCGGGCGTGCAGGTACTGCGCCAGTTCCTTGAGCTTGAGGGCCCGCTGGTGGAAGGTCAGCTTGCCCAGTTCAGATTGGCCCGTGGTGCGCCCGTAGTTTACGACGGCGGCCAGGTCCAACCCCTGCGTGCTCACCTTGGCCAGGACTTCCCCGGTGCTCGCATCACGGACAGGGACCGCCGAAGCCGACGAGCCGGCGTCGGGCGTCCACCATGCATCCATGATGAAGCTGGGCACTGTCTCCACGGTGTCGACCGTGGCCTGGGGAGCTGTGGCTGTGGTGGTCATCGTTGACGGTCCTTCCAACAAGGGGGCAGGCAAACAGGACAGGTCATTACTGACCGTCCGTTCGGTAATATATTCACCATACATGAAGTGCCGTGCTGCACACTAGAAGGCCAGGACTGAATTCGGCCACCCAAAGGAGAACGTATGAGCACCCCATCCCCCATGGAAGCTGCGGAACACCAGCCTTCCGGGCATGAGCTGTGGAAGATCACGCTGGGCGAACTGGACGAGAAAATGGGCGTGAAGATCCTGGAGGAGTCCGTGGACCGCGTGGTGGCCACCATGCCGGTGGAGGGCAACCGGCAATCGTTCGGACTGCTGCACGGCGGCGCCTCCCTTGCCGTGGGCGAGGCCGTCGGGTCCTGGGCCGCCGTCATCCACGCCAGCACCATGGGCAAGACCGCGGTGGGAGTGGACGTTTCCGCCACCCACCACCGCTCCGCCCGGAAGGGCCAGATCACCATCACGGCCACCCCCATCCACCTGGGCGGCACCCTGACCACACACGAGGTGCTGATCACCAACGAGGCGGGCCAGCGGCTCTGCACCCTGCGCATCACCAACCTGCTGATGAAGCGAAAAAACTGACACCAAAATCCGGGTACTGCATCCAAACGTGATGTTCCGGCGGTAGTAAGCGCGTAAGCATGAAACAGCCCGGTCCCCGGGCATCCTTTAAGGAGTTCGAAATGCGCAAAATAACCGTCGCCGCCGGAGCACTTTCACTTGCCGCGTCACTGGCCTTCGCTGCCCCCGCGCAGGCGGACAACCGGCATCACGACCCCGCCCTTCTGTCCGTCCTGCATGGCGTGCCCGGCCTCACCGTGGATGTGTGGGTGAACGGCGATCTCACCCTGGACAACTTCACGCCCGGCACTTTGGCCGGGCCGCTGGAACTGGCTGCCGGGGACTACCAGATCGCCATCACGGGGGCGGATGCCACCAGCGCGGAGGACCCGGTGATCGGGCCGGTGCACGTTGAACTCGACGAGGGCGGCAACTACACCGCAGTAGCGCATCTTGACGCCGAAGGCACCCCCACCGCGTCGCTCTTCACCAACGACACCAAGGCGCCCCGCAATGAGAAGAAGGGCAAGCTGACGGTCCGGCACGTAGCCGCGGCTCCCGCCGTCGACGTCCTGGCCGGCGGGTCGGCAGTGATCGAAGGACTCAGCAACCCCGATGAGGCAATCCTGAAGCTTAGGGCCGGCACCATCTCAGCGTCCGTCGCCGCAGCAGGAACCACCGACCCCGTGATCGGGCCTGCGGACATCACGGTCGAAGGCGGGAAGAACACCATCGTCTACGCATGGGGAAGCCTGGCCGACGGCACCCTGGACGTCGCCGTCCAGGTGGTTGACGGCAGGGACAGGTGCGACGACGACCACTGACCGGCGTCCTGCCTGCGGGCCAGGAATGAGCGCGAATCCGGGGCAGGGCTGCCAGATGGCGGCCCCGCCCTCGGTGGTTACCTGGCAGACCGCCGGTTCCGGCGGCGCAACAGCACCATCAGGAGGACCCCGACGGCGAGCGTTGCGGCTGCGGCAATCGCCGCGATGACCAGTCCCCCGGCCCCCGTGGCGGCAAGAGTGCCGTCCGTGATGTTCCCGGCGGGAAGCACGGACGGAGCGGCGTCGATGATGAAACTGAGCTGGGCCGGGGCAGAAGCCACACCGTCCACCGCCTGCGTCACCGCCAGGACATGGGTGCCCGCTGCCGGCGCGGCGGGGAACGGAACCTGCCAGGTTCCCCCGTCTACCAGCACCAACGGCGCAAGGACCAGGCCCATGGAACGGGATGCCTGTGCGGCACCGGCCGGCGCGGAGGAGAGCGGCTTCCCGTCGAGGGACACCGTCACATCAGCGCCGGTCAGCCCGGTACCCGCGATCGCTCCCGGCAAGGCGTCATGTTGGAGATGCTGTCCGTCGGAAAGGCTGCTTACGGCCGGCGGCGGCGGCATGACGGCGAAGGCTGCCGTGGCGGCGGGGCTGTCCGGCAGGCCGGGGTAGGACTGCACTGCCGTGACGTTCACCTTGCCGTAAGGAGCCGGGGCCTGCAGCGGAATCGACCAGCGCCCGTCATCCCCCACCAGCGCAGAGCCTGCGACGTCGCCGGAGAGCGTCACCGTGGCGCGGGGTGTCCCCGTGCCTTCCACGGCATCCAAGCTGGTCAGCGGCTGGCTGGCCGGCGTGGTGATGACCGGCGCGGGCAGGAACGATGGCGCGATGAGCAGGCTCACTGTGGCCGGACCGGAACGGCTGAATCCGTTCACGGTTTCGGCGGTAAAGGTGAACGGGCCGGGCGCCTCCGGCGCAGTGAACGACCAGTTGCCCGCGGCGTCCAAGGGAACATCGAACGGCGGCCGGCCTGCAAAGGTGATGCGGACCTTGGATCCCGCGGCGACGGCGGAGGCGGGGGCGGCCGGGACCTGGCCCGTGATGCTGGTACCGGCTTTGACCGTACTGTCCGCAGTGGTCACGAGCCCGGGCTTATTGAGGAAGAGTTCCAGCTGGTAGCCGGGCAGCACCTTGAGCGAGTCCTCCAGGGTGGCTGCCACGGCAATGTTCAGGACCCCGTCCGAGTCGCCGGCGGAATGGGTACCCACTGCGAAGTTTCCACTGATCCAGGGGCCGCCGGAGTCGCCGCCGCTGGACTGCACGTCGTAGGACAGGAACCCGTTGAACGCGCGGATGTCGTTAGCGTTGGCGGGGTAGTTGGGGCCGCCAACCAGGAAGATCCCCACCGCACTGATATGGCCGCAGGACCACCCCGTCCTCCATCCGGAACGGCAGACGGGCGTTCCGGGCACCGGGGACGCGGTGCCGATGATCTTGACGTCCGGGTCCGGCTGGGACGGGTCTCCGTGGGTGCTGGTGGCCGGAAGCGGATCCAGGCCCTGCGGGATGGTTCCAATGACGGCGATGTCAGTTCCCACATTGCCCGGATCGGCGACCGCTGTGTAGTCGGAGCCCGTGGGGGTGTTTGGGTCGAGCACCGGGGAGTTTCCAGGGCCGCCGAACTGGCTGAACTGGAAGCTGCCCAGGCGGCCCGCGGGCGCTCCGCCGAGCAGCAGGTCAGCCGTTTTAGCAGTGCCGTCTTCCGCGCAGTGCCCGGCGGTCAGGACAGTGGGCAGTCCCGCCGGGTCAAAGGCAGAGAAGCCTGTCGAACAGGTAAACCCGGTGTCGGACAGGTACCCGACCCCGCCGGGGACGTCCGTTTCCGGTTTGAGGGGGGCAGCGCCATCGAGCACGACGTTGGCGTACTTCGAGACGAATTCCGCTGGCGAGATCTTGCCAGGCGCTGCGTCAGTGGACGGCGTGCCGGGTTGGTTGGAGGCAGTTCCGGGAGCGCCGTCCTGGGTTGACTGCGCGGATGCGACGCCGCCGGTCCGGATTACGAAGCTGCCGCCGGAGGTGACCACCGCCTGCAGCCCGGCCGTACCCACCTCTCGAACGTAGGCTTGGAAGAGCTGCTCCGTGCTGGCCGCCACCTGCGGGCCGGGTGCCGGAGCGGCGGGCTCTGCGGAGGGTGTCTGTTGGGGAGCGGACGACGGCGGTGGACTGGCTGGCGTGCCGGCAGGTTCAGTTGCCGGCGGCGTGGGATTCGGAGCGGGAACGGCCGGCTCTTCAAGAGAGATACCGGGAACGGTTGCAGCCAATTTTCCGACCGCCGACTCCAGTTCGGCTCCACCGCCGGTCACAATGATCTTGTTGTCCTGGAGCCTGATGCCCACATAGCCGGGGACGGCACGCAGCTGTTCCGCTGCAGCGGCTGCCCGGCTGCCCAACTCCCCCGCCGCGGCGAACTGCTCCGGCGTGAGGCCCAGGTCCCGGAGTATGGCGGCGTCAAGGTCCGCCTGGGGAAGGCTGCGGTTCCCGGTCGTGGCTGCGGAACTGTCCGCGGCGGCGGTGCTGGCGGGACCTGCCGAAGAAGTGGCGGTGGGTTGGTTTTCGGAGCTCCCGCTCGGGTCCGTGAAGGCCCACCCGGGAGCGGCTCCGAAGGCCGCGGCAGCCACTATTCCTGCGGCCGCCCCCAATGCCAGGCTGCGCTTTCCGTGCCTGGACGCTGTGGCTGTTGTCATCGTGGTTCCTTCGCGTAGGCAGCTCCGGACAGCACCAGGACAGCGTCCAGTTCCGAAGCGCTGAGTCCATTTGCCAGGAGGTAATTCCGGGTGTCCAGGCCGCGGACAAACGCGACCACCGCGAGCCCGCGCTGCTCCAGCAGCGGCGCAAGTTCCGGCTCAGTCAGGTACCGCTCGCGGCTGTGGGGCGGCCCGTGGGTGCGGTAGCGCTCATTGATGCCGCGGGCTGCCCGCCGGTAGCCCGCGGCGATAGCCTCGTCGGAGTCGCCAGCCAGGTCCTGGACCATGGCGGCGACAAGTCCGCTGCGGTCACGGCCGGCGGCACAGTGCAGCAGGACCTTCCCGCTGGGCGCGGCCCGGGCGATGCTCCGGAAGACGCCCACCAGCTTCCCGGGGAAGAGACGGGCATTTTCGGCGTAATGGGCAGGATCATTCAAGTAGGGGCCGGTGATGGCGGTAAAGCGCCGATCGCCGGGCTCCTCCGTGGGCGCCTGAACCACGTCGATACCTGCCCAGGCAGCGGCCGGCACCACGGGATCGTTGTCCCGGCGCCGCCCCTCCGCAGCGTTGCGAAGGTCCACGACGGTGCGGACGCCGTCGTCGAACACCTGCCTCCAGCCTGCCTCAGTCAGCCACTCACGCCGGCCCATCCGGTAGACGCCCCCCGAAACGTGCCATGCGTTGACAGCTCCATCCCAGTCCATGGGCCTGCCAAGTTTGTTCACCCGGACAGCTAACCACACGCTCGGGGATGCCGCACGTCACAGAAGCAGGCGGCAAAAAGGGTACAAAGACCTCACGGCCAACGCCGATTAGGCAATACTGTTGCGACGCCAGCTACTTCATGTGACTCATGTTCAAAGGGGAACCCAATGGGAAATACTGCATTACGACGCCGGCTTCCGGCTTTCGTGGCCGGTCTCGCCAGCCTGGTCATGGCGTCGGGACTGGCGGCCATTCCAGCCGAAGCTGCATCATCCAAGGTCGACTACGTCGCGCTCGGTGATTCCTACACTGCGGGAACCGGCGCCGGACCGTTCGACTTCGGCTACCCCTGTGATAAGACTCGGGGCGGTTATGTGGACGTCGTGGGAAAGACGGGGCGGGTTAACCTCCTAGACAACGCTGCCTGTCATGGCGCCTTCTTGACCCTTGACCCTTTAAGCCCCGTTCTACACGACCTCAGAATCCCCAACGTTGAGCAGCAGATCAGCTCCCTCGCAGGTTCGTCCCTGACACCTGAAAGCGAACTGGTGAGCATTACCGCGGGCGCCAACGATGTGGGAGTGACCGGCGTCCTGCTGACCTGTCTGACTCAGCCTGCCCAAGACTGTACAGCCGCGATCCAGGCATCCGCCGCCTTGTTTCCCAGCATGCAGACACACTTTATGAGCGTTCTCCACCAGATTCATACTGCAGCACCGAACGCAAGAATTGCGGTCCTCGGCTACCCAAGGCTCTTCAACCCAACAACTCCATTCGGCCAGGCAGACCCCTCGCTGCTCTACTCCATCAACACGGCTGTGGATGGCTTGAATACTGCCATCGAAGGTGCGGTGGCAGCCTCCGGAACCGGCGCTGTATTCATCAATGTCAGCGGTGGCTTTGTGGGACATGAGGTCAATTCCGCAGACTCATGGATCTTCTTCAGCCCTCCCACGGTTAGCCCATCCGGGCCGGTTTTCGACCCAAGGAACTTCCACCCGAACAAGGAAGGGCACCGGGCATACGCCTCGGCTCTCCTGGAGGCTGTCAAACCTTCCCAGCTGGTCACCCGCTAGTTCACACGGACGTTTTAGCCGCGCCGGGCCAGCCGGTACTCAAGCCCGGCGCGGACGGCAGGCCATTCGTGGTCCAGGATGGAGAACACCACCGTGTCCCGGAGGTTTCCATCACTGGTCCGCGAATGGCTGCGGAGCACGCCGTCCTGTTTTGCGCCGAGCCGGGCAACGGCCTCCCGCGACTGGTGGTTCAGCCAGTGCGTGCGGAACTCCACGGCAGGGCAGCCGATCACCTCGAAGGCGTGCCTGAGCAGCAGCAGCTTGGAATCCGGGTTGGTGCCGGTCCCCTGTGCAGATGCCGCGTTCCAGGTGGAGCCGATCTCCACCCGCGGCGTGCCGGCGTCGATGTTCATGTAGGTGGTCATGCCAATGATGCGGCCCGGCCCTCCGCTAGCGGCGTCGATCAGCCGGGTGGTGAACGGAAGCATGGATCCCTGCTCCTGCAGGGACAGCCGCCGGCGGATCTCCGCCGCCATGGCGTCCGGAGCCGGGACAGAGGTGTACCAAAGCTTCCAGAGCCCGCCGTCGGTGGCCGCGTCCACCAGGCCGTCGTGATGCTCCTCCGCGAGAGGCTCCAGGATTACATGGCGGCCGGTCAGGGTAAGGGGTTCAAGGAAAGTCACTTCCCCAGCCTAGGCCCGCTCACCGGGCGGGTTACGCTGGGGAAGCACCACGACGTCGAGCGAGGGAGTTATTTTGTCAGGAACCAATCCGGATCCCGAGGACGACAAGGTCACCGGCCTTGAGCCTGGTGGCGGGGTTCCGCCGGGCGAAACCCCGCCGGGCGAGGCATCAACCGCTGGCCCCCAGGGTCATGACGAGCATGGCACCAGGAAGGGCACGCAGTTCCTGTGGATGGCCATTATCGGCGTCGTGGTCCTGCTGTGCCTCCTGTACTTCATCGGCTACATTGTGGGTTTCTTCGACTAGGCAGCGCTCCTAGCTGGGCCAGTCGAAAAAGCCCTTGCCCGTTTTGCGGCCCAGTTCGCCGCGGGCCACCTTGTCCCGCAGGATCTGCGGGGGCGCGAACCGCTCGCCCAGTGTGGAGCGCAGGTACTCGGCGATTCCCAGGCGGACGTCCAGGCCCACGATGTCCGTGGTCTTCAGCGGCCCGGTGGGGTGCTTGTAGCCCAGCACCATGGCGGCATCGATGTCCTCGGCCGATGCCACGCCTTCCTCCACCATCCGCATGGCCTCAAGCGCGATGGCCACGCCAAGGCGTGAGGATGCGAAGCCGGGGGCATCATTGACGACGACGGCGGTCTTGCCGAGTGCCTCCACCCACCTTTTCGCCTCCGCGGCAAGTCCGGGAGACGTTCGCTCGCCCAGCACCACCTCAATGAGGGTGGACGCCGGGACCGGGTTGAAGAAATGAAGCCCCAGGAAGTTCTCCGGCCGCTTCAGTTCACGGGCCAGGCCGTTCACGGACAGCGACGACGTGTTGGATGCGATGAAGGCGTCTTCCGCCAGCCGTTCCTCGATGCCCCGCAGCGCCGAAACTTTCAGGTCCCAGTCTTCGGGGACCGCTTCCACCACAAGGTGGCGGTCCTTAAAGGCGTCATAGTCCACCCCGACGTTAAGCCTGGACACCATCTCGTCCAGGTTTGCGTCGGTCACGCCGCGCTCAATGCTCTTCGCGGCCGCGGACTCCACCCGCTCCCTGGCCGCCTCCGCCGACTGTTCGTCGCGCTCCACCACCAGCACATCCGCGCCCTTGATCAGGAAGGCATGGGCGATGCCGGCGCCCATGCGGCCGCCGCCCAGCACGCCGACAGAAGTGGGAAGGTTGGCTGGAACTTCAAGATTGCTCATGGTCTACTTTCCGTCGGCTGGGGTGGCGGAGGCGGCGTTGGCCTTCTTCGCTGCGTTGCGGTCCAGGAATGCCTGCATGCGGTCGAACTTGGCCTGGGATTCGAACAGGATCCCCTGGGCCAGCTGGTCGATGAGCGGATGGGCTTCCGCGGGGGCGTGGAACACGGACTTGGTGATCCGTACCGCCAGCGGGTCCTGCCGGCCAATCCTGTTGGCCAGGCTGTGGGCTGCATCCAGAAGGTCTGCGGGATCGTGGATTTCAGTGATGAGGTTGGCAGCCCGGGCCTCCTCTGCGCCGAGAACCAGTCCGGCCAACAGGATCTGCTTGGCCAGCGGCTCGCCCACCAGTTCCTTGAGCCGCCAGCTGGCACCGGCAGCAGCGAGGATCCCGAGCCCTGTTTCCGGGTTGCCGATGCGGACATTGGGGGTGCCGATCCGGAAGTCCGCGGCATAGGCGAGTTCGGCGCCCCCGCCCAGGCAGTAACCGTCCAGCGCAGCGATGACCGGCATGGGGAGCTTGGCGATCCGGACGAAGATGGTGGAGTTGATTCCCTGCAGGGCGTCATCCCGGCGCCGTTCGCGCAGCTGGGCGATGTCGGCGCCGGAGGCGAAGACTCCGTCCACACCGGCGATAATCAGCACCTTGGGGTTCTGTTCCAGCGCTGCGCAGACTGTGTGGAGCTCATCCACCATCTGCTGGTCAATGGCGTTCTTCACGTCGGGCCGGTTGAGCAGCACCACCACGCGGTCATCCCGCTCCTCCACCAGCAGGGCGGCGAAGTTTTCCGGTGCCAGGTCTACGGCCATCCCCATCAGATCTTCTCCAGCAGCATCGCGGTGCCCTGGCCAACGCCCACGCACATGGTGGCCAGGCCGATCCGGGCGTCTTCGCGTTCCATCCGGCCCAGCAGGGTAATGGCAAGCCGTGAGCCGCTGGAACCAAGCGGGTGCCCCAGGGCGATGGCTCCGCCGTCGCGGTTGACGATCTCCGGTTCCAGCCCCAGGCGCCGGATACAGGCCAGGGACTGCGTGGCAAAGGCCTCATTAAGTTCGACGGCGGACAGGTCACCGACGCTCAGGCCGCTTCGCTTAAGCACTTTCTGGGTGGCGGGGACTGGACCAATGCCCATGATCTCGGGTTCACAGCCGGCGGAGGCGCCGTCGATGATGCGGGCCCGGGGGATGAGGCCCAGCCGCTCGATGGCGGCCTCGGAGGCCACGATGATCGCTGACGCGCCGTCGTTGAGGGACGATGAGTTCCCGGCAGTGACCACCGACCCGCCGTGTGCCACGGGTTTCAGTCCCGCCAGAACGTCCATGCTGGTGCCGGCACGGGGTCCCTCATCCGTGTCCACCACGGTCTCGGACTTGCGGGACTTGACCGTCACCGGGACGATCTCGTCCTTGAAGCGGCCGGCCTGAATGGCGTCCAGGGCCAACTGGTGGGAGCGGACGGCGAAGGCGTCAGCGTCCTCGCGGGAGATGCCGTCCACCCTGGCCACTTCCTCCGCCGTTTCAGGCATCGAGTACGTCATCTTCCCGTCGCGGGACAGTCCGCCGTGCTGGAAATGAGGGTTGGTGAACCGCCAGCCGATCGAGGTGTCGAAAATCTGGCCCGGCTTGGCAAATGCGGCGGTGGGCTTCTCCTGGACCCAGGGTGCCCGGCTCATGGATTCAACGCCGCCGGCGATGACAATGTCCGCGGCGCCGGCCTTGATCATGTGGCTGGCCTGGATGATGGCGCTCAGGCCGGAGGCGCAGAGCCGGTTGACGGTGATCCCGGGAATATGAAGCGGCAGCCCGGCCAGCAGGGTGGCCATCCGGGCAACGTTTCGGTTCTCCTCCCCCGCGCCATTGGCGTTGCCGAGAATTACCTCGTCAATGCTTTCGGGATCCAAACCGGCACGTTCCACGGCTTCGCGGACCACCAGGGCCGCAAGATCATCCGGGCGCACGCTGGACAGCGCGCCCCCATACCTGCCCACGGGCGTTCGGACCCCGCCTACAAGGAAAGCCTGCGGACCTGCGGTTGCAGCCATGGAAACACCCTTCACGCGATAAACAGCACTGTCATCGGCGGCCGGCGCAGCGGAATCATCCACTTACCGACCGTTCGTTCTGTAAATGGTACACGGCAGGCCGTGGGCGCGCATCCAGTTACAGGACGGTCACCCCCAGATGCGCGGCCATGAGCGGCGCGAGGAGTCCCAGCTGGTAATCGTCAATCACCATGCCGGCCAGGCTGCCGAGTCCGCTGATTCTGCGGAATTCTGTACCCCTGAGGTCGAAGTCCTTCAGCTTGGCTCCGGCCAGGTCCAGCGTTCCCACCGTGCAGTCCACGAGCTTCACGCGGGATGCCACGGCGGCCCCAAGGTCAAGTTCATTGATGATGCAGCCGGTGATCAGGACGTCCGTGAGCCTGGCGCCGCGGAGGTTGAGGAAGTCGAGCTTGCCGCCGTCGATCCGGACGGACTGCCAGCCGCTTTCGTACAGTTCCGCGGAGCCCAGGCGGGGATTCCTGAACTCCACCTCCTGCCAGGTGCTGCGGGCGCCCCTGAACACCGGCGCGTACAGCTGCGCGAGGATGCAGTCGCGGAACGACGCGCCGCGGAGCTGGGTTTCATTGAAGGAAGGGGCATCAAATTCGCATTCGGCAAAGACAGCACCGCCCAGGTCCAGGCCGTCAGCGACCGCACGGTTGAACCGGGCGTTCTCATGCCTCCCGCCCCGCCGGAACTCGAGTTCCGGAAGGTCCTCGAGGTCCTGCAGGTCCATGGGGGAAAGCCGGGGCGGGGCCACCTTTGCCGCGCCTTTGCCGCGCACTTTATCCATGCCCCGAGCCTAACGGCGGGCATGAACAAGGGACAGCATGAGCAAGCCGGGGACTTGAAATAGTAAGCAAGCTTTGCTTATCGTGAAAGGGCACGGTTGATCGACGGAAACGAAAGGAGGCCGGAACCATGGGCCTCGGAGACAAGATCAGTAACGCGGCAGAAGACCTTGGCGGCAAGGCCAAGGAAGCTGCAGGCAACGTGACCGATAACGACCGTCTGAAGGCAGAAGGCCAGGCCGACCAGGTCAAGGCAGATGCCAAGAAGGTCGGCGAAAATGTCAAGGACGAGTTCAAGCGGGACTAGTTCCTTGCTGGTGCAGCCGTAGCGAACGGCGTGCTGCAACAGCCCCACGGCGGTGGATCCAATGGATCCACCGCCGTTTCGCTGTCGAGACCCCATCGACTGCTGAGTACGTGTCGTTTTGACGCTGGAAAGTCAAGTGGTCGTTGCAACGGTTAGGCTGCTGCGGCGAGGAGGAGTTCGTTGAATTTCTGCTTGGGTGTTGCGAGGCCGAGGGTGGGGCGTGGCCGGTTGTTGAGGCTGTCCTGAGCTCGTTTGATGTCCTGGGCCGTGTGGACGGACAGGTCGGTGCTTTTGGCGAACCAGTGCCGCAGGAGCCGGTTGGTGTTCTCGTTCGTCCCGCGTTGCCAGGGCGAGTGCGGGTCGCAGAAGTAGATTTCCGCGTCGATCGCGATCTGGATTTGGGCGTAACGGGCCATCTCGACTCCGCGGTCATAGGTGAGGGTTTTGCGCAGGTCCGCCGGCAGTTCGGCGAACGCGGTGATCATGGCCTTAGCGACCTCGTCTGTGCTGTGGCCGTTGGGCAGGTGCAGCAGCATGGTGTATCGGGTCGAACGTTCCACGCAGGTTCCGATCGCTGAGTTGCTGGCGACCGAGCCGAGTATCAGGTCGCATTCCCAGTGCCCGGGAACGGCCCGGTCCTCGGCTTCAGCAGGACGTTCGGAGATCTTCAGCGCGTCCTTGAACGGACTGTTGTTCCGACCCCGGCCGCGTCCGTCGGTGACCCGTTTGGCCCGGCCGGTGCTCAGTTGCCGGTACAGGTCCTGGCGGACATGACCGCGGCCCTGGACGTAGATGGCCTGATAGATCGTCTCGTGGCTGATCTGCATCCTCTTATCGTCCGGGAATGCACCAGCCAGGACCAGCGAGCACAGCTGGGGGGACCAGCCCTCGTCCATGGCGGACTCCACGAAGCGGGCCAGCGGTTTATGGGCGAGCTTGTGTTCCTTGGGGCGGCGGGCGTTCTGACCTGCCTTTAGCTGCGCGACGTCGGACTGGTAGGTGCCGTCATCGCAGCAGTTCCGTCTGGCCTCGCGCCAGATCACTGACCGGTCCCGGCCAAGTTCCCTGCCGATCGCCGCGTAGGACCAGCCATCTCGCAGGCGCACCATGATCACCGCCCGTTCCGACAGACTCAGCCTGCCTGAACCAGGGACGCCGTCCGGAAACGGCGCCCCTGCAGGCCCTCCACGATTGCCCTTGGACATCTCCACAGGGCCCATCTTCCGGATCCAATGCAGCACCGTTGAGGACCACAGACCCGACACGCGGCACGCCTCACTAATCGACGCTCCCTGCCGCAGCAAAGCAAAAAACCCGTCCCTGACCTGATCCCCAAATACGTACCCCGCCGGCATCGCAACACCCCTTCAAATGGCCTTGTTGCAATGACCATATGAATCCGCCCGCGTCGTAAGGACAAGTACTCAGCAATCGATGGGATTCACCATCCGCTGCGGGTGGGTGTGTGTCCCTTCCGGGAATCCTCCGGCATGGTCATTTCTGCCCGGAAGCCGAGCAGGCGGATAGGGCGGTCCGGCTCGATTTTTGACGCCAGATCGAGCGCCGTCGCCAGGACGACGGCGGGGTCCGACGTCGCCGGGATCTTCCGGCCGAAGGTGGTGGTGGTAAACGGGGCATACCGCACCTTCAGCGTCAGGCCAACCACCGGCCGCCCCTCGGCAGCAACATCCTCCAGTACCCGCGCAGCCAACTCCCGGACGGCGTCCTCAATCTCTGCAGCGTCTGTCAGGTCGTGCTGGAAGGTGGTCTCTCGGCTGTGGCCCCGCGCCACCCACGGCGTATCGTCCACCACCCGCGCTCCGTCACCCCGCCCAAGCTGGGCATACCAGGGACCCATCTTGGGGCCGAACTCCGGGACCAGGTCACTGGGATCCACGGCCGCGAGCGCAGCAACGGTCTTAATGCCCAGCCTGGCCAGGCGCTGCGACACCTTGGTTCCCACGCCCCACAGATCGATCGTGGGCCGGTCCCCGATTGCGTCAAGCCAGTTGCCTTCCGTGAGCCGGAAGATACCGGCAGGCTTGCCGAACCCGGTGGCAACCTTGGCCCGGACCAGGGTGTCACCGATGCCGATGCTGCAGTGGAGGCGTGTTTCCGCCAGGACGGCCTTCTGGATATGCCGGGCGCAGGTCTCCGGATCCGCCGTCTGGACGCCAACGAACGCCTCGTCCCACCCGAGTACCTGCACGGTGGTGCCGGGCTGGGAGCGCAGCACGGCCATGACCTTCTCCGACGCCTCGAGGTACGCCTCGTGGTCCACGGGCAGGATGACCGCGTCCGGCACTTTCCGCGCGGCGATGCGCAGCGGCATTCCCGAGCCCACGCCGTAGGCCCTGGCCTCGTAGGACGCGGTGGACACTACTGCCCGTTCGGTGGGATCACCCCGGCCGCCCACGATCACCGGCTTGCCGGCAAGCTCAGGCCGGCGGAGCACCTCGACGGCAGCGATGAACTGGTCCAGGTCCACATGCAGCACCCAAGGTTCGCTCACATGCCCCAGTCTGCCCCGGGGCAGCGGCGCAGGCCACCTTTCCCACAACCTTCAGGGCTGGAACGCAAAAGGCGGGACTTCCCCGCGGCGTGCAGCTAGCCTTGCCCGATGACCATGGTTGACCTGAGCGCCGCAAGCACCGCCGCGGGCGGCTCCCCCGGCCTGCGCGGCTACCTGGCCGTACCTGAAGGACCGGGCTCCTTCCCCGCCGTCGTGATGATCCATGAGGTGTTCGGCCTCGACGACCAGACCCGCCGGCACGCGGAGCGGCTGGCCCGGGCCGGCTACCTGACCCTGGCGCTGGATCTGTTCAGCGACGGCGGCCGGCGGCGTTGCCTTGTAGGAACCATGCGTGCCATGGCGGCCCGTACCGGCCGGCCCTTCATTGACATCGCCACGGCCCGAAAATGGCTTGCGGAATCGGAACTGGGTAACGGCAGGACCGGGGTGATCGGCTTCTGCATGGGAGGCGGATTCGCCCTGCTGGTGGCGCGGGACGGGTTCGACGCCGCCTCCGTCAACTACGGGCGGCTCCCCGGGAAGCAGCAGGAGGACCTGGTGGAAGCGCTGCGCGGAGCCTGTCCGATCGTGGCCAACTACGGCGGCGCTGACAAGTCGCTGAAGGGAGCCTCCGCGCGGCTCGAATCAGCACTGGACCAGTTGGACATTGAGCACAGCGTGAAGGAATTTGCGGCGGCCGGCCATTCCTTCCTCAACGATGAAGAGCTGGGCCCGGCACTCCTCCGGCCGCTGATGCGGGTCATGGGCGTGGGCCCGGAACCTGAGTCATCGCCCGAAGCCTGGCGCCGCATTGAAGACCACTTCGCCACGTACCTGAAGGGCCAATCTCCATCGAGTGCTCCGTAGGTGCCCTTTTGAACGCTCAAAACGGCACCTACGGAGCACTCGATTGGAAAACGCCAACGGCGGGCCGCCCCACCAAAGGGGCGGCCCGCCGTCGAACTTTGTTCCAGGAAGCGTCAGCTGAAGAGCTCGCTCTTAGGCTGGTTGTTCTTGACCTTCCGCCAGCCCAGCCACAGGACCAGCGCGAAGAACGGGATGGTGGCCAGGGTCCAGAGGCCCAGGTAGAAGACCTCGCCGGTCTTGCTGGTCATGGTGTCGAAGCCGATCAGCACGGTGATGGCGAGCAGGCCAACCAGGCCTGCCCAGCTGGTCCACGGCGAGCCGGGCATCGGCAGGCTGGAGGTGACGCCGTTGCGGTGCCGCAGTGCGATCTGGCTGGCGAAGATGGAGCCCCAGCAGAAGATCACGCCGATTGAGGCTGTGTTCAGCGCCAGGTCGAATGCGTGCGAGCCGCCCAGCCAGATGTTCAGCAGGATGCCCACCAGGTAGAACGCAGCGATGGCCAGGATGGCCGCGTAGGGAACGTGCCGCTTGGACATTTTGGTGAGCCACTGTGGGGCGTGGCCGTTGTTGGCCATGGTGCGGAATACGCGGCCGATCGAGTACAGGCCCGAGTTGCAGGAGGACAGGGCGGCGGTGATGACGATCATGTTCATCACGTCACCCACCCAGCCCAGGCCCATCTGGCCGAAGACGGTGACGAAGGGTGAGGTGCCCGCCACGTACTTGTCTGAGGGCAGCAGCATGGCCAGCAGGGTGACGGAGCCGACATAGAACACCACGATGCGGAGTACGACGGCGCGGACGGCCTTGGGCACTTCGCGTTCGGGGTTCTGCATCTCACCGGCCGTGATGCCCACCAGTTCGATACCGTTGTAGGCGAAGATCACGGCGTTGAGGACCAGGACCATTACCAGTGCGCCCTTGGGGAACATGCCGCCCTCAGCGGCGAAGAGGTTGGCCACCGAGGCATGGCCGTCGCCCACCTGGGCGTTGGTGACCACCATGTACGTGCCCACCGCCAGGAAGATTAGGATGGCGCCCACCTTGAGGCAGGAGGCCCAGAATTCGAACTCGCCGAAGGCCTTGACGCTGAGCAGGTTGACGGCAACCAGCAGGACCAGGGCGGCGATGGCTGAGGCTTCCACCGGGACGTTGGGGAAGAAGAACTGGAAGTACAGGCCGATCGCGATCAGTTCGGCGATGCCGGTCATGCCCCAGTTGATGAAGTACATCCAGCCGGAGAGGAAGGCGCCCTTCTTGCCGAACATCTCGCCGGCGTAGCTGACGAACGAGCCGGAGGTCTGGCGGTACATGATGAGTTCGCCCAGGGCCCGCATGAGCAGGTAAGCGATCACGCCGGCGATCGCGTAGGAGAAGATCAGGGCGGGGCCGGTGGAGGCGAGGCGGCCGCCGGCTCCCATGAAGAGGCCGACGCCGATGGCGCCGCCCATGGCGATCATGGTCACATGGCGCCTGCCCAGCGTCTTGCTGTAGCCCTCGGCGCTGAGGGTGGGGTCGACGACGGCGGTGGATGGTGCCGTGCTGTTATTAAGGTCTGTGGGGGTACTTTGAGGCACAACTGTTCCTTGTGGGTTGGGGGTTGGCCGCATCCGGACTTCGTATGATCAAGCTCACAAAATTCGGCTTTAGGTGTCTGGACCTACAAATGTGAGCGCGGGATCCTCGAACTGCCGAAGCTTCACGCGGCCTGACCATCTTACAAGACGGTCCGGGGTGGTACGTGACGCGCACTACACAGCGGCCGGCGGCGATAGGCTGACGGCATGGCAACAGTCCACCGCTTACCGCCCCCTCCGCAGCCTCGGCTGTACCGCTTTTCGCGCCTGGACGTGGTCACCCTGGGCCTCTACGTTGCCATCGCGGGCTTTTTCGCCGTTGCCGGCGACCTGCTCGCTCCGCTCCTGCGGCAGGTTGCACCATCGGCCGCCGCCGCCTCCTACGCCGTGAACCTGCTGTTCTATGCCTCCGTGGGCATACTGGCCCTGCTGGCGGCCCGCAAGGTTGTGGTCCGCGACCTCAGGGTCCTGGCTACCCGGCCCTGGTTCACGCTGCTGATGGTGCCGGCAGCCGTGATCGCGATGATGATCCTTACCGCGGTTGTGGTGGCGGCCAACGGGCAGGTGGAGACCTCCGCAAACCAGGCGGGACTGCAGGCACTCATGCAGCAGGTCCCCGCATGGCTCATGGTTCCGCTGCTGGTGGTGGTGGGCCCGTTCGTGGAGGAATACATCTTCCGGCACCTCCTGATTGGCAAGCTCAGCAGGCGCATGAACGTCTGGATCTGCTGCGCCCTGTCCGTGGTGCTGTTCGCAGCGCTTCACATCGTGGGGCAGGAAGCGGTCACCCTCACAGCCCTGCTCCCCTACCTGGCTATGGGCGCCACGCTGGTGTTCGTATACATGTGGACCGGGAAGAACCTGATGTTCTCCTACTTCGTCCACGCCGCCAAGAACCTGCTGGCGGTGATCCTGGTCTACGCCATCCCGCCGGAACTCTTTGAGCAGATGCAGAACATCCAGGCGTAGGACTTCCCCTCTTCACAGGATCTTCCGCTTCGCCCCGGCCGCCTCTACCGTGGACGGATGGGACTGAACATCCAGATAGTCATCGATTCCGCCAGCCCGCATGAGCTCGCCGACTGGTGGGCGGAAACCCTTCAATGGGCGGTGGAACCCCAGGACGCCGGCTTTATCCGCTCAATGATCGACCAGGGCTTCGCCACGGAGGACCAGACCATGGTGCACCGCGGCAACCTGGTGTGGAAGGACGGCGCCGCCATCCGACCGCCGGAGGAGATCGAGGCCAAAGCGCCCGCACGGCGCATGCTGTTCCAGACGGCTCCCGAGGGAAAAACGGTGAAGAACCGGGTGCACTGGGACGTCAGGCTGGACGGCCGGGACAAGGACGAGGTGCGGCGCGAGCTCGAGGCCCGCGGCGCCTCATTCCTGTGGTCCGCGCGGCAGGGCCCGCATTCCTGGCACACCATGGCGGACCCCGAGGGCAACGAGTTCTGCATCAGCTGACGCCGATTACTAGACTTGGACGGTGAGCAACCAGATCCCCGCCCCGGTGTCCGACGTCTTCGATCCCACGCGCTGGCGGGTGGTCTCCGGCTTCGAGGACTTCCAGGACATGACCTACCACCGGCAGGTGGAGCGGGATTCCGACGGCGGCTGGGTGCGTGACCTGCCAACGGTCCGGATCGCGTTCAACCGGCCAGAGGTCCGCAACGCGTTCCGGCCGGGCACCGTGGATGAGCTCTACCGCGCCATGGACCACGCCCGGATGACGCCCGACGTCGCCACCGTGCTGCTCACCGGCAACGGCCCCTCCCCCAAGGACGGCGGCCACTCCTTCTGCTCAGGCGGCGACCAGCGGATCCGGGGCAGGGACGGCTACCGGTATGCCGACGGCGAGACGCAGGAAACCATCGATCCCGCACGTGCCGGCAGGCTGCACATCCTGGAAGTCCAGCGGCTCATGCGCACCATGCCCAAGGTGGTCATCGCCGTCGTCAACGGCTGGGCAGCAGGCGGCGGGCATTCCCTGCACGTGGTCGCCGACCTCACCATCGCGTCCCGGCAGCATGGCAGGTTCAAGCAGACGGATGCCACGGTGGGAAGTTTCGACGCCGGCTACGGCTCGGCGCTGCTGGCCCGGCAGGTGGGGCAAAAGACCGCCCGGGAGATTTTCTTCCTGGCGCGCGAATATTCCGCTGAGGACATGGTTCGGATGGGTGCGGTGAACGAGGCGGTGGACCACCAGCGGCTGGAGGAAGTGGCCCTTGAGTACGCCGCGGACATCGCCCGGCAGTCGCCGCAGGCCATCCGCATGCTGAAGTTCGCGTTCAACCTCGCCGACGACGGCCTGGCCGGCCAGCAGGTGTTCGCCGGTGAGGCTACCCGCCTGGCATATATGACGGACGAGGCCGTGGAGGGCAAGGAGGCCTTCCTGCAAAAACGCGACCCCGACTGGTCACGCTTCCCGCACTACTTCTAAGGCAGGACGGCAATGAACAGCGAAGAAACCCCGGCACCCGCCCCCATCGGGCCCCTGAACATCGATCCCGCCCTGAAAGCCCTCGCGGCCGCCCTCCATGGCGAGGGCCCCGCCGTCGAACTGTCCGTAGGCCCCGACGGCAGGCTGGTGGTGGGCCACGTGGAAACGCCGGGCTGCGACGACGCCGTGGCCGTGGTCCGCACCTCGGGTTCCACCGGCACACCCAAGGCAACCCTGCTGACCGTGGAATCCCTGGCGGCCTCCTCCATGGCCACGGCCCTGCGGCTCAAGGGCGAGGGGCAGTGGTTGCTGGCGCTGCCCGTCCAGTTCGTCGCCGGTATCCAGGTGCTGGTGCGGTCCCTGTTCGCCGGCACCCGGCCCTGGGTCATGGACATGTCCGGCGGCTTCACCCAGGAGGCCTTCACCGCCGCCGCGCTGGAACTGACGGACAAGATCCGGTTCACGTCCCTGGTTCCCACCCAGCTGCAGCGGCTCCTGGACGATCCGTCGCCGGACACGCTCGCCGTCCTCCGCCGTTTCAACGCCATCCTGCTGGGCGGCGCCCCCGCTCCGCCGGCCCTTCTGGCAGCTGCCCGGGACGCCGGGGTCCGGGTGGTCACCACCTACGGTTCGGCCGAAACCTCCGGCGGCTGCGTGTACGACGGCTACCCCTTGGAGGGCGTCTCGGTCCGGGTGGCCGAGGACGGCCGGATCCTGCTGGGCGGGGACACGGTGGCGGCCGGCTACATCGAGGCGCCGGACGAGGAAACCGGAACCTTTTTCGAGGAGGACGGCGTGCGGTGGTACCGCACCAGTGACCTGGGCGCCATTGACGACGACGGCCGCCTCACTGTGCTGGGCCGGGCGGACGACGTCATCATCACCGGCGGCGTGAAGGTATCCGCGGGGCACGTCCAGGAGCAGTTGGAAAAGTCCGACGCCGTCGCCTCGGCTTTCGTGGCTGGGGTACCGTCCGCGGAATGGGGCCAGGCCGTGGCGGCCTACGTGGCCCTCGCCCCCGAAGCCGCTGCCCGGCACCATGCCGGGGACCCCGCCGTCGTGCTCCAGCAGCAGTGGCAGCAGCAACTGGGGGTCCTGGCACCCAAGACCGTCCTCACCGCATCGGCCCTGCCGATGCTGCCCAACGGCAAACCTGACCGGCTCGCCATGACCGCCGAGCTCAGCGCCCTGCACGGGGGAACGTAGAGTTGGACCTGCACCACCGCGGCGGGTGCGCACGTTCCGTCCTGCCGTCTTACCGAAACAACACGAGGTACTAACCGTGGCCACAGCCGCCCAATGGATCCAAGGCGCCCGACTCCGGACGCTCCCGGCAGCGATCGCGCCGGTGCTGATCGGCACTGCCGCCGCCTACGAAATGGACTCGTTCCTCCTGCCCAACGCCATCCTCGCGGCGCTGGTAGCCCTCCTGCTCCAGGTGGGCGTGAACTTTGCCAACGACTATTCGGACGGCATCCGCGGGACCGATGATGACCGCGTGGGTCCGCTGCGGCTGGTGGGCTCCGGCGCCGCCAAGCCTGAACACGTCAAATGGGCGGCGTTCGGAACCTTCGCCCTGGCCATGGTGTTCGGCCTGGTCCTGGTGTTCCTCACCCAGGCGTGGTGGCTGATCCTGGTGGGGCTCGGCTGTGTCATGGCTGCCTGGGGCTACACCGGCGGCAAGAACCCCTACGGCTACATGGGCCTGGGCGATCTCTTCGTCTTCGTGTTCTTCGGCCTGGTGGCCACCCTCGGCACCACCTACACCCAGGCCGGCCACATCAGCCTCTCCGCGGTCATTGGCGCCATCGGCACCGGCCTGATCGCCACGGCGCTGCTCATGGCCAACAATGTCCGGGACATTCCCACGGACATGCAGGCCGGGAAGAAGACCCTGGCCGTGCGGCTGGGTGACAAGCATGCGCGTGAAAGCTACGTCCTGATGCTCGCCGTCGCCATCCTTCTGGTGGTGATCCTGGCGCCGGGCCGGCCCTGGATCCTGATCGTGCTGCTGCTCATTCCGGCCTGCCTGATGCCGGCCTGGCTGATGATCAACGGGCGGAAGCGCAAGAGCCTGATTCCGGTCCTGAAGCAGACCGGCCTGATCAACCTGGGCTACAGCGTGCTGTTCTCACTGGGGCTGATCCTCAGCCACGGGTTCTAGCCCTTGTGGTCGCTGCCTTTGGCGTTGTTGATGGTGATGTCCGGATTGGCGTCAAGCAGGGCGTCCTCGGCGTTGGCGTCCTGGACCTCGCCGGCGGAACGCAGCGGCTTGGCCTTCCCGGAGAAGCGATGCTGCAGGGCTGCTGCGGCGGCGTCGCGCTGCTTCTGAAAGAAGAGGTAGCTGATGGCAAAGGCAATGAGCGCGGCGCAGACGACGGACATCAGCACCCCCACCTGCAGAAGCGCAAACAGGGCAAACAGGGGCACGAAGATCGCCAGCCGGATCAGGGAATATTTCAAAAAGGCCACTATTCAAGTTTAGCCGCCTCCGCCAGCGGCCCCTGCGCGTCCTGACGATAGACTTAATGGCATGCTCTTCCGTGTGGCTTTGGCCGTCGCAGTCCTCGTCATCTTCGTGTATGGCCTGGTGGACGTGATTCGCACTGAGGGCCGACTGACCCGTGGAATTTCGAAACCGGCCTGGATCATCGTACAGATCGTCCTGCCCGTCCTGGGTGCCATTCTGTGGCTCGTGATCGGCAGGCCGCGCGGCACGGCGCAGCCGCGCCCCAGCTACCCGCATCCCACTGCCCCGGACGATGATCCGGATTTCCTCCGCAACCTTGAGGCCCGCCGGCGCAACCAGGCCGAGGCGGAGCGCCTGAAGAAGCTCCGGGATGAGCTGGAGGCGAAAGCCAAGGAGGACGGCGGCAACGGCCAGCGCGGTACCGATGAACACGATGCCGACGGACTGAAATAAGCCCCATGGCGTTCCAACCCGGCGGAGATGAGGGGCGCCTGCCGGCTCCCCCACCAAGGCCCGGCCTGTCCTACTCCGCGCCGCCGCCCATCCCCGTCACTCCCCTGGTGCCCCCGGTTGTCCGGACGGCCCGCACACTTTGGGTTCTCAGCTTCGCCGCTGGGCTGGCCGTCCTGCTGGGATCGTTCGTGGCCCGTGACTCCAACCTGCAGCGGCTCCGTGGCGTGGTGGCGGACATGGCGTCAGGCAGCGACGCCGAGTCGGTGGGTACTGCGGCGGAAATCGTGTTTTGGGGCAGCATCGGTGCGCTGTTGCTGGTGACCGTGCTTGAAGCAGCTTTCCTGGGCGCGGCCCTGGGCCGCCGGAAGTGGGCCCGCTGGGTCCTGCTGCTGCTGCTGGCCGCCCACGTTCCCGTCCTGCTCCTGGCATCGGCCTTCCTGGTCCCCAGCGGCGCCGAGGGCAGCTACGTGGTGATGGCGTGGGGCGCCGGCCTGCTCCTTGCGGCCGCCGGGATCGTCCTTCTGTTCCTGCCGGCTGCCGGAGCCTGGCTGAAACGGAACCCTGCCTAAAACGGAACCTTGCCGGAAGCGTGAGCCCAGCAGGGTAGGGACTCCGCTCCCTACGCTGACCGGGCCTGGCTGTCCCTGCCCGCCAAATCCGCCAGGACACCCTCGCAGCTGCGGATCACTACCCGGCAGGCTTCAAGTGCGGATCTGGGAGTGAGCGGGCTTTCAGCAACCCTGCGCCAACGTGCCAGGCAGCGCCGCGCCTCGGCGGCCAGCAGATGAGGGCTGGAGTCTCCCGCCAGGCCCAGCCGCAGATCCGGAGCCGTGCCGTGACCGCCGATGAGCCGTTCAGCTTCCGCCGCCAGTTCCGGGGCAAGGTCCACCCCAGTGGTCCGGAGGGCTGCCAGCAGCCGGAGCTCACGGAACTCATGCGCGTTTGCCTGGAGCCGCTCCAGGGACGCCGCCAACCGTTCCGATCCCTCGCAGGGGCGGCTGTCCAGGAGGTTCCCCACCGCAACCAGTGCAGTCCTGGCCTTGAGCGCCTCGGCCCGCGCCTGGAACTGCCGGTCCAGTACGTCCAGCAGAGGATCCAGGCCGCTGCGGCGGGCCAGTTCATGGGCCAGCGGCGTTGGTTCCGGGTATCCGTTGCGGATGAGGACTACGGCCAGCCGGATACCGAAAAGCCCGTAGCGCGCCAGCAGTGAGGAGCGTGCTTCTTCCGTCAGTCCCTCAGGTTCCTCGGATCGGCGGAACCTGTCGGCCGAAAGCATCATCCGTTCCCGCGCGGCCCGGTCCAGGGTGGCCAGCAGTTGAAGGGCCTCGAAGTCCGGCTGGCGAAGGGTGCGGGCGCTTTGGGCGAGCAGTCCGGCGACGGGGACAACGCCCAATGCCAACTTCCGGAGGTTGGGGTCCCGGCTGTACCTTTCCGCGATGGTGCCGGCGGACAGCAGGGAGTCGATGCGGCCGGCCCCCACCTCGTCCGCCCGGGACAATACCGCGAGGGCGTTGACGGTACCCGAGCGGCCCGTTCCGGTGTCCTGGAAGGATTCCAGGAACCGGAGGTCGGACGCATGCAGGTGGCGCATCAGGTAGATGACCGCATCAGCTTCCGACGCCGAATCCTCCGGGGTCAGGAACCTCAAGGACCGCGCTGACACGTCCTGGGAGAGGGAGGCGATGCCAGGGGTGTCAATCAGCGTCATGGCCTGCAGGGCCGGCACGGGCCATTCGACGTCCAGCCGTTCCACGTCTTCTGCCTGGACGCCGTCAAGGACGAAGACCAGGCGCCCGTCCACGCGCTTCAACGGCAGGTTCCGGGGCTCCCCGGTGATGGGGTGAAGGGTGATGCGGGGACTGTGTCCGTGCCGGTACCACGTGACGATCCGGGTGCATTCGCCGGTGTCAGTGGGTGCGATTTCCTCACCGATGATGGCGTTGAGGAGCGTTGACTTCCCTGCCTTCACCATGCCGGCAACGGCAATCCTCAAGGGCTCCGCCAGGCGCCGCGCATAGCCGCGCAGCGCGGCGGCGGCCTGCGGGTCGTCGGCGTAAACCTCCAGCGCTTCCCGGATCAACGCAGCTGCCCCCGCGGTAGTGGACGGCGTCATCCAACCTCCGCCCCACTGCGGGTCCCGGCGGCAAGCACCTCTGCGGCCGCGGCCTTCGCGGCGCGGTGCAGCGCATCCACCTTTTTGAGTTCGGCCCTGATGTCCCGGATGCGTCCTTCCTTCTCCTGGGCATACGATGTGGCAGCCTTCTGGGCCGCGGCCACGGAATCCGACAACGACCTGTGGTACTCGTCCGCGATCTCGGTGAAGTGGTCGCGGATGGTCCGCTGAACCAGGCGCAGCCTGTCCTTCAGCTGCTTTCCCACCTGGAACGTCACGTCGTCGAGCTGGCGCCTGACCAGCGCTTTCGCCTCGCCCTGGCGCCGCTTGAGCCGTGTTTCCTTGTCCTCGCGGTAGGCTTTGCGCCCCAGCAGCAGCCCGGCGCCCACCGAGAGCGGATTGATCAGGGCCATCCCGAAAATTCCCGTCAGGAGGCCAAACATCAGGACGCCGCCATAGGACCCGCGCATGCCGATCAGGACTTTCTGGACCGGGTTCACGCGCCCCGGATCCAGTCCCGGCATCTGGTCCACCGGGTCCAGCGCGTCCCCTGAGTCGGCCACGTGCAATACGGGCAGCGATACTTCGTCGGCGGCGAAGTGTTCGGCCACCTGTGTGGCCAGCCATTGCGACCGCTCGCTGGTCCAGACGAAGGTGTCGGAGACGGCGGCGGCGACGCACTCTTCGAGCCACTGGGAGAACTGCGGCCAGACCGGTCCGGGATCGCCCTGGTCTATGGCCGTCTCGGCCTCCCGCTGGATCCGGCGCAGGCGGTCCCGGAGGTCGTACTCCATGTCGGCAATGAGGTCGTTGATGCCGTCGCTGAGGGTCAACTGCCAGCGGGCGGACCGTTTCCGCATGTCGTCCGCCTCTGTCTTGGCCCGCTCAAGGTCCGCAAGCATCTGCGGCGTACCGGCAGGGTTTTCCAGGGCCTCAAGCTCGGACTGCAGGGACAGCCGCAGGTTGTCCGTCACGGACAACAGGTCCTGGCTGACGGACCGGCGCTGGATGCGCTGTGCCTTGCCCACCACATCGTTGCGAAGGTGGGCCACCAGGGCGGGGAAGCCCGATTCTGCGTTGAGCTCGCTGTCCTGGAGCCGTGAGGCCTCAAGGCGGAGGTCCGCGGACAACGGGAACAGCGGAATCTCCGGCGCCACCTGGTCCAGGTGTGTCCTGTCCAGCTCCTCCACCCGGCGCCATTCCGGGTAGAGGTCCGTCTTGGAGAGGACGGCTGCAACGCTGGGGGTGATCCGCATGGCCTGGCGCAGGAACCGCAGTTCCGGCTCCGTGTATTCCTGGGAGGCGTCCGATACCAGCAGCATGGCGTCGGCGGTGGGCAGGGCGGTAAGGGTGGTGAGGGTATGGGTGGAGCCCATGCCGCCCACGCCCGGGGAATCAATGATGCTGAGGCCCCCGGTGAGGATCCGCCGGGGCAGGCAGACCTCCGCGGCCATGAGTTTCCTGCTGTTGCCCGGGTTGCCCTGCTCCGAGACGAGCGCCGGAAGATCTGCCAGGTCGACGGGCCGGCGCTCAACGCTGTTGTCCCCGCCGTCACCCGCAGCCTCGCCGGCAGGTTGTTCCGCCGCGGGGACCAGCACCGCGGCTGAGGCCGGATCCCCGTAGCGGACGATGGTGGGCACGGAGGTGGCAATGTCGTCGTCCACCGGGCACACGGGTGCGTTCACCAGGGCATTGATGAGCTTGCTTTTCCCCTGCTTGAACTCCCCCACCACAATGACCCGGATGCTGGGGTCCTGCAGGCGGGCCATGGCCTGGGCCAGCCTCCTGCGCAGGTCCGCACGCTCTCCGGCGCCCACCAGTTGCAGGCCCTCCTCAACGAGCCTCACCAGCTGGCCGGCCGTTGTTGGCCCCGGTGCCCTTGCCGGTCCTGCTTCTGCCACAGCGGTCCCCTTTTTCTGTGCGCTGTCGGTACTACGGGAACAGCCCGGCAGGAGGTATGTGCCTCCTGCCGGGCGGTTTACGTCCCGGACGTAGCGTGTTGGAACCAGCGTGTTACAGCACGGTGGAGTCGTCAACCACCGAATCGTCGATGGTGGTGTCGTTATCGAGGTCAATATCGGTGTGGCTGGAGTTGTCCTCCGTGAAGTCGAGCTGGTTGTCCGCGACCACCACGCTGTCCTCCACATTGCTCGTGGCCGAGTTGTCCTGGAAGGAGTCTTCCACGTCGACGTCGACATCCACCGCTGTGGCAGTGGAGTTGTCCTGGTTGAAGGAGTCCTCCACCGCCGTCGTGGTGGAGCTGTCCTGGTTGAAGGAGTCCTCCACCTCCACAGTGTTCTGGGTGGAGTTGTCCGAGTTGTCGTTGAACGAGTCGCGGACATCGAGGTCCGTGTCAGTGCTGACGGAGTGGTCCGACTGGTCCGAGTTGTCGTTGAAGGAGTCGTCCAGGTCCAGGTCCGTGTTGAAGGAGTCGGCGATGTCCGTCTCCTCGTTGCCGATGTTGACGTCTCCGCCGGCCCGGATGGAATTGTCCGTGGACTCGTCGGTGGAACGGTCGGTGTTGTAGGAATCCCTGATGTTGTTCGAGTCCTGGAGATCGGCGTCGTCGCCGGCGGCCACGGCATGGTCCCCGGCTGCCACCACGGCGTCGTTGTCGAACCACTGCTCCACGTCTCCGTCCGCCCAGATGTTTTGGCTGACCGACTGGTCCGTGACGGTGTCCCGGTCGTCCACCATGGTGGTGCTGGTGGTATAGGAGAAGTGGTTTACCACGTGGTGCAGTTGCTGTACCGCGTGGGCGTGGTCGTCCTGGTCGTAATTCCTGCCGCCATGTGCGGCACCCTGGCTTCCGCTGTGGACAGCTGATGCACCCACGGCATGGCCCGCCGAGGCGCCTGCTCCCGCCCACGCGTTGCTGACGCCGGTGTTGTATTCGCGCTCGAACGACGGGGCGTTGACGCTGATGGGTGCATAGTCGAGGACCACAGGCATTGCAGCGTCAACGTCAGCCAGGCACACGTTCCCCAGGCCGTGTTCGGATAACGCCCTCTCCGGGTCATCCAGGAAGGCCTGGAAAGCCTTGCGGTTGCCAAAGAGGTGCATCAGGAATTGAACAAGGTCGTTTGCGAGTGTTGGCATATGCGTGGTCCTCACATCTTCGTTGAGTTACGGATCATCCGGCGGAACGTGTCCGGCTGCTTCAAACCTAGGTTCGCTGCCGGAGACAGGGCATCGGGCGCATTCCCCCTACCGGTTGGATCCGGCCCGGGGCGCTCCCGCCTCCGCTGCTAGGGGCATTAGGGACTACTCCTGTTGCGGGTTCATGTGCTGGTTATTCTCAACGCCGAGTGCCACCCTCAAACGGGCCAGCAGGTCGGACCGGTTTTCAGCGCCAAGGCGGCGACGAATCCGGGCAATGTGATGTTCTGCCGTCCTGGGCGAAATGTAGATGGCTTCGCCGATCTCCCGGTAGGTTTTGCCCTCAAGGACCAGCCTGGCCACTTCCTTTTCCCGTTCACTCAGTCCGGAGCCGTCCGGCTGGTGCGCCCTGCCGCCGTTCTCGGCAGGAGTCCCGGTTTGAATCCCGGCCCCTGACATGCCGCCGGCCGGGCTGCCCTGCGGGTGAAGGTCCCGGGCGCAGGAGAGCAGGCGCATCATGTCCCGCCGCTCGTCGGCACGCGCGGCGGCGTGACCGGCCAGCCTTGCGCCCTCCCAGGGCATTCCAACAGCACCGAGCAGCCTGGCCGCGCCCTCCACGTCGGAGGTGCGGAAGCGGCCGGCGAGCACCGATACCCAGGCTTTTCCCGCCGTGGCCAGGACTGCGGCAAGCTGGCTGTGGGCAGAGGCCCGTGCCAGCGCCGTTGCATGCGGGGCAAGATCGGCGGGGCTTTCATTGAGCAGTGCGGCCTGGACGGCGGCCCAATGCAGGGGAACGGCCCACAGGGCGGGTTCGCCCAGGCGGCCCAGCAGCTTCCATGCCTCTTCCAGGTAGTGCACCACGCGCCGCGTCTCCCGCAGGCGGGCAGCAGCGATCAGCAGTTCCCCCCACGGCAGCAGGTTGTAGAGGTCCACCGAGGTATGGAGCATGGCCTCGCGCGCCCGTTCCCATGCCCTGAGGAGTTCCGGAACGTCGCCGTTCCGCCGGGCGAGGCCCACCTCGAGTGCAGCGCACATGAACTCGTCGCGCGGGACCAGCGGCCAGTGGTTAGCCTTGGCGGCTTCCGTGGCGGCCAGCCGGGCATCCTCGAGTTTGTCCTGCATCATGCACGCCCAGGCCTGCAGCAGCAGGAGCCTGGGCTGCGCGGCATTGCCTCCCTGCCCGGCAGCGGCAGCAGCCCTGCAGACGGTTTCCGCCAGGTGTGGCTCACCGGTGTGCAGGGCCAGCAGGGCTGCCAGTGCGGCTGGTGTTTCCGGCAACGGAAGTGATGTTCCTGCCGAGTTCAGCGTGTCCGACGCGTGGATCAGCACGGAGATGCCCTGTTGCGGTTTCTCGCCCAGGGATGCAAAGACGCCCTGGCCAGTCTGGACCAGGGTGGCGGCAAGCAGGGTGGGTGACGCTGCCGGCGCCCCGGGCTGGAAGAATGCCTCCGCACCGTCCCGGTCTCCCACTCCTATCAGGACGACGGCGGCGAGGGGCGCTGATACGCCCACCCGCTCCGGGCCCAGCCAGCTGTAGACATCGGCTCCGCGGGCAAGCATCCCCCGTTGGGCCCAAACGGAGGCGGCCACGTCCGCACCCCGGCGGGCATCCTGCGGTTCCGTGCTGACCAGGAGCGTGTCGATGGTGCGGGCAGCGGCATCAAGTTCACCATCGCCGGCTGCCGCCTGCGCGCGCCGTGCTGCCGTCGCCACCGGATCGGCGCCGGCCAGGAGGGCCTCCTCGTAGAGCTGCGACGCGAGCCTGGGGTTATGCTCCAGTGCATTGTCCGCTGCCAGCTCGAGTTCCGCGGCCACCCGGGCGTCAGTAAGTCCTCCCCGGGCAAGCTCGCGGGCAAGGTTTCCCAGCCGCTGTCCCGTCGAGGTGAACACATCCACGAGCTCACGCTGGAGCGCGTGAACCTTGGCAATGGGTGTGGCGGCCAGCAGTGCGTGCTGCGCCGTGCCCACCACAGTACCGTCCGGCCCCAGCAGCCCTGCGGCCTCTGCCCGGTCCACCAGGGCATCAAGGTCCTCCACCCCGCCGTTGCCGAACTTCTGCTGCAGGCCCGCAGGCAGCGGCCCCGGCAAAGCGAAACCCACTGACAGCGCCATCAGCAGTTCCCGCACCACGGCGTTGGTGCCCTTCAGCTGCCTGGCCATTAGCTCTGCGGCGTGCAACGGGTGCCCCTGGTCCTCCGGTCGCGCGGACGCGGCCTCCAGGTGTTCCTCCCGCTGAAACTGCACGTCCTGATACTGCCCGTCCTGATTTTGCATGTCCTGATGCTGCATGTCCTGAAGCTCCGCTCCCTGGATCTGCCCGTCCATATCAGGCCGCCGGAGAGGTGGTCGGGGCCGTTTCAACGGCTGCTTCAACAGAAGGGGAGGCGGGCTCCACCGGTGTCTCTTGCGACAATGACGTAGCTTCCACGGCCACCTCCGTTATGGTCGTCGAGGGATTAGGGGCAGGTGTCGAACTTGTGTTGTCCGTCGGGGTGGGCGAGGTCGTTCCCTCAGTGGGCGGATCAGTCGCGGGAGGAGTGGTAGTGTCCCCTGTCCCGGAATCGGTTGGAGTTTCGGTGTCTGAACTCCGAGTGGGTTCGGCTGAACCGCCGGGCTGCTGGGTGTCCGAAGGGGTGTCCGACGGGGTCCCGGAAGGAGTGTCCGAAGGAGTCCCGGAAGAGGTGTCCAACGGGGAGGTGGGATCCACGGTAACGGCTCCCGGAACAGTCCCTGCGCCGTCCGGCGTCCCCCCGGAACCAGCGAGTGGATCGGCGGCGGCAGCTTCGCCTGCCACAACAGGTCCGTCCGCAATGGCGCTGCTTCCTGGCCCCGGGCCTTCGCTGCCGGCTTCCTGCGCGGCGGGGGGTGCGGCAGCTGCTTCCAGCCCGGGCCCTGGGGCAAGGGGTTGCTTGGCGCTGGCCTCGATGCCTGCGAGTGGTTGAGGGACCCCGGCAGCGCTGGCTGCATCCCCGGCACCGGCCGCGTCGGTACCGGCTGCATCTGAGCCGCCTGTAGTGCTGGCACCGGCCTGGGGCACGAACATGGCTGTCAGGCTGCCGAAGCCGTCCGGGCTTTGGGCGGCAGTTGCCGTGAGGACCGTCAGGAGAGCGGCGGCTGCGGCAACAGCGGTCACGCGGACGGTGGGTTTCGGGGCGTGCGCGCCCCCTGCCCCGTGCCGGGCACCGCGGACGGTGCCCGGCCCTGCAGGCGCGCCTGCCGCCGTCGTATATTTGCGCGACCAGCTGGGCATGGCCGGGCCGGTTGGCGCAGGCGGTACTTCAGAGAGTACGACGGCGGGCGGAGCCTCCGCTGCGGTGACTACCGCCTGGGATTCCGCTGCTTCAGCTTCTGCCGCAGCTGCGGCGTTGGCAAGGACGGCCGCTACGGCGGCCCCCAGGCAAATGGAGGACTTGGGGTCGGCGTCCACCGCGATGGGCCGGTCCAGCTCCTCCGACACCACCTGGGCCACCAGGGGAATCCGGGACGAGCCCCCGATCAACAGCACCGTGGACAGGTCTGCCGGCTCCAGGTGGAGTTGGGCCAGGGAATGCTCCAGGGCCTCCACCGTTTCCCGCACGGGCTCTTCGATCAGCGCCTCGAACTCTGAACGGACCAGGCGGACCTGCTGCTGGACGCCGGGCAGCAGCACCGGAATGCTGGCCTCACTGTCCGCAGAGAGCGCTTCCTTGGCCTCCACGCATTCCCGCCGGAGCCGCGTCAAGGCTCCCAGCACCGCCGGATCGCTGGTGTCCAGATCTTCCAGCGCGTTCCCTGTATGCGTAACCACGTACCGGAATACGGCGGCGTCAAAGTCGGCGCCGCCCAGGTCTTCGATGCCCTCCGGGCGCCCCAGGAGCTCAAAGCGGCTGCTGCCGGACTTCCTCAGCACGGCGGTATCGAAGGTGCCGCCACCGAGGTCGTACACGGCAATGGTGCTGCCTTCCTCCACCCGCACCTGGGATGCGTAGTGCAGGGCTGCGGCCTCGGGTTCGGGAAGGAGGGTGACGTTCTCCAGGCCATGCGCGGCGAGGGCATCGCGGATCACTGACAGGCGGTGGTTGCCCCAGGCTGCGGGGTGGGTCAGGAAAACGGCCGACGCCGGGCCCCCCTCGCGTTCGGCGGCCCGGTCCGCCACCCAACGGGCCATGGTGGCGAAGACATCTTCCGGCTGCAGGGCCAGGGTGCCCAGGACGAAGGGGACGTCGTCGCCGATCCGGCGCTTGAATTCCCGCACTACGCGTTCGGGCGAATCCAGTCCGCGGCGTTCCGCGGCCTCGCCCACCAGGACGGGGCCTTCCTCGGGGTAGTACACCACGGAGGGCACGGACGCTCCACGCGCGCCAAGGGGCAGGCACTCAGGCACGGCGGAGGGACCTTGGTGGAAACGAACAACGGCAGCTGCCGTGAAACTGGTCCCGACGTCAACGGCGAGAGCGTAGCTCATGGGTACCTCGGAAAGCTGGTGGTCCACCTGCAAGCTTCATCACAGGGAACGTCACCAACGTAGCATTACCCAAGGACCGGGGAACACCCCTGTTGCTACATCGAATGGTTATTTACCGGGCAGTAGCCGCAACTGAGTGCCGTCACCCGTTTTGGGGTCCTAAAATCCCGGTTTTTAGGGCCGGAAGGCCCTGTTCGAGCGGCCTGCTGATCCTCTTAGAGGCCCGAGTAGGAGTGGAGCCCGTTGAAGAACTGGTTCACGATGGTGAAGTTGAAGATCACGCAGAGGTAGCCCACGATCGACAGCCAGGCGGCGCGTGTTCCGGTCCAGCCGCGGGTGGCACGTGCGTGCAGGTATCCGGCGTAGACAACCCAGATCACAAAGGTCCATACCTCCTTGGTGTCCCAGCCCCAGAACCGGCCCCAGGCTTTCTCGGCCCAGATGGCACCGAACATCAGGGTGAAGGTCCAGCCGATGAAGGCGATGGCGTTAATGCGGTAGGAGAGGTTTTCCAGGCTCAGCGCGGACGGCACCAGGCGCATGAAGCCGAGTTTGTCGGCGCCGCCGGCGGCCACGGTCTTCTGTCGGTGGGACTGCACCAGCTGCAGTGCGGACATGGCAAAGGTCAGCGTGAACAGCGCGGAAGACAGCACCGCGATGGAAACATGGATGACCAGCCAGTAGCTCTGGAGGGCGGGAACCAGGTGGCCCACCGGGGTCCAGAACGCCACCGAGGCAGCCACCAGCATGATGACCACCAGGCCCACCACGAAGGTGCCCAGGAAGCGGAGGTCGCGCCGGATCAGCGAGAGCAGGAACACGGCTGCCACCAGGAACGCGCCTGTGGTGAGGAATTCGTACATGTTGCCCCACGGCACCCGGCCTGCGCCCAGGGCCCTGGTGACCACGCCGGCGCCGTGGATGACGGCCGCAAGGGTGGTCAAGGCTACGGCGACCCGCGCCGGGACCCGGCGCTCCGCGGCGTACTTCATGTCGCCGTCGGCTGTCACGACGCCGCCGGTTCCTGCCCGGCCCGTTTTGGCAGTGGACGACGACGGACGCTCGGCCCGGCCGGCCGGCCCGTCCAGGCGGGACTCAATGCCGGATCCTTCGCGCTCCCCGGCCCCGGCAGCAACACCGGCGACTACGGGAACCTTCGCGGCAGCACTTGCCTGGGCGGCCTTGAGGTCCACGGCGCGCAGCGCCTTGCTGCTCTTGGCCAGGTCCCAGGCGAAGGCGATGAAGGCCACGGTGTAGGTACCCGCCGCCAGCAGCATGAAGAGTTCGCTGTACTGGCCCATGGTTTCGTTGATTCCAAATGGCATTACTGGTCCTTTTCGGGCCCGGTGGGGCCTGCTGGGGTGGTGACGGGGCCTGCGGCATTGTCGACGGAGCCTGCGACATTATGGCTTGCCCGGCTGGGAGTTCGCTGGGACTGGGCGGTGATTTCAGAGGCAGTGCCTTCAGACGCGCTGTCTTCGGTGTCTTCCGGCAGCTGCCACTCGGTGGCGAAGAGTTTCCGGAGGGCTGCTGCCTCACCGGCCAGGCGGTGGTCCTCACCGCGGGCCAGGAGTCCGTATTCCACCATGGTCCGGCCGTCCCCAGCAGTGCCAGTCCGCACCCAGACGCGCCGGCGGTTGACGTAGAGCGAGAGGATGAGGCCAGCCACGGCCAGCAAAGCGAAGACCAGGGCGTAGGCCTGTCCGGGGTTGTGGTGGATGTCCACGCCGATGTACCGCTTCACGCCGTCGAAGCTGATGGTGCCCTTGCCGTCCGGCAGGGTGTAGGTGGAGCCCGGCGCCAGCGTGATGCCGCCGGCGGCCAGGTTCCTGGCGTTGAGCGGGGTCAGGTTCTTGACGTCCAGCTCGAAGACGTTCTGCGGTGCGCCGCTGTTCAGGCCCAGGTCCCCGTAGTAGGAGTTCAGGGTCAGCTGGGGGTTGAACAGCTCCGGGTCTGCACTGAATGAGACGTTCTTGTCGGTCACGAACGCGGTGGGGAGGAAGAAGCCCACAAACCCCAGCTGGTCCGGCTGGGCGTCCGGCACTTTGATGACCACGGAGGAGTAGTAGTTATCGCCCTGCAGTTTGGCCACCACAGGGCCCTGCATGGCCACGTTGCCGGCCCCGTCCCGGATGGTCACCACCGGTGCATAGCCGTTGCCGGTGAGGTAGATGCTGGTCCCGCCCAGGGTCACGGGATCGTTGACCTTCAGGATCTCCTGCTTGGGTGGGGCGTCCGGGTTTTCCTTGGTGGTCACGGTCGCGGCGAAGTCGATGGGCTGGCCGAACTTGCCCCTGGATTCGCGGTCGAACGTGATGTTGAACTTGTCCAGCTGGAGCGAGTACGGCTGCAGCTGGCTGGACTGGAAGTTGGTGCCCGGGTTGAACTGGTCGTAGCCCACCAGGGTGTTCACGAAGGTGTCGCCTTCCACCAGGATGCGCTGGCCGCTGTACCCGAACAGGCCGCCTGCGGCCACCGCCACCAGCACGCCGATCAGCGAGGTGTGGAAGACGAGGTTGCCCACTTCCTTCATGAAGCCGCGCTCGGCCCCCAGGGACGGGCGGTCGCCGTCGGCGTCCCGGACCTCAACCCGGTAGCCGCGCTTCCGCAGCAGCCCCGCGGCACCGTGGATGGCGTCCGACGCCGGGATCCGGGCTCCGGCAGGAATCACCAGGGTGCCGTATTCCGGCAGCCGGGAGAGGCGCTGGGGCGTGCGCGGGGGCTGGGAGCGCATGGCTTTGTAGTGGGCGATGGCGCGCGGCACCACGCAGCCGATCAGCGAGATGAACAACAGAAGGTAGATCGCTGAGAACCAGGCCGAAGAGTAGACATCATAGAGCTGCAGGGAGTCCAGCAGCTTGCCGTAGTCCGGGTGGTCCTTGATGTACTGGGTCACCACGGCCGGGTTGGCGGGCCGCTGCGGGAACAGCGAGCCGGGGACGGCAGCGACGGCGAGGAGCAGCAGCAGGAACAGCGCGGTGCGCATGCTGGTCAACTGCGTCCAGGCCCATCGAAGCATGCCCCTTGGGCCCAGGGCCGGAAGGGCTGCCTGGGCTTTTGCCTCTGCAACAGGGGCGGACTGCTTCTTTTTTACGTTCACACGCTCGCTCATCAGATTGGCAACTTCACGTCGGTTTGGAACCAGTACTGCAGCCCGGTCACCCAGGTCCCCCAGACGCCGGTGGCCATCAGCAGCCCAAGCACCACCAGGATTCCGCCGCCGGTCCGCTGGATGGCCAGCCGGTGCTTGCGGAAGAACGCCATGACGCCCATCCCCCGGCGCAGGGCCAGCGCGATCAGCAGGAACGGAATGCCCAGTCCCAGGCTGTAGACAAACGCCAGGAAGGCGCCCTTGGCGGCTGAGGATCCCCCGGAAAGGCTCAGCAGCTGGACGGCCGAATAGGTGGGGCCGATGCACGGCGCCCAGCCCAGCCCGAAAGTCAGGCCCAGCAACGGCGCGCCCCAGAGTCCTGCCGGCGGTTTGGCATGGATCTTCGCGTCCCGCTGGAGCCAGCTGAAGCCGCCCATGAAGACGATGCCCATGATGATCACCAGGACCCCCAGGAGCTGGGTGATCCAGGCGTTCTGGCTGCCGGTGATCAGGGTGCCCAGCTGGCCGAAGGCGCCGCCCAGCAGGACGAAGATCACCGAGAAGCCCAGGACGAACAGGCCGATCCCGGCCAGCATCCTGCCGCGTTTTTGCTTTTGCAGGTCCACGCCGCTCAGGCCCGTGACGTAGCCGAGGTAGCCGGGAACCAGTGGAAGGACGCAGGGGGAAAGGAAGGAAACCAGTCCGGCGAGCAGTGCCACCGGAATGGCCAGCAGGATGGAGCCGCTGAGGATGGCTTCAGCAAAGGGGCTGTTCACGGTCCCGCCCTACTCGGCCACGGCGGCGCTGATGAGGGCCTTCAGGGTGCCCTTTTCAATCTCGCCGAGGACGCGCGAGGCCACCCGTCCCTGCTTGTCCAGGACCAGGGTGGTGGGTACGGCGCCGGGCGGTACCAGGCCGGATACGGACAGCAGGACGCCGCCGTCCTTGTCGTCAAAACTCGGGTAGGTCAGGTTGAAGGTCTTCTCGAACGCCTCCGCCGTGGGCTTTTCGTCCCGGAGGTTGACGCCGAAGAACTGGACGCCCTGGTCCTTGAACTCCTGGTGCAGTGCTTCCAGGAGCGGCGCCTCCACCCGGCAGGGGGCGCATGCGGCGAACCAGAAGTTCAGGACGCTGACCTTGCCCTGGAAATCCGCGGGGGTCACAGCGGTGCCGTTGAAAAGCGCACCTTGGATCTGCACGGCGTCCTTGCGGTCCCCGGCAGCGAACTCGGTCACGGAGCCGTCGCCCGCCACATAGTTCTTGTTGTCCCCCGCCTTGGCCTGCTTGGCCAGTGCGTCCTCCTGGGCACAGCCGGACAGGCCCAGGGTCAGCGCGGTGAGGGCCATGCCGCCGGCAGCGAGCATGCTCCGGCGCGAGGGAAGGTTGTTGCTGCTCACGGTCAGGCTCCGGGGGTGCTGGCGGCACCGGGAAGAAGGGACGCCGCGGGTTCGCTGTACTCGACCCGCAAAAGCGAGCCGTCGTCGTCGAACACCAAGGACGTAACGGATGTCAGGGTGCACTCGCGCTTGCGCGGATCGTGCCACAGGGGCCGGCCTTCGGCGCTCAGCCGGGCGGTCCAGATGGGCAGCTGGTGGCTCACCAGGATTGCCTCGGGCCCGCGGGGGCCAAAGTCGCCCGCAGCGAGTTCAATGGCCCGCAGCCGGGCGTCCTGCGCAGCCGCGGCCACCCTTGCGGCCTGCTGCTTGTACGGTTCGCCCCAGGACGGGCGCAGCGGGTTGACCAGGCGCGGCCAGTGGCGCGGCCGCCGGAGCTCGGCCTTGGTGACCTTCATGCCCTCGAAGTAGTTTTCGGCTTCGATGATCCGCTCATCGGTGTGGATCTGCAGGCGCAGGGCTTCCGACGTCGGCCGCGCAGTCTCCTGCGCACGGTCCAGCGGGGAGGCGGCCAGGTAGGTGATGCGGGCGCCGAGCTCGGCGCGCTGCCGGAAGTGTTCTGCGAGCGTCCGGGCCATCTCCTGTCCCAGTTCGGAGAGGTGGAATTCGGGAAGCCGCCCATAGAGAACGCCGTCGGGATTATGGACCTCGCCGTGGCGGAGCAGATGGACAGTGGCTTGGGGCATGTTTACCAGTTTCTCAAAGATGGCGTGCGATCCGAAATCTCCCGCACATGCTTTCTACAAACAGTAGAACTGAAGTTTTTGAAGAAATGTTCCGGGACCGGGAACAAAAGATGCAAATGCATGTTTATACTGGATGCAGCAAGTTAGTTGAGGCTTCAATAGATGAAGGTTCAACGGCAGTACAGCAGCCCGCATACCTATACAAGGAGCAACATCATGGCACTTCCCGCAGACGCCACCACCGGCACCTGGACCCTGGACAACTCCCACAGCGAGATCGGCTTCACCGTCCGCCACGCAGGCATCAGCAAGGTCCGCGGCCAGTTCAAGGAAGCCGCCGCCACCCTGGACCTGGCCCAGGACGTTGCAGACTCCACGATCAACGCCACCATCCAGACCGCCAGCTTCGATTCCGGCGACGCCAACCGCGATGGCCACGTCAAGGGCGAGGACTTCTTCGACGTGGAGAAGTTCCCGGAGATCTCCTTCGTGTCCAACGGCCTGGTGGCCAAGGGCAACAGCTACGAGCTCACCGGCGACCTGACCATCAAGGGCGTCACCCGTCCGGTGACCCTGGAAACCGAGTTCAACGGCGTAGCCGTTGATCCGTTCGGCAACACCCGCGCCGGCGTCTCCGCCGAGACCACCATCAGCCGCAAGGACTTTGGCCTCACCTGGAACGCGGCCCTGGAAGCCGGCGGCGTGCTGGTCAGCGACAAGGTTGCCATCAACCTGGAACTCGCCTTCATCGCTCCCGCAGCGTAATTCCACCCCGCCAGGGCACACCCCGGCACTAGGCCTTCCCGGCCTGGCGCCGGGGTCCCTTGTTTAACGGCAACCACCTGCGGCAATAGCGGTGGAATCACCCACAACGCCGCCTGCCGGGGGTACGGTGGACTTAAGCCATGCTGGGGGGAAGGCAGAGGACCGATTCCCGGCAGCCTACCCGGATCCCAACCTGCAGAAGGAACGCCATGAGTACTCCTCCCGTCCCGCCACCCGCGCCCCAGGACCCCCATTCCGGCAACGGCCAGCCCGGGCATGACCAGGCCGGCAACCAGTCCGGAGACCAGCAGCCCCGCTACGGCCAGAACGCGCCGCAGTATGGCCAGAATGCCCCGCAGTACGGCCAGAACGCGCCGCAGTACGGCTCCCAGCCGCCGGCAGCGCCGCAGTACGGCCAGAATGGCCCGCAGTATGGGCAGAACCCTCCGCAGTACGGCTCCCCGTACGGCCAGAATGCATCCCAGGCCCCGGGCTACGGCCAGAATGCGCCCCAGTACGGGCAGTCGCCGTACGGGCAGTCCCCCTACGGCCAGTACCCTTCCGAGCAGCCGCAGCCCGTTGGCAGCAACGGAATCCCGCAGCTGGTGAACATCTCCTTCTGGCTGCTCATCGCGTCAGCCGTGATCTTCGTCGTCGCCATGCTCACCGGCCTCACCCAGCTGGACGACCCCGCCTACCGGCAGGCCTTTGAGCAGCAGATGGAGGCCGGCGGCGCTACCGGAGTCACCTATGACGACATCCAGGGAGTCATTGCCGGAACCCTGGTGGTGTTCGCGATCATCGGCGTGGCCCTCTACCTGCTGGTGGCCTTCTTTGTCCGTAAGGGCAAGAACTGGGCGCGCATCCTGGGCACGGTGTTCGCTGCGCTGTCAGTACTGGGCCTCTTCGGTCCCCCGAGCCTGGGCACAATCGGAACGCTCCTGGGAATCGCGGCCATCGTGCTGCTCTACCTTCCCGGAGCGGCCCCGTACTTCCGGAAGCAGCAGCCGTTCGCCAACCCGTACTCGGGCGGCTTCGGCAACCCGTACGGACGGTAGCGGTACCAGCGCCGACACGCAGGCGGCCCGGGATGCAGCATCGCATCCCGGGCCGCCTGCTTTAACCTGCTAGGCCGTCTGCCCGGGCGTCTGGGCCCGTTGGGCGTGGTAGGCCAGGATCTGGAGTTCGGTGGCCATGTCCACCTTGCGGAGGTTCACGCCTTCGGGGACCTGCAGCATCACCGGTGCGAAGCTCAGCACGCTGTGCACTCCTGCTGCCACCACGCGGTCACAAACGCCCTGGGCCACCGCGGCGGGAAGGGCCAGCACCACCATATTGGCCCCGGTCCGGTGCAGGACGGTTTCAAGGTCTGCCACGTCGCTCACGCGCAGCCATCCCACCTCGTTGCCCACCACCATCTGGTCGGCGTCGAAGATGGCCACCACGTCGAACCCCCGCGATTCGAAGCCGCCGTAGCGCGCCAGTGCCTTGCCCAGGTTGCCGGCGCCCACTATGGCCACTTTCCAGTCGTGGGTCAGTCCCAGGGCAGCGGCAATGTGGCGACTGAGGTACTGCACCTCATAACCAACACCCCTGGTCCCGTAGGACCCCACATGGGACAAGTCCTTGCGCAGTGTCGAGGAACTGACACCGGACGCTTCTGCCAGGGATTCGGAGGAAACGCGCTCCACGCCCTCGGCCAGCAAGGTATTCAGGGCGCGGAGGTAAATGGTCAGCCGGGCCACCGCGGCAGGAGGTATCTGCTTGGCGAGTGCGCCCGTGGCATCCGGAAGGTCCGGGACAGACTGGGGCGTTGAACCCAGGGATGTCACCCGCACCTCCCTTGCGTCGCGTTGTGAGTCCACTCTAGGTCCCTGCCGCTCATGCCTTCAAAACCCGGGCCGTCGAGACCCATGACGTCCGGGCCTCTGATGTCACTGGCGCCACTGCCCTACTGGGCCATGGCGCGCTGCAGCACGCGTTCCAGGCGGGCCTCGTCGATCTTCCAGAAGTCGCGCTGCACGCCGTCCACCAGCACTACGGGGATTTCCTCGGCATAGCGTTCACGCAGGTCGGGCTGGTTGTCCACCAGCTCTTCGCTCCACGTCAGGCCCAATGAGGCAGTGACCCGGCCGACGGCGTCGCGCGCCTCCTCGCAAAGGTGGCAGTCAGCTTTGGTGACCAGGACGACGCGGGGTGTAGCCATGGCTTAACGGTATCGCCGTTCGCGGCGTGCACGCGACGCCGACGGCGGCCGGCCAGTGGATTGACTAGACTCGAGTCCATGCCCGAGGAGAAATACGTCGCCGTAGTCACGCGCCCGGTTGCTGCGCCGCAGCCGGGCGAGGCGGCGTTTTTCGATGTGGACAACACCTTGATGCGTGGCGCCAGCCTCTTCCACGTAGCGCGGAAGATGCACCAGCGCGGAGCCTTCACCCTGAGGCAGGCGGCCGGTATGGCCTGGCAACAGTTCAAGTTTGTGGCCCGCGGCGAAAACATGGATGATGTCCACGCCGTCCGGGACTCGGCCCTGACCCTGGCAGTGGGCATCAGCGTGGACGACATCAAGGCGCTGGGCGAAGAAGTCTACGACGAAATGATTGCTTCACGGATCTGGCCGGGCGCCAAGGCCCTGGCCGAGCAGCACCTGAGGGTAGGCCGCCGCGTCTGGCTGGTGACGGCCACGCCCATCGAAGTGGCCACCGTGATCTCCACCCGGCTGGGACTGACCGGGGCCCTGGGAACCGTGGGCGAGGTCTCGGAGGGCATGTACACCGGCAGGCTGGTGGGAGACATCCTGCACGGCTCAGCCAAGGCCGTGGCCGTCCAGGCCATCGCCGACGAGGAGGGCCTGGACCTTAAACGCTGCTGGGCCTACAGCGACTCCTACAATGACGTCCCGCTGCTTTCGCTGGTGGGCCACCCGGTGGCCATCAACCCGGACGCCAAGCTGCGCCGCCACGCCCGCGACCGCAACTGGCCGGTCTACGATTTCCGCGCCGGCCGGCGTGCCGCCACCTTTGGCCTGAAGGCGGCCACCTTCGGCGGAGCCGTTTACGGCCTCTGGAAGGGCTTCGCCCGCATCCGCGGCCCGCGGGTATAAGAATCCAGCGAATCCTAAGTTTGTCCGCGAATCCGAACCTTGACCGTCAGGATCTGCGAACAAGACCGGGCGCACTAACAGGAAACAGAAATGCCCGCCGCCTTGGAAGGCGACGGGCATTTCCACGCTGTTGGAAGTATGTCTACTTCTTGTTACGGCGCTGGTGACGGGTCTTGCGAAGCAGCTTGCGGTGCTTCTTCTTGGCCATACGCTTGCGACGCTTCTTAATAACTGAACCCACGAAAGTTCCTTACAAACTAGATGCAGTACCTGTCTGATGGAGAATGTCCGTGGACAGAGCTACGAACTGAACAACTGACAGATTCTTACAATGACGTAAAACGTTCCTTAACAGGGTACCGCTTATCGGGAGCGGCTCAGGACAGGCCGCCTCAGGCGGTCTCGGTGTGGCCGTCCACCACAGCACCCTTGAGGTACTGTTCGACGGCGTTTTCGGGGACCCGGTAGGAGCGGCCAAAGCGCACTGCCGGCATTTCGCCGGAGTGGACCAGGCGGTAAACAGTCATTTTGGAGACTCGCATGACCTCGGCTACTTCAGCCACGGTCAGGAACTTCGCGTTGGAGAAGTTCTGTTCTGCCGACATTTCCCTATTTTCCTTTGCTGACGGATGGACAACAGTGACCCCAGGTACGTGCCAATGCGGTGTTCCGATGCTGAGCCATCCACCAACCACCTAAACAGATACTCTAGATGTTCCTGTGGCAGATGTGAAAGTAGTGCTTCCCCTATTTCACCCCCTAATTTGACTGCCGCCGCTTCCGTGCCGATGCCGCCAGCTGCTCAAGGACGGACGCGGAAACGTCCCAGTCCATGCAAGCATCCGTGACGCTTTGCCCGTAGACCAGCTCCGACCGCCCGGCTGCATGTTCGGCAACATCCAGGTTCTGCGCGCCGCCCACCAGGAAGCTTTCCAGCATCACGCCGGCCACGGCCCGCGCCGCAGCACCGCCTTCCTCCAGCTGGGCTCCGATTTCCAGGGCAACTTCAGCCTGCCGGTGGTGGCTCTTGCCGCTGTTGGCATGGCTCGCGTCCACGATCAGGCGGGGGTTCAGTCCCTTCCCAGCCAGTTCGCCGGAGGCCCGTTCGATATCGGCCGCAGAGTAGTTGGGCCCCTTCCGGCCACCGCGCAGGATCACGTGGGTGTCCGGGTTTCCGGCCGTTGCCACCAGCGCAGCCCGGCCGTCGCCGTCGATCCCCAGGAAGGCCTGGGCAGCCGCCGCGGCGCCGCACGCGTCGATGGCCACCTGAAGGCCGCCGTCGGTCCCGTTCTTGAAGCCGATGGGCATGGAGAGTCCGGAAGCGAGCTGGCGGTGGATCTGGCTTTCGGTGGTGCGGGCGCCGATGGCACCCCAGGAGATCAGGTCCGCCATGTACTGGGGGCTGATCGGTTCCAGGAACTCGGTGGCGGTGGGCAGGCCCAGCGCGGTGACCTGCTGCAGGAACTGCCGGGCAGTCCGGAGGCCCGTGACCATGTCGTGGCTGCCGTCAAGCCGCGGATCGTTGATCAGGCCCTTCCAGCCCACCGTGGTGCGGGGCTTTTCGAAGTAGGTCCGCATCACGATCAGGAGGTCTTCCCGGTGCTTCTCCGCCTGGCTGACCAGCCGGCGGGCGTATTCCAGGCCGGCCTTGGGGTCGTGGATGGAGCAGGGGCCAACGATGACCAGCAGGCGGTCATCAACACCGTCCATGATGGCGCGCACTTCGTCGCGTCCGCGTTCGACGACGGCAGCAGCCCGGGCGTCCAGGGGCAGTTCGGCGAGGAGGTCGGAAGGAGCGGGCAGCGGAGTGAATTCGCTGACGCGCAGGTTCGAAGTGGACTTGGTGTCGCTGGCGGGCGCTGCAGCTGTTGCGGTGCTCATTGTCGGGTCCTGTTCCAGATGGGAAGCGGGCCCGGATTTCAGAACCCGCCGGAGAAACGGCGAAGGGCAGAGAATGATCTCTGCCCTGTTGGCTCTGAAGGAATGTGGATGCGTGTCAGTTAGACGCGGGCCCCTCCAGAGCCAACGAAAAATACGCATACCAACGGTTAGTCATGGAAAAGACCATAAGCCCGGGCCGCGCCGGGCGCAAAATCAGCGTCCGTCACATTCTGTTACCGCCGGTTTTGGAGCCCGGCCACCAGTTCTGCGTGCTTCCGGTCAGTCAGGCGGTACCAGTACATGATGCCAACCGCTGCCAGCACCAGGACGGCGGGCAGCAGTCCTGCGGCGGCCCGGATGGCCATGACCGCCGGGGCAGCCTGCTCCTGGCTGCCCGAGGAATACCCGCCCCACGCCAGCGCAAAGGCCACCAGTCCGCCGCCGAAGCCCATGCCCAGTTTTCGGGTTGCCGCCAGGAGCGCATAGTTGATGCCCTGGACCCTGACACCCGTCTTCCATTCGCCGTATTCCACCGTGTCCGCAATCAGGGCCCAGGTGAGGATGCTGACCGTCGCGGCGGACAACTGCGCCACGACCATGCCGGCCACCGCCAGCCAGTGCACTCCTGCGGGCGCCAGGAAGACCACCATCCCGCCCGCGGTGCCGAGCAGGCAGCCCAGGGTGAAGACAGCCTTCTTGCCCCACCGGGCCACCGGGCGCGGCATCAGGACGGCCAGCGCCAGGGTAATCACCACCTGCGTTGCCGCAAGCAGGGGAAAGAGATCCACACGGGCAAGGACGTCCCGCAGGTAGTAGAACTGGGCGGCCACGGTGGCGGAGTTGCCGGTCACCAGCAGCACGGAGCTGAGGCACAGGACCACCAGCGGCGAGTTGACCTTGAGCGCCGCCACGGTTTGGCGCCAGCTGATCCTGGGAACGCTGCCGGCCACCTGTTCCCGGCATGCGGTTCCCGTGAACACGTAGAGCCCGGAACCGATCACCGCGAAGGCCAGCGTCAGCACGGTGAAGATCTGCTGGATGTCCCCGCCCCCACCCAGGAGGGGGGCCACGAAGAACCCGAGCACCGCCCCTGTGGACAGCCCGCCGATGGTCCGGGCGCCGGCCAGCCTGGCCCGTTCCCCGGGGTCCTGGGTCATGGCCCCCACCAGGCAGCCGTAGGGGACGTTCACCAGGCTGTAGGCAAGGCAGACCAGGCCGTACGTGCAGTAGGCGTAGAAAAGTTTCAGCGATGGTTCGACGTCGGGCACGTGGAACACCGCGATCCCCAGCACCAGCGGAACAAATCCGAAGACGAGGAAGGGCCGGAACTTTCCCCAGCGGGGGCTGTGGAAACGGTCCACGATCCGGCCTGCGGCAATGTCCGTGAAGGCATTGAACACCCGCGCCACCACCAGGAGCGTGCCGGCAGCGGCGGCACCGATCCCGGCAACATCGGTGTAGTAAACCAGCAGGAACATGTTGGCGGTGCTGATGATCATGCTGTTCGCCGCGTCGCCCGCACCGTAGCCCACGATGGCGGCCCTGTTCAGTCGCGTCATTTCTCCTCGTCCACGGAAGGAGAAAACGTTTTCTCACCCCATGGCGAACCTACCCCAAAATCTTGCGGAGAAACACCAGTTGCCGGATCCAGTGGTGTTCCTGGCCGCCTTCGTGGTTGTTGAACCGGTACACCTCGATCTCCTTCTCCGTCCCGCTGGCGGAGGACGCGGACATCCCGGAGCCGTAGGCGTTGAAGCTGGCGAAGACGGTGGACGCCGGGCAGATGTCGTCCATGAGCGCCGCTGAGTACAGTGCGGGCGCGCTGGCGGAGCGGGCCAGGTTCACGCCGTCGAAGTAGGCGAGGACGCCAAGCGTGGACTCGTAGCTGTCCCGGTGCCGAGCCAGGAACTGGGCGATTTCCGGGTAGGGCCCCCGGGGGGTGATGTCGATGGCGCGGGGGAAGTCCTGGAGGAAGGGGACGTCCGGCAGCGCGGCGATGACGCCGTCGAGCCTTCCTGCCGTAAGCCCTGCCGTGGCCACCACCAGTCCTCCGCCCTGGCTGACTCCGGCCAACACCACCTTGGACGGATCGACGGCGGGATGGGCCTGGGCGGCCTCCACCGCGCGGAAGGCGTCCACATAGACCCGGCGGTAGTAATAGTCCTCCCGGGTGGCGATGCCCCGGGTCATCAGGCCCGCGTGCGCCACATCGCCGGCGGAGGGGTGGGGATCCGCGGTGTGCCCCAGGGTGCCGCCATACCCCTGGCCGCGGGTGTCCATGATGAAGTGCGCGTACCCGGCCTGCGCCCAGCGCGTGTCCTGGTTGACCAGCCCGCGGCCGCCCGAATAGCCGATGTAGTTCACCACCACCGGAAGCCGTGCGCCGTCATCCCGGTTGGCGGGAAGGTGCAGCCAGCCTTTAACCGGTGCGCCGCCGAAGCCGGCGAAGGTGACGTCGAAGGTGTCGATCACGGTGAGGTAGTTCTCCACCGGCTCAAAGGCCGCGTCCAGCGGGAACGCACGCGCCTCCGCCAAGGTGGTATCCCAGAACGGGCCCAGGTCCTCCGGCGGGGTGATGCCGGAGGTGTAGCTGCGCAGCTGGGCCAGGGGAAGGTCGAAGAGGGGCATCGTTGTCCGTCCTGCTTTCAGTTGTTGGTGGGCCTCACGTGGAGTTCCTCTATTACTACTGCACGTACCCCTGGTGCGCGGTGATGAGTGGTTCGTAGCGGCGAAGGCTGGTTCCGGCGGCAATAATCCCGCGCAGGAGTGGCAGCTCGCCGGTGGCGGCACCCGCGGCGCGGGCCTGGACAAGCACGTTGCCCAGGGCGGTGGCTTCGACGGGACCGGCGACGACGGGCCGCCCGGCGGCATTGGCGGTGAGCTGGCAAAGCAGGGTGTTCTGCGAGCCGCCGCCCACCACGTGCACCACGTCCACCTCACGGCCGGCCAGGCGTTCTGCCGTCGCGATCGTCTTGGCGTATGCGGCGGCGAGGCTGTCCATGATGCAGCGGGTGATGGCTGCCGGATCATTTGGCAGGACGTCACCTGTACGCCGTGCCGCCGCCCGGATCCGCTCCGGCATATTGCCCGGGGCGATGAAGTAGGGATCGTCGGCGTTGACCTGGGGACCGCCGGCAGGCAATGCCGCGGCGGCCGCGAGCAGTGCGGCCAGGTCCGGCTGGAAACCTTCGCTGGCCCAGGTCCGCTGGCATTCGCTCAGGAGCCACAGTCCGCCCACGTTGCGGAGGTACCGGATGGTGCCGTCCACCCCCCGTTCATTGGTGAAGTTGGCTTCCCTGCTTGCTTCCGTCAGGACCGGATCCTGTAGTTCGAGCCCCACCAGGGACCAGGTGCCGGAGGAGATGTAGGCAAAGGCGTCATCCCGGGCAGGAACGGCCACGACGGCGGAGGCAGTGTCGTGCGAGCCCACCGCCACCACTGTGGTTTCACGGGGCAGTCCCACGGCTGCGGCTATATCCGGCAGGAGGTTTCCGTAGGTTTCCCCGGGCTGGATGAGCGGCGGGAACAGGTCCTTCCGCAGCCCCAGCGCCCTGAAGAACTCGGTGGCCCACTCCCCCGCCACGGCGTCGAACAGCCCGGTGGTGGAGGCGTTGGTGGCCTCGGTCCGGCGCACCCGGGTCAGCAGGAACGCGATCAGGTCCGGGATCAGCAGCGCCTTCACCCCGTCCAGGTGACGTTCGGTGGCCAGCTGGTAGATGGTGTTGAACTGGAGGAACTGCAGCCCCGTGGTCTGGTACAGGCGCGCCGGGTCCAGTTTTGCGTGGACAGGGGCAATAGCTGCCCTGCTGCGGTCGTCGCGGTAGCTGAAGGGCTGTGCCACCAGCTTCCCCGACGCATCCACCAGGCCATAGTCCACTGCCCAGGTGTCGATGCCGATGCTGGCGATCGTCTCACCCTGCACGGCCGCCACTGTGGCCGCGGCGCGGAGGCCGGCCAGGACCTCCGCGAACAGGGCGTCGAAGTCCCAGCGGAGGCCGCCGTCGAGCTCCACCACGCCGTTGGGGAAGCGGTGCACTGTCTCCAGCGATACCCCCGCCCCGGTAACGCGGCCCAGCATCACGCGCCCGGAGGAGGCACCAATGTCGACGGCGGCAAACACGCCGCGGGCAGGAACCGTGCTCATCGCAGGAAGGCTGCGGCCACTCCGGCGTCCACGGGGATGTGCAGGCCGGTGGTGTGGGACAGTTCGTTGCTGGTGAGCACGGCGGCGGCGTTGGCCACGTGCTCGGGCAGGACCTCGCGCTTGAGCAGGGTGCGCTGGGCGTAGTACTCGCCCAGCTTTTCCTCGTCCACGCCGTAGACGGCGGCGCGCTTGGCGCCCCAGCCGCCGGCGAAGATGCCGGAGCCGCGGACCACGCCGTCGGGGTTGATGCCGTTGACCCGGATGCCGTGCTCGCCCAATTCCGCCGCGAGCAGCCGTACCTGGTGGGCCTGGTCTGCCTTGGTGGCCGAGTAGGCGATGTTGTTCGGGCCGGCGAACACGGAGTTCTTGGAGGAGATGTAGATGATGTCCCCGCCCATGCCCTGGGCGATCATCACCTTCGCCGCGGCCTTGGCCACCAGGAAGGAGCCCTTGGCCATGACGTTGTGCTGCAGGTCCCAGTCCTTCTCGGTGGTTTCCAGCAGCGGCTTGGAGATGGACAGGCCGGCGTTGTTGACCACCAGGTCCACGCCGCCAAAGGCCAGGACCGCGGCATCGATCGCGGCAGCCACCTGGGCTTCGTCCGTCACGTCGGCCTGGACACCAACAGCAACGTCGGGGCCGCCGAGCTCCTCGGCAACCTTCTGCGCGTTCTCCAGGTTCAGGTCAGCGATGACCACGCACGCGCCTTCCGCGGCCAGGCGGGTGGCGATGGCCTCGCCGATGCCCGACGCCGCGCCGGTGACCAGTGCGATGCGGGTGGCGTGGGACTTGGGCTTGGGCATCCGGGCCAGCTTGGCTTCCTCCAGCGCCCAGTATTCGATCCGGAATTTTTCCGATTCCTCAATGGGGGCGTAGGTGGAGATGGCCTCGGCGCCGCGCATCACGTTGATGGCGTTGAGGTAGAACTCGCCGGCAACGCGGGCGGTCTGCTTGTTGGCGCCGAAGGAGAACATGCCGACGCCGGGGACCAGCACAATGGCCGGGTCCGCGCCGCGCAGGGCCGTGCTGTTTTCGTCGGCGTGGCGGTCGTAGTACGCCTGGTAGTCCTCGCGGTAGTCCGCGTGCAGTTCGTGCAGCCGGGCAATGGAGTCCTCAATCGAGGCGTCGGCGGGCAGGTCCAGGATCAGCGGCTTGACCTTGGTGCGCAGGAAGTGGTCCGGGCAGGAGGTGCCCAGGGCGCCAAGGCGCGGGTGTTCGGCAGCTTCGAGGAAGTCCAGGACGACGGCGTCATCACTGAAGTGCCCCAGCTGCGGCTTGTCCGTGGAGGCCAGGCCGCGGATCACGGGTGCCAGGGCTGCGGCCTTGGCTTTCCGCTCTTCCTCCGGCAGGGCGCCGTAGCCGGGCAGCTTGGGCCCGAAGGGCTCGGCCTTGCCGTTGTCCTTGATGTACTTCTCGGCCTGCTCAATGATCCACAGCGTGTTCTGCTCTGCTTCTTCGCTGGTGGCGCCCCAGGCGGTGATGCCGTGTCCGCCCAGGATGGTCCCGATGGCCTGCGGGTTGGCGTCCTTGATCGCGGCGATGTCCAGGCCCAGCTGGAACCCGGGCCGGCGCCAGGGCACCCACACCACTTTGTTGCCGAAAATCTTGGTGGTCAGCGCCTCGCCGTCCACCGCCGTCGCAATGGCAATGCCGGAGTCCGGGTGCAGGTGGTCCACGTGCGCGGCGTCCACCAGGCCGTGCATGGCCGTGTCGATCGACGGCGCCGCGCCGCCCTTGCCGTGCAGGCAGTAATCAAACGCGGCCACCATCTCGTCTTCACGCTCCACGCCCGGGTAGACGTTCTTCAGGGCGCTCAGCCGGTCCAGGCGCAGCACCGCCAGGTTTTCCGCCTTCAGCGTGCCCAGGTCCCCGCCGGAGCCCTTGACCCAGAGCAGCTGGACGTCCTCGCCCGTCACCGGATCCTTCTCGGTGCCCTTGGCGGAGGTGTTGCCGCCGGCGAAGTTGGTGTTCCGCTTGTCCGCGCCCAGGCGGTTGGAACGGGAAATCAGGTCTTCAACAGTCTTATTGGTCATAACTAATCAGGCGCCCCATCCGGCTTGCTGGCCGCCCACGCGGTCCTCGTTGATCTTCTTCTGGTAGCCGCTGGCCTTGAAGGCGGCCAGCGGGTCCGCGGGCAGGCCGCGGGATTCACGCCACTCGGCCAGGATGGGCCGGACGTCGGTGTAGAAGGCATCGTTGAAGATGCCATTGGCGGCCAGGACATCCCCGGCGCGCTGCGCTTCGGCCAGGGCTGCGGTGTCCACCAGCAGGGCACGGGCCGTCATTTCCTGGACGTTCAAGACCGAACGGATCTGGCCCGGGATCTTCTCCTCCAGGTTGTGGCACTGGTCCAGCATGAGGGCAACACCCGAATCCTTGCCGAAGCCGCCGCCCCGGATCACCTCGTGCATAATGCGGAAGAGCTGGAACGGGTCGGCCGCACCCACGATGAGGTCGTCGTCGGCGTAGAAGCGCGAGTTGAAGTCGAAGGAACCCAGCTTGCCCAGGCGCAGCAGCTGCATCACGATGAACTCGATGTTGGTGCCTGGAGCGTGGTGGCCGGTGTCCAGGCAGACGAACGCCTTCTCGCCCAGCGCGAGGGTCTGGGCGTAGGAGGTGCCCCAGTCCGGGACATCGGTGTGGTAGAAAGCCGGCTCGAAGAACTTGTACTCGAGCACCAGGCGCTGTTCGTCGCCCAACGCGGCGTAGATCTCCTGCAGGGACTCGGCCAACCGGTCCTGGCGGCCGCGCATGTCATCCTGGCCCGGGTAGTTGGTGCCGTCCGCCAGCCAGATCTTCAGGTCCTTCGAACCGGTCTGATGCATGATGTCGATGCAGTCCAGGTGGTGGTCGATGGCCCGGCGGCGCACGGCCGCGTTGGACGACGTCAGTGAACCGAATTTGTACTCGTCGTCCTGGAACGTGTTGGAGTTAATCGTTCCCAGGCCAACGCCCAGCCCCGCCGCGTATTCCTTCAAAGCGGCATAGTCATCCACTTTGTCCCACGGAATGTGCAGGGCCACGGTGGGCGCCAGGCCGGTCAGCTCGTGGACTTTCGCCGCGTCTGCCAGCTTCTCCTGCACGGTCCGCGGCGTCCCGGGTGTGCCAAACACCTTGAACCGGGTGCCTGAATTTCCATAGGCCCACGAGGGGACCTCGATGGCAAGCTCCCCGAGCCTGCCCAGCGCCGTTGCTACGTCATTCATGATGGTTCTTTCCGGTGTTTGATGATCAGTCTGATGCGTTTGTGGTGGTTGCCCCGCTGCAGGAGCCGTGCCGGTCGCGCCTGGGTTTATCACTCAGCCCGCGGAGGACTGTGCTGCCAACTGGCTGTCGAGGTTGAAGACTTCTTCCAGGACCTGGAACCCTTCGTCGGGCGCCTGGCCGGAATCTTGAAAGAGGGTTGCCATCTCCGCCTGCCAGCGGGCGTTGACCTCCGTGAGGGCCATGCGGGCACGGACGGCATCGAAGTCGTCACACTCCACATAGCCCACCAGGAGCCCGTCCCCGGCAAGGAAGAGGGAGTAGTTGTGCCAGCCTGCCTCCTTTAGGGCACGCAGCATTTCCGGCCATACCGCCGCATGCCGGCGGCGGTATTCGTCAATCAGCGCCGGCTGGACCGAGGAACGGAAACACACCCTCATCCGGAATCCTTTCAACTTCAAAAGTTTTGAATCGTTTCATTGGTACGATTCAAAGTACTCTTGGACTTGAGCAGGTGTCAAGCAATAGCAGAAACTTTTGATCTCCCGCACGGAACCCAACCGCGGCGGCATATCAGCACGGAGGGTCGATGAACCGCACAGCCAGTATTAAGGACGTGGCCACCCACGCAAGCGTGGCCGTGGGGACGGTATCCAACGTCCTGAATTACCCGGACCGCGTGTCGGACCGGACCAAGGAACGGGTTCTGCGCGCGATCGACGAACTGGGCTTTGTCCGCAATGACGCCGCACGGCAACTCCGGGTGGGCCACAGCCGCACCATCGGGCTCATTGTCCTGGACGTCGGCAACCCCTTCTTCACTTCCGTGGTCCGGGCCGCCGAGGACGCCGCGGCATTGCAGGGCAGCGCCGTCCTGCTGGGCGACAGCGGCCACAATGCCAGCCGGGAGGCCAACTACATCGACCTTTTCCAGGAGCAGCGCGTCCAGGGCCTCCTGATCTCCCCCGTGGGGGATATCACGGACCGGCTGGACCTCCTCCGCGAGCGCGGCGTGCCCACGGTGCTGGTGGACCGGCTGGCTGACGAGTCCAAGTTCAGCTCCGTGGCGGTGGATGACGACGCCGGCGGGTACCTCGCTGCCCGGCACCTGCTGGACACCGGCCGCCGTCGGCTGGCCTTCGTTGGCGGCCCCACATCCATCCGGCAGGTTGCGGACCGCCTCCAGGGCGCCCGCCGCGCCGTCAAGGAGGAACCGGATGCCACGCTCGAGGTGCTGGACGCGGAAGGACAGACAGTCCTTGCCGGACGCAGCCTGGGTGACATGCTGGTGGGGCGGGGCCGGGCTGAGTTGCCGGACGGGATTTTTTGCGCCAACGACCTCCTGGCCCTGGGTGTCATGCAGTCGCTCACCATGACCCACACGTTCCGGATCCCCGAGGACGTGGCCCTGATCGGGTATGACGACATCGATTTTGCGGTGTCGGCCGTGGTTCCGCTGTCCTCCATCCGCCAGCCCACCGAGCTGCTGGGCCGGACGGCCATCGAGCTTTTGTCCGAGGAAGTGGAGTCCCAAAATCCCGTCCACCGCTCAGTGGTGTTCACACCGGAGCTGGTGGTCCGGCAGAGCACGGCCACACCCCCCGCCGGCTGACCCTTCCGGCAGGGTTAATTCCCGGACTGCTGCAGCCACTTCATGGACTCGGTCCGGGAGGTGAAGAAGCGGGTGGGGCAGGGCGGAACGTGGACGCCCAGGAAGAAATTCGCGAGGATCCGGTCCACCGGGCTTGCCCCCAGCAGGGCGATGCGGTTGGCCGCACAAGGGATGGAGAACACCGAGCGCGCCTGGATGCTCACATTCTCGGTGGTGGCCATGTCCACCAGCATGGGATAGCTGCTGGCGCCGGCCACCAGATTAACAGTGGCCATCGCCGCCTGGGCATCTTCAACCTCTATCCGGACGCTCGGTTCCCAAATAAGGTGGATGACCCCGTCAGCGCGCAATTCCACGGTGCCTTTGCCGCCGTCGACCGTTACGGGCTCCATGACCCCGCCTCCCTCCAGTGGGCAGTTCCTGAACCCCTCCATCTTGCCCCAGCATGGATAGCCCCGCCGCACGCCGCTCCCCCACCAGCATGGATAGCCCCTCAGGCCGGCTTGACTAGTCAGTATGCTTACTAATATGTTGGTCGACGTGCCCGTGGCCTGGATCACCAGTCCAACGCCACGTGTCGCGGCCCGCCAGGGCTGCAAATGAAATGAACTGCATTTGAAATAAACAGTTCCGCCGGGGTTCTCCATGGGGGCGGAGCCTCGGAGGATTCACTGCGCCGCAACCCGGCGCTGAAAGGATTTACCGAAAATGCGCACCAAGGTCTCAGCTTCAGTAACCGCCATTGCCCTCTCCGGCGCCATGCTCTTCGGCATGGCAGGCCCGGCGACCGCAGCGGCACCCGCGGCTCCTTCCGCCGCCTCCCAGTCCTCACAGGTTGCCAACGTAACGGGCACCATCAACCAGACCATCGACGGCGTAGGCAGCTTCGTTGGTTCCTTCACCCCCACCGGCTTTGATGCCCAGGGCGGCCAGCTCATGGTCACCGGCCTGGTGCAGGGAACCTTCACCGACCTGGCCGGCAAGGCCACCCAGGTAAGCCAGACGGTAACCACAACCGCTGCTGCGGCACCCACCACCATGGCCGGCGGCGGCGGGGGCGGCTGTGACGTGGTGAACCTTGTCCTCGGCCCGCTCCACCTGGATGTCCTTGGACTCAACGTCGACTTGAACCAGGTGGTGTTGGACATCGTGGCGCAGTCCGGCGCAGGCAAGCTGGTGGGCAACCTCCTGTGCGCCATCACCGGACTCCTGGACGGCGGGGCAGGCCTGAGTGGCCTGGCCAACCTGCTCAACCGGGTCCTGGGACTGTAGTTTCCTCAGCGCTTCAAGAACCAGGTATTGCCGAAAGCGGGCGGCCCGTCGAGGCCGTCCGCTTTTGTGCTGTCCCCAAAGTTTTTGCCCTGCCCTTAAAGCTTCTCCACCACCAGGTTCCGGTAGGCAGACCGGAGCGGCGCCATCTGGCGGAAACCAATCCGGCCGCCGCCAAGCACCTTCTCCGAGGCATCCTGCCACTCAAAAAGGAGCAGCCCGTTGATCGAAAATGCCACCCGGGCCCCGTCCTTCACCACTTCCAGCCGGTAGAAGCCGGCCGCGTCCTCCGTGGGCGGCAACGGGTCAGCGCCCTGCGCCACAAGCTCGAAACCCGCGCTCTTGCGAAGGTTGCAGGTACGGAAGGCACGCTCAGATGGGTACTTGTGCCGGAAATAGGAGACGTGCAGGGCGTCGATATCGCCCGAGTGGTACTGGGGATAGTAGCCCGTCCGCGCGGCCAGGCCAGGGCTGAAGAGGTCCAACCCGTGGTGTCCCCCGGCTGCAAAGAACAGCATGGCCAGGCCGGGCTCCGCGAGCGGCAGGAAGTCCCAGCTGATGCGGATACCGTCCGGGAATTCCACCGGGCACCAGAACGTCCAGTGCGCGTGGTCGCCGAATTCCTGGTCATCCAGTGCGCCGGAAAGTTCCAGGGCTCCTTGGTGGCTTCCGACGCTTACCGGTCCTTCGGCCACCCATCCGGTCACGTCACCAGGTCCTGCCAGCGGGTTGCTGTAAAGGATGCCCTTCTCCAGGCGTGGTGCGCCCACCTAGCCGCGTCCCGCCGTCGTGCTCAATTCTTTGGTGCCGGTCTCTTTGCCGCCGGCCTCTGCGCTGGAACCGCCGTACCCCAAGGCGCCAAGCTGCCTGGCCACCTCACCGGCAACCAATGCGGCACCATGCTGGGAGAAATGGGTGTCGTCGGCCAGGCCCTCAGGCCAATGTGCGTGATCCCCGGGCGCGAAGTGGCAAAAGAGCCCGCGGGATCTGTCCGGCCCCAGCCGGACGTACAGGCTCCGGGTCCAGGCATTCAGGTCCACCACCGGGACCGCCAACTCCCGGCCGAGTTCGCGGACCACCTCCGGATAGTCCTCCAGGCTTTCTTCCAGGACAGCGTCCGACGCCGGGAGGGCGTTGGGGTGCCTGCCGGCCAGGAAGTGCCGCCTTTCCACGGAGGTGCACAGCACCGGAGCGGCGCCGGCAGCGCGCACCTCCCCCACCATGATGCGCAGGTTGGCCGCGTACCCCGCGCGGGCAGCGAGGTGGTGCTTTTTCTGGTCATTGTGGCCGAATTGAACCAGCACCAGGTCGCCCGGACCGGCCTGGGCGAGCAGGTCCGCCCACAGCCCCTCATGGCGGAAGGATTCAGTGCTTGCCCCGCCCTTGGCGAAGTTGTGCACAGCGCCCCACCGATAGGTGAGCGGGGCCAGGTGTGCACCCCAGCCACTCATGGGGAACTCCTGCGTGGGGCAGTTGGCCACGGTGGAGTCTCCGGCCAGCAGGATTTTCATGGGTCAGCCTTTCACGGAGCCGATGAGCATGCCCTTGGCAAAGTGCTTCTGCAGGAACGGATAGAAAATAAGGATGGGCAGGGTTGCCACCACGATCACGGCGAACTTGATGCCCTGTTCCGGCGGGATGTAATTGGGGTCCACGTTGCCGGTGCCCAGCAGGTCGGAGGCGGCGGTGACCTGGCGGAGGTACATCTGGAGGGTCCATTTGGAGTTGTCGCTGAGGTAGAGCAGGGGCGACATGAAGTCGTTCCAGATGCCCACGGCGTAGAAGAGGGCGAACGTGGCCAGCACCGGCTTGGACAGCGGCAGCAGGATCCGCCAGAGGATACCGATCTCGGTGGCGCCGTCCATCTTGGCTGATTCCTCAAGCTCCGCGGGGAGTTCCTGGAAGAAATTCTTGATGATGATCAGGCTGAACGGGTTGATGGCCGCGGGCAGAATCAGCGCCCAGTAGGAGTTGAGCAGGCCCAGGTCCTTGACCAGCAGGAAGGTGGGGATCATCCCGCCGGAGAAGACCATGGCGAAAACCACCAGGGACAGGATGACGTTCCTGCCCCGCAGCGTCTTCTTGGCCAGCGGGTAGGCCATGGTCACGGTGAAGGCGAGTTGGATCAGGGTGCCCACCGCGGTGACCAGGATGGTGGTCACCAGGGCCCGGACGAACGCGGGCGTGGCGAAGATGTACTCGTAGGAGCCCAAGGTGAACCGTTCCGGCCATACGAAGAACACCCGGCGGGTGATCTCGGCTTCGGTGGCAAAGGACCCAGCGAAGACGTAGACGAACGGCAGCAGCGTGATGATGCCAATCAGGGACAGGAAGGCGTAGTTGACGGCGTCGAAGATCCGGCCGCCGCGGGTGTTGTGAATCTTCATTAGAACAGTCCGCTCTGGTTGAATCGCTTGGCCAGCCAGTTGGTGCCGAAGATCAGCACGATGCCCACCAGGGATTTGAACAGGCCCACGGCCGTGGAGTAGCTGTAGGCGCCCTGGGTGATGCCTACGAAGTAGACGTAGGTGTCAAAGACGTCGGCCACCTCACGGTTCAGCGCATTGGTCATCAGGTAGATCTGTTCGAAGCCGGTGTTGAGCATCTGCCCGATGGCAAGGATCAGCATCACGATGATCGTGGACCGGATCGCCGGAAGGGTGATGTGCCAGACGCGGCGGAACCGGCCGGCGCCGTCGATGATGGCCGCCTCATACTGGTCCTGGTCCACGGTGGACAGCGCGGCCAGGAAGATGATGGTGCCCCAGCCGGTGTTCTTCCAGATTTCCTGCAGCACGATCAGCGGCCGGAACCAGGCAGGGTCGGACAGGAAGTCGATGTTGGTGCCCATGACGCTGTTCAGGAGCTGGAACAGCGGGCCGATGTCCAGGGCGAACAGCAGGAAGCTCAGGGACGCCACGATGGTCCAGGACAGGAAGTGCGGGATGTACACCAGCGTCTGGACCGTGCGTTTGAGGATGGACAGCCGCACCTCGTTGAGCAGCAGCGCCAAAATGATGGTCAGTGGAAAAGCGACGCCCAGGTTAAGGAAGGCCAGGATCAGGGTGTTGCCAAGCAGCCTCGGAAAGTCGGGGTTGGCGAAGAAATCCTCGAAGTTGCGGAACCCAACCCAGGGGCTGCCGTTCACGCCAAGGAACGGGACGTAATCCTTGAACGCGATGGACACCCCGTACATGGGTGCATAGCGGAACACCGCGAAGTACACCACACCGGGCAGGAGCAGCAGGTACAGCCACTTGTAGTGGGCGAAATGGACGGAGAACCTGCCCCCGGTGCGGGGAGCGGGCGATTTTTTGCCCACCCGCTCCCCGGCGAGGGTGTCAATGACAGGGGCTGCCATTTACTTGTTGTCCTGCCAGAGCTTGTTGATCTCTTCCTTGACCTTGTTGCCGCCGCTGGTGTCCCAGAGCTTGATGGCGTCCTTGAGGCCCTGCTCGTCGATCTGGCCGGCCAGGTACTTGATGCGGGCGTCGGCCACGATGTTGTCCAGCTGGGCACCCTTGGCCACGTAGGTCTGGGAAACGTAGGGCGCAGCCGGGTTGTAGACGGCGCTCTTGAGGTCCGCGGCCATCACTTCGGTGCGCTTGTCGAAGACCTGCTGCTCGTAGTCGGAGGGCTGCTTCACCGGGTAGAACTCGTTGCCCGCAACATTCATGCCCAGCTGCGCGTAGCTCTTGATATCGGTGGTGACGGCCTTGCCCTCGGGGGTCTCCGGCTTGATGGTGGCCGCTTTGCCGTCCTCCACCTTGAAGTTCACGCCCTCGATGCCGTTGTTCAGCAGGATGGCCACGTCCTTGCCGTTCATGGTGTTCAGGAATTCCAAAACCTTGTCCAGCTCTGCCTCACTCTTGACGCTGGCCTTGGGAATGGCAAGGAATCCGGAGTAGCCGTCGGAGGGGTGGGCGTGCAGTTCGCCATCGGGTCCTTCGAGGTTGCCCACGAAGCCCACCTTGTTCTGGAAGTTGTTGGGGTCGGCCTGCTTGAACAGGTTGATGAGGACGCTCACACGGGAATCGACGTCGATAATAATGCCGCCCTTGCCGTTGAAGAACGGCTCATTCCACTTGGTGCTGTCAAAGGTGGCAAAGTCCGGGTTGATGAGTTTTTCATCCACCATCTTCTTGATGAACCGGTCCGCTTCGAGGAATTCGTCGGTTTCGAAGCTGGGGATCAGCTTCCCGTCCCGCTCCGTCCAGCGGTTTCCGGCCCCGTACCACTCCTCGATGAGGTCGAAGGGGCTGTTGGTGCCCAGCGCACCCCATTTAGGGACGGTGATGCCGTAGGTGTCATTCTGCCCGTTGCCGTCCGGGTCCTGTTCGGTGAAGGCTTTGGCCACCTTGTACAGGTCTTCGGTGGTCTTGGGCGGCTGCAGCCCCAGCTTGTCCAGCCAGTCCTGACGGAACATCACGGCCGCACGCATGGGGGCGCGGCCGCGGAACACACCGTAGACCTTGCCATTGATGCTGGCGTTCCTTTGGATGTCCGGGAAGGTTGTCTTGAGGTTGGGGTACTTGTCCAGCTTGTCGGTCAGGTCCCAGAAGGCGCCGGCCTGGGCGTTTTTCACGAATCCGGGTGTCTTCCCCTGGATCACCATGATCTGCGGAATGTCCGAGGACGCCAGCGTGATGTTGGTCTTGTCCTCGTAGGACGCGTTGGGGGTCCAGTTGATCTTGACCTGCTTGCCGGTAAGCTCTTCCAGCTTCTTCTGGACGGCACCGTCCGCTGCGGGCGGCTGCGCCTCGAGGAACGGGGCCATGATGGACACAGAGGTGAGGTCCGCGGCCGGGGTGTCACCCCCGCTGCAGGCGGTGAGGGTCAGGGCCGTGGCGGTGACGACGGCGGCGGCCAGGGATAGTTTTCTGCGGATCATATTTTCCACTCCACTTCGTTGGGGTACTTGGGGCACGTCGCCCCTTGGATTGATACGTTTCATTTATTGCTCGGTCATTCAAGTGGTCCACCCTTCGGCCCCCGCAGGGCCATGCAGCAGGGGCAGGCGCGGGGTGCTCAGTGGGAGCAGTCAGGCGGCGGAAGCTCGATGAAGAGCTGGGTGGGCGGCAGGTTCCGCCGCCGCCACCGACTCGTCATTGGCTGCGAAGAAGCGGTCACACAACCAGCCCGTGAGGTAGAGCCAGGCTCCAATACTGAAGAACGGGATCAGGCCCGGAACGCAGCTGCTGGCATACACCACCGCAGCGGTGACGAAGAGCAGGATGACCGTTCCTGCCAGGTGCCGCACCGCAAAACGGGAGGACATCAGCAGGTATTGCGGCACAGGCAACTCGTACCGCGCGTACATGGGGAACACATAGCAGGCGGCGCCGGCCAGGAAGATCGCCGCAACGAAGATGCCGGCCGCCATGAGCTGCGGAAAGAGCCCCGGGCCCCGGGAGAAGTAGTTCCAGTTCAGGACAAGGGCCGCCGCGACGCCCATCAGCGGCAGGGAAAGCATGTTCGTCCTGAAGAAGTTGCGGAAGTACGCGGCGGCGAAGCTTTGCAGCAGCGGAGCACCGTCGCCCGCCGCCCGTTTGCGCACCGCGATGTGGGCGGCAGCGGTGGCCGGTCCCGCACCGAAGACCCCAAGACCCAAGAGGGTAAAGGCGATCCACAGCAGGTTCAGTCCCGCTATCCAGACGAGTGTGTCAAAAAATGAGTAGGCACGCGCACTGAAGGTCCCGGACAGCATGGCGGGGCTCCCTTCTGTTCTCCATCGTTGCAGAGGCGAAGCGGAAAGTGTCCCGCATCACGCTGGTAATCGGTTTCTCGAAAATCTAGACCTCCTGCCACACGATGGTCAAGCGAAATTTTGAATCGTTACATAGCTGGACTCGGCAGGGTGGCATACCGCACACTTGTTGGTGGAAAGCGCTTGCTGGGATGTGCGGGCGAGAAGATTCGGTGCCCGCGAAGCTGGTGCCAGGGCGGAATGGAGAACCATTGGGAACGGCAACGGAAGCGCCCGGCAGCGACGCCGGAACAGCGGCCATCCCGCAACCTGCGGCCCGGGTTGCACTGGTGGGAGTGCACGGCTTTGGCACCCACCACCTCCGGAACCTGGAGCGACTCCAGGCCGCGGGCAGCGTTGAACTCGTTGCCGTCGCGGACCCGCAGCCGACGGCACCCGGGACCGTCCCGCCGTCGGCCGCTGTCCACCCGGGACTGGACCACCTCCTGAAGGACACCCCGGACCTGGACCTGATCATCGTGGCCACGCCCATCCAGACCCATGCCCCGCTGGCCCTGGCCGCCTTGGCCACGGACGCGGAACTGTACCTGGAGAAGCCTCCGGTCGCTTCCCTGGCCGACTTCAACCGCCTCTGTGCGGCGGCATCGGCATCCGGCCGCGGGGTACAAATCGGATTCCAGAGCCTCGGCTCGCACGCCCTGAAGGCCATCGAAGAACTGCTTGCCGCCGGCACCATCGGAACCCTGGAAGGCATCTCCGCCACCGGGCGCTGGGTCCGCGACAGGGCCTACTACAAACGCTCCCGCTGGGCCGGAAAACGGAGCATCAACGGCGTGGACGTGGTGGACGGTGTGGCCACCAACCCGCTGGCGCACGCCGTGGCAACTGCCTTGCGCATTGCCGGGGCGCGCACCACCGCGGACGTTGCGTCCGTGGAGACCGAACTGTACCGCGCCAATGACATCGAATCCGATGACACCTCCGTCATCCGGATCCGCACCGCGGCCGGGCTGCCCATTACGTGCGCCCTGACCATCTGCGCGTCGGAATCCGTGGAGCCCTACCTGACCCTGCAGGGCTCGGCCGGCACGGCGGTGTTCCACTACACCGAGGACCGGCTCACCATCGAGACTGGGTCCGGGCACACGGAGGAAACCTATGGCCGCGACGACCTGACGGAAAACCTGCTGGCCCACCGGGCGCATGGAGTTCCGCTCACCAGCAGCCTGGTGGACAGTGGAGCCTTCATGCTGGTTCTGGAGGCCGTCAGGACTGCACCGCTTCCTGCTCCCATCGATCCCGCACATGTCCGCTGGGAAGGCGAAGGCGATGCAGCGCACGCCGTGGTGGTGGGCATTGAGGACGCCCTGGAGCGCGCGGGCCGGCAGCATGCCACTTTCAGCGAACTGGGCCTCCCCTGGGCCGCCGCGGCCCCGGTTGCCTTCGAGCTGCCTGCTTCCTGATGGCAGCGCAGGAGCCGGAAGCCGGGCAACTCCACGCTGCCAACCTCCTGACGGACGGGCTTGAGTCCTGCCTGACCGCCGTCCCCTCCCCTCTGTTCAGCTGGCAGCTGCACTTGGACGACGGCGGCGATCCCGCCCTTGCGCGGCAAACCGGCTATGAACTTGAGGTCCAGGACGGGCGGGGGACGGTTCTGTGGACGTCGGGGCCGGTGGCGTCATCCTGCCAATGCGGCATTCCGTATGGCGGTTCCCGGCTGGACGACGACGCTGACTACGCCTGGCGCGTGCGCATCCGGGACGGAGCCGGAGTCCCCGGTTCCTGGTCCGCCCTGCAGCCCTTCAGCACCGGCCTTACTGACAGTTCCTGGCAGGCCGGCTGGATGGGCCGGGTGCCGGGTGGGCGTGCTCCGCTGGAGATCCTCAACGACGCGCTCCGGGTGGCCGGGTCCCCCTTCCTGCCTGTCCCCTGCCCCGGGCTCCGCAGCTTCCGGCTGGAGGCCCGGCTCCGCCCCGTGATGGGCCGCGCTGGCCTGCTCCTGCGCAGCAGCGGCCCCGGAACCGGCCTGTTGCTTGAGCTGGGCGCCGACGGACAGGTATCGCTCCGCCCCGCTCCGGCCTGGGAGATCCCGGCCCCCGCCGCCCCGGAAACCCCGGTACTGGCTAGCGCCCACGCCATGGGCGCTGCATCCGGTGCCTGGCGGGACCTTGCCGTAAGCGACGACGGCAGGACCATCCGGGTGGCAGTGGACGGCATGGAACTGCTGGCGGTTGAACAGTCCGTTGACCAAGTCGCCGCGGGCAGGCTTGCCCTGCACCAGGGCCCGCGGAGCCAGGCCGAGTACGCCTCGCTGCGCATCGCGGGCACCACAGAAGGGAAACCCGGCGAACGGGAAGAACTCCTGCTGGACCACCGCTTCGATGCCGGCAGTGAGCTGGCCCTGGCCTGCCTGGCGCGCTGGTCCCGGACCACGGCACACCGCCAGCCCGATGAGTGGACCCTGTTCCGGGGCACCCTGAAAATCACTGGGACGGTGCGGCGGGCCCGGTTTTACGCCGCAGCCCACCACCACGCCCAGCTCTCCGTCGCCGGAACACCCTGCCTCAGCACCACCTCGTTCGGCTACCCCGGCGAAGGCTATTACGACGCCGTCGACCTCACGGACGTCCTCGCCGGACACCCCGTGGACACGCCCGTGCCGGTAACAGCCCTGCTCCACTGGTACGGCCCGGGCCAGGGCCGTGCCGCCGGCATTCCGGGCCTCCTGGTCCGGCTCACCGTGGACTACGACGACGGGCGCCGCGAAGTCCTCACGTCCGGCCCGGACTGGACCGCGGGCGAAGCCCCGTACCGCCAGTCGGGCTACCGCAACGATGAGGGCGATCCGGTGGAGCACCTGGACGGGGAGGCTGCCGCGTCCCTTAACGCCGCAATTGACCTGCCGGCGGCCATCACCTCAGGCCGCCACCCGTCGTCGGACTTTCCCCGGCTGCACCCCCGCAGGACCTTCCTTGCCGGCCGGTTCGTGGCGCCGCAGCAGTTCCTGACCGCCGTCGATGGCACCATGGTGGCGGACTTCGGCCAGGTGGTCCCCGCGAAGCCCGAAATTGATTTTCTAGCCGGCGCGCCAGGGCGCACCGTCATGCTCCGTGCCGGCTACGCGCTGGGTCCCGACGGCAGGGTGGACGCCGGGAAGACCGCCAGCCAGAACACCGACATGTCCTTTCCCTACACCCAAACCTCAGGGCCGCAGCAGTACCGGGCGTCGGTGCACCTGGGCTTCCGCTACCTGGAGCTCCCCGGCGTGGATGCCGCGGAGGTCTCACGCGTCGGCGCCGCCACTGTCCACGCCAGCCATCCCGGCGAGGGCAGCTTCAGCAGCTCGGACCCGGTGTTGGACTCCGTGTTCGGGCTGCTCCGCGATTCTGCGCTGTATGGCGTGCAGGAGCAGTTCGTGGATACCCCCACCCGCGAAAAGGGCCAGTTCCTGGCCGACGCCGCCAACATCTCCTATGCCACCATGGCGCTGTTCGGCGAACACGCCTTCACGGCGCAGGCGATGCGGGAGTTCGCATGGTCCGCCCGCCGTTACTGGAATGCCGGGGAGGAGAAGGGGCGCTATAACGCCGTCTATCCCAACGGCGACGGCAAGCGCGATATCCCCGATTTTTCCCTGATGCTGCCGGAGTGGGCCGAGGAGTACCACCTCCGCACGGGTGATCTTGCCCTGGTCCGGGAGCTGCTGCCGCACCTGTGCAACACAGCTGACTACGCCCTGCGCTATATTCCAGCAGAAGGCCCGACGGCGGGACTGGTCACCAGCCTGGGCGGCGGCTCCGGCCCCTACCTGCACGGCATCGTGGACTGGCCGGCACCCGGCCGGTTCGGCTACGACATGGAATGCGCGGCCAAAACCACTGTCAATGTCCAGGCGTACTCGGCACTGGTATCCACCGCCCGGCTCTGCGGTGCGGCAGGCGATGAGGGCGCGGCAGCCCGCTACGCCGCTGCTGCCCGTGCCCTGGCAACTGCCGTCCGCACGCGTTTGCGGGTGGAAGGGGTCATGGTGGACGGGCTGTACGCGGATGGGACGCCCAGCTCCCATGCCTCCCAGCACGCCACGTCCTTCCCGCTGTCGCTGGGCATCACTGAGCCAACGTACGCCGCAGCGGACGCCGCCCGGATCGCCGGGATGGGCATGCGGCAGGGCCCCATGACCGTGCACCGTCTGGTCCGGGCGCTGGTGGGCCAAGGGATGACGGATGCGGTGCTGGATCTGCTCACCAACAAGGATCAACCCGGCTGGGCGCGGCTCCTGGACCGCGGCGCCACTTTCACCTGGGAGGCGTGGGACCTGGCGGACGGCAGCGACTACAGCCAGTCGCACGCCTGGTCCGCAGCGGTGCTCAAGGAGATCCTGGAGCACCTGCTCGGAGTCCGGTTCAGCGTGCCCGGCGGGAATGGCGTGTTGATCGCTCCGCCGTTGTGCCGGTTGGAGCACGCCCGCGGCAGCGTCCCGGTGGGCAACGGGTATGTGCACGCAGATTGGCAGCGCCGCGGCGGACAGGTGGAGCTGGAGTGCACCATTCCGCCTGGCGTTACAGCCACCGTCCGGCTGCCCGCCGGCACTTACGGCGTCAAGGGGCCCGGTGCGGATGCCGCCGTCGTGCGTTCCGCTCCAGGTGACAACGAGGCGCCCCAAGCCACGCGCGACTTCCGGGTCCATACCGGGACCTGGACCTTCACGCCCGCCTAATCCTCCCTAAGACCCCGCTGGCGCAGAATCCCTCTGCCGCCGCCCGTGCCACCACAGCAGCAGGCCCACCACGGCCGCGGAGAGCATACCCAGGCCGCCGGTAACCACCAGGCCGGTGCGGACGCCGAACTGTTCGGTCAGCCAGCCCGCCAGGAGTCCACCGCAGGCATGCCCGCCCAGCAGGAGCGGAAGGTACAGCGCCATGACGCGGCCGCGGATGGCTGGCCCCGCCTCCAGCTGGACCGCTGTGGCGGCGCTGGTCAGGAACAAGAGCGTCATGATGCCCACCACCACCAGCATGCCCACGAACAGCACCAGGTTGGGCATGAGGGCGGCCACCAGCTGCGACAGCCCGAAGAGACCCGCCGCAGCCACGATGCCGCGGCGGCCCATGTTCCCCAGCCGGGCCGCAAGGAGCGCGCCTGCCAGCGCCCCGAGGGCACTGACGGTGTTAAACAGCCCGAAGCCTTCCACGCCGTTGTGCCACACCCGTTCGGCGAAGGCGGCGAGGACCACGGGCCCGTTCATGCCGAAGGCGCCCAGCAGCCCCGCCAGCAGGATGAGGAGAAGCAGCCGCGGCCGTTCCCGGACGTACCGGAAAGCGGCCAGCACCTGCCCGCGCCCCCGCTCCGCCGGTACACCCGGATGCAGCTCCCGGCCACGGATGGCGGCGATCATGCCCAGCACCAGCACGCCGATCAGCGCGTTTGAAGCGAAGGCGGCCGCCGGGCCCGCCTGTGCGATCAGGATGCCGCCCAGTGCCGGGCCGGCCATGGCGCCCAGCTGGGACAGCGCGTTGTTGAGTCCGATGGCGGGCCGCAGGCCGGCGTCGCCCACCACTTCATTGACGAAGACCTGCCGGGTGGGCTGGTCCACCGCTGCCGTAATGCCCAGCGCAATGCAGCTGGCGTAGACCACCCATACGGTGATGGTGCCGCTCGCGGCCCACGCGGCCAGCCCCACACCGAGGAGCACAATGATTGACTGGCACACCATCATGATGCGGCGCTTGGGGAAGATGTCCACCACCAGTCCCGCGAGCGGCCCCACCACCAGCATGGGCAGGAATTGGAGGGCGACGGCGGCACCCACCGCGGCGGGGCTTCCGGTCAGCTGCAGCACCAGCCAGTCCTGGGCCAGGCGCTGCATCCAGACACCAAGGCTGCCGGCCAGCTGCATGGCCAGGAACAGGCGGTAGTTGTGCTGCTTTAAGGGGTGGTACCAGCGGGGCTGGCTGATCCCGGGACGGGCGGCCGGAGCCGAACGGGTGCGGCGGGAAGGCACAGTCAGTTGCGGTGGCGGTGGGAGCGCAGCTTCACTGCGGCTGCGGCCAGGATCAGGGTGCCGGGAACCACCACGAAAAGTGCGGCGAGCATCCAGACAAACACCACGGCACCGAACAGCGCGGCGGCGATCAGCAGGGAGCCGGTCCAGTCGCGCAGCGAGATTGCCTGGCCGGCCTGGAGGGCCCGGCGCCACGTGTCCTTGCCGGTGCTTCCGGTGCCGGTGGCTGAGAAATCGGACCATGCGGATGCCGTGCGGAGCAGCAGGATGGCTGCGCCGGCGGCAAGCAGCAGCGTGGCGGGAAGGACCACGCCACGGCCAGGCAACTGGCCCACCCACGCGAGCAGCAGGTTGAGGACAATCACGACGGCGGCTGCCGCCGTCATGAGCCCCAGTTTCCAGCTGCCGGGCAGGGCAGCCTTGAACAGGCCCCAGAGGCCGCGGACCGAATCGTCCCGGCCGTTCAGGTGCCGCTCAAGGTGGGCGGTACCGGCGGCGTAGGCGGCGGGAATGGTGACCAGCGGGATGGACAGCACCAGCACCAGCACCCCCGCCAGGAGGGTTTCGGAGAACAGGGCGAACCGGTTCACCGGGATGGGCTCGTGGCTGGATGCGGGTGTGGTGCTGTCCATGGTGCTCATTTTCTGCCTTGCTGTCCGTTAGCCCTTGAGGCCCTGGGTGGAGACGCCTTCGACGATGTACCGCTGGAAGATCAGGAAGAAGATCAGCACCGGCAGCAGGGCCAGTACGGACATGGCAATCATGGCGCCGTAGTCCGAGGACTGGGTCTGGTCCACGAAGAGCCGCAGGGCCAGCGGCAGCGGGTATTTGTCCGGGGTGTTCAGGTACAGCAGCGGGCCCAGGAAGTCGTTCCAGCTCCAAATGAAGGAGAAGATCGAGGTGGAGATCAGGGCCGGCTTCATCAGCGGCAGCATGATGGAGCCGAAGATCCGTGCGTGTCCTGCGCCGTCGATCCTTGCCGCCTCATCCAGTTCAGCGGGCAGGCCGCGCATGAACTGGACCATGAGGAAGACGAAGAACGCGTCCGCGGCCAGGAACTTGCCGATCAGCAGCGGCACATAGGTGTCCACCAGGCCCAACTGCTGGAACACGATGTACTGCGGGATGATCACCACGTGGAAGGGCAGCAGCAGGGTGGCGATCATCATGCCGAACAAGACGCTGCGGCCGGGGAAGTTGATCCGGGCGAATGCGTACGCCGACACACTTGCCGAGAGGACGGTCCCCAGCACGGCGCCGAGGGCGAGGATCAGCGAGTTGGTGAAGAACTGCAGTGTGGATACCCCGCCGATCCCGTCCATCGCCGTGACGAAGTTGTCGAAGCTGAAGTTGTTGGACCACAGCGACGTGTTCTGGCCGCCGATTTCCGCGTTGGGCTTGAAGGACGAGGCAATCATCCACAGACCGGGGTAGAGCACGATGCCGGTCAGGATCAGGGCCACGAGGTGGAAGATCGCGCTCTTGGCCCGCTTGGCCCCGGCGGACTCGGATTTCGGGTTGTAGGCCTGGGCCGCCGTGTCCGGGGCGGACTGGGTTGGCGTTGCCATGGTTGTCATTTTGCATCACCGCTGTAGTGGACCCAGGACTTGGACGTGCGGAAGAAGATCAGCGTGATGATGCCGACCACGATCACCAGCAGCCAGGCCATGGCCGAGGCGTAGCCCATCCGGAAATCGCTGAAGCCCCGCAGGTACAGGTAGAGGGTGTAGAAGAGGGTGGAGCCGGCGGGGCCGCCTTCACCGTTGGAAATAATGTAGGCCGACGCGAAGATCTGGAATGCGTGGATGGTCTCCATCAGCAGGTTGAAGAAGATCACCGGGGAGAGCATGGGCCAGGTGATGTTGAAGAACTTCCGCACCGGGCCGGCGCCGTCCATCGAGGCTGCCTCATAGAGATCAACGGGGATCTGCTTGAGGCCGGCCAGGAAGATCACCATCGGGGCACCGAACTGCCACACCGTCAGCAGGATGAACATCGGCATGGTCATTGCGGGGTTGCCCACCCAGCCGCCCAGGTTGATCCCGAAGAAGGACAGGCCCTGGTCCACCGGGCCGCTGTCGCCGAACATCGCTTTCCAGACGATGGCGATGGAGACGGATGCACCGATCAGCGACGGGGCGTAGAAGGCGGAGCGGTAGAAGCCCTGGCCACGGCGCTTGCTGTTCAGCAGCATGGCCACCGCCAGCGCCGCCGCGAGTTTCAGCGGCGTACCGAACACCACGTAGCCCACGGTCACGCCAACGGACTGCAGGAAGCGCTCGTCCTGGAACAGGGTGGTGTAGTTGTCCAGGCCGATCCACTTTGGCGGCTCGAACAGGTTGTAGTTGGTGAAGGACAGGTAGAGCGAGGAGATCATTGGCCCAACCGTGAGGGCAATGAATCCCAGCAGCCAGGGCAGCAGGAAGGTGTAGCCGGCACGGGCATCCGCGCCCCGCCGCCGCGACTTGCGCGGCAGCGGGGATCCGGACGACGCCGAACGCCTGCTCAGGGTTGGGCTTTGAGTCACGAGGTCATTCCGTCAGTCGTGAACGCTTGATGAGGCAATGTGCCTGATCAGCCGTTCTGCTTGATGAGGTCTTCGGCTTCCTTGAACCAGGCATCGGTGGCACCGTCGATGGTGAGCTTGCCGTAGTTCAGGTCCGAGGCGATGCGCTTGAAGGAGGCTTCGAGCGTGCCGAAACCGACGATGGGCGGCTCTGGGGCGTCCTTGAGGTACTTTTCAATGGACTTTTCGTAATCCACCACCAGCTTGTCCGTGCCTTCGAACGTGGTGCCGTCACGCTGGGTTTTGGAGGCGGGGACGCCGCGGGAGGTCTTGAAGATCTGGCCCACCTCCGGGTCGTTGACCATAAAGTCAATGAACCGGGCAGCAGCGTCCTTGTACTTGGTCTTCGCACTGGCCACCATCAGCATGGAGGGCTTGAGGAACAGGCCAAGATTGTTCGGATCGTCGGACGGAACCGGCACCAGCTTGAGTTCCTTGGCGCCGCTGTCGCCCAGGTAGCCGGCCATGAAGTTGTCCCAGGTGACTTCGGTGGCAGTGGCGTTGGAGCCGAACGGCGACTTCGGAGCCAGCTGCGTCACGCGGTCCTCGGGAATGATGGCACCTGTACCCCGCAGGTTCGCGGGAAGGTTCCACCACTTCTTCAGGTCGTCCTTGCTGAAGCCCAGCTTGCCGTCAGAGGTGAAGGCCTCGATCTTGTTCTGGCGCAGCCAGATGTTGAACATCCACCAGACGCCGGTGTAGTCGGTGCCGCCGTAGAGGGCGCCGTTGCTCTTGGTTCCCACCTGGGTAAGGAAGTCGTTGAATTCCTTGTAGGTCCATTTGCCGGTCGGCTCCGCGATGCCCAACGGGGCCAGCTTTGCGGGGTCATAGTAGACGGCGAAGGCGTTGGTGCTGGTGGGGATGCCATAGGTCTTGCCCTTGATCTGGCCCGACGGCAGGAGGGACTTGTCAAAGGCGGATGTATCGATCTTGACGGTGCTGAGGTCCAGGAGCTGGTTGCGCTGGCCGTAGTCGCGCAGGTAGGACAGGTCCCACTGCATGACGTCCGGCAGGCCACCGCCGGCAGCCTCGGTGGCACGCTTCTGCCAGTAGCCGGCGAAGTCGGTGAAGTTGCCGTTGACCTTGATGTCCGGGTTCTTGGATTCGAACAGCTCGATGGCCTTGCGGGTGCGCGTCGCGCGGTCGTCGTTGCCCCACCAGGTGTAGTTGATGGTGACGGGTTTCTCAGCGGATCCGGTCTGGCCGGAAGAGCTGGATCCGTTGCCGCACGCCGACAGCGCTGCGGCGGATGCGGTGCCGATGGCCACGGTAGTGAGGAAATGCCTTCTGTTGATCACGGGAGCCTCCTTGCTCGATGAGTGCTTTGCCATTTCTCCGCCTACAACGTGAGTAGTGAGCTGGCTTACACGGCTACTGAAACGATACAATATCTGCATTCCCGAAATTGGGCAAGCGTTTTCCAAAGGTCTGATGTCAGACTGAGTTTTCGCCCCAAACAGACAAAGGAGTCCCATGACAGAGCAGGAAACCCACGGGCCGTCGAGCATCTGGACTAAGGTCCAGGGCATCGGTTTCGGTGGTGACTACAACCCTGAACAGTGGCCCGCCAGCGTGCGGTTGGAGGACCTGGAACTCATGCAGGAGGCGGGGGTGAACTTCCTCAGCGTCGGGATCTTCTCCTGGGCACTGCTGGAACCCTCCGAAGGGCACTACGACTTCGGGTGGCTGGACGAGGTGATGGACAACCTCGCGGGCATCGGCGTCAAAGTGGCCCTCGCCACCGCCACCGCCGCTCCCCCCGCCTGGCTGGTCCGCAGGCATCCGGAAATCCTGCCCGTCACGGCTGACGGAACCGTGCTGGGGCCGGGCTCGCGGCGGCACTACACGCCGTCGTCGGCCGTTTACCGCCGCTACGCCACCGGGATAACGCGCGCCCTCGCGGAACGGTACAAGGACCATCCGGCCCTGGCACTGTGGCATGTGGACAACGAACTGGGTTGCCACGTCTCCGAGTTCTACGGGGACGAGGACGCCGCTGCCTTCCGCGCCTGGCTGGAGCGCCGGTACGGGAGCATCGATGCGCTCAACGCTTCCTGGGGGACGGCATTCTGGTCCCAGAACTACGGCTCCTTTGAGGAGATCCTGCCGCCTTCCGTTGCGCCGTCCACCCTGAACCCGGGCCAGCAGCTGGATTTCCAGCGGTTCAACTCCTGGGCGCTGATGGACTACTACCGGGAGCTCGTGGCCGTCCTGCGCGAAGTCACCCCGGACATCCCCTGTACCACCAACCTGATGGCATCCAGCGCCACCAAGTCCATGGACTACTTCGACTGGGCCAAGGACCTGGACGTCATCGCCAATGACCACTACCTGGTGGCCGCCGACCCCGAACGGCAGATCGAACTCGCGTTCAGCGCGGACCTCACACGGGGCATTGCCGGCGGCGACCCGTGGATCCTGATGGAACATTCGACGTCGGCCGTTAACTGGCAGCCGCGCAACCAGCCCAAGATGCCCGGCGAGATGCTGCGCAATTCACTGGCCCACGTGGCCCGCGGTGCGGACGCCGTGATGTTCTTCCAGTGGCGGCAGAGCTTTGCCGGGTCCGAGAAGTTCCATTCGGCCATGGTGCCGCACGGCGGACGCGACACCCGCGTGTGGCGTGAGGTGGTGGAGCTTGGGGCTGCGCTGAAACGGCTTGAACCCGTGCGCGGTTCGCGGGTCCAGTCCCGCGCCGCGATTGTCTTTGACTACGAGGCGTGGTGGGCCAGCGAGATCGACTCCAAGCCCAGCATCGACGTGAAGTACCTGGACCTGCTGCGGGCCTTCCACCGCGCACTCTTCCTCCGCGGGATTTCCGTGGACCTGGTTCATCCCTCTGCCTCCCTGGAAGGATACGACCTGGTCCTGGTGTGCACCCTGTACTCCATCACTGATGAGGCGGCCGCCAATATTGCCGCTGCTGCCACCGCCGGTGCCACGGTGCTGGTGAGCTACTTCAGCGGCATCGTGGACGAGAAGGACCATGTGCGGCTGGGCGGCTATCCCGGCGCCTTCCGCGAGCTTTTGGGGGTGCGGGTTGAGGAGTTCCATCCCCTCCTTGCCGGTTCGCAGCTGAAGCTGAGCGACGGCACGGTGTCTTCGATCTGGAGCGAACACGTCCACCTGGCCGGTGCGGAGGCAGTTCAGTTTTTTACCGAGTACCCGCTGGAGGGCATCCCCTCCCTCACCCGGCACGCCGTGGGCAACGGGGCCGCCTGGTACCTGGCCACCTTCCCCGACCGGGACGGGATTGATGCTGTCCTGGACAAACTGCTGGCCGAGTCCGGCGTCTCCCCCGTTGCCGCCGCTGATCCCGGCGTGGAACTGGTTCGACGGTTTTCCTCCGACGGGCAGAGCTACCTGTTCGCGATCAACCACACCCGTTCGGACGCTTCGGTGTCTGCCGCAGGCACCGACCTGCTGACCGGCGAGCCGTTTGCCGGCGTGATTCCGGCCGGCGGTGTTGCGGTGGTCTCCGAAGACTGAGCGGACGCTCTAAGTACGACGGCGGCGCCTCCTTTGGCGCCGCCGTTTCACTACGGACGGGGGGCAGCTGGCGGGCGCCTTTCCGGTTTTCCACATAGGGCTTTTGGGTGCGGGTAATTGTCGGACCCGGCTGCCACACTTTGGTTATGGAAGCAGTTGTGGGCACGGTTGCAGCAGGGTTGGGGGCAGTGCCATATACCGGGCCCGCTGCTGTCGATGCGCCTCCGTTTGCGGGCCCGTTTTCGTTTCTGTCCTCGCCTGCTGCCCCTTCCATTGCTGATGTCGTGAAGCTGTTGGCGTCTGTTCCCATGGCCAGCGATGATGCGGGGAAGATTGACCAGTTGCGGGAGCTGGAGGACCTGAAGTGCCTGGCCGGTGCCCGGCAGGCCGATACCACCGTTGCTTTTGATTTGTCGCAGCGGCGGGAGCAGGCCGTTGCCGGGGTCCCGGCCGCTGAGCAGGGTGCCGGGGTCGCGGCGCAGATCGCGCTGGCCCGGGGTGAATCCCCGGCCCGGGGGTCCCGGCTGCTGGGCCTGGCCAAAACCCTGACCGGGATGCCGCACACCTTCGCCGCGTTCCGGAGTGGGTTGTTGAATGAGTGGCGGGTGACGCTGGTTGTGAGGGAAACCATCTGCCTCAGCCCCGGGGACCGGGCGGGGGTGGATGAGGAACTCGGAGCCGACACCGGTGCCCTGGACGGCAGGGGAGATAAGGCCATTGTGGCCGCGGTCCGGGCCGCGGCGTACCGGCGGGACCCTGCCTCGGTTGCCAAGCGGGCCGCACGCGCGGCCACCGAACGGAGCGTGAGCCTGCGCCCGGCCCCGGACACCATGACGTACCTGACCGCGCTGCTGCCGGTCGCCCAAGGAGTCGCCGCGTACACCGCCCTCACCAAGGATGCCGACACGGCACGCGCGGCTGGGGATGAGAGGTCGCGGGGGCAGGTCATGGCCGACACCCTCGTCGAACGCGTCACCGGTACCCCGGGCGGGATCAGCGGGGTTCAGATCCAGCTCGTCATGACCGACCGCACCCTCCTCCAGGCCGATTCCGAACCCGCCCGGCTCCCCGGCTACGGCACCATCCCCGCAGCAGCCGCCCGGGACATCGCCCTCACCGGCATTGTTGGGAACGACCTTAGCCTCTGGGTCCGGCGGCTCTACACAGCTCCGGTTACCGGTGAGTTGGTGGCGATGGACTCCAAGGCCCGGTTCTTCCCGGCGGGGTTGAAACGCTTCCTCCAGGTCCGGGATGACACCTGCCGCACGCCGTACTGCGACGCCCCGATCCGCCACCACGACCACATCACCGCCTGGCACGATGGCGGCCCCACCAGCGCCGATAACGGCCAGGGCCTCTGCGAAGCCTGCAACCACACCAAAGAAACACCCGGCTGGACCACAAAACCCATCCCCGGACGTAGGCACACCGTCGCCACCACCACGCCAACCGGCCACACCTACCACTCCACCGCACCACCACTGCCCGGAACCGGCCTGGGTAGGCGGCTCAAGGAACAGCTTCTGCACGGGGAGTCCTCCCCACCCTGCCCTCCGGCACGAACCCTTTCCGTCCAGGTCCTGGGGCGGGTCCTGCCCTCCGAGCCGGTCCGGCGGCCGGCTGAACCGGAACGACGACATAACGAGCTTCGGACCAGGCGAAGGGAACGCGGCTGCTCAATTCCACCACCCCGCCCGGGCAGCCTGACAACTGCGCTTTAAACAGCTCTGCCCCGGAAGGAACCATGGGTTCCTTCCGGGGCAGAGCTGCCACCCGCCGTCGGACGTCTGTGATGAGGAGGCACCATACAGACGGTCCGGAGCCGTGTCGGCGGGGTGAGGACTAGCTGCTGATGGCGGACTTCATCTCGTCGGTCGCTTTCTTGCCTGCATCCTCTGGAGAGAGCCGTTCGAACAGGACTTCCGAGGTGTACCGCTTGATGATTTCCTGGATGGCTCCTGCACCCTTCGGGGGCGGCGCCGGTGCCTCGCCGAGCTCATCCTTGATCTGGTCGATAAATTTGACCACCTTAACGTCGGCCGGGGTGAGCTTCGGCTGGATCGCGGCCCGGACCTCGGAGTTGGGGTAGACACCGCGGTCAGCGAGGAGGGCCTCGCCGGCTTTGACGTTGTTGGTCAGGAAGTTGATGAACTTGGCCGTTTCCTGCGGGTGCTTGGTGCGCGAGGAGGCGGACCAGAACTGCGAGGCCTTGTACCAAAGGCCCGCATCATCAGCAGAGCCGGTCTTGGTGGGGAACCGCAGGATCTTCAGGTCCCCGCCGCTTGCCTTCTCCAGCGCCGGAGCCTGGTTGGACCACCAGAAGGCCATGCCGTTCTTGCCGGTGGCCAGTCCGCTCTGGTCAAGCGGGGCAGCCTCGGCTTCCACCACCTCGGACGCGGACGGCACCGCCTTCTTCTGGCTCAGCTGCTTCAGGAAGGACCACCACTCGGCGATGTCGCCCGGCTCGAAGCCCAGCTTGCCGTCGGAGGTGTACAGCGACTTGCCGTTCTGCCGGAGCCAAACCCCCAGGGAAGCCTCATCAGTTCCGTACGCTGCAGCGCCATAGGTTCCCTTGGGCGACTTGGCGGTGATTTCTGCGGCAATGCGGCCAAAGTCATCCCACGTCCACTTGGTGTCGTCCGGGAGCGGCACTCCGGCTGCCTGGAAGACGGCGGGGTTGGCCAGGATGGTGGCGGCGTTGATGCCTGCGGCGATCCCGGTCAGTCCCTTCTCGCCCTTGCCGGCGTTCAGCGCCGCTTCGTCCAGTTTGGAAGTGTTGATGTCGTACTTGGACAGGTCAAGAAGGGCACCCCGGCTGGAGTACTCCGTGATGTACTTCTCATCCATCTGGATGATGTCCGGGGCATCATTGGCCGCTACCTGGGTGGCCAGCTTGTCCCAGTAACCGCTCCAGTCGCCGAACTCGGGCTTGACCTTGATCTTCGGGTTTTCGGCTTCGAACTGCTTGATGGCCTCCTGGGTCAGCTGGGCGCGCTTGTCGCCGCCCCACCAGGAAAAGCGAAGCTCCACGGTGCCGTCGGCGTCTTGCGGGGCTGCTCCCCCGCCACAGGCGCTAAGGGCCATAACGGCGGCGACTGCGGCGGCAACCGCGCCGGCCTTACGGGTTCGGCCCAAACGGGGTGGGTGGCTGGTGCCTGATGCGGGTGCCCCTGCAGGCTGCTTGGCAGCAGACGCAGGACGGGGGAAAAGCGGCACTGTGTACTCCGATCTTCGTTGATCCAGGTGCGGGTTGTTGTGGGGACAGCGGCTGACTCCAGCGGAAGTCTGGCCGAAAGCCGTGAAAGCGCTTTCTGATCCTAATGCTATAAGTCGCTCACTTGTATTACAAGACGGTGCTGCCATGAAAATTGAGCGATTGGTGCACCGGAAAACCAAGACGAACGGCCCGCCGCTCGGACAGGCCGTTCGTCTTTGAGGGTTGCGCCCGGCTTATGAGATGCCGGGGGTTATTTGATGCCCGTGGTGGCGATGCCCTTGATGAGGAACCGCTGGCCGAAGAGGAAGACCAGGAAGACCGGCAGCAGGGACACGATCGACATCGCGAACAGGGAGCCCCAGCTCGTGGCCGACTGTGAATCCACGAACGCCCGCAACGCCACCGGAACGGTGAACATGTCCGGGTCCGTGAGGTAGATCAGGGCGCCGAAGAAGTCGTTCCAGGTCCAGATGAAGGTGAAGATGGTGGTGGTGGCCAGGGCCGGCACCATCAGCGGCAGGATGACCCGCAGGAAGATCCGCGGGTGGCCGGCGCCGTCGATCCTGGCGGCCTCATCCAGCTCCTTGGGGATGCCGCGGATGAACTGCACCATAAGGAAGACGAAGAACGCGTCCGTGGCGAGCAGCTTGGGCACCAGCAGTGGCCAGAAGGTATTAACCCAGCCGATCTGCGAGAACAGGATGTACTGCGGAACGATGACCACGTGGAACGGCAGCATGATGGTGAGCAGCATGATGCCGAAGAACAGCTTCTTACCCGTGAACTGGAGCCTGGCGAAGGCGTAGGCGGCCATGGAGCAGGAAACGAGGTTCCCCAGGATGGAGCCGATCACCACGATGGCCGAGTTCAGCATGTAGTGGCCAAAGGGGTGCGTCAGCGCTGACCAGCCGGAGGTGTAGTTGCTCATTTCCAGGCTGTTGAGCCAGAGGCCCGGCTCGCGGAAGATCAGCTCATTGGGACGCAGGGAGGACACCACCATCCACAGGAGCGGGTAGATCATCAGCCCGCCGGCCAGGATCAGGATGCCATGCTTCATCAGCGATTTACCGCGCTGGGCCCGGCTGAAGGCCAGCGTTCCACGGGACTCGCGGACCCGGCGCTTGCGGTTCTTAGGCTTGCCGTCGCCCGCGGACTTCTTGTCCGGGGTGGGCAGCGTCTCAAGCTTAGTCGTCATAGAAAACCCAATACTTAGAAGCGATGAAGTTGATGGCGGTGAACACGCCGATGATGAGCAGCAACACCCACGCCATGGCGGACGCGTAGCCCATGTCGAACTGGCCGAAACCCTTTTGGTAGAGGTACAGCGTGAAGAACATGGTGGAGTCCGAAGGCCCGCCGTTGCCGCCGGAGACGATGAACGCCTGCGTGAACGACTGGAAGGAACCGATGATCTGCAGCACCAGGTTGAAGAAGATGATGGGGCTCAGCATGGGCAGGGTGATCTGCCGGAACTGCTGAAGCGTCGATGCGCCATCCACCCTGGCGGCCTCGTAGTACATGTTGGGGATCTGCCGCAGGCCTGCCAGGAAGATGATCATGGGGGCACCGAAGGTCCAGACGTGCAGCAGGATGATCGAGCCCAAAGCCGTACTGGGGTCCGAGATCCAGCCCGGACCCTGGATGCCGAACATGGCGAGGACCTGGTTGACCAGCCCGGTGGTGCCGAAGATCTGCTTCCACAGGATGGCAACGGCAACCGAGCCGCCCAGGAGGGACGGCAAGTAGAACACCGAACGGTAGAACGGCAGGCCTCGAAGCCCCTTATCCAGGACGAGCGCAATGAGCAGCGCCACGGCGAGCTGCAGCGGCACGCCCACAAAGACATAGGTGAACGTGACCCGGAGCGAGTTGTGCAGCCGGGCGTCGCTGAGCATCCGGGTGAAGTTGTCCAGCCCGGTCCACTCCGGCGGCTGGAGCAGGTTGTAGTCCGTGAAGGAAAGGTAGAGAGACATCAGCATGGGGCCGATGGTGATGGCCACCAGGCCCACCAGCCACGGCAGCAGGAAAATGTAGGCGGCCTTGTTGTCCCGCCTGTTGGCCTTCTTCTCCTCGGGGGTGGCTTTGCCTTTCCGCCGGGTGATGGAACTGAGCTCGCTGATGGCGCTCACGGGACCTGCTCCATCCGGGACGCCAGGGTCACGGCGGCCGGCGCCAGGGCCGGACGCAGTGTCCTGGAGATGTGTTTTGCGGCCATGTGGTCTCCTTTGGTCATCGTGGCCTCCACGTTACGGTCATCGCCAGGCGATGGGGATCGGGCACTTCCGGCACGGCCTGCTGCCGCCTTGCAGGACTGCAGCATCCGGGGCCGGGAGTGCCGTTTGAATTGCGGCTCCGTACCAAAGTAAACGGTTTCTTGACTCCTGTATAGCCCTTTGTTAGTTTTTGAGAAAACGTTTTCTGTTACCTGCGTCGCGCCACCCCAACCAACAAGCCGAGGGGCACAACCAATGAAGTTTGGTGTCAAGAAATCCGTCATGGGCGTCACCGGCGTTGTTGCCGCCCTCGCCTTGGCCGTGACCCGCTGCGGCAGCAGCCAGCAGGCCGGAAAAGCGGGGACGCCGGAAGACCCTGTCACCATCCGTTTCGCCTGGTGGGGCAACGATTCGAGGGCGAAAACCATTATGGAAGTTATCAAAGCCTTCGAAGCCGCAAACCCCACCATCAAGGTCCAGGATCTTCGACCACCATGGAAGTATTGAACCGTTACAACACCGATGTACTTTTTGGAAAGATCTCCCCGCGGGACGCAGCCAAGGGCATGATCTCCGAGGTCACCCAAAACTTGGGCTGACCAGACCGTCCGCCCGTAAAGGCCAGCATCACCATCGGAAGGAGGCCGGCACAGTGCCCCCCGCAGAAATGACCCCACCAGCACCGATCCCGGCAGCACGGCCCAGCGCCATCGCCGGCTACAACGACTGGCCCGCCTACTTGCGCAAGCATCCACGCCACCAGGCGTCCACCCGCCCTGCGCAGGAGTTCTCGGACGCCTTGGGTGTGCCGGGCGCAGGGGCAGCCCCCGAAGTAACAGTGCACTGGGAGGAAACGTACGACGGCGCCACCACCTCCCAGCTCAGCTGGCAGTTGGGCTTCGGGCCGCGGACAACGGGCTGGCTGGTCCGGCCGGCCGGAAGTTCAGGGCCCCTCCCGGGGGTCCTGGCCCTGCACTGCCATGGCGGAAACAAGTTCGGCGGGGCCGACCGGCTGGTGGAATTACCGGACACCCACCCGTCGGCCGCGGCCGCCCGCGCTGGCCACTACGACGGCCGGGCCCTGGCCACCGACGTCGCACGGCGCGGCTTCGCTGTCCTGGCCCATGACACTTTCGCCTGGGGCAGCCGCAGATTCGACCTTTCAACTCCACCCTGGCGGATCGCCTCGGCGACAGCGGCGAGGCAGGCGCAGTGGCGGGAGGACGGCGTCGTGCCCTCCGACGCCGACCAATACAACGCTGCTGCGGGTTTCCACGAAGACACTGTTGCCAAAGCCGCCGGCCTCCTGGGCACCAGCCTGGCCGGTATGGTGGCGCACGACGACCTTGCCGCCCTCGACATCCTGGCGGCCCTGCCGGAGGTGGACCAGGACAGGCTCGGCTGCATCGGCTTCTCCGGCGGCGGCGGCCGGTCACTCGCCCTCTCAGTCCTCAGCCCGCGTATCCGGGCCGCCGTGGTGACCTGCATGATGACCACCTTCGAATCCCTTCTCCCTGCCTACCTGGACGCCCATTCCTGGCTGCTGCAGACGCCCGGGCTGTGGAAACTGGGCGACTGGCCGGAACTCACAGCCCGATCAGCCGAAACCCGGTTCCTGGTGCAGTATGCCCTGGCCGACGAGCTCTTTCCGGAGGACGGGATGCGCCAGGCGCACCGGATCCTGGAATCCCTGCACGACGGCACCGGCCGGTACACGGGCAGCTTCCAGCCCGGCGGGCACGTCTTCACCGCTGCCATGCAGGACGAAGGCCTTGATTTCCTGGCCAAAGCGCTGGCATTCTGACCACTTTTACAACTGTTCCCACGTCTTACAACTGCTCCCAAGGACCCACGTGACCACACAGCATTCGGCGGAATCCACGCACCAGCAGACCGCTCCGACCGCCATCCCGAGGGTGGCCCTGGTGGGCGTGCATGGCTTCGGCGAGCGGCACCTTGCCAACCTGTCCCGGCTTGAACAGGCGGGCGCCCTGGAACTGGTGGCCGTCGCCGATCCCAACCCGCCGCAGCCCGGCAGCCTGGCCGCTTCGGTGGCCGTCTTCCCGCACCTGGACGGACTGCTGGCCGCCCAGCCGGGTGTCGACGTCGTCATTATTGCCACCCCCATCCAGACGCATGCCCCGCTGGCAATCGCCGCCCTGGCCGCGGGGATGGACGTCTACGTGGAAAAACCGCCCGTGGCGTCCCTGGCCCAGTTCGAGCAGGTCCTGGCCATGGCCCGGGACAAGCGCCGCCTGGTCCAGGTGGGTTTCCAGAGCCTTGGGTCCCACGCCCTGCCCGCCATCAGGGACGCGGTGGCCGCCGGGGAGATCGGCACCGTCCTGGGCATCAGCGCCACCGGCCAGTGGCTCCGCACCCAGGCATATTTCAAGCGCTCACGCTGGGCCGGAAAGCGCAGCCTGGATGGCGTGGATGTGGTGGACGGTGTTGCAACGAACGCCCTGGCCCACGCCGTTGCCACGGGCCTGTCCCTGGCCGGCGCGCGGACCCTCGCCGACGTCGCCTCCGTGGAAACGGACCTGTACCGGGCCAACCAGACCGAAAGCGACGACACCTCCGTGCTCCGGGTCCGCACTGCCCAGGGAACCACGCTACTGTGCCCCCTCACGCTCTGCGCCCCCGAACAGCTGGACCCCACCGTCGCCGTGCACGGAACCCTGGGCGACATCACCCTCTCCTACACCCGGGACGAGGTGGTCATCACCACTCCCGACGGCGAGCGCCGGGAGGCCTACGCGCGCACGGACCTGCTGGAGAACCTGCTCGAGGCCCGGGCCACCGGGGCTCCCCTGCTCTGCGCGCTGGAGGACACCGGCGCGTTCACCGCCGTGCTGGAAGCGATCCGCACCTCTCCCGCGCCGGTCCCGACCGGCGCACAGTACATCTCGTGGGAGGGCGGGGGCGACGACGCGCATCCCGTGGTCCAGGGCATCACCGACCTGATGGCCCGCGCCGTCAAAGCGCAGGCAACCTTCGCCGAGCTCGGCGCCCCCTGGGCCCGCGCCCTGCCGCCCGGCCGCACGTTCACCGTAGACGGCCACCATGTGGCGGACTACCGCGACGGCAGCCACATCCGCGCCGCCTCCTCCCCGCGCCCCTACCTGCACCCGGTCCGGACCCTTGCCGGAGCCGTCGTGACGGACCACCAGCCGCTGGACCACGTGTGGCACCTGGGCGTTGGAGTGGCACTTCAGGACGTGGACGGAGTGAATTTTTGGGGCGGCCGCACCTATACCCGCGAGGCCGGGCAGTACGTCTGGCGCCCGGACCACGGCAGCATCGTCAGCACCGGCACCATGGCCGAACAGAATGACGCCGTGGACGGCCGCGAGGGCCGGCTCCAGGAGAACCTCAGCTGGAATGGCCCGGACGGTACCCCCATCCTTGTGGAGGAACGCTCGTGGGCGTGGACCGGCGTCGCGCCCTCCATCTGGCGGCTGTCCCTCGATTTTGCGCTGTCCCCCGCGGGTGACAGGCCGGTCAGCCTGGGCAGCCCGGGATCGAACGGGCGCTTCGAGGGCGGGTACGGCGGCTTCTTCTGGCGCCTGCCCCACTGCGGGGACGCCGCAGTCTGGACCCCCGCCGGCGCAGGCGAATCACAGACCCACGGCAGCGTCACGCGCTGGCTCGCCTGGTCAGGAAAGTTCGACGGCGGCCCCGCCACCTTGGTGTTCGTCGCCCCGCAGGACTCAACCGATCCCTGGTTCGTCCGGGTGGACGGCTACCCGGGCGTGGGCCAGTCACTGGCGTGGGACACCCCCGTCATTGCCCGGCCGGGCAGCCCGGTGCGGCGGAGCATCACCGTTTTTGTGGCCGACGGAACCCTGTCCACAACCGACATCGAAGATCTGATCAACCAGCAGGGGGAGCCGTCATGACCCAAACAACCACCTCAGCCGTGTCCCGTCGGGAAGCGCGCCTGGCGCCCGGATCAAGGACGGACCGGGCCATCAAGCGCCGGCGCGTCCTGGACATCCTGGACGGGGCCGGGCAGGACTCCCTGCTGCTCACCACCAACACCGCCCTGACTTGGTACCTGGACGGCAGCCGCGTGCACATCAGCCTGGCCGGTGATCCCATCGCCGCCCTGCTGGTGGACCGCGAGGGCGACCACCTGGTCACGTTCAACAACGAAGCCGGCAGGATCGCCGCCGAGGAGCTGCCCGGCGGAGTCAACCTGCACACGGTGCCCTGGTACGGGAACCTGCACCAGGCCGCCGCCGCCGTCGGGAACGGCTCCCGGCCGCCGCTGGCCGAAGCGGACGTCGCAGCGCAGTTGCGCGCCGCCCGCCAGCAGCTCCTCCCGGCTGAAAGTGCCCGGTATTCGGCGCTCAGCGCGGAACTGGCCGGGATCATGACCGATGTCCTGTCCGCCGCCCGCCCGGACACCACGGAGTTCGAGCTGGTTTCTGCGCTGGCCGCCCGGGTGGTGGCCGCCGGCGCGGAACCGCTGGTGCTCCTGTGCAACGGCAGTTCACGCAGCACCTTCCGGCACCCGCTGGCCACGCATTCCCCCCTCGGCCGCCGCGCCATGGCCGTCGTGTGTGCCCGTCGCGACGGCCTGGTTGCCAACATCACCCGCTGGATCCGGTTCGACGCCGGCACCCCCGAAGAGCGCGACGCCGAGGTCCGCATCGCAGCCGTGGAGGCGGACATTTTTGACGCCACCGTTCCCGGCGCCCGGCTGGACCGGATCTTCGCCGAGATCCAGGCAGCCTATGCGCGGCACGGTTTCGGGGCAGACCAGTGGGAACAGCACCACCAGGGCGGTCCCGCCGGTTACGCGGGCCGGGATCCCCGGGTGACCTCAGAGGTGACCGACACGGTGGTGCTGGACCAGGCCTTCACCTGGAACCCCTCGGGCCCCGGCGTCAAGATCGAAGACACCGTGCAGCTCACCGAATCCGGACTTCGCGTCCTCACCGTGGACCCACGCTGGCCCGTGACCACCGTGAACGGGCTGGACCGGCCAGCGACGCTTCAGCTGTAGGGAGCGCGTCCAAAGACAGAGAAGACCCCGGGACCGATGGGATCGGTCCCGGGGTCTTCTGCCTGCTGCGGCTGCTTAGGGAAGCTGCAGTTCCCCGTCCACGCGGCGCGGAATCTGCAGCGGGTTGTCCTCGCGCAGTGCCGGGTGCAGCACTGCCTCGGGGGCGTCCTGGTAGGCCACGGGGCGCTGGAACCTGCGGACCGCCGTCGCGCCCACCGAGGTGAAGAGCGAGGTGGTGGCCGGGTAGGGGCCGCCGTGCTGCTGGGCCCAGTTGACGGCAACGCCCGTTGGCCAGCCTTCGAAGAGGACGCGTCCGGCCAGTCCGGACAGCTGCTCCGCCAGGCCTGCGATGTCCTCACCCGGCTGCGCGTGCAGGGTGGCCGTCAGGCTGCCCGGGACCTTGGCCAGGACAGCTGACAGTTCGTCCTGGTCAGTGTATTCGATCAGGATGGTGGTGGGGCCAAAGCATTCCTCCAGCAGCTGCTCGGGGCGTTCCAGCACCTTGGCGGCGGTGGTGGAGAACACCACCGGAGCCGCGCCATCCGCCGCTGCGTCCTGCTCCACGGTGCCGCTGACCACGTCCACGCCGTCCACTGATGCGAAGGCACGCAGGCCGTCCGGGTAGGCTTCCGCGATCCGGGTGGTCAGCATGCCCAGGGCCGGCTTGTCCTTGCTCGCCTCTGCCACTTCCGTGGCGAACTGCGTCCCCGCCGGGATGAACACCAGGCCCGGCTTGGTGCAGAACTGGCCCGCACCAAGGGTGAAGGAGCCGGCCAGTCCGGCGGCCAGTTCCGCGGAGCGGGCCTGCAGTGCCGCGGCGGTGACGACCACGGGGTTCAGGCTCCCCAGCTCCCCATAGAAGGGGATGGGGTCGGGACGGGAGGTGGCAAGGTCGAACAGGGCGCGGCCGCCGGGGATGGACCCGGTGAAGCCCACGGCCCTGATGGCAGGGTCCTGCACCAGCGCCGTTCCAAGTTCGCGGCCGTGGACCAGGGCGAACAGTCCGTCGGGTGCGCCCGCGCCCCGGAGGGCCTCGGCCACGATTTCGCCGGTGCGCTCCGAGAGGCGGAGGTGGCCCGAGTGTGCCTTGACGATCACCGGGCAGCCGACGGCGAGGGCCGAGGCGGTGTCCCCGCCGGCCACCGAGAAGGCGAACGGGAAGTTGGAGGCGGAGAAAACGGCAACGGGGCCGATGGGCTTGAGGATCCTGCGGAGATCCGGCCGGGGCGGGGTGGCGGCCGGATCCGCGTGGTCGATGATGGCCTCAAGATAGGAGCCCTCGGTGATCACGCGGGCGAACAGGCGCAGCTGGCCGGTGGTGCGGGCCACTTCCCCGGTCAGGCGCGGGGCGCCCAGGCTGGTCTCGGCATCGGCGATATCCACCAGTTCGGCAGCATTGGCGTCCAGGGCGTCCGCCACCGCGTTCAGCCAGCGGGCGCGCTCAGCATCGGAAGCAGCGGCCGAGATCCTGGCCGCTGCCGTGGCCGCAGCGGTGAGCTCGGTGAGGGAAAGCGTTGCAGTTGTCACGTCAGGTACCTGTTCGTCGTGTGGAATTGATGTTTACAGCCTGTCCCGGAAACGGAAGCCCAGTCCGGCCTGCTCCGCCAGGGCCACCCGGCTGTTGTTGAACCGCACCGGCGACGGCCCGGCCAGGATGCCCAACTGTTCGAAGGACGCCTCTTCAACGTCCTCCACCATGGTGGGCTCGGCCAGGGTCAGGGCCAGTTGCCCGGACAGTTCCGGCAGCAGGTGCGGCATCACCTTGATGCTGTTGGTCCGGGCCAGCTCAACGATCCGCCGGAACGGGGTAATGCCGCCCACCCGGATGATGTTGGGTTGGATGATGTCCACCGCCTCCGCCTCAATGAAATCGCGGAACCGGTAGATGGTGTGCAGGTTTTCGCCAAGGGCGATGGGAACCGGCGAATGCTTCCGGAGCCGGCGGTAGGCCCAGAGATCATCCGCGCGGATGGGTTCTTCCAGCCATTCCAGCCCGAATTCGGCCAGGACGTCGAGGGCCCGGAAAGTGGTGGGCAGGTCCCACCTCTGGTTGGCGTCGATCATGAGCCTGCGGTCCGGGCCCAGGACGGAGCGGACGGCGGCAACCCGTTCGCGGTCCTCGCGGATGTCCGGTTTGCCCACCTTGATCTTCACGGCCTGGTGGCCAGCGGCAACCCAGCGTTCAACCTGCGCCACCAACTCGTCCAGGGTGTAGTGCAGGTTCACGCCGGAGCCGTAAACCTCCGCGGATTCCTGCCGCTGGCCCAGCAAACCCGTGACCGAGGTTCCGGCGCAGCGGGCCTGCAGGTCCCACAGGGCCAGGTCCACGCCTGCCATGGCGATGGTGGTGAGCCCGCCGCCGCCGGCCTCGTGCAGCCGCTTCCACAGCGCATCCCACACCGCCTCGGGGGTGGCGGGCAGCCCCGTGACGACAGGGGCGATGTCGTAGTCAAGCAGCGCCTTGACCGCCTGGGGGCCGATGGTGGGCGTCCAGGAGAAACCGAAGCCCGTGCCGCCGTCGTCCGTCTGGATTTCCGTGGCAATCACGTGGTTCTCCGGCGCCTCCGCCCCCCAGCTGCGGAGCAGCGGAACGGTGAGGAGCCGGGTGGACAACCCGGTGATCCGTGGAACGGTGCGGATGGTCTGGGCCGCGGGGGCGCTCATCAGCGGCCGGCCAGCTCGTAGCCCCTGGCGAGGATGGCCTTGAGCTCCACCACCTGTTCCTCCGTGGGGTCCACCAGCGGCGGACGGACGGAACCGACCGGCAGCCCCGCCAGCCGCAGGCCGGCTTTGATCAGGGAAACGCCGAAACCGGGGGTCTGGTCGCGCAGGCGGACCAGGGGTGCATAGAAGCCCTCAAGGAGGGCGTTGCGGCGGTCCTCGTCCCCGGCAACGTAGGCGTCGTAGTAGGCCTTGGCGATCTCCGGGGCCATGGCGAATGCCGCCGAGGAGTACAGCGGGATGCCCAGGCCGCGGTAGGCGCCTTGGGTCAGTTCGGCGGTGAGGAGGCCGTTGAAGAAGGCGAAGTCCTGCCGTCCGGTGGCCTTGACCGCGGTGACGATTTCCTGGGCCAGGCCCACGTCGCCCAGGCCGTCCTTGAAACCGATGACCTTGGGGTTGGCGGCAAGCTTGGCCATGGACGCCGCGGTGAACTTTGCGTTGCCACGGTGGTACACGATGACCGGCAGGCTGCTGGCGTTGGCCACGGCCTCGATGTAGGCCACCAGCCCGTCCGTGGGTCCGGTCACCAGGTATGGGGGCAGCACCAGGAGCGCGTCGGCGCCGGCTTCCTCAGCAGCCCGGGCGGCGGCAAGGGCGTGGCCCAAGGGGCCGCCGGCGCCGGCCACCACGGGGACCTGGCCGGCAACAACCTCGACGGCGGCCTTCACCACGGTGCCAACCTCCTCGATGCTGAGGGCGTGGAATTCGCCGGTGCCGCAGGCGGGGAAGACGCCGCCGGGCCCAAAGGGCAGCCGGGAGCTGATGTGTTCCTTGAGCAGTTCCACGTCAACAGCGCCTTCGGCTGTAAACGGGGTGACGGGGAAGAAGAGTACGCCGTCGAATTTCATGATGTCTCCTTGCCTCCGCCGGTGGTAACCAGCGCGGAGGCCTCGTCGTTGAGGGTTGGATAGGACTTGAGCTCGGTCCGCCACGTGCGCTTGGGCTGCCATCCCAGCAGTTCCTGGGCTTTAGCGATGGAGAACGCGGGGCTGGTTCCGGTGAGGCCGGCGCTGAGCGCTTCGCTTCCCGGCAGGAATTTTGGCATCAGCTCCGCAAGCGGGGCCGTGGCCAGGGCATCGGCTGCGCCCACGAAGAAGGTTTCCCCGTTGGGAATGTCTTCCATCTTCTGCAGCAGCAGGTCCAGGAAGTCCGCCACGTCCCGGGCGTCCACATAGTTGAAGAGCGCCGGCGCTGAGAGGGCGGGGTCGGACAGGCGTTCGGCAAGGGTGTGTCCCTGCTGGGTGGGAGCGCCTTCCCATTCCTCCGGCGAGATGACGAAGCACGGACGGAACGCCGCGTACCGGATCTTCTCCCCCTGCGCCGCGGCGAACATCTGCACGGTCTGTTCGGCGATGAGCTTGGACAGTGCGTAGGCGTTCCAGGGCTTGGGCGGGGTGCGCTCATCGAGCGGGAACGACGGCGGCAGCCACCCCGCCGGGCAGCCGTAGCCCAGGACCGTGGGGCTGCTGGCGGTGACGATTTTGCCGATTCCCAGTTCCGTTGCGGCGCTGATGACGGCGAAGGCGAGCCGGGTGTTGGTGCCGAAAATGACGTCCTCCGGCGCGCTGAACGGTACCGCGATCGCCGCAAGGTGGATGACGGCGTCGGGCTTTGCCGCCCGAAGGAGGCGCAGTGCCTCGCCGGGCGCCAGGAGGTCCGCGGTTTCCTGAACGACGCCGGCCGGCAGGAGTTCGGCGGGCACCGCGTCGCGGTCCACCGAGACTATGTCGTGGCCCACCTGTGCCAGCCCCGCCACCACGCTGCGGCCGAGGCGGCCGGAGCCGCCGGTAACGAATATCCTGCTCATGGTTTTTCCTCTACTTGGCGCGGCGAAGGTCGACGCCGAGGTCCAGGTCCTCGACCCGGACGGGCAGGGACGTTTCCAGGGAACGGTTCCCGGCGATGCCCACGGACACCGAACGCAGCCCGTCCAGGTAACCGGACGGACGGCCCAGGGGGTCTTCGCCCGGTCCGTTGAAGAGATCCGACAGGAGCAGTTCGTCACCGCCGCCATGGCCGCCCTCTCCGTTGACGATCGGCACCTCGTACGCGGCCTCCCAGTGGCGCTGGACCACCAGGCGCTCGCCATTGCGGCGGACGGCGTCCTCTTCCTCAACCGGGGTTGCGGACGGGTCCACGACGGTTTTCTTGTCCGTGCTGTGCAGGACGGCGGCGCGTTCCACCACTTCAAGCTCGGCGCGGCCTTCGGTGCCGTTGACCGCCACCCGGTAGCCTTCCCACGGGCTGTGGGCATTCAGTGAGTAGCTCAGGCGCGGGCCGCCCTGGTATTCCACCACCAGGGCCAGGTTGTCCTCGATGGTGATGCCGGCGGTGAACACGTCCTGGTCGCGGCGGTAGCCGTCGTAGTGTTCGTTGTCCAGGAACAGGGCCTTCAGCCGCTCGTCCTCCCTCAGGTCAAGCGCGAAGGGGTCCTTGGCGCCGGCGGGGGCATCGGCGTCGGGCGTTCCACGTTCCGGGCGTGGGCCAAGGCCGCGCTCGGCGGCGTTCTTGTCGCCATAAAACTTGAGGCCACCGGACGCGAAGATCCGCTCCGGGACGTCGTCGATCCACCAGTTGACCAGGTCGAAGTGGTGCGACGCCTTGTGGATGAGCAGGCCGCCGGAGTTCTTTTTCTCCCGGTGCCAGCGGCGGAAGTAGTCCGCGCCGTGGACGGTGTCCAGCACCCAGCTGAAATCGACGGAGGTGACCTTGCCGATCACGCCGCTCTGGATGATTTCCTTGAGCGCGCTGTTGCGGGGCGAGTAGCGGTAGTTGAACGTGACCACCACGTTCCGGCCGGTCTCCTGGACGGCCTGGGTGATGCGGCGGCAGCCTTCGGCGTCGATGGTGAGGGGCTTTTCGACGACGACGTCCGCGCCGGCGCGAAGGCCTTCCACGATGTAGTCAGCGTGGGTGTAGTCCGGTGTGGTGACAATGATGCGGTCGATGTTGTTGGCCTGGATGAACGCGGTCAGGTCCGCGGGATCAAACGATGCCACCGGTCCCGGCGCACCGAGTTCCTGGATGAGCTTCTGGTAAAACTCAACGCGTCCGGGGTTCACGTCGGAGAACGCCACGAGCTCGGCAGTATCGGCGTGCTTGCCGAAGATGGCGCGGATGTACATCTCGGACCGCCCGCCAGTGCCGATCAGGGCGACCCGTGCCTTCCCGCCATTGGGGCTGGTGACCTGCGAAATGGTGTCCGGGGAAGCAGCTGCGGCCGGCGTCGTCTCGGCTGTGTTGACCATGGGGTCCCTTTCAAAAACTCAAAACCGGCGGTGGGAACGGCGGCTGTGTGATCGGCGGCGGCACTTTGCTGTACCGGATGGGGAAACGTGAGAAAGCGTTTTCTCATCTATCTATAGAAGTTGTATCAACCCGCCGGGCGATCCGTCAACCATTTTCCAGCTTGAAGGAAAGCGTTTTCTGAGGCTTCTGCCCGGCTCTTCGCCATCGGCGCGGGAAAACAGGCGGGAAAAGCGTAGAAATCGCTTTCCTGCTCCCGTATATGCTGTCTTTCAAAGCACCTGCCATCCCGGGCGGCTGCCGAACACCAAGGGTTCGGTGGCAGCGCGGACGGATGGCGCAAAAGAAGGGTTCCCTATGGCCAGGAAATCGGCAAGCGGCCGGATCGGCATCGCGGATGTCGCCGTGAAGGCGGGAGTTTCCCATGCCACCGTTTCGCGTGTCATGAACGGAAACTTCACCGTGGACCCGGACATTGCCGCCCGGGTCCGGGCAGCCGCAGTCGAGTTGAAGTACCAGCCCAACCCGGTGGGCCGCAGCCTGGCCCTGGGCAAAACGGACACCATCGGCATTGTGGTGCCGGACCTGGCCAACCCCACCTTCCAGGCGATCCTCCGCGGCCTGAGCAGGGCTGCCGCCCAGGACGGTTACCGCGTGCTCATCGCGGACTCGTTCGAAGTATCCAGCGAGGAGTCAATCCTTGCGGGTGAGGCGCGGCGGCGGTGTGACGGGCTGGTCCTGTGCGCCCCGCGCATGTCGGACGCGGAACTGGAGGAGATTGCACCCTCCCTGCACCCGGTGGTGCTGATCAACCGCACCACCGCCGCGCCGAATGTGCCCAGCCTGGTGGTGGACTACGGCCAGGGCGTCCAGGACATCGCGGGGCACCTGGTGGAACTGGGCCATACCCGCCTGGCTTTCCTTGCGGGACCGCCCGGCAGCGCCTCCAATGAGATGCGGCTCAAGGGCCTGGAGACGTTCAAGGCCGCCCACCCCGAGGTGGAGGTGACCATGCTGGAGGGCGGCTCCGACTTCGACACCGGGCACGGAGCAGTGGATGCCGTCCTGCACAGCGGGGCCACGGGCATCCTGGCCTTTAATGACCTGGTGGCGATGGGCCTCATGAGCGGCCTGCATGAGCGCGGCCTGGATGTGCCCGGGGACATTTCCGTGACCGGCTTCGACGACATCCCTTTCGCCAGGTACACGACGCCTGCCCTCACCACGGCCGCGGTCCCCATCACCGAACTGGGCGAACAGGCCTGGCACCAGCTCCGGGCGCTGATCCGGAAGGAAGGCCATGAAACCCCCGACAGCCGCTACCAGCCGCGGCTGGAAGTCCGGGCCAGCACAGGGCCGGCCAAGGCGCCGCGCAGCACGGTGCACGGCTGACACTGCCTAGGCCGGCGGGGGCGCCAGGAGCACATCGATAAACCCGCGCAGTCCGTCTGCCACATCCACGTCCTTGTCGTAGAGCCACTGAAGCTGCAGGCCGTCAGAAACCGCCACCACCAGCCGCGCCAAGTCGGCCGCCGGCAGGTCGGAGCGCGCCTCCCCGGCTGACTGGCGGCGCTCGATATCTGTTGCCAGCACGTCAACCACCTCGGCATAGCGGTCCTTGAAGTACCCGTGGGAGTCATGCTCGGGGTCATTGGCAGTGGCCGACGCCACGGCATACAGGGTGGTGAGCCCGGGTTCACGGCGATTCCGCTCTGCGGAGCGCACCATCAGCGCCAACCCTGCCTGGTCCGCCCCCATCGCCGCGAGGCTGCGCCGGTCCCTTTCGGCCAGCACCGCCGTCAGCAATTCCTGCTTGCCCCGAAAGTAATGGAAAAGGGTGGCTTCCTTCACGCCCACCAGCTCAGCCACCCGCTTGAGGGCCGTGCCCTCGAAACCTTCCGTTGCGAAAACGTCCGTTGCTGTCTGGATGATCTGTTCGCGGCGTTCCGCTCCTTTTGCGTACTGGCCGCGCGGCTTTGATGAAGGCACCAAGACAGTGTATTTCACGGCCCGAAAGAAAAACCTAGTCACACTCGGTTTTTATGGGTACCATCGTCTGCAGGACCCAACGGAGGGTCACTTTCTGTCAGGAGGCAACGTGGCCGTCACCACCAATACCGAGGATTCCGCAGGGCTGACAGCGCCCGGGACTTCTTCCAGCATCACCGTTTCATCCGTTCCCGCCCCGGGGATCCCCACCAAAACACCACGCGCGTACGTCATCGGCATGCCGATCGCCAGTGCAGGCCTCTGGATGGCCGTCCTGGCGCCCGCCTTGGTGGTACTGGCCATCAAGGTCTCGGAAATCACTACCCCGGAGACCCGGGCCGGGGCACTCAGCCTTGTGGCCGGCGTCGGCGCCCTGATCGCACTGCTGGCCAACCCCTTCTTCGGGCGGCTGAGCGACCGCACCACATTCAGGTTCGGCATGCGCAAGCCCTGGATCGTGGGCGGCTCCCTCGTGGGGATGGGTTCGCTGGTCCTGCTCGGGACAGCCACCGACGTAGCAGGCGTGATGGTGGCCTGGGTCCTCGCCCAGCTCAGCTTCAACGCAGCGCTGGCCGCACTGGTTGCCACCCTTCCGGACCAGGCGTCACCTGCGGAACGCGGACGCCTGTCCGGACTGATCGGGATGACACTCCCCATTGGTCTTGTGGCCGCCGCCTACTTCGCCCAACTCTTTGACAACGCCTTCCAGATGGCGGTAGTCCCGGGAGCCGTGGGCACTGCACTTGCCATCGCCTTCGCCTTCACCTTCAAGGACCGCGTCCTCACCGAGAAGCCGGCGCCGCTGAACCTCAAGGAAATCGCGGGCTCCTTCTACTTCAACCCCCGCACCTATCCCGGCCTGGCCTGGGCCTGGTTCACGAAATTCCTGGTCTACATCGGCTACTGTGCAGGCCTGCTCTACCTGCCCTACTTCTTCGCCGACCACCTTCACGTCGCGGAAACGGACGTAGCCTCACTGGTCTTCCAGGCCACGCTGGTCAGCTCCCTTGGGACCGTGGTCACCAGCCTCGCCGGCGGCTGGATCAGCGATCGGATCGGCAAGCGCAAAGGCATGGTCATCGCGTCCGCCATCATCATGATGGCCGGCCTGGTGGTCATCGCCACCAGCAGCACCACGGACCAGGTCCTGGTGGGACAGGCAATTGCCGGCCTGGGCCTCGGCTGCTTCGGAGCCGTGGACGTCGCCCTCATCGCCGACCTCCTGCCGGGCAGCCAGAGCGAAAACGCCAAGACCTTCGGCGTCTTCAACATCGCCCAGGCCCTGCCGCAGTCACTTGTCCCCGCACTGGCGTTCCCTGTCATCACCCTCGGCGGATATCCCGCCCTCTTCATCGGCGGGGCAGTCGTCGGCATCATCGGCGCCGTCCTCGTTACCCGCATCAAAGGAGTCAAATAAATGAGCCCCACCCTTTCCCCGGCCGTGACGGCGCCTGCCGCCGGTTCGCCCGATGCAGAGGCCCGTATCCGGGAACTTGCCGAAAGCCTCACCCTCGAAGAGCAGGTCCAGCTCCTGACGGGTGCAGACGTGTGGGCCACGCACAGCCTGCCCTCGATTGGACTGTCACGCGTGGTCCTCTCGGACGGCCCCTCGGGCGTCCGAGGCGAAGACTTCGACGAGCGGCACGACTCCGTCTCGCTGCCGTCGTCGTCCGCACTCTCTGCAACCTGGAGCGTCGACACCGCACGCCGCTACGGCCAAGTCCTCGGACAGGAGGCACGGCGCAAGGGCGTCCATGCCGTCCTCGGCCCCACCATCAACCTGCACCGCTCTCCGCTGGGCGGCCGGCACTTCGAGTGCATGAGCGAGGACCCCCGCCTCACGGCCACCCTGGCGGCAGGCTACGTGGCCGGCGTCCAGTCGATGGGGGTGGGCGCAACCCCAAAGCACTACCTCGCCAACGAGGCAGAGACGGACCGTTTTACTGCTGATTCCGTTGTGGACGAGCGCCCGCTCCGCGAGCTTTACCTGGCCGCCTTCGAGGACGCCATCACCGAGGCACGCGCCTGGTTGGTAATGAGCTCCTACAACTCCATCAACGGCACCACGGCCACCGAAAACGAACTGCTCAAGAAGCCGCTCTCCACCGAATGGGGCTTCGACGGAGTGGTCGTTTCGGACTGGACTGCCGTCCGCTCGGTGGAGGCGGCCAATGCGCACCAGGACCTGGAGATGCCGGGCCCGGCAGGCCACTGGGGCCCCAAGCTTCTGGCAGCCGTCAATGACGGCCGGGTCAGCAGGGAGGCGATCCTCGAGAAAGTCATCCGGATCCTCCGGCTCGCGGCCCGAGTGGGCTCACTCGAAGGCGTCGCCCCGGCCGTCACGGAACTTCCAGCACCCCTCAACGCCGCCGCCGTCGCGCGTGAAGTGGCAGTCCGCGGCGCCGTGCTGGTCCGCAACAAGGACGGACTCCTGCCGCTGAAGCCGGCAGCGCTGGCCAGTGTCGCCGTCAGCGGGCACAACGCCGAGGAGGCGCGCACGCAGGGCGGCGGCAGCGCCACCGTCATGCCCAAGTACACCGTTTCACCGCTGGAGGGCCTGCGCGAGGCGCTGCCGGAAAGCGTGAGCGTGAGCTACACCCGCGGCGCAAAAGTTGCCGAAGGCCTGCAGGCCTTCTCGCGCACCTCGCTGCACAATCCAGTGTCAGGCGTCCCCGGCATGCGGGTGACCTTCCTGGCGGAGGACGGCTCGGACATCTCGGGTGAGGACCGGCTGGCGTCCCACCTGATCTGGTTCGGCGTTGGTATCCCGGAGGGCGCCGCCGCCATCCGGATGGAAGCCGACTGGACGGCCCCGACGGCCGGCATCCACCACCTGGGCGTGGGCACAGTGGGAAAGATCCGTCTGTCGCTCAAGGGCGACGAGGTGTTCAACGGCGAGATCGAGGACGAGACCGACGTACTCGGTGCCGCCCTTTTCGACCCGCCCAAGACGGTCCACCCCGTGGAAACCACTACGGGGGAGCGGGTCAGGATTGAGGCCGTCTACGAGCTGCCCAAGCAGCAGGCCATTCCCTTCACGGCCATCCTGCTCGGCGAAGAAACCGTGGTGTCGGATCCGCAGGCAGAGATCGACGCCGCGGTGGAAGCCGCCCGGGCCGCTGACGTGGCGGTCGTTGTCGTGGGAACCAGCGCCGCCATCGAATCCGAGGGGTTCGACCGCAAGGACCTTGACCTGCCCGGTTGGCAGAACCAGCTGGTGGAGGCCGTGGCCGCAGCGAACCCGCGGACCATCGTCGTGGTGAACTCCGGTTCGCCGGTCCTGATGCCGTGGCTCGACAAGGTGGGAGCGGTCCTGCTCGGCTGGTTCGGCGGCCAGGAGTTCGGGCGGGCCATCGCGGACATCCTGCTGGGTGCCGAGGAGCCGGGCGGGCGCCTGCCCACAACCTGGCCGGCAGCGCTGGCGGACGTGCCGGTGCTGAACACCACGCCCGTGGACGGCAAGCTGGTGTACACGGAGGGTATCCACGTGGGCTACCGTGCCTGGCTCAAGCAGGAGGCCGAAGGCGGCGCCGCCCCTGCCCTGCCCTTCGGCTTCGGCCTGGGCTACACCACCTTCGAACTGGGCACCGCCCACGCCCCCCAGACCATCCCGGCGGGCAACGACGTGGTGGTGCACGTTCCGGTGCGGAATACCGGGACCCGGTCCGGCCGCGAGGTGGTGCAGGTTTACCTGGAGCGGCGCGATTCCGCAGTGGACCGCCCCATTCGTTGGCTCGCAGGTTACTCCGGTACACATCTGGCCCCGGGTGGCGCGGACAATGTGGCGGTACGCATCCCCGCCAGGTCATTCGGCCATTACGACGACGGGTGGCAGCTGGAGCGGGGGACGTTCCGGATTCTGGTGGGCCGCCACTCAGCAGACGATTTCCAGGCGCTGGAGATCGAGTTGCGCTAACACCACTGTCCGGCCTGCCGCCGCACTACGGCCGGGCGGGCTCCGTCGCATCGGAGCCCAGCCCGGCCTCTTTGTAGAATCCCCCAATGTGGGCCGCCACCAGTTCTGCGGCCCGGCCGCCGTCACCATTCCTGACGGCGGCGAGGATGGCGTGGTGTTCAGTGCGCAAGCGCGAAGCCGTGGTTTCCCAGTCCGGCAGGTTGGCCGTCAGTTCGGCCGCATAACCCTGGATGGCTTCCCGGAGCGACCCCATCATGGCGCTGACCACTGTGTTGCCGGCGGCGTTGGCCAGGGCCAGGTGGAACCGGACGTCAAGGGCCAGGAAGTCCCTGACTGACAGGCCTTCCGGGACATCCATGGCCTCCAGGAGGGCAGCCGCATCAGCGAGTTCGGGCGCGTCCCGGGGCGCTTTCGCCGCAGCCCACGACTCCAGCAGGACCCGCGTTTCCACGATGTCCGCTACAGGCAGGTGCTGGGTGGCCACGTGCAGCCGAAGGGCAGATCCCAGTGCGGACGTGGGGTCCGAAATCACGACCGTCCCGGACTCCGGCCCGGACCCCACGCCGGCCCGGACCACTCCCATTGCCTCGAGGATCCGGATGGCCTCGCGGACCGACGTGCGGGAAACCTTTAGCTGTTCGGCCAGCGTGCGCTCCGCCGGCAGCCTGCCGCCCACGGCCAACCGGCCTGCGGAGAGTTGGTCCTCGATCCAGGACAGGACCAGCTGGTGGGTGCGCATGGCCCCATGCTACTTGATGTGGTTGGACCACATCACCTAGAGTGTGGTTGGACCACAGGAGGAACCATGACCCACACCATCCAGCCCAACAACCCGGAGACTACCCCGGCGCCGGACACCACTGACATCCCCGCAGCGCCGGCACCCGCCGGGGCTCCGTCGTCGTCCGCCCTGCCGGCCGCACTGAAGCGCCGCGTTCCCAAATACTCTGACCTTGCGCCGCTGATGCAGTTCAAGAAGCCGGAGTTCAGCAGGGAGGCCCGGCTGAAGCGGGCCAGCACCATCTGGGAGCTGCGCGACATCGCCAAGCGCCGCACTCCGCAGGCACCATTCGACTACACCGATGGCGCTGCAGAAGAGGAAATCACCCTCCGCCGCGCCCGCCAGGCCTTCCTGGACATCGAGTTCCGGCCGGGCATCCTTCGGAACGTCTCCGCCATTGACCTCAGCACCGAGATCCTGGGCAAGCCGTCCCGGCTCCCCGTGGGCATTGCCCCCACGGGCTTCACCCGGATGATGCAGTCCGAAGGCGAGTACGCGGGTTCCCAGGCGGCCGAGGCGGCCGGCATCCCCTACACCCTCTCCACCATGGGCACCGCCTCCATCGAGGACGTCGCGGCCGCCGCACCCAGCGGCCGCAACTGGTTCCAGCTGTACCTGTGGACGGACCGCGACCGCTCGCTGGAACTGATCGAACGCGCCGCCAAGGCCGGCAACGACACCCTCATGGTCACCGTGGACACCGCTGTGGCCGGCGCCCGCCTCCGCGACGTCCGCAACGGCATGACCATCCCGCCGGCATTGACCCTCAAGACCGTGCTGGACGCGTCCTACCGCCCCGCCTGGTGGTTCAACTTCCTCACGCACGAACCGCTCACCTTCGCGTCGCTGTCCCGCTACACCGGCACGGTGGCGGACCTCATCAACTCCATGTTCGATCCCACCCTCACCTTCGAGGACCTGGACTGGCTGCGCAAAACCTGGAAAGGCAAGCTGGTGGTCAAGGGCATCCAGACCGTGGAGGATGCCCGCCGCGTGGTTGACCATGGCGCCGACGGCGTGGTCCTGTCCAACCACGGCGGCCGCCAGCTGGACCGGGCGCCCATCCCCTTCCACCTGCTCCCCGAAGTCAAGCAGGCCTTCACTGCGGACAACAGCAATGCCGCCATCATGCTGGACACCGGCATCATGAGCGGCGCGGACATCGTGGCGGCGCTGGCCCTCGGCGCCGATTTCACGCTGATCGGCCGCGCCTACCTGTACGGGCTGATGGCCGGCGGACGGGCCGGCGTGGACCGCACCCTCCAGATCCTGGAGAAGGACATGGCGCGGACCATGGCACTGCTGGGCGTCAGCAAGGTCTCGGACCTGACCCCGGACCACGTGCGCCTGCTGGCGAAGTAAGCCCTACTTTTTCCGCCCGAATTTCGGCAGGTTGGGGAGGTTGGCCAGCAGGTCCGCCGCCTTCGTGGCGGCGCGGCCAACCGTGCGCCCGATTTGCTGCGGGACGCTGTCGTCACTCAACGGGGCGGCCGTGCCGCCGGGAATCACGACGGCGGGGCTCAGCTCGGCGCCCTCCCGCACCAGGACGGGCGCCGGGGCTTCCTCCCGGGCCGTCCGCGGCGCGGCAGGCCTTTCGGCGGCGGACGGGCCGGCCGCGTGGGGCAGGGAGGGGGCTGCGGCTGCGACGCCTTCCTTCAGGTGGGCGGCGACTGCCGGAGCGGGGACCGCCTGGTCCGGGACTGTCAGATCAGGGCCGGCCGGTGACGCGGCGGCTTTGGCGCCAGGGCCGACGTCGAACGTCTCCAGCCAGCTGGCGATGCCCTCCAGCGGCCCCCGGTTTAAGGCGTAGTACCGCTTCTGGCCCTGCGCGCGCATGCTGACCAGCTGTGCCTCACGGAGGACTTTCAGGTGCTTGGAAATAGTGGGCTGGCTGGCAGCCAGTTCCTCCACCAACTCCCCCACGGCCTTGTCTCCTGCCCTAAGGGCCACCAGGATGTCCCGCCGGGTGGATTCCGCTATGACGGCAAATACGTCGTCTGTCACCATGCCTCCCACCCTAGCGACATATGCCTCGAAAGGCATCCACTATTTCGGCCGCCCGGAAACCTAGTCGAACCAAGGGTCCAGCCCGTGCAGCGGGAACACGGCCTTGCGGGTTGCCATGACGGTGCGGTCCACAGCGTCATTGGGGTCGAAGCCCACTTCCCAGGACCGCCACCACAGCTCCACGTCGTCCCCCATCAGGGCCGGAGCGTCCCTGCCGAACTTCTCCGCCACGTACCGCCGCCAGTCCCCGGGCACGGGCGTTCGCAGCGGCACGGGCCGGCCGGCCGCGATGGCCACCAGGTGGGTCCAGGCCCGCGGCACCACGTCCAGCACGCTGTAGCCCCCGCCGCCGGTGGCGATCCACCGTCCGCCGCAGTAGCGTTCGGCAAGATGCCCGACGGCGTTCGCTGCCTCGCGCTGTCCGTCCACGCTGAGATTGAGGTGCGTCAGGGGATCGCTCCGGTGCGAATCGCAGCCATGCTGGCTCACGATGACCTCGGGCTCGAAGGCGCCCACCAGTTGCGGCACCACGGCATAGAAGGCGCGCAGCCACCCGGAGTCCCCGGTACCTGCGGGCAGGGCGACATTCACCGCGGTGCCTTCAGCCGCAGGCCCACCGATTTCGTTGGCGAACCCGGTCCCCGGAAAGAGGGTCAGCCCCGTTTCGTGCAGCGAGAGCGTGAGGACCCGGGGATCGTCCCAGAAGATGTTCTGGGTGCCGTCCCCGTGGTGGGCGTCAACGTCGATATAGGCCACCTTGCGCAGCCCGCCGTCGAGCAGCTTCTGCACCGCAACGGCGGCGTCGTTGTAGATGCAGAATCCGCTGGCGCGGTCCCTGGCCGCGTGATGCATGCCGCCGCCGAAGTTGACGGCGTGGACGGCCGACCCCTCCAGCACCTGGGTGGCGGCCAGCAGGGATCCCCCGGCCAGGCGCGCCGCAGCCTCATGCATGCCGGCAAACGCGGGATCATCCTCAGTACCCAGCCCCCGGGACTCGTCCGGCTGGGAGGGGTCAGCACTGACCCGGCGGACCGCCGCAACGTAATCTGCCGAGTGAACGGACTGCAGCTCAGCGTCAGAGGCCACATCCGGAGCTGCAACATCAACATGGTCCAGGTCGAAGAGCCCCAGGCTGCGGGCCAGGCGGGCCGTGAGGTCCATCCGTTCCGGCGCCATGGGATGGCCCGGACCAAAGTTGTAGGCTGTCATGTCAGGACTCCACGCCACCATCGTTGGCGGCGCGGGCTGGCTGAGGCCGGGCAGGTATGTCATCAATCACAGGCTACCCGAGCCCGCGCTGCCGCCCACCGGCCATGACGCGGGCTTTAGTGGTTTACTACTGGGGGAAGCCGTTTCAACCGAGGAAAAGCCACACATGACGCAGAGCCAGTCGAGGCCCCGGACACCGGCCGCCTGGCACCCCCCGGCCCAGGAGCGGGAGGGCCTCTGGGTCCTGACGCGGCTGCGGGACTTCATTGACGACATCGCCAACACCACCCCCGCCCGGCTGGCGCTGACGGCGTTCGCCGCCGTCTGCACGGTATTCACGTTCCTCCTGTCCCTGCCGGTCTCCTCAGCTGACGGAACCCCCACCCCCGTCCACCAGGCGCTGTTCACAGCGGTGTCGGCGGTATGCGTTACGGGACTCACGGTGGTGTCGACGGCGGTCCACTGGTCCTTCTTTGGCCAGCTGGTGATCCTGGTGGGCATCTTCATTGGCGGCCTGGGCACCCTGACCCTGGCGTCGTTGCTGGCACTGATGGTGAGCAAGCGGCTGGGTGTCCGGGGCAAGATCATCGCGGCGGAGTCCATGAACAACGCCGGCCGCCTGGGTGAGGTCGGCACCCTGCTGCGGATCGTCATCACCACATCCGTGGTCATCGAGGGTATCCTGGCGCTCGCATTGATCCCCCGGTTCCTGACCCTGGGTGAGCCGTTCTGGCAGTCGGTCTGGCACGGCGTCTTCTACGGCATCTCGTCGTTCAACAACGCCGGCTTCACGCCCCACTCGGACGGCATCGTCCCCTACGAGACGGACCTCTGGATCCTCATCCCCCTCATGGTGGGAGTCTTCATGGGCAGCCTGGGCTTCCCCGTGGTGATGGTCCTGCAGCAGAACGGCCTGAACTGGAAGAAGTGGAACCTCCACACCAAGCTCACGATCCAGGTTTCCCTGATCCTCCTGGCGGCGGGCACCTTCCTCTGGGCGCTGATGGAGTGGGACAACGCCCGGACCATCGGCTCCATGAGTGTGGGCGACAAGATCACGCACGCCCTTTTCGCGTCCGTGATGATGCGTTCAGGCGGGTTCAACCTGGTGGACCAGAACCTGATGGATTCCACCACCATGCTGCTGACCGACGCCCTGATGTTCGCCGGCGGCGGTTCCGCCTCCACGGCCGGCGGCATCAAGGTGACCACCATCGCCGTGATGTTCCTGGCCATCATCGCCGAAGCCCGCGGCGACGCCGACGTCAAGGTCTACGGCAGGACCATCCCGCAGGGCAGCATGCGGGTGGCCATCTCCGTGATCGTCGCCGGCGCCACCCTGGTGTCCGTGTCGGCTTTCCTGTTGCTGCACATCAGCGGCCAGTCGCTGGACCGCGTACTGTTCGAAACCATCTCCGCATTCGCCACGGTGGGACTCAGCACCAACCTGAGCGCCGAGGTGCCGCCGGCCGGCGTCTACGTCCTCACAGTGCTGATGTTCGCGGGCCGCGTGGGGACCGTTACCCTCGCCGCTGCCCTGGCCCTGCGCCAGCGCAGCCAGTTGTACCACTACCCCGAAGAGAGGCCGATCATTGGCTAGTTCCACAGACGCCGCCCGGCGCCCCGCCCACAACGCTCCGGTACTGGTCATCGGGCTGGGCCGGTTCGGATCATCCACGGCCGAGCAGCTGGTGAAGCAGGGCCGGGAAGTCCTGGCGATCGAACGGGACCGGAACCTGGTGCAGAAATGGGCGCCCCTCCTGACCCACGTGGTGGAGGCCGATGCCACCAACATCGATGCGCTCCGCCAGCTCGGCGCCCAGGAGTTCAGCTCCGCCGTGGTGGGTGTGGGCACCTCCATCGAGTCCTCCGTGCTGATCACCGTCAACCTGGTGGACCTCGGCATCGAGCACCTGTGGGTCAAGGCCATCACCCCGTCGCACGGCAAGATCCTGACCCGGATCGGCGCCAACCACGTGATCTACCCGGAAGCCGACGCCGGGGTCCGCGCCGCGCACCTGGTGTCCGGGCGCATGCTGGACTTCATCGAGTTCGACGACGACTTTGCCATCGTGAAGATGTACCCGCCGCGCGAAACGGTGGGGTTCACCCTGGACGAGTCAAAGGTCCGGTCCAAATACGGCGTGACCATTGTGGGCGTGAAGTCCCCGGGCGAGGACTTCACCTACGCCCGGCCCGAGACCAAGGTGTCCTCCCGCGACATGCTGATCGTCTCCGGCCACGTGGACCTGCTGGAACGGTTCGCCGCGCGCCCTTAACCCAGCTGTTTGGTGATCTCCGCTGCCCGGTTGGCTGCGGCGCGGGCCCCTGCGGCGATGATGGCAGGGATGCCCTGCTCGTCGAATGTGGCAATGGCGCGTTCGGTGGTTCCGTTGGGGCTGGTCACGGCCCGGCGGAGCGCGGTGGGGTCTGCTCCGGGCTCGGCGAGCATGAGGCCGGCACCGGCCACCGTTTCGCGGGCCAGCAGCAGTGACAGCTCCCGGTCCAGGCCCAGTTCCTCCCCGGCAGATGCCATGGCCTCGGCCAGGTAGAACGCGTAGGCCGGGCCGGACCCGCTGATCGCGGAGAGCGCATCCACCTGCTCCTCAGGGATCTCCACAACGGTCCCGGCCCCCTTCAGAATCTCCTTGACCTTCTGGAGCTGCTCGGGGGTGCAGTGGGTTCCGGGCGAGACGGACACGACGCCGCGCCCCAATTTTGCCGGCGTGTTGGGCATGGTCCTGATCACCGGCTGCCCGGGAGGCAGGGCAGCCTCCAGCTGGGCGATGGAGACGGCGGCGGCCACGCTGACCACCACAGTGTCGGGCGAAAGGGCGGGGCTGATTTCCCGGGCCAGGTCCGCGATGCCCACGGGCTTTACGCCAAGGATGACGACGGCGGCTCCCTTGGTGGCCTGCCTGTTGTTGTCAGGCTCTTCCTCACCGGCAATCGCCGTGATCCCGTGGTAGCGCTCGGCCAGTTCCGAGGCACGGACGGCCCGGCGGACCGTGGCCACCACATCGGCCGGATCGGTTCCCGCCTCCAGCAGGCCGCCAAGAATGGCCTCGTTCATGGATCCACAGCCAAGGAATGCGATTCGGTTGCTCATGCCTCCATCATTGCAGTTCGCACGCATTCACAGGCAACTCCCATGTTGGGCGCAGGCAGCACACAACTTGGGGTCCTAACGTAGTTATTACCTCATTGAGGGTGCGAGTGATGCGGCAGGCATGGGGATGCCTGCCAGGGCACCGGTGGCGCGGCAACAGGTTTTCCCCCATTTTCCTGTTGCCCGCCCCGGTGCTTCCGCTTTTAAAGGATCAGGCGCTGCCGGGTCGGTTAAACCGCGGCTTCCACGGAGCGGGAAGCGGCCACATGCGGTGCGGGCTCCAGCGGACCGGAAAATACCAGCTGGTCCAGGCGGCGGAGAATCAGGCCCTCACGCAGTGCCCACGGGCAGATGCGGAGCTTCTTGAACTTGAACATCTCCAAGGCGGCCTCGGCCACCAGCGCTCCGGCCAGGAGCTGATGCGCCCGTGCCTCGGAGACGCCGGGAAGATGCAGCCTGTCCTCCGAGCTCATGGCCGAGATCCGCTGGGTCCAGATGCCCAGGTCCGAGGCGTGCAGTTCCCGTTTAACGTACGGACCTTCAGCACTGGGGGCGGCGCCGGCGATCCGGGCCAGTGACCGGAACGTCTTGGAGGTGCCGGCCACGACATTCGCCCGGCCCAGGCCATCGAATTCACGGACGGCGGGCTTGAGCGTGGCCCTGATGTAGCGGCGCAGTTCCTTGACGCTCTTTGCCGACGGCGGATCCTCGGCGAGCCAGTCCCGGGTGAGGCGGCTGGCACCAAGTGGCACGGAGGTGGCCACCTCGGGAAGCTCGTCCTGTCCGAAAGCCATTTCAAAGGAACCGCCGCCGATGTCCAGGTTCAGGATGGGCCCGGCGCCCCAGCCGTGCCAGCGCCGCACCGCGAAGAACGTCATGGAGGCTTCTTCGCTGCCCGTGAGTTCCTGGAGGGTCACCGTGGTTTCGTGCTTGACCCGGGCCAGCACTGCGGGGCCGTTGGTGGCCTCGCGGATGGCGGACGTACAGAAAGCCAGCAGGTCCTCGGCCTTGTGCCGGGCAGCGAATTCCCATGCTTCCAGCACGAACTCGGTCAGCTCGTGCTGGCCCTCGTCGCTGATGCTGCCATCCGGCTCAAGGTACTGGACCAGGGACAGCGGCCGCTTGTGGGACGCGAAAGGGACCGGCTGCGCGCCGGGATGGGCATCCACCAGGAGCAGATGGACAGTATTGGAACCAATATCGAGGACGCCTAGACGCATGGGGACATTATTGCTCGTCAGCGCGCTTGAAGTCGCGCCGGATGTTGGCCACGCCTTCCGGATTGATTTCGAAACCGTAGGCAGCGCCGGGGTTGATCACCATGCCGAGTTCATCGCCAAGGTTGGCGATGATGGCTGCGCCCTGCGTGCCCAGCACATTGGGTGCAGCTTCCAGGTACTGCTGGTCCACCCTGCTCGGGTGTGAGAAAACGGCGAGGACGGGATCGCCGTCGGCGTTGGCAAGAACCAGGGGCTCCACCTGGGAGTCCATGCCCTCCACCGTGTCCGAACTGATGATGTACACCTCGCTGTTCAGGAACGACAGGATGACGTCCACAGGGTTCGCGTCAGGCTGTCCGCCGGTGGCAAGCTTCTCTTCGAGGTCGTTGAGCGGCTGGAGGTCCGTGTGCGCAGGCTGTTCAGTCATACGACTACCCGATCACGATCCGGTGGCCGGCGCAAACGCGCCGGCCACGGCGCTATTTCTTGGCTGTTGCCTTCTTCTTGGCCGGCGCCTTGCGGGTGGCAGTCCGCTTGACGGGGCCCTTGGCGCGTTTCTCGGCCAGCAACTCCACGGCCTGCTCCCGCGTGAGCTCCTCCAGGGAAGTGGCGCGGGGAACCGTGATGTTGGTGATGCCGTCCGTAATATAGGGCCCGAAGCGGCCTTCCTTCACCACGATGTTCTTCTCGGACACGGGATCCGGGCCGAACTCGGCCAGCGGCGGCACAGATGCACGGGCGCCGCGCTGCTTGGGCTGGGAGTAGATCTCCAGTGCCTGCTCCAGGGTGATGGTGAAGATCTCCTCTTCGGAGCCGATGGACCGGGAGTCCGTCCCCTTCTTCAGGTACGGGCCGAACCGGCCGTTCTGCACGGTGATGAGGTTGCCTTCGGCGTCCTCACCCAGGGCGCGGGGCAGGCTCATGAGCTGCAGTGCCTCGTCCAGGGTGACCGACTCGACAGTCATGGACTTGAAGAGCGATCCGGTGCGCGGCTTGGCCTTGACCGGCTTCTTGGGCGGCTTGGGCTTGCCGTTCTTGTAGTACTCCACCGGCTGCCTGGCCAGTTCTTCCTCCGTCATCTCGGGGATGATCTCGGTGACGTAGGCGCCGTACCGGCCGTTCTTGGCCACGACGGTGTGCCCCGTGTGGGGGTCGGTGCCGAGGACGCGTTCCTCCGGCGCCGCCGTCTCCATCAGTTCGATGGCCTTGGCTGCCGTCAGTTCGTCGGGAGCCAGGTCCTCGGGCACGTTGGCGCGGGCCGATTCGACGATCTCACCGGTCTTCGGGTCAACAGTGGCGGCGGAACTTTCCAGGTACGGGCCGAACTTGCCCACCCGCAGGGTGATGTCGTCGGTGATGGGGATCGAGTTGATTTCCCGGGCGTCGATCTCGCCCAGGTTGTTGACGATGCTCAGCAGGCCGGGGTCCGAGTCCTCGCCGAAGTAGAAGTGCCGCAGCCAGGACGCGCCGGCTTCCTGGCCGTTGGCGATCTTGTCCAGGTCGCCTTCCATGTCGGCGGTGAACTCGTAATCCACGTAGTCGGAGAAGTGCTGCTCCAGGAGCCGGATGACCGAGAAGGCGATCCAGCTGGGCACCAGCGCGGAACCCTGCTTCCGGACGTAGCCGCGGTCCTGGATGGTGGAGATGGTGGAGGCGTAGGTGGAGGGGCGGCCGATGCCCTTCTTTTCCAGTTCCGCGGTCAGGGACGCTTCCGTGTAGCGCGGCGGCGGCGAGGTTTCGTGGCCCACCGCCAGGATGTCCACGGCCGTGAGGGAGTCGCCCTTGGCCACGTTGGGCAGGCGGCGCGCTTCGTCGGAGTCGTCGTCGCCGCGCGTCTCATCCTTGCCCTCCTCGTAGGCGGCGAGGAAGCCGGGGAACGTGATCACGGTACCGGACGCGGAGAACTCGGCGTCCCGCCCGTCTGACGCCACGGCACCCAGCCGGATGGTCGCCGTCGAACCCTTGGCATCGCCCATCTGGGAGGCGACCGTCCGCTTCCAGATGAGCTCGTAGAGCCGGAATTCGTCGCCGGACAGCTGCTTTGCGACCTGCGCCGGCGTGCGGAAGGAGTCACCGGCGGGGCGGATGGCCTCGTGGGCTTCCTGGGCGTTGGCGGCCTTGCCGGTGTACACACGCGGTGACTGAGGGATGTACTCGGGGCCGTACAGCTCAGAGGCCTGGCGGCGGGCAGCCGTGACGGCCTCGTCGCTCAAGGAGGAGGAGTCCGTACGCATATAGGTGATGTAGCCGTTTTCATACAGCCGCTGGGCGATCTGCATGGTGCTCTTGGACGAGAAACGCAGCTTGCGCCCCGCCTCCTGCTGCAGCGTGGAGGTGGTGAAAGGCGCCGCCGGACGCCGGGTGTACGGCTTGGTGTCCACCGACCGGACGGTGAATGAAGCATCCTGCAGCCCGGCCGCCAGCGACGTTGCCAGTTCCTCGTTGAGGTGGGCCACGTTCCGGGACGTGAGTTCGCCGTTGTCGTTGAAGTCGCGGCCGGTGGCCACCTTGGCGCCGTCAACGGCGGCAAGCTTTGCCTTGAACGAGCCGGTATCGGCACCGAACTGTCCGGTCAGGTCCCAGTAGGAGGCTGCCTTGAAGGCCATGCGCTCGCGTTCGCGGTCCACCACCATGCGGGTGACCACGGACTGCACGCGGCCGGCGGACAGGCCCCGGGCCACCTTGCGCCACAGCACCGGTGAGATTTCGTATCCGTAGAGGCGGTCCAGGACGCGGCGGGTTTCCTGGGCGTCCACCAGGTCCTGGTCCACGTCGCGCAGGTTGCCCATGGCGCGCTGGATGGCTTCCTTGGTGATTTCGCCGAACGTCATCCGGTACACCGGGACCTTGGGCTTGAGCACTTCCAGCAGGTGCCACGCGATGGCTTCGCCCTCGCGGTCCCCATCGGTTGCGAGATAAAGTTCGTCGGCGTCCTTGAGCGCAGCTTTGAGCTCAGTCACCTTTTTCTTCTTGTCCGGGGACACCACGTAGTACGGCTTGAAGTCGTGCTCAATGTCGACGGCGAACTTTCCCACCGAGGTCTTCTTCAGCTCGGCAGGGAGTTCGGACGGCTGCGGCAGGTCGCGGATGTGACCAATGGAGGCCTCAACGATGAAGCCCTCGCCGAGGTACTTGGCGATGGTCTTGCTCTTGGCCGGAGACTCCACAATCACGAGTTTCTTGCCGGTTTTGGCCTTGCTTGGCACGGTGCTCCTACAGAAAAAGGTTGCTGGGGCAGATGAGCCCATGTCCGCCTAGTTCACCATATTTTGGGGAATCGTGCGCATTCCTGTGGAAAAGACGGGGCTCCGTTGGGGGCGCCAAGGGTGCTTGGCGCTCCGCCGGGTGGGCCCCTAAACCTCAGCCGGAACCGCTGCCGGAATGAGGAAGCCGTCACGCACCAGGTTGGCCACGTCGGCGAGCAGCGCGCCCTGAAAGGACCCGGCGTCGAACCCGTCCTCCCCACCCAGGAGGGCCTCCAAAGCAGCGGCGATCTGCCCGGCGGTGAGGTCGCCGTCGCACGCGGACACAAAGCCGGCCAGTTCCGTGCTCATCAGGTTGGTGCGGCGCAGCCCAGCACCCTGCCGGAGCAGGATCACACCGGGGTGCTCGGCGCCGGGGCGCTGGTGGCGCTCCTCGGTGACGTCGTCGGCGACGAGCAGGTGCGTGCCGGCAAGGTCATGCGTGGCCAGCCAGTCGCTGCGTTCGACGGCGGCGCCCAGGTGGGGTCCGATGGGCTGCTCGATGGGGTAGGTGATTTCCTCGAAACGGCTGATGGCGGCCCCGGCGCCGGAAGCGGGGCGCCGGAGCCACACCATGCCGAATCCGATTCCCGCCACGTTCCGGGAGGCGAAGTCTTCAAGGTAGGCGGCGTAGGCGTCGCGGTAGTGCTGCCGGTCCCGGGACTCCGACGCGTCCTGCAGCCAGGTTTCGGCATATTGTTCGGGGCTGACCTGCTCGCGCTGGATGAACCAGGCATCAGTCCCCGGCCGCACCCACGACTTTGGCCGCTCGTCCCAGCCTGCACCGGCGGGAACTTCCCAGTTCCCCAGCATCTGGGCCGACCCGCCGGGAGCCAGGATGCCGGGCAGGTCCGCCACCAGGGCAGCAACGATTCCGTCGCCCGGCAGGCCGCCGTCGCGGTATGTGAACTGGTCCGCAGCATCCTCGCCGGGACTCCGCGGGGTAATGACGAACGGCGGGTTGGAGACCACCAGCCCGAATTCCTCACCGGCCACGGGCTCCAGGAGCGAACCCAGGCGCAGGCTCACCCGTTCTTCGAGGCGGTCCGGGTCCACGGACAGCGCCTCTGCGTTAAGCAGGATGTTGAACCGGGCGTAAGCCAGGGCGCGCTCGGAAATATCGGTGGCGGTCACATGCTGGCAGTGGTGCAGCAGATGGAAGGCCTGGATGCCGCAGCCGGTCCCCAGGTCCAGGGCGCGCTGGGTGTGGCGGCGGACGGTGGTCTGCACCAGCGTGGTGGATGCCTGCCCGATGCCCAGGACGTGGTCGTGCCGCAGCACTCCCGCCTGCTGATGCGCCGCGAGGTCGCTGGCCACCCAGAGCTCGGCGCCGCCGGTGCCGTCGTCATTCCTGTCCCAGCCGTACGGCCGCAGGTCTGCCTTGGCGGTGAGCAGGCCCGAGCCGGGTACGGGCTGCACCAGCCCGAGCTCAAGGAGGCCTTCAACGCCTGTGTCCGGCAGCGCGGCGTCGAGCGTTTCCCGTTCCTGGGGCTCGGCGAGGAGCCAGAGGCGGACGACGGCGGCAAGCGGGGCCACGCCGTTGTCCTCCTTCACTGCCCGCTCGGCAGCGAGCAACGCGGGGATGATCTGGTCCCGGTTCAGTGCCGCGGAGGCCGTAGGGCCCAGCAGCCCGGCCACGCCGTCCAGCGTGTACTCGAGGCGGCGCAGGTCTGCGGCGAGCGCCGCCAGCAGGCCGGGAAGGTCGCTGCGGGGAGCGTCGGGGGTGTTGCCGGCGGTGAACTCGTAAGGGGATCTAGGCACCGCTCAAGTTTAGTCCGGCGTGCCTGCGGGGTACGGTGGAGCCATGCCTTCCCGCCTTGCCCTCCTTCCGCGCGCCCGCACGGCAGGTGCTGCGATTCGCCGTCCGCTGCCGGGGACAACGCTGGCGGGGACGGTGCTTGCCGCGGTCCTCGGCCTGGCTGTGGCCGGGTGCTCGCCCGTGTCTTCCGTGGAAAACGCGGATGTGCCGAAGTGGCGGGCAACCGCCCTGCCATCGTCACCGGCTGCTGTTGTGCTTCAGGACTCGGGCAAGATCCTCAACCGGGACCGTATTGTGCAGGATGCCGCAAACGTTCCTGCCGGAAGCTATCAGCTCACAGCTGTCTGTGACGGAGCGGGGAAGGCCTTCTTCGCGGTGTCGCTGGACGGCAAGCCCGTTGCCGAAGCCGGGGCCGCGTGCAACGGCCGGCAGGAGACCACCAAGATCAGCCTTCCCGCCGCCGGACGGGTGGAAATCAGCAGCTCCAGCGTGGACGCTCCGCTGCTTTACGCCTACCGGCTGGTGCGGGCGCAATAACGCCCGTTCCGGCTATGGCCCGCCGCCCGCTGCGGGCATAAAGTCTGACTATGCCCAGTGTGCGGAGAGTCTCCGCGCCCCTTTCCCAAGGGACAGCACGGGTGCCGCCGGCACCGAAGCCCCCGGCCGCCGTCGTCCTTGGGCTGGTGCTTGCGGCAGGTGCGCTGGCCGGCTGCGAATATACGTACGACGACGCCCGGGCCGGCACCGTGCAGGGCACCGCCACCATTGCCCCGGCGCCGGCCTTCACCAGGGACCCCCTGCAGCAGGACCCGGTCAGCGACGCGGAACTGGGCGACTGGGTGTCAAGGGCGCTTCCGGACAGCACCGGCCCGGTGGTCCAGGCCGACGCCGGGCTGCTTGCTGCCGCGGAGGTGCGGACCATCTCGTCACCGGTCCTGAAGACCGGTACGTACATCCTGGCCATCGCCTGCAGGAGCCAGCGCCGGGTGACCTTCACGGTGCGTACCGAGACCCTCACTTTGGTTGACCTGGGCCTGCGCTGCGGCATCAACCGTGAAAACGTCATTTACGTGTCCACGGACAGCGTCCTGGCGGTCAGGGTGGAAGCCAGGACCGCGGCGAACTACGCGTTCCGCGTGTACCGGCTGGGATGATGCCCAGGTGGACCCGGCAGGCTTATGCGGGCCGGGTTTCAGGCTGCGGTGCAGCCTTCCGGGCAGCGCAGCGTCTCGGGGCTGGCGGCGCAGCCGGAGCAGTACAGCGTGAGGGTGCGGCAGCTGGGATTGGAGCAGTTCTCGAATTTGCTGGTGGGCGCGGAGCAGCGGGCACACTGGCCAATGGTCTTGGCCTCCTCGCTGAACTCCAGGTGCATGCGCTTGTCGAAGACATAGAGCGAACCTTCCCAAAGGCCCTGGTCCTTGAAGGCTTCGCCGTACCGGACGATGCCCCCGTCCAGCTGGTACACCTCTTTAAAGCCGCGGTTCACCATCAGGCTGGAGAGCACCTCGCAGCGGATGCCTCCGGTGCAGTAGGTGACCACCGGCTTGTCTTTCAGGGAGTCGTATTTTCCGGAGTCCAGTTCCTTGATGAAGTCATGGGTGGTGGCGACGTCCGGGACCACCGCGTCCTTGAAGCGGCCAATCTGCGCTTCAAACGCGTTGCGGCCGTCGAAGAAGACCACGTCCTCCCCGTCCTTCTTCCTGGCGTCCACGAGTTGGTGCAGTTCTTCGGGTTTGAGGTGCTTCCCGCCGCCCACCACGCCACTGTCGTCAACCTTGAGTTCTCCCGGTGCGCCGAAGGAGACGATCTCGTCCCGCACCTTCACGCTGAGCCGGGGGAAGTCCTCCGCTCCGCCGTCGGACCATTTGACGTCGATTCCGCGGAACCCGGGGTACTCGCGGGTGGTCTTGACGTACTGCTTAACGGCGCCGATTTCTCCGCCGACGGTGGCGTTGATTCCATCCTTGGAGATGATGATGCGGCCGGTAAGGTCCAGCTTCTCGCAGAGGGCGCGCTGCCAGAGCCGGACGGCGTCCGGATCAGCGATGGGGGTGAAGCCGTAAAAGAGCACGATTTTGTTCAAAGCCACGTATTTAAGGGTACCGGCTGCCGTGGGGGCCGGATCCTGCTTCACAGTGCCCGGAGGATGGGGCCTCATTACGATTCCATAAGCACTTCCCAACCCCCTGTTGCTGGCGATCGCGCTGGAATAGTCTTCTTGCCATGAGTCCGGAAACCCTGGTTGAAGACATCACTGGCCTGCTCGAGGTGTGGGTTGCGGGCTGGGCCGGGTGTCGCGGCTACCAGACCACCACCGAGGGACGCTTCCCTGCCGCGCTCCGTTCTGATACCAGCGGTGAATGGGAAGTCTTCGCGTCAGAACCTACTGATGACGAGTTCGCCGCGCTGGCTGCCAGGACCGCAGCGTCCCCCGCCAGGGTACTGACCATCCTCACCAACGATCCCTCCCGGTATGCTGCGCTGGCTGCCCGGCAGGGGCTCAACGTCACCTCCGACTCGCAGACGATGATGATCGTGGACATGGAGACCCAGGACACCGAGGACCCTTGGCTTTCCGACGACGACCTGAGGCTGTCCACTTCGGAACAGAATGGCGTCCACTACGCCGAAGTCCGCTCCGGCGACGCCGTGGCGGCCAGCGGCCGGGTGTTCGTGGTGGGCGACACCGCAGTGTTCGACAAGATCATTACCGAGCCGGCGTTCCAGCGCAGGGGCCTGGGCAGCCTCATCATGCGCGCCCTGGCAGCCCAGGCTTCCGGGCAGGATGTCCGCAGCGGCCTCCTCCTGGCGTCCAGGGACGGGCAGAAGCTCTATTCCCACCTTGGCTGGTCAACAGTTGCGCGGGTCCTGATGCTCTCGGCGTCGAACGACGGATCGGATCTCTCGCTGAGCTAAGCCGCCCCGGCGGAAGTACGCCCCGTACTGTTTTCCCTTTGGCGAACCGCGTGCCCGTCCCGCAGCACTGGATGAAAGAATGGTGGGGTGAATCCCCATGACTCCCTGATTCCTTTGCTGGGCCGCGGCCCGGAACCGGAACAGCTCCGTCATGTCCGGACCGTACCGGCCCGGGAGGCAATCCACGCGCCGTGGCCCAAGTGGGTGCACCCGGATGTTGCTGAGGCGTACGGGTCGCTGGGCATCCGCGAGCCGTACCGGCACCAGGTGGATGCGGCCAATGCGGCACACTCCGGGGAGCACGTGGTGGTGGCCACCGGTACCGCGTCCGGGAAGTCGCTGGCGTACCAGTTGCCAGCGCTTGACGCGATCCACCGTTCTGAGCTGCGGGTACTCGCAGACCCGGGAAAAATCCACGACGACGGCGCCGTCACCCTGTACCTGTCCCCCACCAAGGCGCTGGCCGCCGACCAGCTGAACGCCATCCGCGCCCTGAAGCTGCCCACGGTCCGGGCGGAAACCTATGACGGCGATACCGATCCGGCCGCCCGCCGCTGGATCCGGGACCACGCCAACTTCATCCTGGCCAACCCGGACATGCTGCACTTCGGCATCCTGCCCAACCACGCCTGGTGGGCCGGGTTCTTCCGCCGTCTGCGCTACGTCATTGTGGACGAGGCGCACAGCTACCGGGGCGTGTTCGGATCACACGTGGCCAACCTCATGCGGCGGCTCCGCCGGATCTGTGCGTACTACGGGGCGGGAACCTCCTTCCCCGAACCAGTATTCATTGCGGCATCAGCCACGGCCTCCGAGCCTGATGTCTCCTTCTCGCGCCTTATTGGTGCCCCGGTAAAGGCCGTATCCCAGGACTGCTCCCCCCACGGAGCCACCACCGTGGCGTTTTGGGAACCGGCGCTGACCGAGGTCCGGGGCGAGAACGGGGCTAAACAGCGCCGGACGGCAGTGGCCGAGACCTCGGACCTGCTGGCCAACCTGGTGTCCGCCCGGATCCGTACCATAGCCTTCATCAAGTCCCGCCGGGGTGCCGAAACCATTTCGGCCATCACCAAGCGGCTCCTTGACGAGGTGGACCCCAGCCTTCCGCAGCGGGTGGCCGCCTACCGCTCGGGATACCTGCCGGAGGAACGCCGGGCAGTCGAGAAATCCCTGCGTTCCGGCCAGCTGCTGGGCGTCTCCAGCACATCCGCCCTGGAGCTGGGGATCGACATCTCCGGCCTCGATGCAGTCCTGGTGGCAGGCTGGCCCGGCACCCGGGCCTCGCTCTTCCAGCAGATTGGCCGGGCCGGCAGGGCAGGCCAGGACGCCATCGCCGCGTTTGTGGCCAGTGACGATCCGCTGGACACCTTCCTGGTGAACCACCCCGAGGCGATTTTCGACGTCTCGGTGGAGGCCACGGTCTTTGACCCGGCCAACCCCTACGTGCTCGGACCGCATTTGTGCGCTGCCGCGGCGGAACTCCCCCTGGGACCGGCAGAGCTGGACCTTTTCGGCGGAACTGCCGAGATGCTCCTAGACCGGCTAGTGGCACAGGGTTACCTGCGTCGTCGGCCTGCCGGCTGGTTCTGGACCCACTCCCAGAGCGCTGCGGCCATGGTCAATCTCCGGGGCGACGGTGGAGGCCCGGTCAGCATCGTCGACGCCGAGACCGGTTCCCTGCTGGGCACGATGGACTCGCCCCAGACCCATTACCAGGCACATACGGGTGCGGTATATGTGCACCAGGGCGACACGTATGTGGTGGAAGACCTGAACGAGGACGACCATTGCGTCATGGTGCGGCGGGCAAATCCCGACTACTACACCACGGCAAGGGACGTGACCCAGATCGAGGTCCTGGACACCGTGCGGACCATGCAGTGGGGCGACGTGACCGTCCACTTCGGTGACGTGAAGGTCACCACGCAGGTTGTCTCCTTCCAGCGCAAGGCCTTGATCTCCAATGAGGTTTTGGGCGAGGAGCCGCTTGAGCTGGGGGCGCGTGAGCTCTTCACCAAGGCGGTGTGGTTCGTGGTGGACAACCGTTCCCTCACGGAAGCTGGTCTTATCGAAGCCCAGTTCCCCGGCGCACTCCATGCCGCGGAGCACGCGGCGATCGGGCTCCTCCCCCTGGTTGCGTCCAGCGACCGCTGGGATATCGGCGGGGTCTCCACGGCGCTGCACGCGGACACCGGGGTGCCCACCATCTTTGTGTATGACGGACACCCCGGCGGTGCCGGGTTTGCCGAACGGGGTTTCGACAAGGCCAAGGTGTGGCTGGCAGCAACCAGGGACGCCATCAAAGCCTGCGAGTGCGAATCCGGCTGCCCGTCCTGTGTGCAGTCCCCCAAGTGCGGAAACAAGAACAATCCGCTGGACAAGGCCGCGGCGGTGACCCTGCTGGACGTCCTGCTCAAGGACGCCTCCGAGACCACCCGGTTGGATGTGGAGGCCAGGAGCTGACTCCCGCTCCTGTGTCACCGCTACGGCGGAGGCCCTGCCCGGGCATGACCGGTTGCCGCGCCCAGCAGCGGGCGCTCGCCGAGCTCGGTCCGCACCTCAATGGTCTGGCCCGAGCCTTCTGAACAGCTAAGGACCGTGGCGGCGTGGCGGGCGGCCACATTCGCGGCGACACTGCACGGCTCACCCGTGGTGATGCCGCGAAGGGCATCCGCTGCGGCCAGGGCCGCCAGGTCCGCGGCCGCTGCCGCCCTGCTGGCCAGCACGGCCGACTGCGCCAGCAGCAGCATGACGGCCATGGCCGTCATGACCACCAAGGCCAAACCTGCGGCCAGGACTGTCCCCGAACCGCGTTCGCGTCCATCACGCGTTCCCGGCCCGCATGTGCCCGCGGTGTGACTCCTGCGCCCGACTCCGGGATGGCGCCGCCCAGCGGCAGCATACTTCAGGACCACGGAGGGGTGCCCCTGCCCCATGACGTGATGCCGCCGGTCAGCGTCGCCCATCATCTGGCTACCCGGCCGTGCGCCGGGCCCCCGACGGCAGCAGTACCACTGCCGGCTCCCGTCCACGCTGTTTCGCTCCGCGATGACGCACGTGCGGTGAGGATCCAGGGGATGGATGCTCCCAATGCTCCCGGCACCCGGTCCGTCACGGTGATATTGAACCATTCACCGTCCTCAGCAACCGACGCAGCGGCCGAACTGCCGGCCAGCGTCTTCACTGTCTTTTCCACCGCAGCCGGGTCCTCGCCCCGGGCCAGCGCCCTGGCACCGGCCCGGGCTCCCTCCTCGATGCGCAGTTGGGTCATCCCCGCCGCGGCTCCGGCCAGCAGCATGGCCAGCAGCGCGAGTACAGCCGGCAGCGCCACGGCGAACTCTGCAGTCACGGCACCCCGTGCGTTTGCGCCGGAGTCCGCTGGCCCCTGGTCCCCTATGCTGCCGGCCATACTGACGGTCCCGCCGTCCAGGGGCTTGCCTTTCAGGTTCCCGCCTTCCGAGTTCCCGCCTTCCAGGGAACTGGCTTCGACGGGACTGGCTTCGACGGGCCCGGAACCGAGGGCTCCAGGGAGAAGAAGCCCGGCCGGTGAAGCCGTCACGGCAGCGCCAGTGCCGTGCGGATGAGGTTGAGGAGGAAGCCACGCACCTCGTCGCTGCGGAGAATGAACACGAGCAGCCCTGCGAATCCGACTGCGGCGAGGGTGGCGATGGCATACTCCGCGGTCGCCATGCCGGCCTGTGAACCGGGCAGGCCGCTGCGCCGCACCTTGGCCCGGGTACTGCCCGAGCCGGGGTAGAGCTCCACGACGTTGCCGGTTGCGGGGGCAGAAGCTTCGGGGGCAAGGGAAGGGGTGGAAGCGTATGGTGCCCTGTTGGTGCCTGGCCGGTTGCTGTCCCGTTGTGCGGGCTTCTGGCCGGGCGCGGCGAGCGCGGCGAGCGCGGCGGTTCCGGACGTGTAGTGGCGGCGGTGGTGGTTGATGTACATGTGGTTTCCTTTCCGTTGTGCCGGTGGTTTTCCCGGCTGTCTTGACTCTTCCCGGCCCCGAGGGAGTGGGTAAGTGGGTGGATGGGCTAAGTGGAAAAGGTGGGCGATTCAGCCTTGTGGAGGAAGGGATCAGCGCTCATTTCCAGGCAGGGCAGCCTGTGCTTAGCCAGCTGGCACCAGGGCCAGCAGCACCGGGACGACGCCAAGGCAAATGAAGGCGGGAAGGGAACACAGTCCCAGCGGAACCACCAGCTTCACGCCGAGCGAAGCAGCCCGCTTTTCCGCGGCCCTGAACCGTTCCCGGCGAAGCCGGGCGGCCTGTGCGTACAGGATTGCGGACGACGGCGCCCCCGTAAGTGCGGCGAAGCCCAGCGCATCCCGGAGTTCCAGGATTTCCGGGAGCCGTACGGCAGAGCTGCGCCACGCTGTTTCCCAGTCGGCACCGATGGCGAGGGCCGAGACCACAGGCCGCAGGGAGTCCCTGTATTGGGGCACGGCTGAGGCAGCCACCAGTTCCAGCGAACGCCCGATGCCGGCGCCGGCGTCGAGCATCGCCGCGACGAGTTCGAGCATCATGGCTGTATCTTTCAGTCCGCTGCCGGGCTCAACGGCCGGCCCCTCAGCGGCGGTCTGCTGCGCTCCCGCTCCGGCATGAACCAGGCGGCGGAGCCGGTGACGCGACCGGTCGGGCCCGGTACCCGCAAGCCAGACACCAGCGCCGAGCAGCAGGAACAACGCCAGGCCCGGGGCCCAACCCGGCGTCATGGCACTCCTGCCCCTGCAGCCGCAGAAACAAGCCGGGCGGACCACGCCCTCCCGGCTGCGGTAAGCAGCACGCCGCCGAACAGCGCGGCCAGCCCCAGGGGTGTTCCCAGCAGGGTGGCCAGCGGATCCACGCCCAAGGCGGCGCCCAGCCCAAGACCCATCGCCGGAAGCCAGGTCAGGAGGCGGACTGTGGCTTTGGGGCCGGCGAGAGCGGTCTGCCTGGCCGCGTCCGCATCGTCCTCCGCTTCCAGCTGGGCAGCGAACCGGGTCAGCACGTCGGCGAGCGGGCATCCGCTGGCTTCGGCGATGTCGAAGCAGGCAGCCAGCTCCGACCATGTCTTGGCTTCCCTGTCCCGGCGCGGGAACGCCATGGAAACCGCACGCCGGATGGCCTCCGAAACAGGGGCTCCGGTTGCCGCAGCCGCGCGTGCGGACGCCAGGACTGCAAGTGAACCCCCGGACAGCACCGGGGACGGGAGTGCGAGGTGCTGCCTCTGCCCATCCTCAGCGGTCCCGTACACGGTCCACAGTTCGTCCCACAGCCGCCCCGGTGTTCGTCCGCCCTTGAGCAGCGCCGCCAACTGCTGAACCACCAGGGTCAGGCCGGGTCCCCGCATCCTTGCGGTACCCCTGCCGGCCGGGCTGCCCCAGGGCAGTACCGGGTGTTTCCGGCCGCCGGGCGCCTTCGGGCTTTTGCCGCCGGCTGCGCGCAACCTGGACGCGGCATTCAGGGGCGGCTTGAGGAGCAGCACCACAGCGGCGACCAGGAGCACACAGAGGATGACCGTCACAGGATGTACCCCGGTTCCATCCCCAAACGGGCTGCCAGCGCAGGCCAGCCGGGACCCGGCACACCTGATTCTTCAACAGCCGGCACCACCGTCAAACCCTGGGTGCCGTCATGGATGAGTCCGATGCACACGACTTCCCTTCCCCGCGGCATCCTGCCCACATGGATGACAACGTCCAGGGCGCTGGCCGCTTGGAGCCGTACGGCCTCGGGTCCCAGCCCTGCGAGCGCCCCGAGGGCATTGAGCCTGGCGGGGACTGCCGCCGCCGTATTGGCGTGGATGGTGCCTCCGCCACCGCTGTGCCCTGTGTTCATCGCGGTGAGGAGCTCACGGACTTCCGCGCCCCGGCACTCGCCCACCACCAGTCTGTCCGGGCGCATGCGCAGTGCCTGCCGGACGAGTTCACCCAGATCCACTGCACCGCCGCCTTCAAGGTTTCCGTGACGTGATTCCAGGGCGACCACGTGGGGGTGGACGGGATTCAGTTCGGATGCGTCCTCGATCAGGACCAGCCGTTCCTCCGCCGAACACAGGCCCAGCAAGGTGGACAGCAGCGTGGTCTTCCCGGAACCCGTGGCCCCGCTGATCAGGAAGCTCAACCTCCTGTCCACTATTTTCTCCAGCACCCCCTGCACTCCCGGGCCGAACATTCCGCCGGACCGCAGCTCTTCCATGCTGAAGACCCGCTCCCTGCGGATCCGCACGCTCAGCAGCGTCCCGGACGTGGAAACCGGCGGCAACACGGCGTGGACACGGTAGCCGCCGGCAAGCCTGACATCGACACAGGGTGAACCGTCATCCAGGCGGCGCCCGCCTGCAGCGACAAGCCTGCAGGCCAGGGCCCGCAGCTGCCCCTCGCCGTCGAACAGGACGGGAACCCGCTCGATGCCGCGGCCACGGTCCACCCAGACGGAGCCGGGGGCGTTGACGAAGATGTCCGTGACGGCGGGGTCCCGGGTAAGCTCCTGCAACGGCCCCAGTCCGTTGAGTTCGGCGCTGATCCGCTCCACCGCGGCGAGGGAACCAGCGGTGCCCAACAGCTTGCCGGTGGCCTGGACTGCCGCCGCAACGCGTGAAGGCGTCACGGCTCCCGCCTCAGCCATCATGGACTCCCGTACGGATTCCAGGAGCCCGGAATCGACTGACCTGGCGCCGGATGTTTCCCTGCTGCGCACCGGGCGGCCGGTCTGGCCCGCTTCCAGGATGCGGGCGCTGCGCCGTGAACCCAGGCCTCCAGCCCCCGCTGCGCTGCCCATTTCCCTGGCCGGTGCCGGCGGACTTCCCGGCGCCCGCCTCATGCCATGTCTCCCACCGTCAGGTCCTCGCCAAGCCAATCAAGCACAGAGGCAGCAAAGCTCCGGATATTCCGGCGCTTCCCCAGGTCCAGCAGGCGCCCAGATTCCATGGCTCCCGCAACGGCGCGCAGTTCAGGTATCCGGCCCTGCACCGGCAGCCCTACTGCATCAGCGATCAGGGCACTGTCCAGGGCAGAGCCGGGCCGGCCCCGGACCAGCAGGGCCGCCTCCACCGGCGGAAGCTCCTGGAGCAGGCGCACCGCCGCCACTGCCGCCTTCAGCTGTGCGGGCACCACCATCAGGATCCGGTCGCAGTCCCACGCCACCGTATGGAGCGGCTCTGCACCCCTTCCCACGTCGAGCAGGACCAGTTCATAGCCACGGCGGGCAGCGTCAAGCACACCGGCTGCTGCGGCGGCGGCGACAGGAAGGGGTTGCTCCCGCGTGGCAGGCCAGGACAGGAAGGAAAAGCCTCCCGCGACCGGCAGGGAATCCGAGAGCTGGAGGGGGTCGATGCTTCCCCTGGCCTCAGCGAGGTCCGGCCATCGGAGCCCGGGGTTTTCCTCGGCGGCCAGTGCCAGCTCCAGGCCCCCTCCCCATGGGTCGCCATCAACGAGCAGGACCCGCACCCCCAGCCCTGCTGCCGCCTGCGCTATCCAGATGGCGGCAGTGGTGGCCCCGGCTCCGCCGCAACCGCCCGTGATGCCAAGGACCAGAGCGCCCGGGCCCGGCGACCGCGACCTACTCAGGTGGTCGGCCAGCCAGGCAGCAGCATCCGGCAGCACGGCAACACGTTCCGCCCCCAAGGCAGCCGCGAGGTGCCAAAGGCTGTCCCCCTCACCATCGAGGCCCACCATGACCGCAGGTGTGTGCCGCCGCGGCGGCAGTTCGCGCACGTCGCTGCCCACCAGGACGGCGGACGCCGCTTCCCAATAACGTCCAGCCTCCACGGCATCGGGCACAACGCGCAGGTGCGCACCGGCGGCTGCCACAATACGCTCGACTTCGGCCCGGAGGACGCCGGAGGAGGTCACCAACAGCACCTCGCCCGAACCGCCAGGCAAGGAATCATCAGGTTTTGCGTCGCCCGGCAGCCAGGCCGCGCTCGATGACACCCCGTCCGTTGGCCGCCAGGAAGAGCCGGGGGCCTGTCCCGGTCCGGATAGGGATGCGTTCAGCTGGTGCCTGCTCATGGAGCCACTCTGCCGCGGACACGCAATCCGGTTAAGGGAACCAACCCCGTATGTGGACAACCTGCACCAAGGACACCGCTGACCACACCACCTCAAAGGCAAAGCACACCGAACGGCAGGGCAGAATGGAAGCATGTACCTGCTGCTCGCCGCCCACCCCCATGGCGCGGCGCTCCAGGAACTGACCCAGGCGGGCCACGCCCAGCCGGCCAACCCTGAACCCCGCACCGTGGCACTCACCGACCTTGCCGCCGTCGTGCGCGATCTGGAAGTCCGGCGCCCCGGCGGCCAGCCGCCCCGCTGGATCTGGCACCGGACCCAGGACTGGTACCCCGCGCTGCTCGCGTCCGGGGTGGAGGTGGAACGCTGCTATGACCTCACCCTTTGCGGCAACATCCTGGCCTTCTCCCAGTTCAGCGCCCACACTGACTATGCCCGGAACACGGACAGGGCACCGGTGGAGGATCCGGTGCTTCCGCCAAAGGCGCTGCAGCCACCACGTCCCCCAGCGGACCAGGGCGCACTGTTCGACAACCCCGCAGCGGCACCGTCATCCGGCTGGACGCTTGAGGAGCTCCGGGCTGAATACGCGGCCCAGCAGGCTGCGCTGGCTGGCGTGGGCACGGCGGAAAACCGTCGGAACAGACTCCAGCTGCTGCTCGCGGCGGAATCCGCGGCCGCCATCGTGGCCGCGGAAATGCAGCATGCCGGCGTCCCATGGCGCGAGGACCTGCACGAACAGATCCTGGCCAGCCACCTGGGTCCCCGCCCGCCCGTAAGCCAACGCCCGGTAAAGCTGGAGGCGCTGGCTGCGGAGCTGCGCACCCTGCTCAACTCACCCGGGCTGAACCCGGATTCCCCGCAGGACCTGATGCGTGCCCTGCACCGCAACGGGATCGAGGTCAAAAGCACCCGGAAGTGGGAGCTGAGGGAGTCCAGCCATCCGGCCATCGAGCCGCTGCTGGAGTACAAGAAGCTTTCCCGCCTCCATACCGCGAACGGCTGGGCCTGGCTGGATGCGTGGGTGGACGGCGGGAGGTTCCGCCCGGAATACGTGGTGGGCGGCGTGGTGTCGGGGCGCTGGGCGTCCCGGGGTGGCGGCGCGCTGCAGATCCCCCGCCAGGTCCGCGGCGCGGTGCACGCAGACCCTGGCCACAAGCTCATCGTTGCGGATGCCTCGCAGCTGGAACCGCGCGTCCTGGCGGCCCTCGCGCAGGACTCGTCCATGGCTGAGGCGGCGCGGGACCAGGACCTGTATGCCGGGATTGCCGCCAAGGGCTTTGGCGGGGACCGCGCCAAGGCGAAGATGGCCCTGCTGGGGGCCATGTACGGGGCCACGTCCGGCGAGGCGGGGCGTCTGATGCCGCAGCTGGCACGCATCTATCCGCGCGCCGTGGACTTTGTGGAACGCGCGGCACGGACCGGTGAGGCGGGCGGGACGGTGACCACCAGGCTGGGCCGCAGCAGCCCTCCGCCGTCCGGGCAGTGGTTCCTGAGCCAGCGCTCGGCCACGGCGGAGGAGCAGCGGCGGGCAGAGTCGATCGCCCGGTCCCGCGGGCGCTTCACCCGGAACTTCGTGGTCCAGGGCTCGGCAGCGGACTGGGCGGCCTGCTGGCTTGCAGAATTACGACGGCGGCTGCGCGCCTTGCGGACGGCAGGAACCGGTGGCAGCGGCGGGGGTGTGCGGGCCGAGCTTGCCTTCTTCCTGCATGACGAGGTGATGGTGCATGCGCCGGCGGAGGGCGTCGGGGCCTGCATTGCGGCCATCGAGGAATCAGCGAAGGCTGCGAAGGAGTTGCTGTTCGGCCCCATCCCTGTGGAGTTCCCGGTGAGCATGGCCGTCGTCGACTCCTACGACCTCGCTAAATAGCAGGGCGGGGGCCAGCCATGGTTGTCTGCAACAATGCAAAGTACCCCTGGCGACGCAAAAGTAACCTACCCGGTGGTAGCTATACTCCCCCGGTGACGGACGTTACAGTCGAAGCGGCGACTGAAGCAGACCGGTCCACACGCTGATGCAACGACGCATACCAGGGAGGTCCCCGTCCATGGCGGGAAGATTTGAAATACACCGTGCAGGCGACGAGTCGTACCGGTTGAGGCTCACCGACGCCGAGGGCAACATCGTTGCGGTGTCCCCAACCTTCAAATCCCTCAGCATGCTCCGCGACGGGATCAAGGCCATGCGCGAGAATGCCGCCACCGGAATCGTGGTGGATTTGCGCCAGCAGCAGGCCTGAAAACTAGACCCCTATCGGGTGCAGCCTGGTGCGGTCCCACGGGACGGACCAGCCGAGCTGGTCGAAGAGGCCGCTCAGCACGATGCCGGTAAATCCCCACACCACCACGCCGTTGACGGTGAAGGCAGGGCTGTCGAACGTGCGGCCCGCCCGGTGGACGGTGGCCATGACCCTGTTGTCCGGGTCCAGGAGGTCCCTGACCGGGACGCGGAACACCTGGGCGGATTCGCCGTAGTCCACCACCCGGACCGGCGACGGCGAATGCCACCACCCGAGCACGGGCGTCACCAGGAAGTTGCTGTGGGCCAGGCCCAGGTCCTGGAGCGTGCCCAGGACTTCCACCCCTCCTGCGTCCAGCCCGGTTTCCTCCTCTGCTTCCCGCAGCGCAGCCGCCACCGGCGTTTCGCCCCGGTCGATGCTGCCGCCCGGGAACGCCACTTGCCCGGGATGCGAGCCCAGGGTGTGGGCGCGCTCCAGGAGCAGGACGTCCAGGTCCGCCGGCGCCAGCGGCTTTCCCGACGCCGCCGGGACATCATCAAGCACGCCGAAGAGCATCAGGACAGCGGCCCTGCGGGCACGCTCGGCGTCCACGGTCAGCGCGGCCCAGCGCGGATCAGGCGGCCCGGCCGTTCCGGATTCCGCCCGCCGGACCAGCCGGGCCAGGTCTTCGCGTGCGCTCACGGAGCCCTCGTCTGGGAAGCCATCCGGATCTCCGCGGCCCGGTGCTGTTCCGACAGGTACTGCTCCAGCAGTGCCTCGCTGCCGGGAGCAAGTTCATACTTGAGGAGCTTGGCCGCTTTGACGGGGTCGGTCTCCCCCAGCCCGTAACTGGGGCACCAGGTGGCCACGGGACAGGCCCCGCAGGCCGGCTTCCGGGCGTGGCAGACGCGGCGGCCGTGGAAGATCACGCGGTGGGACAGCATGGTCCAGTCCCTGCGCTCAAACAGCTCCGCCACGTCCTGTTCGATCTGCACCGGGTCCTCGGACTGGGTCCAGCCAAACCGCTTCGCGAGCCGGGCGAAATGCGTGTCCACGGAGATGCCCGGAACGCCGAAGGCGTTGGCGAGCACCACGTTGGCGGTCTTGCGGCCAACTCCGGGCAAGGTGACCAGATCCTCCATCCGCCCCGGGACTTCGCCATCAAAGTCGTCCACCAGGCGCGTACACAGCGCACGGACGTTACTCGCCTTGGCGCGGAAGAACCCGGTGGGCCTGAGGATAGTTTCCAGCTCCGTGGGGTCCGCCTCAGCCAGGGCCCGGGCATTGGGCCAACGCGCAAACAGCACCTTGGTGACCTGGTTGACCGTGACGTCGGTGGTCTGGGCGGACAACACGGTGGCCACCAGCAGTTCGAACGGGTTGCGGAAGTCCAGTTCCGCATGGGCGTACGGATACTTCTCGGCCAGGGCCCGGTGGATGCGCCGTGCCCGCCGCTTCAGCGCCAGGACGGATTCGGACGAGACCACGGGCATTCCCGCGGCCTGCCCGGGTTTGCTGCGGGGCCCTGCCACCGGCGTCAGCCGCGCTCGATGTTGCTGAGGTCGCGCAGGACGCCCAACCGCCCGTCCGTGTGCTGGACCAGGAATTCGTGGCCCCGGTCCTCAAGTGCCAGCACCCAACCGCCGGGTTCGATCACAAAAGCAGGCGCACCCGTCCGGGGATCATAGGCCGTGCGGTGCTGGGCGACGGCGAACCAGAATGCCTCATGGATCGGCTGTCCGTCAGCTTCGTCGTGGCGGCTGGACGGATCCACCGTTGCCCCGATCGGCTGCTCGGCCCGGACCTGCTGGTGCACGGCGGTGGCGGCCGGCGGCTCCCACGCCGCCTGTGGAGCGCCGGCTGCCGGTGCTGCTGCCTGCTGCTGCTCCTCCGCTGCCGGGGTTGGGTCAGGGCGGACGACGTCGGCTGCCTGGGTGGGCGGGCCAGCGTCCGCATGCGGTGTGCCGGCTTCCTGGTCGGAGACTTCGGGGGCCGTTGATACGGGAGCGGTTGGCGCAGGGGCGGAGGCGCCCGCTCCCGCAGCGGCCGCGCCGGCGGTGGCGGTGCCGGTGCCGGTGCCGGCAGCCGCTGCAGTGGCACCCCCGGGACCCGTCACGGGGACGGCAGCGGTAGCGGGCATGTGGGCCGAACGCGCCGGCTCATGGTTGGGGCCGGAAGATCCCGGCTGGACAGCGGAGGAACCTGCACCGGCGCCACCGAACAGGGCGCCGCCTTTGAAGCCGCCCTTTGACTGGTTGGAGCCGGCCTGGTTGGAACCGGACTCCGGCTTGGGAGCTTTGGGGGTCCGCGGCTTCCGCGCCGGGACCGCGGCCTCGCGTGCCACGATGTGGGCCGGCGATTCGGGCCGGTCCTTGAAGTCAGCCGAGAGGTACGGCAGGAAGCGGCCCAGCACGGTGGCGGCGAAAAGGATAAGCGCGCCGATCAGGCCCACCAGCAGGCTGGTGGCATACCCGCCTGCAACCGACAGGAAGAAGAAGGCAAGGGCGAAGGAGGCCACCACGGAGGCGAACTGGTCGATCGAGAGCGAACCCACCCGGATCCTGGTGGCCGGTGCCAGGCGGCGGGCGGCGAACAGTGCGCTGGCAATCAGCGGCAGGATGATGCCCAGTCCCAGGAAGAACAGGTTGTTCAGGTTCCACAGGTTGTACCTGGCGCCGAAGAGGGGAAGCAGGGACGCGACGAACAGGACCAGGGTGGCGGCGAAGACGGCAAGGTCCCGCACCGTGAACGGACCAAGCACGGCCTGGTTGGCGTTCGGGTCGGGCTTCCCGGAGGCGGCCTTCTGCCCTGCAGACTGCCCCTTGGCGGCGTTGCCGGCCGGTGTTGCGTGCCCCGATCCTCCCAGGGCGGATCCCGATCCTCCGGTTTCCGCCTTGGTGTCCGGGCCCGTTCGCTGGCCGTAGCTCTGCTGGTTCATTCTGCTCTCCTTAGCGTGGCGGCACCGGGCCCGGTCCGGACCCGAAAACTGTGCCGTCTTGACATGCGGTCCGGCCCGGCAAGGCACTGTCTGCGCCCCGCCGGGGCGGTCCGAAGTGAAGTCACAATTCCATCTCAGCCTAGTCAACGGCCAAGCTGATCACTAGCTGGAGCAGGTCTCCACGGGTGCCGGGCGAGTCATGAAGACGCCATTCACCGCATAAAAAATGCCGCTCGCGGTGGTGCATGTGACGCCGCACACAGACGATGCGCGGGAAGCATTAGGCTTGATTGCGGAACAGCTCTTTGCGGTATGCCGCCCCGGCTGAAGCCCAATGCCGTGCGAACGGCGGGCCATGCGGTGGCGGCGTCCCGCGCGGCAAAGATCGATGAATGATGAGGTTCACATGTCCCAGGACACCCCCAGCTCCACGGCCACCGTTCCGTCCGCTTCGGCCCAGCCGGCAGGACAGGAAGGCCACCAGGGCGACGCCTTCGAGAACCTGCTCAACGAGACCCGGGCTTTCCCGCCCTCCCCTGAATTCGCTGCCGACGCCGTAGTCACCGCAGCCGAGTACGACGAGGCGAATGCTGACCGGCCGGCGTTCTGGGCCAAGAAGGCACGGGAACTGCTGACCTGGAGCAAGGACTTCACGCAGGCCCTGGACTGGTCGGACCCGCCGTTCGCCAAGTGGTTCGTGGGAGGTGAGATCAACGCTGCCTACAACGCCCTGGACCGCCATGTCGAGGCCGGCAAAGGCGACCGCGTGGCCATTTACTTCGAGGGCGAGCCGGGCGACACCCGCACTTACACTTACGCCCAACTGACCGAAGAAGTGAAGAAGGCAGCCAACGCTTTCGAGTCCCTGGGCGTGGCCAAGGGTGACCGGGTTGCCGTATACCTGCCCATGATCCCGGAAGCTGTCATCACCTTGCTGGCCTGCGCACGGATCGGCGCGGTCCACTCCGTAGTCTTCGGTGGGTTCTCCGCCGACGCACTCCGGTCGCGGATCGACGACGCCGAGGCCAAGCTCGTTGTCACTGCCGACGGTACATACCGCCGCGGCAAGCCCAGCCCGCTGAAGCCGGCCGTTGACGACGCCCTGGCCCACGACGGCCACACGGTGCAGAACGTGGTGGTGGTCAAGCGCAACGGCCAGGACGTGGACTGGAAGGAAGGCCGTGACCACTGGTGGGCGGACACGGTGGAAGCCGCCTCCCCCGAGCACACTGCCGTGGGCCACGATTCGGAGCACCCCCTGTACATCCTGTACACCTCGGGCACCACCGGGAAGCCCAAGGGCATCCTGCACACCACCGGCGGCTACCTCACCCAGACCGCCTACACCCACAGGGCTGTCTTTGACCTGCATCCGGAAACGGACGTCTACTGGTGCACGGCCGACGTCGGCTGGGTCACCGGCCATTCCTACGTCGCCTACGCGCCGCTCATCAACGGGGCCACGCAGGTGATGTACGAAGGCACCCCGGACTCCCCGCACCAGGGCCGCTGGTGGGAGATCGTGGAAAAGTACAAGGTCTCCATCCTCTACACCGCCCCCACCGCCATTCGCACCTTCATGAAGTGGGGCGCGGAGATCCCGGCGAAGTACGACCTCTCCTCCCTGCGGGTACTGGGTTCGGTGGGCGAGCCCATCAATCCCGAGGCATGGATGTGGTACCGCAAGGTGATCGGCGGCGACAAGGCACCCATCGTGGACACTTGGTGGCAGACCGAAACGGGCGCACAGATGATCGCCCCGCTCCCCGGCGTCACCGCCACCAAGCCTGGCTCGGCGCAGGTTCCGCTGCCCGGCATCGCGGTGGACGTCGTGGATGAGATGGGCGAATCGGTCCCCAACGGCCACGGCGGCTTCCTGGTCATCCGTGAACCCTGGCCGGCCATGCTGCGCGGCATCTGGGGGGACCCGCAGCGGTTCAAGGACACTTACTGGTCCCGCTTCGAGAACATGTACTTCGCCGGTGACGGTGCCAAGAAGGACGAAGACGGCGACATCTGGCTGCTGGGCCGCGTGGACGACGTCATGAACGTCTCCGGGCACCGGCTCTCCACCACCGAAATCGAATCCGCACTGGTCTCCCACCCTGCCGTGGCGGAGGCCGCCGTGGTGGGCGCCACGGACGAAACCACCGGGCAGGCCGTGGTGGCGTTCGTCATCCTCCGCGGTGATGCGGTGAACAACGGTGACACCACCGTCCAGGAACTGCGCAACCACGTGGGCAAGGAGATTGGGCCCATCGCCAAGCCCAAGAACATCCTTGTGGTGCCGGAGCTGCCCAAGACCCGCTCCGGCAAGATCATGCGCCGCCTCCTCAAGGACGTGGCCGAGGGCCGCGACCCCGGCGACGCCACCACGCTCTCCGATCCCACCATCATGCAGCAGATCGCCCAGTCGCTGCGGAAATAGCGGCATCAGTAAGACGACGGCGCTGCCCAGCCTGGGCGGCGCCGTCGCCGTATGCTGGGAGCAACCCTGTTACCCGCGATGAAGGAATCCGCCCACATGCTTGCAGCTGCCCGCCACCAGGCCATTGTGGATGCTGTTCAACGCGAGCGGGTGGTGCGGGTGTCGGACCTGGCCGCGCAGCTGGGTGTCTCGCTGATGACGGTGCGGCGGGATATTGAGCAGCTTGAAGAGGGCGGGAAACTGGAACGCATCCACGGCGGTGCGAAACTTCCCGGGGATGCCAGTGCCCATGAGCCCGGTTTCGAGCTGAAGTCCACGCAGCTGACGGCGGAGAAGCGGGCCATCGCCGTGGAGGCGGCGGCCCTGGTCCACGAGGGCATGGCGGTTGGTCTGAGCGCAGGCACCACCACGTGGGCTCTGGCCAAGGAATTGGCCGGAGGGCCGCGGATCACGGTGGTGACCAACTCGGTCAGGATCGCGGACCTCTTCCACCACGCTGCCTCGTCGGGATCAGCCCTCTACGCCTCAACGGTGATCCTGGTGGGCGGCGAGCGCACGCCTTCGGACGCCTTGGTGGGGCCAATCGCCACGGGCGCCCTCAAGCAGCTGCACCTTGATGTCCTGTTCCTGGGCGTCCACGGAATGGATGCCGACGCCGGGTTCACCACACCCAACCTGCTCGAGGCCGAAACCGACCGGGCCTTCGTGGCAGCCTCCCGAAAGACTGTGGTGCTGGCCGACCACACCAAGTGGGGAATGCTGGGCATCAGTTCCATCGCCGCCCTGGATGACGTGGATGAGGTCATCAGCGACGCCGGACTCAGCGAGGAGGCCCGGCGGATCCTGCAGGAGCGGGCCAAGCTGCGTATCGCCTCTGCCTAGTACAGGTTCTTCAGGCGGAGCCGCGCCACATGACGGTCGTCTGCAGGACGCGCGGCGTGCCCGGAAGCCCCTGGAGCTGCGCCAGGACCAGTTCAGCGGCTGTGCTTCCCAGCAGATCGGCCGGCTGGCGCACGGTGGAAAGCTGGGGCCGGCACCGAAGCGCCCAGCTGCTGTCGTCGAATCCGACAATCCCCACGTCTTCCGGCACACGCCGCCCCGCCTCCTGGAGCGCCGTCATCGCTCCGGCCGCAACGGCGTCGGAGGCTGCAAATACACCGTCGATCTCCGGAACCCTGCGGAGCAGTTCCTGCATTCCCTCGAAACCGGCGGCGTAGGTATACAGCGGATACTCCACCACCAACTGCTGATCAAAGCGACGGCCCATGGCGGCCTGGAAACCGGCCAGGCGATCCTTTCCGGAGTCACGGTCCAGCGCACTGGCAATCATGCCGACGCGTTTACGCCCTGTCTCCAGCAGCCTGCCGGTGATGTTCCGCGCTGCCTCCACATTGTCAATGGCGGCGTAGGGCAGCTCCGGGGTTCCTTCAGGATGACCCACAAACGCGGCCGGCAGACCGATCTCCGCGATGGCTGCCGCGATGGGGTCGGAGGCGCGGGCAGAGATGATGACGGCACCATCAACAAGACCGCCGCGCAGGTAGTCCGCAACCCTGCGGCTGTCACGGTCTGAATCGATGATCAACGAAACCAACTGGTAATCAGCCTTGGACAGCACTTCATTGGCCCCGAGCAGGATGGAACCGATGTTGGGATCCTCGAACAAAAGCGAGTGGGGTTCGTGGATGATCAGCCCAATGGCCCGGGACTCCTGCGTGACCAGGTTCCGCGCCGCGTTGTTGCGAACGTACCCTACCCGGGCGATCGCTTCTTCTACGGCTTGTTTGGCCTCGTCGGAGACGTATCTTTCCCCGTTCATGACGCGTGAAACGGTCCCCCTGGAAAGCCCGGCAGCGTCCGCGACATCATTGATGGTTGCGCGGCGGGCACGGGTGCGTGTCAGCGACATATTTGTACTGTAGCGGAGTCTGGACCGCGCGCATCTTCACCCAAGCGTTGACAGAGGGTTGGCCCCGCGCGTAGTCTGTGAACGTTCCCAGATGACCTGCATCACTAAGCATGCGTTATGTCTGGGAACGTTCACAGAGATCGTTGAGACAACAGCGTCCGAGAGCCGGTTCAGTCCGCCGCCTTGCACGCCTGCTGCAAGCCGAAGGAGCCGGGTTGAGCCCCAACAGAACCCCAGTAGCCCAGCTGTCCGGGAATGGACAGCTTATATACGGCTGTGATTACAACCCCGAACAGTGGGACCGCTCCGTGTGGCAGGAAGACGTCCGCCTCATGAAAGAGGCGGGGGTGAACCTCGTTGCAGTAAACATCTTCGGCTGGGCTGAGCTGGAGCCCTCCCCCGGCCGCTACTCCTTTGAACGCCTGGACGAAGTGCTTGACCTGCTTCACGCCAACGGCATCGGAGCCAACCTGGGCACCGGGACCTCCTCTACCCCTGCCTGGCTGACGAAGATGCATCCGGAAATCCTCCCGGAATCTGCAGCGGGCGTCCTGGCGTGGCCTGGAGGGAGGCAAGCATGGTGCCCCAGTTCGCCCCGATACCGCGAGCATGCCCTCCGGCTTGTCACCGAAGTAGTCCAGCGCTACGGCTCGCACCCGGCAACCCGGCTGTGGCATGTATCAAACGAATTGGGCTGCCATAACGCCCTCTGCTACTGCGACGTCTCCGCCGCCGCGTTCCGCCGCTGGCTGGTTGTCCGTTACGGCACCCTGGAGGCACTCAACAGCGCCTGGGGCACCACCTTCTGGTCGCAGCGCTACTCTGCGTGGGAGCAAATCCTGCCGCCGAGAGCCACCGTGTCCACCAACAACCCCACCCAGGTACTGGATTTTCACCGCTTCAGCTCCGACGAACTGCTCGGCTACTACCAGGCCGAGGCGGACCTGCTGAGGAAGTACAGCAGCGTCCCTGTCACCACCAATTTCATGGTCGCTGCCCACATCCGCAACCAGGACTACTGGTCCTGGGCACCGCACATGGACGTCATCGCCAACGACCACTACCTCGACCACCGGCTTGACGACCCCAAAGTCGAGCTCGCCTTTGCCGCCGACACCACCCGTGGACTTGCCCAGGGGCAGCCGTGGCTGCTGATGGAGCATTCCACCTCAGCAGTGAACTGGCAGCCCCGCAACATCGCCAAGACCCCCGGCGAAATGCTCCGCAACTCCCTGACCCACCTGGCCCGCGGAGCGGACGGGCTCTGCTTCTTCCAGTGGCGGGCTTCGGTGCAAGGCAGTGAGAAGTTCCACTCGGCGATGCTCCCCCACGCCGGAACAGACTCGCGCATCTGGCGGGAAGTCAAGGAGCTCGGCCACATCCTCGAGAACCTCGCGGAGGTAGCCGGCACCACCGTGAAGGCCGAAGCCGCATTGGTTTTCAGTTGGGAAGCATGGTGGGCCTACGACCAGGAGTCGCACCCGTCCTCAGACGTGCGGTACCTGGACCAGGTGCATTCCCTCTACAAAGCGCTCTGGGAAAGCGGCATCACAGTGGACGTCGTGGCACCGGGTTCCGATCTCTCCGGCTACAAGGCGGCGTTCGTTCCGGGGCTTTACCTCGTCCGGCACCAGGAGTCCGCAGCCCTGGCAGACTTCGTGAGCAACGGAGGCCATGCCGTTGTCACCTTCTTCAGCGGCATTGTCGACGAGAACGACAAAGTACTGACCGGCGGCTACCCGGGTGCGTTCCGGGACCTGCTCGGCGTCCGCTCCGAGGAATTCCTCCCCATGCCGCCCGGGCAGCTCCTGCCGCTGGATACCGGGGGCACGGCCTCCCTGTGGGCTGAGGCCCTGCGCTTGGAGGGCGCGGAAGCGAAGGCGTCTTTCACCGAAGGCCACCTCGCCGGAACGCCCGCAGTCACCCGCAACCGGCACGGCGCCGGAAACGCCTGGTACATCGGAACCGTGCTCGATCCCCAATCCCTCCGCGAGGTTGTGGCCGGAGCCGCCGCTGAAGCCGGTGTCGCTGCGCAGGCAACCACCGCAGGCCTGGAAGTCGTCACCAGGTCAGCTGCGGGGCGCACTTACACCTTCCTGATCAATCACTCCGACGAAGAGCACAAACACCCAGGGCACGGCTACGAACTCATCGTGGGGGAAGAAGTCTCCACCGCCGTCGTCATTCCTGCCGGCACCGTACGCGTTGTCCGCAGCTCCACCTCAGCACCCCAAACCACTGGCCGCATCACCGGCCTTAAGGAAGATGAAAGTGACTAGACAAACTACAGTTCCGGCAATAGCCACGGGGGCGCCCACAATTCGGAAACGGGCGACTTCCTCGGCCCAGCGACGCGCCGTCCTCCTGTTCGTTGCGCCGTTTGGTGTTCTTTTCCTCGCTTTCTACGCGGTGCCGATCATCTTTGCCGTGGTGCAGTCCCTGCTGACGGTTGAGCGCAAGGGCACGTTTGGACCTCCCCAGCAGGTCTTCGGTGGATTCATCCAGTACCAGCAGGTGTTCCAGAACACCGAATTCTGGGAATCGGTGGGGCGCGTGCTGCTTTTCGGAGTGGTGCAGGTGCCCATCATGCTTGGCCTTGCCCTCCTGTTTGCCCTGCTGCTTGACTCGCCCCTGCTCAAGGGAAAGAAGTTCTTCCGGTTGGCTTTCTTCGCCCCGTACGCCGTCCCGGGCGTTATCGCCGCCATCATGTGGGGCTTCCTCTATTCACCGTCGCTTTCGCCGTTCGGTGCCGTCACCTCACAGGTGAATTTCCTCTCCGCTGACCTGGTCCTGTGGGCCATCGCAAACATCGTGACGTGGGTGTATGTCGGCTACAACATGCTGATCATCTACTCGTCCCTGCTTGCCATTCCCACCGAGATCTATGAAGCAGCAAGGCTGGACGGTGCCAGCAACCTCCAGATCGCCTGGCGGATCAAGATCCCGCTCGTGGTACCGGCCATCATCCTCACCGGGGTGTTTTCCATCATCGGCACGCTCCAACTCCTTGCCGAACCGCAAACCCTCCGCAGCTTCAGCTCGGCCATCAGCAGCACGTTCACGCCGAACCTCGCCGTGTACACAACCGCGTCGGTCCCGAACTACAGCTTGGCAGCAGCGTTCTCCGTGGTGCTGGCGCTGGCCACATTCGTTCTTTCCTTCGTCTTCCTCAAGGCCACCCAGCGGAAGGTTTCCCAGTGAGCGCAGCAACAGCCACCACCACAACCAAGTCCGCACCAGTGACAGCCACTCCGAGAGGACCGCGGCACAGCATCATGTCCCGTGGAGCGGCGATGCTCATCATGGGTGTCTTCACCCTGTACTTCCTCACCCCCATCTGGTGGCTGCTGGTCTCCTCCTCCAAAACCGGAGGGGACATCACCGGCACGGCGCCGCTCTGGTTCACTGCGGACTCCTTCCCCACGTTCTTTGCAAACCTGGGCAACCTCTTCACGTACAGCGACGGGGTCTTCGGACGCTGGCTGGCGAACAGCGCGCTCTACGCCGGGCTAGGCGCCCTGGTTGGCACCGTCATTGCAGCCATGTGCGGTTATGCACTGGCCAAGTACGAGTTCCGCGGCCGGGAGGCGATCTTCAACGTGGTGCTCAGCGGGGTCCTGGTTCCCGCCACAGCCCTGGCCCTCCCCCTGTTCCTGATCTTCAGCCAAGTGAAATTGACCAACACCCTCTGGGCCGTTTTCCTGCCCAGCCTGGTCAGCCCCTTCGGCGTCTACCTTGCGCGGATCTATGCCGCTGCAAGCGTCCCCACGGAACTGCTGGAGGCTGCCCGCCTCGATGGTTCCTCGGAGGCCAGGACATTCTTCACCGTTTCCACCCGCCTCATGGCCCCGGCCCTGGTGACCATCTTCCTGTTCCAGTTCGTCGCCATCTGGAACAACTTCTTCCTCCCCCTGATCATGCTGCGTGACCAGGCCCTGTTCCCGGTCACGCTGGGGCTCTACGCGTGGAACAGCCAGATCAGCCAGATTCCGGAGCTTCGGGTCCTGGTCATTGTCGGCGCCCTGGTGTCGATCCTTCCGCTCATCGCAACGTTCCTCGGGCTGCAGCGCTTCTGGAGCAGCGGCCTGGGTGCCGGAAGCGTCAAATAGCTCCTTCAATTCATCTCCCTTGGTACCGGGCACCCCGTCCCGGTACCCCACCCTCAAATAAGGAATAGAAATGCGCGTGCGTTACGGAAAAGCCACTGCCGCCTTTGCCATTGTCTCGGCGCTGTCCCTTGCGGGCTGCTCAAGCGGCGAAAGCACTTCTGCCACGCAGGACACCAACTCCTGCAAGCCCTCGTCCGGGCCCGTCGAACTGAGCTTCACCACCTGGGTCCCGGGCATGGACAAGGTTGTTGACCTGTGGAACAAAGACCACCCCGACATCAAGGTGAAGGTCCAGACCGGCCCGAACGGCAACTCCGGCACCTACCAGAACTTCTTCAACCAGCTTCAGGCGGGCAACGCCCCGGACCTGGGACAGATCGAATACGATGCCCTGCCGAACTTCCGTGTGCAGGACGGGCTGGAGAACCTTGCGGCCTGCGAAGGCGTGGCGGACGCAAAGGACAAGTTCGTGGACTGGACCTGGGGCCAGGTCACGTTCGGTGAAGACAAGTCCGTCTACGCGATCCCGCAGGACAGCGGCCCCATGGCCATGTTCTACCGGGCTGACCTCTTCAAGGAGGCCGGCATCAAGGTCCCAACAACCTGGGACGAATATGCGGCAGCGGCGGAGCAGATCAAGGCCCGCGGCTCGTACATCACCAATTTCCCCCGCAGTGACGTCAACTGGTTTGCCGGAAACGTGTGGCAGGCCGGGGGACAGTGGTTCTCGAATGCCAATGACAAGTGGGAAGTAAACCTCACCGGCAAGGAATCCGAGAAGGTGGCCAACTACTGGCAGAAGCTGCTGGACAAGGGCCAGGTATCCACGCTGCCCTCCTTCTCCGATGAGTGGAACGCCTCCTTCAACAAGGGCCAGCAGTGGACCTGGGTCTCTGCGGTCTGGGGCGCTTCAACCCTTGCCAGCGGCGCCCCGGATACGGCCGGTAAATGGGCGGTTGCCCCCATGCCGCAGTGGGAAGCCGGTGGAAAGGCTGCCGGCAACTGGGGAGGTTCCTCCACTGCAGTGCTGAAGGGCTCCAAGCACCCGCATGAGGCTTCCAAATTTGCCCTGTGGCTGAACACCGATCCCGAGGCGCTGGCGCTGGCCAACAAGTTGGGCGGCCTTTACCCGGCGGCGAAGTCGGCCAAGGACCTGGATGCCTTCTCGGGCGGAGTGGACTACTTCGGCGGCCAAAAGATCTACGACGTGTTTGCTGAAGCGTCCTCCAACGTGAACCCGAACTTCACCTGGGGCCCCACCATGACCAAGACCTACACCGACGTTTCGGACGGTTTCGGCAAGGCAACCGGCGGCAGCGGCACGCTGCTGGACGCTCTGTCGAACGGGCAGAAGAAGACCATCGAAGCCCTGAAGTCGCAGTCCATCCCCGTCAAGGAGTGACTGCCGGTATAACCTCCCGGCAGTAAAGGTCACCACCTCAGCCGCGCGCGGGGGTGGTGACCTGTCTTGGTAAGTCGGCCGGCACAACCGGTTTTCGTAAAAGGAGAAGATATGGATCCCCTGCACCTCCGTTCCGCCGGTACCAGCCTGGTGATCAGCTTCGACAGCGGAGAAGCCGAGATCATCCATTGGGGCGCGGATCTTGGCAGCACGCTCCCGGATCTCGCCATCCTGGGCGAGCCAGTTCCCCACTCCGCCATCGATGCCACCGTGCCGGCCGGCCTCCTGCCCCAGGCCTCCTCCAGCTGGCGGGGCCGCCCGGGCCTGCGCGGGCAACGCATGGCCGACGGCGTCCCGGGACTCGACTTCTCACCGCGCCTTCGCATCGTGGCAGCGCGCGCAGACGGCACCACGGCGGTCATCACCCAGGCCGACACCGACGCCGGCATCAGCGTCTCGTCTTCCCTGACCCTCCACCACGGCGGCCTGCTGGAACTCCGCCACACCGTCACCAATGACGGCACCACCCCTTACCAGCTGGACGAGCTGGCCACCATCCTCCCCGTGGCCCCGGACGCCGCCGAACTCCTCGACCTGACCGGCCGCTGGTGCCGGGAAAACCACCCGCAGCGCCGCGCCATCCAGCAGGGCACCTGGGTACGGACCGGCCGGCACGGCCGCACCGGCCACGATTCATCGCTGCTGCTCGCCGCCGGCACCCCCGGTTTCGGCAACCGCCACGGCAAGGTGTGGGCCACCCACCTGGCATGGAGCGGCAACCACGAGCAGTTCACGGACACCATTGGCGACGGCCGCACCATGATCGGCGGATCCGAACTTCTGGGACCGGCCGAAGTCATCCTCGGTCCAGGTGCCAGCTACACCACCCCCGCCCTGTTCGCCGCCTACTCGGACCGCGGCCTGGACGGTATCAGCGAGGCCTTCTACAGCTGGTTCCGGTCCCGCCCCCATCACGTGCTGCCGGCCGCATCAACCGGCATGCCCGCCGGAAAGCCCCGCCCGGTGGTGCTGAACACTTGGGAGGCCGTGTACTTTGACCACAACCTGGACACGCTGATCGAGCTGGCAGAATCCGCCGCTGATCTTGGCGTGGAACGTTTCGTGCTCGACGACGGCTGGTTCCGCGGCCGCCGCGACGACCACGCCGGCCTGGGCGACTGGTACGTGGACGAGACCCTGTGGCCCCAGGGCCTGACCCCGCTGATCGACGCCGTCACCTCCCGCGGCATGGAGTTCGGGCTGTGGGTGGAGCCGGAGATGGTGAACCTGGACTCGGACATCGCCCGCGCACACCCGGACTGGATTGTTGGCCCGTCTGCTACAGCCCACAAGGACGGGGGCCGGCTGCCCCTGGAATGGCGCAACCAGCACATCATCGACCTGGTGAACCCGGAGGCCTGGCAGTACATCTACGACCGGATCCACGCGCTGCTCGCGGAAAACAACATCAGCTACCTCAAGTGGGACCAGAACCGGGATCTGACGGAGCACGGCCACGCCGGCCGCCCCTCCGTCCACGAGCAGACCTTGGCCGCGTACCATCTGTTCGACGAGCTCAAGAAGGCACATCCCGGCGTCGAAATTGAAAGCTGCTCCTCCGGCGGTGCGCGGGTGGACCTGGGCATCCTGGAACGGACGGACCGGATCTGGGCGTCGGACTGCAATGATGCGCTGGAGCGGCAGACCATCCAGCGCTGGACCGGTGCCGTGGTCCCGCCGGAACTGGTGGGCAGCCACGTTGGTCCCACCACATCCCACACCACTGCCCGCACGCACGATCTGTCCTTCCGTGCCATCACCGCCCTCTTTGGCCACTTCGGCATGGAGTGGGACATCCGCGGCGTGCAGGGCAGGGAGCGTGAGGAACTGCGGCGCTTCGTGGGGCTGTACAAGGAACACCGGGACCTGATCCACAGCGGCCGCCGGGTCAATGCCGATGTCATGGACGAAGCGTTTCTGCTGCACGGCGTGATCGCAGACGGAGACGTTGCGGAAGGCACGACGGCGGCCCTGTTCGCCCTGGTCAGCACGAGCACCTCCGCCGCCGAGCAACCGGGACGGATCGGCATTCCCGGTCTGGATGCCGACCGCAGCTACCGGGTTGACGCCGTCTTCCCCACGGAGGCCGACGCCGACTACGGGCATACCTTCACACAGACACAGCCGCCGACGTGGCTGTCCGCCGGCGCCGTGGCCAACGGCCGCTTCCTGGCCGAAGTGGGCCTCCCCATGCCCATCCTGAACCCCGAGCATGCCCTGCTGCTGAAGGTGACCGCTCTCTAAACCCGCGTTAAACCCCCATCGATTGCTCCCCACCGGCTCCCAGCCTTCGCAAGCTCAGGCCGGGGCCCTCGCCGGCGTGGGCCCCGTACTTGCCGTTTTGACCGCCCAAAACGGCAAGTACGGAGCAGTCGATGGGGTGGGTGGGCGTAAGAATACGCGGCGGGCAGCGTCAACCGATAGATTTGCAGGCATGACTGAACCCTCCTCCACTGTCGAAACCGGCCGCGGCACCATCCTGGTCATCAATGGCCCCAACCTGAACCTGCTGGGTACGCGGGAGCCGGAGAAGTACGGTTCGTCTTCCCTGGCTGATGTGGAGGAGCTGGCCGTTTCCGCCGGAGAGCAGCACGGCTTCGCAGTGGAGTGCGTCCAGTCCAACCACGAAGGCGTCCTGCTGGACACCATCCACGCCGCCCGGCAGAACGCCGCGGGCATTGTCCTCAACGCGGGCGCCTTCACGCACACGTCCGTGGCACTTCGTGACGCCCTGGCCGCCGTGCAGCTGCCCGCCGTCGAGGTTCACATCACCAACGTGCACCAGCGGGAGGAATTCCGGCACCACTCATACCTGTCGCCGGTCTGTGCGGCGGTGATTGTTGGTGCCGGAGTGTTCGGTTACAAACTCGCCATCGACTACCTGGCCGAGGTCCTGTAGCCGCGAGGCGCTATTTTTGGATGCACTGGCCGGAGGAAACGGGCGCGGACAACGCGGGTGCCCGCTCCGCCACAGGGTCAAGGTCGTTCATGGTGATGGCGAACCCCACCTCTGCATCGGAGGTTGCCTTTGCGAAGATCACGCCGGCAACCTGGCCGTCGGTGGTGAGCAACGGGCCGCCGGAATTTCCCGGCTGCACATCGCCGGCCAGGCGGTAGATGTCCTCCGGCGAGGGGTTGTTTCCATAGATGTCCGGGACCAGGACAGTGGCGATATCCTGCACCGTGGCGGGCTTGGACTGGAAAGGTCCGCCGTGCGGGTACCCGGCGAACGCGGCCTGGCTGCCGCCGGGCAGGTCGCGGCTCAGCGGCAGCGGCTGGGACGGCAGGTTGTCCACGGCAAGGACCGCCAGGTCCCGCTTGGTATCGAAGTAGACCACACGCCCTGGCATCGCACCGCCGTCGGACATCTCTACCACCGGCTGCGACACGCCCGCAACCACGTGCGCATTGGTCACCACCCGGTCCTGAGAAACCACGAAGCCGCTGCCGGTCTGGTTCTGTCCGCATTCGTACGCGGTGCCGGCGATCCTGAGGACCGACTGTGCCGCTTTGTTAAGCGCCGGCGTATTGGTGCTGGTGTTGGGCACCTGGACTGTCTGGCCCTGGTCCAGCCCTTCGATCAGCGTAGGGATGCCGTTGCCGATCACCGTGGAGCGCAGCTGCGCCATGGTGGCCTTGACGGGTGTCGGAGTAAGCCCGTCGATAAAGCGGATCACCTTGGACTCTGCGAGCTGCTGGGACACCACCGGCACGCCGAGGGAGCTGACGCTGAAGGCCAGCATGGACATCACCAGAGCCGAGACCACGAGGTTCAGCGCACCGCCAACCAGCCGGTCCACCGCACGCAGCGGCCGGATCCGCACCACGCCGCGGAGCTGGCGCCCCACCATGGTGCCCAGCCCGTGCCCCAAGGCCATCAGGACGACGGCGGCAGCGATGATGGCGGTAAGCCTCCATCCGGAGTCCTCGACGAAGGTGCTGACGAGGGGGACGGCAAAGAAGGCGGCAATGGCACCTGCAGCAAACCCTGCAAGGCCACCGGCCGTGACCAGGAACCCGTTGCGGAGGCCATAGACCAGGTATGACAGCAGCGCCAGGATCAGGACGATGTCCAGGACAGTCAGGCCGACCACAAAGGCTCCTTATTAACAGTTGAATCCCCATTCTAGTGGCGGACACTGACAAACTTCCGCGGCCTGCGGCGCCGTCCGGCAGACCCGCGTTCAGCTACCGGCAGGCGTTTCGGCTGCCAAGTTCGTCACAGAACGTTGAAAATTCTGAAACAATGGCACAAGCGCCACAGCCGATACTTTTACTCAGGAGATTTCATGGACATCGAGGTACTGCGCCGAGCACCCCTTTTCGCCACGCTCGACGACGACGCATTCCGCCTTCTGACGGATGAGCTGACCGAGGTGGACCTGTCCCGCGGCGCGTCCGTGTTCCGCGAAGGTGACCAGGGTGACCAGCTGTACTTCATCGTCTCCGGCAAGGTGAAGCTGGGACGCACCTCCCCCGACGGCCGCGAATCGCTCCTGGCCATCCTGGGCCCGGGTGAGCTCTTCGGCGAGATGGCTCTGTTCGACCCCAGCCCCCGCACGGCCACCGCCACCGCAGTGTCCGAAACCCGGCTGGCCGGGCTCAAGAACGAGAGCCTGAACACCCTGCTGCGCACCCGCCCCGAGGTTTCGGCCCAGCTGCTGCAGGCCCTGGCCCGCCGCCTGCGCCGCACCAACGACTCCCTCTCAGACCTGGTCTTCTCCGACGTCCCGGGCCGTGTGGCCAAGGCGCTGCTGGACCTGGCGGACCGCTTCGGCCGGCCGGCAACCGATGGCGTCCTGGTGGCACACGAACTGACGCAGGAAGAACTGGCGCAGCTGGTGGGCGCCTCCCGCGAGACGGTGAACAAGGCCCTGGCTGAGTTCGTCCAGCGCGGCTGGCTCCGCCTCGAGGCCCGCGCCGTGGTCATCCTGGACATGCAGCGCCTCCGCCAGCGTTCCCGCTAGGACCCAGCAAAAAAAGTCGGACGCAGCAAAAAGGCCGCCCCGAGTGAAGTGGTCCCCGAAAGTTGGACTGAGATTTGTAGGAACTTACTCTAACTGTGAAAGTTCGGCTTCCTAAGAAGGCTCCGTCCCACATGGGACGGAGCCTTCTTGGCGTAGGCACGTGCCTAGGGGGATGCGACTACGGCTTTTCCTGCTGCTCTCTTGGCTGATCAGATAGCGCTCTCTGCTCCCTTTTAGCAGCTACACCGAGGGGCACGAGGACCGCGATGCGACCAGCACGACCGTAGGAGTACGAAGCGGAAGTCAATGAACATGCTCAAAACCACTCCGAGCAAGATGACGGGTGTTGCCGAGTAGGAACCTACTCGGACCAAGCGCCTCGTTTTGGGTGGCATGTCCTGGAACCTGTCGACCACGCTATTTCCTTTCCTTCCGAAGAACGAAACCGCGCTACTGCTCTATCGATAGGACGATGAAAATTGCCATCACTGCCATCAGGCCAAACACCTGTAGGAAAAGACCTTTGCGCTTAGCTTGATCCACTTTCGTCGTTCGGTACAGAAGGACGAAGCAGACGATGGCTAGGAGCGCTGCGAGTACGGCCCACAACAGTGACAAGTCCATGCCTGAGCCTAACGGTTGGAGCAACTTACAGCTCTCGAAAACTTAGATCCTCATCGGCGGATTAAGCCGCAAGGGCGTGTGCACGGTATTGCGCAGGACTCAGACCATTGAGTTTGGTGGAGATTCTTTCGGTGTTGTACCAACGGATGTATTCGTGCACCGCCGCAGCCAAGGAGTCGGTGTTGAGGAAACGGACGCGGTGGAAGAGCTCTTCCTTGAGGTGTCCAAAGAAGTTCTCCATCACGGCGTTGTCGTAGCAGTTGGCTTTGCGGGACATCGATTGGACCGCGCCGGCATCCGCCAAGAGTGTGCGCCAGGAGTTGTGCTGATACTGGAATCCCTGGTCGGAGTGCACTAGTGGCTTCTGCCCGTCCTCCAAGGTGGCCAAGGCGCCGCGCAGCGAGGCATTGGCCAGCTCTAGATTGGGCGACGTGCCAATGGCATAGGAGATGATCTGTCGGTCAAAAAGGTCCATGATCGGTGAGAGGTAGAGCTTCCGGTCACCGACGCTGAACTCGGTCACATCGGTAACCCACTTCTGATTTGGGGCGTCCGCGTCAAACTGGCGTTTCAGCAGGTTAGGGGCCACGATCCCCTGCTCGCCCTGGTACGAGTTGTACCGCTTCCTGCTTCGGACCTTGCAGACCAGCCGGAGGGAACGCATCAGCTTCAGCACGCTCTTCTTTGCGACCCTCCAGCCTTGCTTGAGCAGTTCGATATGGATCCGGCGGTGCCCGTAGCGGCCATGGTTCTTCGTGAAGATCTCTGTAATAGCGGTCTTCAGGGAAGCCCGCGGATCGGGGCCATTAAGTTTGGCCTGGTGGTAGAAGAACGTTGACCGGGCCAACCCGGCCACGTCCAGGAGAATTTCCAACCTGTGCTCAGCCTTGAGAGCGATGACAGCGCGAACCTTTAGCGCTGTTCCCCGTCCCTCAAGGCGTTTACTTTTCCCAGGAAGGCAACCTCTGCACGCAGGCGTTCGTTCTCACGCCGCAGCCGCTGCAGCTCCGGTTCCTGCTGCGCAGGGGTATCTGGGGTCTTCCTTGGGCGGCCTTTAGGTTTCGGGCGGAGGCCTTCCTCGCCCTCAGCCCGGAACTGCATCGCCCAAACGGCTATCAGATGCGGCGAGGACAGTTCGAGCTCTTTGGCCAGTGCGACCCTGGTCTCGCCGGAAATATATCGCTGCACGGCGTTGAGCTTGAGCTCGAATGAATACACGCGGTTGCCTGGTTTGGTCACAAGAGCAGTATCTCCACGAACGCGCCATCTGTCGTGCAACCGGAGGATCGGCTTCCGACCCACCCCGAGCCTGGTTGCTACAGCTCTGGAGCCCCACCCGATCTCAAACAGCGCCACCGCGGCCTCGCGCTGTTCCTCAGACAACGAACTTCTTCCATGCATAAAACTGCTCCCCGAAAGTCAGAACTGATTTCTCAGTCCAACTTTCGGGGAGCAGTTCAGAGGGGCGGCCTTTTCTGTGCCTGGGAGTGTGTCAGTTCTTGACCACGTCCAGTTCGACGACGGCCCACGACAATGCGGGGAGGTTGAGCCGGAGCTCGGACCCGTTTGCCTTGGCTCCCTGGAGCGGCTTCAGGCCCACTTGGTGCGGGTTCTCCTGGTTGTTGATGGTGAAACGGTCGCCGCCCTCCGGGATTTCGAGCACCTCCGCCCTGACCACCCGCTGCGCGTCGAAGCCACGAAGGCTGACCTCCACGTCCGCGGCCTCCTCCAGGCCGCGGTTGGCCAGGAACAGCGCCACGCGGCCTGTTTCCTCGTTCCACGTGGCGCTGACATCCACCAGGTCCGTGTCGCCGAACCGCGCGTTGTCGTACTTGTCCGAGTCCACGGACAACCGCAGGATCCGGCCCTTGGCCAGTTCTGCCATCCGTGCGAAGGGGTGGAAGATGGTCTGGCGCCAGGCGGGCCCATTCTCCTCGCTGAAGATGGGGGCAATGACGTTGACCAGCTGTGCCTGGTTGGCGATCTTGACCCTGTCCCCATGGCGGAGCAGAGAGTTGAGCAGGGTCCCAACGACGACGGCGTCCGTCACGTTGTACTTGTCCTCGATGACCCTGGGGTGCTCACGCCAGCCGGCTTTGGAGACATTGTGCGGCTGGTCCTCGGTGTCCAGGCCCCGCTGGTACCAGACGTTCCACTCGTCGAAGGACAGGTTGATGTGCTTTTTGTGCTTGCCCTTGGCGCGGACGGCGTCAGCGGTGGCTATAACCGATTCGATGAAGTAGTCCGTGTCCACGGCACTGGCGAGGAAGCTGCCCACGTCGCCGTCGCGCTCCTGGTAGTAGGCGTGCAGCGATACGTAATCCACCTCTTCATAGGCGTGCGACAGGACCGTCTGCTCCCATGCACCGAATGTCGGCATTCCGGAATTCGAGCTTCCGCAGGCCACCAGTTCGATGTCCGGATCCACGAACCGCATGGCCTTGGCCGCTTCCTGGGCCAGCCGGCCGTACTCTTCCGCCGTCTTGTGGCCGATCTGCCATGGACCGTCCATCTCGTTGCCCAGGCACCAGAGCTTGATGTTGAACGGGTCCTTGTGGCCGTTCTTGGCACGCAGGTCGGAGAGGCGGGTGCCGCCGGGGTGGTTGGCATATTCGACGATGGCCCGGGCGGCGTCCACTCCCCTGGTGCCTAGGTTGATGGCTTCCATGATTTCGGTGCCGGCCTGCCGGGACCAGTCCACGAACTCGTGCAGGCCGAAGGCGTTGGTCTCCAGCGTGTGCCAGGCGCCGTCCAGCCGGCGGGGGCGGTCCTCGCGGGGGCCGATCCCGTCCTCCCAGTCGTAGCCGGAGACGAAGTTGCCGCCGGGATAGCGGATGACGGTGGCGCCGAGCTCCTTGACGAGTTTGAGGACGTCCTGGCGGAAGCCGTTGTCGTCCGCTTCCGGGTGGCCCGGTTCGTAAATTCCGGTGTAGACGCAGCGGCCCATGTGCTCCACGAATGAGCCAAACAGCCGGCGGGGCACGTCGGCGATGGTGAAGTCGCGGTCGAGGGTGATCCTGGCGCGGGACATGTGCAAATCTCCTTGGTTGTGCTTGGGGTCTGTGGTGGAAAAGCGAAGGCGGGGTTCAGGTGCCGGCGAGTCCCGTCGTCGCAACGCCCTTGATGATCTGGCGCTGGAAGAACAGGAACATCAGGATCAGCGGCAGTGCTGCGAGCAGGGCCGATGCCATGTTCTGGGCGTACTGGATGCCGTATGCACTCTTGATGGTCTGGAGCCCCACGGGGAGGGTCAGGATGGAGCCGTCGTTGGTGGCGATGAACGGCCAGAGGAAGTTGTTCCAGGCGCCGATGAACACAAAGATCGCGACGGCGGCCAGGATGGGACGGGACAACGGCAGGACCACCTGCAGGAACATCCGCATGCGGCTGGCGCCGTCCATCACCGCCGCTTCTTCAAGTTCGCGGGGAATCTGGTCGAAGAATTTCTTGAGCACGAACACCATGGCGGGGTGGATGACCTGCGGCAGGATGATGGCCCAGGAGGTGTCGATCATGTGCAGCGCCACCATTTGGTAGAACAGCGGAATGATCAGGACCGGCGGCGGGATGATGATGGACGCGATGATCACCACCATCAGGACCTTCTTGCCCCGGAAATCGATCCGGGACAGGGCATAGGCCACGAGTGCGGAGATCACCAGGGTGATGACGGTGATGGCCGCTGACGTGTACAGGGAATTCCAGGTCCACAGCGGGATGTTGCCGTCCTGGAATACCTTGACGAACGCGTCGACGGTAAAGCCCGACGGCGGGATCCAGCTGATCTTCGGAGCGGCGGCATCCGTCTCGCTCTTGAAAGCGGTGGCGGTTGCCCAGGCGAAAGGCACCAGCCAGAGGACGGCCAGCAGCGCGGCGACTGCCAGGACTGCGGCCCGGCCGGGGGTCATCCTGCGGCCGGTCCTCCGGCCGGCGGACCGGCTGGCAGTGGAGGTGGCGGGACGGGTGAGGGTTTCGGTTGCCATGGCTATGCACTCCTGCGGCGGGTGATGAAGAACTGGATGACCGATACAGCCACGATCAATCCAAAGAAGATGTAGGAGATGGCTGCCGAATAGCCCAGCCGGTACCCGGTGAAGCCGGTTTCGAAGATGTACTGCACCACCGGCCTGGTTGCTCCGCCGGGCCCGCCGGCGGTCATCTGGTAGACCTGGTCGAAAATTTTCAGCGAGGCCAGGATCTGGAGGAGCACGATCATCACGGTGGTGGGGGCCAGCTGCGGCAGGGTGATGGAAAAGAACTGCCGCCAGGCGCCGGCACCGTCCAGCGATGCTGCTTCGTAGTGCTGGGCCGGGATGTTCTGCATCGCAGCCAGGTACAGCAGGAAGTTGAACCCCACGGTCCACCACAGCGTGGCAATGACGATGGCCCACATCGCTACGCCGGGGTCATTCAGCCAGGCCACCTTCGGCAGCCCGATCTTCACCAGGGTGTCGTTGATGAGGCCCAACTGCGGGTTGTACATCCAGGTGAAGAACAGGGACACCACTGTGGAGGCCAGCAGGTACGGGGCAAAGTAGGAAAGCCGCCACAGCCATTGCGCAGGCAGTCCGACGTTGACCAGTGCCGCCATGACCAGGGCAACGATTACCAGCGGAATGGTGCTGATGACGGTGAAGTAGAGGGTGTTGCCCAGCGAATGCCACATGTCGGCGTCGGCGAGGGCCTCCGCGTAGTTGGCGAAGCCGATGACGCTGTCGTTGGCGCCGGTAAGCGATTTGCCGGTCATGCTCATGTACAGCCCGTAAAGGAGCGGCCATACCAGGAAGACCAGGAAGAATGCCAGGAACGGCGCGGCGAACGCCCACCCGTTAAGGTTGTCCCTGCTCCCTTGGGACCGTGACCGGGATCCCGCTTGGTTGAACTGCTTTTGGCGCGACAGTCCGGGCAGCGAACCCGCCTGTCCCTCGCTGTCGTGGGATGTTGCTAATGAACTCATTTGGACTCCTATGTCGCTTGGCGGTTCACACCGGGTTGGGACGGGAAAGCAGGGTGTTGGTGCGCCGCACGAAGGCATCCCAGCCATCAGCAGCCTTGTCGCGGCCTAGAAGTACGTTCTGTACGGTCTCGGCAAAGTAGGTCTGCCAGTCGGAGCCTGAGCCGCTGAACCAGGCCTCGGGGTCGTAGGCGATAATGTCGGCCGCGTTGGCATAGTGGATCTGGGGGGTGAGGTCGCGGTAAGCCTGGGACTGCACCACCGGCTGGTACGCCGGGATGTGGCCTGCCTCGGCCCAGGAAAGGGAGCCTTTGAGGATGTCACTGACAAATTTGTAGACATCACGGCGCTTCGCGTCGTCGACGTTCAGCTGCCGGGGCAGCACGAAGGAATGCGAGTCGGCATAGGCCGCTGGCGTGCCGTAAAGCGTTGGAATGGTTGCTGCGTCTACCGGGATGCCTGCCTTCTTCATCGTTGGCAGTTCCCAGACGCCGCTGAAGAGCATCCCCGAGCCGCCGCGGGCGAACTCCGCGATCCCTGTACTGATATCACCGCTCTGCGCCGCAATGGTGTCATCGAAGAGCGATGCCATGAACTCCAGGGACTCGATTGCCGCCTCGTTGTCAGCAACCATTGGCTTGCCGGGAGTCAGCTCCATATCTGCCCCGTGCTGCTTGTAGAGGGTGTAGAAGAGGCGCCACATCTGGGACCCGCTGCCGAGGTACCCAAAGGACAAACCGTGGGCTTTCGTCACCTTCTGCATTTCCCGGGCCATGGCAAGGAAGTCCTCCGGGGAATTCACTTCCTGCAACAGCCCGTTCCCGGCCAGGAGGCCGGCTTTCCCGGCCACATCGCGGTTGTAGAACATCACAAAGGGATGCGAATCCAGGGCGATGGAAAAGATCTTGCCGTTGTTCTGGCTCTTGTCCCAGATCCGCGGGGCAAAGCTTTGGGGCGTGACGCCAAATGCTGCCAGCTGGTCCAGGTCCCATGGGTCAATCAGTCCTCCCGGCGCATAGCCCGGAACCCTGCTGGCGTGCATGATGGCCAACTGGGGCGGACGGCCGCCGGCGGACGCCATGGCGAGCTTGGTGTAGTAGGGCGGGCCCCAAGCAAGAACCGTCGGATGAACCTTGAAGCCGGGGTTGCCGTCGTTAGCCTTGCTGATCATGGCCTGCATCTTGATGCCGTCGCCGCCGGACAACAGATGCCAGAACTGGATGTCCCTGACAGCCGCGGCGGAGGCGTTCCCGCCGCACCCCGCCAAGGCTGCTGCAGCAAATACGCTGCCCACGGCCGCGGTTCCTGATAACAGTTGCCGTCTTGACAGCTGCCTGCCTTCGAAAAACTCAAACTGCTTCACCCGTCACTCCTTTGGATGGGTCCGCTGAAAGTCATTTCCGTGCCACAAACCGTTGTTGCTGCCTTCCTGGAGCCACGCCCCGGAGGGTTTCGGTGTGACGCACGCCTCACATTACATCGATGTAATGGCCACCGCAATGAAATATTGTTAGCGTTCGCAAACTGACCTGCCGCTCTCGCTTAGGAGCCGGAAGGTGTGGCAAAAGATGGAGCGTGGGAGGCCGTACTCTCCCGTTCCACGATCCGGTAATCGATGGCCACAACCCGCTGTGGGCCTTCCCGGTGGCCCATGCGTTCTGTCAGGAGGCGCAATGCCTCCCTGGCCACCTGGCGCTTGTCGAAGGAAACAGTCGTCAGCGATGGCACTGCGTATTGAGCGTCGGCAATATCGTCAAAACCGGCAACGGCCACATCGTCCGGAACCCTGATCCCGCGTTTCCACAGCACGCTGAGTGCTCCGATGGCCATGGAGTCAGTGAAGCAGAACAAGGCCCCGGGAAGCGGGTGCGAGTCAAGATAGGTGGACAGCGCTTTCGCCGCTGTGTCCGGGCTCCATTTTTCGCAGGGGATGATCAGGGAGTCATCCCGGGCAATGCCAAGTTCTTTGAGTGCCGCGTGGTACCCACGGGTGCGGAGGACGGCCGCCGCCGAGCCTCGGCCTTCCGCGGCTCCCAACACTGCGATACGCCGCCTGCCGGTCCTGCCGAGCGCCAGGGTCATGTCACGGGCGGCCGCGACACTGTCCACCCATACGCGGTCGGCCAGTTTCTGGGACACCTCCCCCAGCAGGACCACCGGCGGAAGGGCAACCCCCACTTTGACGGCACTCTCGTCCAGTACCACCGGGTTGAGGATGAGGCCGTCGATCAGGTTGGACCGCGCCCGCGACATCAGTTCGTATTCACGGGCGGGGTCGGACCCCGTTTCCTCGATCTGCACGCTCCACCCCTGCTCGTGGGCTACTTCCACCACGCTGTGCGCGATCTCGGCGGAGTACGGCGTCCCGAGGTCGGGCAAGGCCAGGGCAATGACGCCCGACCTGCCGTTGCGCAGCCCCCGGGCCGAGAGGTTGGGGACGTAATCCAGTTCCGCCATGGCCCGCTCCACCTTGATCCTGGTGGGACCGCTGACCGGGACAATGCCGTTCATGACGTTCGAGACCGTCTTCGGCGAAACCCCTGCGAGGCGCGCTACGTCCTTGACCGTTGCGCGCAACGGCGCCCCCTTGCTCCCGGTGTGCCTTTGCTGACGATTTTACTCCGCCCGCCCTCCCCAGGCTGAACGGAGACGGAGCGTCAGCGTTCGCGCTGGTGGTCCCCCGCCACGGTCTTGGCGGCCTCGACTTCGAGCAGGAGCTTGCCGTCTTCTTCAACCAGGGTTGGCTGATAGACGTGCGGCTTGCGCTTATAGCTCAGATAGGCGATGCAGCCGTTGGCCGCGGCCATCTTCTCGAGCATGATTTCGGAGCCGGGGACCAGCAGTTCACCCAGGGGGCGGCCTACGGTGTTCTCCTGCCCCGCCTCATCGCCCAATGCCGTGGTGTTCCGCTCCTGGATCACCTGTGCGGCGTTGACCCACCGGCCCCACACGCCCTTGCCTTCGAGCAGCGAGGGTTCCTGGCCAAGCGGAACGGTGGCGGCGAAGTAGCGGGTGTCGAACCGGCGGTGCGCAAAATCGGGGCTGCGCCAGTTGACGAGGGACTTGAGCAGATCGGTCCGCAGGGAGAGGCCGCGCTTGCCCAGCAGCTGGGCGAGCGTTTTCTCCTGGTCTGCCACCGCAATGCGTGCCCGCATCCACTCGGGGGTGGAGGTGGCCTCCACCGTGCTGGACATGTCCGGGCCGGCCAGCAGCACGCCCGTTTCTTCGAAGAGCTCACGGATGGCGCCCACCACGTGGCGCCGCGCCAGCCCAACGTCGTCCGTTCCCATCTGCTCAGCCCAATGCTGCGGTGACGGGCCCAGCCAACCCATGGCATCGTCGTCGGCCAGATCAAGGGACCCGCCGGGGAAGGCGAGGACCCCCAGCGGCGAGGAGCCTGGCCGGTAACCCAGCCACGTCTCCAGGCCGGTGGGCGAATCACGCAGGAGGACTACGGATGAGGCGTAGCGCGCGGCCCGGGGGGTGCGCTCGCCGTGTTCGAGCCAGCTTTGCGCTGCCCCTTCAAGGTCCTGGGGAAGTGCAAAAAGGCGTCGTGCGAGGTGTGGCAAGGGAAGTGTCCGGTCTTAGCTGAATTCGGCGACCAGCTCGACCTCTACGGGAGAGTCGAGCGGAAGTACGGCAACGCCGACGGCGGAACGTGCGTGCTGCCCGGCCTCGCCAAGAACACGGCCCAGCAGTTCCGATGCGCCGTTGACGACGGCGGGCTGGCCGGTGAATGTGGGATCCGACGCAACGAATCCCACAACCTTCACGATCCGGGTGATCCGGTCGAGGTCACCGATGACGCTCTTGACGGCGGCCAAGGCGTTGACGGCGCAGACAGCTGCGTAGCGCTGCGCGTCCTCGGGGGAAACGGTGGGCTCGTCGGCGTATCCTTCGGTACCGGCGGACACCTTGCCCGTAGCTTCGAGTTTGCCGTTAATGAACGGGAGCTGGCCCGAGGTGTACACGTGGCTGCCGGAGACTACGGCGGGAACGTAGGAGGCTACCGGGGCGGCCACCTCGGGGAGGGAGATGCCAAGTTCCGCGAGGCGCTGTTCGACGGCGGAAACGGGCGCCGTTGCGGCGCTGGACCGGGCTTCTGCGGGGGTGCTCATGCTACTGCTTCTCCCTCTTGAGGTAGGCGACCAGGCCGTTGCCGTCAGGTCCGGGGACCACCTGGACGAGCTCCCAGCCGTCCTCTCCCCACTGGTCAAGGATCTGCTTTGTGGCGTGGATAATGAGCGGAATCGTCGCGTACTCCCATTTGGTCATGAAAGAAAGCGTAGCCCTTGCCGGTAAAGTGGAAAACATGGCGACTCGCAAGAACCCCTTATTCGACACTGCCACCACACTGGGTAAGATCCTTCTTTTCCTTGGTGTGAGCGCGATTTGCGGTGTCCTCGTGGCAGGCCTGCTGGTCCCTGCCGCGGCCGTCTCAGGCAGCGCGGCAAGCGGTTCCATCGACTTCTTCGATTCCCTTCCGGCAGAGCTGAAGGTTGATCCTCCCAGCCAGACCACCAGGATCCTGGCCGCGGACGGCAGCGAGATCGCCAGCGTCTACACCGAGAACCGCACCAAGGTTCCGCTGGACCAGATTTCGCCGAACATGAAGAACGCCATCATCGCCGTTGAAGACAGCCGGTTCTACGAGCACGGCGGCGTGGATACCACCGGCATCCTCCGCGCGCTGGTGAGCACCGCCCGGGGCAACAAGCAGGGTGCGTCCACCATCACGCAGCAGTACGTCAACAACGTGCTCAACGCCAACCTTGCCGCCGCCGGCGAAGAGGACCAGATCAAGCTCAACGGCGTCAACAAGGGCGTGGGTGACAAGCTCCGCGAAATGAAGCTCGCCATCGCCCTGGAGAAGGAGTTCAACAAGGACCAGATCCTTGAGGGCTACCTGAACATCGTCTTCTTCAACCGTGACGCGTACGGCATTGAGGCCGCTTCCCGGTACTTCTTCAGCACCACCGCCAAGGACCTGACCCTGCCGCAGGCAGCACTCCTTGCCGGCCTGGTGAACAGCCCCTCCGCCTTTGACCCCATCACCAACCCGGAGAAGTCCAAGCAGCGCCGGGACCTGGTGCTGGGACTGATGCTGAACCAGGGAAAGATCACCCAGGCCGAACATGACGCCGCCGTGGCTACCCCGGTGGAGCCCAAGGTGACCCAGCCCAAGCAGGGCTGCGCCTATGCGGCCTCGGCCCCGTACTTCTGCGACTACATCCTGCACCTGCTGGAAAACAATTCGGCCTATGGTGCGGACGTGAAGGAGCGCCAGCGCCTGATCTACGGCGGCGGGCTCACCATCACCACCACGCTGGATCCCAACGCCCAGGCCACGGCCCAGGAGCAGGCCAATGCAGCCGCCGGCGCCAACCCTGATAAGTGGGGCGCGGCCATGGTGTCCGTGCAACCGGGCTCCGGCAAGATCATTTCAATGGCCCAGAACACCACGTTCCTGCCGGGCCAGGGCTTCGACTCCCAGTTGAACTTCAACGTGGACAAGCTGGACAAGGACGGCAACGACCTCAACGGCATGGGCGGCGCCCAGCCTGGGTCCACCATGAAGCCGTTCACGTTTGCCGAGTGGCTCAACGAGGGCAAGACCATGAACACGGTGGTCAACGCTGCCCAGCGCGTCTATCCGGTCGGCTACCCCTGGAAGAACACCTGCGGCAAGATCCAGGGCGCCTACAGCACCGCGCAGAAAAATGCCGGCCTGGACGCCGCGGACGACCTCCAGAACGCCGAGCCCCAGTGGTACAGGCCGTTGACGGTCCTGGAGGGCCTCTACAACTCCATCAACACCGTGACGTTTGCTTCGGCCGCCCAGCTGGACTTCTGCGGCATCCAGAAGATCGTGGACGCCGTGGGACTGCACAGCGGCTTGCCCTCAGCTGACGGCAGCGAGCCGAACCCCAAGGTGAACATGATGACCCTTGGCAACCTGCTGGGTTCCACGCAGACCTCCCCGTTGACCATGGCCAGCGCCTTTGCCACCTTCGCGAACGACGGCAAGTACTGCGAACCCATCGCCATCACCTCGGTCACTGACGCCACCGGCAAGCAGCTCCCGGCGCAGTCCAGCAGCTGCCGTGATGCCATCAAGCCTGAAGTTGCCCGCGGCGTGAACTATGCGCTGCAGGAAGTCCTGAACAGGGGCTCCGGCTCGCTGATCCAGCCGCGGATCTCCACGAAGACCAGCTTCCCCATTGGCGCCAAGACCGGTACATCCAACAACAACGGCTCCACCTGGGTTGTCGGACACACCACCGGCCTGGCCACCGCTGCCTGGTTCGGTGATCCGCTGGGAGCACAGGGCCGTGCAGGACAGAACATCACGGTCAACGGCAAGTTCTACAAGGGCATCGACGGCTACATGATCGCCGGCCCCATGTTCTCCAGCTACATGGCCAAGATCGCCCCGGCGTACGGGACCAACCCGTTCCCGGCACCGCCGAGCAACATGATCAACGGAACAACCACTACCTCGCCTGGAAAGACCACGCCGCAGGCCACCCAGGCCCCCGTACCCGCCCCGCAGGCAACCCAGGCGCCTGCCCCTGCGCCTGCGCCCACGAGCAACGGCAATGGGAACGACAAAAAGGGCAACGGCTAAGCGCCCATGAACATCGACACCCTGGCAAGCCGCGCCCGTGCAATCGGGCGCGGCTTTGCCGTCACTGCGGGCGCCGGCGCCGCGGCCGGGATGGCTGCCTTCGGCTACGGACTGTGGGAGAAGAACCAGTTCGTCCTCCGCGAGGAAACGCTGGCCATCCTGCCTCCCGGCCGCGAACCATTCCGGATCCTGCACCTCAGTGACATCCATTTCGTACCGAGGCAGGACAAGAAGGCTGACTGGCTGGGGTCACTGGCGGACCTTCGGCCGGACCTCGTGGTGAATACGGGCGATAACCTCAGCCATGTCAAGGCCGTGGACCCGCTGCTGGCAGCCTTGAAGCCGCTGCTGCAGTTCCCCGGCGTCTTCGTTCCTGGCTCCAACGATTACTTCGCTCCAAGTCCCAAGAATCCGGCGGCGTACCTGTTGGGACCGTCCAAGGTCAAGCCCAAACCGATCGCGCTCGACTGGCCGCGCCTGCGCTCCGGCTTTGGCATGAGCGGCTGGGTTGACCTCACCAACCGCAACCAGTCCCTGGTCCTCAAGGGCATGCGATTCGACTTCTCCGGGGTTGATGACCCGCACCTGAAGCGGGAGCGATACGCCGGCTGGCCCCGCGGAACTGTCAGCCAGGATGCGAATGACCACCTCCGGGTAGCGGTCATCCACGCGCCGTACCAGCGGGTCCTGGACCACTTCACCGAAAGCGGAGCGGACCTCTTGCTGGCCGGACACACGCACGGCGGCCAGCTGTGCATCCCTGGTTACGGGGCCATCGTATCCAACTGCGACCTTCCCACCTGGCGTGCAAAGGGCCTCAACGACTGGTCAAGCAACGGAAGCACGACGCCGGTCAACGTCTCCGGCGGCATCGGCACCTCGCGCTTCGCACCGGTAAGGATCGCCTGCAAACCTGAAGCGGTCCTGCTGACCCTCACGTCCCCCAACTGACCTGTTGCTCCATCAGATACGGTCCCCAAAATGGGGTTATGAGGACCATATCTGATAGGGCATCCGCATTACGGTCTGCAATAACTGGGCAAGCAGCACGCGTCCCTCAAAATCCGTGTGAAACGGCTCACGCCAATGGCATAGGGTAGTTGCTAGAGGAAACTACATTCGTTTTAGAGCTTGAGAAGCGGGCATGGCCAAGCAGACTCCATTTTTCCGATCCATCAGCCGTCTTTATCCGCATGTCCGGCCCATCATCCCCAGGCTCCTGCTGGGACTCCTCTGCGCTCTCCTGGCCAGCGTGGTGGCCCTGACCATCCCGCAGGTGCTGCGGGTCCTGGTGAACACGGCACTGCAGCCAGGAGGTTCCCCTGAGGCGGTATGGGTGTCGGCCGCCGTCATCCTGGTCCTGGGGATCGCCGAGGCGGGACTGGTGGCCCTGCGCCGGCAGTTCGTCATCAACCCTGCCACCTCGGTGGAAACCCGGATGCGGGTGTCCCTTTATGACCACCTGCAGGACCTGACCGTCTCCTTCCACGACCGGTGGGGCTCCGGCCAGCTGCTGTCGCGGGCCATGACGGACCTGAACTTCCTGCGCCGCTGGATGGCCTTTGGCGCCATCATGTTGGTGGTCACCACCCTGACCGTGATCATCGGCATCGTGGCCATGTTCGCCATGAGCTGGCAGCTGGCCCTGATCTTCCTGGCCGCCGCCGTTCCCATCACGATCAACAGCTTCCGGTTCCGCACCCGGTTCAGCAAGGTTGCCCGCCAAGGCCAGGACCAGGCCGGGGACCTTGCCACGACGGTAGAGGAATCGGTCCACGGCATCCGGGTACTCAAGGCCTTCGGCCGCAGCCGGGAAGCCTTGGAAAACTTCAACCAGCAGGCGGAGGAACTGCGCCAGACGGAGATCGCGAAGGCACGGCACCAGGCGACGTTCACCATGGTGGTCACCCTGCTTCCCGAGCTCGCCCTGGGAGCCGGCCTGGTGGTGGGCGTGATGCTATGCGCCAGCGGCGAGTTGAGCATCGGCGCCCTGGTGGCGTTCTTCGCCACAGCCGCAGTCATGGCCTCCCCCGTGGAATTTTCCGGCATGCTGCTGGCCATGGCACTCACGGCCAAGACCGCCGTCGACCGCCACTACGAAGTGATAGACACGCAGAACACCATCACCAGCCCCGCGCAACCCAGCAGCCCGGACGAACTGGCCGGGGCACTCCGCTTCAACCACGCAATTTTTGCCTTCGAGGACGCACCGGACAAGCCGATCCTCAAGGACATCAACCTGGACATCCTGCCCGGTGAAACCATGGCCCTGGTGGGCATTACCGGCAGCGGCAAAAGTGCGCTGATCCAGCTGGTGCCCCGGCTGTACGACGTCACCGGCGGCGCCATCACCATCGACGGCACAAACCTCCGGGACTTCGATGTCGAGGAGCTGCGCAGGATCGTCGGCGTGGCGTTCGAAGACACCACGCTCTTCTCCAATTCCGTCCGGGACAACGTCCTGCTTGGCGCCCCGGTCCGCACCGAGGATGTCCTGGACGAAGCCCTTGACGTGGCCCAGGCACACTTCGCCTATTCCCTGCCGGAGGGCGTGGACACGCTGATCGGCGAGGAAGGCCTGAGCCTGTCCGGCGGCCAGCGGCAGCGCATTGCGCTGGCGCGTGCCATCGCCGCCCGTCCGAGGGTGCTGGTCCTGGACAACCCGCTGTCCGCCCTGGACGTCCACACCGAAGAACTGGTGGAGGCCCGCCTCCGCGAGGTCCTGAAGGACACCACCACCCTGATTGTGGCCCACCGTCCTTCCACCGTGGCCCTCGCAGACCGGGTGGCGCTGCTGGAGGACGGGCGCATCACCGCCGTGGGAACGCACACCGAACTGCTGGCCCACAACCAGCACTACCGCTACGTCATCGCCAGCCTGGACCGGGAGCCGCGGGACCTGGACTCCGAACTGTCGGCCCTCGAAGACCAGGCTGAGGAAGTGACCCGATGAGCACCGCAACCTTTGGCACTGCCAACGAAGACAACGCCCACCTCAGCAAGAGCGACAGCAGGGCAGTACGACGGCGGTCGCTCGCCCTGCTGCGGTCGCTGATCCGTCCGGTGCGGGTCCGGTTCTGGCTGACCATCGCCATGGTGGTCCTGTCCCAGGCCGCGCGCGTGGCCGGCCCCGCACTGATCGCGTTCGGGATCGACCACGCCCTGCCGGCCCTCCAGGCCGGCAACAACCTCCCGCTGGTGTTCACCGGCATCGCCTACCTTTTGGCAGCCATTGCGACGGCGGGACTCACCGCCCTCTATGTCACCTCCACCGCGCGGCTCAGCCAGGCGATGCTGCTGGACCTGAGGGTGCGCGTCTTCCGCCACACGCAGCGGCTCAGCCTGGAGTTCCACGAAAAATACACCTCCGGCAGGATCATCGCCCGGCAGACCTCGGACCTGGAGGCGCTGCGCGAACTCCTCGACTCGGGCGTCAGCTCCCTCGCTTCCGGAATGCTCTTCATGGCCTTTACCGCCGTCACCATCTTTGCCCTGGACTGGCGGAGCGGCTTGCTGGTGCTGGCTGCCGGCGTGCCGATGTTCTTCCTGTCCCGCTGGTACCAGAAGCACTCGCAGATCGCCTTCCGGGAGTCCCGTGTGGTCTCCGCACGGCTGATCGTGCACTTCGTGGAAACCATGACCGGCATCCGCGCCGTCAAAGCCTTCCGCAAGGAGAAGGAGAACTCGGAGCGCTACGGCAAACTCGCCGAGGACTACCGACTGGTCACCGTCCGGTCCATCAATCTCAACGGCATCTTCCAGCCGGGCCTGGTACTGATCGGCAACGTCTGCGTTGCCGTAGTCCTGTTGTTCGGGGGATTCCGGGTGCTCAGCGGCGACCTGGCAGTAGGCGTGCTCCTGGCCCTCATCCTCTCCACCAAGCGCTTCTTCCAGCCGGTGGACCAGATGGCCATGTTCTACAACTCGTTCCAAAGCGCCCAGGCAGCCCTGGAAAAAGTGTCCGGACTGCTCGAAGAGGTGCCCACGGTCCGGCCGCCGAAGAACCCGGTGCCCCTTCCCAGTGCCACGGGGCGGATCGACTTCAACGGTGTGGAATTCCGCTACGGCGATGGCCCGGTGGTGGTGCCCCGCCTGGACCTGCACATCCCGGCCGGACAGACCGTCGCCCTGGTGGGACAGACAGGGGCCGGAAAATCCACCCTGGCCAAACTCATCGCGCGCTTCTACGACGTCACCTCCGGCACCCTCACCCTGGACGGCGTGGACCTCCGCGACCTGGCCACCACCGACCTCCGCCGGAACATCGTCATGGTCACCCAGGAAGCCTTCCTGTTCAGCGGCTCGGTGGCGGATAACATCGCCCTGGGCCGGCCCGAGGCATCACGCGCCGAGATCGAAGAGGCCGCCAAGGCGGTGGGCGCCCACGAGTTCATCCTGCAGCTTCCCGAAGGCTACGACACCGACGTTAACAAGCGCGGCGGCAGGGTCTCCTCCGGCCAGCGGCAGCTGATCAGCTTTGCCAGGGCCTTCCTTGCGCAGCCGGCAGTGCTGATCCTGGACGAGGCCACCTCCTCGTTGGACATCCCGTCCGAGCGGCTGGTGCAGGCCGGGCTGGCCCGCCTGCTCGCCGGTACGGAAGCGGCACGCAGGACGGCCCTGATCATCGCCCACCGCCTGTCCACGGTGGAGACGGCGGACCGTGTCCTGGTGGTGCACGACGGCCGGATCGTGGAGGATGGCAGCCCGGAGGAACTGATCGGCGGTGGCGGACGCTTCGCTGACTTGCATGGTGCATGGAAAGACTCACTGGTCTGAACCATTTCTTCCGTGGCCCGCCCGGGATTTCGCATCCAGAGCCTGAATCGGCTATCCTTGTAAAGTTGCTTTTGCAGCGGATCGGGATGTAGCGCAGCTTGGTAGCGCGCTTCGTTCGGGACGAAGAGGTCGCAGGTTCAAATCCTGTCATCCCGACCATAACGAAAAGAGGGTCTCCTTGCGGAGGCCCTCTTTTTTCATCTCGATATGGTCACGGCCATCACTGGTCGCCTAACAGAAACAGCCCCGGAGCTTGTGCTCCGGGGCTGTTTCATCGCCTCCTGTTGTTGAGGAAGCTATTACATCGGGTCCGGCCAGTTGCCCGTGTACGCGGTGTACGTGGTGCCACTGTTCTTCTTCTCCTTGACCGGCTTGGACATCGGGTCCGGCCAGTTGCCGGTGGCGACCGATGAACCTGTCGAGTCCGCGAGGGAACCGGCAGACAGGACGGCCGGGGCGGCCGCAGAAAATGCCAGCGCGCCGGCTAGGACGGCTGCAGTTGCGATCTTCTTCAACATAGTTTGGTTCCTCAATACGAGTCGGATTCGTTACAAAGCCAGCACTGTCCTTGTTGACACACATTGTAAAATATTTTCCACAGGGGCTGTCAAGCATTCGCGACGGCCTTAACTGTCCAGAAGGAGGAAACGCGTGGGCAACGGATTCGGAGAGAAGCTCCGGGCAGAGCGCCTCGAGCGTGGACTGACACAGGCCGAACTGGGCAAGGACCTGTATTCACCCAGCTACATATCCCTGCTGGAGACGGGCCGCAGGGAACCCACTGCGGAAGTAATCGAGGAACTGGCCCGTCGGCTGGAGCTTGCACCGAAGGCGCTGGAGGCATGGAGTCAGCCGATATCAATTGGCGACGCTGAGTACGTGCTGGCGGGCCTCTATGCCAGGCAGGCATGGGACCTGAGGGATTATCCCCTGGCAGCCAGCCATGCTGCTTCAGCGGCACAGATCGCGTTGGAAGCGAAGAACACCAGCGCCTGGTGGAACATGACCTACATGCAGGCCGAATGCCTCATGAAGCATGGGGATTTGAAAGAGTGCCAGCAGATTATCGAGCGCCTGATGGAACACCCTATGGCCAGGGAGTCTGTGGGACTGGGAGTGCGGGCCAGGCAGATGCTGGCCACGGTCTACCAACGCCAAGGCCAGTTGTCTGCCGCCGTAGACCAGGCCATGGAGGCCATGAAGCTGTCGGAGCAACTGCCGCAGAGCTCAACTATTATCACTGGGGCTTTGCGGGTCCTGATTGGCGCTCTGGCCGAAAGCGGTCGGCTGGAACAGGCCTGGTCATACTGCCAAACACTTGTGTCGCAAGTCGATGAGAACTCCATGTCACAGTTGGCCGGAGAAGTAGCTTGGGTTGTCGGGAACGTTGCATTCATGCGCCACGACTACGCGGAGGGCGTCAAACACCACGAACGGGCAGCGCGCCTGCTCTCCCCCGCCAACGACATCGAGCTGTGGGCCCGTTTCAATAAAGCCTCCGCAGCGGTCAGGCTTTCCTCCGGGATCGTTGAACCCGAAACACTCTCAGCTATTGAGCGCGCCGAGCTCGCCTTTTCGATCGTAAGTGGCACCAAGAGCGACGAGCTGGAAGTCGCCTTCATCCGTGCCCGCTGGCTGTACCTGACCGGGGACATTGTTGCCGCCGTCGAGAAATTGCGCGAGATCCATGCGGAGCGGGAGCACCTTGCCAAGCACACTGCCGGAGAGGTTTCCCTTCTTTTGGGTAAGTCCCTCAAGGCCGCGGGCGATACCGACGAAGCACTGGTCCATCTTGAGGACGCCCAAAAGGCCTTCGCCGCTGCCGGTGCGCAGGACCGGGTCCAGCAGGCGCTGGACGCGATCCTGGAAATCAAGCTGGCGCAGAAACGCGCAGCCGCTGCCGCCAAGGCCAGTTAAACGAAGCCAGGTAAACCCGTAAAAGCGGGCTTACCTGGCTTCGAGTTTGGCCTAGGAGAATGTCTTTCCAGTGATCTTCTCGTACGCTTCGACGTAACGGCCCCTGGTACGCTCCACGACCTCAGCGGGAAGCGCCGGCGGCGGGGTGTCCGAAGATTTGTCCCAACCGGACTCGGCTGAAGTGAGCCAGTCCCGCACATACTGCTTGTCATAGGAAGGCTGGGCCTGGCCCGGCTTGTAGGTGGCGGCATCCCAGAAGCGCGAGGAATCCGGCGTCAGCACCTCGTCGCCCAGGGTGATCGACCCGGAGACCGCGTCGTAGCCGAATTCCACCTTGGTATCCGCCAGGATGATGCCTCGCTCACGGGCGATCTTTTCCGCCGTCGTGTAGATCTTCAGCGTCAACTCGCTGAGGCGGGCGGCGATGTCATCACCAACCAGGGCGACCACGGCGTCGTAGGTGATGTTCTCGTCGTGTTCGCCGATCAGCGCCTTGGCCGAAGGCGTGAAAATGGGGTGGTCCAGCCGGGACCCGTCCACCAGGCCTTCAGGCAGCGGGATGTTGCACACCGTACCGGAGGCCTTGTATTCCTGCAGGCCCGATCCCGTGAGGTAGCCGCGGGCGATGCACTCCACCGGGAACATGTCCAACTTCTTGCAGATCATGGCCCGGCCCTCCACCTCGGCCGGCACGCCGTCCTCCACGGTGGAGCCGAGCACATGGTGCTCCACGCCCAGCTGGTCGAACCACCAGAGGCTCAGCTGGGTCAGGATGCGTCCCTTGTCGGGGATTTCACTGGACAGCACGTGGTCGTAGGCACTGATCCGGTCGCTGGCCACCACCAGCACGCATTCCTGGCCAACGCGCTGCAGGATGGACTCGTCGGCGGGCTCGTAGAGGTCGCGCACCTTGCCGGAGTAGACGTGTGTCCAGCCGGGCAGGTCAAGGGTCTCGGTGGCGTAGCCGCGGTTCTCTGGGGTTTCAGTCATGGGTCAGGCCTTTGCTTTCACGATGGGCATGGAGCCCGTGGCACCGTACGGTACCTTGATTTCCCCGCGGGCTGCTTTGCGTCCGATGTCCATGCGGAACTGCGAGCCGTCCAGCTTCACCAACTCCACGCCGTCGTACGCTTTCTCGCGTGCCTCCACCAGGTCGCTGCCCAGGGCGACGACGGCCAGCACCCGCCCGCCGGCGGACACCACCTTGCCTTCCTCATCCAGGGCGGTTCCGGCGTGGATGACGTGCACGCCGTCGAGTTCCTCAACCTTCTTGAGCCCGCGGATGCGGTCACCGGTGCGGGGCTTGTCCGGGTAGTTCTCCGAGGCGATGACGACGGCGACGGCAGTTTCCCTGGCCCACCGCAGCTCTTCTGCCTTGTCCAGTTCGCCCTTGGCGGCCGCCATCAGCAGCGCACCGAGGGGGGTCTTGAGCCGGGCGAGGACCGCCTGGGTCTCGGGGTCGCCGAAGCGGACGTTGAACTCGATGACGCGGGTGCCGCGCGAGGTGAGGGCCAGGCCGACGAACAGTACGCCTACGAACGGGGTGCCGCGGCGGGCCATTTCCTTGACGGTGGGCCGGGCTACCCGGTCAAGGACTTCCTGGACCAGCCCTTCGGGGGCCCACTCGAGCGGCGTATAGGCGCCCATGCCGCCGGTGTTGGGCCCTTCGTCGTTGTCGAAGATGCGCTTGAAATCCTGTGCGGGCGAGAGCGCCACGGTGTTCTGCCCATCGCAGAGGACAAACAGGGAAACTTCAGGGCCGTCCAGGAACTCCTCGATGACCACCGAGCCGCCGGCGTCGAAGCAGGACTGGGCGTGCGCCAAGGCTTCGTCGCGGTTGCGGGTGACCACAACGCCCTTGCCGGCGGCGAGCCCATCGTCCTTCACGACGTATGGGGCACCGAAGGTGTCCAGGGCGGATGCTGCTTCCTCGGCATTCGTGGCCACCATGGCCATCGCCGTGGGGACGCCTGCTTCCGCCATGACTTCCTTGGCGAAGGCCTTTGAGGCCTCAAGCTGGGCTGCTGCCTTGCTCGGCCCGAAAACGGGAATCCCGGCTTCGCGGACGGCGTCCGATACGCCCGCGGCCAGCGGCGCCTCCGGGCCCACCACCACGAGGTCCACGCCGAGCCGGGTGGCCAGCTCCGCAACTGCCTCGGGATCGTTGCCGTTGATGTTGTAGGTGGGAACCAGCTTGCTGATGCCGGCATTGCCAGGCGCCGCGTGGACCTCGGACACGTTGGGGTCGGCAAGCAGGGAGCGGACAATGGCGTGTTCGCGGCCTCCGGGGCCAATGACGAGTACCTTCACAGTGTCCAAGGGTACTTTGTGCACCCTCCCCGCTCCTAAGCTGTGTCCTCCCCCGGCCGGTCAATCCGGACTCCCGCCCGCTCCGAACCATAGACATGACAAAGCTGCGAAACAGGATTACAGGCCCGGCAACCATGGCCGCATTGGCAGGCGTGGTGGCAGCCGCCGTCGTACTTGCTGTTGCGGAGCTGACCGGGGCGTTCTTCACCGCCAGGGCTACCCCACTGTTTGCCCTGGGGTCCACCTTCATTGATTTCACGCCGCCCGCCCTGAAGGACTTTGCCATCGCCACCTTCGGCACCAACGACAAGGCGGCGTTGTTCGTCGGCATGGGCCTGACCATCGCGGTGCTTGCCTGCATCCTGGGCGTGGTGGCCTACCGGAAATGGGCGCTGGGCGTCCTGGGCGTGCTCTTCATGGGGGCCGTGATCGTGGCCAGTGTGGTGACCCGCGCGGGGGTGGGCGCCGCCGATTCCATCCCTTCGGTGCTGGGAACCATCGCCGGGCTGGTGGTCCTGCGCCGGCTGATGGTGCCGCTGTGGGGGTTGAAGGCGTGGCCGGAAGCGCCGGCGGATACAGCGTCCGACGGCGGAGAACGGGTTGGGAGCGACGGTACCAGCCGTCGCCGGTTCTTCGCCGCTGCCGGGATCACCGCCCTGGCCGCGGGCATTGCCGCCACCGGTGGGCGGGTGCTGGCTGCCGCGCGCAGCAATGTGGCCAGGGCAAGGGAAGCACTGACGCTGCCGTCGCCGGCAAAGGCCGCAGCCCCTGTACCGGCCGGGGTCCAGTCAACGGTGCCCGGTGTTCCGCCGTGGCTGACTCCCAACGGCGATTTCTACCGGATCGATACGGCGCTGAGCGTGCCGGAAATCAATGTTGACGACTGGGAACTGCGCGTGCACGGGCTCGTGGAACAGGAAGTGACGCTCACGTTCCAGGACCTGCTCGACGCCAAACTGATCGAGTCGCATGTCACGCTCACCTGCGTCTCCAATCCCGTGGGCGGCAACCTGGCCGGCAACGCCAAGTGGCTGGGCCTGCCCATCCGTGAAGTCCTGGCCCGCGCCAAACCCAAGGACGGGGCGGACATGGTGCTGTCGAAGTCCATCGACGGCTTCAGCGCCTCCACTCCGCTGGAGGTCCTGCAGGACGACAGGGACGCCATGCTGGCCATCGGCATGAACGGGGAGCCGCTTCCGCTGGAGCACGGCTACCCCGTCCGGATGGTGGTTCCCGGGCTGTATGGGTTTGTCTCCGCCACCAAGTGGGTGGTGGACCTGGAGATCACCAGGTTCGCCGACAGCAAGGCCTACTGGACCGAGCGGGGCTGGTCCGAGCGCGGTCCCATCAAGACGATGGCACGCGTGGACGTGCCGAAATCCTTCGCGAAGGTACCGGCCGGGAAAGTCGCCGTGGGCGGGACCGCCTGGGCCCAGACGCGCGGCATCACCAAAGTGGAAATCCAGATCGACAACGGAGACTGGACGGAAGCCACCCTTTCCACCGAAGCGTCCACCGCCACCTGGCGCCAGTGGTCCTACGAATGGGACGCCACGCCCGGCCCGCACTACATCAAGGTCCGGGCCACGGACGGGACCGGGGAGGTACAGACGGACCAGCGCGCCGATCCGGTCCCTGACGGCGCATCGGGCTGGCAGTCGGTGATGGTCACCGTGCAGTAGTCCCGTGCAGTAGTCCCCGGCATCTGCGGGACTGGCCCATAGACTGGCTGTATGCCGCACAATCCGCATGCCACCTTCACTGTTGACTCCGCCGTCGAACTGGCCGTGATCGAACGAAGCGGCTTTGTGGAGTCGCGGCACATCGGTTCCGCCGTGCTCCTGTCCGCGGACGGTTCGGTGGTCACCGAACTCGGGGACATCAACACGCCCATCTTCGCGCGGTCCACGCTCAAGCCATTCCAGGCCCTGGCGTCCATGCAGTCAGGGGTTCCGCTGCGCGGCGCCCAAGTGGCCATCGCCTGTGGAAGCCATACCGGATCCCTGGACCACATGGATGTGGTGGCGGGCATGCTCAAGGCGGCCGGAGTCCGTGAAGACCAATTGCAGTGCCCTGAGGCGTGGCCGCAGGATGAGACGGCCCGGAACTGGCTGGTGCGCTCGGAAAAGGGGAAGTCGAGGCTGGCGTACAACTGTTCCGGGAAGCACGCAGCCTTCCTGTGGGCCTGCACCGAAAACGGGTGGGACACCCACAGCTACCTGGAGCCGAACCACCCGCTGCAGCAGCGGGTGCGTACCGTCGTCGAGGAATACACGGGCGAGAAGATCGCCCACCTTGGGATCGACGGCTGCGGCGCCCCGGTGGCGGCTGTTTCCCTGAAGGGCCTGGCGAGGGCCTACTCCCACCTGGCCAAGGCCCCCGGTGACCAGAGCTTCAGCGCCAGGGCCGCCACCATCGCCACCTCGATGCTTGACTACCCCTGGGCGGTGCAGGGCCGCGGCGAAGCCAACACCCTGGTAATGGATGAGCTGGAGGTCATTGCCAAGATCGGGGCTGAGGGCGTCCTGGCCATGGCAACGCCCCAAGGGGTCTCCGTGGCAGTTAAGATCCTTGACGGAAATGTCCGCGCCACCTCGCTGGTGGCCCTCACCCTCCTCGCCGCGGCAGGGGCCGTGGAGATCCCGGGAGTTGCCAGTGCCCTGGAGCGCGTGGTGGAACCCGTGCTTGGCGGCGGCCGCCCGGTGGGCAAGATCAGGCTGGGCCCGGCAGTTTCCGCGCTCCTGGACTGACGCCCCATCCCCCAGCAACACACCGAAGGAAGATTGAAGGCATGGCCGTAGCCCGCCGTCGTATTGACGTCCAGGAAGGCAAAGCAGCACTGAAGGCGTGGCTGGAAGCTGCCCAGCCGGCGTCGGACGTTCCCTTGCCGCGGACGGTCCTGGCCACTGCCGTCAGGTACTCATTGGAGGAGGTGACGGCGCGTGCGCCGGGCAACTCCGTGGAGGTGCGCGTCCCGCCGTTTGGCGTCACCCAGTGCGTTGAGGGTCCGCGGCACACGCGCGGCACCCCGCCCAACGTGATTGAGTGCGACGCCGCCACCTGGCTTGGAATGGTCACCGGCCAGTTGGGCTGGGCGGAGGCAGTCGGGGCCGGCAAGGTGGCTGCGTCCGGCCTGCGCGCGGACCTGTCGGCCCTGCTGCCGCTGTAGCCCTTCCGGTGCGGCTAGCCGCGGCCGATGAAGGGCATCCCTGCCGCGGTGACCACCACTGAGCCCACGCTGGCGGAGGCCGGCATGTTGGCCATCATCAGCACTGCCCGCGCCGCATCCGCCACCGGAAACATCGGCTCCACCTTGCGGCTGCCGTCCGCCTGCAGCGCACCCGAGCCGACGCCGATGGTGTCCATGATCTCGGTGGCGGTGTTGCCGATATCGATCTGCCCGCAGGTGATGCCGTAGCCGCGGCCGTCCAGTTCGATGCTCTTGGTCAGGCCGGTCATGGCGTGCTTGGTGACGGTGTAGGCCACGGTGCGCGGCCGGGGTGAATGCGCGGAGATGGAGCCGTTGTTGATGATCCGCCCGCCCTGAGGTTCCTGCGCCTTCATGGTCCGCACCGCCGCGGCGGCGCACAGCATGGACCCGGTAAGGTTCACGGCCAGGGTGGCGTTCCAGTCCGCCAGGCTGATCTCGTCCACCCCGGCCGCCGGGCCGAACACCCCGGCGTTGTTGAACAGCACGTCCACCCGTCCCCACTGTTGGCGGGCTGCCTCGAAAAGCCGCTCGACGTCGTCGGGCCGGGTCACGTCGCAGGGAACCACCAGGGCGTCGGGGCTGCCATCCGCTGTTTCCTTCAGCTGCGCCTCCCGGCGGCCGGCCAGGACCACGCGGTAGCCGTCGGCCAGCATCTGCCGGGCAACCTCCCGGCCGATGCCGGAGCCTGCGCCTGTGACGACGGCGACGCGTGCTGTGGGAGGGGAAGTGTCCATGCGCTCTCCTGGGCTAAAGCTGGGCCGGCACGGCCGGCTTGTTCAGCGGCCAGCCTATGACGGTCTTGGGCCGCGGCGCAGCGAACGTCCGCACCTTGGAGGTGGTCAGGCGCATGCGGACCAGGGATTCGGCGATGGTCACGGCAGAGGCTACGCCATCCACCACGGGAACACCTGCCCGTTGCCGGATCTGCTCGTCCAGGCCGGCCATGCCGCCGCAGCCAAGGACAATCACCTCAGCCCGGTCCTGGGTTACGGCCAGCATCGCCTGGTTGATGATGGCTTCCACGGCGCGCTCCGGTTCTTCCTCAAGTTCCAGGACTGCCATGCCGCTGGCACGGACTGACGCGCACCTGGCGTCCAGCCCGGCCAGCTTCAGCCGGTCCTCGATGAGGGGTACCGTCCGGTCCAGGGTGGTGACCACCGAATACTTGTGCCCCAGGAACATGGCCGTGCTGGCGGCGGCCTCGGTGATGTCGACGACCGGGACGTCCAGCAGCTCCTGCAGCCCCTCGCGGCCGTGCTCGCCGTATCCTGCCTGGATGACGGCGTCGAAGGGCCCGGGGTGGGACGTGACGGCGTCCATCACGGCTATGGCGGCAAGGTAGCTTTCGAAGTTTCCTTCACAGGAGTCGGCGCCGAACCTCGGGGTGATGCCGACGATCTCCGTGCCGGGAGCGGCCACGCTGCGCGCCGATGCGGCGATCGAGTCTGTCATTGACTGGGTGGTGTTGACGTTTGCGACGAGTATGCGCATGGGGAGGATCCTTGGTCGGGCGGCCGTGGTTGGGCCGTGTTCAGTGGTGGGGCTTAGTGGGTGCTGACGACGGCGATGGCCTCGCCGTCGCGGTCGTCCAGCCTTTGGTTGCGGTCGGCGATGAAGAAGTACAGTGCCGCTGCTATGCCCGCTGCGAAGAACCAGGCGAAGGGTGCCGCGGCAGCCAGCCCGGGTACGAAGGCGATCAGCAGGGCCAGGACGGCCGCCGGAACCATGGCGATGATCGCCCGCGGGTTCACGCCTTTTCGGTAGAAGTACGCGCCTTCCGGTGATGCCGTGTAGAGCTCGGGGACATTGACCTTGCCGCGGCGGATCAGCCAGTAGTCCGCCATGACGACGCCGAACAGCGGGCCAAGCAACGCACCGAGGCCGCCGAGGAAGTACACGATGACCAGCGGGTTGTTGTAAAGGTTCCAGGGCAGGATGACCAGTCCGATGGTGCCCGAGACCATTGCGGCCCTGCGGAAGTTCAACCGCCGGGGGAACAGGTTGGTCAGGGCGTACACGGGGGCGACGAAGTTGGCCATGAGGTTCACGGCGATGGTCAGGATCAACAGGGCAAGGCAGGCAAGGACCAGGAACAGCGTGTTGGGGATGGTCTGGACGATATCCGACGGGCTCTTGATGATGGTGCCGTTGATCTTGAACTGGCCGCCGGCCATGACCACCACGATGGCGCCGAACACGAGCATGTTGATGGGGATGCCCCAGAAGTTGCCGCGGACCACCGCCTTTTTGGAGACCGCTGAGCGGGTGAAATCGCAGAAGTTCAGGACGAACGTGCCGTAGATCGAGACCCAGAGGGCGCCGCCGGCGAAGATGGTGAGCCACATTTCCGGCCCTTCCAGGGCCTTGTTGGAAGACCAGGCGATGCTTCCGCCGGCTTCCACGAAGATCCAGACAGCCATCGCGGCCATGGTGGCGAGGATGACAGGGCCGGCGAATGCCTCGTATTTGCGGATCATTTCCATGCCGAAGCTGACGATGACCAGCTGCACCACCCAGAGGGCCACGAAGGCCATCCATCCCAGCGTGGACAGTCCCAGGATGGAGTCCTGGTCCAGGTCCCCCAGGGCCGGGAACATGGCTACGAGCATCACGCGGAAGACCACGGAAGCGAGGTAGGTCTGGATGCCGAACCATGCCACGGCCACCGCGCCGCGGAGGAGGCTGGCAATCTGGGCACCCCTGATGCCGAAACTGATGCGGCTCATGACCGGGAAGGGGACACCGGTCTTGACCCCCATGAAACCGGAAAGGGTCAGGAGTCCGAACAGCAGCGCGGCACCAATGCCAAGTGCCATCAGGATCTGCCAGCCGCCCAGACCCAGGGCGAACAGTCCGATGGCAAAGGCATAGTTGCCCAGGCTGTGCACGTCGTTGGCCCAGAGGGTGAAGATGCTGTAGCCCGTCCAGCTGCGGCCCGCGCGTTTGGTGGGGGCAAGGTCGGCGTTGTAGAGGGAAGGGCTGATGCTTGTGCCTGAAGCTGCGCTGGCGGTTTCGCACAGGGCTTCAACGCTGCCCGACGGATGGGCTGGAACGGCTGACGTCTCTGTCAGCCCCTGGCCCGCGTCAACGCCCGTGGAGGGAGGGGTTTGCATAGGGTTCTCAATTCTTTGGAGGATTCCGGGTGGTGAGGCCGACGCTTGGTCGTTTCTGTTATTCCACATTGCGGAATCGAGATATTGAATAGTGAAATAATGGTATGACCTGCGTCACTGACGGTCAAGCGGCAGCATCAGTGCAAGCCAGTCACAAACGGCTGCTTTCTGCCGTCCGCCTGATTCTCCGCCCGCATGCCAGCCGTCACGTTGACCGAGCCTCAGACTCTCACTATTCTCATCTAGCAATAATGTTTTCTCGCAATACGAAAAACATGCGCCCGATGCGTTCAAAGATGAAAAGAGGCTGACGTGGCTGCAGGAGAAGATACCTCCCATATCCTCAGCGGGTTGACTAACCAGCTGCCTGATCGTGATCCGGAAGAGACTGCCGAGTGGGTTGAGTCCCTGGACGCGTTGATCAGGGAACAGGGCACCGAGCGTGCCCAATACATCATGCGGAGCCTGCTGCAGCGCGCGGGCGCGCAGAGCGTCGGGGTGCCGATGGTGACCACCACCGATTATGTGAACACGATCCCGGTGGACCAGGAAGCCCAGTTCCCGGGCAACGAGGAGTACGAGCGCCGGTACCGTGCGTACATGCGGTGGAACGCCGCGGTCATGGTCCACCGGGCGCAGCGGCCCGATATCGGGGTCGGCGGGCACATCTCCACCTACGCCGGGGCCGCGACTCTGTACGAGGTCGGGTTCAACCACTTCTTCCGCGGCAAGGACCACCCCGGCGGCGGGGACCAGGTCTTCTTCCAGGGCCACGCCTCCCCCGGCATGTACGCCCGGGCGTTCATGGAAGGACGCCTGTCCGAGGAGGACCTGGACGGGTTCCGGCAGGAAAAGTCCCGTGAAGGCCATGCCCTGTCCTCCTACCCGCACCCGCGCCTGATGCCGCACTTCTGGGAATTCCCCACCGTGTCCATGGGCATCGGCCCGATGAACGCGATCTACCAGGCCCAGAACAACCGGTACCTGCACAACCGCGGCCTGAAGGACACGTCTGACCAGCAGGTCTGGGCGTTCCTGGGCGACGGCGAAATGGACGAGCCCGAGTCCCGCGGCCTGCTCCAGCTCGCCGCGAACGAGAACCTGGACAACCTGAACTTCGTGATCAACTGCAACCTCCAGCGCCTGGACGGCCCGGTACGGGGCAACGGCAAGATCATGCAGGAACTCGAAGCGTTCTTCCGCGGCGCGGGCTGGAACGTGATCAAGGTCGTCTGGGGCCGGGAGTGGGATGACCTGCTCACCCGCGACACCGACGGGTCCCTGGTGAAGATCATGAACGAGACCGTCGACGGGGACTACCAGACCTACAAAGCCGAATCCGGCGGGTTCGTCCGCGAACACTTCTTCGGCAAGACCCCGCAGACCAAAGACCTCGTCGCGGACCTCACCGATGACCAGATCTGGAACCTCAAACGCGGCGGCCACGACTACCGCAAGGTCTACGCCGCCTACAAGGCCGCCACCGAATTCAAGGGCAAACCCACCGTCATCCTCGCCCACACCGTCAAGGGCTACGGCCTGGGCCCGCACTTCGAGGGCCGCAACGCGACCCACCAGATGAAGAAACTGACCCAGGATGACCTGAAGAAGTTCCGCGACCACCTCCGGATCCCCGTCACCGACGAACAGATCGAGAACGACGCGTACCGGCCGCCGTACTACCACCCCGGTAACGACGCCCCGGAAATCAAGTACATGATGGAACGCCGTGCCGCCCTCGGCGGGTCCGTCCCGGAGCGCCGGAACACCCACGCCGAAATCGCGTTGCCGGACGCGAAGTCCTACGAGGTGGCCAAGCGCGGATCCGGCAAGCAGCAGGCCGCCACCACCATGGCCTTCGTCCGGCTCCTCAAGGACCTGATGCGGGATAAGAACTTCGGCAAGCACATCGCCCCGATCATCCCCGACGAAGCCCGTACCTTCGGCATGGATGCGTTCTTCCCCACCGCGAAGATCTACAACCCCAAGGGCCAGAACTACCTCTCCGTGGACCGCGACCTGGTCCTGGCCTACAAGGAATCCCCCGCCGGGCAACTGATCCACCCCGGCATCAACGAAGCCGGCGCCGTGGCAGCCTTCACCGCCGCCGGGACCTCCTACGCCACCCACGGCGTGCCCCTGGTCCCGGTCTACGTGTTCTACTCCATGTTCGGCTTCCAGCGCACCGGCGACGCCTTCTGGGCAGCAGCAGACCAAATGACCCGCGGCTTCATCATCGGCGCCACCGCAGGACGGACCACCCTCACCGGCGAAGGCCTCCAGCACGCCGACGGCCACTCCCCCCTGCTGGCCTCCACCAACCCCGCCGTCATCACCTACGACCCCGCCTACGGCTACGAAATCGGGCACATCATGCGCTCCGGCCTCGAACGCATGTACGGGCCGGACTCGGACGAGAAGAACGTCATGTACTACCTCACCGTGTACAACGAACCCATCGTCCAACCCGCAGAACCGGAAAACCTCGACGTCGAAGGCGTCATCAAGGGCATCTACCTCCTCGCCCCGGCAAAGATCGACGGTCCCCGCACCCAGATCCTCGCCTCCGGCGTCTCCGTGCCCTGGGCCATCGACGCCCAACGCATCCTGGCCGATGACTGGAACGTCTCCGCCGACGTCTGGTCCGTCACCTCCTGGAACGAACTGCGCCGCGACGGACTCGCCGCCGAAGAAGAAGCCTTCCTCAACCCCGGCCAACCCGCCCGCACCCCCTTCGTCACCCAACAACTCGAAGGCGCCACCGGCCCCATCGTCGCCGTATCCGACTACATGAAAGCCGTGCCCGACCAGATCCGCCAATTCGTCCCCAACGAATTCGCCACCCTCGGCGCCGACGGCTTCGGCTTCTCCGACACCCGCGCAGCAGCCCGCCGCTACTTCAAAAACGACACCCACTCCATCGTGGTGAAAGTGCTGCAGCTGCTCGCGGCGAGGGGCGAAGTCGAGGCGGGAGCGCCGCAATACGCGCTGGACCGCTACAAGCTGCTGGATGTCAACGCCGGAACCACCGGCGGGGCAGGCGGCGACGCCTGAGGCCTTGGATCCTCCCCAAAGGGGAGTCGTTGGGCCTATTGACGTGCGGGCAGAGGCGGTCTGTACTTGCCCTGTTACCCGTTCCTGTCGTGAGAAAGAGCAGCGGTGAAGTTCTATGCTGCGGACGCCTTTTTGTGATCTTCTCGGCATTCAGTACCCCATCATGCAGGCGGGGATGGGACCATTCGGCAGCAGCGCTGCATTGGCAGCCGCTGTTTCCAATGCCGGCGCGCTGGGCAGCCTCGGCGGTGCGCTTCGCACCGCCGAGGACCTCCGCGGGGGAATCCGGAAGGTTCAGCAGCTCACGGGGCGGCCCTTCGCCGTCAACTTCACCCAGCCTTGGCTCCAGGGCCATCCCGAATCGTTCGATATCGCTTTGGAGATGGGCGCACCCGTCATCTCCCTGGCACTGGGTGACCCCGCCCGGCTTCCCGAAAGAGCGCACGCGGCGGGGGCCCTTTTTATACAACAGGTCCATACCGTTCAGCAGGCCCGGTCGGCCGCCGAGCGGGGTGCTGACGTGATTATCGCCCAAGGCGCGGAGGCGGGCGGTTTTGGCGGGAGCATTTCCACGTTCGTTCTGGTACCACAGGTGGTCGATGCAGTGACCCCTTTGCCGGTTCTCGCCGCCGGCGGGATCGCGGATGGCAGGGGTGTGGCTGCTGCCATCATGCTGGGCGCTCAGGGCGTCAATATGGGGACGCGCTTCCTGGCGTCAGTGGAAGCATCCATCAGCGAAAGCTGGAAGCAATCCCTTGTAGCCGCCGACTCCCAGGACGCCGTCAAGGTGGAGGTTTGGGATGACATTTTCGCCAAACCAGTCAACGGCGCGTTCGATGTGGTTCCGCGTGCACTGCGCACCCCCTTCATCAACCAGTGGCTTACCAACCGGGCACAAGCGGGTCAGCAGGCAGCCCGTCTCCAGGAAGATATCGGCGCGGGGATCCGGGAGGGCCGGATGGAGGAGTATGTGCCGTTCACGGGCCAGTCGGCCGGGCTGATCGGCAGTGTCCTTCCTGCGGCAGACATTGTGGAGGAGCTGGTAGCCGTTGCCATGGCATCATTGCGGCGGACCGGGGAACTGGATGCATAAGAGACGTCTTACAGTGCACATATGAGAAGCATGGACTCCGCCGGCGCGGCCGGCTTGGCTGGTCGCGCCGTGACCGGACTAATTCTTGCCGCCGGGGCTGGGATCCGGCTCGGTCTGGGCCCTAAGGCATCGCTTCCCTACCGCGGGCGGCCGCTGGTGGAGGCGATCGCCGGGAACCTCCTCGACGGCGGCTGCCGCGAGGTGGTGGTGGTCCTCGGAGCGGGCGCACCGGACGTGGCAGCCACGGCCGAACTGGACCGCTACCGGGTCATCGTCAACCAGGACTGGCACACGGGAATGGGCGGTTCGTTCCTGCTCGGCAGCCAGGCAGCGGATCCGGAAGACCACCTGCTGATCGCACTGGTGGACCAGCCCGGCGTGACGTCCGCAACGGTGGAGCGGCTGCTGGCCCGCCACCGCCCCGGACGGATCACCGCCGCCGCGTACCGCCGCCGGGACGGCCTCGACGAAGGCGGGGACGCCGAACTCCGGAGGGGTCACCCGCTGCTCATCGACGCCTCACTGAGGGACGCGGTGTGCGCGACTGTAACGGGCGACGCCGGGGCACGCGGCTTCCTGCAGGCGCATCCGGAGCTGGTGGATGCGGTGGATTGCAGCGACCAGTCAACCGGTGAGGACGTGGATACTCCGGACCAGTTGCACCTTCTCCGCTGACCCCGGCTGACATCCGCTGATGGTCATGCGTGCACGCGAAGGTACCGTTCAAGGGCATCTTCTCCGGGTGACTTTCCATGTCGAAAGAAGTCAACACTGCCAAGCCTTAGTCCCTCCGGCCAGTGTGGTGGTTCCCAGTCCTGGTGTTCGCTTTTGTAGTGCCGGCCCGTGGGTGAGGTCCAGCCGGGTGGTTCGTTCTTGCCCGCCGGGGTGGGTTTCCAGCCGGTGGTGTGCCGGAGCCTGTGGTGCTTTGGGCAGGGCTGTCCCAAATTGCTGATCCCCGTTGTGCCGCCGTTGGCCCACGCGAGGATATGGTCGGCGTCGTTGTCCAGGGAGTTGTTGCTGCAACCGGGGAACGGACACTTGCCGTCCCGCATCCTCAGCCAGGCCCGCATCGCTTTCGTGATTCGGTAGCTGGTCCTGCCGATCTCCAGCGGCGCCCCGTCCCGCGGATCCACCAACACACGGTGAAACGAATCTGCCCCGTCCGCGACAAGCCGCTGTGCCATCGACGGCGGGATCGGCCCGTACCCGTCCAGCACCGCCGGCTCATCAGTCACCCCCATCAGCGCGAACACCGGGACCGTCACCAAAACCTGGGCCCTGATCGGCGACGGGACCCCCGCGGGGCCGGTACCACTGCCGGTGCTGTTGCTGCTGCCAAGAACCGAATCGGCGAAATTGTCGGCACGCAGCTGGGGCATGCTCCGGGACTCGTGCGGGCCCTGCATCCCACGGGCAACAGCGGTGAGCCGGTTCCAGCCAGCCACAGCCTGCTCCGCCGGGAGGTACGCCGAGAGCCAGGCCATCCCGTCCTGGTCCGGCCGAAAGTCCACCCGCCGGTCCAGTACCGATCTGGCGTGCCGCTTCTCGATCGACTCCGCGTGGTGGCGTTCCCGCCAGAGCCGGGCCTTGGCCTTGAACCGATGCGCCGGCATCTGCCCCACCGGGCACCCCCGCACGGCGTCAGGTGCGTCTGGGTCCAGGAAATGCGCTTCCAACGCCGCCGCACCGGCGGCATCAAGACCGGCCGTTTCGTCGGCCATGGCCACGGCGTGCTGCCACGACAGGCTCCCGGCCCGCAAAGCCTCCAAGGTCCGCGGCAAACCGACGGTCAGGGCATGGGACGTGGCAAGGAACGACCCCGCAGCCCGCGGACCCAACGCCAGCACGCACCCTATCTCCGCCGCGACCGCCATCTCCAGCGCCACCACCGGGGTATCCGGCGGCGCAAGAGCATGGGCAGTCTCCGCGTACCGCACCGCAGCCTTCACCTTTAGCCCCGCGATCCCGGACTCCACCTCACGGGCACCGGCCAGAATATCCAGGCACCCATCAGCCAACCCCGCTAGCGGATCAGTCACCGAAAACGGCAACGACCCCGCCCCATCCACCTCAGCATTGAGCACACCAACAGCGGCGCGGATGTCCTCCAACGCCTTCACCACCGCCGCTTTCCCCATAAACCCATCATGGCAAGGGGGTCTGACATTCTGGCCTGCAAAGAGTTCAGCTCAGTCCTGCACCCTTCGCTCAAGCAACTGCTCCAGTCCCCGTTTGAAGCCAGACCGGCCGCCATGGGCGGGATGCCGGATTTTGGGGACGTTCAGGCCGCTGCGCTGCAGGCTGTGCTGGGCTACGTTGCCCACCGCCACGATGGACCTGATCTCGAAAAGCGCCGCGAGGTCCTGCCAGAAAGGTGTCCCCAGCTTCGTTTCCGAGGGCCTGGGCGTGCGGTTGGACAACGGCTTCCCCGGCTGATGAGGATGCCAGGGAAATGCGCTCCACAGTAGTGGGAGGACATCCACCTCTTCGAGGACCTGCCACAGCACCGTGGCCGTCGGCTCCGCGGCAACTCCCCCAGCCTCGGGCGGCAGCACGTACCCCTTTCCGGGGCCGAAGAGCCCAAAGCTGTTGGCGGGGCCTTCGAGGATGGTCCGGTTGGTGAAAGGGACGCCGGTGATGCGCATGCCCCTGAAGCCGGGGGCCTCCCCTACCAGCAGTAGATCCGGGCGCCTTTCCAGCATTTCCTGCAGGTAGATCTCAAGGTTGCTTCGGCGCAGGGCATTTGCCGGAACCGAATGGTTGAAGAAGTTGTTCGCTGCAGCTCCCGTGTCCACAGCCGCAAGCCGCTCAACAAAATCGTGGACGGAGGCGCTCACCGGCGTGCTCCCTACCAGGCGGCGAACGTTACCAGCGGGGGTGGATGGCCTCGCGGAAGTAGTGGTCGTAGATCCAGCGGACGCCTTCGTCGAAGTCCTTGCCAACGCTGACCGCGGCTGCAGCGGCATTGGCCCGCGCCTGCTCCACGTTGCGGGCACCGGGGATGACGGTAGTGACGCCATCCTGCGCGGCGATCCAGGCGATGGCAGCCTGGGCCGTCGTTGCCCCTTCCGGCACCAGCTGCTCGAACTCGGCCACGGCCTTCAGGCCCAGTTCGTAGTCCACGCCGGAGAAGGTCTCACCGACGTCGAAGGCTTCGCCCTTGCGGTTGTAGTTCCGGTGGTCGTTCTCGGCGAAGGTGGTGTCTTTCGAGTACTTGCCGGAGAGTAGGCCGGAGGCGAGCGGCACGCGTGCGATGATGCCCACGCCTGCGGCCTTGGCAGCCGGGAGGACCTCATCCAGCGGCTTGAGCCGGAAGGCATTCAGGATGATCTGGACCGACGCGGTTCCCTCGTGGCGGATCGCTTCGAGGGCCTCGTCCGTCCGTTCCACGCTGACGCCGTAGTTCTTGATGGCCCCTTCTGACACGAGGGTGTCGAGGGCGTCGTACACCTCGTTGTTGCTGTAGACCGGGGTGGGCGGGCAGTGCAGCTGGACCAGGTCCAAGGTGTCCGTGCCCAGGTTCTTCCGTGACCGGTCAACCCACTGGCGGAAGTTGGCCAGGGTGTAGTTTTCCGGCCGCTGTTCCACCCGCCGGCCCATCTTGGTGGCCACCGTGGCGCCCAGGCCAGGGTTGTCGGCCAGGAACTTTCCAATGGCCTGCTCGCTCTTGCCGTCGCCGTAGACATCGGCCGTGTCAAAGAGGGTGACGCCGGCCTCCACGGAGGCTGCGAGGATGGCCTGCGCCTGTGCCGGGTCAACGTTGCCCCAGTCCGCCCCAAGCTGCCACGTACCCAGCCCCACAATGGAGACGTTCCGTCCGGTCTTGCCTAAAATCCGCTGTTCCATCCCCCGACTATATGCAACGATGCAACCCGCGGTCAGATCCGCCCCGTGCGAACGCCTCCGGGGTCCGCATGTGACCCCGTTGCCCTAGGACGGAACGTGCTCCAGCTTCGGTACCAGCCCCGCCTCCTTCAGCCCCAGGTAGATCCGGTCCCGGGCAATGGGCAGGGACGCGAAGCGCACCCCGGTGGCGTTGCGGATGGCGTTGGCGAGCGCCGGCGCCACCGGGTTGAACGGGCTTTCGCTCATGGACTTGGCTCCCAGCGGCCCCATTTTGTCGTTGGTGTCCGCGAAGTAGACCTCGCTGCGCGGCACGTCCGCAAAAGTAGGAATGTGGTACTGCCGGAGGATGTCCGTGGTGACCTTCCCGGCGTCGTCCACCACCACTTCCTCGTACAGCGTGGCACCCAGGGCCTGCGCGATCCCGCCTTCGATTTGGCCGCGGCACTGCCGCGGGTTGACCACCACGCCGGCGTCGGCTGCCTGCACGCTTTGCAGGATTTTCAGCTCGCCGGTGCCGCGGTTCACCGCCACCCGGAAGCCGTGCACGTTGAACGCGACGGAGCGCGGTGTACCCCCCCAGCGCCCTTCGGCAGCGAGTTCGACGCCGGCTTCCGCGGCCGCCTGCGCAAGTTCCGAAAGGGCCACGGGAGTCCCGTCCACCACCAGGGAATCCCCGTCGAGGACGCACGCCGAGGCCTGGGTCTGCCGGACGCCGGCGGCGAAGGCCCGGATCCGGACCGCCAGCTCCTCCGCTGCGGCGAGGGTGGCCTTGCCGGCCACCACCGTGCCGGCTGAGCCGAACGCCCCGCTGTCGTGCTCCACCAGGTCCGTGTCCGACTGCCGCACCGCCACCCTGGACGCCTGCGTTGAGAGGGCCGTGGCGGCAAGCTGGGCGTGCACCGTGGTGGTGCCGTTGCCGAATTCGGCGGTCCCGACGTCGGCCTGGTACGTCCCGTCCGGCAGGAGCCGGAGGCGGGAATGGGCAAAGTGGCCGCGCGGCGGCACGGTGTCGATCATGGACAAGGCAGCGCCTTCGCCCACCATCCAGTCCGGCCCCAGATCCTCAAGGCCGGCCTGCCGGTAGCGTTCGCGGCCGCGGTCCAGGGCATCCCGGACCAGGTCCAGGCATTGGTCCAGCCCGTAGCTGCCGTAGTGGACGTCTTCCTCCGGGTCGGGCTGCGTGGACAGCATGTGGTCCCCCTCGCGGACCATGTTCAGGCGACGGAACTCCAGCGGATCCATGCCGATGCCGGCGGCCAGCTCATCCATGGCCGACTCGATGGCGAAGATCATCTGGCTCAGCCCGTACCCGCGGAAAGCACCGGCCGGCACGGTATTGGTGTATACCGAATGCGCGTCCACCTTCTTGTTGGCACAGTTGTACACCGCCAGCGATTCGCCGCAGCCGTGGAACATGACGCCGGGACCGTGGTTGCCGTAGGCGCCGGTGTTGGTTACCACGTCCAGCTCCAGGGCCGTCAGCTTCCCGTCCCGGCTGGCCCCGGCCTTCAGCTTGATGGTGAACGGGTGCCGGGTGGTGGTGGCGGTGAACTGTTCGGTGCGGGTCAGTTCCAGCTGGACCGGCCGCTGCAGTTTCAGGGCCGCGAGCGCCACGAGGTCCTCGGTGAGGACTTCCTGCTTGCCGCCGAATCCACCGCCCACACGCCCGGCCACCACATGCACCTTGTCCTCTTCAAGCCCAAAGACCCGGCAGAGGGTGCGGCGGACCAGGAACGGGACCTGGCTGGAGGTGCGCACCTGCAGCCGGCCCTCGGCATCCACCGAGGCGATGGCAGCGTGGGTTTCCAGTGCCACGTGCTGCACCCGCTGGGTTTGGTAGGTCTGTTCATGGATGAAGTCGGCGGCGGCGAAGCCACCGGCCACGCTTCCCAGCTCCGAGTGCAGCTCCGCCACCACGTTCCGTTCCGGCCCTGCAATCCGGGAGCGGGCAGCGTCCTTGTCCCCGTGGACCAGCGGCGCGTTGGGGAGCAGCGCCTCCTGGGGCGAGAGGACGGCCGGGAGTTCCTCATACTCCACCTGCAGCGCACGCACGCCTGCTTCCGCGGCGCCCACTGATTCCGCCACGACGCCGGCCACCCGCTGCCCGATGAACCTGACCACGTCATCGAGCACCCGGGTATCGTCGGGGTCGTCCGTGAACAGCTCGTGCTGGGCAGTGGAGAACAGTTGCTCGGGCGCGTCCTCGGAGGTGAGGACGGCCACCACTCCGGGGACCTCCAGTGCCGCAGCCTTGTCGATGGACACCACCCGGGCATGGGCATGCGGCGAACGCAGGATCTTGAGGTGCAGCAGGCCCTGGAGCAGCTCCTGCGGAACGTCCAGCGTGTACCGGGCCGTTCCGGTGACCACTGCCCGGCTGGCCGGAGCCGGGACGTCGTCACCCAGCCGGCCCGCTTCCGGATCAGGCTGCCCCTCCCCGGCGATGCCGGAGCCCGGCCCCTGGGGATCCGGATGGCCGGCATCCCCGCAGACCGCATCAGCGATGGCGCGGTACCCGGTGCACCGGCACAGGTTGCCCTTGAGGTTCCTGGGCAGGTTCTCCTTCTGTGCATCACTGAAGGTGGCGGCAGTCATCACCATGCCGGCCGTGCAGAAGCCGCACTGGAAGCCCTGGCGCTCCAGGAACTGCTGCTGCACGGGGTGGAGCTGCCCCTCAGCGCCGCCGGCCCCGGCGAGCCCCTCGATAGTGGTGACAGAGTGTCCTTCTGCCCTGGCCGCAGGGTAGATGCAGCTGTGGACCGGGGTGCCGTCCACATGCACGGTGCAGGCACCGCAGTCGCCGCCGTCGCAGCCCTTCTTCACCCCCAGGTTTCCCTGCTCCCGGAGGAACGTCCGCAGGCACTGCCCCGGACGGGGCGCGGCGTCCGCAGAAGTTCCGTTGATCTCGATGGCCATGCTCAGGCCCCTTTCGAAAGAGTTGTGGGCCCGGACTCCGGGATCCCGCCGTTCCGCGGCGGCCAGAAGTCTCCGGACACAGCCAGTCCCGGCGTTCCCTGCGGCGCTGCAAGTTCGGCCCGGATTTCCTCTGCCAGCCGGTAGGTCATGTCGCGGCGCCAGGCCGGCAGCCCGTGGATGTCGTCGTGGTAAAGGTCTGCAGGGATCGCCTCGTCGAGGGCCGCCGTCAAGTGGTCCGCCTCAGGCAGCGCGTCGAAGCGCAGCTGCACGGGCCGCTTGGTGGCGGCGGTGACCGTCAGCACCAGGGAGGCCCCGGCGTCGAGCCTTCCAATGAGCAGCACCCCGGACCGGCCCAAATTGCTCAACGACAGGCGGCGGAAGGCCACGCGGGCGGAAAGGGCCGACGCCGGGAGGCGGACGCTGCGGAGCAGCTCGCCCGGTGCCAGGCCGTTCCTGGCATCACCGGTGATGAAGTCCGCCACCGGGAGGGTGCGGCTGCCGCCGCCGGGAGCCAGGATGGTGGCCACGCCGTCGAGCCCGGCGCAGAGGGAGATGACGGGCCCGGCGGGTAGCGACGTGCAGAGGTTGCCGCCCACCGTGGACATGTTCCACACCTTGAAAGAGGCCACGAAGGAGTCGCAGCAGGCCCGGACCAGGTCCAGTGCAGGCCAGCCGCGGCCCGAAACATCCGGCAGGCCGGGAAGGCTGTACAGCTCCGCGATGGTGCAGGTGGCGGCGAGCTCCATGCCGTCGCCGGTCACCGTGATGGGCGTCCAGCCGGCAGCGCCCAGGTCCAGGAGCCGTTTGAGCGGCTGCGGCCCGAAGGCGTAGCTGCCGTAGGAGAAGAGAACCGTCCCGCCGGCCAGCCAGGCATCGCCGTCGCGCCATTCCGCGGGGTCGGTGGTGCGCACCACCGCCTCAATGGTGTTCATGTCCATGCGATCTCCTGCTTGTCAACGTCTGTGGGCACCGGGGCGGGCGCGGGGTGGGAATGCGTGGGGTGGTGATGGATGGTGCCGGATGTTTCCCGCAGCGGCAGGCAGCTGGCGGTGCGGCTGCGGGCGGCGATGATTTCCGCGGTGATGGACACCGCCACTTCAGCCGGCGTGACGGCACTGAGATCCAGCCCGATGGGTGAGTGCAGCTGCGCGATCCGCTCCGGCGGGACGCCTGCGCTGAGGAGTTCGGCAACCCGCTGGAGGTGGCTGCGGCGGGAGCCCATGGCGCCCACGTAGGCAAGGTCCAGGGCCAGCGCGGTTTCCAGCAGCGGGATATCGAACTTGGGATCGTGGGTCAGGACGGCCACCACGGTGCGGCGGTCCATCCTGCCGGCGGCCGCCTCCGACGCAAGGTACCGGTGCGGCCAGTCGGCCACCACCTGGTCCGCGGCGGCGAAACGGGGCTGCCCGGCAAAGGCCGGCCGGGCATCCACGAGGGTGACGTGGTAGCCCAGCAGCTTGGCGGCCGGGACCAGCGCCGCGCCGAAGTCGTTGGCGCCGAACACCAACATCCGCGGCGGGGCCAGCCGGGACTCCACGAGCATGGCCGGCTCGCCGGAAGGCTGCCCGGCGCCTGTCCGGTCCGGAGGACAATCCCCCGGCTGGCCCAGCCGGACCAGGCCCGTGCAGCCGCTGCGCACCATGGACTCCAGCTGCAGCGCCGGTTCACCGTGCAGCAGGGCTGCCAGCTCCGGGGACGCAGCCAGAGAGAAGGTGGCGGGATCGGAAAGGACGACGGCGCCGCCTCCTGCGCTGCCCAGCATCCGTACCAGGGCCACGGGTTGGTCCGGGCTGGTACCGGAGAGTTGCAGCAGGGCGGTGCGCAGCGGATGCCCGGCCTCTCCGGGCTGGGCGGCGGGCACCGGCTGGATGTGGATGTCCAGCTGACCCCCGCAGGTGAGCCCGGCGGCGAAGGCGTCGGCGGCGCTGAAGCCGAAGGTCTCGAGGCGTGTGGCGTCGTCGTCCATTGCCTCCTGGGCGAGCGCCACCACGGCGCCTTCCACGCAGCCGCCGGAGAGGCTGCCCAGCACCTCGCCCGATTCGGTGACCAGCATGGACGTGGCCACGGGCCGGGGCACGGAGCCGGAAGCGGCCACGATGGTGGCCACGGCGAACCGCCGGCATGCAAGCCGGGGCATCCAGGGGCCGAGCGAAGGGATCAGGTCAAGCATGGCGGCACTCCTTCTTCCGCGCGGCGGTGGTGTCTATTGTCGGTCCTGCAGGGGGCCGGGCCAAGCGTTGGCCCGGCCCCCCCGGCTGTTTGGGGCAAAACTCAGCCGCCCAGCAGGTGGTTGATCGGTCCGCGCGCGAAGTACACCAGGAAACCGATGCTCACCACCCACATCAGCGGATGGATCTTCTTCGCCTTGCCGGAGGCCGACCCGATGACGGCCCAGCTCACAAAGCCGACGCCGATGCCGTTGGCGATCGAGTAGCTCAGCGGCATGGTGACGATGGTGAGGAATGCGGGCAGGGCCACCGTGAATTTGGTGAACTTGATCTCGCGGATCTGGGCCATCATCATCGCGCCCACCACCACCAACGCGGCAGCGGCAACTTCCAGCGGCACCACGCTGGTGAGCGGCGTGAGGAACATGGAACCGAGGAACAGCACGCCGGTGACCACCGACGCCAGGCCGGTGCGGGCACCTTCGCCGATGCCGGCCGCGGAGTCGATGTACACGGTGTTGGAGGAGCCGGAGGTGGCACCGCCCGCCACGGCGCCGAAGCCTTCCACGATGAAGGCCGCCTTCAGCCGCGGGAACGTTCCGTCCTTGTGGGCGACGCCGGCGCTCTTGGCCAGGCCGGTCATGGTGCCCATGGCGTCGAAGAAGTTGGTGAACACCAGCGTGAAGACCAGCATGGTGGCGGCGAGGCCGCCGATCCGGCTAAACGAACCAAAGAGATCAAAGTGGCCCACCAGGCCCAGGTCCGGCGCGGATACCAGCTGGCCGGACAGGACCGGGGTGTTCAGGTGCCAGCCGCCGGGGTTGGTTGCGCTGGCCGGGCCCAGCTTCAAAATGGCCTCGACGACGGCGGCCAGCGCGGTAGTGCCGACGATGCCGATGAGCAGGCCGCCCTGGACCTTGCGGGCCACCAGGATGCCCATAGCCAGGAGGCCGACGACGAACACGAGCGTGGGCACCGAGGTGATGGAGCCGCCGTCGCCCAGCTGGACAGGGGGTCCGCCTGCCGTGGGCCGGACGAAGCCGGAGTCCACGAAACCGATGAAGGCGATGAACAGGCCGATGCCCACGGTTATGGCCGCCTTGAGTTCCTTGGGCACCGCCCGGAAGATGGCGGTCCGGGCACCGGTGACGCCGAAGAGGACAATCAGGATGCCGTTGATCACCACCAGGCCCATGGCCTCGGGCCAGGTGACTTCCTGGATCACCGAGACCGCCAAGAACGAGTTGATGCCCAGCCCGGCGGCAAGTCCGAACGGGAGGTTGGCGATAAGGCCGAAGAGGATGGTCATGACGCCGGCCGTGAGTCCGGTGACGGCACCCACCTGCGCGGCGGACAGCCAGCCCCCGGCGACGTCGGTGGGGGCGTTGTCCGCGCTGAACCCACCGAGGATGAGGGGGTTCAGGATGACGATGTACGCCATGGTGAAGAAGGTGACCAGGCCGCCGCGGAATTCGCGGGCAAGGGTTGAGCCGCGCCGGGTGACCTGGAAGAAACGGTCCAGGAAGGATTCCGGCGGCTGGGGGGTCTGTGATCCCTGCGCCGACGTGCGTGGCGTCCGCCGGGAGGTGCTGGTGGTTGGAGCCGGATGCTCCTCGTGGGAATGGTCCAGGATGGTCATCGAAGCCGCCGGGCCTAGTAGTCAATCCTGGATTCGAGCGTGTTCCAGGTATTGAACGGCTCCAACGGGGCTGGGGCCTGGGGATCGCCCAGTTCCAGCTTGGATACCGGCATCAGGGAGTCCCTGTCCTGGTTTTCGAAGTATTCGTAGAACACGGCGTCGTCGAAGCCCACGGAGGCGGCGTCGTGGCGGTCAGCGGCGTAGACAACACTGCCTACCCGGGCCCAGAGCGCGGAGGCCAGGCACATGGGGCAGGGCTCGCAGCTGGTGTAGAGGGTGGCGCCGCTGAGGTCGAAGGTGCCCAGCTCGCGGCAGGCGGTGCGGATGGCAGTCACTTCGGCGTGCGCGGTGGGATCGTTGTCGGCGGTGACGCGGTTGACGCCGTCGAACGTCTGGCCGTCCGCCGTGACGATCATGGCGCCGAAGGGGCCTCCGCTGTTAAGGACGTTGGCCGTTGCCAGCCGGATGGAGCGGGCCAAAAATTGTTCGGCCGTGACGGTGGTACTCATGATGCGACTTCCTTTTGCCGGGAAGCCTGGTGCTGCGCAGGACCAGTAGAACCAGGTGCGAACGGTTACCAGGCTTCAGCATGTGCTGTGAAGGTTAAGTTGCGCCTGGTAGATAGCTTCCCGGGTTCGGGCGCCCGCCTTTGGCAGAATCGAGATTAGCACCGCTGTGTGGGCCACGCCATAGTTTTCTGGAAATTTAATTTCGTAATGTGAAATCGATGTTTCAGCGTCTTCACGGTCCGGCCGGCCGGGCAGTCACAAAGACTCCCGTTGACGCAGGCGGGGGCGCTTTCCTAGGCTGATCCCACCCGCCCTGCCCTGCAGGCCCCGGGCACCTGGATCAGCAGACAGGGCTTCACTGAGCTGGATTAAAAACCATCAGCGCTCAGAGAAGGACAGCCATGACGCAATCCACCGCACCCGCATCCCGTCTATGGATCAGGAATCCGCAGGCCGCTTTCACCGCCAACAACCTCGATGCCGCAGGTGGCCTGGTGGTCAGTGGCGGCGTCATTACCGAGGTCCTGGCAGCGGGGCAGCAGCCGTCCGCGCCCTGCACGAAAACGTTCGATGCGGGCAGCCACGTGCTGTTGCCGGGCCTGATCAACACGCACCACCACTTCTACCAAACCCTCACCCGGGCCTGGGGTCCGGTGGCCAATGCACCCCTGTTCCCGTGGCTGCAGAACCTCTATCCCGTCTGGGCCCGGCTCACCCCCAAGGACCTGGAACTGGCCGCGACGGTGGCCCTCGCCGAGCTGCTGCTCTCCGGCTGCACCACCGCTGCCGACCATCACTACCTTTTTCCCGCGGGCCTCGAGGACGCCATCGACATCGAGGTGGCGGCAGTGCGCCGGCTGGGCATGCGCGCCACGCTCACCCGCGGATCCATGACGCTGGGAACGGACGACGGCGGCCTGCCGCCGCAGTCCACGGTGCAGCGCCCGGAGGTGGTGCTGGAAGACAGCGAGCGCCTGGTGGGCCGGTACCACGAGCGCGGCGAGGACGCGGTGGTCCAGATCGCGCCGGCTCCCTGCTCGCCGTTCTCGGTGACCAGGGAGATCATGGCCGAAAGTGCGGCACTCGCGGAGCGGCTGGACGTCCGGCTGCACACCCACCTGGCAGAGACCCTCGATGAGGAGGACTTCTGCCGGGAAATGTTCGGGCTGCGGACGGTGGACTACCTGGACAGCGTTGGCTGGCTGACGGACCGCACCTGGCTGGGGCATGGCATCCACTTCAGTGACGCCGAGATCAGCCGCCTCGGCGCCGCGGGGACCGCCGTGGCGCACTGCCCCACCTCCAACATGCGGCTGGCCTCGGGCACCGCACGCGTCCTGGAACTGGAGGACGCGGGAGTTCCGGTGGGGCTGGGGGTGGACGGCTCGGCGTCGAACGATGCCTCCAACATGATCCTGGAGGCCCGGCAGGCCCTCTACCTGCAGCGGCTGCGCTACGGCGCGGATGTTCCGGTGGAGCGGGCACTGGGCTGGGCCACCCGCGGTTCCGCCGCCGTCCTGGGGCGGCCGGGGCTGGGCCAGCTGGCGCCAGGGATGCAGGCGGATCTCGCACTGTTCCGGCTCGATGACCTGCGTTTCTCCGGCAGCCACGACCCCATCGCCGCCCTCCTCCTGTGTGGCGCGGACCGTGCAGACCGGGTGATGGTGGGCGGGCAGTGGCGGGTGGTGGACGGCCGGATTCCGGGGCTGGATGTGGCAGGGTTGATTGCCGAGCACTCGGCCGCGGCACGGCGCCTGGTGAATGGCACCCGCTGAACGGCTGACGCTTTCCCGGCCAACTGCTAGCGTGGCGCCATGACTCCGTCAAAGACGCCGGCCGAGATCCTGGACATCGAGGGTGTTGAGGTCCGGATCTCCAGCCCGGACAAGGTGGTATTTCCCCAGCCGGGGCTGACCAAGCTCGACCTCGTTCAGTACTACCTGGCCGTGGCGGACGGTGCGCTGCGGGGTGCGGGAGGCCGGCCCATGGTGCTCAAGCGGTTTCCCAAGGGCATCGATGCGGAGCCGTTCTTCCAAAAACGGGTACCGGATAACCACCCGCCCTTTATCGACACCACCACGCTGCATTACGCGTCCGGGACCTCGGCCGAGGAGGCAGTGATCCGCGACGCAGCCGGCCTGGCCTGGGTCATCAACCTCGGCTGCCTGGACCTGAACCCGCACCCGGTCCGGGCCGAGGACCTGGAACACCCGGACGAACTCCGGGTGGACCTGGACCCTATGCCGGGCGTGGACTGGTCGCAGATCGTGGACGTGGCGTACGTGGCGCAGGAGGTCCTGGCCGACGTGGGGCTGGTGGGGTGGGCCAAGACCAGCGGTTCACGGGGACTGCACATCCTGGTGCGGATTGCCCCTGAATGGTCCTACCGCGATGTCCGGCTCGCGGCCGAAACGCTGGCCCGTGAAGTGGAGAACCGTACCCCGGGCCTGGCCACCGCACGGTGGTGGAAGGAGGAGCGCGGCGAGAGCGTGTTCGTGGACTTCAACCAGAACGCCAAGGACCGCACCGTGGCCTCTGCCTACTCCATCAGGCCCCTGCCGGACGCCCGGGTCTCTACACCGCTCACGTGGGAAGAGGTGCGCACTGCCCGGCCGGAGCAGTTCACGGTGCCCACCGTCCTGGAGCGGTTCGCGGAGATTGGAGACCCGCATGCCGGCATTGACGGCGCCGTGGGCCGGCTCGACGGACTCCTGGCCCTGGCGGAAAAGCTGGGCCCGGCGGAAAAAGCCCCGCGCAGCGGCAACGGATCCGGGCGCCGGCAGTCGCTGATGCCGCTCATAGAGGTGGCCCGGACCAGGACCAAGCCCGAGGCACTCGCGGCGCTCGATGAATGGAAGTCCGGGCACGCCGCCGTCGTCAAATCCCTGCAGCCTGCCGACATCCTGGTGGACGGGATGCGCGGGTCCAGCTCGCTTTGGTACCGGGTGCGGGTGAACCTGCAGCACGTGCCCGAGGCTGAACGCCCTCCCCAGGAAGACCTCATCGCGGACTATGACCCCTGGGCCGGCAAGCAATGGCCTGGACGGCCGCCGGCCTGACGATGCGGCGAATACCTGGCGACTCGCAAATTCCCTGATGCGCCCACATTTGGGCCGCGCCAGGGAATTTGGGGGCCCTCAGTGAAGATGCGGGTCCTAAGCCCCTGTGATCAGCGCCGGCCGAAGACCGGAAGGGCGCGGAGCCAGCGGGAAAATCCTCCGGCCCTCCGCTCGTGGTCGGCCGGAATGTAGAAGTCCGGGTCACTGGCTCCGAAGGGCAGGTACAACTCCTGGCCCGGCGCCGGAAATTCCACTGCCTGGTTCTGTTCCTGGGGGTTCATCTGCTCCTCCTGTTCCGCATAGCGTTTCCGTATCTCGGAAAATATTTATTGCTATATGAAAAGGATAGGCAGCGGCTTGCCGGGCGTCAATGCCCGCCTGACGCCCGGCATTGACGACCGGCAGTCACAAAATGAATTTTGGCCCTGTGATGTACACCACCGATTTCGAGGGGTACGCTGGTGTCCAACTCGTGGCGCACGTCACGTAACCTGGGAGCAGCAGGCAGGGTCGTAATGAGCTGGCATCAATGGATGCCGGCTCTTTTTTGTTGGGTCGGCTCCACCGGAAACGCGCTCGAAACGCGCGCTTAATTTCAGTGATGGAACCTTGGTTCCACTTACCGGAGATTGGGAACAGACCATGAGCAGCAAGATCATCCTCGGCGAAAACCAGTACGGCAAGGCAGAAGTCCGCGTCGTCAAGATCACCCGGGACACCAACCGCCACGAGATCGAAGACCTGAACGTCACCTCGCAGCTGCGGGGCGACTTCGCCGCGGCCCACCTGGAGGGCGACAACGCCCACGTGGTGGCCACCGACACCCAGAAGAACACCATCTACGCCTTCGCCCGCGACGGCATCGGCTCACCGGAAGCGTTCCTGCTGCGCCTGGGCGAGCACTTCACCTCCAGCTTCGACTGGGTCACCGGCGGCCGCTGGGAAGCAGAGTCCTACGCCTGGAACCGTATCCAGGCACACGGCAGCGAACACGACCACTCGTTCGTCCGCAACGGCCAGGAAGTACGCACCGCGGTCCTGGTCCGTGATGGCGCCACCAGCCACCTGATCTCCGGACTGAAGGACCTCACCGTCCTCAAGTCCACCCAGTCCGGCTTTGTCGGCTACCCCCGGGACCGCTACACCACCCTGCCCGAGACCACCGACCGCATCCTGGCCACCGATGTCTCGGCCCGCTGGCGCTTCAAGACCGGCACCGACTTCAGCGCTCTGGACTTCAACAAGAGCTACGACGACGTCAAGGGCCTCCTGCTCGAAGGCTTCACTGAGAAGTACTCCCACGCACTGCAGCAGACCCTGTTCGACATGGGCGCCAAGGTGCTGGAGGCGCACAGCGAAATCGACGAGATCAAGTTCTCCATGCCCAACAAGCACCACTTCCTGGTGGACCTCTCGCCGTTCGGGCTGGACAACCCCAACGAGGTCTTCTTCGCGGCGGACCGCCCGTACGGCCTGATCGAGGCCACTGTCCAGCGCGAGGACGCCGCGGCAGCCCCGGCCGCCTGGTCCGGCATCGCCGGCTTCTGCTAAAGCACAACACCCATACGGTTTCGACGGGCCCAGCCACCCACCGCATGGCTGGGCCCGCCGGGGCCGCCCCACAGCTTTCACCTTGTTAGCCAGACACCAGTTAGCCAGACGATGACGTCTGCCATGAACCAAGAAAGTCTGCCATGAACACCAAGAAGAAACTGGCCGCTGCAGCCGCCGAAAAAGGTGCACGGCCTTCCCGCCCCGAGGACCAGCGCCTCCCGATCGGAAGCATGTTTGCCTACGGCTTCCAGCATGTCCTCACCATGTACGGCGGCATCATCGCCCCTCCCCTGATCATCGGCGCAGCCGCAGGGATGAACTCCCAGGACATCGGCCTGCTCATTGCGGCCTGCCTTTTCGTTGGCGGCCTGGCCACCATCCTGCAGACCGTGGGCGTCCCCTTCTTCGGTTCGCAGCTGCCGCTGGTACAGGGCGTCTCCTTCGCCGGAGTCTCCACCATGGTGGCCATCGTCCATGGCGGCGGGGGAATCCAGGCCGTCTTCGGTTCGGTCATCGCGGCCTCCCTGATCGGCCTGCTGATCACGCCGCTGTTCTCAAAGATCATCAGGTTCTTCCCGCCCGTCGTCACGGGCACCGTGATCACCACCATCGGCCTCACCTTGATGCCCGTCGCCGCCAACTGGGCCATGGGCGGAAACAACAAGGCGCCCAACTACGGCAGCGTCGCAAACATCGGCCTGGCAGCAGCCACCATGGGCATCGTCCTGCTCCTGAGCAAGGTGGGCAGCGCCGCCATCTCAAGGCTGTCCATCCTGCTGGCCATGGTCCTGGGCACGCTGATCGCCTTCGTCTTCGGCATGGCGGACTTCTCCAAGGTGGGCCAGGGCGAGATTGTCGCGTTCCCCACCCCCTTCGCCTTCGGACCGCCCACGTTTGAGCTTGCTGCCATCATCTCCATGCTGATCGTCATCCTGGTCACCCTCACGGAGACGTCCGCGGACATCATCGCAGTGGGCGAGATCGTGGGCACCAAGGTGGACTCCAAGCGGATCGGCAACGGCCTGAGGGCTGACATGCTGTCCAGCGCCGTCTCCCCGCTGTTCAACTCCTTCACCCAGAGCGCCTTCGCCCAGAACGTGGGGCTGGTGGCCATCACGGGCGTGAAGAGCCGGTTCGTGGTCAGCGCCGGCGGCGTGATCCTGGTGGTACTTGGCCTGCTGCCGGTCCTTGGCCGGGTGGTCGCAGCGGTGCCGACGCCTGTCCTCGGAGGTGCCGGCGTCGTGCTCTTCGGCACGGTGGCGGCCAGCGGCATCCGGACCCTGTCCAAGGTGGACTACAAGAACAACATGAACCTGATCGTGGTGGCCGCCTCCATCGGCTTCGGCATGATCCCCATCGCCGCCCCGGCATTCTACGACAAGTTCCCGTCCTGGTTTGGCACCATCTTCCACTCCGGCATCAGCTCCGCCGCCGTGATGGCCATCCTCCTGAACCTGCTGTTCAACCACCTCCGGGCGGGCAACTCGGACAACCAGTCGGTGTTCGTGGCCGGCACCGAGCGGCTGGTGCGCGCGGAGGACCTCCGCTGCCTGGCCGAAGGCGACCGCTTCGAAAACGGCAGGCTCATCGACTGCGACGGCAAGGAAGTGCCCGTCCAGTCAGCCGAGAAAGCGCCGGAGCACTGACGGATCCCGGAAACGACGACGGCGGCCCACTCCGAAAAGGAGGGGCCGCCGTCGTGCGTGGTTGGCGCAGCCCGGGCAGGGCAGACGGTTCAGGTGCGGTTGAGCTCGCGGGAGATGGCCTCGGCCGCCTCGCGGAGGACGGGTACGGCCTTGTCGGCGAAGTCCTCGTCCACGCGGGAGACCGGACCGGACACCGAAATCGCACTCGGGGTGGGGGCGTTGGGCACTGCCATGGCGAAGCAGCGGACGCCCAGTTCCTGTTCTTCCTCGTCGATGGAGTAACCGCGCTCACGGATGAGCTTGAGGTCGGCCAGGAGTTCGTCCACGTCGCCGATGCTCTTGGCAGTGGGGGTGGGCATTCCGGCGCGGGCCACGATGCCGCGGACAGTATCGTCATCGAGCTGGGCCAGGATGGCTTTTCCGACGCCGGTGGCATGGGTGTGGGCGCGCCGGCCCACCTCGGTGAACATGCGCATGGAGTGCAGCGAGGGAACCTGGGCCACGTAGATCACCATGTCCGAGTCCAGCACGGCCATGTTGGAGGTCTCCCCCAGCCGGTCCACCAGGACCTTCAGCTGCGGCTGGGCCAGGGCGCCGAGCTGTTTGTTGGCGCCCTCCCCCAGCCTGATGAGCCGGGGACCCAGGGCGTAGCGCCGGTTGGGCAGCTGGCGGATGTAGCCGAGCGAGACCAGGGTGCGGAGCAGCCGGTGGATGGTGGGCAATGGCAGGTCCGTGGAGGACGAGAGCTCGCTGAGCGTCACGTCGCCGCCGGCGTCGGTGATGAGCTCCAGCAGTTCGAAGACGCGCTCCACCGACTGCACCCCACCAGAGGCTTTTTCTGCCATTCCGTTGTCTCCTATGGCTCGGAATCCGACAACTCTTATCCGCATCGTGAAAAGAGTTGCTTAGAACACCCAAGATACAGCACGGGCGTTTCCACGGCGACGTGGACCGTCAGTCGCAATCGCAAGGCTTGTATTTCCATAAAGTAGATAATAATATCCATAATACGAAAACATTCAGTTTGAAGCAGCAACAGGCCAAGGCCCTAACAGGAGGACATTCAATGGCGAACCCGAGCCCCGGAAATTCGATCACCCTGCGCGTGGAAGCACCGTCAAGCTTCAGCGCCACCAGCGAGCTGGCCGCAGCCGTGGGAGCCGCCGGCGCCGCGATCACCGCCCTGGACGTGACCGAATCCCACCACGAGACCCTGGTTGTTGACGTCACCTGCAACACCACCGACGACGCCCACGCCACCCGCGTCAAGGACGCCCTGGACGCACTCGACGGCGTCACGGTCCAGCACGTCTCGGACCGCACCTTCCTGATGCACCTCGGCGGCAAACTCGAGGTTGTCCCCAAAGTAGCCCTGCGCAACCGGGACGACCTCTCCCGCGCCTACACTCCCGGCGTCGCCCGAGTCTGCCTGGCCATTGCCGAGGATCCCGCGGCAGCCCGCAACCTCACGGTCAAGCGCAACACCATTGCTGTTCTCACCGACGGTTCGGCCGTCCTGGGGCTGGGCAACATCGGCCCCGCCGCCGCCCTCCCCGTGATGGAAGGCAAGGCTGCCTTGTTCAAGCAGTTCGCCAACGTGGACGCCTGGCCGGTCTGCCTGGACACCCAGGACACCGAGGAAATCATCATGATCGCCAAGGCCATGGCGCCCGTCTACGGGGGCATCAACCTGGAGGACATCGCCGCGCCGCGCTGCTTCGAGATCGAGAACCGGCTGCGCGACGAGCTGGACATCCCGGTGTTCCACGACGACCAGCACGGCACCGCCATCGTCACCCTCGCCGCCCTGGTCAACGCCCTGCGCGTGGTGGACAAGAAACTCGAGGACGTCAAAATCGTGGTCTCCGGCGTCGGCGCTGCCGGGTCCGCCATCATCCAGCTCCTCAAGGCCCAGGGAGCGCAGCACATCATCGCCGCCGGCCGCTCCGGCGCCATCCACTCGGGCGAGACCTACGACGACGAGCACCGCAGCTGGATTGCCGCGAACACCAACGAAGAGGGCTTCTCCGGAACCCTGCACGACGCGCTCAAGGGTGCCGACGTCTTCATTGGCGTCAGCGCCCCGCACGTGATCGGCGAAGAACAGGTGGCCTCCATGGCGGAGAACGCCATCGTCTTTGCCATGGCCAACCCCACCCCGGAAATCGACCCCGTCATCGCGTCCAGGCACGCCGCCGTTGTGGCCACCGGCCGCAGCGACTTCCCCAACCAGATCAACAACGTGCTGGCATTCCCGGGCTTCTTCCGCGGCCTGCTGGACGCCGGCGCCTCGGACATCACGCCGGACATGCTGGTGGCCGCCGCGGACGCCATTGCCAACCGCGTGGCTGACGATGAGCTCAATGCCAGCTACATTATCCCCAGCGTCTTCGATCCCCATGTGGCTGCCGACGTTGCCGCAGCGGTGGCCGCGGCCGCCCGGTCCGCCCGCGTTGCAACGGCTGAACCGGCCGATTCCGCCACGGAACCAGCAGCAGCACTGGCCTCCGCCTGACCGCCCGACTTCCAGCCAAAGGAAAGGACCAGAAATGGCCATCACCGTCACAGATCCCCGGCCCATCGCCCGCGCAGAGGAGATCCTCACGCCCAAGGCACTGGCCTTCATCGAAGAGCTCCACACCCGGTTCGCCGGCACCCGCAACGACCTGCTGGCGGCCCGCGCCGCCAAGCGGCAGCGCGTGGCCGAGACCGGCAAGCTGGACTTCCTGCCGGAGACGCAGGACGTGCGCGACGGCGACTGGAAAGTTGCGCCCGCACCGGCGGCTTTGCAGGACCGACGGGTGGAGATGACCGGGCCTGCCTCACCGGCGAAGATGGCCATCAACGCCCTGAACTCCGGCGCCAAGGTATGGCTGGCGGACCTCGAAGACGCCAGCACCCCCACCTGGGCCAACGTCATCGACGCCATCCTGAACCTCCGCGACGCCGCCCAGGGCACCCTCAGCTACACCTCGGACGAAGGCAAGGAGTACCGGCTCCGCACCGACGCGCCGCTCGCCGTCGTGGTGGCCCGCCCCCGCGGCTGGCACATGCAGGAGAAGCACCTGCTGGTCAACGGCGAACCCGCGGTAGGTGCGCTGGTGGACTTCGGCCTGCACTTCTTCCACATCGCCAAGCAGCTGGTCCTCAACGGGCAGGGCCCGTACTACTACCTGCCCAAGATGGAGAGCCACCTCGAAGCCCGGCTGTGGAACGACGTGTTCGTCTTCGCCCAGGACTTCCTGGGACTGAACCAGGGCACCATCCGCGCCACGGTGCTGATCGAGACCATTCCGGCCGCATTCGAGATGGACGAGATCCTGTACGAACTGCGGGACCACGCCTCGGGCCTGAACGCCGGCCGCTGGGACTACCTGTTCAGCATCATCAAGTACTTCCGCGATGCCGGCGAGGAATTCGTCCTGCCGGACCGCGCCTCCGTGGTGATGACCGCGCCCTTCATGCGCGCCTACACCGAGCTCCTGGTCAAGACCTGCCACAAGCGCGGCGCCTTCGCCATGGGCGGCATGGCTGCCGTCATCCCCAACCGCCGCCACCCCGAAGTCACCGAAGCCGCCTTCGAAAAGGTGCGTGCGGACAAGACCCGCGAGGCGAACGACGGCTTCGACGGGTCCTGGGTGGCACACCCGGACCTGGTGCCCACCTGCCGCGAGGTCTTTGACTCGGTGCTCGGAGACAAGCCCAACCAGGTGGACAAGCAGCGCCCCGAGGTCAACGTCACGGCAGAACAGCTGCTCGATGTCTCCTCCGCCGACGGCCAGGTCACCGAGGCCGGCCTGCGCCTGAACCTCTACGTGGCAGTTGCCTACACGGCCGTCTGGCTCTCCGGAAACGGTGCGGTAGCCATCCACAACCTGATGGAGGACGCCGCCACCGCGGAAATCTCCCGCTCCCAGGTGTGGCAGCAGATCCGCAACAAGTCCGTGCTCGCGGACACCGGCAACACCGTGACCAAGGAACTGGTGGAGCGGATCCTGGCCGAGGAGACCGAGCGGCTCCGCACCGAGTTCGGTGACGAAGCCTTCCGCCGCTACTACCAGCCGGCCAGCGAACTGATCGCGGACATCTGCCTGTCCGAGGACTACACCGACTTCCTCACCACCCCGGCCTACGAACTGGTGGGCTGAGGCATGGCAGCATCACCCAAAACGTCACTGACCGCCGGAGACCTGGCGGCCATCGACGGGCAGCTGGCCGCCACGGACCGGCTGCTGGAGCAGAACTACCCGGGCGACGACGGCTCACGCCAGCCCGTCCACACGGTGTACGTGCCCGCGGACCGGTTCACGGCGTCGTTCGCTGCCGACTGGGGCGGGCAGGCGATGGCGATGGCGGCCGCGCACGGCGGGCTGGAACGCCTCGGTACGCTGCTGGGCCAGGACGCGGCGCTGGCGGAGGCCGTTGCCCCACGCGTGCAAGCCAAGCTGGCCGGCGAGCCAATCGAAGACCTGCGCCTGGACTTTGAAGACGGGTTCGGGGACAGGGGCGACGACGCCGAGGATGCCGCCGCCGTTGCTGCGGCTTCCGCTGTGGCCGGCGCAGTCGCGGCGGGCACTGCGCCCCCGTTTATTGGGATCCGGTTCAAGTGCTTTGAAGCTCCTACCCGCGCCCGCGGTCTGCGCACCCTGGACCTGTTCGTTTCGGGCCTGGCCGCGGTGGGCGAACTGCCCGGAGGCCTGGTCCTGACCCTGCCCAAGGTGACCACCGTGGCCCAGGTCCAGGCCATGGACTACGCTGTGTCGCGACTGGAGGAAGTGCACTCACTCCCGGCGGGCAGGCTCCGCTTCGAGGTGCAGGTGGAAACGCCGCAGCTGATCCTCGGTCCGGAAGGAACCTCGCCGGTGGCACAGCTGCCGCACGCCGTCCCGGGCCGGATCAGCGGCCTGCACTACGGCACGTACGACTACTCGGCGTCGCTGCAGATCGCAGCCGAATACCAGTCCATGGAGCACCCGGTGGCCGACTTCGCCAAGGAAGTCATGCAGCTGGCCGTCGCCGGCACCGGTATCCGGCTCTCGGACGGGTCCACCAACATCATCCCCGTGGGCGACAACGTGGAGAACGCCTGGCAGCTGCACGGCCGGCTGGTCCGCCGTTCCCTGGAGCGCGGCTTCTACCAGGGTTGGGACCTGCATCCGGCCCAGCTGCCCAGCCGCTTCGCCGCAACCTACGCCTTCTACCGGCAGGGCCTCCCGGCCGCCGCGGCCCGCCTGCGCAACTACGTGGAACAGACCGAAGGCGGCGTTATGGACGAACCCGCCACGGCCCGCGCCCTGGCCGCCTTCGTCCTGCGCGGCGTCCAGTGCGGCGCAGTAGGCGCCGAAGAAGTCCTGGCGCTTGCCGGCGTCGGAATTCCGCAGCTCACCGGGCTGGCGCACCCGCGGCTCGCCACCACTTCCAACTCCTAGCTAAGGATCCCTCTTCATGGGCAAGTACTACTCCCCCACCGGCGGACTGCCGCCGCAGACGCACCTGACCACCGAGCGGGCCATTGTCACCGAGGCGTACACGGTGATCCCGAAGGGCGTCATGACGGACATCGTCACGTCCAACCTCCCGGGCTTTTCGAACACGCGCTCCTGGATCATCGCCCGTCCCATCTCGGGCTTCGCCACCACCTTCTCGCAGCTGATCGTGGAGATCGCCCCGGGCGGCGGCGCCCCCAAGGCCGAGTTCGAGGCCGGGGTGGAAGGCGTCATTTTCGTGACCCGCGGCAAGGTCAACCTCACCCTCGACGGCGAACTGCACCAGATGGAGGAAGGCGGCTACGCCTACCTGGCCGCCGGTTCGGAGTGGGGCCTGGAGAATGTCTCGGACGACGTCGTGTCCTTCCACTGGATCCGGAAGGCCTACGAACGGCTCGAGGGCTTCGAGGCCAAGTCCTTCGTCACCAACGAAAAGGACGTGGAGCCCACGTCCATGCCGGACACCAACGACGTCTGGAAGACCACCCGCTTCACGGACTCCAACGACCTGGCCCACGACATGCAGGTGAACATCGTGACCTTCCAGCCGGGCGGCGTCATTCCGTTCCCGGAAACCCACGTGATGGAACACGGCCTGTACGTCCTGGAGGGCAAGGCCATGTACCTGCTGAACAACGACTGGGTGGAGGTGGAGGCCGGCGACTTCATGTGGCTGCGCGCCTTCTGCCCGCAGGCCTGCTACGCCGGCGGTCCGGGCGAGTTCCGCTACCTGCTGTACAAGGACATGAACCGCCAGGTGCGCCTCACCTAACCCAACTCCCCCGCCCAACTGAGTAGCAGCAGGTGTCGTTATGGAGGCCCATAACGACACCTGCTGCTACTTACCTGGGTTATGCAGGGCTACGCGCCCGGGTTGAGGACCACCTTGATGCAGCCGTCCTGTTTCTTCTGGAACTTCTCGTACAGGGCCGGGGCGCCGTCCAGGCCGGAGCGGTGGGTGACCAGGTCCATGACGCCCAGCGGGTCGGCCTCGTCCTCCACGAGTGGCAGCAGCGTATCCGTCCAGTTGCGCACGTTGCACTGGCCCATGCGCAGTTGCAGCTGCTTGTCGAACATGGTCAGCAACGGCAGCGGGCTGGCCGTTCCGCCGTACACACCGCTCAAGGAGACCGTCCCGCCGCGCCGCACGGCGTCGATGGAGGTATGGAGCGCGGCCAGCCGGTCAACACCGCCGGTCTCCATCGCTTTCTGGGCGAGCTTGTCCGGCAGGAGTCCCAGCGCCTGGTGGGCGAAGCCAGCCAGCGGAGAACCGTGGGCTTCCATTCCGACGGCGTCAACCACCGCGTCCGGTCCCCTTCCGTCCGTCATCCCGCGCAGTTCGTCCGCGATGTCCTTGCTGTAGTCGAAGGTCTCCACCCCGTGGCGGGCCGCCATCTCCCGCCGTTCGGGAACGGGATCCACACCCACTACGCGGAATCCCCGCTGTACACCGATCCGACTGGCGAACTGGCCCACCGGTCCCAGGCCGAAGACCCCGAGCGTTCCACCGGGCGGCACGTTGGCGTACTCCACCGCCTGCCAGGCGGTGGGCAGGATGTCCGAGAGGAAGAGGTAGCGTTCGTCCGGAAGCTCCGATCCCACCTTGACGGCACCGTAGTCGGCGTGCGGAACCCGCAGGAATTCGGCCTGGCCGCCGGGAACGGACCCGTACAGCTCGGAGTAGCCAAACAGGGCCGCGCCGGACCCTTTCTCCCGCACCTGGGTGGTTTCACACTGGGACTGCAGGCCCTGCCTGCACATGTAGCAGGAACCGCAGGCGATGTTGAACGGGATCACCACGCGGTCACCCTTGCGGAGGTTGGTGACGCCGCTTCCCACTTCCTCCACAATTCCCATTGGTTCATGTCCGATGACGTCGCCCTTGTGCATGTAGGGCCCCAGGACCTCATAGAGGTGGAGGTCGGAGCCGCAGATGGCGGTGGAGGTGATCCGGATGATTGCATCGGTCGGTTCCTGGATCACGGGATCGGGTACTTCCTCCACGCTTACCGACCGTTTTCCCTGCCACGTCAGTGCTTTCACAGTCTCCCTTTCGCTCTGTCTTGCCCCCGGGTTCTTCAGAGGGCGGCCAGGACGCCCGCAGGCGCCCTTTCTTCGACGCTATCGGTTTTACGCGAAAAAAGTAAGCATGCTGATGAAAACCTTGTGGCCGCCGTCGACTGCTTCTAGCGTAGGAAGGGCAGGGAAGAAGACCACGTGAAAGAGGAACGCCATGTCGCTGTACCAGCCGGAACCGATCGAAATCTCCACCCGCATGCGCCCGGGTGAATGGACGGAGGACAGCTTGGTGGAATTGGTCAACAGCTACCGCACGCGGATCGCGGAAATGGGCGCACCCGCATCCGAGGTGGCCACGGACATCGAGCGGAACGACGACGGCTCAGTCAGGGTTGTGGTGTCGTGGGTAAAACCGGCCATTGCAGGCGACGAGGAATCGGTGCCCGGCGGCCAGCCGCTGTGAGCGGCGGGCGCCGGGGCCGTCAAGGGTTGGGCCGGAGGGCGAGCAGCCGGCCGATGGCACTGGAGCCCAGGTTTTCCAGCAGTTGCCGCGGCCCGTCGTAGACCTCCACTGCGCCGGCCTCGCGCAGCTGCCCGGCCTGGATTCCCCCGCAGGTCACGCCGATGGACGGGATTCCCAGCGCTGCTGCCGCCTTCATGTCCCACACCGCGTCGCCGACATAGACGGCATCTGCGGCATCAACGCCCGCCGCAGCCAGGGCCGCCTCCAGGATGTCCGGCGCAGGCTTGCTTTCCTTGGCGTCGTTCGCGCTGGTGGCGGCATCGATGAAGGAGTCGGCGTCCAGCACGGAGCGCATCACCTGCAGGTCCCGCTCCCGCGCCGAGGACGCCAGCGCCACTGCCAGGCCGCCGGCATGGCACTGGCCCAACAGTTCCTTGGCCCCGTCAAGGGCGCGGAGCGAGGGCCAGTGCGAGGCATACAGGGCGCCATGGCTGGCCATGATGTCCTCGTCCTCGTCACGGTCCCGGCCCGGCGGCAGGAGGTTGTCCACCAGCCGGGCACCACCCATGCCGACGAGCTGGTGGATGGCTGCCATGGGCACATCATGGCCGTATTGGCGGAACGCACCCCACCAGGCGATGGTGTGGATATAGGACGAGTCGATCAGCGTCCCGTCTACGTCAAAGAGGACCCCCCGGCGCGTGCCGCCAGGGGGAGTCGTGGAGTCCGGCATCAGCCCACCGCTGCCCGTCGTACGTCCGGCGCCTTCTTCCGCCGGGCCGCCTCCTCCTTGGCAGAGTTGACGGGGCGGACGCGGTCACGGATCACGGATCCAGCCCCGTCCAGGCTCTTGTCCCGGATGAGGCCAGTGCCGGCGATTTCCCGGGCCATGGCAACGCCTGCCACAGCGGCCCTCTTGGTGGGGAAGGTCACCGAAATGGCCATCAGGTTCCCGCTTCCGTCCATCATCCTGATCCGGTATCCACCATCAGGGGCGTCAACGAGTTCAAAATATCCGGCCATAACTATCACTCCTCCATCAATCACGGCGCTGTGCTTGGGAGCACTCCATGAGGTGTTAGTAAGTATACTTATCTATCCTGCGAAGGAGAAGTTACAGCCCCGGTCCGCGCCGCCTCAGCGCGAATCCGCCCCTTCCGGCGGAATGGGGGTGTCACTGCGCCGAACCGTATCCTGATGCAGCTCCAGGGCGCTAGTCACAAGGGCAAAATGGCTGAAGGCCTGCGGGGTATTGCCCAGCTGCCGCTTCGCTTTCACCGCCCATTCCTCGCTCAACAGCCCCACGTCGTTGCGCAGGTCCAGCAGCCGCTCGAAGAGTTCGCGGGATTCCTCGGGGCGGCCCGCACCCAACAGCGCCTCCACCAGCCAGAACGAGCAGGCCAGGAAGACGCCCTCGTCGCCCGGCAGGCCGTCGTCGCTCTGCTCCGGCCGGTACCGCAGCACAAAGCCGTCCTGGGTCAGCTCACGCTGGATTGCCTCGATGGTCCCCACCACCTTGGGATCATCGGGCGGCAGGAAACCCACCCTGGGGATCAGCAGCAGGCTGGCGTCCAGCTCGGGACGGCCGTAGGACTGGACAAACGTGTTGCGCTCCGCATCGAATCCGTTGGCCATGATGTCCCGGCGGATCTGGTCCCGCAGCGACTCCCAGCGCTCGACGGGGCCCGGCAGGCCGGACTCGCGCACGCCCTTCACCATCCGGTCCGCCGCCACCCATGCCATGACCTTGGAGTGCGTGAAATGCCGGCGCGGTCCTCGCATTTCCCAGAGGCCATTGTCCGGCTGGTCCCAGATGGTTTCGAGATGTTCCATCAGCGCAATCTGCACGTCCCACGCTTCATCCGTGTGCTTCAGCAGTGAGTTCCGCGTCAGCGCCAGGCAGTCAAGGACCTCACCCCACACGTCCAGCTGGAACTGCTCGGCCGCCGCATTCCCGATCCGGACCGGTACCGAGTTCTCGTAGCCTTTCAGCCACGGCAATTCCATTTCCGGCAGCCGCCGTTCGCCATGGATCCCGTACATGATCTGCAGGTCTGCGGGATCACCGGCCACGGCCCGGAGCAGCCAGTCCCGCCAGGCAGCGGCCTCCGCGGTGTAGCCGGCAGCCAGCAGCGCCTGCAGGGTCATGGTGGCATCCCGCAGCCAGCAGTAGCGGTAGTCCCAGTTGCGCTGGCCGCCCGGCTGTTCCGGCAGTGACGTTGTGACGGCGGCCACGATGCCCCCGGTTGGGCCATAGGTCAGGGCCTTCAGCGTTATCAGGGAGCGGACCACGGCCTCCTGGTACTTACCTTTCACGGTGCATTGCGAGGACCATCCGCGCCAGAAGGCAAAAGTGCTGTCAAGGACTGCTTCCGCATCCACGGATACCGGGCGTCCCACATGGCTGGGCGCCCAGGTCAGCACGAACGGCACTTTTTCGCCGGCGTTGATGGTGAAGTCGCTGACCGTGTGCATGTTCTCGCCATGCAGGGGTGCCGGAGTGACCAGGTAGACGGCGTCGGGACCGGCGATCGCGTGCAGCCCGCGCTTGTCCTTGCGCACCCAAGGGATGATGTGCCCGTAGTCGAACCTCATGACCAGCTCACCGTGCATTTTGACGCTGCCGCTGATGCCCTCCACAATCCGGACGATGTCAGCCACGGAATCGCGCGGCGGCATGAAGTCGGTGACGCGCACGGTTCCGTCCGGCGTCTCCCACTCGGTGTCCAGGATCAGGCTGCCGTCCCGGTAGTTCCGGCGCGTGCACGCACCTCCGCTTTGGGGCGCCAGCAGCCAGCGACCGGAGTCCGGCGTGTCCAGCAGCGAATTGAAGCAGGCAGGGGAATCGAACCGCGGGAGGCAGAGCCAGTCGATTGAGCCTTCCTTGCTGACCAATGCTCCGGTTTGAAGGTCCCCGACTACCGCATAATCTTCGATTCGCGCCATGACATTACCCTGCCACAGAGAGCTCCGAAGGGAAGGGGATGCCCAGGTGTAGCCTGAGGCAGATGGCAATCCACATCGGCACCTCCGGCTGGAGCTACGACCACTGGGAGAACGTCCTGTACCCGCCCGGGCTCCCCGTCCGGGACCGGCTCCAGTGCTATGTCGCCGAATTCAGCACGGTGGAACTGAACGCCAGCTTTTACCGGTGGCCCAGGGACACCACCTTCGCCGGCTGGAACAGGCGCCTGCCGCCCGGGTTCAGCATGTCAGTCAAAGCTCCGCGGGGACTCACGCATGCGCGCAAGCTGTATTCACCGGAAGTCTGGGTCGAGCGCATCGCCCGCTGCTGGCATGAGCTCGGGGACAAGCGTGCCGTGCTCCTGGTCCAGCTGCCGCCCCAACTGGAGCGGGACGACACGCGGCTGGACTACTTCCTCGCTGCCCTTCCCCCCTGGATCCGGGTAGCTGTGGAGTTCAGGCACCCCAGCTGGGACTGCCCTGAGGTGTTTGCCCTCCTGGAGCGGCACCAGGCTGCCTACTGCATCATGAGCGGCGCCAACCTGCCCTGCATCCTGCGGACCACCGCCCCCTTTGCGTACGTCCGGCTGCATGGACCGGACCAGGAGCACCTGTACGGGGGCTCCTACGCCGACGCCGACCTCCACTGGTGGGCCGATCGGATCCGTGAGTGGGACGCCGCGGGCATCGACGTCTACGCGTACTTCAACAACGACGGCGGCGGGAACGCCGTGCGGAACGCCCGGACCCTGCGCGGGATCCTTGGCAACGGCTGATGCCTGACGCCGCCCTGTGGCAGAGTGGTTGCATGGACACGGCCCCGCAGAACCCAGCCCAGGACACGGCACGCCTATCCGGGCGGAACACGAAGGGACACACCGCCCTTTCCGGAAGCCAGTTCTTCCGGATGGCACACCGATTGTCGGACGCAGTCAACGACGTCCGGATCCAGATCGCCAAGCGGTGGAAGTTCGTGCCGCAGACCATCGCCTACCAGGGCTACGGCTCCACCACCCGGGTGCGCGTACTGGGCAGGGTACTGCTGACGCAGAAGCCGCTGCCCGGAAGCAAAGCCGAGCACGAGGCCAGGAACGGCAACCAGAACGTCCGCGGGTGGCGGGCATTCACCGGCGTGCCGTTGCAGTTCTCCGACGTCGAAATCACCATCGGCGATGTGGTCACCCACGTCACGGCGGACCGGGGTGGACTGATCGACACCGAGGTGGACGTCCAGCTGTCCCCCGGCTGGCACACCGCGGTGCTGCGGGCTGAGGGAACCGATCCGGCCGAGGCACTGATCCAGGTGATCGCCCCGGGCGTGGAGTTCGGCATCGTCTCCGACATCGACGACACCGTCATGGTCACGGCCCTGCCCCGGCCCTTCCTGGCCTTGTGGAACACCTTCGTGCTCAGCGAACGCGCGCGCATGGCCACGCCGGGAATGGCCGTGCTGCTTGACCGGCTGACCATCGAGCACCCGGAAGCACCGGTCATCTACCTGTCCACCGGCCCCTGGAACGCCGCCCCCACCCTGGCACGGTTCCTAACCCGCAACATGTACCCCAAGGGTGCGCTGCTGCTGACGGACTGGGGGCTCACCCAGGACCGCTGGTTCCGCAGCGGCCAGGACCACAAGCACCGCAACCTGGAGCGGCTGGCCCAGGAATTCCCGGACATGCGATGGCTCCTGATCGGCGACAACGGCCAGCATGACGAGGCCATCTACTCGGCCTTTGCCACCGAAAACCCGGACAAGGTTGCTGCCATCGCCATCCGCCAGCTGTCCGTCAGCGAGTCCGTGTTCGCCGGCGGCCACTCCGAGGACGGCGACCACACCACCTCCCGGGTGCCGTGGATCTACTCACCCGATGGCGCCGGCATCGCAAAGCAACTCACCATGCTGGACCTGCTCAAGGGCTGACCAGCCCTCACGACCGCTGGGCTGTTCCTGCGCTGTGCGTTACTTGGCGCCGGCACCCAGGGGTGCGCCGTCGTCGGGCAATTCACCTTCCAGTAGATCGCTTTCCAGGAGATCCGGCACCGCTGCCTGCGCGATGGCCGCGCCGGCCGCGGCAGCCAGGTCGCGTTCCTCGATGAGCTCCTGGAACCAGAAATAGGAGGCCTTGGGCGTGCGCTCCAGCGTTTCGAAATCCACGTGGAGGAGGCCGAACGGCTGGTTGTAGCCGGCGGACCATTCGAAGTTGTCCAGGAAGGACCACACGTAGTAGCCGCGCAGGTCCAGGGACTCGGCCACGCCGCCGGGGGCAGTGGCGCGCAGGGCGGTTTCAAGATGGTCGGAAATGTACTTCAGCCGGCGCTCGTCCGGGATGAACCGGGTGTTGGTGGACTTGTCGCGGACGATAATGTCCTCGAAGCTCGCTCCGCCTTCGGTGATGATCACGGGAGGCAGGTTGGGGTAGCGCTCCGCCATCTCCTTCAAGGCCACCGCCATGTACTCGGGCTTTACCGGCCAGCCGTAGGCGGTGATGTCCGCTTCCGGCCAGGTTTCGACGTGGAACGGCGTTGCGCCGCTGCCCGTTGCGCTGAGGTCGCTGCCCATGGCCTCCGCCATGCTTGTCGGCACGGTACCGCCGCCGGGTCCCGCCGCCACCTTGGTGGGCATGTAGTAGTTGAGCCCGTAGAAGTCCAGGGGCTGGGAGATGACCGCCATGTCCTCTTCGGGGTGTTCGAAGGAGCTGAAGAACTTGGCGGCCCGGATCAGGTCGGGGTACTTGCCCGTGAGGACGGGGTCCGCGTAGAGCCGGTTCTGGCCCAGATCCATGAGCCCGGCACTGATCCTGTCCAACGGATTGATCGAGTTCGGCACCATGGGCGAGTACACATTGGTCATGCCGATCTCGCCCGGCACTTTCGCCGCGCGCAGGGCCTGGACGGCAAGCCCATGCCCCAGCAGTTGGTGGTGGACGGTGGGGAAGGCGCCGAGGGCCAGCTCCTTGCCGGGCGAGTGCAGGCCAAATGCGTAGCCGTTGGCGCTGACGGTTGCCGGCTCGTTGATGGTCACCCAGCGGGCCACCCGGTCACCGAAAGCCTCGGCCACGAGCGCGGCATAGTCCCCCAGCCGGTAGGCCGTATCCCGGTTCATCCAGCCGCCCGCTTCATCGAGCTCCAGGGGCGTGTCCCAGTGGTAGATGGTGGCCATCGGCGAGATGCCGTTGGCCAGGAGCTCATCCAGGAGCCGGTCGTAGAACCCCAGGCCTGCGCGGTTGGCCGGACCTGTACCGCCCGGCTGGATGCGCGGCCAGGAGAAGGAGAACCGGTAGGAGTCAACGCCAAGCTGCTTCAGGAGCGCCACGTCCTGCGGCATCCGGTGGTAGTGGTCCGTGGCCACCACCGGGCTGTGGTCCTCCACGATGGCGCCTGCCCTGGCGGCGAACCGGTCCCAGCCCGCGGGTCCCCGGCCATCCTCGTCCAGCGCCCCTTCGATCTGGAATGCTGCAGTTGCGACGCCAAGGGTGAACCCCGGGGGGATGAGCGCTGCGAGGTCCTTGGCGATGATGTGCATTGGGTCCAGCCTTTATGTCACGGGAGTCAGGGTACGTCTCAGGATGGCACAGCAGGGGTCTGCTGACGAGCAGACCCCTGCCCCTGCCGGCCATTACTGGGTACCAAAAAGGAACTCCTTGGCGTGCGCCACTGCCTTGCGGAAGGCATCATTGCGCAGGGTCACCAGGTGTTCCGTATCGCCGTCGGACGGTTCCAGGTACCCGGTGTAGCCGGGCCGCAGGACCCAGATGTCCCCGGCCGGCGGGAGGTAGAACACGCCGAAGGAGCGCTGCTGTGTCTCGTCCGCGGTCCAGACCGGGACCACCGCCAGCGCAGCGCCCGTGGCGGGGTTGATCCACTGCGCGCGGGGCAGAGGCTGTTCGTGCGCTTCCGGGTCCAGGAAGGGTGCTGTTCCCTCACCCCAGCGCTGCTCAAAGCGCTCAAAGAATGCAGGAATCAGGTGCGAGTCATAGCGCCGCCAGTCGTTCATGCAGTTTTACGCCTCCTTGGCTGAATGGCCCTGCCCCGGCTCAGGACCAGGGCCCGCTTTCCCACCGCACCGGGGTGACGCGGATGGTTGGTCCGGACGGTCGGCCACTCCTGCGGACTTTCCGGACCGGAATGATGGTGGGCGCCGCTGCCGCCAGCTTCCTGTCATAGTCGGCGCGGCGCACTGGGTCACGCAGCACGTTGAATGCCTGCATGATCCGGAGGAGTTCGTCCCCGTGCCCGGAACTGCCCGTCGTCGCAGGCGTGTCCCCCATTGATTCGGTGTCCGCGTACGAACGCCCGCCGTCCAGGTCCGGATGGTGGCTGCGCATAAGGGTTCGGTACGCACGGGAGATTTCCTGCCGGCCGGCATCCCTGCCTACGCCCAGGATGGCGTAGTAGTCGGGAACTTCAGTCATCCCTGCCTCCTGTTCCGCCGGGCGCCCCTGCGTATGGGGCAGGGGCGCTGGCGCGAAAGCATGGTCCTAGCTCTTGATCTGCTGCTTTTCGCCCTGCTGCGTCTGGATCTCGATCTTGCGCGGCTTGGCCTGTTCGGCAACCGGGATCCGGAGGGTCAGGACGCCCTGGTCATAGCTGGCCTTGATCTTCTCGGTGTCCAGGGTGTCACCCAGGATCAGCTGGCGGCTGAACACGCCACGGGGACGCTCTGAGGCCACCAGCTCCACGTTGGGCTGCGTGGGGTCCTGGCGCTCGGCCCTGACGGTAAGGACGTTCCGTTCAACGTTCAGGTCCAGGGAGTCCACCTTCACACCGGGAAGGTCGAACGCCACCACGAATTCGCCGCCTTCCTGCCAGGCGTCCATGGGCATGGCAGCCGGGCGGGCGGCGGTGCCAAAGACCTGCTGCGTGAGCCGGTCCAGTTCACGGAACGGGTCCGTGCGCATCAACATCATTTCCCACTCCTTAGCTTCCAGGTGTTGGATCTGCGGCTACCCACCGCCCGCTTAATCTATGGTGGTGGATATAGATTTTTTATAGCACTCGTGCGAAACTGAAGCAAGGCACCGGCGGCGCGATTTTTTTGGGAGAGACAATGGCAGATCCTGTTGCAGGACGGGCTGGCCGCTCCCCCGGTTCGCGGGCCCTGTATGCCATCTCGGTGGCAGCGGAGCTAACGGGAACCGGGCAGCAGAACATCAGGCTTTACGAAACCAAGGGCCTGCTGACGCCGTCACGGACAGCGGGCGGCACGCGGCAGTACAGTGACGACGACATAGCCGTGCTGCTGCGGATCGGCGAGCTCCTGCAGGAGGGGTTGAACCTGGCAGGCGTTGCCAAGGTCCTGGAGCTTGAGGCGGCCAACGTCAAACTGCACCGGGCGCTGCGGCGGGCCAAGTCGCGGCCTCAGTGAAAGCAGTATCCCTGCTGGACTTTATTCGTGCGGCGACTCGGCCCTTGACAGCTCTCCGGTGATTGGCTCCCCGGGGATTCTGGCAGTCCGCCACGTGTCCAGCGCGATGACGCCGCCGAGGATCAGCAGCGACAGCGAGAACGACGCCAGCGCATCCGTGGTCCAGTGATAGCCGAGGTACAGCCGGCTGACCACAGCGAGGATGATTCCGATTCCGGCCCCGATGAATCCAAACACTGCTGTGCGCGGGTTCCGGCGCCTGGAGAAGATGAGGTAGGTCCCTACCAGCAGGAAGTCGCAGGCTCCCAGGACGTGCCCGGACGGGAACGAGAACGTCTGGTCCGCGCCGAACAGCATCTGGTCCACAGGTGGCCGGGAGCGCTGGACGATGTGGAGGATGATCTGCGAGATGATCACGCCGGTCAGCATGGCGGACGCGAGGAGGATAGGGCGCCAGGCGTGCTTCGCCGCGAATCCCCAGACAAGGATCACCACCAGCACGATGATGGGCAGTGCGATGGGGCCGAAGAACACCGCCAGGAAGATCATGATGGCAGTAACGGCGCCTGAACGCGTTGTCAGGAGCCAGTCATGCACGGGAACGTCCGCAGCGGACAGGCCGTCGGCCTGCACCACACTGATCAGCGTGGCAATGAAGAGTGCCACCCCCACGACGGCCAGGATGATGGAGGCCCGGTAAAGACCGCGCCGGTCGGCAGGGTCCAGGTAGCGTTCCTCCACCACGAACTTCTCGTGGAAGGCGTGCCACCTGCCCGCCCTTCGTTCAGAGACTGCGGAACCTGCTGATTTCTGTGCCAATGTGCTGCCCGTCCCTACGCCGCGGAAGATGCGTGCCGTGATGAATGCCTAGGGTGAAGATTATCCCGGGGTTGGGCCGCTCACTCCATCACGCGGTCAAAACGAGCCGGTGGTGAACTGCCAGCTCCGGCCGGCCAGCGGGTTTCCGGCCAGGTCCCGGATCCCGGCGGTCCCGCCGGCCAGGGTCACGGTGTACCGGGTCTTGGCGGCCAGGGGCACCTGGGGGTCCAGGATCCACTGGTTGGTGGTGCCGTTGCGGTAGGCCGATGCCGCCACCAGGGCGCCGGTTGCGGAGTTTTTCAGGGTGAACGTGGTGGTGCCCACGCCCTGGACTGCCTCGCTGAAGGTTGCGCTGATGTTGCTGCTCCTGCGGACCAGGAGGGCGTTGCTGCCCGGCGAGTAGCCGGTGACGGTGGGCGCCGGGCCGGTTGTGAACGTCCAGCTGGTGGAGGCCAGGGGGGTGCCTGCGGCATCACGGATGGCCGAGGTTCCGCCGGTCAGGGTGGCCGTGTAGCTCGCGTCCGGGGCAAGGTTTGCTGCCGGGTCAAGGGTGGCGGTCATGGTGGTGGCGTTGTAGGCGACAGTGGCCGCGATGCTGCTGCCGGCCGCATTCCTGAGCACGAAAGTCCCCGCGGACACGCCCTGCACCGCAGTGCTGAAGTTGGCTGCTACGTTCGCACCGGAGGTGACTGCCGTGGCCTTGGGTGCCGGCGAAACGGAGGTGACAGTGGGCACAGGGGCCGGGGCAGGCGCAGGCGCCGCTGCACCGGTGTACAGCAGGCGGTTAGGGGTCCCCGTGGAAGCCCCGGCGATCACTCCGGGAGTGGCATTGGACACCAGGGCTGCAGCAACGTCGGCAGGCGCCAGGGCGGGGTTCTGCGACAGCACGACGGCGGCTGCTCCGGCGGTGTGCGGGGCGGCCATGGAGGTCCCGGACATGGATGCCGTGGCGGTAGTTGAGGTGTAGTAGGCGGAGGTGATGCCCACGCCGGGAGCATAGAGGTCCACGCAGGACCCGAAGTTGGAGAAGGATGCCTGCTTGTCGGCGGAGTCGCTGGCTGCCACGGTGATGGCCCCCGGGACGCGGGCGGGTGAAGCGGTGCAGGCGTCCACGGCGGAGTTCCCGGCGGCGACCACGGTGGTGACGCCGTCGTTGAGGACGGCCTGGATGGCGGCGTCCACCGTGCTGCTGGCTGCCCCGCCCAGGCTGAGGTTGGCCACGGCGGGCGCGCCGGCGGCATGGTTCGCGGCGATCCAGTCCAGGCCTGCCACCACGTCCGAGTTGTAGCCGGACCCGGCGCAATCGAGCACCCTGACCGGTACCAGGGTGGCGCTCTTGGCCACGCCGTACGTGGTGCCGGCCACGGTTCCGGCCACGTGGGTGCCGTGGCCGTTGCAGTCGGTGGTCCCGTTGCCGTCCGCAACGGCGGTCCAGCCTGCTGCCACCCGGCCGCCGAAGTCGGTGTGCGATGCCAGGATGCCGGTGTCCACCACGTACGCGGTCACGCCGGCGCCGGCCGCGGTCCAGGAGTAGGAACCGGAGAGTGGAAGGGCCCGTTGGTCGGCGCGGTCCAGGCCCCAGGGGGCGGGCTGCTCGGTTCCGGAGACCTTGACCGGGGCGTCGGCCTCCACGGACAGGACCTTTCCGGACCTGGCCAGTGCCGCCGCCTGGGCAGGGCTGCCGGTGATGACGGCCCCGCGGATTGCGTGCTCAAAGGTACGGCCGACGGCGAGGCCCTGGCCGCGCAGTCCGGCAACCTCTGCTGCGACGTCAGCAGTGGCGGGGTACTGGACGAGGTACCGGCCGGTTGCGTTGCCGGCGGGGGCCGGGGAAACGGGGGCGGGAGCAGCAGCGGCCGGCAGGGACGCCGCGGAAAGGGCGACGGCGGAGAGCAGCGCCGTGAGGGCAGGCAGCGCGAGGAAACTGGTACGAATTTTGGGGTCCTTCAGATGGCGGGAAAGGGGTGGCTGTACCAAAAGGATAGGAGCCGGAAGCACGCGGCTTCCGGCTCCTTGGATGATCCTTCGCCAACCCTTGGCGGTTCCTGCGGACCGGTATCTATTCCTGGTTTTCTCCGGCGCTGGCGGCGGCCCCCACGTGGTTCCGCCAGCTGTGCTCGGGCTCGAAACCGAGCAGGCGCCGCGCCTTGTCGATGGAGAGCATCGTTTCGTGCTCACCCAGTTCCTTGGTCACCTTGACACCGGGGAAGACCTCGGCGGCCAGGCTGGCGCTTGACCGGCTCATGACCGTGTCCGCATTGGCGATGATGAAGGCTTCGAATCCCGGCTTGGCGTTCTCCAGTGCCCGCACTACTGCCTGCGCGCCGTCCCGGCCGTCGATGTAGCCCCACAGGTTCCATTTCCGCAGGGTGGCGTCGGCGTCGAAGGAGGGGAATCTGGCGTAGTCCGCCTCATCCATGACGTTGGAGAACCGCAGGCCCGTGATGCTCAGCTCCGGATCCCACCGCGTCATTTCCACGGCCATCTGCTCCTCGAGGCGCTTCACCAGCGAGTAGGTGCTTTCCGGCCGCGGCGGGTATTCCTCATCAACCGGGATGTAGGGCGGGTCGATGTCGAACGGCAGGCCCAGCACTGTCTCGCTGGAGGCGTACACCACCTTCTTGATGCCGGCGCGCCGTGCGGCCTGGAAGACGTTGTAGGTGGAGAGCATGTTGTTCTCGAAGGTGGCTGCGTCCGGAAGGATGCCCGGGGCGGGAATGGCACCAAGGTGCACCACGGCGTCGAACCCGTCATGCCGGTCATCGACGCCCAGCAACGCGTCCACTACCTGGCCGTAGTTGCGCAGGTCCACCACCAGCAGTTCCGGGCTGCGGGCGCCCGCCCGGTCCAGGGTGAGGACCTGGTGGCCGTCGTCGGCCAGCCGGCGCACCACGTGCCGCCCCAATTTTCCGCTTCCGCCTGTAACGGCAATTCTCATCAGTGTTTCCTTCTGCTCGAGTGCTTCACCGTGCGGTGTTTCGGTCAGGACGGGGGCTGCGGGGCTGCAAGGAACTTTTCGACGGCGGCGATCGCCAGGGCCGTTATCCCGCCCGGGTCCCCGCTGCCGTTGACGGACACAAGAATGCCCCGGCCCGCGTACACCGAGACTACTTCATGCGTCTGCCGGTGGTAGAGGTCCAGCCTGCGCCTGAAGACGTCAATGGTGTCATCCGCGCGCCCCTGCTCCAGGGCCCGGCGTTGCATGCGCTGCTCCAGTTCCGCGTCGGGTGCCTGGAGTTCGATCACGGCATCCAGCACATGCCCCTGGGCGGCAAGCATGCGGTCGAGTTCCGTTGCCTGGTGCGCTGTCCGCGGATAGCCGTCCAGCAGGAACCCTTGCACCGCGTCGCTCTCCAGGAGGCGGTCCCTGACCAGCGCGTTGGTGAGATGGTCCGGGACGAAATGGCCGTCGTCCAGGTACGTGGCGGCCTGGTTTCCCAGCTCGGTCTGTTGGGTGACGTTGCTGCGGAAAATGTCCCCCGTGGAAACCGCCGGGACCTGGAAATGCCGCGCCAGGTGTTCGGCCTGTGTTCCCTTGCCTGACCCGGGCGGGCCGATAATGAGCAGCCTGGTCATGTTCTACGTCCCTCCGCTGCCGGGTAGCCATTGGTCCAAGGGCCAGCCCGCAGCAGCACCGGCGCCTGCTTCATTGTGCCGGGCATGCCTGGCCCTGCGCCAGCCTTCATCCCGTTCCAGGGCGGCGAATATGGGCTGTGGCGGCCCGGGAATGTATATACTTCTGGTTATCGGTTTAGCAGCAGGCCGTTGGAAAGTTCGTCGATCCAGCGACCATCACCGGCTCCCCACGCAGTTGCGGGGGGTTCGCGTGTTGCCGGCTCGTTTTGACCTGAACGAATGGCACCAAAAAACCGTGGCCAGCGAGTCAACAGCAAAAACTGATACATCGATTACCGAGCACCTGCATGAACTAGTCCTCAACAGCTCCGACGTTGAGGACTTCCTTAATGAACTGGCACAAGTCTCCGCTCGCAACCTCTCCGAACCCGGCGATGAAATGCTGTGCGCCATCGCCCTTCTCCGGCAACGCAAAGCCGCCACGGTGGCCAGCAGCAGCCAGGAGGCAAAGTCGATCGGACGGCTTGAACACAGCTTCAGCGATACCCCGGGCCTGGCGGCTTCTACCGTCCAGGAGATTGTCTACGCCCCGGACCTCGCCACGGACGGCCGCTGGCCGGACTACTCCACGGCCGCAATTGCCCAAGGGGTCCGCTCCGTGGCCGCCGTTCCTTTCCGCCTTGAGGGGGAGACCAAGGCGTCGCTGCTGTTGTACTCCCGCCGCGCGCACCGGTTTGAAGGGCGGGTCCTGAAGTTCGCCGAGGATTTCGTCAGCCAGACCTCGCTGGCGCTCCGCCTTGCGGTGCGGTTTGCCCATTACAGCGAAACAGCCGCGAATCTTCGGGCCACCCTTGAATCCCGCACAGTCATCGACATGGCTGTGGGCATCATCATGGCCCAGAACCGGTGCAGCCAGCAGGACGCCTTTGGCATTCTGAGGACGGCGTCCAGCACCCGCAACACCAAGCTGCACGACGTGGCAGCTGCCGTGGTCAACGCATTGGGACAAGGACCGGCACGGACGCATTACGACGGCTAGTTCCATAACGGACGCGGCGGTCCGCGGCAAGCGTTTCCGCCGGTAGACTGATGCCAACTTTTCGCCTGGGGGCTTGATGGAACAGCAGCGTGTTTGCCTTGTCGTGGAAGATGACGACGATATCTGTGGACTGATCGAAGTGGTCCTGTCACAGGCGGGCTTTGAGGTCCGGACCGTGTGCACGGGGGCTGAGGCCATCGCCGCCGCGGCCGATCCCGCCATTGCCCTGGTGACCCTGGACCTTGGCCTGCCGGACATGGACGGGCACGTGGTGGCCCGCGCCATCCGGGAGGTCAGCAGCGCGCCCCTGCTGTTCCTAACGGCCCGTTCCGAGGGCGACGACGTGCTGGCGGGCATGGCATCGGGAGCCGGCGGCTACCTCACCAAGCCTTTCCGGCCGCGGGAGCTCAGGGAGCTCGCAGGACAGCTGGCAGCGCCGACACCGCCGGTTTCACAGGAGCCACACATAACGGGCAAATCCTGCTGCTAAGTTCGCCTCCTAGAAATGAGGCATGACACCTCAGCAGCGATCAGCACGAAAACCCGGACGCGTCCGCCGGGCGGTCACGGCAGGAGCGGTAGCCTTCACGCTGTCCGCCGGAGGGGCCGCCGCCTGGGCAGTTGACCGGTACGTGGTCCAGCACGTCGAGATCTCCGACGTCTCCGCCTACCAGGCCAGCCAGGCAGGCACGACGGCGGACACCTCCGCCGCGGCCGGCGGCACCGGCGGCGCGGTCACCACAGACACCAGCTACGTCTCCGATTCTTCCAACATCTCGATCTCCAAGGTGACCACCGGCAGTGGTGACAGCACCGTCACCTACTACGCTGCCGACTTCGTCCTGTCCGACGCCACTGCCTTGCAGTCCGCCTTCGCCAACAACAGCTTTGGCGAAAACATCACCGAAAACACGTCCGCCATCGCAGCGGACAACAATGCCGTGTTCGCCATCAACGGTGACTACTACGGCTTCCGCGATACCGGAATCGTCATCCGCAACGGCGTAATGTTCCGGGATGCCGGGGCGCGCCAGGGGCTGGCGTTCTACCGGGACGGGACCGTGAAGGTCTACGACGAAACCGCCACCACCGCAGCCCAACTGGTGGCCGACGGTGTGTGGAACACCCTCTCCTTCGGCCCCTCCCTGCTGGACAACGGCCAGACAACGGCCGGCATCGAGGACGTGGAAGTGGACACCAACTTCGGCAACCACTCCATCCAGGGCGAACAGCCCCGCACCGCCGTGGGCGTCATCGACCAGAACCACCTGGTGTTCGTGGTGGTGGACGGACGGAGCCCCGGCTACAGCGCGGGCGTCACCATGACCGGGCTGGCCGAAATCATGCAGGGCCTGGGCGCCACCACCGCCTACAACATTGACGGCGGAGGCTCCTCCACCATGTACTTCAACGGATCCCTGGTGAACAATCCGCTGGGCCAGGACAAGGAACGCGGCACCTCCGACATCCTCTACATCGGGCAGTAGGAACAGCCATGGTCATCCTGATCCCGGCCTTCGAGCCGGACCGGCAGCTTCCCGCCCTGGTCCGTTCCATCCGCAGCACCAGGCCGGACGTGCCGATCGTGGTGGTGGATGACGGCAGCGGGCCCGCCTTCCGGGACGTGTTCGACGACGTCAGGACACTTGGGTGCCACGTCGTCGGCTACGCCCTCAACCAGGGAAAGGGCTTTGCCCTCAGGGCCGGATTCGGCTTCATCGTGGACAACCTGCCCGGCCGGGACGTGGTGTGCGCCGACAGCGACGGGCAGCACACCGTGACGGACATCCTGCGCCTGGCAGACCGGCTGCGGGCCAACCGGGACCTGGAATGGGGACAGTCCACCCTGGTGCTCGGCGCCAGGAGCTTCACGGGGAAGGTCCCGGCCCGGAGCCGTCTGGGCAACACCGCCACCCGGCTGCTCTTTGCCCTGGCCACCGGCGAGCGCATCCCGGATACCCAGACCGGGCTCCGGGGCTACCCCGCCGCCATGCTTCCCTGGCTCCGCTCTGTCCGTGGAGACCGCTACGAGTACGAGTTGAACCTGTTGCTCGAGGCGCAGAACAACGGGTTTTCCATTGAGTCCATCACCATCGCCACGGTTTACTTGGACCACAACTCCGGCTCGCATTTCCGGCCGTTCGCGGACTCGGCCAGGATTTATGCGCCGCTGCTGAAGTTCCTCGCGTCCTCCTTCACGGCCTTTCTCGTGGACACCGTGGTGTTCATCCTGCTCACCGTGGCCATCGACTCCCTGCTGCTGGCGGTGATCGGTGCCAGGGCCGTGAGCTCCGCGGTGAACTTCCTGGTTAACCGGCGGCTGGTGTTTGAGCGCGGCAGGGACAGTTCCGCCGGTAGAGCGGGCGTCCGCTACTTCGGCCTGGTGGCCGTACTGCTGTCCGCCAACTTCGGGCTTGTCTGGGCCCTTGAAGCCGTCAGGGTGCCGGCACTTCCGGCGAAAGTCCTGGCCGAGGCCGCGCTCCTTGCCGTCAGCTTCGCCGTGCAGCAGCGGTTCCTTTTTACCGGCGGGACCGCCACGGGGATGCCTGGCCGTTCCCGCTCCCGGACTCATATTTCCGCCTAGGGCCCGGCACAGCCCCGGCACAGTTTGGCCGGGCAATGTCTATACCAGCCCACCGTTACCACCCGGAGAACTTCACATGAACCAGCTTCTTTTCATCACCGCGGACCTCGCGGCCATCAGTATCCTCACCTTTGCCCTGTACCTGCGCAGGCACCGCCGCCGTGACCTGGTGGTGTCCTACCTGGGCATGAACGTGGGCGTCCTGGCCGTGGCCACGGCCCTTTCCGGTTCCGCAGCAGGCCTTGGCCTCGGATTGGGGCTCTTTGGGGTCCTGTCCATCATCCGGCTGCGCTCCACCGAACTGGCCCAGCACGAGGTTGCCTACTACTTCTCCGCCCTGGCCCTGGGCCTCATCGCCGGACTGGGAATCGAACCGCTGTGGCTGACCGGATCCCTGATGGGGCTGATCCTGCTGGTGATGTTCATCGGCGACCATCCGCGGGTACTGCCGGCCTACCGGCACCAGACAGTCATCCTGGACCGCGCCATTTCCGAAGACGGCGAACTCCGCGCCCGGCTGGAAGAGGTCCTCCACGGGAAGGTCCACTCGGCCACCATCTCCGAGCTGGACCTGGTGAACGACAAGACCATCGTGGACGTCCGGTTCGCCTACATCCCGACCGCAGTCCCTGCCATGCCCCGCCGCGCCTACGCCGGCCCCTCCCCTGCCCAGACACCCGTCCAAGAAGCCGTCCAAGAAGCCGTCCAAGCACCCGTCCAGGCAGGTGCCGCATGAGCACGCTGGTGGACACCGCCGTCGGCCATCTCGACTTCCTTCCGTCCGTCAGCCTCGAGGAACTCAACGCCCAGGCGGCCCTGCAGACGCGGGTGGACCGGAAGTATGTGGTTCCGCTCGAGGTGGCCGGCCGGCTGCTTGCAACCGTCCGCACCGGGATGCGCGTCCTGGACATGGCCGGCTCCCGCAGCTTCGCCTACGACTCCGTCTACTTCGATACCGCAGCCCTGGACAGTTACCTGCTGGCTGCACACGGCCGGCGCCGACGCTACAAGGTCCGTACCAGGACCTATGTGGACAGCGCACTGGGTTTCCTTGAGGTGAAAACCGAGGGATCGCGTGAGGCAACGGTCAAGGAGCGCATCCCGTACAGCCTTGGCGACCGGGCCCGCCTTACCCCCGAGGGCCTGGCCTACATCCGGGAAACCCTCAGTGCGGCCGGGATTAAAGTACCGGCACTTCCCCTGGAACCGGTGCTGGAGACCCGGTACGACCGGACCACGCTGTACCTGCCGGAGTCGGGCAGCCGCGCCACCATCGATACCGACGTGACCTGGCAGCGTCCCGGGCACCAGCCCTGGGTCCTGCACGGCGCCGTCATTCTGGAAACCAAGTCGGGCTCCACGGCCGGGCCGCTGGACCGGCACCTCTGGGCCGCCGGAGTCAGGCCCTCCCGCATCTCCAAATTTGCCACCGGGATGGCAGCCCTGCGTCCCGGGCTTCCCGCCAACCGCTGGAACAAGACCCTGCGCCGCCTGGCGCTGCGTCCCGTTCCGCCCGCCTGACCAACCCACACCGGCTGCCCCCTGCCTTCCCCCACACCATCAAAGGACACCCCATGAAGAAACTCCGCTCCTACCTGTCCGTCGCCGCCCTGGCACTCTCGCTTGGCCTCGCCGGCTGCTCCGCCGCCGGCACCACCGCAGGCAGCACTTCGTCCGTCGGCGGCACCTCGTCCACCGCTGCAACCGGCGCCACTGCCGCCGTCGCCCTGGATACCGTGGCGGAGGACACGCACTACGACGCCGACGACCTCACCTGGGATGCCGCCAGCGAGGTGGCCGTGACCCTGGCGGACGGCGCCAGCAGCGTTGCCGCGGGGTCGGACGCCGTGAAGGTGGACGGCGACATGGTCACCATCAGCGCCGCCGGCACCTACCGCCTCAGCGGGTCCCTGGCCAATGGCCGCATTGTGGTGGCCGCGGGCGATCAGGATACGGTCCGCATCATCCTGGACGGCGCCAGCATCGCAAGCGCGGACGGCTCGCCGTTCGTGGTCGAGAGCGCCGACGAGGCCATCCTCTACCTGGCGGACGGCACCTCCAGCTCCCTGAGCGACGCCAGCAACTACGCGGACCAGGGCACCGATGCGCCCAACGCCGCCCTCTACTCCAAGGCCGACCTGACCATCGCGGGCAGCGGATCCCTGACTGTGGACGGCAACTTCAACGACGGCATCTCATCGAAGGACGGGCTGGTCCTCGCATCCGGCGACGTCACCGTGAAGGCGAAGGACGACGGCATCGTGGGCAAGGACTACGCGGTCCTGCTGGACGGGGCCTACGCGGTGACTGCCGGGGACGACGGCTTCAAGTCCGACAACGACCAGGACGAGGGCCGCGGCTGGGTGCTGCTCAACGGCGGCACCCTGAACGTCTCGGCAACGGACGACGGCATCAAGGCCTACAACACGCTGACCATTGCGGACGGGACCGCCACCGTGGCCAAGTCCGAGGAGGGCCTGGAGGCACAGCACATCGTGGTGTCCGGCGGCACCACCACCGTCACGTCCAACGACGACGGCGTGAACGCCTCGGGCGGGTCGTCCACCTCCGGCGGGGGCGGCATGGGCGGGGGCGGTATGGAGGTGGGCGACTACAGCGTGGACGTCACAGGCGGCACCCTGACCATCAATGCGCAGGGCGACGGCCTGGACTCCAACGGCAGTGCCGGCATCTCGGGCGGCACCGTGGTGGTCAACGGTCCCACAGCCAACAACAACGGCGCCCTGGACGTCAACGGCGAGCTGAAGGTGACGGGCGGTACCGTGGCAGCGGCCGGGAGTTCCGGCATGGTGGTGACGCCAAGCGACTCTTCCACCCAGTCCGGCCTGCAGGTAGCCCTGGGCTCTTCGGTTCCGGCCGGTACCGTCATCCAGGTGGCTGACTCCTCCGGCAAGGTGGTGGCGGCGTTCACCACCACCAAGGCCGCGGCCTCGCTGGTGTTCTCCTCACCTGACATCGTCAAGGGCCAGCAGTACACCGTCTACACCGGCGGCACGGCCACCACGGCCGCCGGGATCGGCACTGGCAGCCTGGACGGGGCCAAGCAGGTGGGGACGGTGACAGCCGGCCAGTACACCGCGTCCCAGGGCCCGGGCGGCGGTGGCGGGCCGCGCTGGTAGTCCCGGAAAAACAGATGGCGACGGCGGGAACCCGCCGTCGCCATCCGCGTTTGCCGATCGCTACTTCGAAAGGAAACCGAGCAGGGCCTCGTTGACCTCTGCGGCGTGGGTCCACAGCAGGCCGTGCGGGGCGGCCTCGATCTCCACGTACTCGGCGCCCGGCAGGGCCTGTGCGAAAAGCCGGCCGGTGGAGTCGATGGGCAGGATGTTGTCCGCGGTGCCGTGCAGAATCAGTGCCGGAACGTCGATCTTCGGGATGTCGCCGCGGAAGTCCGTGATCCAGGTGGCCTGGGCGGCAACCAAGGCGGTGGCGCCCGCTCCGGCGGCCACGTTCCAGCTGGCATTGACGGCCTCCTGGCTGAGGCGCGGGGTGCCCAGGAAGGTGTCGGAGTTGTAGAAGTTCTTGAAGAAGCCGCCCAGGAACGCGTACGGGTCCGCCGTGACCGCTTCCTTGAGGCCGTCGAACACGTCCTGCGGGACGCCGTCCGGGTTGTCATCCGTCTTGAGCAGGAACGGCTCCAGGGATCCGAGGAATGCGGCCTTTGCAACCCGGGCCGATCCGTAATTGCCCAGGTACCGGGCCACCTCACCGGTGCCCATGGAGAAGCCCACCAGCACGGCGTCACTGAGGTCCAGGGCAGTCAGGAGCGTATTGAGGTCCGCCGCGAAGGTGTCGTAGTCATACCCTTCGATGGTCTTGCTCGATTTCCCAAACCCGCGGCGGTCGTAGGTGATCACGCGGTAACCGGCGTCCAGCAGCGCGGTGGCCTGCCTCTCCCAGGAGGCCCCGTCCAGCGGGTAGCCGTGGATCAGCACGACAGGCTGCCCCGACCCGTGATCCTCGTAGTAGAGCTCGATATCAGTGCTGTTCTCGGTACCTACGGTGATGAAAGCCATGGAGGCGGTCCTTTCGAGGCTGTGGAATCGGTCCGGGCCGGGCAGTGCCTGGCCCTGCAGTTCCTACTCTAGGGGGGTCCGCCCTGCCAATGGCACGACAAAAAACTGCACCTCCGGTCCCGGGTGGTTCCCGGTGCCGGAGGTGCATTTTTGTCAGGCGGTTTTGGCTAGGCCCGGGCAGCCTTGCCGGGCAGCGCCAGCTTGAAGACCTTGGCCCAGGACGACCCCACCTGCTTCAGCAGCGGGCCCGTGGTGTACTTCAGGCCGTAACGCTGGCAGATTTCGCGGACCCTGGGCGCCACCTCGGCGTATCGGTTCGAGGGCAGGTCAGGGAAAAGGTGGTGCTCAATCTGGTGCGAGAGGTTGCCGGTCATGAGGTGCATGAACTTGGACCCCGAGATGTTGGCCGAGCCGATCATCTGCCGCACGTACCAGTCGCCGCGGGTTTCCCCGTCAACCATTTCTTCCGTGAAGGTGTCGGTTCCTTCCGGGAAGTGGCCGCAGAAGATGACCGCGTGGGCCCAGACGTTGCGGACGGCGTTGGCAGTGATGGTGCCGAGCAGGGCCTGCTTGGCGGACCCGGTCAGCATGGCGACGGCGGGGGTGGCCGCGTAGTCCTTGGTGAACTGCGTGACAACCTTCTTGCCCAGCGCCTTGAGGTCCTTGAGCAGGGCTTCCTTGGACTTGGTGCCTTCCTTGTACTCGGTCAGCTCGAGGTCGTAGATGGCGATGCCCCACTCGAAGACCGGCGCCAGGATGGCGTTGAACAGCGGGTTGGCCAGGTTGATGGGCTTCCACGGCTGGTTCTCGTCCATCCGGAGGAGGTTGTATCCGACGTCGTTGTCCTTGCCCACCACGTTGGTCCAGCGGTGATGCAGATCGTTGTGAGTGTGCTGCCAGGACCGTGACGGGGTAACGAAGTCCCATTCCCAGGTGGTGGAGTGGATGTCCGGGTCCCGCATCCAGTCCCACTGGCCGTGCAGGATGTTGTGGCCCAGCTCCATGTTTTCCAGGATCTTGGCCAGGCTGAGCAGGGTGGTGCCCGTAACCCAGGCCGCCTTGTTCTTGCTGACCAGCAGGGCTGCGCGGCCGGAGATTTCCAGGCCGCGCTGGATCTTGATCATCCGGCGGATGTAGGCAGCATCCTCGGCCCCGCGCTTACCCAGGATCTCGTCCCGGATGGCGTCGAGTTCGCGGCCAAGCTCGGCCACCTGTTCATCGCTAAGGTGCGCGGCGGCAGGCGGGCGGACGGCGGGGCTGCCGGATTCCGCGAGCTTGCCCGGGCGCGTCCGTGAGGTGCCCGCGCTGGCTCCTCCGGCGGCAGTGGTCTTTGTGGGTGAGATGACAGACATAGATACTGCTCCTCAGAGTTCGAGGTTGACGGGCCCGGCGGCTGCCGAGACACACGTTTGGATCAGTTGACCTGGTTCGCCGTGGATTTCCCCGGTCCGCAGGTCGCGGACCTGGCCGGCCAGGAGCGGAGTGAGGCAGCTGTGGCAGATGCCCATCCGGCAGCCGCTGGGCATCAGCACCCCGGCGTCCTCGCCGATATCCAGGATGGGGGTGTCGCCGTCGGCTTCCACCTCCCGGTCGGACGCTTCAAAGGTGACCAGGCCGCCGTCGTGTCCTACGCCGGCGTTGAAGGTGGTGTTGAAGCGTTCGATCATGAGGTTGCCGGCTTCCCCGGCAACGTCGACGTCGGTCCCGGGCGCCCGGGTGGTCAGCGCAGCGCGCTTCCAGAGGGCTTCGGCGTCGTCCAGGAAACTGTCGGGGCCACAGGCGTAGGCAGCGCGGTCTTTCCAGTCGGGGCAGATCTCGTCCAGTTCCTCGGTGCTGGAGAAGTCCATGCGGCCCTGTTCGCCGGTGTACCAGTGCGCCAGCCGGAAGTTGGGGAACTGGTCAGCGAGTTCGGCCAGCTCTTCACGGAACAGGCTGTCACCCGGGGTACGGGCGGAGTGGACCAGCACGACGTCGGCGTCCGGACGCCGCGGCACCAGCGTACGGATCATGGACATCACCGGAGTGATGCCGCTGCCCGCGGTGACCATCAGGAGGGGGCGGGGGTGTTCCGGAAGCACGAAGTCGCCCTGCGGCGGAGCCAGGAACAGGACGTCACCGGGTTTGGTGGTACGCACCAGGGTGCCGGAGACCGCGCCGACGTCGGTGACGGTGATAGCCGGGTCTTTTCCGGCCGGGGCGCTGAGCGAGTAGGAGCGCCAGTGGCGGACGCCGTCGAGTTCGACGCCGATGCGCGCCCACTGTCCTGCCAGGTGCGCCTTCCAGCCGCGGCCTGGGCGGAAGAAGATGGTGGCCGACTGGGCAGTCTCCTGGACCACCCTGGTCACCACGCCGCGCAGCTGGCGGGCTGAGTAGACAGGGTTGAACAGCGCGAGGATGTCTTCGGGTGCCAACGGGGTAGTCAGCACGGAGGCCGCCTGGGCCAGCTGTCGTAGCCGGATCATGCGGTTAAGCCTAAGGCGGCGCGAGCCATATTTCTCTCTCTCCGTCGTACGACCGTTCCGCAGTCACACAGTAGTAGGGGTACGGAGCCCCCACACCGCACACTTAAAGTGTAACGGTTGGGTCTCGCAAAAGGTTCCGCGCCCTACCGGCTGCGCCACCCCAGCTTCGGGGCCACGTGTTCCACGATGCTGCCCAGCAACTTGGCGTTGAACTCCACACCCAGCTGGTTGGGGACCGTCAGCAGGAGGGTGTCGGCCGCCTGCACTGCCGTATCGGCTGCGAGTTGCTCCGCCAGGAGGTCCGGCGCACCCACGTAGCTCTTCCCGAACCTGGCGGTGAGTCCGTCAATGACGCCCACCTGGTCGCGGCCGTCCCGGAGCGCGCTGCCGGCGAAGTAGTAGTTGTCCTCCTCGTCCACGATGGGAAGGACGCTGCGGCTGACCGAAACACGCGGGGTGTGGGCGTGGCCTGCCGCCGACCACGCGTCCCTGAACAGCTGGATCTGTTCGGCCTGGAGTTCATGGAAGGGAACGCCGGTGTCCTCGGTGAGCAGCGTGGAGCTCATCAGGTTCATGCCCAGTTCCGCGGCCCACACGGCGGTCTTCCTGCTGCCGGCGCCCCACCAGATACGCTCCGGCAGGCCCGGGGACTGGGGCTGGATGGGGAGGAGTCCGGTGGCACCGCCAGCGTACCGGGGGTCCGCCTCAGCCATGCCGGCCCCCGTGATGGCCTTGCGGAAGACGGCGGTGTGGCGCCGGGCCATGTCCGCATCGGTCTCCCCCGGCTGCGGCCGGTAGCCGAAGGCTGACGCGCCTTCCCGGGCGGGCTCGGGTGAACCACGGCTGATGCCCAACTGCAGCCTGCCGCCGCTGATCAGGTCTGCCGCTGCGGCTTCCTCCGCCATGTACAGGGGATTTTCGTAGCGCATGTCGATGACGCCGGTGCCTATTTCGATGCGGCTGGTGCGGGCGGCGATGGCCGACAGGAGGGGGAAGGGCGATGCCTGCTGCCTGGCGAAGTGGTGGACGCGGAAGAATGCACCGTCCACACCGAGTTCTTCAGCGGCAACCGCCAGTTCGATCCCCTGGAGCAGGGCGTCCGCCGCTGTCCTGGTTCGGGAACCCTGGCCGGGGCCCCAGTGGCCGAATGAAAGGAATCCTATGCGCTCCATACCTTCCCCAACTGCGCGGCCGGCGGCGGCATTCCCTGCTGGCATGATGGCTGCGTGGGCGTTCCGGAAGAAATCGTCAGTATTTTCAAGACGATTGTGCTGTTCGTGCTGGCGGCCGCAGCGGAAATCGGCGGCGCCTGGCTGGTGTGGCAAGCCGTCCGCGAAGGCAAGGATTGGTGGTGGGCCGGCCTCGGCGTGATCGCGCTCGGGGCCTACGGCTTCGTGGCCACCCTGCAGCCCGGACGCGCACTTCGGCCGGGTCCTGGCAGCCTATGGCGGAGTGTTTGTGGCAGGTTCCCTGGCATGGGGCATGGCCTTTGACGGCTTCCGCCCGGACCGGTGGGACATCGCGGGATCGCTGGTCTGCCTGCTGGGTGTCGCCGTGATCATGTTTGCCCCGCGGAGCGGCGGATAGGCCACGGCTAAACTGGCCCGGTGACCAACACTGAGCAGCCGCCCGGACCGGCAGGCCCGCCGCCCCCGCGCGGAAAATTCGCCGAACGGCTGCTGCCCGGAGGCGAGGAACCCGACCCCCGCTTCACGCTTGCCAACGAGCGAACGTTCCTGGCGTGGATCCGGACGTCGCTCGCGCTGCTGGCAGGCGGCATTGCCGTCGAGGCGTTCACGTCCGGCCTCTTCATCGAGCCTGTCCGGAAGGGCCTGGCCGTCCTCCTGCTCCTGCTGGGCATGATGCTCAGCGGCGGCGCCGCCATGCGGTGGCTTCGGGTGGAACGGAGCATGCGCACCAAGGCCCCGCTGCCCCTGCCGCTCTTCGTGCCCCTGTTGGCTGGGGCGGGCGCGCTGGCTGCCGCCGTCGTACTGGTCTTTATCCTTTGGCGCTGAGCCGGTGGCATTCCGCGCACCCAGCCACCATGGCGATCCCGGCCTGCAGCCCGAACGGACGGCCCTCGCCTGGGGCCGGACGATGCTGGCGCTGGTGACGGCGAGCGCCTTCTTCCTACGCTGGCTTCCCACCTACGGGCCGCCCATCCTCATACTGCCGGTGATTTCCGGGGGCGCCGCCCTTGCCATTTACCTCACGCAGCGCCGCCGGTACCAGGCCAGGTCCCACGGCCTGGCAGGCGAAAGCATCGAGGCCGACCTGACAGCGGTGTTCTGGACCGCTGCGGCCGGAGTTGTCCTGGGCGGCCTGGGCATTGTGGTGGTACTGCTCAGCTAGAACATCAGTCAGCTAGAACATCGGCAGGACGAAGCCGGCCAGCAGCGCCACCGAGCCGATCGCCGTCAGGCAGCGCCCCAGGACCGAGGCCGTCCTGCCGGCTTCCTCCGGGGTGGTGGTTTGCCATTGGGTTGGGCGTTTGGGGTGGTAGTAGATGGGCAAGGTGTCGCCCACCGCCATGTCCCTGATGTCATAAGGGGACATTGGGGCGTTGTGCACCTGGTGTTTCCGGTCGAACCAGCGGAACCCCACCCCGGTGTGGTCGGAATACACCACGGCCTCGGCCACGTCCCAGGGGTGCACGAAGCGGCGGAGGAATCCGGTGTAGAAGAGCAGTCCCAGTCCGGCGGGCAGGCACAACCAGGTGAGCACTTCCAGGATGGGACCTGCCATATCGAGCGCAGTGGGCATGAAGTTGATGGTACAGCGCGGGGACTGGTGGCTTCAGCACCTGATCCGTACGCTGAAGGAGACCGGACCGGAGAAAGGGGAAGCCATGAACGATCAGGATATTTTGACGCACATCCAGGCCCTGGTGGAGGAGGAGCACTCGCTGCGCGAGGGTTCCGGGGACGGGCAGGCACCGGACCAGGCGCGCCTGAAGTACGTGGAGGAAAGCCTGGACCAGTGCTGGGACCTGCTGCGCCAGCGCCGGGCCAAGAAGGAATCGGGCGAAAACCCGAACGACGCCGAGCCCCGCCCCATCAGCGAGGTTGAGGGCTACCGGCAGTAATGCGGATCGCAGTAGCGCAGATCATCAGCGGCGCCGACACCGCCGCCAACCTTGAACTGGTGTGGGACTACGCCGCCCAGGCCAGCAATGCCGGCGCCCGGTTAGTCGTGTTTCCCGAGGCGGCGATGCGCGCCTTTGGCCACTCGCTGAAGGACATTGCCGAGCCGCTGGACGGCCCCTGGGCCAGCGAGGTCCGCCGGATCGCCAAGGACCTGGACATCACGATCGTGGCCGGCATGTTCACTCCCGGGAAGGACAGCCGTGTCCGCAATACGCTGCTGGTCACCGGCCCCGGGGTGGAAGCGTCCTACGACAAGGTGCATCTTTTTGACGCCTTCGGCTTTACCGAGTCCAAAACGGTTGATGCAGGGGAAGCGCCGGTGACGTTTGAGCTGGACGGGACCGTATTCGGCCTGGCCACCTGCTACGACGTCCGCTTCCCGGGCCTGTTCACGGCAAACGCCAACGCCGGCGCGCAGGTGAACATCGTGTGTGCTTCCTGGGGCGCCGGTGAGGGCAAGGCGGAGCAGTGGGACCTGCTGGTGCGCGCGCGGGCGCTGGACAGCACCACATTTGTGGTTGCCTGTGGCCAGGGTGATCCCGAAACCATTGGCGCAGGTCCCGCGGGTGCAGCTCCCACCGGAGTGGGCCACAGCGCTGTTGTCACCCCCTTGGGCAAACCTGTAGTGGCACTCGGCGGCAAGCCCGAACTCGCGGTCGTCGACATCGATCCCGCAACCGTGGATGACGTCCGGGCCAAGCTGCCGGTGCTGGCCAACGCCCGCAGGTTCTAACCCGTGAGGCGCCGTTCACCGCTCTGAAACAGAAGGCAAAACAGCGTACGACGGCGTTTCTCACCTTGGACGGCCCAGGTGGCCAGTGATAGCGGGGAACCACCAGGAATTCGTTGCCGCGGGCGGCTGCAGCTAGAGGAGCCGTTTACATTCCCGAAACATGGCGGACACGTGAACTTCACGCAGGAGCAATTTGTGTAACGTGGCCGCAACTTTAAGCGGCATTGGCTGAAACACGCGACGCCAAAAATGGAACCCGGGGAAATGCCCCGGGGCCAAACGGGCCCTGGACCACGATCACGTTGCGAAGGGACCCACCGGTGGAAATCACTGCCCAACACGTCTGGCTGATGATTTCGGCCGCCATGGTACTGCTGATGACCCCCGGGCTTGGCCTGTTCTACGGCGGCATGACCCGCGCCAAGGCCGCACTGAACATGATCATGATGAGCTTCATCTCGGCAGGAATCGTGGGCGTGGTCTGGGTTCTCTGGGGTTACTCGATGACCACCGGCGACGGCTTCCTGGGGCTCTTTGGAAATCCCTTCACCAGCTTCGGCCTGCAGAACCTGATGGGTTCGCCGGACCTCCTCAAGGCCGGTTACAGTGCCACGTTCGCCATCATCACCGTGGCCCTCATCAGCGGCGCCATCGCAGACCGCGCCAAGTTCAGCGCCTGGGCTCTGTTCGTACCCGTGTGGATCACGCTGATCTACTGCCCCCTCGCCTACATGGTCTGGGGTGGCGGCCTGATGAGTGCCGGCGGAGCCGTCACCGCAATCTTCGGCCAGGTGATCGATTTCGCCGGCGGCGCTGTAGTGGAAATCAGTTCAGGAACTGCCGCGCTGGTGCTGGCGGTCATTGTGGGCCAGCGCCATGGCTTCGCGAAGGACCCCAACCACCGCCCCCACAACCTGCCCTTCATCATGCTGGGCGCGGCCATCCTGTGGTTCGGCTGGTTTGGCTTCAACGGCGGGGCCGCAACCAGCGTCGAACAGGCCGGCCTCATCTGGATCAACACCCTGGTGGCCCCTGCCGCAGCCATGCTCACCTGGCTGATCACCGAAAAGGTCCGCCACGGGCACCCCACATCCCTGGGGGCCGCCTCCGGCGTGGTGGCCGGCCTGGTGGCCATCACCCCTTCCTGCGCCAACATCAGCCCGGTGGCAGCAATCGGCCTGGGCCTCGTGGCGGGAGCGGCATGCTGCGTTTTCGTGGACCTCAAGTACCGGTTCGGCCTGGACGACTCCCTGGACGTGGTGGGCGTCCACCTGGGTGCCGGCCTCATCGGCACCCTGTCCCTGGGCTTCATCGCCCTGCCCGTGGACGGCCAGGGCGGCGGCCTCTTCTACGGCGGCGGTGTCCAGCAGCTCATCGCCCAGACAGCCGCCGTCGTCATCACCCTGCTCTTGTCCGGAATTGGCACGGCGGTCATTGCCCGGATCATCAACACCACTGTGGGCTTCCGCGTCAGCCATGAGGCCGAGACCGCCGGCGTGGACCTGTTCGAGCACGCCGAGACCGCCTACGCGTTCGGCGAGATCGGTGCAGGCTTCAATCCCCTCCGTCAGGCAGCGGCGCACATCCCCACCGCTGCGGCTCCCGCAGAACGGCTCGCCAAGGAAGACTCCTTCGCGTAGTTCCTAGTCCGCAAGGATCTTGTAAAGCGCGCGGCGGGTTTCGTCCATCTTCTCGACGGCGGCAGCGCGCTGTTCCTGCGTCACACCAGTGCGGAACTGGTGGATGGCGCCCAGGAGCTTGCCGATGCTCTGGTGGAAGTCCCTGTCCGCACTGTCCGGTTCCGCGTTCCAGGCGTTCTCCATCTCCTCGGCATGCTCCGCCACGTAGGCCCTGCCTGCGTTGGTAAGGACGAACTCAGTGCCGCGCCCTTCGCTCAGCGCCTCGATCAGGCCCTCGTCCACCAGCTGCTGCAGCGTGGGGTAGATGGATCCCGGGCTTGGCCGCCACATTCCGCCGGTCTTCGCGGCGATGGTCTTGATCAGTCCGTAACCATTGGAGGGCGCCTCCGCCAGGAGCGAGAGGATGGCTGCGCGGACATCGCCCCGGCTGGCGCGCCGGCCGCCCCGTCCGAAACCCGGACCAAAGCCGGGCCCGAAACCCGGGCCAAAACCGGGTCCAAATCCAGGTCCGAAACCGGGACCGAAGCCTGGACCGCGGTGCCCATGCGGTCCCCTGTGGCCCCTCCCCCGCTCGAAGCGCCCCTTGCCAAACTCCTTGCCAAACTCGGGGCCCTGATTCCTGTCGTCGAATATGCCTTTCATGGTGGCATGGTCCTTTCCTGTTAAGGTCTTCGCTGCCTTATCGGCGATAGTTAACGATATGTCGGTAACTATCGCTGGTCAATGGTTTTGCGTGACCAAATCCTGACGTTCGGCCCTGTTTCAGCCCTTGGCAGGAGCGTATTCTGTTCCCACCTTCAAGGACGAGGGCTGAGGAATGGTGAAGAGGCGGAAGCGCAGGCGCGGCTTTGGCGTGGCCCTGGGACGAATCCTGGGGTTCATTGCAGCGAGTGTGATGTGCGGCGTGCTGGTGGCCAGCCTGGTGGTCCCGGCGGTGGCAGCCGCGGGGATGGGTGTCAGTTCCTCCATTGGCTACTTCGAACGCCTGCCGGAGGAGCTGACGGTGCAGCCGCCGTCGCAGGCTACGAAAGTCCTGACCTCCGACGGGCAGCCAATCGCAACGTTTTATGCGGAAAACCGTGTGCGCGTGCCGCTGGACCAGATGTCGCCCTTCATCAAGGACGGCATTATCGCCATCGAGGACAGCAGGTTTTATGATCACGCAGGGGTGGATCCGCAGGGGATCCTGCGGGCACTGGTGTCCAACCTGACCAAGGGCGGCGAACAGGGCGCATCGACCATCACCCAGCAGTACGTCACCAATGTCCTGAACGAGGCGCAACTTTCGCAGGACAGGCCGGACGAGGTGGTCCTGAACGGGCAGAAGACCCTCGGCGACAAACTGCGGGAGATGAAACTCGCCGTCACCCTGGAGAAGAAGTACACCAAGGACCAGATCCTCGAGGGTTACCTCAACATCGTGTTCTTCAGCAGCAATGCCTACGGAATTGAAGCCGCGGCGCGCTACTTCTTCAGCACCAGCGCGAAAGACCTGACGCTTCCCCAGGCAGCCCTCCTGGCCGGGCTGGTCAACAGCCCCACTCTGTATAACCCCGCCACCAATCCGGACAAGTCCATGGTGCGCCGCAACCAGGTCCTGTCCGAGATGCTGCGCTTGAAGAAGATCACGCAGGCCCAGCACGATGAGGCCGTGGCCGCACCCATCGAGTTGAAGATCACGCCGCAGCAGCAGGGTTGCGCCAATGCGGCCATGGCGCCGTACTTCTGCGACTACATCTCACACCTGATCCTGAACAACCCCGCCTACGGTGCAACGGAGCCTGAACGTGAGCGGAGGCTGTACCGGGGCGGCCTCACCATCATCACCACCTTGGACAGCAGGCTTCAGGCCGCCGCACAGGCCCAGGTGGACGGGACGGCAGGCGCAAATCCGGACCGCTGGGCAGCTTCGCTGGTAACCGTTCAGCCCGGCAGCGGCAAGATCCTGGCGATGGCCCAAAACACCACATTCCTTCCGCAACCCGGCAAGTTCGATACCAACCTGAACTTCAATGTGGATGCCAGGGACGCGCAGGGCAATGACCTGAACGGCGCGGGCGGATTCCAGCCCGGTTCCACCATGAAGCCCTTCACTTTCGCGGAATGGCTGAACGAAGGCAAAGCGATCACCGCCGAAGTGGACGCCTCGCGCCGGGTCTACCCCCTGGGCTTCCCGTGGAAGGACAGCTGCGGCAAAGTGCTGGGAGCCTACAGCACTGCGCAGGCAAACCCTGCCCTTGGTGCTGCCGATGACCTGCAGAACGCGGAAGAGGGCTTCTACCGACGCATGCCCGTCAACTACGGCCTGTACAACTCGATCAACACCGCCACCTTCGCTTCGGCCTCCCAATTGGACTTCTGCGGCATCCAGAAGATGGTGGATGCCGTGGGCCTGCACAGCGGCCTCGACAGCAGCCCTGTCAACATGCACCAACTGGGCAACCTCCTGGGCGGAACCGGCGTTGCCCCCCTCACCCTTGCGAACGCGTTTGCCACTTTCGCCACGGACGGCCGCTATTGCGCACCCATCGCATTGGCTGACATTACGGATGCGGCCGGGGCGAAACTTCCTGCCCAGGCACCGGACTGCCACGACGCCGTGAAACCGGACGTGGCCCGCGGCGTCAACTCGGTGCTGCAGGATGTCCTGAAGAAGGGCTCCGGCGTCTGGATCAACCCCAAAGTGCATGACAAGGTTCCCACCGCGGCCAAAACCGGCACCTCGAACAACAACGGTTCCACCTGGGTGGTGGGGTACACCACCGGCCTGGTCACCGCGTCCTTCTTCGGCGACGCCCTGGAAGGCCAAAAGCGGGCAGGACAGAACGTGACCATCAACGGCACCTTCTACCCACGCCTCGATGGGTTCATGATCGCGGGGCCACAGTGGGCCAACTACATGCTCAAGGTGGCACCGCTTTATCCCGCTGCCCCGTTCGCGCCGCCTCCCGCGTCGATGATCGGCCCCAACCCCAATTACAAACCCTAGGGCCGGTCAGCTGCTCATCGCCGCCGCTGCGGCACTGGCGGCCGTCTCGAACCGGCCGGGTAGTTCGCAGACTGGGACAGGAAAGGCACGACCGCGGTGCCTTCCATAGGGGTTAACGTCGCCGTGAATGTGGTTCCGGGTAGTGGTGGTGCGGTGGAGTGGTAGGTGTGGCCGGTTGGGGTGCAGGTCGCTACCGTGTGCCGCGGGCCGGCGACTGCTTTTGCGGTCCAACCGGGTATTTCTTTGGTGTGGTTGCAGGCTTCGCAGAGGCCCTGCCCGTTACGGGCGCTGGTGGGGCCGCCGTCATGCCAGGCGGTGATGTGGTCGTGGTGGCGGATCGGGGCGTCGCAGTACGGCGTGCGGCAGGTGATATCCCGGACCCGGAGGAAGCGCTTCAACCCCGCCGGAAAGAACCTTGCCTTGGAGTCCATCGCCACCAACTCACCGGCAACCGGAGCTGTGTAGAGCCGCCGGACCCAGAGCTCCAGGTCGTGCCGGCCGGCAATATCGGCGGGGTCTTCGGTGGTGCCGGTGGCTGCAGGGCTGAGGGCGATGTCCCGGGCGGCTGCTGCGGGGATGGTGCCGTAACCGGGAAGCCGTGCCGGTTCGGCATCGGCCTGGAGGAGGGTGCGGTCGGTCATGACGAGCTGGATCTGAACCCCGCTGATCCCGCCCGGGGTACCGGTGACGCGTTCGACGAGGGTGTCGGCCATGACCTGCCCCCGCGACCTCTCATCCCCAGCCGCGCGTGCCGTGTCGGCATCCTTGGTGAGGGCGGTGTAGGCGGCGACTCCTTGGGCGACCGGCAGCAGCGCGGTCAGGTACGTCATGGTGTCCGGGGCCGGGCGCAGGCTCACGCTCCGTTCGGTGGCCGCGCGTGCGGCCCGTTTCGCCACCGAGGCAGGGTCCCGCCGGTATGCCGCGGCCCGGACCGCGGCCACAATGGCCTTATCTCCCCTGCCGTCCAGGGCACCGGTGTCGGCTCCGAGTTCCTCATCCACCCCCGCCCGGTCCTCAGGGGTGAGGCAGATGGTTTCCCTCACAACCAGCGTCACCCGCCACTCATTCAACAACCCACTCCGGAACGCGGCGAAGGTGTGCGGCATCCCGGTCAGGGTTTTGGCCAGGCCCAGCAGCCGGGACCCCCGGGCCGGGGATTCACCCCGGGCCAGCGCGATCTGCGCCGCGACCCCGGCACCCTGCTCAGCGGCCGGGACCCCGGCAGCGGCCTGCTCCCGCCGCTGCTGACAATCAAACGCCACCGCCGTATCAGCCTGACGCGCACCGGCAGCGCACTTCAGGTCCTCCAGCTCCCGCATCTGCTCGATCATCCCCGCACCATTGGAAGCCAGCGGAACAGAACGCAGCAGGGCCAGCACATCAGCAATCGAAGGCGCAGCAGCCGGAAACCGAAGCTCATCCGTGGCAGCCGGAACAGCACATGCGGAGTGCGGCGGAACAGCAGCCAACAGCCCCTGAGGCTCTGCCTCCAGTACCGCCGCCACCCCCAACACCACTTCCATAACCAAAGTCTTCCACTAAGGCCAGACAACACCAGCCACCCAGAACCCCTATGTGGAAAAACAACTTTTGGCCGCTGCCGTCGCACCCCTCTGGCAGCATGGGGGACGTGAAGATCCTTGAGACCAAGCGGCTTATCCTGCGTCCATGGCAGCCGGACGACGCCGCGTTTGTGCTGGACCTCTACTCCCGCTGGGAGGTGCAGCGCTTCATCGGCAGCCATCCGCGGATCATGACCAGCATTGCCGAGGCCCGGGAGCGCATCGATATCTGGCGCAGGCTGGACCATCCCATCCACGCCGTCTGGGCCGTCCAGCTCAAGGACACGACCGAAAAACCAAAGCAGGACAAGGCCTCCGTCCGGCTCGCCGGGACCTTGCTCCTCAAGTCCATCCCGGCGTCGGGCTCTAAACTGCCCCTCCAGCCTTCGGGTGATACGGAAATTGGCTGGCACTTCCACCCGGACCACTGGGGGAACGGCTACGCCACGGAGGCGTCTCAGGCGGTTCTCAATCTTGCGTTCAGCAGCGGATTGCCGCGGGTTGTGGCGGTAACAAACCCCGCCAACACAGCATCGCAACGGGTTTGCACCAGGATCGGGCTGGTTCACCGGGGGCAGACCGACAAGTACTACAACGCCCGCTGTGAGCTGTTTGAGCGGTGGAACGCCGTCTCCTAGCCTGTCCCCTTCCACAGCCGCTTCCACCAGGAACGCCCCTGCTCCGGCTCGGCAGGAGGTTCCACAACCCGCGCCGCACGCCGGCTGCGCCAGCGCTCCACCTCGTCCTCCACCTCACGGGTCTTGGTGATCACGGGCGGCCCGCCCTGCAGCTGGCGGCGGGCATCGATCACCCGCCGGTTGAAATCCTGCAGGAGATCCCGGACCTGCTGTTCCGTGTATTGGGCGTCCAGCTTGGCATCGAGTTCAGCATCCTCGGTGCGGAGCAGGATGGCAGCCGGGCCCAGGCCGCTGATGTTCTCCCGCTGGATCAAACCCTTGACCCACCAGTCGGGATCGTAGGATTCGCCCAGGCCGGGGATCGGCTTGCCCGCGTACTTGAGGTTGTCGAACTTGCCATGCGCCATGGCGTCCCGGACCAGGTATTCGGCGCGGGCGGCGTCGCTGACTTTCCTGCGCTTCTCCCGCTCCTGGGCGTCGAGGGCATCCAGAGCGGCTTCCTCCTCGGCGCTGATGCCCGCCCCGCGGTACGAGCGGAGCTCCGCCGCCCTTTCCAGGCGCTTCCGGAAATCCCCTGCCGCGCCGCTCATCGCTGCCACCGCCTTCCCTCGGGCTGCCCACCTTCCAGTATTTCAGCGGCGGGCGTGCTCTATCAACGCCCAAAGGTGGGTGGACGACGGCGGGACGTCCCGCCGTCGTCCACTTACCCGGCGCCGTGGCGAAGGTTCGTTACGACCGGTCAGGCGTTGGCGTGCTCCGCGAGGATGCCATCCATCTGGCCCACGGCCTCCTTGAGGCCCTCTTCCATGCCCATCTGCATCATCTGCTCCAGCTGTTCCTCGGACTCAAACGTGGACAGGATGGTCATTCTGGTCCGCTCCCCCGCGGACTCAATGGTGACTGTTGCGTGGGAAATGCCCAGCTCACCCGTGGGATTGCCGTCGTTGTCCGCAAAACCGTCATTGAACTCGAGCCGGCCCGGCGCTTCGATGTTGGTGAACTCCCACCAGCCGTGCGCCTTATCCCCTTCCGGGCCGGTCATGTAGTAGCTGGCCTTGCCGCCCGGCACGAAGTCATGCTTGTAGAAGGTGGCCGGGTAGGTGGGCGGGCCCCACCAGCGCTCCAGCTGCCGCGGGTCCTCGAAGAGCTGCCAGACGCGTTCCACGCCGGCGTCGAATTCGGCAACCAAGGTGAGGCTCAGAGCCTCGGGGTTCTTATCCGTACTGATGACTGTCATGGCAATGCCTTCCTAACCTTCAGCGAGAATGTCTGCCATCCTGGCGGCGCGCTGCCGCCAGATGTGTTCATATTCATCGAGCAGCCGCCGGGCTTTTTGCAGTCCTTCGTGATTGCCCCGCACGATTTGCTCCCTTCCGCGTTTTTCCTTGGTCACCAAGGATGCGCGCTCCAACACGGCCACGTGCTTCTGGACGGCCGCGAAGCTCATGGCGTAGAGGGCTGCCAGGCCCGAGACGGAGTACTCGCCGACAGTGACCCGGCGGACGATGTCCCGCCGGGTGGAATCGGCGAACGCCTGGAAGAGGCGGTCCAGTTCGGTCTCATTCAGCTGATCTACAACCATTTGGTTGTAGATTAGCCCTCGCGTCGACGTGCGTCAATGGGTTTTTGTTCGGCATCCATTCGGCAGCCATCCGGCGTTGGACCCAACGGCCGCGGCTGCCCTGCTGGTGCCGGTATCTTGAACCCCATGAGCATTTTCCTCGCCGGCGCGGGGCCGGATCCGCTGGCATTCCCGGAAGTCTTTGACCGGTTCACACTCAACGTCCGGGAGCATGCCGGCGGGGACCGGCAGGCACGCATTGCTGTCGCAGTGCACCACGGCGATGGAAACCTGCACGAGCTCGTGGCGGCCTACGCGGAACCGCTCCGCGCCAGGATCGAGTGCGAAATAGTGCCCATTCCGCTCCTGACGGGAAAGCATGCCGATGCTGCCGCCTTCGACGAAGTGGATGCCATCGTGGTGGGTGGCGGTTTGACGCCGGCCTACTGGAAGGCGCTTCACCCGCTGGCCGCAGCCATCAGGAGAAAGGTGGCCGACGGCGCGCCCTACCTGGGATTTTCCGCCGGCGCCATGGTGGCATCCCGGCGGACGTTGGTTGGCGGATACCGGATCAACGGGGTGGAAGTATGCGGCCAGGAGTGCTCGGAAGGCCTGGACTCAGTGGATATCCGGGAGGGCCTGGGGCTTGCCGCGTTTTCTGTGGATGTCCACGCGGCGCAGGCCGGGACGCTGAGCCGGGCGGTGGGCGCCGTGGCGGCGGGTCTGATGGAGAGGGCCGTGGCCATAGACGAAAGCACAGCCGTTGTTCTGCCGGCGCCGGGAGACCTGGACTACGACGTCATCGGCAGCGGGAACTGCTGGGACATCCACCGAACCGGAGGGGCCGCCACCGCCGTCGTCGTCCGCTCGGCGACCTGACCGGGCCGGGCCGGAACAAGGCTGGCGCAAACGTACGGGCTATGAGTCGAAGTGGGTGCGGACGCTGCTGCCGGACAGCTGCTCGATCAGTTCCCTGGCAACATCCCGAAGCTTGCGGTTGCGGTTGCTGGAGACCTTGGTGAGGATTTCCATGGCTTCCTCCTGCGAGCACCGGTTCTGCGCCATGATGACACCACAGGCCAGATTGATGGCAGTCCTGCTCTCAAGGGCGGCCTCAAGATCTTCGGCCCGGTTCTCTATGGTGTTGATGCGCACGGAGAGTTGCATGGTGTTGTGCACCGCCCCAGCGAAACCCACTGCCTTGTCGTAGACATCCGCTGTGAACACATGTGGTTTGGTTGCGAAAAAGTTCAAGGCCGCCCTGGCATCACCCGTGATTTCCAGCGGCACGCCAAGGGAGCTGCGCACGTTGTGCTCTGCCAGCTTTTCGTTGAATTCAGGCCACCTCGGATCTTTTGCGACATCATCGATCATGATGGGAGTCATTTCCCGGAGGGCACGGACGCAAGGCCCATCGCCCAACATCTGCTCGATGTGGTCAAGTTCCACGGCACGTGCACTGCTGCCGGCTGCAGTGGTGGGCCGACGACGGAGCTTGAGGGTGACGGCGCACTCGATCGTATCGTCCGCAGCTTCGGAGACCGCGGCGGCAGCCATCTCCGAGAGCCCGGACAGGAAATCCACAATGCCCTCGGCGCCCACCAGGATTTCCTGCAGCTGGCGCACGGACTCGTTATCTGCTGACGTCGACATGGAGCAATCTTACTGTCACAAGGCGCAGGCCGCATGGAGGCGTCAAAGGGTTGGCATATGCTGGAGAAATGCCCCAGCATCTCCCCCTTGACGAGCTCAGCACCGTTATCGCTCGCATCCAGGGACTGTTGTTAACGGAAGAAAAGGTGGGCACCGCGGTGAGCCTCCTGGCCCAGGCGGCCAAGGACTCAGTCCCCGGCACCATTGGCGCCGGTGTCTCCCTGCTGGATTCCAGGGGCCGCCGTACCAGCAGCGGCTACACGGACAGGGTGGTGGAACAAGCGGATGCCGCCCAGTACCGGCACGGTGAAGGCCCCTGTCTGACGGCCTGGGCAGCAGAGACTCCCGTCCTGGTCCAGGACCTCCACGACGACTCGCGCTGGCCGCTGTGGCGGGATTCCGTGCGGGACCTGCCCATCCGGTCTGTGGTCAGCGCCCCATTGATAGCCGGCAAGGAAACGCTCGGCGCCATCAAGCTGTACGCGGCCACCCCATCCGCCTATGACGCGGGGAGCGTGCGGCTGCTTCAACTGTTCGCCGCACCGGCGGCCACCCTCCTGTCGCATATCCAGGGGACCGAGGCTCCGCACAAGATGACGGAGGCACTGCGAACGTCGCTTCACAGCAGGGATGTCATCAACCGCGCCTGCGGTGTCCTGATGGAACGCCGGGGCACAACGCACCAGGCGGCGCTGCAGCAGCTGATGAACCAGGCGCGGCAGGAGCGCACGACCCTGCTCAACGTCAGCGAATCCATCCTGGCCGGGACGCCGGCGTCCGGGATTTAGGCAGCGCGGATGGGTTTTGATCCACACGAACCAGAGCAAAGACGCCGGCTCCGCGCAGCCATCAGGGCAGCAGACATTTCCGTGCCTGAGCTGTGGTTGAAGTACTTTGGCATGTCCGGGGACGCAGGCGAGTACGAGGTGGAGGCCTACCTTCAGGGCCTTCTCTCGCTGCCGCCGGTCCAGCGCGACCTGCTGGCACTGGCTGCGAACGAACTGATTGACGAGCGGCCCCGGCCGCGGGCGCCGTACTCCAATGACTTCACATCCGAGCCGCGGGCCGCAGAAGGAAATGACGACGGCGGCAGCCAGCCAGATGCCGCCCCACCCCGCCCCTAGCTTCCGGCTTCCCGCCAGAAGGACTTGAGGCCCTGTTCGGAACCCCTGCACAGGCGTAGTGTCGAACAGAGGAGATTTCCGGACACAGCATCCGGACATTGAATTCCGGGCCTTCCGCATCGAGAGCAGGAGGCCGACAGCCAGCAGCAACAGTCACTGGCGCAACTAGGGATCGAGGCCCTATGGCCCACAGCGATGCAATCACCACGGCGGACGAGTATCAGGACTTACTGCTCAACACTCCGGAGTTTTCCAAGTTCCTCCTGGGCCTGGCGACCATATCGGCATCGCAGCTGGGGGGTGACGGTGCTCCAGTGGAATGTACGGTCACCGTGGAGCGCGACGGCGCGCTGTCCACCTTTGCCTACAGCAGTGAAGAGGGCCGCCGGCTGGACGAGACGCAATACTCCGTTGGCACCGGACCTTGCCTCACCGCCCTCCGGGAGCAGCACACGGTATTGATTGAAGACCTGGAGCTTGACCAGAGGTGGACCCCGTATACCAATGCCGTTGCAAAGCTGGGTGTCCGTTCGGCCCTGGCAGTCCCCATCCACACGGATCCCCTATCCCAGGCGGCCCTGAACTGCTACGCGCATACCGTCCACGCGTTCGGCCAGGACACCGTCAAGCTGGTGGAGGACCAGGCCGCGTCGATGTCCCGCATCCTGCGGCTCGCCCTGCGGCTCCACGCCCCTGAAGTCTTCCCCGAGGACCTCCGCGCTGCGCTTAGATCCCGAGCGGTAGTGGACGCGGCCATTGCGCTGGTGATGCTCCAGGCCCGCGGCAGCCGGGATGGCGCACTGGAGCTCCTCCAGGCCGCCGCCAAGTCGGGCAACCGCCGGATCCAGGAAATTGCGCAGGAGATCGTGGCAAGGGGAAGCTTCAGCGCTGGTCCGGGTAAGGGGGAAGCATGAATGCCGAATGGACCTGGGGTCCGGACCAGCTGATCGAAGCCGACGAGCAGCGGCATGGAGCAGCACGCCGCTTCCAGGACACCGGCGTTCCACTCCTGAAGTTGTGGACGTATTACTACGGCATCGGCGGGGACGTGGACGAGCTGTCGCTCGACGCCTACCTCAACGAAGCCCTGCACCTCCCCGCGGCCCAGGTGGGACTCGTGAACACTGCCATGACCGAACTGACATCGGATGATGCCGAATGACGGACAACAAGGGACCGCTGCAGGAACCTGGTGGCCTGGCCGGTCCGGACTCCGAACAGTCCTTCCAGCGATTGGTCCTGGAGAGCCGCGACGTCCGTGACTTCCTCGCGGAACTGGCCGTCAGGGCAGCGTCACGGTTGTCCGTACCGGGAAATACCATCCACAGTGGAGTGACCGTCATCCGCCGCAGGAGGCCCCAGGCCGTAGCTGCCAGCGATGCCGCGGCCAGGGCCCTTGACGAATTGCAGAACGGGTTCGGCGATGGCCCCTGCCTCACGGCGCTGCGAAAACGAACTACCCTCCTGGTTCCCAACCTGGCCACTGAAAAGCGCTGGGAGCCCTATGTCAGGGCCGCCCTGGAGCAGGGGGTTTCGTCGATCCTTGCCGTTCCGCTGGATCTCGCAGGGGAGGCGGAGGCCGTACTCAACCTTTACTCCGGCTGCAGCAACGGGTTCTCGGCCGAAGACATCAGCACAGTGGAGGCGTTTGCCCGGCAGGCAGCCGGCGCCATCCGACTAATCCTGCGGATCACCCAACTGAACGAAGCACGGGAAGACATGTCCGCAGCCATGCAGTCCCGCACCGTCATCGACATGGCCATCGGCGCCATCATGGCTGAAAACAGGTGCGCCCGGGACGAAGCCTTCAACATCCTCACCCGGGCTTCCAGCGCGCGCAACATCAAACTCAGGGACGTGGCAGCGTCAGTCATCACCTCGATCTCCGGGGAAGAGAAGATTCCAACCCATTTCAGCGAGTAGGACAGTGTGTCGTCGCTCACAGGTGATGAGAATCACTCGCAATAATTGAGTGTTTCGGTTGAGCCGGCTATTCCCCGTTGGGCACTATGGATAGGCAGGGCCGGGAACATCCGCCCTTGACATCCTGGTGACGCAACGAGGCCCACCGGTGAGCACAGGCCACCGACCCTCAGAGCGCGGACAGGCCATTGACCGGACTTAACCCCGGCTTGATACAGGAAAGTACTGAACAATGACGTTTAACACTGCCGAATCCGTGACCCTGAAGATCTGGGACCGTGCCGCACTCCACGAGACCCTGGATTCCGCGGTTACCGATCTTTCGTCCCGCCACAACACCACCACGTGCCGGATCGCGGTCACCTGCAGCGGCCCCAACACCTTCACGCTGAGCGTGCGCGGCGAAGAGCCGGCACTGGTCCTCTAAGGAGTCCAGCACCAAAGGGAGCGGACGACGCCGGACACCACCCGGCGTCGTCCGCTCTTTTCCTGCCCTTGGAAGGGCGTAGCATTCGTCAGGTACGCGCAGCAGGACGGGGAGGTCAGATGGATACCCAGCACAAGGCCAGCCGCTTCAATCCAGGGTCCCTGGCAGTCCCGGTCATCCAGGCGCCTATGGCCGGCGGACCCTCCACCCCGCAACTCGCTGCGGCCGTCAGTGCCGCCGGCGGGTTGGGGTTCCTGGCGGCTGGCTACAAGACCGCTGCCGCCATGCGCTCCGAGATCGAAGCCGTCCGCTCGCTCACGGACCGGCCCTTCGGGGTCAACCTGTTCGTCCCCCAACCGTCGGTCATCAGCCCTGGGTCCCTGCAGCAGTACGCGGCGTCCCTGGCCGCCGACGCCGAGCGGTTCGGTGTCACCCTGGGAAAGCCACGGCATGACGACGACGACTGGGACAAGAAGCTCGAGGTTCTGCTGGAGCTCGCACCGGCAGTTGTTTCGTTCACCTTCGATGTTCCCGGTGCCGGGGTTGTCGAAGCGCTCCACAAGCGCGGCGCCTATGTGGTGGCCACGGTGACGGATCGCGGGGAGGCGCTCCGGGCGCTTGCCCAGGGCGCCGACGCCCTTTGCGTCCAGGGCCCGGAAGCCGGCGGCCACCGGGGAACGTTCAACGCGGCTGCTCCGCCTACCACGGTGCCCCTGCATGGCATCCTCGAAGAGCTGGCCGATCTTGACGTGCCGCTCATCGCCGCAGGCGGAATTGGGACGCGGGAGGATACGCGGGCTGCGCTCGACGTCGGCGCGGCTGCGGTCCAGGCGGGAACGGCTTTCCTCTTGGCCGATGAAGCAGGAACCAAGGCGGCGCACCGCGCCGCATTGTCGTCGGCCGGGCGCTTCACCACCACCGCCGTCACCCGCGCTTTTTCAGGACGCAATGCCCGCGGCCTTTACAACGAATTCATGCGCCGCCATGACGCGGATGCCCCGTACGGGTACCCGGAGATCCACCACCTGACCACTCCCCTGCGGGCCGCCGCCGCAGCCGCTGGAGAGCCGGACTGGCTGAACCTGTGGGCTGGCATCAACTACCGGCACACCATGGAAGGCCCCGCGGCGGCGGTCCTGAAGAGTCTCGCGCCGTAAGGCGCTGCACCGCCCCCTGCCACGAACGACGGCGGGCCGGCCCCTTTCGAAGCCGGCCCGCAGTGCGTGGGTGGTGCTTTAGAGGGTGGCGGTGTCGATCACGAAGCGGTACCGGACGTCCGAGGCGAGGACGCGCTCGTAGGCCTCGTTGATCTTCTCTGCCGGGATGACCTCGATCTCGGCGCCCAGGCTGTGCTCGGCGCAGAAGTTGAGCATTTCCTGGGTCTCGCGGATGCCGCCGATCATGGAACCGGCAAACGAGCGGCGGCCGCCGATCAGTGCGAAGGCGTTGACGGGGAGCGGCTCGGCGGGGGCACCGACGTTCACCAGGGCGCCGTCGAGCTTCAGCAGGCCCAGGTAGGAGCTGATGTTGATCGAGGCGCTCACGGTGTTGATGATCAGGTCGAAGCTGCCCGCGAGGTCGCTGAAGGTGTTCTCGTCGCTGGTGGCGTAGTAGTGGTCTGCACCAAGCTTCAGGCCGTCTTCCTGCTTCTTCAGCGACTGGGACAGAACCGTTACGTCGGCGCCCATGGCGTGGGCGAGCTTGACGGCCATGTGGCCCAGGCCGCCGAGGCCGACGACGGCGACCTTCTTGCCGGGCCCGGCGCCCCAGTGGCGCAGCGGGGAGTAGGTGGTGATGCCGGCGCACAGCAGCGGTGCCGCGACGTCGAGCTCGATGCCCTCGGGAATGGTCACCACGAAGTCCTCGGTCACCACGACGTGAGTGGAGTAGCCGCCCTGGGTGATGGTTCCATCGCGGTCAACGGCGCCGTACGTGCCGACATTTCCCTTGAGGCAGTACTGTTCCTCGCCCTTCTGGCAGTTGACGCACTCCTTGCAGGAGTTGACCATGCAGCCAACACCAACGCGTTCGCCAACGGCGTGCTTGGTCACGGCCGCTCCCACCTCGGTAACGATGCCTGCGATCTCGTGGCCGGGAACCAGCGGGTACTGCTGCGGGCCCCAGTCGCCGCGGACGGTGTGGATGTCCGAGTGGCAGATGCCGGCGAACTTGATCTCGATCATGACGTCATGGGGACCCACTTCGCGGCGCTCGATGGTGGTTGCCACCAGGTCCTCCGTGGCGGACGGGGATGCATAAGCCTTGACGGTAGTCATGGTTCTCCTGTGATCTGTTGGGGGATTATTGAAATGCTACCGGGGTTGTTCGGATCAAACCCAGGAAAAAGTGGGGCCAACATGGCCCTGTTGTACCTGGTCTTGGGAGTCCTACCTTGGCGGCAGCCAGGGCCACGCCGATGGAACTGCTGGTCAGGGCCGGAGGAGTACCTTGATGGCGCGCCGTTCGTCCATGGCCTTGTACGCCTCTGCCGCCTGGTCCAGCGGGAGTTCGAGGTCGAACACCTTGCCGGGGTTGATCTCACCCTTGAGGATCAGGTCGATCAGTTCGGGGAGGTACTGCCGCACCGGAGCCGGACCGCCGTGCAGGTGCACGTGCGAGTAGAAAAGGTCCCGGCCGGGCAGCGCCACGTCGTGGGACACGCCCACGAAACCGACATGGCCGCCGGCACGGGCGGCGTGGATTGCCTGCAGCATCGATTCCTGGGTACCCACAGCCTCGATAACCGAGTGTGCGCCCAGGCCGCCAGTGAGTTCCTTGATCTTTTTCACCCCTGCGTCGCCGCGCTCCGCCACGATGTCGGTGGCACCAAACTCACGGGCCAGGGCCTGCCGGTCGGCGTGCCGCGACATGGCGATGATCCGCTCGGCTCCCATTTGCTTTGCTGCCAGGACCCCCAAAAGTCCCACGGCGCCGTCGCCCACTACCGCCACGGTCTTGCCAGGTCCCACCTCCGCCGCCTTGGCGGCAAACCATCCTGTACCCAGCACGTCGGAGGCGGCAAGCAGCGACGGAACCATGCCGGCGTCGGGCATGTCAGGCGTTGCCACCAGGGTGCCGTCCGCGAGCGGGACGCGCAGGTACTCGGCCTGGGCGCCGCCCACGCCCTGCCGGTGGACGCAGCCGCTTTGGTAGCCGGAGCGGCAGATTTCGCAGGTGTTGTCCGAGGCAAAGAAGGATCCCACGACGAACTGGCCCGGCCGGACGTTCTTCACGTCGGTGCCAACTTCTTCCACCACCCCCACGTACTCGTGGCCCATCGGCATGGGCTTGGGCAGTTTGTCGGCGCCGCGGTAGGGCCACAGGTCGGACCCGCAGACACAGGCGGCAACGAGTTTGATAACCGCATCCGTGGGCTGCTTGATGGCGGGCCTGTCACGGTCCTCGACGCGCACGTCTCCGGGAGCGTGCATGATGGTTGCTCGCATGCTGGGTCCTCCAAGTGGGGAAAGGCTGAAAGCGGACAATCCCATCAAACCCGGCCCGGGACCCGTTAGCGAGGGTGCTGCTGTAACCGGTTCCGGCAGAACCTCCTTAGGGTTGGACCATCCGTCGTAACGTGTTCCCTATGGATAACCGAGCCGAGGTACGACAGTTCCTGTCCTCCCGCCGTGGGCGCATCACCCCTGAGCAGGCAGGCATTGAACCGTACGGCGGGCGGCGGCGCGTGCCGGGGCTGCGGCGCGAGGAAGTGGCACGGCTTGCGGGCGTGAGCGTGGACTACTACACCCGCCTGGAACGCGGCAATCTCTCCGGCGTTTCGGACAGCGTGCTGGATGCCATTGCCGGCGCACTGGAACTGGACCGCGCGGAGCACGACCACCTCTACGACCTGGCGCGGGCGGCCAACACGCCGACGCGGAAGAGGGCTTCAGGCACGGGCGGTTCCGCTCCCTCGAAGGTCCGCCCGGAACTGCAGTACCTTTTGGACACCATCACCGGGGCGCCTGCCTTCATCGGCAACAACCGGCTGGACATCGTGGCCGCCAACACCCTGGGCTACGCCCTGTATTCGGACATGTACCGCACCCCGGCCAGGCCTGCCAACCACTCCCGCTTCATCTTCCTGGACCCCCGGGCCCACAACTTTTACCCGGACTGGGACCGGGCAGCCAACACCAACGTGGCCATCCTCCGCCGCGAGGCAGGCCGCAACCCGCACGACAAGGGCATCGCCGAACTCATCGGTGAACTGTCCATGCGCAGCGACGAATTCCGCACGCTCTGGGCAGCCCACAACGTCCGCCGCCACTACGCCGGGACCAAGTTCTTCCAGCACCCTGTAGTGGGCCTCCTGGAACTGAACTACCAGGTCCTGGGCCTTGAAGAGGATCCGGGACACACCCTCACCGTGTATCCCGCCACTCCCGGCAGCCCCTCCGAGGAAGCCCTCAAGCTCCTGGCGTCCTGGGCCGTTACCGAGAACATCGCCGAGGCGGCCCGGGGCCAGGTCCGCGCCCTGTAGGCATCCCCCTGCTACAGCGCGCGGTGATACTGGCTGGGCCACCTCTCCTTGGACGGATGGGCTGTGAGCCGGAGCGCGAAATAGGGATCGCGTAGGAGCGCCCGACCAACAATTACTGCGTCCACGGACGATGTCTCGGCGACCTTTCGCAACAGCTCGGGGTCCGAAAGCTGGCCCACCGGGGCCACCGCGATGCCGGCGACATCCTTCAGGACCTCAGCGAACTCCAGGTTGAGGCCCTGCCTATTGGGCGGCGGCGCATCGATGGCCAAAGCGCCCGACGTCACATCGAGGAGGTCGATGCCGAGTGCGGCAAGCCGGACGGCGAAGACGAGGGCCTCATCGATGGTGATCCCGCCGTCGATCCAGTCCGTGGCTGTCAACCGCACGAAGACGGGCCTGTCCTGCGGGAAGGCACCCCGTACGGCTTTGCAGACCCTCAGCGGCAGCCGCATCCGGTTCTCAAGCCCGCCGCCAAACTCGTCAGTGCGGCGGTTTGTTACCGGCGAGAGGAATTGATGGAGCAGGTATCCGTGCGCTGCATGGATTTCGACGACGTCGTAGCCGGCCTCCGCAGCGTTAACGGCGGCCTGGGCAAATGCCTCGACGGTGGCTTCCACCTCGGCGGCCGTCATCGCATCCGGAACGGTCAGCTGCCCGAACGGCGTGGCGGACGGGGCCATGGGAATCCAGCCCCCGTCCTCCACAGGGACCGCCCCGTTCTGCCCCTTCCCAAGCCAGGGGACCATGTGCGAGCTTTTGCGCCCGGCACTCTGCAACTGGACTGCGGCAACGGCGCCCGGATCCTTGATCTGGGCTGCCAGCTTCCGGTGCGCCCCGACTTGTTCCGCGCTCCAGATACCGAGATCGTGCGCCGTCGTCCGATGGCGAGGGCCCACCGCCGTTGACTCCACCATGACCATCCCCGCACCGCCCACAGCCCTGGACCCATAGTGGACCATGTGCCAGCTCGTGGGGACCCCATCTTCCGTGGCCGAATACTGGCACATGGGGGACATCCAGATTCTGTTCGGAATCTTAAGCCCGCGCAGCTTCAACGGGCGCGAAAACTTCTCAATGGCGGTACTCATTTCCAAAGGCCCACTCATCCAACCATTGCATCGGCTTCGCCATGCCGCCCGAGTTCAGCCGGTTCGGCCAGCACTGCGAGAAGGCCAGCCGCGAGGCAAGTCCGCTCGAGCATGCCGTCAATGCTGATCCATTCATGCCGCGCGTGAGCGCCGTCACCGACCGCGCCGAGCCCGTCGAGAACGGGAAGACCCAGCGCCGCTGCGAAGTTGCCGTCACTGGCGCCGCCTACGGACGTTTCGGCGAGCGGGAACCCCAGCACGCCCGCCACCTGCTCTGCCTCTGCAAACAGCCGTGCGGTCTCCGGGGAACGGGCCATGACGGGCCGATTCCAGGCACCACTGACCTTCAAGCCGGCTTCGGGGTTGCGGGGGACCAAACCATCGAGGACCGAATCAATCCGCTGGACCTCAGCCTCGGAGGACACCCGGACGTCGAGGTCTGCGACGGCGGAGCCGGCCTTGACGTTCGTCCGTGTCCCTCCATGGACCAGACCCACATTCACAGTGGTTCCTTTGGCGAGGTCCGCTTCGGCGTGCAGCTGCAGGATTACGCGTGCTATCTCATCGATGGCGCTGGCGCCCACTTCGGGATCCAGCCCGGCGTGCGCTTCCTTGCCTGTGGCCCTGACCTGAAAGATGCCCACCCCTTTCCGCGCCGTCTTAAGCGCGCCGCCGGCGCTGGCTTCGAAGACGAGCACAGCCTCTCCGCGGACTACTTCTGCTTCGATGACGGGCCGCGATGCGGGGCTTCCCACTTCCTCGTCCCCGTTCAGGACCAGCCTCACGTTGGGTCGGGGCAGCCCGAGTTCCTTGGCCGCGCGAAGGGCCCATACGAGTTGCACCAAGCCGCCCTTCATGTCAAAGGCCCCGGGGCCTGAGAAGCGGTCCCCCTCCACAACCACGGGCCAGTCGCGGAGGGTCCCGGCCGACCACACGGTGTCATAGTGGCAGAGGGCGGTGATCCAGCTCTCAGCATCGCTCTCCGACGGATAATCCAGTACCAGGGAGTCGCCCCATGTGCCGCCGCCGACCAGCCGGCGGGAAGCCGGCGGTCCGATGCGGGCCTGAAGCCACTCCTCCAGCCACGCGAGACCAGTCATAAGCAACGCTTTGTCATCAGAGGGGGTTTCGTGGGAAACGTAGGCGGCCAGGTCCCCAACCATGTCCTCCCGCTTCCTTGAAATCCACGATGGCAGGTCTTGAAGGGTGTTCATCGCGCAATGGCCTTACGGTCGAGGGCAAAAAGGTGCTCTTCATCCATTGATATGGACCCGGTTTCGAGTTGCCGGATGGCCGATACAAGTTCCTCGATGAGGGGCAGCTTCAGTCCGTGCTTCGCGGCCATGTCGATGACCGGCCCGTACTGGGTGGGAACCTCGGTGGGACGTTTCCGCACGGCGATGTCCCGCCAGATGCCGGAGCGGGTCTTGGTCTGCGTGGACAGCCACTTGATGAGGTCGTCAGTGGCCTCGGAGTTCTTAAGGGGATCGGCCCCGCGAACGTAGCTGGCAGGGTCGAAGGCGTCGAATCCCTCAAGGCTGATGCCCTCGGCTGCTGCAACATCGAAGACTTCCGCGGCCAGTTCGTTCATGGCAGGCCGGTGCCGGTCGATCAGCTCGCTCATGTCGGCGTCCGCCAGTGCGGTGGCCGTCAGCATTGCACCGAAGCCGAGCTTGGCCCACAGGAAACCGGCGACGTTGCCGGTCACAGTGGGGGAACCCCAATGGCGAAGGTCATGGGCAAGCTGCCGCACCCGGTCGCTTGTGCCGCCCGAGTATTCGCCCAGCGCCATCGCCCCGCTGCCGCCGTCGTTAATGACGCCTGGTTCCAATACGTCGGCAAAGAGATCCACAAAGGCAATGACTGTGCGATCGGCGCCGACGTGCGCGGCGATGGTTGCCTCATTGAGGCCGTTCTGCATGGACGCCACATATCCGTCGCTGCCGAGCCTGGGAGCTATCCAGGCAGCAGCGCTGTCGGTTGCCTGGGCCTTGACCGCCAGGAGGACACGTTCCAGGTGGTCAGGGGCGTCGTCGAGGCCGTACACCGGTACGTCCGCCACCATTACTCCTGAGGGAGTCTTGATCTGCAGGCCATTCTTGCGCATGGCTGTGACGTGATGGATATCGGCGTCAACCAGCTGGACCGGTACTCCCAGCGCGTGCAGGTGTGCGGCTAAAGTGCCGCCGATCGCACCGGCGCCTACTACTGTGTACGTACTATCCGTCATGGTTTCCTATCAAATCGTTGGCCCCGCGGTGGGCCGCTTTGTTCGTGGCCCAGTGGAGGGGAAGGTTCATTGCGCCGGCCGACGACCCGCCGTCGACGCGCACGGTTTCACCCGTGATCCATTCGGCTTCGGCTCCAGCAAGCCAGACGACGGCCCGGGCAATGTCGTCGGGCTCTCCCCGGCGTCCCAAGGGATTACCCGAGACGGCGGCGGCATATTCCTCCGTCACCGGATTGGCGCTGCTGTTCACCGTCACGAAACCTGGGGCGACGGCGTTCACACGAATGCCGTACTGCCCGAGCTCCAGGGCGGAGGCACGCGTCGCCATTTCCAAGGCCGCCTTGGACGTGGAGTAGGGGGCGGCTCCGGGACGGGCGCGCAGGGCCGCGCCCGAGGAGATATTGACGACGCTGGCGCCCCGCCCTGTTTCGATGGCCCGCCGCGCCAGGGCCACCGTCGCCAGCAAGGGGGCCCTGGTGTTGAGGTTCTGCACCGCATCCCATGTGTCAGCGTCCAGGGACAGGAAGGGGGTGGCCGGGTAGATTCCGGCCGAGTTGACCAGTACATCCACGGGAGCGATGGCCCACGATTGGGCGAGCATCTCCCCGGGGCCTGTAGGAGTCGCCAGGTCCACTGCCACGGTGTTTGCGTCCTCAGCGCCGGCTTCCTTGCATGCCTTAGCAGTGGAGGCCAAGGGGGCGGCATTGATATCCACCAGCGTCAGCCGGTAGCCGAGTCCGGCAAACCGGTTTGCGACCTGCCGGCCAATGCCGCTTCCCGCTCCCGTGATGACAGCATGCGGGCTCAATCGAGGACCTTGCCTTTGGTCTCCGGCATGGTCATGTACACCGTCACACCGATGGCGGCTGCCACTGCACAGTAGAGCCATACCAGGCCGCCGAATCCGCTGGTGTTCATCCAGGTGGTGATGTACGGCGCAGTTCCGCCGAATATCGCCACGGCGAGCGCGTAGGGCAAGCCGATCCCGGTTGCCCGCACTTCAGCCGGAAACTGCTCGGCCATGATCACGGCGCAGTTTGCCGAATAGCCCAGGAGCAGGATGATACCGATGACTTCAATGAGCAACAGCATCCAGAAGTTGCCGTTGAGCAGGGTGAAGGCAGGCCAGGAAAAGAGCAGGAAGCCACCCGCGAAAGCGGTCATCGTAGGTTTGCGGCCGATCTTGTCCGAAAGGAGTCCGGCGAACGGCAGGAGGACAAGGAACAGGCCAACAGCGATGAAGTTGGCTAGCAGGGCCTGGCTCAGGGGGATTCCGGTGGCCACGGCCGCATAGGTAGGCATGTAGGAGACCCACATGTAGTAGAGAAGTGTGCCGGCAATCGTGACGCCGAATACCCGCAGGGTGGCCGCAGGATGCTTCACAAACATGGTGAATACGGCATTGCGGCGCTTTTCACCAGCCGTTTCTGAGAGGTTCTTGGCGTTGACGAACGACTCCGTTTCCTCGACAGAGGATCGCAGCCACAGGCCCACCAGGCCCAGGAGTGCAGCTACGATGAACGCCAGCCGCCATCCCCAGTTGTCCAACGCGTCCTTGGACAATGTGCTGGTGATGATCGCCCCCATGCCGGAGGCGAGCAGAACTCCGGCGCCAACTGACACTTGCTGCCAGGAGCCAGCGAAGGCGCGCCGGCGGGGCGCGGCGGATTCGACCAGGAATGCCGAGGAGGAGCCGAACTCGCCTCCCGCTGCGAAGCCCTGGACCATCCGGGCCACCACGAGGATGACCGGTGAGAGGAGCCCCACGGCTTCATAGGTGGGTGCGAGACCAATCAACGCAGTGGCTCCGGCCATAAGGCCAATGGTCAGGACCAGGCCCTTCTTCCGTCCGTGCCGGTCTGCATATGCGCCCATGAGCGCCGCACCAACGGGCCGCATGACGAATCCCACTGCGAAGATGGCGAGCGTCGCCAGGAGGGCAGCAATGGGATCGCCCTTGGGAAAGAAATGATGGGCGAAGATCGATGAGAAGGTGGTGTAGACGGCCCAGTCCACCCATTCAACGGCATTGCCGATGCTCCCAGCGACGATCGCTTTGCGGCCCTGTGGGGAAAGTTTGGTTTCGTGGACTCCGGCCACGTTCAGCTGTTGTGTCATGAGACAGACGTCCTCGTTGTGAGTCGGGAGGCAACGTGGGTTGCCAGTTCTGCGTGGGTGGTGATCCACACGTCGTTGTGGGATCGGATGTGGTCCATGAGCTCCGCCAGGACCATCAGCCGTGAACGGTGGCCGATGATGTGGGGGTGCATGGTGAGCTGGAAGACTCCGCCCTCGGCATAGGCTGCGTCGAACTCGTCCTTCCAGATCTGGAGGAGCTGGCGGGGCGGCATGTAGGGACGAAGACCGGTGAAGCGGTCCATCATCAGGTAGGGCGCGTCATCCCGGATCCATTCCACCGGGATCTCCACAATCCCGGTAGGCGCACCGTCAGCGAGCAGTTCGTAGGGTTCGTCGTCCGCCATGAGCGATGAGTCGTAAAGGAACCCAAGCTCACGAATGACATCGAGGGTGGACGCGGAGAAGTCCCAGGATGGGGTCCGGATACCTACCGGCCGGGTTCCGGCCTGGCGCTCCAGAACGTCCGTTGCCCGCCCGAGCAGATCCAGTTCCTGCTCATGGCTCAGCAGGGTGTTCCGTTCGTGGATCCACCCATGCACGGCCACTTCGTGCCCCTGTTCCACATAGGTGGGTACTTCATCGGGACGGAGAAGCGCGCATACTGCGGGGACATAGAAGGATGCGGGAGCCTCGTAGCGGCTGAGGAGTTCCAGAATCCGCGGCACTCCCGCCCGGGCTCCGTACTCCCCCTGCGCCATCCGCCCCGGTGAGGTCTCGCCGTCCCGCAGTGACGGAGTTTCGTGATCGGAGTCGAAGGACAACAGGACGGCCGCTGCCGCACCGTCCTTCCAGCGCAGGGCCGGGTCCGGATGGACAAGGGACTGGCCGGCACGGACCTTGTTCACGTGCGCTCGCCACTCATGTTCGGGCCATTGCCACGACGGGACGTTGTTCACAGTGCGCTCCTTTTCATTTCTTAGGTGCTGATGGTCCGGCTACCGGGAAAAGGGGCCGATTCAGTCTTTGGCAGGGGAATTCTTTGAAAGTGATCCAGCTCTCATTTACCAAGTTAGAGGAAATCAAAGGGAAGAACAAGGGCTGATGGGAAAATCATTCAAATATAGCCCAGCAGATGGGTTTTTCTCTGTTCCAGGTCCGCATGAACGGGTAGTCTTGACTTAGTAACACGGGACTATCACAACGGCGGAGGCTCACCATTCCACTCATGGATGACACGGACCTGGACATCATCGCTGCCCTCCAGGTCGCGCCCCGTGTCCCGGCGAATGCTCTAGGCGAAATCCTGGGAGTACCCACCAGCACCATCACCCGCAGGTTCAACAGGCTTCAGAATGAGCGGCTCATGAAGGTGATCGGCAGATTTGCGTGGCCGTTGGTTCTCTCTGGAAACCCCCATCAGCTCTGGATCTGCTGTGAACCGGGGCGCGCAGCAGAAGTGGCAGAAAAGCTCAAAGCCTTTCCCGAGATCCAGTTCGTCATGACCACTTCCGGCACCGGCGATGTCTATGCAGACCTGTTTCCCCTGCTCGGATCAGATATCAATGACCTCATCAGCAATCGGATTCCTTCATTGCCGGGCATCAGGTCGATCGAAACGCGACTGGTCCTGGACTCCCGCCGGGTAGGCCAGAACTGGCGGTTCCAGCGGCTGACGGATGAGCAGAAGGACGCGCTGGCAGCCCACGAGGTTCCCGTTAACCAGCCTGCGCTGGCATCAATGGACGAACTATCAGATCTGGAGTTCGGCACGATGTGTGAGCTGGGACGCAACGCACGTGCATCTGCCGCGGAAGTGGCACGCACCCTGAATGTCAGCAGTTCCTCCGCCTACCGGGCCATCCAGATGCTCCTGGGCACAGGCTCCATTTCGCCGCGCGTCGAGGTGGAGCCCAGCGCCGTCGGCTTTCCCCTCGCCGCCGTGGTCTCGCTGCAGGTCAAACCCAAATCAATTGCGGACGTGTTGGATCAGCTCAGCGGCCACGAATCTGCCCGCATGATCTCGATGGTCACCGGGCAGGCGCCCGTGGTCTTTCACGGAGTCTTCCGCGATCCACGGAGCCTGGCGGATTTCATTACCGAAGACATCGGCGCGCTGCCCGGCATCCAGACCATGGACACAAGTGTGGCGCTGAACGTTAGGCGCCGCTACTGGATGGACCGGGACGGCGCATTCATCGGCGACCAGGTTGAGGGGCTGCTGCGGCGTTAGCGCGTTCAGTGGCAGGCCTGCCACACGTGGCGAAGGCGGTCCAGTCACATTAATTCGCGTTGCGGATCTTGTCGCCGTGGGTCCGCGTTTGTCGCCCGGATGGCGCCATAAGTAGCGCCGTTTCCCAGCGTTTAGCGTCCATTGCGCGCTTCTGGCCAACGCCGTGGCCGCCGTGTTTAGGTGTTTCCACGGCACCGGCCAGGCCGTAAGCAGAACCCAAGCACCAGCCAGAAGCACGCGCACACCGCCGCGCAGGCGGTCCCACCCACCTCCCACGCCCACCCGGGCACACCACCCGGGTGCCGTCGTCGTACCCGGAATCTTTCCCCGAAAGGAACACCATGTCCTTCCCAGCACCCAAGCCCCACTCCAGCCCCGGCTCCCCTGCCTTCACCCGGCGCCGTGCCCTGGGCGCACTCCTGGCGATTCCTGCCGCCGGCCTGCTGTCCGCCTGCGGTGGAACCGCCACCGCAGGCAGCCAACGCATCAGCCAGGCCGCCCTGGAACCTTTGGCTGCCTCCGTGCCGGCCGGGACCACCATCAAGGTGGGCGATCCCAGCATCAAAGTGGCGCTGGAACTGTCCGGGCTGGCCAAGGAACTGGACGGCTTCACGGTGGAGTTCGCCAACATCTCCGGCGGCCCGCAGACCACCGAGGCGTTCCGGGCCAACGCCCTGGACGTGGGGTCCGTGGCGGACATTCCGCCGATCCACGCCACCTGGACCGGCCTGGACGTCCGCATCATCGCAGCCGGCTACCGGCAGGACGCCGTGAACCATCCCATTTACGAACTGGGCATCGCGCCCGGAGCCGGCATCAGCAGGCTTGAGGACCTGCGCGGCAGGAAGGTTGCGTACAGCCCGGGCCAGGCGCAGGGCGCCTTGGTCCTGCGCATCCTGGACAAGGCCGGGCTCAAGCAGGAGGACGTCAAGCTCGTGGAGCTGCCCAGCACCGGCGACGCCTATGCCACGGCACTGGCCAGCAGTCAGGTGGACGCCGCTCCCCTGGGCGGGGTCCAGATCAAGCGCTACCTGGCCAAGTACAGGGCCGACGGCGCCACCACCCTCCGCCACGGGCTGCGGGATGACCCGAGCCTCCTGTACTCCCCCGCCAAAGTCTTGGCCGATCCCGCGAAGGCCGCTGCGCTTGCCGCCTACGTAAGGGTCTGGGGCAAGGCCCAGCGCTGGACCGAGGACCACCCGGCCGAGTGGCTGGAGGGGTACTACGTCAAGGACCAGGGCCTGTCCCGCGAGGACGGCCAGTACCTGATCGATGCCACCGGCAAGCGCGACCTGCCCACCGCCTGGGCCGAGGCCATCACCCGGCACCAGGAAACCATCGACCTCCTGGCCCGCGAGCAGAAGAAGCCGCAGTTGACGGCGGCCGACCTGTACGACACCAGGTTTGAAGCCATCGCCGGCACCGCATTCGCTTCCGCCGGAAAGGCAGGTGCCGCATGAGCGCCGTCCTGGACCGTCCCGTGCTGGCCCCGCACCAGGATCCGGCATTGGCCGGGGCGGCAGACGTGCGGCCAACAGGGAAGAGGCTGGGGCCCGGACGACGCCGGCAGCTCGCCTGGGTGGGCCCGTCCGCTTTGCTGCTGCTGTGGACAGCCTCTTCCGCGACAGGGCTCCTTGACCCCAGGATCCTGTCCGAGCCGTGGACCGTGGTGGCCACCGCCGGTGAGCTCATCGCGGACGGCCGGCTGCAGGAGAACCTTGCCATTTCCGCCCAGCGCGCAGGCCTGGGACTGTTCTTCGGCATCCTGGTGGGCGCCGTGCTGGCGCTCCTGTCCGGGCTGAGCCGGGTGGGTGAGGCCCTCATTGACGGTCCCGTGCAGATCAAGCGCGCCATCCCAGGGCTGGCCCTGATTCCGCTGCTGATTTTGTGGTTCGGCATCGACGAAACCATGAAGGTCCTCACCATCACCCTGGGTGTCTTTGTCCCGGTCTACCTGCAGACGCACGCGGGCCTGCGCGGCATCGACCTGCGCTACGTCGAGCTCGCCCAGACCGTGGGCCTCAGCCGCGCCGCCTTCATCCGCAAGGTGGTCCTCCCCGGCGCCCTGCCCGGCTTCTTCCTGGGCCTGCGCTTCGCCGTCACCGGAGCCTGGGTGTCCCTGGTGGTGGTGGAACAGATCAACGCCACCAGCGGCATCGGCTACATGATGGAGCTCGCCCGCACCTATGGCCAAACCAACATCATCGTCCTCGGACTGGCCGTCTACGGCATTCTCGGCCTGATCTCCGACGGCGCCGTCCGCTTCTTCGAACGAAAGGCCCTCTCATGGCAGCGCACCCTGGCGGGCTGACCGACACCCGTCCCGCCGGCACTGCGGCTTCCGCAGTCTCGGTTCGCGGCCTCATCCGCGGCTTCGGTCCCAAAGGCGTCCTAAACGGTGTGGACCTGGACATCGCCCCCGGCGAGTTCGTGGCCCTGCTGGGCCCCAGCGGCTGCGGCAAAAGCACCCTGATGCGGGCCCTGGCGGGGCTGGACCACGAGGTCCTCGGCAGCGGGGTGATCAAAGTCCCGGACCGCGTCTCCGTGGTCTTCCAGGACTCCCGGCTGCTGCCCTGGGACACAGTGCTGGGCAATGTCACCCTCGGCGTTCGGGAGCACGACGCCAGTGCCCGGGCCCGTAAGGCACTCGCCGAAGTGGGCCTCGCCGGCCGTGAAAAAGCGTGGCCGCACCAGCTGTCCGGTGGTGAACAGCAGCGCGTGGCGCTGGCCCGGTCGTTGGTTCGCGAACCCCAGCTGCTGCTGGCCGACGAACCGTTCGGCGCCCTGGACGCGCTGACCCGCATCAAAATGCATGGGCTGCTCCAGGACCTGGTGGCCGCCCACCGGCCCGCAGTCCTGCTGGTCACCCACGACGTGGACGAGGCCATCGCGCTTGCAGACCGGATCGTGGTCCTGGACCACGGCCGCATCGCCACCGTCCGCCCGGTGTCGCCGGAGATCCGCTCGTCCACCAACGCCGCCGGGCATGAAGCCCTCCGCCGCGACCTGCTGGCCGCGCTGGGTGTCTTTACTGCAGCGGGCGTCGAGCCAACCCACACTGCTGAACCCGCCGCCGTCGGCCATTAACCCACCCCTACCCGCAAGGAGCCTTCCCATGACTGACCAGACCCCTTCCCGGCGCCAGCTGCACCTGAACGCCTTCCTTATGAGCACGGGCCACCACGAAGCCTCGTGGCGGCTGCCGGAGAGCGACCCGCACGCCGGCACCAACGTGGAGCACTACCAGCACCTGGCCCGCACCGCCGAGCGCGGCAAGCTGGACTCCATCTTCTTTGCCGACTCCCCCGTCCTGTTCGGCGAGGTGGGCCGCCGGCCGGCCGGCAAGCTGGAGCCCACCGTGCTGCTGACGGCAATCGCCGGGGCCACCGAACGGATCGGGCTGATCGCCACCGCATCCACCACCTACAACGAACCGTTCAACCTGGCCCGCCGCTTCGCCTCCGTGGACTGGGCCAGCGGCGGCCGTGCCGGCTGGAACGTGGTGACCACCGCCGGACCGGACGCCGCCCGCAACTTTGGCGTGGACGACCAGCCTGCCCATGCCGTCCGGTACGAACGTGCCGCCGAGTTCATCGACGTGGCACAGAAGCTGTGGGACAGCTGGCAGGACGACGCCGTCCTCGCGGACAAGGCAGGGGGCGTGTGGGGCGATGACGAAAAGATCCGGACCATTGACCACGAGGGCAGGCACTTCAAGGTCCGCGGCCCGCTCAATGTCCCCCGCTCCCCGCAGGGGCACCCGCTGATCGTCCAGGCGGGTTCATCCGAAGACGGCAAGGGCCTCGCCGCCCGCTATGCCGACGCCGTCTTCACCGCCCACCAGACCCTCGCCGACGCCCAGGAGTTCTACCGGGATCTCAAGGCCCGTACCGCCGCTGCCGGCCGTGACCCGGAGACCATCAAGATCCTGCCCGGCATTGTGCCCGTCATCGGTGCCACCGAGGCGGAAGCCCTGGAGCTGGAACGGGAACTGGACCGCCTGATCAAGCCGGAGTACGCCCGGATTCAGCTGGCCAGGACGCTGCGCGTGGACCCGGAGGACCTGCCGCTGGACCGCCAACTGCCGGACAACCTGCCCAGCGAGGATGAGATCGAGGGCGCCAAGAGCCGCTACACGCTGATCGTGCAGCTGGCCCGCCGGGAGCAGCTCACGGTGCGGCAGCTGATCGGCCGCCTGGGCGGCGGCCGCGGGCACCGCACCTTCACGGGCACCCCCGTGCAGGTGGCGGATGCCATCCAGGAATGGTTCGACGGCGGCGCGGCGGACGGCTTCAACATCATGCCGCCGGTGCTCCCCTCCGGCTTGGAAACCTTTGTGGACCAGGTGGTGCCCATCCTGCAGGAGCGCGGCCTGTTCCGCACCGAATACACGGGCCGGACCCTGCGGGAGCACTACGGCCTGACGCGGCCGGAGAACCGGTTCAGCCGGCAGGCGGCCACAGTCGCGGCGGCAGCCGTGTGATTCGAGGACTTCCGGAGGGTATTCCCTAGACTGGCAGCTGAACGTTGATGCCAGGAACTGGATAAAGGAGCAGAAATGAGCGGAGTAATCGTTGTAGGTGTGGACGCCAGCCCGTCGGCACGGAAGGCCGCGGAAGTGGCGCTGGGGCTGGCGGACTCGCTGGGGGCATCCCTTCATGTGGTGACCGCCTTTGACGTCGAGAACGCCGAAACCTTCGGGGTGGGCTCAGACAAGGTACGGATCTCCAATGCGGACAGCTCGGAGACGGTGGCAAAGTCCCTCGGCGCATCGCATCCGGGAGTGGAAATCACCCACTTCGCTGCGCGCGGCAAGCCTGCCGATTCGCTCATCAAAGAGGCCGTCCGCCTGGATGCCCGGCTGATCGTGGTGGGAAACCGGCGGATGCGCGGCATCGGCAGGCTCCTGGGCAGCGTCGCCAACAGCGTGGCGCACAACGCCCCGTGCGATGTCTACATCGCCAACACCTACGACGACTGACCTGACTCCCGCAAAAGGAGAGCGGACGACGGCGGGACCTCCCGCCGTCGTCCGCTCCCCTTTGCGCAATGGCCTGGTTAGGCGCCGTACTCCTCATCGGTCACGTGGTCTAGCCAGGTGACCACCTCGCCGTTTTCGTCGGCTTCGTGCATGGCGACATGGGCCATGTACCGCTCCGGGGTGGCCCCGTGCCAGTGCTCCTCGCCGGGCTCGATGTAGACCACGTCGCCGGGACGGATCTCCTGGACCTCCCCGCCGCGCCGGGCCACCAGCCCGATCCCGTCCGTGACGTAGAGGGTCTGGCCCTTGGGGTGGCGGTGCCAGGCGGTCCGGGCGCCGGGCGCGAACCGGACGTGCGCGCAGCCGATGGCCGACTGCTCGTCAGGGTTCCGGATGCCGTCAATCTGCACGGTTCCGGTGAACCATTCCTTGGGGCCGGCTCCTGTCTGGCCGCCGCTCTTGGTGTACTTCATGTTCTCCTCCTCAGGGATGGGTTACGTGGTCTGGCGGGCCGCGGCCCGGGATGTCAGGTATGACAGGACGGCGGCGATGGAAAGAATGGCCGCGGCGGCCAGGAATGTGGCCTGGTAGCCCGCAGAGTCGAACAGCACGCCCCCGAGCGTGGCTCCGATGGCGATGGACGTCTGGACCACCGCGACCATCAGGCCGCCGCCGGCTTCGGCGTCATCCGGCATCGCCTCCGCCAGCCAGCTCCACCAGCCGACGGGCGCGGCCGTGGACATCAGGCCCCAGAGGCCCAGCAGAACCACCACGGCGGCGATCCAGCCGCCGGCGGGAACGAGCACTGCGGCAATGGCCGCCATCAGCACCGGAATGATGATCAGCGTCCGGTACAGGCCCTTGCCCAGGAACCGGCCAATGAGCAGCGTTCCGGCAAAGCCCGCCACGCCGATCACCAGCAGGACGAGGGACACCGTGGCAACGTCCACGCGCGTCACGGTCTCCAGGAACGGGCGGATATAGGTGAACAGGACAAACTGGCCCATGAAGAAGGACCCACACGCAGCCATTCCCCAGGCGACCGGCCGGCTCTTGAGCCCGGCGAAAATCCCGAGCACGTTGCCGGATGCCCGCTTCTGGACCTTCATCGACGGCAGGCTGATCCACTGCCAGGCCAAGGCAAGCACCGCTATGGGCACCAGGCAAAAGAACGCGCCGCGCCAGCCGATGAGCGAGCCAAGGTAGCTTCCCAGGGGTGCGGCCAGGACCGTGGCCAGGGCATTGCCGCCATTGAAGATTGCCAGGGCCCGCGGCACCTGGTGCGCCGGCACCAGCCGCATGGCCGTGGCTGCCGACATGGACCAGAAGCCGCCAATGACCACGCCGATGAGGGCGCGGCCCACCATGAACAGCAGATAACCGGGTGCGGTGGCCACCAGCGCCCCGGAGACCGCCATCAGCCCCGTCAGGCCCAGCAGGAGTGTTTTGCGGTTCATGCTGCCGGCCAGGGTGGAAACCGAGAGGCTGGTCAAGACGGCGAAGACACCGGAAATCGCGATCCCCTGCCCCACCATGCCTTCTGAAACCTGCAGTTCGGCGGCCATGGGCGTGAGCAGGCTGACGGGCATGAATTCGGAGGCGATCAGCGCGAAGACGCACAGCGACATCGCGAAGACACCGCCCCAGTGGGCCGGGTGGTGCCCGCGGGCGCCTGCTTCCTGCGGCTCGCTGGAATTGATGACTGTTGTTTCGGGTGGCATGTCCTCCATCAAACCGTGCTCCCGGCACCCTAGCGAGGGCCCTGCTGAAACGGGTCTTGGCAGACCCCCCTTACGCGCCCTCGCCGCAGGACAACTGGGCCTCCCGCCGTCGTCCGTTTCCTGTCCCCTGTCTTCTGGTTTTCACCCAAGTTGCCCTTGGTCTTGTATCGACGGGGTGTGTAGGCTTGGCGAAGTCAAGCAATGGCGGCCGTTTCGCATTATGCCTCTATCAGGCCTTATTGGGGCGTGAGAAAGAGCAGGACAGCGTGGCCAGAGACCGCATGATCCAGCATGATGAAACAGTCACAGAACACCTGCAGGACCTACTGCTGGAGTCAGTCGACGTCGAGGCGCTGCTCAGCGAGCTCGCAACTGTTTCAGCCGCCACCCTCTCGGTTGACCACGAGGTGATGTGCGGGGTGACGCTGATGCGTCGGAAGAAGCCGACCACGGTTGCGACGAGTAATTCCCGTGTTCCGGCCCTGGACGAGCTGCAGTACGGGAAGGGCGAAGGGCCCTGCCTGACGGCGCTTCGGGAACTGACAACCATCCATGTTCCTGACGTGCGCGAAGACACACGGTGGCCCCGCTACACTGCGGCTGCCTGGGCAGAAGGCATAGGCTCCATCCTGGCCGTCCCGCTCCCGCTCGAGGGCGAAGCGAACGCCGCACTTAACGTCTACTCCGCGAAGACCCATGCCTTCAGCGGGGAAGCCATCGAAAAAGCGGAAGCGTATGCGCTGGAAGCGTCCAAATCCCTGCGCCTGGCTGTCCGGATCGCCCAGTTGGTCGATGACCGCGAGAACCTTATCGCGGCAATGGAATCAAGGACCACCATCGACGTCGCCGTCGGGGCGATCATGGCCCAAAACCGGTGCAGCCAGGAGTCGGCCATCAAGATTCTGCGCATCGCCTCCAGCTCGCGCAACGTCAAGCTCCGTGATGTGGCAGCCGCCGTTGTCGCTTCGGTGGCTGATGACCCGAAAGTCCTTACGCATTTTGATGACTGACAGCAGACTTGCCTGACTGGGGGTTCCTTTTCAGGTCCTTGTCCAGTTCACGCAGGCAGTAATCCTTGAACCAGTACCTGATGCCCCGCGGCAGCTTTGGGTAGGCCACGGACAGGATCCCGAATGCGCGGTTGAAGCGACGCTCGTGCCGATCGCTCCAGGCCAGTCCGAAGTCCTTCCGCAACTGCTCCGGAAGGAGCCCCGCGGTGAGGAACCTGGCCGGGGGGATGATGGCGCGGTACCAAAGGGCCGTGTGCTTGGGAAACAGCAGGCCGCGGCCAACCCGCACCCCGGGGTACTCCGCCCGGAGGGTGGAGATATGTTCTGCCCAGTAGTGGCCGAACTCTATACGGTCCTTCGGCCACATGCCCGGGGGAAGCTGCAGGGCGGTACCGATCCGCGCATAGTCCCGGTACATCGCGTCCGCGGCTGCGTCGTCCAGCTGGCCGTAGATCTTCTCGATAATGGTGAGTGCGGTGTCGTAGAGCGTGGCCACCACCCAGAGCTGCAGTTCCGGATCGTAGGCGCTGTATCCGGCGGAGGCTTTATCTGCCGGGCGCTGCACCGGCACGTGGGCCCGGTTTACCCTGCGGCGGACCTCGTTCACCTGCGCGTCGTTGCCATAAACAACCGCGTAGACGTAGGTGAGGGTGCCCTTGAGCCTGTTGACGGGGCGTTCGGTGAACGTGCTGTGTTCCGCCACGCCCCTGCCGATGGCCGGATGGGCAAGCTGCAGCAGGATGGCTCGACCTGCCCCAGCAAGCAGGATGCCTTCCGCACGGTAATCGGCAAATTCCTGCACCATGTCAACAGGGTACCGTCACCGCAGGTGCGTGGGACCGGACCTTTGGCCCGTTGACATGGGACGCCATCGCTTCCCCATACCCGGCTACCCGCTGGCCGGCCGCAGCGAGGTGGCGCGGCATGCCCAGGCGGGGCAGGGCTAAAGGACCTGCCTCTCCCCTCCCCCGCCGGCAGCCGTGCTACCGCTCAAGTGTTACCGCTCCAGCAGGGACACGTCGCGGACCGCGCCCTTGTCCGCGGACAGGGCCATGGCAGCGTAGGCGCGCAGCGCGGCGGAAACCTGGCGATCCCGGTCCTTGGGCTTGTAACCGCCGTTGACCTCCAGCTTTTCGCGGCGTTCGGCCAGGATCTCGTCGGAGACCTCCAGCTGCAGGGAGCGCTGGGAGATGTCGATGCTGATGATGTCGCCGTCCTCCACCAGGGCGATGGCACCGCCGGAGGCAGCCTCCGGGGAGATATGCCCGATGGACAGGCCGGAGGTTCCGCCGGAGAAACGGCCATCGGTGATGAGGGCGCACTTCTTGCCCAGGCCGCGGCCCTTGAGGAACGAGGTGGGGTACAGCATTTCCTGCATGCCGGGGCCGCCGCGCGGGCCTTCGTAGCGGATGACCACTACGTCGCCTTCCTTGATGGTCTTGTTCAGGACCTTTTCCACTGCCTCGTCCTGGGACTCGCACACCACGGCCGGGCCGGAGAAGGTCCAGATGGACTCATCAACGCCGGCGGTCTTCACCACCGCGCCGTCGATGGCCACGTTGCCGCGGAGCACGGCCAGGCCGCCGTCCTTGGAGTAGGCGTGCTCCACCGAGCGGATGCAGCCTTCGGCGGCGTCGGTGTCCAGGGAGGTCCATTCATTCGACTGGGAGAACGCGGTGGAGGAGCGGACGCCGCCGGGGGCAGCGTGCCACAGGGCCTTCGCTTCCTCCGTGGCCTTGCCGCCGCGGATGTCCCAGTCGTCCAGCCAGCCGTCCAGGTCGGCGGAGTGCACGGAGTGGACGTCCTTGTGCAGGAGGCCGCCGCGGTTCAGCTCGCCCAACAGGGCGGGAATGCCGCCGGCGCGGTGCACGTCCTCCATGTAGTAGGTCTTGTCCTTGGCAACGTTCGGGGCCACCTTTGCCAGGCAGGGCACCTGGCGGGACTTGGCGTCCATCTCGGCCAGGCCGTAATCCACGCCGGCCTCCTGGGCCGCGGCCAGCAGGTGCAGGATGGTGTTGGTGGAGCCGCCCATGGAAATGTCCAGGGCCATGGCGTTGTCGAAGGCCTTCGCAGTGGCGATGGAGCGCGGCAGCACGGAGTCGTCGTCGCCGTCGTAATAGCGCTTCACGAGCTCGACGACGGTGCGGCCGGCTTTCTCGTACAGCGCCTTCCGCGCGGTGTGGGTGGCCAGCACGGAGCCGTTGCCGGGCAGGGCCAGGCCGATGGCCTCGGCAAGGCAGTTCATGGAGTTGGCCGTGAACATGCCGGAGCAGGAACCGCAGGTGGGGCAGGCGTTCTCTTCGATGAGGTTGATGTCCGCATCGGAGATGGACTCGTCCACGGCGTCGGCAATCGCGTTCACCAGGTCAAGCGAGCGCACGGAACCGTCAGTCAAGGTCACGCGGCCGGCCTCCATGGGACCTCCGGAGACGAAGACCACCGGGATGTTCAGGCGCAAAGCAGCCATAAGCATGCCGGGGGTGATCTTGTCGCAGTTGGAGATGCAGACCAGGGCGTCGGCGCAGTGGGCGTTGACCATGTACTCCACGGAGTCGGCGATCAGGTCGCGGGACGGCAGCGAGTAGAGCATGCCTGAGTGGCCCATGGCGATGCCGTCGTCCACGGCGATGGTGTTGAACTCGCGCGGCACGGCGCCGGCGGCAAGGATCGCGTCGGAGACGATCCGGCCCACGGGGGCGAGGTGGGTGTGGCCGGGAACGAATTCGGTGAAGCTGTTGGCCACGGCGATGATCGGCTTGCCGATGTCAGAGTTGGCGACGCCGGAAGCGCGCAGCAGTGCGCGGGCGCCGGCCATGTTGCGGCCGTGGGTGACTGTTTTTGAGCGGAGTGCAGGCATGGTTACCATCCTGCTGGCTCGGGTAGCTGTGCGGAAGACAGCGCTGATACTAGTAGTAGGAGTACCAGAGTAATAGTATTTGTGGGTGAGTGATCCCGGGCGGCGCAAAGAACTTGGCCTCTTCCTGCGGGCCCGCCGGGACCAGGCGCTGCGGGCCGACTACGGCCTGCCGCCGATCGGCCGCAGCCGGGAGCGGGGGCTCCGCCGCGAAGAGGTGGCCTTCCTGTCCGGCGTCAGCGTCACCTGGTACACCTGGCTTGAACAGGGCAGGGACATCAGCCCGTCACGCCAGGTCCTGGAAGCCATCAGCCGCGCGCTGCATCTTTCCACCACCGGCCTGGGCTATGTCCTGTCCCTTGGCGGCTACGCATCCGCCGCCCCTGCCGGCCCCGCGGCAGACACGGCCCCACCCCATATCCAGCGGTTGATGGATGCGCTGGATCCCAACCCGTCCTTTGCCCTGTTCCCGGACTGGGGCGTGGCCGGCTGGAACAAGGCCTATGCTGCGCTGTACCCGAACATCGCCACGGTGCCACCGGCGGACCGGAACCTGCTGTGGCTGGTGTTCACCGATCCCTACGTCCGGGACCTGCTCCCGGACTGGGACACCACCAGCAAGCGCTTCCTTGCGGAGTTCCGGGCCGAAACCGGTCAGCGGCTGGGTGACCCGGACATCCAGTACCAGGTGGAACGGCTCAAGGAGGCCAGCCCGGAGTTCCGGCAGGGCTGGGACCTGTACGACATCCTGGGCTTCGAATCCCGCGAGCGGCTCTTCCACCACCCTGCAGTGGGAGTCCTCCAGCTCGAACACCACCAGGTCTCCCCCTCCGACCGCCCGGACCTGCACATCGTGGTGTACACGCCGGCCCCGGGCAGCGATGCCGCAGCGCAGATGCAGTCCCTGATGGCGGCAGCGGAATAGCCAGGCCCGCGCAAGACGAGCCTGGCTATCCAGGGATTGGACCCAACTGGTCCTAGGCCGGCACCCCCTGCCGCACAACGGCCGGCTTGAACTGCGCACCCGCGCCCGGGAATACCGGCACGTCAATCCGCGCGTGGGTGTGGACCTCGGTGACCGTGGCCTTGGTGTGAAGCGCAATCTGTTCCATGGTGGTCACCCACATTCCGTCCATCGACTTCACCCGCTCGATGAGCTGCTCCAACGCAACTGCCTTGGACGGCCGGCCGGAGATGAACGGGTGGTTGGTCAGCACGAAGCAGCTGCCCTGGGAGTGGTGGGCCTCGGCTTCCAGGGTCCACATCTCCAGGACCTTGGCCGGACTTTCGATCACGCCGCTGCCCGTCACGCCGGGGTAGAACGCGTACTGCTCCCAGTCGTCAAGGGTCCAATCCACCGGAATCTCCACGATGTCCCGGGGATCGTCCGCGGCGACGGCGAAGCGGTAGGGGGCGTCGCCGTCGAGCAGGCTGGAGTCATAGAGGAAGCCGCGGTCCGCCAGCAGCCCCGGGGAGTGCCAGTTCAGTTCCCACCAGGGTGCCCGGTAACCCACCGGCCGGACTCCCGCTACCTTGGCCAGGGCTTCCAGGCCGCGGTCAATGTAGCTTGCCTCGGTGGCCGCATCGATGCCCTGCATGGGCTCGTGCAGGTAGCCGTGGTGCGCCACCTCGTGCCCGCCATCAACGATCCGCCGCACTACGTCAGGGTAGGACTCGGCGGTGAAGCCGGGGATGAAGAAGGTGGCCTGGATGTCCTGGCGGGCCAGGATCGCCAGGAGCCGCGGCACCGCGACCTTCGGCCCGTAGGACTGGTGGCTCATCAGCGACATCCGCCGGGTGCTGGCGGGATCGTGGGCGATGGTGCAGGACTCGGCGTCCACATCGAAGGTGAAGGACGCTGCGGCCTTCACGCCGTCCGGCCAGGTGATGGGGTGCTGTGCGTCCGCGATGGCGGGCTGGTTCACGGTTATTCCTTTCGGCGGGCGCAGTGCGCCCGCCAGGTGTTGAGGGAAGAAGGTGGGGTTGCCTAGAGGGCGGGGAGGGCAGGCGAGCTCTCCGCCGCCGTGCCGTCTGTTCCGGGAGCATCATCCGCCTTCCGGGAGGCGCGGGGTTCCAGGGCCAGGTAGCGGATGTGCTGCCGCGGCCCGAGGATGGCGTACACCCCGGCGCTGGTCAGTCCGCCGGCCAGCCAGGACAGGTCCCAGCCGCCCAGGGCCACGGCGATGGGGCCCTGCATGATGGGGATCAGTCCGTACATGAACAGCCAGGTGGCGAAGATGCCGGCCAGGAGGGCAATGACGCCCGCCCAGTTGACGCCGGGCAGCCGCTTGGTGCCCACGCCGTCGAACAGGCGCTCCGGCTCACCGGGCCAGCGCTTGTCCAGCCAGAAGTAGTGCACCAGCATGATTCCGCCCCAGGCGGCAACCCAGGCCACCAGGCCGATCAGCCAGGCGTCAAGCACTGCGGCGAAGTCCTCCTGGAAGATGAAGAAGACGACGGCGGCGAGCGAGAAGACGCCGACGAACAGGTTGAGCTTGCGGCGGCTGATGGAGATGTCCAGGGCCTGGGTGGCCACGGAGAAGGTGTAGATGTTCAGGATGTTGGTGGCGATGGGGCCGTGGAGCACCATCAGCAGCACCGGCAGGGCCATGGCGCCGAAGTTCAGGACGATCAGCTTGCCGGGATCGATTTCGCCGCTGTTGGTGGCCAGGCTGGCACCCAGGACACCGAGCCACACGACGGGGATGAACTGGCCCAGCACGGAGGCCAGGTAGACCTTTTTCTTGGGGACGCTGGTGCTGACGAAGCGGGAGTAGTCCGCGGCGTAGGTGAACCAGGTGATGCCCCAGCCAATGCCGATGGCAGTCATGACGGCGCTCATGGCGGCGATCCGCTCCGAGCCTTCGAGGATGGCGCCGGCGGGTCCGGCGTAGCCCCAGTCAATGTCCATGCCGAACCAGGCCACGGCGGACATGACGGCCAGGATGAGAATGGTGGGCGGTACGGTCCATTTTTCGAAGGCGGCGATGGCCTTGTAGCCGAACCAGGCGATGGCAACCTGCAGGGCCATGATGAAGGTGGCGACGCCGATCTTCCAGCCGTAGTTGGGGGCGTCAGGGTCAACCCAGCCGAGGGTTCCGAAGAGCGCCATGACCAGGTCCAGGATGATCCAGGTGTTGACCGCGCACCAGCCGATGACCAGCAGGGCCTGGATGGCAGCCGGCAGGTAGTTGCCGCGCCGGCCGAATGCGGCGCGGGCCAGGACCATGCCGGTGGCGCCGGTCTTCTGGCCCAGGAGGACGAAGCAGCCAAAGAGCAGCATGCCGATCAGGTTCCCCAGGACCAGGACGGTGACGGTGTCCGCCAGTCCGAGTCCCAGCTGGATGCCGAGTGCCCCCAGCACCCAGTTGATGGGTGCCAGGTTGGCGCCCGCCCAGATCCAGAACTGGCCGGATACCTTGCGTGTTCGTGCTGATTCAGGGATGGGTTGGAGCCAGGCTTCGTGGTCCACGACGTTGTGGTCCTGCGTGCCCTGGCCGGGTTGGCCGTGCGTGGCTGGTGAAAGCTTTTCTTGCATGGGGGCCTCCGTGAGGTGAATAAGTACCAAAAGGCTATGTGGCCCCCATCACAAGCAACAAGATACGATGTGTCGAACAGATTCTCCTACTACGTTACGGAACGTCGTGTCAGTGTTTCTCGGCGAAATACTCGCCCACCCCGCCCTTGCTGCCGCCGACCCCCTGGTCCATCCGCTGGGCGCGGTGGCCGACGCGCAGCCGGTCCGCTGGGTCCACTCCAGCGAGGTGCTGGACATCGCTCCCCTGCTCCGCGGCGGCGAACTGCTGCTCTGCGGCGGGATCACGCTGGCGACGGCAACGCCGGCCAAACGTGAAGACTACGTGCGCGAACTGGCCCAGCGCGGCATTGCGGCGCTCGCCATCGAGACCGGCGGTGCCCTGCCCGAGATCCCGGCCGACATGCTTGCGAAGGCCGAGGAATTCGGCCTTCCGGTGGTGGAGCTGCGCAAGGTGGTGCCCTTTGTGGGCGTCATGCAGGCCATCAATTCCATGCTGGTCAGCGAGTCCGTGGGACACCTGCAGCAGGCCGACGCCGCCACGCGCGCCATGGCGGCCGAACTGGCCCACGGTGCTTCGCTCGACAAAATCCTGGGCGTGCTGGCAGGCATCACCGGTTCCGCCGTGACGCTCACTTCCCCGTGGGGAGTCAACATGGGGAGCGCGGCGCCAGAGGATTGGGGGGACGACGGCGACACGAAGGCAGGCGGGCAGGACGCGTTTTCCGGGGTGGCCGGCGAAAAAGTGGTCAGCGTGGACATCCCCGTGCGCGGGGTCCTCATGGGCCGGTTGGAGGTGCGGGTGCCGGATGCTGCGGACCTGGCGCTGGCGCAGGTGGCAGGCGAACGCGCCGTGGACATCCTGGGCCTGGCACTGCTGCAGCACACCCCTCCCGGGCTGCATGCCCTGGCCGGCGCCGAACTGATGCGGGCTGTGCTCCACTCTGCCCCGGAGTGGCGCCTTGAGCAGCTCGCGCCGGCTGCCGGTTTCCCCATTGACTCCCCGGCTGTGGCGGCGGCAATCCACGCGGCATCGCCGCAGGAGTTGCGTGGTGCCGTCGAAACCTTCCTGAGCTCACAACGCATTCCGTGCGCTGCGTACCTGGACGACGCCGAACTGGTGGTCATGATCGGCCTGCCCTGCGCGGACACTGCCGGTGAACGGCGGCAGCTCCTGGAATCGCTCCGCGGGCTGGAAGGGGACCATGACGCGGTGATCGCCGTCGGCCCCGTGGCAGGCGGGGTGGCCGACGCTGCCTGGTCCCTGGCCGAAGCCCGCCGCACCCTGGAGGTGCGCCAGATCCGCCGCCGGAACGCCTCTGCGCGCAGGCGGTTTCCGGCCCGCGGCCTGGTGGTGGTGGACGCAGACGACGCCGCCGTGGAGAGCCTCTCCCTGACCTGCCTCGACGGCTCGGCGCGCGAGGCGTTCGTCAACCGGCACCTGCGCGGAGTGTTGGAGCATGATGCGCAGCGGCAGTCCCAGCTACTGGAGACCCTGCAGGTGTGGCTGGACTCAGGCTGCAACACGGCACAGTCGGCACGGGAACTGCACCTGGAGCGGCAGTCAATGCATCACAGGCTGCAGCGGATCTTCGAGCTGTGCGGCGGTGATCCGCGCGGTACCGGGCGGCTCGCGGCGCTGCACCTGGCGGCCCGGATGGCAGGGCTGCCCTGACCTGCGGACCGCTGCGTTGGCCGTGGGGGCACCCATTAGCGTCCGCCTCGTTCGAGGTCGGCTAGTTCTGATTCGAGTTGCTGGGTCAGGTTGCGCAGGCGGTGGATGTGTTCTTGGGAGACGCGTCCGGGCTGGCTGGTGACTTGTGCGTCGACGTCGAAGACGGTGTTGGGGCTGTGCCAGACGTTGAACCATTCGAGGCCGTGGCCGAGGGCGTCCCGGGTTACGCCTTGGAGCAGGAGTAGTGGTTCGCGGGTGTTGATGTCCAGTTTCCGCGCCAGTTCGGGGTCTGAGGACACTGCCTGGACCTGACGGGGACCGCCCGCGGGGTGATACCCGTGGTCGCGCATGAGGCTGAGAAGCGATGCGTTTTCGAGCAGTTCTACGGTGAAGTGTGGGAAGAAGTCGCGCGGGACCCAGGTCCGCATGAAAGCAACGGGAAGATCGTCGAGGTAGCGAACCCGCTCGATTTTCCAGGTGTTGGTGGTGTTGAGGGCCTCGATGCCTGCCTGGGGCGGCTCGGATGGTTCTACGGTGAGGACGTGAGTGCGCAGACGCTGGCCGTGCGCGGCAGCCTGTTCATCCAGGCCGCCCGCGCGCTGGACGTGCCGGCGGAGGACGGGCGTTGCGGCTACTACGCTGCCGCGGCCGCGCTGGCGTCGGATCAGGCCGAGGTCGGCAAGGCCTGACAGGGCCTGGCGCACCACGCTGCGGGAGACACCGAACTGCCTTTGCAGTTCCTCTTCGGTTGGCAGAGAGGCGCCTGGGGGCAGCGCAAGGTCCTCGATCTGCCGGTGCAGAATGTCCCGAATTTGTGCATGCAGCGGGCCTCCGGCTTCCCGGTCCAAACCGCCGCTGCGTCCTGCCGGCCCCGATCCTGTGTCTGCTGGTACCAAACTCACGCTAACTCCTCTGCCGCTGTGCAAATCTTAGCCCTCCCGCTGCTCCCCATCGCTGAGCAGCGACATCGTCCCGTCTTGACGTGACCTACACCACCCATTATTGTACGTATCAAAGGTACGTACAACTTCGGGTTCTCAGATCGCAGGAGATGCCGTGAACCAGAAGTCCCGAGTCACCTGCTTGAGCCCGCATCGGTGCGTGAGCGAAGTGAAAGTACCTGCAAGTGACAGTCGGATACGTGAGTTTCAAATCCCCCCCGAATTGGAGAATCCATGCGCGACCCGCGCTCGGTGCGTTGCACCTACTACCTCGAGTCCGAGATTGATCCCGCGAAGGCCGCGGCCATCATGGCGGGCGAGCAGTCCAGCGGCACCTTCCTGCCGGTACCCGGCGAATCGGCCCGCATCCGGGAACGGCACGCCGCCCGGATCTCGGATGTTCAGGAGCTTGGTTTTTGCCGGCCTTCCCTGCCGTCACGGGCCAACCCGGAAAAAGTCCGCGCTGCATTGGTGACCGTTGATTTCCCCATGGAGAACGTCGGAACCGACCTGGCCACCCTGCAGACCGCCATTGCAGGCAACCTCTTCGAGCTGGGTGATCTGTATGCCTGCCGGCTCCAAAACATCGAGCTGCCGGAGGACTTCGTGGCCGCCCACCCAGGCCCGGCCTTCGGCATCGAGGGGACACGCAAACTCATCAGTGACGTTCAGGGCGTGATGGTCGGCACCATCGTCAAACCCAATGTCGGGCTCTCCGAAGAGGAGTTCCGCCTGGTGGTCCGGGATCTGGCGATGGCGTCCATTGACCTGATCAAGGACGACGAGCTCATGACTGATCCGGCGTACCTGCCGCTGGAACGCCGGGTCGCGGTCGCTACCGAGGAAATCCGCGCCGCCGAGCAGGTAACGGGCCACTCCACCATGTATGCCTTCAACATCACCGGTGACCTCGCCGGGCTGCGCAAGCGGCACGACCTGGTTGTTGAAGCCGGCGGCACGTGCGTGATGCTGAACATCCCCGTGATGGGGCTCCCGGCTCTTGCCCTGCTCCGCAGCTTCGCCGAAGTACCGATTCACGGCCACCGCGCCGGCCTCGCCGCCTCCATGCGGTCCAAGGCCCTGGGCATGGACTACCGGGTCTGGCAGCAGATGGCCCGCCTTGCCGGCGCCGACCACCTGCACGCCAGCGGGCTCGGCAGCAAGTTCTACGAACTCGACGACGAAGTCGCGGCGAACATCCGCAGCCTGCTCGAACCCCTCGGGCAGACCATTGCACCGTTGCCTGTTTTGTCCTCAGGGCAGAATGTCACCACTCCCGGCCCCACCTTCGACGCGGTCGGTTCCACGGACCTGATGATGCTCGCCGGCGGCGGCGTCGCCGCCCACCCGGACGGTCCCGGGGCCGGGGTGCGGAGCCTGCGCCAGGCGTGGGAAGCAGCCGTGGAAGGGGTTCCGTTGCAGACTGCAGCCGCCAGGCAGGCGGAAACTGGAGATGACGCCCTGTTGCATGCGGTCCAGACTTTCGGGAAGGGCGCCTGAGATGCCAGCCTTTGGTTTCGTCGCCGACGACCTCACCGGAGCCGCCGACGTCCTGGCCCAGTCACACCGCTACGGCCTGGAAGCTGCCCTGGTCATCGGGGACGGTCCACTGCCCACGGACACCGACGTCGTCGGGTTCGCAGGACCGGCCCGCTCCCTGTCGGGAACAGCGTTCGACAACCTGGTCACCCGTGACCTTGCCGGGATTGCGGCCCTGAACCTGGACGTGCTGCTGTACAAGGTGTGCTCCACCTTCGACAGCTCCACCACTGTCGGGAGCATCGGCCGCGGGATCCAGCTGCTCCATGAGCAGTTCCCCCTGCACGGCCCCATTCCCGTGGCGCCGGCCCAGCCGGGCTTCGGCCGGTACACCGCCTTCAGTAACCACTACGCTACCTACGCCGGCAAAACCTACCGGCTGGACCGCCACCCGGTCATGTCCCAGCACCCGTCCACCCCCATGGCCGAGGCGGACCTGCGCGAGGTCCTGGCCGAACAGCTCGGCGGCACCCAGGTGCCCGGGGCGATCCACCTGCCCGCCTATGAGGACGGCACCTTCAAGGACGCCTGGGCGGAGCGGCGCCGGGAACCCGGCGCGCAGGCCTTTGTCGTCGACGCCGTGGACGAACACCAGATGGACGCCATCGCAGAAGCCCTCACCCGGGAAGAACACGGCCACGGCCCATCCATCGTCGTCGGATCCGGCGGCATCATGGCAGCCCTGGCACGGTCAATCTCGGACCAGCCTCCGCGCACACCCGGCCCGCAACGCCCGTCCGGACCGGCTCTGGCCGTCAGCGCTTCAGCGTCCAGCACCACAGCCGAACAAATCAACGACGCCATCGCCAATGGTTGGGAGGACGTTCCCGTGCCTGCCGAACTGCTCCAGCGCGATGGCACCACCCTCGCGGCAGCCCTCGACGAACGCGTTTCCGCGGCCCTCCGGGGAGGCAGGAACGTCATCGTTCACACCACCCGCGGATCGGCGGACCCCCGCTACGAAGCCGGTAAACCGGTGGACGCCGGCTACGTTGGCACACTGATCGGCGGCATCGCCGCCAGGATGGCCACAGCCGGCCTCACCCGGGATATCGCCGTTTGCGGCGGCGATACCTCCAGCCATGCACTCATCGCCATGGGCGTACGCCAACTCCGGGTGACCGACCAATTCGTCACAGCCGGCCCCATCCTGAAAGCCGACGGCGCCTCCGCTGTCGGAGGGTGCAGGCTCCTGCTCAAGGGCGGACAGGTCGGCCCCACCGACATCCTGCGCCGCTTCGCCGGCCAACTCCCCACCTGACACCCCCAACACAATCCTCCACGCATCACTAGAACCAACGAAAGGCGGCCCCCATGCGGGCAGTAGTTAAGAACGCAGCAGAACGAGGCGTCACCTACGTCACTGACGCCGGCGACCCCAAGGCAACAGAAGGCACTGTCGTCATCGAAGTCGGAGCCGCGTCCCTGTGCGGCACCGACCGCGAGCTCTACGATTGGACCCCCTCCGCCCAGGCGTTCAACCTCAACCTCCCGGTCACCCTCGGGCATGAAGGCGCAGGAACCATCGTCGAGGTCGGAGCTGGCGTCACCGGACTGCAGGTTGGCGACCAAGTCGCCCTCGAAAGCCACCTCACCTGCGGACAATGCTTCCCCTGCCGCACCGGCGACGCGCACACCTGCGAACGCACTGGAATCCTGGGCATGCACATCGACGGCGTCTTCGCCGAGTACGCCGCTGTACCGCAAGACATCTGTGTCAAGCTCCCTGCCGGCCTGTCCCTCGAGTCCGGAGCCCTGCTCGAGGCAGCCGGCGTGGCCGTGCACGCCATCCAGCGCGCCAATTACTCCGTGGCAGGCCGGGCGGTGCTTGTCAGTGGCGCAGGACCGGTCGGCCTCGTCGTCGTGAACCTGGCACTGCTCATGGGCGCCAGCCATGTCATCGCCGTCGACCCCAACCCCTACCGGAGGGCCCAAGCCGAAAAGCTCGGCGCGACCGCCATGCACCCCAACGATGGCATCATCGAACGCTGCCGCGAACTGACCGGCCGCCGCGGCGGTTTCGACGTCGGCTTCGAATGCTCGGGAGCGCCCGGCACCCTGACAACACTCTTCGAAGCCGTCCGCCGTGAAGCCACCGTCATCACCGTCGGCCACCCCAGCCGCCCCGCCGAAGTCGACATCGCCGCCTACATCAACAAAAAAGGCATCACCCTTCGCGGCATCTTCGGACGCCGGCTCTGGGAAACCTGGGAACAAAGCCTGCTGCTCCTGGACTCCGGGAAGCTGGAGCTCGACTGGCTCATCACCCACCGCAAAAAACTCAGCGAAATCGACGAAGCCGTCGAACTGCTCACCGGAGACGCCTGCAAAGTCCTGCTCATCCCAGGCCTCGGCTAGACACACCCCCACCCCCGCGCACCCGCCCCGGAACGCGTGGACCCAAGCAACCCAGCCATTCACAGGAGAAATCAATGTCGATTCCCATCAAGAAAGCCCTGGAAAAAGTCCCCGGCGGCATGATGCTGGTGCCCCTTTTCATCGGCGCCATCATCCACACCCTCGCCCCGGACGCCGGTAAGTTTTTCGGTTCCTTCACGGGAGCCTTCTTCACCGGCCTTCCGCCCCTCCTGGCCGTGTTCTTCGTTTGCCTCGGCGCAACACTCGAAGTTAAATCAACCCCCTACATCCTCAAAAAGGGCGGGGTGCTCCTCGGCTCAAAGATTGCCTTCGCCATCCTCATAGGCGTCATCGCCGGACGCTTCCTCGGCGAAGCGCCCATCGAAACCGGAATCCTTGCCGGCCTCTCAACCCTCGCCCTCGTCGCCGCCCTGAACGACACCAACGGCGGCCTCTACATCTCCCTGATGGGACAGTTCGGCCGCAAACGCGATGCTGGAGCCTACTCCATCCTCTCGCTCGAATCCGGCCCCTTCCTGACCATGGTCACCCTCGGCATCGCCGGCCTCGCTGCCTTCCCCTGGCAGGCACTCGTCGGCGCGATCCTCCCGCTGGCACTGGGCATGCTCCTCGGAAACCTGGACAAGAACATGCGGCATCTCCTGGCCCCGCTGGTGCCGGCAATGATTCCGTTCCTGGGCCTGGCCCTCGGCCTGACCATCAACCTCAACGCCGTCGTTGAAGCAGGACTGCTCGGCATCGCACTTGGACTGTTCGTGGTCTTCGTCGGCGGCGCAGTGCTGCTGCTCGCCGACAAACTCACCGGTGGTGACGGCGTGGCAGGCCTCGCCGCGGCAACCACAGCCGGAAACGCGGCCCTCGTCCCCGCCATCATTGCCACGGCCAACCCCGTCTACGCGCCGGCCGCGGAACACGCCACAGTGCTCGTGGCAGCCTCGGTCGTCGTCTCCGCAGTGCTCTGCCCAATCGTCACCTCAGCATGGGCCCGCCGGGTGCAGAAAAAGGAGGGCCTAGCGGACGCAGAAGACAACTCGGCCGAGCAGGAGGCGCTAGCCCCCAAGCATGCAGGTAGTACCCCAGAACTGACCTAGCAGTACTGAAGGAAAAGGGCGGGGCGTGCACACGGGTGCCCGCCCCGCCCATCCTTATATACCCGGACCTGGTGGACGGAAACGCCAAATCCACCGGAAGGAACACCATGAATGCACACACTCAGCTAGTGAAAGTCCCATCCCCCGGCGCGCAAAGTCGCCTACTCAGCTACCGCAACTGGATTCACCTGAACCCGGGCGACAGGGTGATCGTCAAACGGACCGGATGTGCACCCGAACATGGCACGGTGGATGACGTCGGCGAAGACGCCTCATACTTTTGGGTCTGGATTGACGGCCAAGGCAGAACTCTGATCTTCCACGGAGACGGATCGATCATTCACAAACTCCTCCACTAGCCTCAGCCGACATAACTAATAAAAGGCATAGGCGTCTCGAAACCCTGGGATACGAGACGTCTCACAGGCTGGGTCACTGTGACGATTGCCGTATCTTATTTTTCGCGGAATCGTCAGAGTTCTTCCACCGTCCGATTCTCGCAACTATGTCTCGAAACCTTCTGGTTGAATCGCTGAACAGGCGGACCTTCTTGCCGCTGGAGTCCGGCGCGATGACCTTTACATTGATCACGGCGTGTCCGGGACGCGAAATTCACGACAACAGTTCGATCGGTCCATCGACGCGCTGATCGATGGCGACACCTGTTCATCACTAGGCTCGACAGGCTCGGACGTTCCACACAGAATATGCTCGCCTTCGCCGATGAACTCCGCAGTCGAGGAGCGGGCCTGCGCGTTCTAGAGCACGGTAGAGGCGATGGCGACACTGCGATACACGCGACAGGCAATGACGGGAGCGTGGCCCAGAACTACCAGGGTGGCGTCATTCACTGGAGCCCAAGCGGCTCCTACAGCACCTGGGTGTAGGGACTGGATGCTGCCGTTGGGGACGGCGTTCCGCGTGCTTGGAGGGCGGCTGGCACGGCAACATCAGGTTTCCGGACGGCCACCCAGGCGGGTGGTGACCTTGGCGGCGGCGGACACGCAGGCCTCGCCCAGGCTCCCGAACTGTTCCTTCGACACCCGGAAGCGGGGCGCCGGGATCAGGACGGCAGCCACCACGTCGCCGCGGTGGTCGCGGACGGGGGCGGCCACGCCCACCTCGTCCATGGACGATTCACCATAGTTTCCCGCCCATCCCCGCTGCGCCACGTCCTGGAGCCTGGCTTCGTAAGCCGCCAATCCGGCGTCGTCCAGTCCAGGGAAGGTGATGGTTCCGCTGCGCAGCAGCTCCCGCACCCGCTCGGCCGGCAGGGTGGAGAGGAACACCTGGACCGAGGCGCTCATGGCGTCCCGGTAGCGCGCGCCAAGGGGCGTGGTGTGCTTGATCTGGTGGTGGCTGGCGATCTGCTCCACGCAGATGGCCTCGTCCCCGTTCCACAGCATCAGCGCACTGGTCTCCCCTGTCTGCTCGGTCAACTGCCGCAGGACCGGGTATGCCACGCGGCGCTCTTCCATCTCGGCCAGCAGCGGTCCGGCGACGGCGATCAGGCCCAGGCCCAGCCGGAACCGCTTGGTCTCAGGGTCCCGCTCCACCAGGTTTTCCTGCTCGAAGGTGGCCAGGATGCGGGAAACGCTGCTCTTGTGCATGCCCACGCGGTTGGCGATTTCGGTGACGCCCAGCAGCGGTTCGTCCGCCGTGAAGGTGCGCAGGACGGCGATGGCATTGACGACGACTGAGGCGCCTTTGGCGTCCGTCCCGCCGTTGGTGCCGGTGCCGCTGCCGTTGCTGTCGGAGGTTGTTGCAGGAGTCATGGTGGACACCATCTTTCCTCATGCGCGGGTATTTGGCCGGGACGGCGGAAGCGGCGCCACGTGACCGTGGCGCCGCTTCCCGGTGGTGATGGTTAGCCCTGGATGATGTTGTGCTCCGGGCCGAACGGGAACTTGGTGATGTTCTCGACGGTGTTGTCCTCACCGATGACCAGGATGTCGTGTTCGCGGTAGCCGCCGGCGCCGGGCAGGCCGTCCGCCACCGTGATCATGGGCTCCATGGACACCACCATGCCCGGTTCCAGCACGGTGTCGATGTCCTCGCGCAGTTCCAGGCCGGCTTCACGACCGTAGTAGTGGCTGAGGACGCCGAAGGAGTGGCCGTAGCCGAAGGTGCGGTTGGCCAGCAGGCCGTGGCTGGTGTAGATCTCGTTGAGCTCGGCGGCGATGTCCTTGCAGACGGCGCCGGGCTTGATGAGTTCCAGGCCGCGCTTGTGGACCTCCACGTTGATGTTCCACAGCTCCAGGGACCGTTCGTCCGGCTGGCCCAGGAAGAGGGTGCGCTCCAGGGCGGTGTAGTAGCCGGAGGTCATCGGGAAGCAGTTGAGCGAGAGGATGTCGCCCTGCTGCAGCTTCCGGGTGGTGGCCCAGTTGTGCGCGCCGTCGGTGTTGATGCCGGACTGGAACCACACCCAGGTGTCGCGGACCTCACGGTGCGGGAACGTGCGGGCGATTTCGTGCACCATGGCTTCGGTGCCGACCAGGGCCACCTCGTACTCGGTGATGCCCTCGCGGATGGCGTTGCGGATGGCTTCGCCGCCCAGGTCGCCGATGCGGGCGCCGTGCTTGATGACCTCGATTTCCTCGGCGGACTTGATCATGCGCTGGCGCATGGCGTCCTGCGAGACATCCAGGAGTTCTGCCCCCGGGAAGGCTGCGGCGATCTTCTCGCGAGTCAGGCCCGGGAGGAAGTCGTCCTCGACGCCCAGCCGGGAGGCCTTGACGCCGCGCTGGCGCAGGGCCTCCTGCAGGCCGAAGAAGAAGTTGTCGCGGCGCCAGTCGGTGTAGACGATGTTCTCGCCGTAGGAGGTGCGCCACGGCATGCCGGCGTCGATGTTCGCGGTGACGGTGACGGAATCGTCTGCCGTAACCACCAGGGCGTAGTTGCGGCCGAACGTGGTGTACAGGAAGTCGGAGTAGTACTTGATGCCGTGGTAGCTGGTGAGGATGACGGCGTCCAGGTCCTTGGCGGCCATGATCCGGCGGAGCCCGCCCAGGCGGCGCTCGAACTCTGCGTCGGAGAACGTGAGCTTGCCCTTGGAGCCGATGTGGAGGACCTTGAGGCGCTCGAGTTCGGCGATGGACGAGGCGTCATCGGCAGTGATAGTCACAGGGGTGGTGCCTTTCTAATGGATGCAGCTGCTGCCAGGGCAGGGGGTGCTGCAGTTGGTGTTGTGGAAGAGGTTGGTTTAGGGGCCTCTGGTTGCTCAGAGGTGTTTGAGGGGCTTCCGCGACGTTTCGGCGGCGAACAGCACAGCCACCAGGGATACGGCGGAGGCGGCCACCAGGTACCAGCCGGGGGCCAGCTTGCTCTGCGTCAGGCCGATCAGCAGGGTAGCCATGAAGGGCGCGGTGCCGCCGAAGAGCGCGTTGGAGAGGTTGAAGCTGACGGCGAAGCCGCTGTACCGGACCTTGGTGGGGAAGAGTTCGGCAAGGAAGCTGGGCAGGGTGCCGTCGTTCAGGGTGAGCATCCCGCCCAGCAGGATCTGGACCAGGACGATGACCAGGAAGTTGCCGGTGTCCAGCAGCATGAAGGCCGGAACGGTCAGGAGCATGAACAGCACGGAGGCAGTGATCAGCATGCGCTTGCGGCCAAACCGGTCTGACGCGATGCCGGTCAGGAAGATGAAGCCGATGTAGCTGGCCAGGGCGATGGTGGTGGCCAGGAAGGATTCGGTGGGCCCGAAGCCCAGTTCCTCGGAAAGGTAGGTGGGCATGTAGCTGAGGATGACGTAGAAGCCGACGGCGTTGAGCAGCACTGCGCCGCAGGCGATGACCAGCTGTTTGCGGTAAGTCCGGAACATGTCCAGGGCAGGCGCTTTGGGTGCTGATTCTTCCTGGTCAGCCAGGGCGCGGAAGGCAGGAGTGTCTTCGAGCTTGGTGCGGATGTAGCGGCCGATCAGGCCCATGGGGGCGGCCAGGAGGAACGGCAGCCGCCAGCCCCACTCGTGCAGCTGTTCGGTGCTGAGCACCGAGCTGAGGAGCGCCGCGATCAGTGAGCCCAGGAGCAGGCCCGCTGCGGTGCTGGCCGGCACCACCGCGGCATAGAGTCCGCGGCGGTTGGCCGGCGCGTATTCCACCAGGAAGGCTGAGGCGCCTGCGTATTCGCCGGCTGCCGAGAACCCTTGGACCACACGGACCAGGAGCAGCAGGAGCGGAGCCAGCATGCCGATGGTGGCGTAGCCCGGGATGAGGGCGATGCAGAAGGTGGAGACGGACATGATGACGATGGAGAGTGACAGGGCTTTGCGCCTGCCCAGCTTGTCGCCGATATGGCCCCAGAAGAAGCCGCCCAGGGGACGGACGAAGAAGGAAATGGCAAAGACGCCGAAAGTTGCCAGCAGTGCGGTCTGCCGGTCCGCTTCGGGGAAGAAGACCGAGGAGATGACGGCCGCGAGGTAGCCGTACACGGCGTAGTCGAACCACTCGACGAAGTTGCCGATGAAGCTCGCGGTAACCACCCGTCGTCGTACGTCTTTGCTGGGCACCGTATTGTCCACGCCATGCCCTGCCCGGGCAGGAGCATTGTCGTCATTGGCAACGACTCCTGCGAGGGGTGAGGTTGATTCTTTACTCAATGGAACCACCAGTGAAAGTAGGAGTTGCATCTGTTGCAACGTGGTTGTTTCAAGATAGGTCGTGACGCGCACCACAGTCAATAGCTCCGGCGCAGATTCTTTCTCCTATTTTGTCCGGTCGCAGTAGCCGCGCGGAAGACCATAAGGAGGAGTTCTACCGCTAGGCCATGTTGCGCACATTGCAACAGGGTTGAAACAAATGGACGATGCCGAAAACGGGTCCTAAGACACGGGCCAAAAACCCCGCCCTGCCGCATACTTGCGCCATGGACGTTGCAGCGCGAAAACCGGACCGGATCCTGCTCGCGCTGGTGGGCGTGGTGGTGGTTCTGGTGGTTGTTGCGCTGGCGGTCGTGTTCACCCGGGGTGAGCCGGCCCCGCTGGATCAGTCCAGCCCCGCCGGAGTGGTCCAGCAGTACAGCAAGGCGGTGATCGACGGCGACATTCCCACCGCCCAGTCCTTCCTCACGCCGGGTGCCCGGAGCAGTTGCCGTGGATCGTATCCGGGTGAACCCCGCCCCGCCCGCGTGGTGTTGATTTCGACGACGGAGCGCACCGATTCTGCCACCGTGAGGGTTTCGATCGTCCAGTCATCCCAGGGCGGACCGTTCGGCCCGTCCGAGTATGAGATGGAGGAAGCCTTCTTGCTCCTGAAAGTGAATGGGAAGTGGATGATTGACCAGCCGCCGTATCCCCTGACGGCCTGCTCCGTAGTTCCGGCCAAGCAATGACGGCGCCGGCAGCCCCAGCAGTCCGCGCGCCGGCCAGCGGCCTGGCAACCCTCCGCCGGCTGATCCTGTATGTCCTGCTGTTTGCTTTGGTGGTTATCACGGCGTCAGGCCTCAGCGGACTGCTGGGACGCCTTTTCCGTACGGCGTCAGTCCTCATCCAGGGCGACGTGGCCGGCCTGGCCCTGTCCCTGGCCTTCACCCTGATCGGCGGCCCGCTTGCGCTCCTTCTGTGGTGGTTCGCCTGGAGGCGGCTCCACGACGAGTCGGAGCGGACAGCCGCCGGCTGGGGGCTCTACCTAACCGGGATGTATGCAGTCTCCCTCATTATTGCCACCACATCGCTGCTAAGTCTGGCAGCTGCCTTGATTGGCATGGAACGAAACGACTGGTCGTCTTCGTTGGCCAATAGCCTTGTCTGGGGAGCCATCTGGTGGTGGCACCGGTGGATGTGGAAGCACCCGCACAAATCCCCGCGGCATCTCGAAGATATCCGGGTGCTCATCGGGTGGGTCTTTGGCTTGCTCCTGGGTGCAGGCGCGGCAATTGCCGCGCTGAGCACACTGCTGGACGCCGCAATCCGCGGCTTCATGTCCACCGCCACCCTGGAACCCTGGTGGTTTCCCATCCTGAGGTCCCTCATTTGGGCAGCCGGCGGCGCGGTGGTGTGGTGGTGGCACTGGTTCAGGGAAGGCGGGCGGCGCTTCCAGACAGCACTGGTGGACGTCACCATCATCGCCGTAGGAATCTTCGTCGCCGGTATCACCGCGTTGGCCGGGCTGGGCCTCATCCTGTTTGTCCTCCTGCGGCTGGCGTTCGACCGCAGCGAGCCGCTGAACCTCCTGCTCGAACCGCTCGCCCCGGCCATCGCGGCCGCCGTCATCGGGGCTCTGGTGTGGCGGTACCACCGCACCGAGTCCGTCCACCGGTCCACGCGGACCCGCCGTGCCAGTCTCCTGGTGACGTCGGCGGTGGCACTGGCGGCAGCGGCTTCCGGTGTGGGGGTAGTGGTGAACGCGTTGCTGGCCGCCGCGGTATCGCCGCTGGCTGGCAGCGCCACGCGCACCCTTCTTCTGGGCGGCATCAGTTCGCTGGTGGTGGGAGGCCCGGTGTGGTGGCTGGCCTGGAACCCGAGGCAGCAGCCGCGGACGGCGGACGACATTCCCCCCGGCCGGCGCCTCTACCTGGTGGCGTTTTTCGGTGTCAGCGCGGTGGTGGCGCTCATTACGCTGCTGGTCATTGGCTACCGGCTGTTCGAATTCCTGCTGGGCGATGTTTCGGGTGGAGGCCTCCTGGACCGTATCCGGGCACCGCTGGGGCTTCTGGTGGCCGCGGGGCTGGTGGCGGGTTACCACTTTGCGCTGTGGCGGCACGACCGGGCACTGCTTGCTGCCGCGGCCCCGGTGCACCAGCGGGTGATTGACCAGGTCACGCTGATCAGCGGTTACGCACAGGAGGGAGTGGACCCGGAGGCTTTGGCGCGCGGCATCAGTGATGCCACCGGCGGCGCCAAGGTGACCACGTGGCTTAGGGCGGACGACGACGGCGCCGGGCTTCCGCCGTCGTCCGTCCTTCCAGGCGGGGTTGCGGAGGTCATCCGGCAGGTGGCAGCGGCCCTGGAGGGCGTGACGGCCCGGCACGTCCTGGTGATTGCGGGGCCGGGGACGCGGCTGGAAGTCGCCCCGCTGGTTGCCGCCGAAGGCGTGGCCGTCCTGGGCGGCGCCGCGCCTGGCCGGGTCCTACGGCCCTAGCTGGTCCACAGGCGGAAGCTTAGCGTTGGTGCTGGCAAAGGAGGCCGGCGATGGCTGCTCGGGGAGTCGCGAAGTGCAGCGGTACTGTCCCGGGGAGGAACAGCCGGCGCTGGGCCGGTTGCGTGGCGGCGGCCCTGCTCGCCGTGGCCGGATGTTCCTCCGGAACCACCACTCCGGGCAGCAGCCCCGCCGTCAGCACGGAGCCGGCCCAAGCATCACCAACCACGGGTTCGGGTTCCGCGGCGTCGCCGTCCAAGCCCTTCTCTGATGCGGAACTCGCGGCCATCATCAACGCAGTGGGCCGGATTCGGAACCTGCCATACCCTGTCGCCCACGATTCGACTTCCCTTAGAAGCGGCACCATAAGCGGGTCCTTTCCCCCGACCAGGATGGAAACGATGCCCGGGGACTGCCTCGTCCTCCTCCCCCAGGACCCCTTCACCCGGTGGGCGGACAAAGAAATCGCTTTTGCGGAAGGCATCATGCCTCCTGTGGGCGGTCAGTCCACTCCGACGAGCACTGTCATGATTGTGCTGCGGAGCGCGGAAAGGGACGCTATCGCCAAGGCTGATTTCGGCTACCCGGATGACTTGGTGTCCCGCTGCAGCCAGTTCGACCTGACCTATACGGCGTCCAGCCAAAGCTCCACGTATTCCCTCCACCTGATTGCAGCTCCCACGGTCGCGGAAAAGCAGCACGCCTTCATGCAGGTCACCAAGCCGAAGGGCCCGGGTGACTTCGGCTCCGTGGGGCTGCGCGTCCTGGACGGCACGCTGTCCGTCACGCTCAGCCTCGCAGTGGCAAATCTTAACTCGGAGTCGGACGCGAAGCCGGCCCTTGATGCCATGTCCGGACTTGCCAGGGAGCTCATTGACCAGGCGCGGAAAGGCGCTCCATCACTGGCAGCGGCGCCGCCAAACTCGCTCGCGCCGGACCAGATGGTGGCCCTCTTCAAGGGCATCACCGGCCCAAACGGGGAGCCGGTGAGCCTGCCCCAGGCCAGGGTGCTCGCCTCGCCTCCCGGTTCCACTCCCACTGGCTTTTCACGGCCGCCCGACACTCCATGCTCTTTCAATGAGGAGTCCTACATGGCCTCGCTGCTCGGGTCTGTAGCCGGGCAGGGACAGATCCACGGGGTCAGCAAAATCGACTACACGGACTTCACTGTCATCAGCATGCCCTCCGCAATGGCGGCACCATATCCTTTTGACGCCCGAGCGGAGCGACTTCGGGGCTGTACCACCATTGAGGAACAATCGTTCGGCGGCGGCAGCCGACCCTGGTCATCGGTTTCCGCCCTTACCACCACCATCGCAGCCGACTCCAGCTACGCCGTGGCTTATCAGCTCTCCGACGGGACCGGGGAGTGGCACGTCCAGAGCGGAGCGCGCCGGGGGACCTTGTCTATCGAGGCGAGCAGCAGGACGGCTTCACAGTCCGAAACGCAGGCCAAGGCGGACGCGCAGGCCGCTTTCTTCGGCGCTGTTTTCTCACGTGCCGGGAAGTGATTTGGAGGTGCGGGAAGCGGGGGGTATGGAAACCATCCTCAAGATTTGCCAAGTTTATCCCGCTAGTGGATTAATCCTCTTCCTTTGGCTTTGCGGGGTGCCTAGTGTGGCACACATGTTTGCCAAGGGGGATAAATGAAAAGCACCGCTGAAGGTCCTCAGGACGCCGCAAACCAGGACACGCAGCAGGTGGCAGCGCCGAATTCCATGGACTCACAAGGCAACGTTGCCGAGTGGACGTCTGACTTCCTTCTCACACTCAAGAGTCCCATCCGCTTCATCCGGGCCGACTGGCCCTAAGCGCGGACCGCGCCGCCCGGGGACGGGCCACCTGGACCACCGGTATGACTCCTTGGAGCCATGTGCCCAACACGGCCAGCACACTGGTCCAGGTCGTTACCCGCCGTTTCAGGCCCGCCCGGGTTCGCCAAGCGCGTGCTCCCTGACCTTAAAAGCCAAGCGTCAGCTTGAGGCGTCCCGCTCGATTTCTTCGGCGAGGTCTTCCACCTCTTCGGGGCGGGCTTCAATACCCGCTTCCTCGAAGCGCTCCTCGAGGACGTGTGTCACATCGTCCTGGACATGGCCAAGCTGGATGTCATGGCGGACATCCTCGGCGATACTTTCAGGCGTCTCATGGTGCTCGGTTCCGGCCACGATCTCGTCGTTGCCGTCAAAGGGGTCATTGGCGCCGCCAGCTCCGGAATCAGTCATACTCCATCGTTACCCTTCGCTGTCCGGCAGTAAACGGGCGGCAGGAGTCAATGGAAACGGACGACGGCGGGCGTGTCCCGCCGTCGTCCGTTTCCGTTGCCTGTCAGGGGACGTCGGCGAGAATCCCGTCAATCCGGGCCAGCAGGCCCGGCCAGCCGTTGCCCATGCCTTCGAAGGCCTGCCTGCCCGTGGGGGTGTCGAGGCGGAATCCGGCGTGTTCGTGGTGGAGGATCGTCCCGCCGTCCGCCGGCTCAAGCCGCCAGGTGATGGTGGTGTCAAGCATGCCCTCCGAGAAGAGGAAGCTGATGGACTTTCCCGGGTCCACGGTGAGGACCTCGCACTGCTGGTGGCCCCATGCGTCCATGTCCATGGTGAAGCGGTGGCCCACCACGGGTGCGATGTCGCCGGGCGCCCACCAGCGGGCCAGCAGTTCCGGCGTGGTCAGTGCGGCCCACACCGCCGTGGCGGCGTACGGAAAGCGGCGTTCCAGCCGGATGGCGTTCTCGGTCATGACGGATTCTCCTCGTCCAGAAGGTCTCCCAGCGCGTCCAGCCGCTGGTTCCAGTAGTGCTCGAAGTGCTTCACCCAGCCGCCGATCTCGGCAAGCCCGGCAGGCTGGAGGTGGTACACCCTGTTCCTGCCCTGCCGTTCCTCCCGCACCAGGCCCGCCCCGCGGAGCACGGCAAGGTGTTCGGACGCGGCCGGACGGCTAAGGTCCAGCAGGCCGGTGAGTTCCCCAGAGGTCCGGGGACCTTGGCGGAGCTCGTCCAGGATGATGCGCCGCGCCGGGTTGGACACGGCGGCAAAGACATCGGGAAGCACCACACCAGTGTAGGTCGGAAATTTCCGACGCATCAATGGCTAGTGCGGTTGCGCGGGGTTGGACACGGCGCTGGCCCGCCGCCCCAACCTGTAGCCGGCCCAAAAGGCGAGCAAGAGCAGGCCGGCACCGGCAATGGCAAGGCCTACCTGGGTTCCCTGGGTGACAAAGGCCGCTCCATTGGCGCCGAACGGCGTGTTGCTCAGCGGCGCGTATGCAAACCAACCGGTGAAGTCGCGGTTGAGATAGGCGATCAGGCAGCCAAACAGCACTGCCGCGACACCCAGCAAGGGTACGACGACGGCAGGAACCTTGCCGCGTTTGGACACTGGGCGCTCTTCAGGCGTTGCATTCTCCCCCATGCAGGCGAGTTTAGCCGCGGACGCCTACCTGCCGGAGAGCTGGGGCTGGTAGTACTTCCGCCACTTCAGAAACATCTGCCTCTCCTATTGCCGAGAAAACGCTTTCTCGATAAGGTCCTTGTCAGCGCTCACAAGCATCCGGCGGCAAAGCGGCCCCGGACCGGGGCGCAGTTCATTCCAATGACGGAAGAGAGAACATGCGAAAAAGCAGTACGCACTTATCCATGTCTGCAGCCATCGCCGTGGCAGGAGCCCTCCTCATCGCCGGTCCGGCAGGGGCTTCCCCAAACCCGGCGGCGGATCCCACCGCCCAGACCACCCAGACACCCCTTGAACGCCAGGTACTGCCAGCAGGAAACGGCTGGGCATCCGAAGGGACAGGAACCACCGGAGGGTCGGCAGCAGAGGCCGCCAACGTTTACGACGTCTCCACCAAGGCAGAACTCCTGACCGCCTTCGCCGCCGGAAGCCAGGCCAAGATAATCCGGATCCACGGCAGCATCAATGCCAACACTGCGCCGGACGGCTCCACGCTCACCTGTGAAAGCTACGCCGAAGGCACGGGCTACAGCCTTGCGCAGTACCTCCGCGATTTTGACCCCGCCACCTACGGGCGGGACCAGGAGCCGGCAGGTCCACAGGAGGACGCCAGGCGCCTGGCCGCCGCCAAGCAGGCCAAGACCATCCGGTGGGACATTCCCAGCAACACCACGATCGTTGGCGCCACGCCGGACAGCAGCATCACCGGCGCAGCCCTGCGCATCAATGGTGCCGGGAACGTCATCGTCCGCAACCTCACCCTGAGGGATGCGGCGGACTGCTTCCCCGCCTGGGATCCCACTGACGGCACCGAGGGAAACTGGAACAGCGAGTACGACCTGCTGCAAGTCATCAACAAGGCCACGCACGTCTGGATTGACCACTCGGCTTTCACGGACGCCCCCAACCTGGACAGCGCCCAGCCGCTGTACTTCGGCCGCCCCTACCAGGTGCATGACGGAGCCGTCGATGTCACCAACGGCTCGGACCTGGTGACCATGTCCTACAACCGGTTCTCCGAGCACGACAAGCTGCTCCTGATCGGCTCCACCGATTCACCCACGCGCGGAGACCCCGGCAAGCTGCGGGTCACCATCCACCACAACGTCTTCCATAACGTGGGCCAGCGCGCCCCACGCGTCCGGTTCGGCCAGGTGGACGTGTACAACAACCACTTCGAGGTGACCGAGGACAGCAAGATCCCCTACGAATACAGCCTGGGCGCCGGATTCAGCTCCCACCTCTACGCAGAGGCGAACGCCTTCACGCTTCCGGCCGGCATTGACGCTGCGGACATCATCGGCCGCTACAAGGGAACGGCCATCACCACCATCGCCAACGCGGTCAACGGCAAGATTACCGACCTTCGCGCGGAGTACAACGCGGCCGCAGCCCCCGCCGACCAGCTGGCTGAGGATACGTCCTGGAGCCCAACCCTGCGTACCCAGGTCCACCCGGCCCAGGCCGTGCCGGCGCTGCTCAAGGACTCCACCGGACCGGTCTTCACGGCCGGAGGCGACCTCTGATGGCTGCCATCCTGCCCAGCCGCCGCACCGTCCTGACGGCACTGGCACTCACCGCCGGGGCCGCTGCCTTCCCGGGAACGGGCATGGCGAACGCACTCTCCCAAGCCGGCGCCGACCCCACCAAGCCGCGCACCAAGCCCGTCATCTTCGTGGTCGGGGACTCGACGTCGTCGGCCTACCAGCAGTCCGAGCGTCCCCGCGCCGGCTGGGGACAGGCCCTGCCGCTCCTATTGGGCCCGCAGGCAAGCGTCTTTGACTATGCGTGGTCCGGCGCCTCCTCCAAGAGCTTCGCCGACGCCGGACTGCTGGACCGGGTGCTGGCCCTGATGCAGGCGGGTGACTACCTGCTGATCTCTTTCGGCCACAACGACGAAAAAGTGGCGGACCCGGCCCGCGGAACGCTCCCCGACACCACCTTCAAGGAGTACCTGGGAAGGTACATCGACGGGGCCAGGGAGCGCGGGGGCATACCTGTGCTGGTCACGCCGGTGGAACGCCGCCGCTTCGACTCGTTCGGCAATGCCAAGGACTCCCACGGAGCGTATCCGCAGGCCGTCCGGGAGCTCGCCGCCGCATCCGGCACTCCCCTGGTGGACCTCACGGCGTCCTCCAAGGAACTCTGGCAGCAGCTGGGGCCGGAAGGAACCAAGTCGCAGTTCCTCTTCCTGGCTCCCGGTGAGCACCCGCAGTATCCGCAGGGCTCGGAGGACAATACACACTTCCAGGCTGCCGGGGCGGTAGCCGTGGCCCGCCTGGTGGCGCGCGAACTGCAGTCCAAGGAGATCGTGCCGCCGGGCTACTTCCTGAACATCGACGCGGTCGCGGACCCCCTGCTGGACATGTACTGGCCCGCCGAGCGGCCCATCGACCTTCCGGTGACGCTCGACGTCGGCCCCGGCCGGACGTTCGCGACAGTTCAGACGGCCGTTGATTCCGTCCCTCCGGGCAGCCTCCAGCGGACGGTCATCAGGATCCAGCCCGGCACCTACCGGGAGGCCGTCCGGGTTCCGGCGGACAAGCCGCGGATCTCCTTCATCGGTCAGGGCGGGCGGCCGGAGGACGTGCTGCTGGTCTTCAACAACGCGTCCGGCACGCCCAAGCCGGACGGCAGCGGGAACTTCGGCACCTCCGGCAGCGCGTCCGTCCGCATTGACGGGCCGGACTTCGTGGCGCGGAACCTGACCATCAGCAACGATTTCGATGAGGCCGCCAACATGGGGATGAAGGACCGCCAGGCCGTGGCGCTGCACATCACCGGGGACCGTTCGGCGCTGTCCAACGTCAGGCTGCTGGGCAACCAGGACACCCTGCTGGTGAACTCACCGGGGACAGGCGTCCAGGCCCGGTTCTACTTCGAGGGCTGCTACGTGGAGGGCGACGTGGACTTCATCTTTGGCCGCGGAACTGCCGTCTTCAGCGGCTGCGAGATCAAGTCGCTGGACCGCGGCTCCACCACCAACAACGGATATGTGACCGCGGGCAGCCAGGACCTGTCCATCCCGTACGGCTACCTCTTTGACCAGTGCCGGCTCGTCTCGGATGCCGCGAGGGATACCGTCCATCTCGGCCGGCCGTGGCATCCCAGCGGTGACCCGAAAGCCGTTGCCCAGGTCCTGGTGCGGGATTCCTGGCTGGGCGCGCATATTTCCGGAACGCCGCGGACGGACATGAGCGGCTTCTCCTGGCGGGAGGCACGGTTCCACGAGTACAACAACCGCGGCCCGGGCGCGCAGGTTACCCCCGACCGTCCGCAGTTGCCCGGGGCCGAGGCGGGCAAGTACACGGTCAGGAAGTACCTGCAGGGAACGGACGGGTGGGCGCCGCAGCTCGCCGGTACCGGGGCGGACTGCAGCGCGGTGCCGGCGGAGGTGGCTGCCTAGGGGCTGAGGGGATGCCCGGTTCCGGGATGGAGCCGGGCACTTCCCCTGCCGAGGGGCGGGACAGGGTGCCGGACCCGGGGTTAGGCTTGGCGGATGTTGACCATTGGAACCATCGTCCTCGGCGTCAACCACGTTGCCGCCGCCACCAAGTTCTGGCAGGAGGCCATCGGCTATGTCCCCCGGGAACCCGGTGACGACACGTGGGTGACCCTGGTGCCGGCGTCGGGCCCGGGCGCGGCACTGTCCCTCATGCTCAGCGAAACCCCGGTCCAGGCCTATCCGCGGATCCATCTGGATCTGTACGCGGATGACCAGGATGCGGAGGTGGAGCGGTTGGTATCCCTCGGAGCCAAACACGTGGACTGGGACATGTACCCGGACGACCCCGACTTCGTGGTCCTGGAGGATCCGGACGGAAACCGGTTCTGCGTGATCGACAAGAGTCCGCAGTAGCCGCCGCCGGGAACAAGCCCGCCGTCCAGGCCGTTGGCACCCGTACGACACGTGCCGCACTCCAAGCGGCAGCAGCGACGGAAGGGGACCTCATGGTCAGGGCTATCTGGAACGGAAAAGTCATCGCCGAGTCCGCGGACACCGTGGTGGTGGAGGGCAACCACTACTTCCCGCGCGACGCCGTCAACGCCGGCTACCTGCGGGACAGCGACAAGAACACCTTCTGCCCATGGAAAGGCCAGGCCAGCTACCACACGCTGGAAGTGGACGGCCGGCGGAACGACGCCGCTGCCTGGTACTACCCCGACCCCAAGGACAAGGCCAGGCACATCGAGGACCGGATCGCCTTCTGGCGCGGTGTCACCATTGAGGACTAGCAGGAATACAGGAAGGACGACGGCGGGTGGGCACCCGCCGTCGTCCTTTCTTGGTCACTTGCTGTTGCTACTGGCGGCGGGTGGCCGGACTAGGAGTTCCGGCCGCCCGCTGGCCTGGTCAGCGCCGATTTTTGCGGGGCTTTACAACGTTGAGTTCGCCGCTTTCATGCTTTGCTTTTTTGTCAGCCCGTTTTTCGAGGATTGACTTGCCGACTTTCTTGGCGGCGCTGCTTTTGGGGGATTTTCCGGACATCGGAATCACGCCTTTCCTTGCTTGCGTACCCGCAACGCTACGCGCTTTTATTTTTTTGGCTAGCCCTCTGAAGTACCGGGATCTCGGCTGATCTGCACCAGAAATCGGTGAGCTGTTGCGCAAGCATTTCACCTTGGCGGTGCCCCGCCCGTGCCGCGGCCGGACGCAGGGAAAAGTCCATCGCATTGGCGCCGAATAAGTGTTCAGCTTCTCCGTCCGGGAAGACCGTTTCCACCCTGCTCCCGCGCGCCCGCAGCTCCTCCACCTGCGCGGCGAGTTGCATGCCCCACTCCAGCGGCATCCGGGTCCTGCCGCCGAAGGGCGAGAGCACCAGGACTCGCGCGAACCCCGACGCAAGGTCCGCGTTCTCGTTGCGCCGGTAGCCGCCGTCGATATAGCGCCTGTCCCCGATCCCGTAGGCGAACCCGCTGGCACAGCTGGCGGCGACGGCGTCCACCAGATCCACGCCACTGCTGCTGTCGAACACTGCCGGTTCGCCGCTGTGGGCATCGACGGCCGTGATGAACAGCTTGTGGTTCGGCCAATTTCGGATTGGCAGCCGCGCGGCCACAGTCTCGCGCCAACGTGCGGTCGGGTCATGGGCCGCGGCCAGATCCATGGCCAGCACCCCCATCCGGCGGCGCATGTCCCCCGCGTCTTTCGATGAGGCGATGATCCTGCCCGTCCGCTCCAGGTGGTCAGACACCGGCCTGGAAGGAGCGGGTCCAGTGGTGGATCCTGGCGAAGCCGTCGGGTGCGGGTCCAGGACTGCGGCATAGAGTTCAGTGGCCGCAGCACCGGCGATCTGGGCCGCGGCGGTGGACCCGGCCGAGGTGCCGATGACCAGGTCCGCGTCCGTCACATCCAGGTTGGCCTCGGCCAACCCGGCGAGGACACCGATCAGCCACGCATTGCCGGTTGATCCGCCGCCGCCGAGGACCAGCGCGCGCCCAGAGGCCGCTGTTGAGGTGGGGTGCGGAGTTGAAGAGGGTGTTGAGTTCATGGGAGTCGCCTTTCGCGAATAGCGTGTTCGGCGCTCCCGGCGGCGGCTACGTCAGCCGCGCGATCGTGGACTGCGGGGAGCACCCATTGCGGATACAGCATTCATGGGTCTCACCTCCTGCGGTCGGGTCACGATCACGGGAATCATGGCACAGCGGAGAAGCTGGGTGCAACAGGTAAATTTGAGGCGATGATTTCCATAGACCGGGACAGCCCCACGCGTGACGACGTCCACCTCCTGCTCAGCGAGCACCTGGCAGACATGTTTGCTACCTCCCCGGCCGAGAGCGTCCACGCCCTGGACCACTCGGCGCTGTCCGCCCCCTCGATCACATTCTGGACGGCCCGGGAGGACGGCAACCTGCTGGGGTGCTGCGCCCTCAAGCTCCTGGGCTCCCCCACCGGCCCGGCAAGGCACGGTGAGATCAAGTCCATGCGCACCACGGCAACCGCGCGGGGACGTGGCGTTGCCACCCTCATGCTCCGGCATATCCTGGACGAAGCCCGGGCCCGGAACCTTGAGCACGTCTATCTGGAGACGGGAACCGAGGACTACTTCGCGCCCGCACGCCGCCTTTATGCCCGGCACGGTTTCACCGAGTGCCCGCCGTTCGCCGACTACGTCCTGGACCCCAACAGCGTCTTCATGGAGCTTCGCCTCTAGCAAGGCACATGCCCGGCACATAAGGAGGCGGACGACCGCTTGTGGGCACCCGCCGTCGTCCCTCCTGCGTTTGGGCGCGTTCTGGTCACCCCTGCCGGGCTTTGCTGGCACACTGGGCCAATGAATGAGGCGCTCCCACCCACCCGCCGGCCCGGCATACGTGCTGCAATGTTCGTTGACTTCGATAATGTCTTCACCGGCCTGCAGGCCATCGATCCGGAGGCGGCGAAGCGTTTCGCGGAGGACCCCAAGCATTGGGCCGAAGCACTGTCAGCTGGCGACTCTGGCAAGAGCGCCCGCCGCTTCCTGATCCGCAACTGCTACCTGAACCCGACGGTGTACTCGAAGTACCGGACCTACTGGACCCGCGCCGGATTCCGCGTGATCGACTGCCCGTCACTGACACAGCGGGGTAAAAGCAGCACTGACATCAACCTGGTACTTGATGCCATGGACGCGCTCTCTGGAAGCGTCGGCATCGAAGAGTTCTTTCTCGCTTCTGCGGATGCGGACTTCACATCGCTGATACAGCGGTTCCGCGCCGCCGACCGGATGACCACGGTGATAGCGGCCGGCGCCGTGGCCTTTGCGTACCGGGAGATGGCGGACCACGTGGTGGAGTCCCACGACTTCGTTGCCATCCTCAACGGCACCGCGGGCGAACCCATTCACGCGGTTGCCCCCGGGAATCAACGCCAGGCCCCCGCCGCAAGCAAGACCAAAACAAAGGCGGCTTCGCCGGGTGTCCGGGAGGTGCTGGAGTTCGTCCGCGCCGCCCCGGGTCCGGTAGTCGGTGCGATGGTTGCTCACCGTGCCCTCGCAGCAGATCCTTCCCTGAAGACGGACTGGGGCGGTTTTGGACGATTTGGAACGTGGGTCTCACAAATTGGCAAGGACATCGAGTATTCGTCGGTGCAGGGCGGCTGGGTTTGGGACGCAAAGCGGTTTTCACTTGAAGATCTTCCGGCTCCTGCTGACAAGCAGCCCGGCGTTGAAGAGCAAGTTACGCGGGTAACGGATGTCCCGGCCCTCTCGGCCGCCCAGTTCCGGCAAATCTTCCAGTCCATGGCGGCCCGGCTCGGCGAGCATCCGGCCAACCGCACCGAGCTGTCACGACAGGTTCGGGATGATTGCGTCAGCGCGGGCGAGCCCGTGTCCCGTAACGCCGTGAGTTTCGTGCTGCAGGGCCTCTCCTACGCCGGCTTCCCGCTCAGTGATGAGGCAACGTCAGCCCAGCTGGCAATTGCCTGGACACGGTACGTTGAGGAACTGTGCCGGGTTGCGTTGTTGGAGTTCGACGCGGCTGAGCAGCTCGCGGTCCGGCGTTGGGCCAGCGGCGGGCTGTTGGATACCTAGCATCTCCACAGCCGAGGACTGGAAACCTTACACGGCCACAGGCAAGCCCGCGTCGAACCGACGCACCGAACGGAGGCGGACAACGGCGGGTGGGCACCCGCGGTCGTCCGCTTCAGTTTGCCAGGTGTCTAGAACTGTCCGGTGGGGCCGGTGTCCTTGACTTCGCCGCGCCAGCCGCCGGTTTCGGTACCGCGTGATTCGATGAAGTCCTTGAACTTCCGCATGTCCGCCTTCACCTGCATCTCGTCGATCTTCAGGGCCGCGCCGGCTTTTTCGGTGGCGGTTTCCGGCGCCCATTCGAAGTGGACCTTGACCTTGGTGTGGTTGGCATCCAGCGGCGTGAACCTGATGATTCCGGCGTGGGACTTGCCGTCGGTGCTGCGCCAGGCGATGCGGTCGTCCGGCTCCTGGTCGACTATTTCGGTGTCGAATTCGCGCTGGACACCACCCACCTTGGTTACCCAGTGGTTGGTGGTGTCGGTCAGCTGGGTTACGGATTCCACGCCGGACATGAACCGTGGAAAGGATTCGAACTGGGTCCACTGGTTGTACGCGGTGTGCACCGGTACAGCGACGTCAACGGTCTCTTCTACGTGTTCCATCTGCTGCCTCCTCGAGACGGACGGCTGCAACAGCGGACTGGCAGGGCTTGCCATCCTGCCAGTCAGGCAGCCGCCACCCTTTCACCATAAATCCGCCGGCTACCGGGGTCCAGACCTCCACAAAGAAGCGGACGACGGCGGGTAGGCCCCGCCGTCGAACGCTTCCGTTGGGTGCCTACCCGCTGAAGGGGACCTTTTCCCAACTCAGCACATCGGTGCCCGGGACGCTGTTGCCCGCCACCGCGAACCGCACGTAATCGACGGCATTGCCGGCGCCATCCACGGTGATGCGCTGCAGGTTGTCAGCGGCAGGCGAGGCGTAGATGTCCAGCCACGGGGAGCCCGCGGCGAGGGGCTGGTCCTCCGCGAAAACGTGGCTGTCGCCGTTGACCAGGTAAACGGGAGCATCGAAGCGGTTGGTTTCGTCCACGATCGCGTGCACGATCTCCCGGAAGCCGGAAACTGTAGCCGGGTCGGCGGGGGCGCCGGCGAGCAGCGACGGATCGAACATGTCCGCCTGCTGCATGAGCACTACGGCTCGGTTATTGCTGTGCCTGGCGTCGGCGAAGGTCTGGTGGATCTGGGCGATGACGGCGTCCGTCCGGTGCTCCACCTCGGCGAGCTGCTCCGGGGTGGGAGCTGTCTTGCCCAGGCCGGTCCACGGCAGGAGGGAATTGTTGCTGCCCTGGACGTTCAGGACGGAGAAGGCCACCCGGTTCTTGGTGAAGCGGACGTCCTCCGGGAGGCCCAGGTTCTCCTGGGATGTCACCGGCATGGTGGCACCGAGCGTCTTGCCGGGTTCGTTGAAGAAGACTTCCCTCAGCTTGTCCAGGCGTTCCAGTGGGTTGTAGGCGCCGTTGTTGGTGCGGTGGCAGTCCACCCACTCGTTGTCGCCGGGGGTGTAGACCAGCGGGTGGGTGAAGGTGTCGAACTGGGTCCGGATGTAGGAGAAGTACTCATCCGAGCAGACGGAGGAGCCGTTCTTGATATCGCCCACGTGTGCTACAAACTTCAGGCCCTTGTCCGCGTTGAGGTCCTGGATGCGGGATGGGAACTTGGCAATTTCGTCGGCCCCGTAGGGGATGTCGCCGATGGCGGCGAAGGTGAAGGCCTCCTTGTCATCTGCTGGGCTGTCGGCTGCCCGGGCAGGCTGGGCCGCAAGGAGGCCGAGTGCCAAGGCGAGTGCCGCCGTCGTGGTTTTTGTGACGGCGACGGCGGCAAGGTTGCTTTTCACGAACACGGAGTACTCCTGGTACGTCGGGGATGACCGCCCGGCTTTGGGGTGTGCCGGGCGAGGGGCTGCGTGAAAAGACTCAGGGACGCGCCGAAACGATGCAGGGCGTGCTGGTTGCCGGTGGGTGAACGGAAGGGGAAGGGACAAAGGGCTCGGAATATCAACGTCCGCGCCTACCTACAGGGCGCGAGCGGCAGCGGAAAACGCGCAACCTGCGCCACACTCTGCCGGCAAGCAGCTTGCTGCGCCCAGGCATGGTCGAGTGACTCCTAGGCAACGAGATAGTCAAAGATCAGTGTCTCCAACGGGCTGCTTCCGTCCGGCAGGAAACCTGGTGGCCAGAGCGTTGGTTCCCGGTCCAGTTGTTCGGCGTTGTATTTGCGGCCGGAGGGCGAGACCCAGCCGGGCGGCTCATTCGCGGCTGCCGGGCCCGGGCTCCAGCGGGTTCGATGCTTAAGCCGATGATGCTTGGGGCACAGCTGGCCCAGGTTGCTGATCCCGGTGCTTCCGCCTCGCTCCCAGGCTCTGAGATGGTCGGCTTCGTTGTCCTGGCTGTGGTTGCTGCAGCCGGGAAAGGTGCATTTTCCATCGCGCATCCGCAGCCACCGCTTCAGTGATTCCGGAAGCCGGTAGCTGGTCCGGCTGATTTCCAGCGGCGCCCCGTCCCGCGGATCCACCAGCACCCGGTAGAAGGAACCGGCGCCTTCCAAGACGAGTTTGCGTGCCATCGATGCCGGGATGGGTCCGTAGTTGTCAAGATCTGCGGGTTCGTCCGTGGCGCCAAAGAGGGAAAGGACCGGCACCGTGACCAGGACGTCCGCTTTGAGGGACGGCCCGGCCCCGGCATTCTTCCCTGGCGTGCCCAGCAACAATCGGGCGGCCTCGTCGACCTTGATTTGGGTGAGGGTCCGCGGTTCGTCCGGTCCCTGCAGGCCACGGGCCAGGGCAGTGGCCTTGTTCCAAATGGCGCAGGCCTTGTCTGCAGGAATATATAGCGAAACCCACGCCATCCCGTTGCGGTCTGGGGAGTACTCCATCCGTCGGTCTTCCACGGACTTCGCGTGCCTGATTTCGAGGGATTCGGGATGGTGGCGTTCCCGCCAGGCACGTACCTTCCGCCGGAAGCGGGCTGGAGCCAGCTCCCCCGCCGCGGCACCCCTGGCTGCGTTCGGCGCCTCGGAGTCCAGGAAATGCGCCTCCAGAGCTGAGGCGGCGGCTTTGTCCAGGCCCGTGGTTTCATCGACGATGATCCGGGCGTGCTGCCAGGAAATCTTCCCAGCCTGCAAGGCATCCAGTGCGGCCGGCAACGTTGCGGTCAGCGCGTGCGCCTCGCCCAGCAACGCGGCTGCGGCCCGTTCCCCAACGGTCAGGACGCACGCCACCTCCGCCACCTGGCTCATTTCCCGTGCAGAGGACTCATAAGGGCTTTCAGCCGGCGGCTCGAGGGCATCTGTTGCCTGTGAATATGTAGCGAGAAAGTGGACCTTTGCCGCTGCGGCGGCAGCTTCGATCCGGGCTACAACACCTAAGCCTTCCAGGCACGAATCAGAGAGGTCGCCCAGCGGATCGTGATCATCCCGATGAGCACCAGCCGAATCTTCTGAAGACCGGCCAAGGACTTCAACCAGCTCGTCCGCCAGCCCCCTTATGGAGGTAACGGCAGCGGCCAACCCGGCACTGCCTCTTGCGTCCAAAACCGCTCCGGTTTCCATACCTAAAGCTTGGCAGGAGGGTGTGACATTTTGATTCCGGCACCACCATGGCGCCCCGGACCGCACCGCTGCCGGGCTGCCGGGCTGCCGGAACCAGGTTTTACATCCTGGAAACGCAAAACCTGTTCGCAAACGGAATTGCAGAGTACATTAGATGCAATTGCACTTGCAGAGTGATCTGCGTTACATGGCAGGCCTACCGTGAACCCCAGCGCTTTCCCAGAGCAGGCATCCGAGCAGTCCGTAGAACTGGATACCAACGCCTCCGGCATCAGCTCCCACGCCTGGCTCGGCGACGCCCTGCCTGATGTTCCGCTGACCAAGGCCCAGAGCCGGGTGGTGGAGGTCATCCGCCGCAACCCGCAGCTCTCCTCCTACGCGGACATCGCCGAGATCGCCCAGCGCGCAGATGTGAACAACTCCTCCGTAGTGCGAACTGCCCAGCACCTGGGCTACCGGGGCTGGCCTGATCTCCAACGCGAACTCCGCTCCCGCTACCTGGTGATGATCTCCACCGAAGACACCCTCACCGAGCACGGCGAAACCCGCAGCCCGCTGTATGAGGCCATCAACCACGACATTGAAAACCTCCGCCTGACGCTTGACTCCAACAACCCGGAGGAAGCCGAGGCCGCCATTGCCGCGCTGGCGGCAGCCAAGTCCATTACCGTCGTCGGCATTGGCTCCTTTGCCGGACCCGCCAGCGTCATGGCCCATCTGGGGTCCACCATGGGTTATCCCATCAGCCTGGAAAGCCGCGCCGGCCCGCACCTGGCATCAAGCACCAACAGCCTTGGCCCCGGCGACGTCCTGGTGGTCATCAACATGTGGCGCTCGGTCAAACAGATCATCATCGCCGCAGAAGCCGCCAAGCAGGCCGGTGCCACCGTCGTCGCCATCAGCGACCTGCGCCGCGGCCGCCTGGCCACGGCAGCTGACCACCTCCTGGTGGTGGCCTCCGAAGGCATTTCCTTCTTCCAGTCCGTCACCGCCGCGAACTCCCTGGTCTACGGCCTGCTCGCCGGCATGGAGGCAGCGCACCCGGACCGCAGCCGGGCCACCATCCGCCGCACCCAGCAGCTCTGGAAAGACCTGGACATCTACCTCGACTAACTGCGCTGCACAACAGAACGACGCACCCAGAACCACCAACAGCCACCCAGGAGTACCCCCTATGAACGAGCCACAAAACCGCCGCGTTGCCGTCATCGGCCTCGGCGCCATGGGCGGAGCCATGGCCGCCACCCTGCACAAGGCAGGCTGGGACGTCACCGGCTTCGACCCCTCGGAAGCCGCCCGGAAAGCTGCCGAAGAAACAGGCATCAACACCACGGACTCCCTGGCCACCCTGACCGGAACCCCCTACGCCGTCCTCTCCCTCCCCGCCGCCGGCATCGTGGAAACCACCGTGCCGCAGCTCCTGGCCAGCCCGGGAACCGTCGCCATCGTCGACACCACCACCTCAGAGCCTGCCACCAGCAAGCACATGGCCGAACTCGCGGAATCCCACGGGGCTGCCTTCATCGACGCCCCCGTTTCCGGCGGCCGCGACGGCGCCGCAACCGGCACGCTCAGCGCCTTCGTCGGCGCCACGGATGCCGCGCTGAAGGCCGCCGAGCCCGTCCTGCTGGCGCTCACGGGCGGCAACTTCAGCCACATCGGCGGCCCCGGCAGCGGCAACGTGGTCAAGCTCCTCAACAACGTCCTGGCGGCCGCCAACCTCGCCTCCGTGGGCGAGGCCCTGGGCGTGGCCAAGGCGTACGGCATCGACCCCGCCACGGCCGCGGCCAGCATCAGCGGCGCCTCCGGCGGCAGCAAGGTCTCGGCCACGATGTACCCCAACTGGGTCCTCACCGGCAGCCACGATTCCGGTTTCTCCATGGGCCTGATGGCCCGGGACGCCGCCCTGGCCGTGGACGTCGCGGCGCAGATCGGTGAGAAGCCCTTGCTCCTGGCCGCCGTCGCCAACCAGTGGCAGGACGCCCTGGCAGTGCTCGGACCAAAGGCCGACTTCACCGAAATCGCCCGCACGGTGGCTCCCGCCATCACCCCGGCCGGCGCCCCCGGCACCCCATCCGCCGCATAGGCCTCACAATCCCCAAAAGGAACAGCATCTTGAGTATCACCACAGCACCCACCTCATCCTCCGCGGCCACCGCCAGGGAAGTCCTGGACGCCGCCTTCCCCTGCGGCCTTGGCGCCTTCGTTGACGGCCGCGTCGCCACCGGCAGCGGAGACAGCATCACCCTCACCGCCGCCGCCACCGGCGAGCCCTTCGCCACCTACGCGGACCCTGGAGCCGAGGGTGCCAACGCCATCCTGGAAAGCGCGACGGCGGGAGCCGCCGTGTGGGGGCGGCTGAACGGCTTCGAGCGGGCCGCCATCCTCCGCAATGTCAGCCGCGCGGTGGAGCAGCATGCCGAGGAACTGGCCATCCTCGAATCGGCCACCACCGGCAAGCCCATCCGCGACGCCCGTGCAGAAGCCGCCAAGGTGGCCGAAATGTTCGGCTATTACTCAGGCTGGGCGGACAAGCTCACAGGGCAGACCATTCCCGTCCCCGGCAACTGGCACACCTACACCGAGCGCGTGCCGTGGGGTGTCGTCGTCGCCATTACCCCCTGGAACGCTCCCCTGTTCACCGCCGGCTGGAACTCCGCCGCCCCGCTCGCCGCGGGCAATGCCGTGATCATCAAGCCCAGCGAATTCACCCCCGCGTCCTCGGTCCGGCTCGCCCAGATCGCCCATGAAGCAGGACTGCCGGCAGGGGTCTTCAACGTTGCCGCCGGCCTGGGCCAGACGGTCGGGGCGGCATTGACCACGGACAATCGCGTGGGCAAGGTCAGCTTCATCGGCTCCGTCCCCACCGGCCGCCGCGTCGCCGTCGCCGCGGCCCAGGCCGGCATCCCGGCCCTGCTGGAACTTGGCGGCAAGAGCGCCAATATCGTCTTCGCCGACGCCGACCTGGACCGCGCCGCGGACGGCGCCGTCTCCGCCATCTTCTCCGGAGCGGGCCAGTCCTGCGTGGCCGGGTCCCGGCTCCTGGTGGAACGGAGCGTACACGCAGAATTCGTGGAGCTGGTGGCCGCCAGGGCAGCAAAGCTCCGCGTCGGTGACCCCCTCAGCGCTGACACCGAGGTAGGCCCCATCATCACGCCACAGCAGTTCGCCACCGTCACCGGCCTGATCGAGGCAGGAATGGACGACGGCGGCCGTCGCCTCACCGGGGCCACATTGCCGGAGGCGCTGAGCGGCTCAGCCCTGAAGGGCGGGCACTGGGTGATGCCGACCCTGCTGGACGGCGTCACGCCCCAGAACCGGCTGGAAACCACCGAGGTCTTCGGCCCGGTGGTGGGCGCGGACGCGTTCGATACTGAAGCCGAGGCCATTGCCCGGGCCAACAACACCAGTTTCGGCCTGGCCGGCGCGGTATGGACTTCGGACGTTTCCCGCGCGCACCACGTGGCCCGCGAGGTCAAGGCCGGCACCTTCTGGATCAACTCCTACAAGACCATCCACGTGGCGGTGCCGTTCGGCGGCTTCGGAGATTCCGGCCACGGCCGTTCCTCCGGCCCGGGCGTGCTGGACGAGTACACGCAGACCAAGGCCGTCTGGGTGCCCACACGCGCCGCCGGTTCCCCCTTCCCGTCCCTGTCCTACTAGGAGACCCATGGAAACGACTGACACAACCCCCGCGGCCGGTGCGCTGCGCACTGCCCTGGCGGACGGCGTCGAACGCTGGAAACCCAAGGTGGAGGCGCTGGCCAAGGACATCCACGGTTTCAAGGAAGTCTCCTTCGAGGAGGTGAAGTCCGCGGAGGCCATCACCGCGCTGCTGGCCGAGGGCGGCTTCGACGTGGAGCACGGCACCAGCGGCCTGCCCACCGCCTTCACGGCGACTGCCGGCAGCGGCGACCTGGTGGTGGCGCTGTGCGTGGAGTACGACGCGCTGCCTGGTATCGGCCACGCCTGCGGGCACAACCTGATCGCCGGCGCGTCCGTGGCTGCGGCCCTGGCGCTGCAGCCGTACGTGGACCCGCTTGGCATCACGCTCAAGGCCATCGGCACCCCGGCGGAGGAGCACGGCGGCGGCAAGGCGCTGATGCTGGAGGAGGGAGCGTTCGACGGCGTGGGGCTGGCGTTGATGGTCCACCCCGTCCAGGACGGGGTCACCTACAACCCGGCCGGCACCAGCGCCCAGGCTGTAGGCCGGTACAAGGCCACGTTCACCGGCAAGGCGGCCCACGCGGCGGCCGCCCCGCACATGGGCGTGAACGCCGCGGATGCGGCCGTGCTGAGCCAGGTGGCGATCGGCCTGTTGCGCCAGCAGATCCCGTCCGACCACCGGATCGCCTGCTTTGTGGCCGAGGCCGGGCACGTCACCAACATCATCCCGGAGAAGGCCGTGGTGGAGTTCGAGTGCCGTGCCTTCACCCTGCGCGAATTCGAGGCGCTGCTGGTGCGGGTGCGGCGCTGCTTTGAAGGCGCTGCGCTGGCAACCGGGACCACGCTCGCGTTCGAGGACACTGAGCCGCTGTATGAGCCGCTGATCCAGGACGACGACCTGGCAGCGCACTGGACCGCGGCGATGGGTGATTTTGGCAAGGACACCTCGCCCGCCGCGGGCCTCAGCGGCGGTTCCACTGACATGGGCAACATCTCCCAGGTCATCCCGTCCCTGCATCCGTGGCTGAGCATTCCGGGTGCGGACGTTCCCATCCATTCGCATGCGTTCGCCGCACTGGCGGACAGTCCACAGGCGTACGGGGTGATGTTCGAGGCCGGCACCGCGCTCGCCTGGACCGTTGCCGCGGCTGCCTCAACCCCCACCCAACGTCAACGCTTCACCCAAGCGGCGTACCGCCGTCGTACGTTCACCCAGGAAGGCGCATCATGAGCACTGTCAAATCAGCCCCGACCGATAAGGCCGGCACCAGGCTGACCATCCCCATCGCCGCGCTGGCGTTCGTGATTGCCCTCGCCGTGCAGTTCATTGGGCAGGCGAAGATCGACCTGGGCATCGGCGCCATCATCATTTTCCCCATGGTGTGGGGCCTGATCCTGGGCTTGCTGGTGTCCATCCAGAAGTTCAAGCCGCTGGGCATTGACCTGCAGCGGGTTGCGGCGGCGCTGGTGGGCGTGGCCGTGCTGCTGCTGGTGGCGCGGCTGGCATTCAACATCGGCCCCAGCCTGCCCACCCTGCTGAAGGCGGGTCCGGCGCTGCTGCTGCAGGAGGTGGGCCACCTGCTGGGCACCATCGTGCTGGCGCTGCCGCTGGCCGTGCTGCTGCGGATGGGCAAGGCCACGGTGGGTGCCACGTTCTCGCTGGACCGTGAACCGTCCTTCGCAATGGTGTCCGAGAAGTACGGCCCGGACTCGGACCAGTACCGCGGCGTGCTGGCGATGTACGTGTTCGGGACGCTGTTCGGCGCCGTGTTCATTACGCTGCTGACCTCGCTGGTGGCCAACTGGAAGATCTTTGATCCGCTGGCGCTGGCCATGGGTGCCGGCGTGGGGTCCGGTTCCATGATGGCTGCGTCCGTCGCGAGCATCACCGCCGCCTACCCGGGCGACCAGGAAGCTGTCCTGGGCATGGCCGCCGTATCCAACCTGATCACCACGGTGCTGGGCGTGTACGTGGGCATTTATGTTGCGCTGCCGCTGGCGGACAAGTTCTACCGGGTGCTGACACGGAAGCAGGAGAGCCGGGAGGTTGTGGGTGCTGGCGCTGGTTCTGGCTCTCCTGCCGCTCCGGCCCGCAGCGCTGCCGATGTGGAGCGCGAGGCCGCGCAGGCGGAGGAGAACCGTCGGTTCCGTGAGCGGGTGGCCGAGTCCTCCGCGGCGATCAAGCTGCCGCTGTGGCTCTCACTGTCTGTGCTGACGGTTCTGGGTATCGGGACGGCGTCGATCGCAGCGAAGGGGTTCAGCCTGACCATCGTGCTGGGGTATGTGGTCCTGCTGGCGCTGGTCCTGGTGGGCATCGCGCTGGCGAAGGTTACCCGGAAGATCTCGGCGATCGTGTTCGTCACCACCATCGGCGCATACATTTCGAGCCCGTGGTTCTTTGGGGCCGAGGCGCTGAACGCGGCCGTCAAGACCGTGGACTTCCTGTCCATCGCCACGGTGATGCTGACCCTGGCCGGCCTGTCCCTGGGCAAGGACATCCCGCTGCTGAAGAACATCGGCTGGAAGATCATCCCGGTGGGGCTGGTGGCCATCACGGCTTCGTTCCTGCTGTCCACGGTGATCGCGGAGTTCGCGCTGGGGCTGTGGCACTGAGTTAGGTTTTGCGGGTCGCCGCTGTTGGGTGGCTAGGCGGAGCGGACGACGGCGGGTGGGTACCCGCCGTCGTCCGTTTTTGTTCGCGCGTGGGATGGGGGGTTCATACTGACGTGCCTTGTACTTCCTGCCGTGGGCAAAACGTTCATCGCCGCCACGTGGCCTTGCGGTGAACGGGAGGCAAATACGGAAGGGACCCGCCAGTTGCCCGGGAACAAACACTTGGCAAACTGCAGGCGAACACCCGGACGGAAAGCCCAATCCGCTACTGGCGGGTAGGAATACTCGAATCATGAACACTTTCACTCGACGTCAAATGCTGAGATCCGCAGCGGTGGTTGCGGCAGCAGGAGGCAGTGGCTCGCTTTGGGCCGGGACCGCCGCTACCAGCGCCGCCGCTGGTACGGGGGCCTTCGCCCACGGTGTTGCCTCCGGCGACCCGTTCCCTGACAGCGTCCTGCTCTGGACCCGGATCACGCCGTCCCCTGAAGCCCAGCCCGGCAGCGGAATGGGGCCAGAAGTCTCCGTGGGCTGGGAAGTAGCGGCTGATGCGGAGTTCAAGAAGGTAGTCGCCCGGGGCACCGCCAAAACCAGCCCGGCCAGGGACCATACGGTCAAGGTGATTGCGGCCCGGCTCTCCCCCGGCACGAGTTACTGGTACAGGTTCATCCTGGGGCAATCGGTTTCCCCCGTGGGCCGGACCCGGACAGCCCCTGCCACCGGAGCCCCCGTGGACCGGCTGAAGTTTGGCGTGGTGTCATGCGCCAACCTGCAGGCGGGCTATTTTTCCTCCTACCGCCACCTCGCCGCCTGCGGAGACCTCGACGCCGTGCTTCACCTCGGTGACTACCTCTACGAGTACGGCCCCGGCGAATACCAGGCACGCGACATCGTGGTCCGTCCCCACGACCCCGCCCACGAAATGACGCAGCTCGCCCATTACCGCCGCCGGCATGCCCAGTACAAGACCGATCCGGACCTGCAATCGCTGCACGGCGCCGCGCCGTTTATCGTGACGTGGGACGACCACGAATCGGCCAACGACGCATGGAAGGGCGGCGCGGAAAACCATATGGAGGGAACCGAGGGGGTGTGGACCGAACGTTTTGCCGCGGCACACCAGGCCTACGCCGAATGGATGCCGGTGCGCTACGAATCTGGCGGCCAGATCTACCGGCGGCTGGATTTCGGATCCTTGGCCAGCTTGTCCATGCTCGACTTGCGCTCCTACCGCGACCATCAGGCCGCCAATGCTGCCGACCCGGCTGTCGACAGCCCGGACCGCAGCATCACGGGCGCCGCACAGATGGACTGGCTCCTCAGCAACCTCAAGTCCGGCGGCCCGCAGTGGAAGCTGGTCGGCAACCCGGTGATGATCACGCCGGTGCGCGTCCCGTCAACGCTGAGCACCGCGGAACTGGGCGGGGTGCAGAAGCTAATGGGCGGAACCACCATCGACGGGGCCCAAATCAATGTGGACCAATGGGACGGCTACGAGGCGGACCAGCACCGCGTCATCAGCCACCTGAGGGACAACGGGGTCAAAGACACCGTGTTCCTGACCGGCGACATCCACTCAGGCTGGGCCTGCGACATCCCGGCCGATCCATCCACTTATCCCGTGACAGGGGATTCCGTGGCAGCTGAACTCGTCTGCACTTCAGTGACGAGTGACAACCTGGACGACATCCTCAATGTGCCGCCCCGTACCGCCTCCGTCGCCGTCGAGAACGCCCTCAAGGGCGCCAACCCGCACGTGAAATACCTCGATTTCGACTCGCACGGCTATTCCGTCCTGGACGTCACGCCCGGCGGGGTGCGGATGGACTGGTACGTCCTCGCCGAGCGGACTGCCGCCGGCTCGGGATCCGCGCTGTCCACCTCGTTCAACGTCAAAGCCAGCACATGCAAAGTAACGCCGGCTTCGGGAGGCCTTTCATGAGCTCATCAACCCATCCGACGACGCCGGGACGCCGGCAGTTCCTGAAGCTCGCCGCTGCAGGAGGTGCCGCCGTCGTGCTATCCGCCGCCCCAGGGACGGCCTGGGCCGCACCCGCGGCCGAACGGACGCGGAGCTACGTGCTGGTGGTGGACGGCTGCCGGCCTGACGAGATCTCCACCACGCTGACTCCGCGGCTGGCCGGGCTCCGGGCCGGCGGCACCAACTTCCCGGCAGCCCGGTCCCTCCCCGTTATGGAGACCATTCCCAACCACGTGATGATGATGACGGGAATCCGTCCGGACCGCTCCGGCGTCCCTGCCAACTCCATCTTCGACCGCGGGGAAAATGTGGTCCGCGACCTCGACCGGCCCACCGACCTGCGTTTTCCAACCATCCTGGAGCGTCTGCAGGAACGCGGACTGACCACGGGGTCGGTACTCAGCAAGAAGTACCTTTACGGTATTTTCGGAACCCGGGCCAGTTACCGCTGGGAACCCCAGCCACTCCTCCCGGTGACCGGCCATGCTCCCGATGTGGCCACTATGGACGCCCTGCTGGCGATGGTCAGCGGCCCGGACCCGGACTTCGTGTTCACCAACCTGGGCGATATAGACCGGGTAGGGCACTCCGACATCACCGGCACCACTCTGCGCGCGGCACGTGAGGCCGCACTGGTAAATACGGACCAGCAGGTGGGCCGCTTCATTGACCACCTCAAGAGCACCGGAAAGTGGGAATCGAGCGTGATCATGGTGCTTGCCGACCACTCCATGGACTGGTCCATTCCAACCAACGTGGTTTCCGTCGACCTGATCCTGGAGTCCCGCCCCGACCTCCAGGCCAGCATCAGGATTGCCCAAAATGGAGGGGCGGATCTGCTCTACTGGACCGGCCCCGAAGAGGATCGCCCTGCGGGACTGGCCGCAGTGGAACAGCTCGTGAGTGCGCATGAGGGCGTCCTGTCCGTGAACAAGCCCGGAACCCTCCGTCTCGGGGCAGAGGCGGGAGACCTGGTGGCATACTGCGGCGCGGGCTGGCGCTTCTCCGATCCCTACGCAGCCTCAAATCCGATTCCCGGCAACCACGGACATCCCGTCACGGAACCTATCCCCTTCTTCATTTCCGGCGGCAGCCCGAAGGTAGTCACCGGGGTTTCATCGGATCCGGCCAGGACTGCCGACGTAGCGCCGACCATTGGCGCGATCTACGGACTCAACGCACCCCCCGGCGGCTATGACGGAGCTTCCCGGGCAGGAGCACTTCGGCTTTGACCGGCTGACGGCATGGCACGCGGCTGCACAGCCGCGTGCCATGCCGTCACTCCTGGCGGAACGCCGATATGCCCGTGATCCGTTGGCCCAGGATAAGTGTGTGGACCTCGTCGGTACCTTCATAGGTGCGCACTGACTCAAGGTTGTTCGCGTGCCGCAGCGGCGAGTAGTCCAGGGTGATGCCGTTGCCGCCAAGGATGGTGCGCGCTTCGCGGCAGATGGCAATGGCCTCGCGGACGTTGTTCAGCTTTCCCACGGAGATCTGCACAGGCTCCAGCGTCCCGGCGTCCTTCAGACGGCCGGTATGAAGTGCCAGCAGGGTCCCCTTTTGAATTTCCAGCATCATATTCACCAGCTTTTCCTGCGTGAGCTGGTAGCCGGCAAGGGGCTTTCCGAACTGGAGCCGGTCCCGTGCGTACGCCAGGGCGGCCTCATAGGAGTCCCGCGCGGCGCCAATAGCGCCCCAGATAATCCCGTAGCGGGCTTCGTTAAGGCAGGAGAAGGGGCCCCTGAGTCCCCGCGCGCCGGGCAGGAGCGCCGTGGCTGGCACCCGGACCTCATCGAGGCTGATGTCACATTGGATTGAGGCCCGCATCGACAGCTTCGAGCTGATCGGCGTCGCGGTGAAGCCGGGGGTGTCCGTCGGGACAATGAACCCGCGGATACCGTCCGCGGTATTGGCCCAGATGACCGCGATCTGCGCCACGGAGGCAAGGCCAATCCAACGCTTTGCACCCGTAATGACCCAGCCACCATCCCCGTCGGGTGCGGCGAAAGTTGCCATGCTGGAGGGATCCGAACCGGCAGTGGGCTCCGTGAGCCCGAAGCACCCGATCTTCTCGCCCCGCGCCATGGCTGGCAGGTGCTCGTTCCGCTGCTCCTCGGACCCCCACTTGTGAATGGCACTCATGGCCAGGGACCCCTGGACACTGACGAACGTCCGAAGTCCTGAATCCCCGGCTTCCAATTCCATGGCAGCGAGGCCGTATTCGACTGCGCTGCGGCCAGGGCAGCCGTAGCCCTTCAGGTGCATCCCGAGAACCCCCAGCTTCCCAAGTTCGGGAACAAGTTCGAGCGGGAAGTGCGCGTCCTCGTACCAGCCGGCGATGTTGGGCCGGATCCGTTCATCCACAAAGTCCCGGACAGAGTCGCGCAACTGCAGCTCCCCCGGGGTCAGGAGGCTGTCGAGGTTCAGCACATCGTCGAGTACCAGGGCGGGGGCAGTTACGGTCACGATTGGTTCTCCTGGAGTTCAAGGGGCGGGTTGGCGGCGGTCCTGGCGTGACTGGCACTGGACCGCCGGCGATCTCCGACCACTGTGCCAGTCCGATTGCGGCAGATCCAATACCAAATAATGATTCCGCTGATGCCCGATATGCATCAATGGGCAGCTCAGTCCGGCGAGGGAAGCACCTCTTCCGAGAGCCGAAGAACCTCGCGCAGCGCTGGGCTGGCGTTGTCCTTCCGCCAGACAAGCCGCAGCTGGATCACGTCAGCCGGATCGTCGAGTGGAAGAAACACGACACCCGGGTGGCTGAAGTTCTCCGGCACGGATGAAACCGTCAGCGCAACACCGATTTCGGCGGCAACGAGCGCCATCAGCGTCTGCGAATCCGGTGCCACCTGGACGATCTCCGCAACGTACCCCGCGGCACTGGAGAGCCGCCGAAGATGGTCATGGAGGATGGCGCCAGGATGCTCCGGCAAGGTGACGAAAGGCTGCTCCGAGAAGTCCGCCATGCACACCGAAGCGCGGCCGCTCAAGGGGTGGCTTTCATACAGGGCCACCACGAGCCGCTCGTTGGCCACGATCCGCGAGTCGAGGACGGCAGGAATGAAATTCCAGCGGCCCAGTCCCACCTCCATGGCCCCGCTCATGACCTTGTCCATGGCCGGCAGGGCGAAGTTGGAACTGGACAGCTCGAAGTCGATTCCGGGGTGCACCTCCCGGACCCGCTTGGCGAGCCTGCCGACCATCACATGCGAGGAGACGCCGGCAAAGGCTACCCGCACGCGCCCGGTCTCGCCGCGGCCCACAGATGCCACAGCGAGGCGGCCGCGACGACAGCCTTCCAGTATCTCGCGCGCCGGGCCGATGAACGCCTGGCCCGCTGCGGTCAGTTGGACCGTCCGCGTGCTGCGGATAAAAAGCGGCGCCTTCAGTTCATGCTCAAGCCGCTGGATGGACCGGCTCAGCGGGGGCTGGGCCATATGGAGCCGGCGCGCGGCCCTGCCGAAATGCAGTTCCTCGGCCACGGCGAGAAAGGCCCGGATCTGGTGTATTTCCACTCCCGGTCAGCTCCTGGGCGGGTAAACGTCGTTGTTCATACGCTCCAACATAGCGAAGGACGACAGAAGATTGATGGCCTGCGGGTATCAGTCCGGCACCAAATGCGTATTGGACGCGAATGAGTCCGCTTGCGAGGGTAGGTGATGCAGACCACAAAGCGGAGGAACTTGATGTCACAACCGACCAACAAACCGGTGCCCGGCAGGCACGGCCATCCCCCTGCAGGCTACGAGTCCCCCGGCGTGGACGTCCTCGGCCGCGCCAGCGCCGGTCCCCTCGCCGGCGTTGTGGTGGCGGATTTCAGCAGGGTGCTCGCCGGCCCGTACGCAACCATGCTCCTGGCGGACATGGGCGCCACCGTGATCAAGGTGGAGGGACCCGGCGGTGATGACACCCGCACCTATATGCCTCCGGTCCGGGATGGCGAAGCCACCTTCTTCCTGGCCGTCAACCGCAATAAGCATTCCATTGCCCTGGACCTGAAAAACCCGGAGGACCTGGACGTAGCACGTTCCCTCGTCCTCAGCGCTGACGTGATGATCGAGAATTTCAAGCCCGGCAACATGGCCCGGCTGGGCCTGGACTACGCCGCCGCTGCTGAATTGAAGCCGGACATCATCTATGCCTCCATCACCGGCTTTGGCACGGGCGCCGGCGCACACATCCCGGGATACGATCTGTTGGTCCAGGCTGCCTCAGGAATGATGAGCCTGACCGGAGACCAGGACACCCAACCGTACCGGGCGGGCATCGCCCTTTTCGATGTCATCACAGGCCTGCACGCCGCCATCGGCATCCTCGGGGCCCTCCATCACAAGGACCGGACCGGTGAGGGCCAGCTGGTGGAGCTGAACCTGCTGACCTCGGCCCTGTCCGGCATGGTGAACCAGTCTGCGGCATATGTGACCGGCGGTGTTGTACCTGCCAGGATGGGCAACGAGCACCCCAGCATGTATCCGTATGCCCCAATGAAGACCGGCGACGGCACGATCATCATTGCAACCGGCAATGATGCCCAGTTCGTCCGGCTGTGCGGGGCGCTCGGCATTCCCGGGGTGGCCAGTGATCCAAAGTTCGCCACTACGCTGCAGCGCAACGCCCACCGGAACGAGCTGCGCGACATCCTCCACGCCCGGCTGGCCACGCAGTCAGCGGCGCAATGGTTCCGGGAGCTCTCTGCGGCGGGGCTGCCATGCGCCCCGATCCAGGACGTCCGCGGCGGCGTTGATTTCGCGGAACAGCTGGGGCTTAACCCGGTGGTGCTGGCCGGCGATGGTCCGCGGAAGATCCCCACCGTCCGGCATCCGGTCGAATACTCCCGTACGCCGGTGGACTACTCACTTGCGCCCCCGGAACTGAACGAAAGCTCCGGGCTTATCCGGGAGTGGCTGCTGCACAGGAAGACGCTGGCCCATGCCTGAGGCGTTCCGGACCCGTGTCTGCCCCAGGTGGTCGGACCAGGACCTCAACGGACACGTTAATCATGCCGCCGTGGTGACGCTCCTGGAGGAGTCAAGGATCAAGTGGCGTTCGGGGATGCCGGGAATCGACCGGGCCCAGGCAACCCCCACGGTAGTGGCGAGCCTCGAACTAAACTATCGGCGGCCGGTCCACCACGGGGAAGACCTTGAGGTTGAACTCACCGTCAGCAGAATCGGCTCGAGTTCATTCAGCCTCGAATTCCGGGGCAGCCAGCACGGCGTAGTCGCCGTAAACGGCCGAACCGTGCTGGTTTCGGTCCGGCCGGACACCGGCAAGTCCAGGCCATTGGCGGAACACGAGCGCCGCTGGCTCACTCGTTTCCAGCCCATGCAAGAAAATACGGACCCGCCTGGAACGCGGGTCTCCCACCACACACCCTTGGAGCTGACTCAATGACACCGGAAACGGCTGCCGACCCCACCGACTTTTACTTCATGGACGAATTCCTCAGCGCCGAGGAACGGGCGCTCCGGCTGAAGGTCCGCAGTTTCGTCGATAAAGACCTGCTGCCGGTCATCAACGGCTATTGGGAACGTGCCGAGTTTCCCTTCGAACTTGTTCCCAAACTCGCCGCACTCGGCATCGTCGGAACAACCATCCAGGGCTACGGATGCCCTGGGCTAAGCCGACTTGCCGCCGGAATCGTGGCTGCGGAGGTCTCCCGGGGCGATGGTTCAGTAAACACCTTCCTCGGTGTCCAGTCCGGACTGGCGATGGGGACCATCAACATGCTCGGCAGTGAAGAGCAAAAAGAACGCTGGCTTCCCGCCATGGCGACCCTGGGCAGCATCGGCGCCTTCGCCCTGACCGAACCCGATCACGGGTCTGATTCGGTGGCGCTTGAAACCAGCGCGCGGCGGGACGGGGACAGCTACATCATCACCGGGCGCAAGCGCTGGATCGGCAATGCCAGCATGGCCGACGTCGTGATCATTTTTGCCCGGGACGAGGCGGACGCCAAGGTCAAGGCCTTCGTGATGGAGCGTAACGACGACGGCAGCTTCCCGAACGGGTACTCCACCGAGGTCATTACCGGCAAGATCGGCAAGCGGGCCATCCTCCAGCCGGACATCACCCTGGAGAACCTGCGGATCCCGGCGGCCAACCGGCTCACGGAATGCTTCTCGTTCAAGGACGTCACCCGTGTCCTGACTTCCACGCGCAGTGGCGCATCCTGGGAGTCCTACGGCCACGCGATGGCCGCCTACGACATCGCGGTGAACTACGCGAAGACCCGGCAACAGTTCGGCAAACCGATCGGCAGTTTCCAGCTGGTGCAGAACAAGCTGGCCAACATGCTCGCAGAACTGACCGCCATGCAACTCATCTGCTTCCGCCTTGCCGCCCTGGCCGAGGACGGCCGGATGACCGGGCCCATGGCCTCCATGGCCAAGATGCACACGGCCAGGAAGGCCCGCTGGATCTGTTCCGAAGCACGGGACATGCTCGGGGGCAACGGCATGCTGCTGGAGAACCACGTCGCCAGGCACATGACCGACATGGAGGTCGTGTCCACCTACGAGGGCACAGACTCCATCCAGTCCCTTCTCGTCGGCCGGGAGATCACCGGCCTCTCCGCCTTCAGCTAGCTCCCGGCCAGGCCCGGGACGCTTTGCCTCAGCACGGCACCACACAGGTCCATAAAGGTTTACAAGCAAAGGAAAATCCATGAGCAATTTCACCAACAGGGTGGCAGTAGTCACCGGCGGGGCGCAGGGAATCGGCGCGGCCACCGCACTGAGGCTGGCCAGCGGGGGCGCCATCGCCGTCGTCCTGGACCTCAACGAGGAAGGCGCCAAGGACACCGCACGGCGCATCTCGGACCACCCCGACGTTCTCGCAGCAGGCGGCAAGGCCGTTGCCGCCTGCTGCGACGTCACAAACGAGGCAACCGTGCACGGGGTGTTCGACGACATCCACCGGGAGTTCGGCCGGCTCGACATCCTGGTGAACAACGCCGGCATCACCCGGGACAACATGTTCTTCAAGATGGAGCGGCAGGATTGGGAGTCGGTCCTGGCCACCAACCTCACCAGCGCCTACCTTTGCACCCGCGCTGCCCAGCGCTACATGGTTCCGGCCAAGTACGGCAAGATTGTTTCGCTGAGCAGCCGCAGCGCACTGGGCAACCGCGGCCAGGCCAACTACTCGGCAGCGAAGGCCGGCATCCAGGGCCTGACAGCGACGCTCGCCATCGAACTTGGCCCGTTCAACATCACGGTCAACGCCGTGGCACCGGGCTACATTGCCACCTCGATGACGGCCGCAACGGCAGAGCGGGTGGGCGCCAGCCCGGCTGAACACCAGCAGGCCGTGGCGGAGCGCACTCCGCTGGGACGGGTCGGCCAGCCGGAGGAAGTGGCCGCCGCCGTGGCGTTCTTCGCCGGCGACGACTCCTCTTACATCTCCGGCCAAACCCTCTACATCAACGGCGGGGCCCGCTGATGCCCGAGGCATTCCTGGTCGGCGGCGTCCGCACCCCGGTAGGCCGTTACGGCGGCGCGCTCGCCTCAGTGCGGCCCGACGACTTGGCCGCACTGGTGCTGCACACCGCCGTCGCACGGGCCGGCGTCGACCCTGCCATGCTCGACGAAGTCATCCTGGGCTGTGTGAACCAGGCCGGGGAAGATAACCGCAACGTTGCGCGGATGGCCGCGTTGCTGGCCGGGTTCCCCCACGCAGTCCCGGCGGTGACAGTCAACAGGCTGTGCGCCTCGGGCCTGACCGCTGTCAGCATGGCGGCGCAGTCGGTGCGCAACGGTGACGCCGACATTGTGCTGGCTGGCGGCGTGGAATCGATGACCCGCGCCCCCTGGGTAATGGCCAAGCCCGGGAAACCCTATGCCAAACCGGGGGAACTCGCGGACACCTCAATCGGTGCGCGGTTCGTTAACCCGCGGATGGAATCCGGCGCGCTGTTCTCCATGCCGGAGACGGCCGAAGAAGTGGCCGGCCGGGAAAACATTTCCCGCGCCGACGCGGACGGGTTTGCGCTGCGCTCGCATTCCCTGGCTGTGGCGGCGATTGATGCGGGCCGGTTCACTGACGAGATAGTTCCTGTTCCGGTCAAGGGCAGCCGGGGGGAAACCAAGGTGGTGGACACGGATGAGGGACCCAGGCGCGGGTCAACGGCGGAATCCCTCGCCGCCCTCCAGCCGATCGTGACGGCCGGTGGAGTGGTCACGGCCGGCAACTCCAGTTCCCTTAACGACGGCGCCTCCGCTGTGTTGGTCGCCAGCGGCGAGGCGGTGGAGCGGCACGGCCTCACCCCGAGGGCGCGCATCATCACCAGCCAGGCTGCCGGTGTCGCCCCGGAGGTGATGGGCATCGGCCCGGTACCTGCGACCCAAAAGGCGCTGGACAAGGCCGGTTGGAGTCTGGCTGATGTGGGCGCGATCGAACTGAACGAGGCGTTTGCGGCGCAGGCTCTGGCCTGCATGCGGCTGCTCGGCATGGATGCGGGAATCGTCAACAACGACGGCGGCGCGATCGCTTTGGGGCATCCCTTGGGCTCCTCCGGATCAAGGATCCTGATCACGCTGCTGGGCCGAATGGAACGCGAAAACGCCAACCGCGGCCTGGCCACTATGTGCGTAGGGCTGGGCCAGGGCGTCGCCATGCTGCTCGAAAGGGTTTAGATGAGAATCTTCAAAGACGCCGCAGAGCTGGCCGGCATGACCGGGCAGGAAATCGGGGTGAGCGGATGGCATTGCCTGGACCAGGCCCAGATCCAGGCTTTCGCGGACGCCACGTTGGACCAACAGTGGATCCACACGGACCCGGAGCGGGCAGCCGGCGGCCCGTTCGGCGCTACCGTCGCCCATGGCTACCTCAGCTTGTCCATGCTCCCGTACCTGGCGGGCCAGGTGTACCGGGTTGAAGGGGCCTCGATGATCATCAACTACGGCCTGAACAAGGTCAGGTTCCCGGCGCCGGCCAGGGCCAACTCACGCATCCGTGACCGGCTGACGCTGGCCTCGGTGAGTGAGACAGCCAATGGCCGGCAGCTGCAGTTCCATCACGTGATCGAGCTGGAAGGCTCGCAAAAGCCTGCCTGCATCGCAGAGACTGTCTCCCTGCTTCGGAGCTGAACTCTTCTTGACGCTTGCACCACCAACCGAACAACGACGTTACGGCCGGGCCTGCCTGCAGGCTCTACACGAGGGAGAAACTTAATGGTCAACGATAACCCAAACCTGAAATACGCCACCGCTGACCCGGAGGGCGTGGCAGCGGAGCTGGAGGTGACGCCGGCTGAACTGCGTCGCACCTCCATTTCGTCCTTCCTTGGTTCTGCCCTGGAATACATGGACTTCACGCTTTATACCCTGGCGGCGGCGCTGGTCTTCGGGCCGCTCTTCTTCCCCAACACGGATCCGGCAATGGCGCTGCTGGCCAGCTTTGCCGCCTTTGGTTCCGGGTTCCTCGTCCGGCCACTGGGCGGGATCTACTTCGGCTACCTTGGCGACAAATACGGGCGGAAATCAGTCCTGGTCATCACCGTAGGGATGATGGGGATCGCCACCCTGGGAATGGGGCTGTTGCCCACATTTGCCCAGATCGGGGTAGTCGCTCCAATCCTCCTGGTGCTCTTGCGGCTAATCCAGGGTTTCGGCGCGGGCGCCGAACTCTCCGGGGCCTCGCTGCTGCTGGTGGAATCCGCCCCTTCCGGCAAGCGCGGTTTCTATGGGGCCGTGGTGGCACTGGGAACGGCGACCGGTGTGCTCCTGGCGAGCGGACTGTGGCTGCTGCTCTCGCAGATGCCGAAGGAGGAATTCCTCGCGTGGGGCTGGCGCCTTCCCTTCCTGCTGAGTGTCGGTACCACCCTCGTGGCGCTGTACCTTCGGCGCAGCGTGAGCGAATCACCGGTTTTCGAGGTGATCAAGGCGCGGCGTGCGGCGGCGCGGCTGGAGGCCAAGCAACAAAGCGTCTGGCGTGACGTTGCGGATTCCAAGAAGGCCTTCCTCGTCTCACTGGGCATCAAACTCGGCGAAAACGGTTCGGTCTACCTCGTGAAGGGCTTCCTCATCGGCTGGACGGTGTCGGTGGTGAAAATGGATGCAAACCTGGTGACTGCCGGCGTCACGCTTGGCTCCGTTTTGGGCGTGCTCACGGTCCTGCTGACCGGAAAGCTCACTGACCGGTTCGGTCGGCGCAAGGTATGGCTCTGGCTCTCCGGGTTCCAGTTCGCCTTCACGATCCCCGCGATGCTGATGATCGAAACACGCAACCCCGTGCTTGTGGCCCTGGTCTTCGTCATCTTCGTTGGCGGCCCGCTGCCCAACTTGTATGGCGTTGAGTCAACCTGGCTGGTGGAGATGTTCGGTTCCAAACGCCGCTTTTCCTTCATGACCACTGTCAAGGAAATCGGCGCCGTCCTGTCCGGCGGCCTGGGCCCCATCCTCGCCGCCACCGTCGTTGCTGCGGCTGGGCCGGGCTGGATACCGGTTGCCGCAATCCTCATGGCTTATGCCGCGATTGGCATTGCGGCCGGCTTCTTCGCTCCGGAAACGAGGGGCCGGGACCTTAATGCGGAGGCCGACGCCTTCTAGGCCCACGGAGCGGACGACGGCGGGTGGACACCCGGCGTCGTCCGCTCTCGTTTGTGCGGGACGGGGGTTCAATTCCACCGCCTTGTCGGGCGGTCTTCATTGGAACGAATGCAACATGACGGCAGCCATTAGCGGGTCGCGTGTGAATGCCGCTCCCCGGATGTAAGTTTTGCAACACCAGCTTTGAAACTGCTGACGGGCACGTGGTGGTGTCCGGTTACAGGGAACTTACTGGGGGTAGGACATGGAATTCGCGGAGAAACTTTCAGCCTTGGCGGCAAAGGTGCGTCAGCAGCGGGGTGCAATCCAGACAGAAGAGGCAACCAAGAATGCCTTCGTGATGCCGTTCATTTCGACAATTCTCGGCTACGACGTATTCAATCCTCTGGAGGTTGTCCCGGAATTCATCGCCGACGTGGGGCTCAAGAAGGGTGAGAAGATCGACTACGCCATCGTTAAGGACGGCGAAGTGCAGATCCTGATTGAGTGCAAGAAGTCCACGGAGCCCGTGAAGATCGAGCACGCCTCGCAACTGTTCCGCTACTTTGCCGTCACCAATGCACGGATCGCGATCCTTACTAACGGCGAGATTTACCAGTTCTTTACCGACCTCGACGCAGCAAACCGCATGGATGTCAAGCCTTTCCTGGTACTGGATTTGAACGACATCGACCAGTCACTTATCCCTGAACTGCAGAAGCTGTCCAAGGACGTTTTCGACCTGGACTCAATCATCAGCGCCGCCGGCGAACTGAAATACATCGGCGAGCTGAAGCGAACCCTGGCTGCACAGTTCAAGGAGCCTGAAGATGAATGGGTCAAGTTTCTGACAGCCAGGGTTTATTCCGGGCCGTACACACAAAGAGTGCGGGAGCAGTTCACAACGCTGGTCGGAAAGGCCACAAAACAATTCCTCAATGACCAAGTGAACGAGCGGCTGAAGAAAGCTTTGGGCAATCCTGGATTTCCGCAAACCGAGGACACAGCCGCACCCTTGGCGGTCACCAGCGCCCCGGTAGCCGAAGCCGATCTTGCCGAAGCCGATGGCCTGGAGACCACGCTTGAGGAAATCGAGGGCTACCAAATCGTGCGCGCCATTGTCTGCAGCGAGGTCAAACCGGCACGCGTGGCCCAGCGTGATGCCAAGTCCTATTTTGCTGTGCTCCTGGACGACAACAACCGCAAGCCCATTGCACGGCTGCACTTTAACCGAACGCAGAAATACATCGGCATCTTCGATGACAGCAAGGAAGAGACTCGGGTACCTATCAATTCCCTTGAGGAGATCTACGAGCACACGGAAGCACTGCGGGCGACCGTAAAAAGCTACCTCTGATCTTTCGCGGGGGGCCACCCGGCCCCGTACCCACCAGCGCCAAAGCCTTCATCTCCTCGGGACATAAGTGGCCGTTGGATGTATCCGCCGTGCCAGTTCAGTTGAAATTGGCAACTTGGAATTCGACTCCACCTCGCAGCCCGGCTCAAACCTCCGCCACCGGCGCCGCGAATTGGGCCTCGTACAGCCGCGCGTAAGCGCCACCGGCGGCCAGCAGTGAACCGTGCGTCCCCTGCTCCACGATCTGGCCGTTCTCCATCACCAGGATGAGGTCGGCGTCGCGGATCGTGGACAGCCGGTGCGCAATGACGAATGACGTCCGGTCGGACCGCAAAGCACTCATGGCCTTCTGCACCAGCACCTCGGTCCGGGTGTCCACCGAAGACGTCGCCTCGTCAAGGATCAAAACAGAGGGCCGGGCCAGGAACGCCCGGGCAATGGTCAGCAGCTGCTTCTCACCAGCGGACACGTTGGCGCCCTCGTCGTCCAGCACCGTGTCGTACCCCTCGGGCAAGGACTTCACGAACCGGTCCACATAGGTAGCCGTTGCCGCCTCCAGAATCTCGTCCGAAGAAGCAGTAGGCCGCCCGTACGCGATGTTGTCCCGGATGGTCCCGCCGAACAGCCACGTATCCTGCAGCACCATCCCCATCCGTGAGCGCAGGTCGTTCCGGGTCATGGTGGTGATGTCCACGCCATCCAAAGTGATCCGCCCGGCATCCAGCTCATAGAACCGCATCATCAGGTTCACCAGCGTGGTCTTGCCCGCCCCCGTCGGCCCAACAATCGCCACAGTCTGCCCCGGCTCCGCCACCAGCGACAACCCACTAATCAGGGGCTTGTCCGGTGAATAAGAGAACGACACATCCTCAAACACCAGCCGCCCCCGCGCCGCACCGTCCGGGCTCTGCAGGGAGGCCCCCACAGGATCCGCCGACTGCTCCTCCGTGTCCAGCAGCTCGAACACCCGCTCGGCGGACGCCACGCCGGACTGCAGCAGGTTGGCCATGGACCCCAGCTGCGCCAGTGGCTGGGTGAACTGCCGCGAGTACTGGATGAATGCCTGCACGTCGCCCAGCTGCATCGCCCCGGACGCCACCTGCAGGCCGCCCACCACGGCAATCCCCACGTACACCAGGTTCCCGATGAACGTCATCGCGGGCATGATCAGCCCGGAAATAAACTGCGCGCCGAAGCTCGCCTCATACAGCTCAACGTTCTTCTGCCGGAACCGCTCCCCCACCTCGCGCTGCCGGCCGAACACCTTCACCAGCGCATGCCCCGTGTAGGTCTCCTCGATCTGCCCGTTCAGCTCGCCCGTGTTCTTCCACTGCTGCACGAACAGCTTCTGCGAGCGCTTGGCAATCAGCGCAGTGATGCCCAGCGTCAGCGGAATGGTCACCAGCGCTATCAGCGCCAGCGTGGGCGACAGGATGAACATCATCACCAGCACGCCCAGCACCGTCAGCACCGACGTCACCGCCTGGCTGATGGACTGCTGCAGGCTCTGCGAAATGTTGTCCACATCGTTGGTGACTCGGCTGAGCAGCTCGCCGCGCTGGATCGAGTCGAAATACCGCAGCGGCAGCCGATTGATCTTCGCCTCAATCTTCTCGCGCAGCCCGAACACGGTCCGCTGCACCACGCCGTTCAGCACATACGCCGTCCCCCACATGAACGCCGACCCGAGCACATACAGCACCAGCGCCCACGTCAGCACGCTGGCCAACGCGCCGAAATCGATCCCCGTCCCTGGCGTCAGCGTCATGGCGCTGAGCATGTCCGCGTTCTGGTTCTCCCCCGCCGCCCGCAGCTGCGCGATCAGCTGCGCCTGCGTCACGCCCGGCGGCAGCTGCTTGGACACCGCCCCGGCGAAAATCAGGTTGGTGCCCTCGCCCAGCAGCCGCGGCCCGATCACCTGCAGCACCACGCCCGCCACGGCCATGAACAGCACCAGGATCAGCCACGCACGCTCCGGCCGCAGCGTGGCCAGCAGCCGCTTGGCCGAGCCTTTGAAGTTCATCGCCTTCTCGGCCGGGACATTCATCCCGGCAAACGGGCCGCCCCTTCCCGGTCCACCGGCCGGGCGGGGAATGCGTACGACGTCGGCACTTGCAGTTTTGGACGCAGGCCCGGCCTTGGTGCCGGCCTCGCGCGTGGGTTCCGGGCTCATACCGTCTCCTCCGCTGCCAGCTGGGACGAGACAATCTCGCGGTACGTCTCGGACGTCTCCAGCAACTCATGGTGCGTTCCGTGCGCAACGATCCTGCCGTCGTCGAGCACTAAGATCCGGTCCGCATCCACGATGCTGGACACGCGCTGGGCGATGATCACCAGCGTGGCGCCGGCGGTGCTGCGCTTCAGGGCCTGGCGCAGCCTGGCGTCGGTGCCCGTGTCCAGGGACGAGAACGAATCGTCAAAAATGTAGAGCTCGGGCCGCTTCACCAGGGCCCGTGCGATGGCCAGCCGCTGCCGTTGCCCGCCGGAAACGTTGGTGCCGCCCTGCGAGATGGCCGCGTCCAGCCCTTCCTCCATCTGCTCCACGAAGTCGCGGGCCTGGGCGATCTCCAGCGCCGTCCACAACTCGTCCTCGGTGGCGTCCGGGTTGCCGTACAGCAGGTTGCTGCGCACGGTGCCGGAGAACAGGTAGGGCCGCTGCGGCACCAGGCCGATGTGCCCCCACAGCAGGTCCGGGTCCAGCTCGCGGATGTCCACGCCGTCGATCAGCACCGCCCCGGAGGTGACGTCGAAAAGCCGCGGCATCAGGTTCACCAGGGTGGTCTTGCCGGACCCGGTGCTGCCGATGATCGCCGTCGTCTGTCCTGCCTTGGCGGTGAAGCTGATCCCGGAAAGGACCGGCTGGTCGGCACCAGGGTAGGCGAATCCGACGTCGCGCATTTCCAGCTCGCCGCGCCGCTGCCTGCCTGCCATGGCCGCGCTGGTGACCGGCTTCTCGGGCGGCCGCACGCTGGACTCGGTGCCCAGCACCTCGCCGATCCGGTCCGCGGACACCGAGGCGCGCGGGATCATGACCGCCATGAAGGTGGCCATCATGACGGACATCAGGATCTGCATCAGGTAGCTCAGGAACGCGATCAGGGTGCCCACCTGCATGGACCCGTCCTCGATCCGGAACGACCCGAACCAGATCACCGCCACGCTGGAGACGTTCAGGACCAGCATGACCACCGGGAACATGAGGGCCATCAGGCGGCCGGCGCGCAGGGCAACGTCCGTGACGTCGGTGTTGGCGCGGGCGAAGCGGGCCGTTTCCATGTCCTCGCGCACGAATGCCCGCACCACGCGGATGCCGGTGAGCTGCTCGCGCAGGACGCGGTTCACGGTGTCGATCCGGGCCTGCATCTTGCGGAACAGCGGCACCATGCGCGTGACGATCAGGCCGACGGCGATCAGCAGCACCGGGACGCACACGGCAATGAGCCAGGACAACTGGGCGTCCTGCCGGATGGCCATGATCACCCCGCCGATGCTGAGCATGGGCGCGGCGACCATGAGTGTGGCGGACATCAGCACCAGCTGCTGGACCTGCTGGACGTCATTGGTGGACCTGGTGATCAGGCTGGGAGCGCCGAAGCGGGTGACTTCCTGCTCGGAGAACTGGCCCACGCGTTCGAAGATGTCGCCGCGCAGGTCCCGGCCCAGCCCCATGGCGGCCTTGGCGCCGAAGTACACGGCGATGACGGCGCAGACGATCTGGGCCAGCGTGATGAGCAGCATGAAACTGCCCGTGGACATGATGTAACCGGTATCGCCCCTGGCCACACCCTGGTCAATGATGTCCGCGTTCAGCGTGGGCAGGTACAGCGACGCGATGGACTGCGCCAGCTGGAAAACCACGACGGCGGCGAGCAGCGGCCGGTGCGGCCGCAGGTATTCGACGAGCAACTTCCAGAGCAAGGCCGGGCTCCAACCTGACGGAGTGTCCACAAACGTGTGGTGCGAAGGTCAGTGTACGTCCGGAAACTGCGAACGATCACTGCTTCTGGAGGGAAATTGGGACGGTTCACGGAAGGCGTAGTTATGATGCCTGCAGCGCCCGTTTGCAGGCAAGTCTGCCCTTCAGTGACTGCCGGAATGCACATATCGCGCGTTCTCTCCGGCCGGCTCGCCCAGCTAGTTCAGTTCGAGCACGTGCAGGCCCAGCCATAGCACCAGCGTGTCCTCAGGCTGGTCCAGATCCACGCCGAAGAGGTCGCGCAGGCGCTTGAGGCGGTACCGGAGTGTGTTCTGGTGCAGGGACAAGGCTGCCGCCGTCCTTGCGGAATCGCGGGAGCAGTCGAGGTATGTCCGCAGCGTCAGGGCATATCCGGTGCCGAAATCGGCGTCGTACTGTCTGATTTTCCGTGCGGCAGCGGACAGAAGGTGCGGTGCCGCACGGAACGTCGCGGCCAGCTCCAGGAGGGTGAGGCGGCTGCGGACCTCCCCGGCGCTGGCGTACGTTCCCCGCGACCCATCCGAGGAGAGCATGAGCAGGACAAGGTCAGCGTCGTGCCGTGAACGGCTGATGTCTGAGACGGTGTCGACGGCGGGACCTGCCGCGGCCCGCAGCTCAACCCCGAGCGAGGCTCTCGCCCGATCGTTGAGCCGCCGGACAAGGGTTGCGATTGAGCCCAGGGATGACGTGGCTGCCGCCGGGAAGATTGCATAGATGGTGGGGCCGACCTGAACGCACTGGGCACCCTGGCCGTGGGCTTCGCACTGCGTGGTCACCAGGTCCACAACGCGGACCAGTGTGGTCTCGGCTGCCTGGCCAACCTCCGGCTGGAAAGCGACGACGGCGAAGGGGCCGGAGTGCCGCAGCCCCAGCTGTTCTGCCACCAGGATGGCGTCGTCACCTCCTTCGAGCAGCCTGCGGAGGAGTTCCGCCCGCTGCTGGCGTGCTAGATCATGGCTGTTGCGGGCGCGGAGCATGTGGAGCGCTGCGATATCCGCGGCGCGCTCCAAGGCCTGTTCGGCATCTCCGTCCAGATCTCCATGCACATCAACAACCCAGATTGACCCCAACGGCTCCTTACCTGCCCGGACCGCTATCGCCATCCTGTCCATGGCGGGCCGGACGCCTTCGATCCGGACTGCCCCGGAGGAACGGAACACCGACGCGTACTGGCCCGCGTTCTCGGGCAGGTACGGAACCTGCCGGCCAAGGATTCCCCGGCGCCGGTCCTCATCGATGGGCTGGTCCTCAAGCGTGGAGTACGCCAGCACCTGTTCCTGCAGGTTCTCGATGGTGGTTGCCCCGCCCACCATCGCCGCGATGGCATTTGCCAGCGCGAAAAGGTCCCCCACTCCCAGCGGTTGGATGGGGTTGCCGGCATCTGCCGAGGCGTTGAGGGCAGAATCCAGCAGCGCATTCAGGTGGCGCCAGCCCACTTCGTCGTCCACCACCAGGAGGGCAATCCCGGCATGGTCCGCCACCTCTGCAAGGGGTTCGATGTCCTGGCGGAGTTTCTTGAGCACCACGGCCGCAAAGCCGGCCTCCGCCGCATCCCGGATCACGCCGGCAGTGCCCGGGTCCGCGGGGTGCCGCCCGATCCCGAGCAAAATACCTCCCCGCAGCCCTTCAAGCGGGATGAACGGGTCATAGAGCGACGGACTCACCAGAGACAACCTGGGCGGCACCGCCCTTGAAAGCAGGACCAGTCCCGTGTTCTCAAGCAACCGCAGCAGGTCGGCCAGGTGGATGCCGTCGTTGAGGTGAGTGGTCTCGCTCATGACGCCAAAGCCTTCCACCTCTAGTGCTGGAACACAACAAAGTGCGCCAAGCTTCGTTGGAGACACCGAAGCTGTAGCCAGCCGGCACAGCAGATAGTTGACGCATGTCACTTACTCTTGATGCCGGCCCGGGCGCCGTCCAGGCCGCAGAATCAGCAACCGCAGCAGCATCCAGGGCCGGTGTCCTGGTGGTGGATGAACACGACCGCGACCGGCTCCGCGACGTGGAGGCACTGCTCATTGCCATCTGGGGCATGTCCCCGCACGGAGCACCCATCCCCTTCGACCTCTTGCGCAGCATTTCCCACGCCGGCTGCAATGTATCCGCCGCCTACAACCAGTCAGGGCAACTGTGCGGAGCAGCGGTGGGCATCGTCTCCCCCGGCGGGCGGTCCACCTACTCGCTGATTGCCGGCGTGCTTCCCGGCACCGGCGACAAGGGCGTTGGTTTCGCCCTCAAACAACACCAGCGGGCCTGGTCCCTGGCCCGCGGCATCGACACCATGACCTGGACCTTTGACCCGCTGGTCAGCCGGAATGCCCGCTTCAACCTCACCAAGCTTGGAGCGTACGCATCAGAGTATGCCCGCAACTTCTACGGCGAGATGCAGGATGACATCAACGCCAACGACGAAAGCGACCGCCTCGTAGCGGTATGGCCCCTGACCTCGCAACGGACCCTGGACGCGGGGCTCGGGATCCAGGCGGAAATCGAACTCCCGCCTGCCCACCTGGCCGGCGTTCTCGAATACGGTCCCGACTCGCTGCCTGTCCTCCTGGAATCGGGTGGAGCCCTGTGGTGCCGCGCTCCGGGAGACATCGTGGCACTCCGCAGCTCGGACCCCGGCGCCGCTGCCCAGTGGCGCGTACTCCTCCGGGAGATCTTCGAAGCCGCTTTCGCCTCCGGCCGCCAGGCATCCGGCGTCACACGCGGCGGCTGGTACCGGCTGACCGCCCCAGACCAGGCCTAACCCCACCCCCAAAAGGAGTACGTATGCGCATCACACCCCGTGCTGTAACCGCCCGCACAGCCGTCCTGGCCGCCGGCGTCGCCCTGGCCACAGGCCTGGCAGCCTGCTCGGCAGGCACAACACCTGCCGGCAACGCCAACACCTTTTCGGGAGGCGCCGTGGACCCCGCGGCCGCTGCCGCCCTTCCCGATCGCTACAAGAGCGCAGGCGTCATCAACGTCGCCTCCGACATTCCCTATCCACCCATGGAGATGTTCGACGATAACCAGCAGCTCACGGGCCTCGACTACGACCTTGCCCAGGCCCTCGGAGCCAAGCTCGGCGTGCGGCTGGAGCTCCGGACCCAGGCGTTCGACAGCATTATTCCTTCGCTGCAATCGGGCAAGAACGACATCATCATGTCCGGGATGAACGATACGTCCAAGCGCCAGGAGACCCTGGATTTCGTGGACTACTTCCACGCAGGCTTCTCGATCCTGGTGCCCGAAGGCAATCCCGGAAACATCACCGCCGTCCTGGACCTCTGCGACAAGGACGTCGCCGTGCAGAAGGCCACCGTCCAGGCCGAAATCCTCCGGACCTACGAGCAGCAGTGCCTGGACAAGGGATCCCAACCGATCAGGATTTCCGAACTCCCATTGGAGACTGACGTCCAAACTGCCGTCCGTTCAGGAAAAGCCGCCGCCGACGTCGTCGATTCGGCAGCGGCAGCCTACGCCGCCACGACCGCGGGCGGCGGCAGGATCTTCGACCTGGTCAAGGACCCTGCCAACCCGGCCGGATACAACCCGGTCTACACCGGCATCGGCGTGCTCAAGAAGGACGCGGAACTCTCGAAAGCGTTGCTCGCTGCCCTCCAGTCGCTCATCGCCGACGGCACTTACGACCAGATCCTGGCCAAATACAACCTTTCCGACTACACCGTCAAGGAAACAGGACTGAACCTGGGCGGTACCAAGCCATGAACCCCGCGGTCACAACCCCCCGCCGGCAAACTGCTGCCCCCGGAACCGCGCCTGCGACCGGAGGCGGCCAGGACGACGTCGTGGCCGTTCCGCTCCGGCACCCCTGGCGCTGGGTGGGAGCGGCGCTGCTCGCCTTAACCGCTGCCGCGCTGGCGTCGTCGCTGTGGACCAACCCGAACATCGACCACGGCACCATTGGCACCTTTCTGTTCCATCCCCGGATCCTCGGGGGCGTGGGCCTGACGATTGTCCTCACCGTTGTATCCATGGTGGTGTCCACGGTCCTGGGCGTGTTCCTCGCAGTGATGCGCCTGTCCAAAAATCCCGTCATGAACGCCTTCGCCTGGTTCTACGTCTGGGTCTTCCGGGGCACCCCCCTGCTGATCCAAGTGGTCTTTTGGGGTTATCTGGGCCTGCTCTATTCACAAATCTCGCTGGGCATTCCCTTTACGGACTTCACCGTCTTCTCCATGGACACGAACACCCTGGTCCCCGCCTTCACGGCCGGCCTGCTGGCCATGACCCTGAACCAGGCCGCCTATTCCGCGGAAATCATCCGCGGCGGAATGCTCTCTGTCGACGCCGGCCAGCACGAAGCAGCCTCTTCCCTGGGAATGTCCCCGGCCTTCACCCTGTTCCGGGTGGTCCTGCCCCAGGCCATGCGGGTCATCATCCCGCCGATGGGCAATGAGACCATCTCGATGCTCAAAAACACGTCCCTGCTCTCCGTCATCGCCGTGCTCGAGCTCTACACCGTGGCCACCCAGATCTCTTCCCAGAACCTGCGCCAGGTGGAACTCCTCATTGTTGTCAGTTGCTGGTACCTCTTCCTCACCTCCGCATTGTCCGTTCCCCAGTACTACCTGGAACGCCACTACGGCCGCGGCAACGCCCGGCAGCAGGCTCCCACTCCGCTTGCCAGGATCAGGGCCATGCTCGGCAAGCAGCCAACCGGCCCGGCAATGGCCCCGAAAGCACCGAAAGGACACCAGTCATGACCGAGGCACTGGCCTCCCCCAGGCATCCTGACCAACGCCCCGCCGCGCAGCCGCTCCTCGTGGCCAGCAACGTGCGGAAGCACTACGGCGGCGTCGAGGTCCTCAAAGGCATCTCCCTGACCGTCAACAGCGGGGAGGTCATGTGCCTCCTTGGCCCCTCCGGGTCAGGCAAGTCCACCTTCCTCCGGTGCATCAACCACCTGGAAAGGATCGACGGCGGCCGGATCTCCGTTGGCGGTGACCTGATCGGGTACTCGCAGCGCCGGGACAGGATCTTCGAGATGAGCCCCCGCGAGGTTGCCAGGCAGCGCCGCGGCATCGGCATGGTGTTCCAGCGCTTCAACCTCTTCCCCCACATGAGTGCCCTTGAGAACATCTGGGCCGCCCCGGTGGGAGTCAAAAGGGTCCCCAAGACGGAGGCCGTGAGGCGCGGGATGGAACTGCTGGACAGGGTGGGGCTGGCCCACCTGGCCAACGCCTATCCCGCACAGCTTTCGGGCGGGCAGCAGCAGCGCGTCGCCATCGCCCGCGCGCTGGCCATGGATCCCCAGCTGCTCCTGTTCGACGAGCCAACCAGCGCCCTTGACCCCGAGCTGGTGGGAGACGTCCTGGACGTCATGCGCACCCTGGCAGCGGACGGCATGACCATGATCGTTGTCACCCACGAGATCGGCTTCGCGCGCGGGGCCGGCGACAGCGTGGTGTTCATGGACGGCGGCGTGGTGGTGGAGTCCGGTGCCCCCGAAGACGTGCTGGACAACCCGCAAAACCCCCGGACCATCTCCTTCCTCGAAAGCGTGATGTAGTCCCGCTTCGTCCCTCCCCTCCGCACCGTCCTCCCCCTCCTGAATTGTGAGTCTTGCCTTGAAGATCTCCCGCGCCACCATCACCCTTATCGACCTCCCGCTGCTGGAACCGTTCGTGGTTTCCTACGACAGCTACGCCTCGATGCCCAGCGTCATCCTTACCTTGGAGACCGACGACGGCCTGACTGGCTACGGCGAAAGCGTCCCGGACGGGCACATCACCGGAGAGACGCCCACCGGAACGGTTGAAGCACTGCGGACGGAACTGGTTCCCGCAGTGCTGGGACTGGACCCCCGCGACATCACGGCCGTGCACCAGCACCTCAACAAGGCGCTTAAAGGCTGCGGAGCCGCGAAGGCCGCCGTCGACATTGCCTGCTGGGACCTGGCCGGGAAGGCGGCCAACCGCCCCATCTACAGCCTGCTGGGGGGACGCCGCCCGGAACAGCCCACCATCGCCAGGGTCATGAGCATCCTTGCCCCGGAGGTCCTGGCCGAACAGGCGGTCCAGGCGCGAAACCAGGGTTACCGCCACCTCAAGATGAAGCTCGGTGGCGGTGACGGCCTGGATGTTGAACGCGTCCGGGCTGTCCGCACAGCGATCGGCACGGACCTCGCCATCCGGGTGGACGTCAACCAGGGGTGGGCCGATCCCGCCACCGCACGTGAAATGATTCAGGCCCTGGAACCGTACGGAATCGATTGGGTGGAACAACCGCTACCCGCCGACGATATCGACGGTTTCAAGCTGCTGCGCCAGGCCACCGGCGCCCGCCTCATGGCTGACGAATCAGTGGTTGATGCCGCCGACCTGGTCCGGTTTGTCCGCGACCGTTCAGTGGACATGGTCAACCTCAAACTCATGAAGAGCGGTGGGATCACACCCTGCCACCGCCTGGCCACGCAAGCCGAACTCGGCGGCCTCAAGGTCCAGATCGGTTCGATGCTGGAAACCAGCATCGCCTCAGCCGCCGGATTCCACTTGGCCCTTTCCCACCCCAACATTGTGTCCACTGAACTGTCAGGACCAGTGAAGTTCGCCCGGGAGCCCGGCAACCTGGCCTACGTCCTGCCCGAGGTCCAGGTGGGTGAGGGCCCGGGGCTGGGCGTGGACGTGGACCTTGATGTCCTGGCCGACCTGACGGTCAGTGCATGTGGGGTAACTGCGTGATCAGTGACGCTGCGCGGCGCCGTCTTCACGGCATCTGGAACCACCTCCACCAGCACCCGGAGCCGAGCATGGAGGAATTTGCCACCTCCGATTACCTGGCCGGCCTGCTCACGAGGGCAGGCCTGGAACCCCGGAAATTCGGCACGTTCCCCGGGTTCACGGTGGATGTCGGGGAGGGCGTTCCCAGGATAGGGCTCAGGGCGGACATGGATGCGTTGGTGCAGGAGGTGGACGGGCGACCCACCGTGGTCCATTCGTGCGGCCATGACGCGAACATGGCGATCGTGGCTGCCGTCATGCTCGAACTCGCGGAGCAGGCGGGGCCGATGGACGGCGCTGTCCGCGCCATCTTCCAACCGGCGGAGGAGGCTGGCAACGGTGCGGAACGTGTGGCGGCACTTGGTGTCACGGACGGGCTCGAGTACCTCTTCGGTGTGCACCTGCGTCCGCAGCAGGAGCTCCCGGCACCCTGTCTGGCACCTGCCATCTCGCATGGCGCCTGCCTTTTTGCCACCGGCACCATCACTGGTGAAGACCACCATGGCGCGCGGCCCCACCTGGGGGCGAACGCCGTCGAACTTGCGTTTGAAGTCTCGGCAGGGCTGCGGCGCCTAAAAATCGATCCGCAAGTGCCGAGTTCCGCCAAAATGACAATGCTGCAGGCCGGCGGAAGCAACCTCAACGTCATCCCCGGCAGCGGGCACTTCGGAGTGGACATGAGGGCCCAAACGAACGAGGCCATGGACACGTTGCGGACCGGGCTGGCGGAGGTGTGCCGCTCGGTGGCCGCTGCCGCCGGGGCCGACATCCGCCTCGACTTCCGCGACGAAGTGCCTGCTGCAGTGATAGGTCCGGAAGCCGAGGCTGCCCTGGCTTCGTCGATCACGGCAACACTCGGCAGCGGGTTCCTGCGTCCCAGGATCGTGATCTCCGGGTCCGACGACTTCCACTTCTACACCCGGCGGAACCCTGCACTTCAGGCCGCCATGCTGGCCGTCGGCGCGAACGTCCAACCCGGACTGCACCACCCGGGCATGACCTTCGACGGCGATGCGATGGAACGTGCCGTTGCTGTCCTTTTGGCGTCCTGCCGTCAGATGGCCGGATACGGGTCAGCCCGCGCGTCGAACCGCCGCCTGTAGTCCGTGGGGGTGGTGGAAAAGGCGGCTGCGAAGTTCTGGCGCAGGGTGACGGCGTTGCCGAATCCGCAGTCGGTGGAGATCTGTTCGATCGACAGGTCCGTGGTTTCGAGCAGCCGCCGGGCGGCGTCGAGCCGGCGGGCGCGGATCCACGCGGCAGGTGTGGTCCCGGTTGCGGCCCGGAAGGCGCGGACAAATGTGCGGCGGCTCAGGTGCGCCTGGGCCGCCAGCCTGTCGATGGTTAGCGGCTCCCCCAGGCGGGCCAGCACCCATTCAAGCAGGCGCGAAATCGGGTCGTCACTTGAGCCCGCCGGCACCGGATGCTCGATGTACTGCGCCTGTCCGCCCTCCCGGTGCGGCGCGATGACCAGGCTGCGGGCCACCTGGTTGGCTGCCTCCGCCCCCAGGCGGGCCCGCACGACATGCAGGCAGGCATCCAGCGCGGAGGCAGTGCCGGCGGAGGTGAGCACATCACCGTGGTCGATGTAGAGGACAGACTGGTCCAGCGGGACATCCGGGTGCCGCGCAGCAAGGGAGTCGAATGCCTGCCAGTGCGTGACGGCCGGACGCCCGGCGAGCAGTCCGGCGTCGGATACGGGGATCGCGCCAAGGCACAACCCCAGAATGGGCGCCCCGCGCCCGTGTGCCTCCTGGAGCACCTGCCGCAGCGAATTGCCCAGCATGCGCCCGTCGTCGAACCATGAAGGCACCACCACGATGTCCGCTTCCTTTGCGGCCGCCGGTCCTTCCATCTCCCCCAGCCGGTATCCCTCAGCGGTGGTGATCCCGCCTTCCTGGTCGGAAAAAAGAACCGTCGTCCAGCCGGCAAGGCCCTGCCGCGCCACCTCATCGAAAACCATCTGCGGAACAGAGAGGTGGAACATCGTCACCCCGTCGAAGGCATACACGGCGATCCTCATGGCGCCCCTTCCCGTACTTTTGGCCCGAATCCATCGTACGTTCGCCTTCGTGCCACTGTTGACCTACATCCGGAACGGGAAGACTGGAACGGCCGCCAACCGGCAACCGAATCAAACGCCAGGGAGAACCAAGACCAATGAGCAACCCCCGCCGCGCCCTCATCCTCATCGATGTGCAGCAGCAGTACTTCAGCGGCCCCCTCGAAATCCAGTACCCGCCGCACCAGGAGTCCCTGCCCACCATCGCCAAAGCGGTGGACGCCGCCACGGCCGCCGGCATTCCCATCGCCGTGATCCAGCACTCCGCCGGCGAAGGCGCGCCTGTGTTTGCTCCCGGCACACCTGCCTTCGAGCTGCACCCCGAGATCGAACGCCGCAAGACCGGCGAATGGAAGTCGTTGGTCAAGCAGTACGGCTCGGTTTACACAGGTACGGACCTCGCCGAATGGCTGCGGAAGCACGACGTCGACACGGTCACCTTGGTGGGCTACATGACCAACAACTGCGTGCTCGCCTCCGCCGTGGAGGCAGAGTTCCTCGGCTTCAGCACCGAAGTCCTCTCCGATGCCACGGGTGCCATCAACCTCGCCAATGACGCAGGTTCCGCCGACGCAAAAACAGTGCACACCACGCTGCTGGCGCTGCTGAACTCGAACTGGGCAGCAGTGGCCGACACCGGCACCTGGGCCAACGCCCTGAGTGCGCAGCAGCCACTCACCGGCAGTGACCTCGGCAGCTCCGCCGTGGCCGGACTGGAACTGGTTCCGCAAACCTAGCCAGCGTCCCCGGCTTCCCGCCTGTCCTTCCCGGCGGGAAGCCCGGGAACACCGGCAGCAATCGCGGCGTTGCATCCACGGGAACCAGCCCAAACGAATGTCAAGGACTTTTTAGATGAAGTGGATTTTTCTCGCCGGCGCCATCCTGAGTGAGGTGACAGCCTCCCTCTCATTGAAAGCGGCCCTGGATAATCCTGCCCTCTTCATCGTGGTGGTTCTCGGCTATTCCGCCTCCTTCGCATTTCTCGCCGGAGTCCTCCGCAAAGGCCTGGGCCTCGGTGTTGCCTACGGCATCTGGGCTGCCCTGGGCGTGACACTCACCGTGCTGCTGGCGGCCCTCATCTTCGGCGAAGCGCTGACCCCGGTGATGATGATCGGCGTCGCCATGGTGATCGGCGGGGTGCTCTGCGTTGAACTCGGATCGCACAAGGAGCCGGCGGAGGAACCTGCCAAAGAAATGGTCAACTCATGATGTGGCTGCTGCTGGCAGCGGCAATCCTCACTGAAGTCAGCGCCACCCTCCTCCTGCGGGTCGCTTCCACCGGTAAGCGGCGCTGTTACGTACCGGTCGGCGTCGGCTATGTCCTGGCGTTCACGCTCCTCACGCTGACCCTGGACCAGGGCATGAGCCTCGGCGTTGCCTACGGCATCTGGGCCGCAGCCGGCGTCGCACTCACTGCCCTGGCCAGCCGGGTCTTCTTCAAGGAGGCCATCACCCCCGTCATGATGCTCGGCCTCGGACTCATCATCGGCGGCGTCCTGCTTATCGAACTTGGCGCAGTGCACTAAGCGTGATGTGCTGCATAACGGCGAGCACCACCCTCAGGGAATCAGGTTTTCCGCCCGGTAGCGGTCAAAGAGTGCGGTGAACGAGTCCAGCGTCCGCCGGTACCCCGTGAACCCGGCATCACGGCTCTTGCCCATGTCCGTCACCACCTCGATATTGCGCCCCAGGTCACCGTCCGTGTGCCACCAGGACGCCACCCGGTCCAGCGCCGGTTCGCTGAGGTTGTGCTTAGCGGCAAGCTGCCGCCACTGGTCTTCGCGGCCCGCCATGGACTGCTCAAGGGGACGGGGCTGACCCTGGTATCCCTCCCACTCAACGCCGAAGTAGGCTGCGAGTTTCGGCCACATCCAACGCCAGCGGAATACATCGCCGTTGACGAGGTTGAACGCCTCATTAGCGGCTGCGGGAGTGGTGGAGGCCCAGAGCATGTGCTCGGCCAGCAGGCCTGCATCCGTCATGTCGGTCAGGCCGTTCCATTGTGTCTCGGATCCCGGGAAGACGAACGGCTCGCCGCTTTCCCGGCACAGGGTGGCCTGCGCGGCGAGCGTGAGGCCCATGTTCATGGCATTGCCCACCGCGTGCCCGATCACGGTATGTGCACGGTGCACGGACCAGGTGAAGGCCTTCTGAGCCGCCGCCGCCCAAAGTTCGTCCTCCTGGGCATAGTAGAAGTTGGGCACCTGAAGCCGCGGTTCCTCCTCGTGGAAGGGCGTGTCCGGCATTTCTCCGGCCGCGTACGCCTCGAATGGTCCGAGATAGTGCTTGAGGCCGGTCATCAGGGCAACGTGGGCCACCTCTTTTCCCCGCAGTGCTGCGAGGAGGTCACGGACCATGCCGGCATTGACGGCGATGTTCTCTTCCTCCGTGGTCCGCCGGGACCAAGCGGTGAAGTAGACATGTGAGGGGTTCTCCGGACCAAGTACGGCGGCCAGGGAGGCAGCCGAGGTCAGGTCTGCGGAGAGCCACCTGACGCCGGCGCGCTCGGCTCCGGGCCTGCGCGACAAGGCAAGGACCGCCCAGCCTTGTCCAACCAAGGTATCCACCAGGGCAGACCCCGCGATTCCAGTGGCTCCGACCACGAGGGCCGTCCGTCCGTTGCCTGCTGTTCCTGCGCCAATGGTCATAGTGCTCCTTCTCGTGGGTGCTGCGTGGGCCGGGACGTATATTCCGACGACGGCCCCCTAGCGACAAGCCGCAGCCTTAGGCAGATATTCCGCACCTATGCGGTGGCCGCTCCGGAAACACCAGGCCTGGCGTGGACGGGCGGGTTGCCGCGCCCATGCCGGGTGTTCTTCAACGGCCTCCCACCCATGTTCAAATGGGAAGGTTGAACCGGCCGCCCGAGTCCGCTCCACGGCCTCGGCCACATGGAAGGAAGCACATGACCGATCCCCAAGAGCATCCCCCGGTCCCCACTCCCGGGAGCGCCCAAGGCCTGGACAGCAAGGCTGAGGGCGGGTGCCCGGTGGCCCATGGCAGCGCCACGGCCCAGGGCAGCGAAAGCGAAAACCCGGCGATCGATTCCCCGCAGCCCAAGGGGCACCGGCCGCGGACCAACCAGGACTGGTGGCCCAACCAGCTGGACCTTTCCGTGCTGCACGCGCACGGCAAGGCGAGCAACCCGCTGGACCCGTCGTTCAGCTACCGTAAGGAATTCCAGAAGCTCGACGTCGAGTCCCTGAAGCGTGACATCACCGAGGTCCTGACCACGTCGCAGGACTGGTGGCCGGCGGACTTCGGCCACTACGGCGGCCTGATGATCCGCATGAGCTGGCACGCGGCCGGCACCTACCGCGTCCACGACGGCCGCGGTGGCGCGGGCGACGGCGGCCAGCGGTTCGCGCCGCTGAACAGCTGGCCCGACAACGCCAACCTGGACAAGGCCCGGCGGCTGCTGTGGCCGGTCAAGCAGAAGTACGGCCAGAAGCTCTCCTGGGCCGACCTGCTGGTCCTGGCCGGCAACGTTGCCCTGGAATCGATGGGCTTCAAGACCTTCGGCTTCGCCTTTGGCCGCGAGGACGTGTGGGAGCCCGAGCAGATCTTCTGGGGCCCTGAAGACGCCTGGCTCGGCGACGAGCGCTACGTGGGCGAAGGCCAGATGTCCGAAGACGTCGGTTCCACCGAAATGGGCCTGATCTACGTCAACCCCGAAGGCCCCATGGGCAACCCGGACCCCGTGGCCGCTGCCGCCTTCATCCGCGAGACGTTCAAGCGCATGGCGATGAACGACGAAGAGACCTTCGCGCTCATCGCCGGCGGCCACACCTTCGGCAAGACCCATGGCGCCGGCCCCGCCGATGCTCACGTGGGTCCCGAACCGGAGGGCGCCAACCTTGAGGCACAGGGCCTGGGCTGGCTCAGCACCTACGGCAGCGGCAAGGGTGGGGACACCATCACCTCGGGCCTTGAGGTCACCTGGACGGACAAGCCCACCCAGTGGAGCAACCGCTTCCTGGAGATCCTGTTCGAGTACGAATGGGAACTGGTCAAGAGCCCCGGCGGCGCCCACCAGTGGGTTGCCAAGGACGCCCCCGAGATCATCCCGGACGCCCACGATCCCGCCAAGAAGCACCGCCCCACCATGCTGACCACGGACCTGTCGCTGCGCTTCGACCCCGTCTACGAGGAAATCGGACGCCGCTTCCTCAAGAACCCGGACGAGTTCGCCCTGGCCTTCGGCAAGGCCTGGTACAAACTGCTGCACCGTGACATGGGCCCGGTTGGCCCGCACATGCTGGGTCCCTGGGTTCCCGAGGCGCAGCTGTGGCAGGATCCCGTTCCCGCCGTCGACCATGAACTGATCGACGAGCAGGACATCGCTTCGCTGAAGGCCAAGCTCCTGGACTCCGGCCTGACCATCCCGCAACTGGCAGGCACGGCCTGGGCCTCGGCTGCCACGTACCGGAAGACGGACCGGCGCGGCGGTGCCAACGGTGCCCGGATCCGGCTGGAGCCGCAGCGCAGCTGGGAAGCGAGCGAGCCTGGGCAGCTGTCCACCGTCCTGCAGGCCCTTGAGCGCGTGCAGGAGGAGTTCAACGCCGCGCAGACGGGCGGCAAGAAGGTCTCCCTCGCTGACCTGATCGTCCTCGGCGGCGCCGCCGCGGTGGAAAAAGCCGCTGCCGGCGCCGGCTTCCCCGTCACCGTGCCGTTCCGCCCGGGACGCACCGATGCCGCGCAGGAGCAGACCGACGTCGAATCCTTCCAGTACCTGCAGCCGCGGGCAGACGGATTCCGCAACTACCTGCGGCCCGGCTCGAAGCTCCCGCCCGAAACCCTCCTGCTGGACAAGGCCTACATGCTGGACCTCTCCGCACCGGAGATGACGGCGCTGGTGGGCGGCATGCGCGCCCTGGGCACCAACGTGGGCGGTTCCAGCCACGGCGTGCTGACGGACAAGCCGCAGGTCCTGACGAACGACTTCTTCGTCAACCTGCTCTCGCCGGGCACCAAGTGGAAGGCATCCGAATCAGAGGAGAACGTCTACGAAATCAACGACGCCGCCACCGGCGAGCTGAGGTGGACGGCCACCCCGGTGGACTTGGTGTTCGGCTCCAACTCGCAGCTGCGCGCCCTTGCCGAGGTCTACGCCAGCGAGGACGCCGGGGAGAAGTTCGTCAACGACTTCGTTGCCGCTTGGGCCAAGGTCATGGAGCTGGACCGCTTCGACCTGAAGTGACCAAGGTGAACTGAACCGCCGGGTCAGGGCCGGCTGCAACTGCAGCCGGCCCTGACCCGGGCTGCCTTGCGCGGCCGGCAGGGCGCGGGGCACCGTAGGATCTTGTGATGGCCCAGCTCATTGCCCCAAACGTCAGCTTCCACCGGTCCTGGCTTGAAGCAGCCGCGGAATTTGGCGGCGCCCGGCAGGACGGTGCGGGCGCCGACGGCTGGTCCCTGGACGATCTCAAGGACGCCCAGGTCTTCGGCCGCTTCGTCGATGCCCTCGTCAACGACTCACTGCCGGAAACCGTGCGCAAGCCCGGCTTGGTGCCCTGCACCTACCTTTGGATTGTCGACGGCGGCACGTTCCTCGGCTCGCTGGCCATCAGGCACGAGTTGACCGACTACCTCCTCAATGAAGGCGGGCACATCGGCTACAGCGTCAGGCCCACTGCCAGGCGGCGGGGCCATGCAGCGCAAGCCCTTGCAGACGCGCTTCCCGTGGCGCGGTCACTGGGGATCGAACGGGTTCTCCTGACGTGCGACGAGGACAACGCCGGATCGCGGGCAACCATCGAGAAGAACGGTGGCCGGTATGAGGACACGCGCAACGGCAAGCGCCGCTACTGGATCAATAACCCCTAGCCAGGCGTATTTGCCGCCACAGGTCTGACAGACTTGCCCGGTGATCACTGAACATGCCCTGCTTCCCGTCATCCCTGGCCAGGAGGAGCAATTCGAGGCCGCGTTCCGCCAGGCCCGCCCCATCATTGCTTCCATGCCTGGTTTTCTGTCGTTGTCGCTGTCCCGCTCGATCGAATCCCCCGGCACCTACCTGCTGCTGGTCGAGTGGGAGAAGCTGGAGGACCATACGGTGGGTTTTCGCGGTTCCGCGGATTACCAGCAGTGGCGGAGCCTGCTGCACCGGTTCTATGAGCCGTTCCCGGTCGTTGAGCACTTCGAACACGTGAGCTTGGCAGGCCGCTGACACGGCCGGAACATGGGGGAAGCCCCCGCGCGAGTCTGGCTCCAGCGCGGGGGCTTCTTGCTTCCCTGCCGGGGGAAATGGCGGGCAAGCACTTAAAAACTACCGGTCAGTAGGTTGGCCAAACTGCCAAATCGGCCACCTTCGGCCAATCTTGAGCCAACCTTGAGAGGGACTCAATGACCTCTTCAGGGAATCTCAGTCAGCCGGCCCCGCCGTGGCGTCAGGATCTTCCTCGGGTTCAAAGGTGTTGGGCTCGGCGCCATCGGATATTCCCACGCCGTCCTTGCCACCGGGGATCCCGGCGTCGGGATTGCCCTTGCCTGCTACGGACTCTCCCTGCGGCTCATCCTCGGGCAGTGAATCAGGTGAATTGATGGACATCGCTCCTCCTTCTATGGCTGGGCCTCCACGCTAACAGCCCCCACGGCAAAAGACGCCGGTAACGGGGGCATCACTTTTGCAGACAAACAGGAAACATCAAAATCTCACACCAATCTCCCAAATTATCTTGACTTCGAACGTTTAGCGCTGTTACAAACTTTGTAACACCGGCAGCACGCCATTCCCCACGCCGCCAGGCTTCAGGAACCGAACTACTCAAGCATTTTTTGAATCGATACAACCATGCGTGGACGGAGTCCACCCTCATCAAAGGAGATGAAAGTGTCAGCAAAGCGCCCCACCTTCCCATCAAGGTTCAATAGGCCAGTGGCTTGCTCCCTCGCTGTGGCCGCGCTGGCCGCAAGCGCGGGACTCACGCTGTCCGCTCCCGCAGCCAATGCCGAGCCCAGCAACTACCGCTTCGACTTCGGCGCGGGTCCAGTCGAGCAGGGCTACACCGGGGTCAGCGCAGCTGACGCGTACAGCCCGGAGATGCGCTACGGCTTCAACACCCCCGAACACGTGGTCAACGTCCCGGCAAAGGGCAGCGGCGCGGGCAGTGATGCCGTCCGTTTCCTGGAGTTTGGTACCAAGAGCAGCAACACGTTCAACGTGGACCTGAAGGAGGGCCTGTACAAAGTCACGGTCACTTTGGGCGACACCTCCCGGGCCAGCATCGCGGCTGAAGGAGTTTTCCAAGCCATGAACCTCACCGGCAACGGTGCCACGGATTCCTTTGAGATCCCGGTGACGGACGGCCAGCTGAACCTGCTGGTCACCGAGGGCAAGGTGGGAACGGCCTTTACCCTGAGCTCGCTGGAGATTGAAAAGGTGTCCCGCCATCCGGAGATGGACCCGACCATCTGGGTGGGCGGCGACTCCACGGTGGCCAACTACTACCCCTTGGAAACAAGCGTCCAGGGCGGCTGGGGCCAGATGCTCCCGCAGTTCGTTGACCCCGAGGCTTTCGACATCCGCAATATGGCCACAGGCGGCCAGATCGCCCGCGGCTTCCGCAACGACGGCCAGTTCGAGGCCATCCTGCAGTACATCAAGCCCGGCGACCTGTTCCTCCTCGAAATGGGCATCAACGACACCGCCGCGAAGAACGCCACCACCGAGGCCGAGTTCAAGGAGATCATGCGGGACATGGTCCGCCAGGTGGCCGCCACGGGCGCCACCCCCGTCCTGGTCACGCCGCAGGGCCGGGCCACCGACTTCGTGGACGGAATCCACAGTTCGGTGGACCGCTGGTACCGGCACTCCACGGTGGCCCTTGCCCAGGAGGAAGGTGTGCCGCTGGTGGACCTGAATGTCCTGTCCTCCGCCTACTTCACAGGGATCGGGCCCGACGCCACGCTCGCCCTGTTCATGACCGGCGATACCCTGCACCCCAACCGGGCAGGTGCAGCGGAACTGGCCCGCCTGGTCACCGCTGACCTCACCAGGCAGGGCCTGCTGGGCGGGGCCGCCTGACGGGACCCCCAAAAGGAACCACGACGGCGGTGTGCGGCACCCATGGCTTTGGAACCATGGTGCCGCACCCCGCCGTCGTCCTTTCCTGTCCTGTTTAACTGCCCGCTTCCGCGGCCCGCTGCTGCCTCAGGACGTAGCGCTGCAGCTTCCCCGACGGCGTCTTGGGCAGCTCCTCAACGAAGTGGATGCGGCGCGGGTAGGCGTGGGCGGCGAACTGCGTCTTCACCATGGTCTGGAGTTCGGTCACCAGGGCGTCACCGCCGGTGGTCCCGGCCGCCAGGACAACGTAGGCCTCCAGGACTTCTCCGCGCAGTTCGTCGGGGGCGCCCACCACGGCAGTTTCCAGGACCGCCGGGTGGGTGGCAAGGACGCTCTCGACGTCGAAAGGGCCAATCCGGTATCCGGCCATGATGATCACGTCGTCATCCCGGGAGGAGAAGAAATAGTAGCCGTCCGCGTCCACCATGCCCGCATCACCGGTCAGGTACCACTTGGCGTCCGCGCTGAACCTTTCGGCCGTTTTGTCCGGGGCGTCCCGGTACCCCTTGAACCACATCATGGGGCTTTCGGCCACGTTGACGGCAACCCTGCCCAGTTCACCCGGCGCGGCCGGTTCGTCGGCATTGTCCTTGAGGACGGCGCAGCTCCACCCCGGCAGGGGCCGGCCCATGGATCCGGGCCTGAGCTCCGTCCTCACGTCGTCATGCCAGGCGTTGATGATCATCATCCCGTGTTCGGTCTGTCCGTAGTGGTCCCGGACGGGAACGCCCAGCACCTCGCGGGCCCAGCTGATCACTTCGGGGGTCAGCGGTTCGCCGGCGGAGGAGGCACGCCGAAGCCGGAAGGGTCCCGTTCCGGCCTCGGTTTTTGCGCGCATGGTGCGGTACACCGTGGGAGCAGCCGCGAAGTTGGTGACGGAAAACGCCTCCAGCACCTTGAAGCTGAGTTCCGGCGAGAACCCCGGCCGCAGCAGGAGGTTGCGCCGTCCTGCCGCCATGGGCCCTAGAATCCCGTAGTACAGGCCATATGCCCAGCCGGGATCTGCGGCGTTCCAGAAGACATCCTCTTCACTGACGTCCAGGCCCACTTCGACGTATTGGCGGAAGGCGGCCAACGCCCGGACGGGCACCGGCACACCCTTGGGGGCACCCGTGGTGCCGGACGTAAAGATCAGCACCAGGTCACCGTCACCGCCCACAGCTTCGGCCGCGATTCCCGGTTGCTGCCTGGCCAGGAGCGGCGTGAGCGCCAGGTCCGGACTGGATGCTTCTGCACCGGCAACCACCACGGCGGCAGTGGTTTCCTGGATCTTCGCCCGCTGGTCGGGGTCCGTAACCACAGCCTTTGCGCCGGACGCTGTGAGGCGAAGTTCGATGGCAGGCCACGCGAAGGCAGTGAACAGCGGAACATGGACAGCCCCGCGCCGCCAAATGGCCAGGAGCATGACCACCAGGTCAGCCGATTTGCCCATCAGGGTGGCCACCGCATCTCCGGGACCCACCCCCAGCTCGGCCAGGGCGGCGGCTCCCCGTTCCGAGCGTTCCCGGAGCTCGCCGTAGGTGGTGTCCTCCGCGGAGAGGTCGGCGGCAACCACCGTGAAGGCAACATTGTTGGGATCGTGGCTGTCGCACAGGAGTTCGGCCGCGCAGGCATCAGGAGCACCGTAAGTGGCAAGAAGGGCATCAACGGCTGGAACCGGACGGGACATTCATTCTCCTTTGAACAATGCGATCTGGGGCAGTGGAATAAACCTACTACTCAGTCAGCCCGTGGCCCCCGGCGCCCGGATGATGCGCCGCTGCGTGGCCGCGGCGATGGCGGCCGTACGGTTGTCCACGCCGAGCTTGCCGTAAATGTGCACCAGGTGGGTCTTCACCGTGGCCTCCGAGATGAAGACCTGCTTGGCGATGGCGCGGTTGGACAGGCCGGTGGCCAGCAGTTCCAGCAGCTGCACCTCGCGCGGGGTGAGGGAGGTGCCGGGATTGCTGATCCGTTGCATCAGCAGGGCAGCGGCCCGGGGCGCCAAGGCAGTGCCACCCGCCGCGGCCTGCAGGACGGCCTGCCGCAGCTGTTCCGGCGGCGCGTCCTTGAGCATGTAGCCGCTGGCCCCGGCCTCCACCGCGGCCAGGATGTCCGCGTCGGTGTCGTACGTGGTGAGGATGAGCACCGGCGGCGGTGTGGCGAGCTTCCGGATCTGTGCGGTGGCCGTGACCCCGTCCATTCCGTCGCCCATCTGCAGGTCCATGAGGACAACATCCGGCGCCTCGCCAAGTGTCCGCAGCCGTGCCAGTTCCTTCAGCGCAGCAGCGCCGTCAGCGGCCTCGGCGGCTATGGAGATGCCCTCGAATCCGGTGAGCATGGCCCTCAGTCCGGCACGGACCACGGGATGGTCATCCACCAGCAGGACGCGCACTTCAGCCACGCGGTCCCCCGTCCAGGGGCAGCCGGATGGCCACCACGGTGCCCTCTCCTGGCGCGGATTCAACTGCCAGCGAGCCGTTCAGTGCGGCGACGCGTTCCCGCAGTGAGCGCAGCCCGAACCCGCTGCCGTCCGCTGCGTCCGCGGCACCGGCCGCAGCGGCGGGATCAAAGCCGGTGCCGTCGTCGTAAATGTCCATGGTCACCTCGCTGCCCAGGAAGGCAAGGGTGACGACGGCGGTGGCGGCCCGGGCGTGTTCGCGGACGTTCGCGAGGCTTGCCTGCGCCGCCCGCAGCAGGGTGACGCGGACCGGCTGGGGCAGCTCCTGCGGCTCGCCGTCCACCTCGAGCCGGCACCGCAGCGCCACTCCTGCGGCCGCGGCGCCGGTCTCCGTGGTGCCGCAGAGCCGTCGCAGGGCCTCCACCAGGGTGCTCCCCTCCAGCTGCGGCGAGGACAGGCCGCGGACAAAGCTGCGCGCCTCCGCAAGGTTGTCCGCAGCGGTCTGCTGCACCAGCGCCACTCGCTCGGAAGCCGTGGCTGTGTCACCGTCCGTGAGCGACTTCTCCGCCGCCCGCCCCAGGAGAACGATGCTGGACAGCCCCTGCGCCAGGGTGTCGTGGATTTCCCGGGCCAGCCGCTCCCGCTCCGCCAGCACCCCGGCCTCATGCTGGGACCTGGCCAGTTCCTCCCGGGTGCGGCGCAGTTCGTCCGCCGCACGCCGCTGGTTCTCGGCCTCCCGGTACAGGGCCGCATAGGCAAGGCCGGTAATCACCGAGAAAACCGCGCCCAGCACGGGCCCGACGACGGCCGCCGCGTGCGGCACCGGAGCACCGCTGGCAGCCCACTGGGATGCGGCCACCGCCGCGGTCATCAGCGCGATCGCCGGCAGCGCTGCGCGGCGGGGCAGCAGGTGAAGGTGGAGAAAGAAGATGGGGAAGGCCAGCCAGGCGAAGTCGGCGCTGCCCGCGAGCAGGAACGCCCACAGGCCCGTGACCAGGCCGAGCCACAGCAGCCCGTAGCGGCGCGGGTTGAACCTGCTGCGGGCTTCGGCATGGCGTTTTTCGAGGACCGTTCCGGCCAGGTACACAGCGGCCAGGACGATCGCGCCGCCCGCCCACAGCCAACGCAGCGGCCCTCCGGCCATCAGCATCCGGACCAGTGCCACAGCCAGCAGCACGGCGAACCCCGTGTGCAGGGTGACCCGCAGGACCCGGAGGATGGCCGCCGACGAGGCATTTTCCAAGGCATTCAACGGCCCCTTCGCCGGGATGCCGCCGGCCTTTTCCAGTGTTTGCGGCAGGGGCGTGGCAGGCATTCCCTCAGCTTATGCCGGGACCGCCCGCAGGGGATCAACCGAAAGGTTGACTCCCGGCTCAACCCTTCCACGCGTGGAGATCAACCGTCCCCGCGATGCCCCTCCATGCCGTTCCCGGGAAAGTGGAAGGACAGAAGAAACCACCCCTGCTGAGAGAAGAAACAACGTGTTCCTGGCAATCCGCGATATCCGCTTCGCCAAAGGCCGGTTCGCCATGATGGGCGGCGTCGTAGCCCTGATCACCCTCCTGCTGGTCATGCTGTCCGGGCTGACCGCGGGCCTTGCCGAGCAGTCCACGTCCGCCATCGGCAAGCTGGGTGCAGCCGGCGCCAAACCGGTGGACACCATCGCTTTCGGCGCCCCCGGTTCGGCCACCCCCAAGGCGTCCTATACGGAAAGCTCCGTGACCGCCGCCCAGGTGGAGAGCTGGCGGAACCAGTCCGGCGTCGAGTCCGCCGAGCCGCTGGGAATCACCCAGACCCGGGCCCAGACGGCCGGTGGTTCAGGAAGGGCCAACGTGGCGGTTTTCGGTGTTTCACCCGGCAGCCGGTTGGCGCCCGTCGAGGTATCCACCGGCACTGCCGTGCTGGGCACAAGCGTTGCGGAGGCCCTGTCCGTGGGCCAGGGGGACACGGTGTCCTTTGGAGGCGTGGAGCTTTCCGTCGCCGCCGTGGTGCCGGACCAGTGGTATGCCCACACCAGTGTGGTGTGGACGGCGCTGCCCGCGTGGGCTAAAGCAGCGCACGTGTCCGACGGCGGGCAGTTGGCTACGGTCGTCGCCGTCACCTACGGGGACGGGGCTACGGTGGACGAGGCTACTGCCAACGCAACCGCGCATACGGTCAGCGAGTCGCGCACGGGATCTTTCCAGGCACTGGGCTCCTTCAAGAGCGAAAACGGCTCCCTGACCCTGATGCAAGCGTTCCTGTACGGGATCTCATCGCTGGTGATCGTGGCCTTCCTGACCGTCTGGACCATCCAGCGCACCCGGGACATCGCGGTGCTGAAAGCCATGGGCGCCCCCGGTTCCTACATCCTGCGCGACGCCATGACCCAGGCCGCCATCGTCCTCGTCGCTGGAGCTACCGTCGGCGGATCCGTGGGCGTGGCCGCCGGCTCCCTGGCCGCCCAGGCTGCCCCGTTCCTGCTGAACGTAGGCACCACGGTGCTTCCCGTCGTCGGGATTGTTGCCCTGGGCCTGGCGGGCGCCGCCCTGGCCGTCCGCCGCGTGACCAAGGTCGATGCGCTCCTGGCGCTCGGCGGCAACTAACTCCTCCCTCCCGAAAGGAACACCCTTATGTCCTCCATCCCCGCGCCCCTCAGCCTGGTCAACGTCACCCTCGAATACCCGGACGGCGGCGGAACCACCACGGCCCTGGACCGGGTCACCCTGACGGCACAGGCCGGGCAGCTCGTGGCGCTTGTGGGGCCGTCGGGCTCCGGCAAATCCAGCCTCCTGGCCGTTGCCGCCACCCTGGTCCGCCCCACCCGCGGGCAGGTCACGATCGACGGCACCGACACCACTGCCCTCAAGGACAAGGAGCTCACCGCCCTGCGCCGCGGCAAACTGGGCATCATCTTCCAGCAACCCAACCTGCTGCCCTCGCTCACCGCCGTCGAACAGCTCATCATCAGCGACCACCTGCGCGGGAAGCCTGCCAAGGCGGCACGGACCAGGGCAGCGGAACTGCTGGACGTTGTGGGCCTCTCCGCCAGCGCCCGGAAGCTGCCGCACCAGCTTTCCGGCGGGCAGCGGCAGCGGGTGAACATCGCCCGGGCACTCATGGGCAGTCCCACGGTGCTGCTGGTGGACGAGCCCACCGCCGCGCTGGACCACGAGCGCAGCGCCTCGATCATCGCCCTGCTGCGCCAGGTGACCACCGAATTCAGGGTGGCAACGGTGATGGTCACCCATGACACCGAGTTCGTGCCGCTGACGGACGCCGTGGCCACCATGCGGGACGGCCGGCTGACGGTACCGGTCCCGGCCCTTACCCCAAGTGGTGCACCGTAAATGCCGTCAGGAACCCCACGGAAGCGGTCAGCCCGGTGAGGTTGTGGTGCTCTTCGAAGGCCTCGGGAATCATGGTGTCCGCGAGCATCGCCAGGATGCCGCCGGCCGCAACGGAGGTGATGAAGGCGACCAGCTCGTCCGGCGCGTTTTCCAGCGTCACGTATCCCAGCAGCGCGGCCAGCCCGCTGAGGACTGCGATGCCGCCCCAGAGCCCGAACACATAACCCCTGCTCCGGCCGGCCTTCTTCATGCCGGCCGTACCGGACAGTCCCTCCGGCACGTTGGAGATGAAGACGGCCGCCAGCATGGCGGGACTCACCGCTCCCCCGGCCAGCAGGCCGACGCCCAAAACCACTGATTCCGGAACGCCGTCCAACAGGGCGCCCACGGCAATGGCCGTGCCACTGCCCGGGTTGTCCTTCTCGGAGGGCTGCTGGTCTCCGGACCGCTTGCGGTGCTTGGCGCCGGCCCGCGCCAGGACCATATTGGCGCCCACGTACACCACCGCCCCGGCCAGGAAGCCCGCCACCGTGGGCCACAGTCCGCCGCCCTTCACGGCCTCGTCCACCAGCTCAAAGGCAAGCGCCGAGATCAGCACGCCGGCGCCAAAGGCCATGATCGTGGACACGATTTTGGACGGGATGGACCACCGCCAGGACACGGCAGCTCCCAGGACCAGGGCTGCACCGGCACCGGTGCCCCATAACAGCGACATCAACCAAGTAGGCATACGTCTTCCGTCCCCAGTGCGGCGGAAATGAAACGAAGGGCAGCAGTGCACCCCGTCACGGTCCGCGCGCCGAATTGATGCGATCTTGAGGCAAACCTTGCGATCCCTAGACCTTACTGGTCCACGCTGAAGCCATAGGACAAAACCAGCTTGTGGGGAGCAGGAAGTCATGGGAAGCAGAACAGCGTTGGACAACGAAGTCACAACCGTGGGAGGCGTGCTGACGGACAAGCAGCCGCTGGATTTCCACACGTTGGGGCTCGCCGGATGCATCGACCGGCTCACCGCACCCCTGCGGCAGCGCGGGACCGCGGTCCACTGGGATACTCCGCACTGGGGCGTCGAGATCCCGGCGGACTGCGCGTCCCTCCTGTACCAGTCCGCCCGCGAGGTGCTCAGCAACGCGTTCAAGTTCTCGTCCGCATCCACACTGAACATCCAACTGGCGGCCGTTGACCACGGCATCCGCCTGGTAGTGGCCGACGACGGCACAGGCTTTGACAGCAACCTCGCCACGTGCGGGCGGCACCACGGGTACGGCCTGCGGCTCATGGCGGTGGCCGTGCAGGAAGCCGGCGGTGCGATGGACATCAGTTCCACTCCCGGCCAAGGCACCAGCGTGACGGTGACACTGCCGCTTGACTGACCCGCCGGCGCACCATGCCGGCCAATAGACTCGGATGCCCGCCGTTGCTGGGACGGCGGGCATCCGTACGCCTTATGAAGACCGCGGGGAATCAGCGGGAGAGCTTGGCGGCGTCCGGCTCCAGGTCGCCGATATGACCTGGAGCATTGGCGGCCAGGACCCTGGCCACGAAGGCCGCATATTCCTCCATGTAGTGGCCCAGGAACTTGGCGGTTGACTCATCCTTGACCGCGCCGTCGTCCCCGAAAACCGCGGGATCGTACTTGACGTACGCCTCCGGGGCGTTCAGCTGCGGTGCGTCCAGGAAGCTCAGGACGGCGCGCATGGAGGACTGCATCACAGCGGTGCCGATGCTGCCGGGGGAAGCGCCGATGATGCCGGTCGGCTTGCGGGCAAAGGAGTTGGTTCCCCAAGGACGGGAGCCCCAGTCGATGGCGTTCTTCAGGGCTCCCGGGATGGAGCGGTTGTATTCCGGGGACACGAACAGAATCCCGTCCGCGGCCTCGATGGCTTCCTTGAGGGCACGGCCTTCGGGCGGGAAATCGGCGTCGTAGTCGTAGCTGTAGAGCGGGAGGTCCTTGATGGGGATCTCGGTGAATTCCAGGTCCTCCGGGGCGAGTTTGATCAGGGCCTTGGCCAGGGTCCGGTTGATGGAGCCGGCCGCCAGGCTGCCCACGAAGTATCCAATCTTGTACGTTGCCATGCGTGATCCTTTCCAACAGCCGGGCCGCGCCGGCTGGCTTGGTTTGGGCTGGAAATAGTGCCGTACCCAGGCCCGGTGGCAAAGAAACGGCTGTTGGTGCTCACTGCGCCACCAGTCCAGCACAACAAGCCCGGCCGCGGCCAGAGGGGGTGGAAGGTCCTTGACAGGTCCGGGAGCGGGGCGCTGAATGAGGGGTACCGCGATCCACCGCCACGAGGAGCAGCCATGACTGAAAATCGTTCAAGGGACGACGACGACCGGGTCCACAACCAAGCGCCCGCCGAAGGCGATCCGGACGTGGACCCCACCGACATCCGCGTCCACACCCAGGACCCGGCCGAGGGACCGGACGACGACGGGGACGCCAAAAAGTAACTCCCTCCCGACTTCTGCCTGACACCACCCCCTTGCATGCACGCCACTGGTCTACTACGTTGTAGTTCCATCGAGAAAGCGCTTTCCCGCTTCGGCGGGGACTTCTTCGCGCAGCAATCACCAGTGGAATTGGATGACATGACGGACAGCACCCTCATCAGGTGGATCGACGGACAGGCACCAGCAGAAATCAGCGGCGGAACCACGTGGGGCATGCCGTTCCCGCGGGGGACCGTGCCCGGCACGGAGGCTCTGGCCGTTGCCAACAGCAGCGGCACAATGCTCCCCAGCCAGGCCTGGCCATTGGCAACATGGCCGGACGGCTCCTTGAAGTGGGCGGGTATCGCGCTCCCGGCCACGGACACGCCGTCGGGCAGCTACCACGTGACGGCCGACGGCGGCACAACCTCCGCCGCCGGCCAGCCGCCGTCGTCCGACATGTCCGTCACGGTCACCGAAAGTGCCGACGCGCTCACCGTGGACACCGGAGTCCTGCAGATGGTGATCAAGCGCAGCGGGTCCACCCTCTTCAGCAGCCTTTCCCGCGACGGGCGGGAAGTTGCCCGGGATGCCCGGCTGGTCAGCCTGCTGCAGGACAGCGTTTCCGAGGGTGCGGGAAGGGTTGACCGGGACGCGTTCACCGGCGGCGTCACCGCCGTCGTGCTGGAACAAAGCGGTCCCGTGCGTGCCGTAGTACGGCTTGAAGGCAACCACCGCCCGGATGCGCCGGAGAGTGGAAGGCCGGACTGGCTGCCGTTTGTGGTCCGTTTCCACTTTCACGCCAACGCCCGCAGCGTCCGAATGGTGCATTCGTTCATCTGGGACGGCGACGCGGACCGTGATTTCCTGGCCGGGCTGGGGGTGCGGTTCACGGTCCCGTTGGAGGCTGAACTACATGACCGGCACATCCGCATCGCGGGCGCCGACGGCGGCTTCCTTGCCGAAGCGGTCCGCGGCCTTACCGGGCTCCGCAGGGACCCGGGAGAGCAGGTGCGGGAGTCGCAGATCGCCGGCCGCCCCACTCCCCCGGCCGACACCTGGAATCCGGAAGTCTCAAACCGTCTTCACCTGATCCCCAGCTGGGGCGACTACACCCTCAGCCAGCTCAGCGCTGATGGATTTGAGCTGCGCAAGCGCACCGCCGCCGGCCACGGGTGGGTAGGGATCTCCGGGGGCACCCGCGCCGCCGGTTTCTGCTCCCTGAGCGATAGCCGCGGCGGCCTGGGTGTGGGGATCAAGGATTTCTGGCAGTCCCACCCGGGCCAGCTGGACATCCGCGGCGCGGGCACGGACGAAGCATCACTGACCGCCTGGCTTTACTCCCCCGAGGCGCAGCCGATGGACCTGCGTTTCTACCATGACGGCCTGGGGCAGGACACATTCGGGGAACAGCTCGAAGGCCTGGAGATCACCTATGAGGACTACGAGCCGGGCTTCGGCAGCCCCACCGGAATCGCCCGGACGCATGAGCTGACCCTGTTCGCCTACGAAGCCACCCCGACCACCGAAGGCCTCGCCGCCGACGCTGCGGCCGCCTCCACCCCCGCCCTCCTGCAGGCCGCACCGGAATACCTGCACGCGGCTGGCGTCTTCGGCGACTGGGATCCGGTGGACCGCAGCACTCCGACGCGGGCACGGCTGGAGGACCGGCTGGACTTCCTGTTCGATTTCTACGCCGGCCAGGTGGAACAGAGGCGCTGGTACGGCTTCTGGAACTACGGCGACGTGATGCACACCTACGACTTTGACCGGCACGTGTGGCGGTACGACGTAGGCGGCTACGCGTGGGACAACTCCGAGCTCTCCCCCGACCTCTGGCTCTGGTACTCCTACCTGCGCTCCGGCCGGGCGGACATCTTCCGGTTCGCCGAGGCTATGACACGCCACACCGGCGAGGTGGACGTCTACCACCTGGGCCCCTGGAAGGGCCTGGGTTCCCGGCACAACGTCCAGCACTGGGGCTGCAGCGCCAAGCAGCTGCGGATCAGCACGCCCGCCTACCGCCGCTTCTACTACTACCTCACCGCGGACGAGCGCACCGGGGACCTGCTCACCGAACTGGTGGACAGCGATCAGAACTTCCTGGGCCTCGACCCGGTCCGCAAAGTACGGCCCGACGCCGCCACCTACCGTCCCAACCGCGACGCACTCGGCGTGGGCCTGGGGACGGACTGGGGCTCACTCGCCGCCACGTGGCTGACAGACTGGGAACGCACCGGCAACCCGCGGTCCCGGGACCGGCTGCTGGGCACCATGGCGGACATCGGCAAGCTCAAGTACGGATTCCTCACGGGCGAAGCGCTGTACCACCTGGACAAGGGCCGGTTCGATACGGGTCGGGAAATGATCTCGGTTTCGCACCTCAGCGCCGTGTTCGGCCTGGTGGAGATCTGCAGCGAACTGGTGGATCTGGTGGACGATCCGGAGTTCGAGCGGGCGTGGCTGCAGTACTGCCGCCTGTTCCTGGCCAGCAAGGAGGAGCAGGTGGATGCCGTGGGCCAGCCGCTCGACGGCATCTACCTCACCCAGGCGCACAGCCGGCTGACAGCCTACGCGGCGGCCAAGCTGAACGACCCTGATCTGGCAGCCCGCGCGTGGCAGAACTTCGCCAAGGGCGGCGAGCACCTGAACCACGAATCCGCCTTCACGCTCCGCAGGATCGCGCCGCCGCACGTGCTGCTGCCAGTGGACGAAGCGCCCACCGTCTCCACCAACGACACCGCCCAGTTCGGGCTCGCAGTCATCCAGAACCTGGCACTGGTGGGCCAGTACCTGGGCTGACGCTGCCGGCCCCAAACAGACCGCGGCGGCGGCACCCACCCACGTGCCGCCGTCGCGGTTTTCCATGCCCGCTGAAGTGAGGCTCTGGAAACATCCGCACCCAAAAGGTATGTTGGTAAGCATGCTGATGATTTTTCCTACTCATCAGTTCCCGGTAGCAAAGCGAAGGAGACGTTATGAGCACGAAGGTGGAAAAACGCATTCTGGTGAACGTACCGGTGAGCACCGCTTATAACCAGTGGACGCAGTTCGAGGAGTTCCCGCACTTCATGGGCGGCGTCAAGAGCGTGACCCAGCTCAGTGATGACCGGCTGGAGTGGGTGGCCGAGATCGGCGGCGTCCGCAGGCAGTGGGAAGCCAAGATTTTGGAGCAGGTTCCGGACCGCAAGGTTGCCTGGGCCGCAACCGAAGGTGCCACGAACGCCGGCGCTGTGGAATTCGAAGACGTGGGAGGCGGCCAGACCTCCATCCGGCTGACCCTCGAATACGAACCCGAAGGCCTGATTGAGAAGGTGGGCGACAAGCTCAACGTCGTGGACCGGCAGGCCGAGGCCGACCTCCAGCGGTTCAAGGAATTCATCGAGGACGAAGGCTACGCCAGCGGTGCATGGCGCGGTACCGTCAACCCCGGCGCCACTGTGGGCACGCCCGGCGTTGAGCACGCGGGCGCATCCCGCGGTGATTCCGGCAAGGCCGGCGTCTCCGGCAAGGTTGCTGCCGGCGTGGGCATCGCAGCGGCGGCCGGCGCAGCAGCAGCCATGGCTGCCAGCGGCAACAAGGGAGAAACAGCGGCTGCCGATGAAACGGTAACGCCAGTAACTCCCGGGGAGCCGGCCACCGTCACCCCGCTGACGACGGACACGACCACCACAGACACTTCATCCACCGGCACCGCCCGCGCAGTCCCAGCCGAGCCCCTCACCACCGGCGCCACCACTGGCAGCGCCTACCCGGGCACGGGGACAGCTGACACCACAACGGCAGGCACGACGTCGGCAGCCGGCACCTCCGGCTCCCTCGCCGACCTGGATGACGGCAGGATCGGCCACACCTTCGACCAGACCAACGGCCTGGTGGACACCACGGGTGAGTCCGATGAAACACTCGAGGGTGAGAACCTGAGCGCCGGAGAACGGCGCGGGGATGACCGCAACGACGGCGGCCTGCCGCCTGTCGGTGGCAACCTCGGCGGCCACTGACCGCCACCCGCAAAAGCAAGTGCCGCCCGCCTTCCCCCAAGGCGGGCGGCACTTTGCCGTTATGCAGGGTGGGTTACTTGGCCTTTCCTGCGTAGAAGACTGCCGGCGCGGCGGGGGTCTGCATGCCCTCGCCAATGAAGAAGCTCGGGTGTGGAGGCTGGTTGTAGCCCACTGTTTCGCGGGCTACCGCGGTCCGGTACATCGGGTCGTGCATCAGGGTGCGGAGCCGGACCCCGGTGGGCGAGGTGGTGGTGTAAACCCGCAGCTCGGTGCTGTCCGCGGACGGGAACACCAGCTCCTCGCGCCAGTCGCCCAGCAGGTCCGCCTGAAGTGACGGGTTTCCCTTGGTGTGGTTGTTGGTGCGGGCGCCGGTGGCCGTCAGGAGCCGGTCGCTGGTTTCGGTCTCCCAGTTCCACTTGGAGATGGTGGGTACGCCCACGCCGGCCTCGGCATTGAAGTCGTGGTCGACGATTTCCCGCAGCAGGTCGCCGTCCCACCACGCCATGAAGTTGGCGGCCGGGATCTTGTCCGAAATCCGCTCGCCCTTGGCGGACATCAGGAACCCGACGGGCGAGTTCCAGGCAGCGTCGCCGCCTACGGCCCAGCTTTCCGAACCGGGAAAGCGGGGGTCGATGTCGCCGGTGGCGCCGCGGCCGGTGTCCTTGACCGCGGGAATGCTCCACAGCACCTCACCTGTTGCGGCATCGCGGAATGTGGCTCCGCGGTTGCCGCTCTGGCTCATGCTCTCGTGCACGGCGAAGGTCTCCAGGCCAGGCCGTGAGGGGTCCAGATCACCGGTGTGGATGGCGTCGCCGTGGCCCAGCTTGGTGTTGTACAGCGGGGTGCCGTCGTCGTCGATGGTCATGGAGCCGAAGACGAACTCATCCTTGCCGTCCTGGTCCACGTCCGCCACGGACAGGTTGTGGTTGCCCTGGCCCTTGTACTCGGCGCCGGCAACGTCCGAATCAAACTTCCACCGCTTGACCAGCTTGCCGTTGACCAGGTCATATGTGACCAGGACGGTGCGCGTGTAGTAGCCGCGGCTGAACATCAGGGACGGGTGTTCACCGTCGAGGTACGCCACGCCGGCAAGGAAACGGTCAACACGGTTGCCGTAGCCGTCGCCCCAGGCGGCAACGCTTCCGCGGGGCGGATCGTAGGGAACGGTGTCCATGATGGTGCCACTGGCGCCGTTGAACACCGTGAGGAATTCCGGCCCGGACAGGACGTAGCCGGCGCTGGTGCGGTAATCCGCCGCCGGATCGCCGATGACGGTCCCTGCCGCATCGGTGGTGCCGTCCGCCGTTTTGAAGGCCACTTCACCCTTGCCATCGCCGTCGAAGTCATAGGCCAGCATCTGGGTGTAGTGGGCACCGGCCCGGATGTTGTGGCCCAGGTCGATGCGCCACAGCTTGGTGCCGTCCATCTTGTAGGCGTCCACGTATACGTTGCCGGTGTAGCCGGACTTGGAGTTGTCCTGCGCGTTGGAGGGGTTCCAGAGCTGGATGATTTCGTATGCGCCATCGCCGTCCAGGTCCGCCACGGTCGAATCGTTGGCCGTGTAGGTGTACGGCTTACCGTCCTTGCTGACGCCATCGGCCGGCTTGTCCAGTTTGATGGGCAGGTAGTTCTGCGCCAGCGGGCTGAACTCCGCACTGAGCTTGTCCTGCCCATTGCCGTTGCCCACCGTCTTGATGACGTACTTCGAGGCCGCCGTTCCCGTCGGGTCCACATAGGTGGTGGTGCTGCGGATGGGCTCGTCGGTGATCTGGACGCCGTCGCGGATGACATGGAAGCCCACGCTGTCCTTGTCCAGGCCCAGCATCCGCCAGCCCAGGGTGACGCCCTGGTCCGTGAGCACTGCCACCGGGGCGCGGTCCAGGTTTTCCACCTGGCGCGTGGGTCCGGACGCTGCCGGGGCTGCCGGGGCTGCCGGGATTGACTGGCCGGGATCAGCAGCGGCGAACGGGACGCCGGTGAAAGCGAGAGCCGCTGCGGCGAGAGTGGCCGCGGCTGCGGCAGGGGCCACCTTCCAGGCTCTGCCCGCCGGGGACTTCGGGGAACACATTGAGGGGTGTGCCAAAAGAACATCTCCTTTGATGCGGCGGCAGCTGAGTCTGCCGCACGACAGTTTTGTAACGTTTCATTCACCAGCCGCACATGCCCTCAAAAGTGATTTCGAGGGGAGTTGGGCTGCGAGGAAACGCTTTCTGCCCTTCAGGTTTATCAGCGCCTGACAAAGCCCGTCAACAGTTTGACCGAAAGTTATTGGGAGAATTTGTTCTATTGCGTTTGCTTCTACAATCGCCACTGTGCCGCTATCTGCGTGTTGCCGCCTGCAGCAGCGGGAGGGTGCGGGTGGGCATGACCTCCACCAGGGACATGGCCGTGCTGGTGCGGACGACGCCGTCAATCGCCAGCATCGCGTTGGTGATGCGATGCAGGTCGGCCGGGTCCTTCGCGGCCACCTTGGCGAGCAGGTCAGCGTCACCGGTGGTGGCATGCATCTCGATGATTTCCGGGATGGTCTGCAGTGCCGCCACAGCAATGTCACTGGAGGACTGGCTGATGGAAATGGAGATAAAGGCCAGCAGCGGCAGGCCCAGCGCTTCCGTTCGCACCCGCTGGCTGAAGGGCGCCAGGCTCCCGTCGCTGGCAAGGCGGCGGAGCCGGGCGTGCACAGTATTCCGCGCCACACCCAGCGTCCTTGAGAGGGACAGCACGGTGGCCTGGGGGTCCTGGTCAAGTGTGAGGAGGATCTCTGCATCAAGAGCATCGATGAGGTGCATACTAAGCATTTTGCCACCCCCACCCTTCATACAGCCCCGATCTGTCCTCCACCAAACAGTTGTGTTGCGCAAACGTCCTGAATCCGCGCACCATGCTGTCCATGACCAGCACCCTTCCCGAAGCCGCGGCACCCGAGGTCCGCGCCGCCGTCGCCCAGCTTCCCGCCTACGTGGCCGGCAAGAGCGCGCAGTCTGCCCTGACCGCTGCCCTGGCCTCGAATGAAAGCCATTTCACTCCCCTGCCATCTGTCATCGAAGCCATCTCAGTCGAGGCGGGCAGGATCCACCGGTACCCCAGCATGGGTGCGGTGGAGGCAAGGGATGCCATCGCCCGCCACTTCGGTGTCAGCGCCGGGGAAATTGCCGCCGGGCCGGGAAGCTCGGGGGTGCTGCAGCAGATCATCTCCGCCGTCTGCGGCCACGGCGACGAGGTGGTGTACGCGTGGCGTTCGTTCGAGGCCTACCCCATCCTGGTGGCAGTGGCAGGCGCCGTTTCGGTCCCCGTGCCGCTGCTGGCCAACGAACACCATGACCTCGACGCCATGGCCGCGGCCATCACCGACCGCACCCGTCTGGTGATCCTATGCTCGCCCAATAACCCCACGGGCGTGTCCATCAGTGAGGCCGCCCTGGAGGAGTTCCTCCGCTCCGTTCCGCCGCGCGTGCTGGTGGTGCTGGACGAGGCCTACATCGAGTTCCAGCGCGGTCCAGGCGTGAATTCGCTGGATTTCTACCGCCGCTACCCCAACCTGTGCATCCTGCGGACCTTCTCCAAGGCATACGGGCTCGCAGGCCTGCGGATCGGCTACGCCATAGCCCGCCCCGACATTGCGGAAGGCCTCCGCCGCACCGCCGTCCCCTTCGGCGTCAACAGGATGGCGCAGGCGGCCGCTGTTGCATCACTGGCGGCCGAGGACGAGGTCCTTGAGCGGACCGAGGCGGTAGCCCGGGAGCGCACCCGGGTCATCGAGGCGCTTCGGAGCTACGACTGGGATGTGCCGGACAGCCAGGCCAACTTCTACTGGCTGCGTGCCGACGACGATCTGCGCGTGCGGCTGCTCGATGCGTTGGCAGACGCCGACATCCTGGTCCGCGGCTATGCCGTCGACGGTGTACGCATCACCCTGGCCGATAAAGCCACGAATGATCGTGTCCTTGCTGTCCTGGCGGACCGCGCGCGGTTCCTGCGCGGGGCGGGCACGGCCCAGTGAGTACCTCCACAGAAGCACCTGCTGCCGCAACCCCTGCTGCCCCCGCCCCGCACATGGAAGGGCCGACGGCGGCACCTTCAGCGCCGCCGTCGGCCGTCCGTCATTCTGTGGTTGAGGACGTCCTGGGCATCCTGACCGGCACCTTCGCCGCGTCGTTGGGACTGTTCCTCCTCAAGTCGAGCGGGGCGGTGACCGGCGGTACCGCCGGCCTGGCGCTGCTGCTCAGCTATTCGGTCGCGCTGCCATTCGGCGTCATCTTCTTCACGGTGAACCTGCCGTTCTTCGCCCTGGCGGTGTGGAAGAAAGGCTGGAACTTCGCCCTCCGCACCGGTGCCGCCATCGCCCTGGTCTCGGTGATGGCCAGCCTGCACCCTGCCGCCCTGGGATCGCTGCATATTGACCCGGTGTACGGCGTGCTGGGCGGAAACCTGCTCGCCGGCGTCGGCCTCCTGATCCTGTTCCGGCACCAGTCCAGCCTGGGCGGCTTCAACATCCTGGCCCTGCTGCTGCAGGAAAAGCTGAAATGGCGGGCCGGCTATGTGCAGATGGTGCTGGACGTGGCCATCGTCCTGGCATCGCTCATCCTCGTGACGCCGCTGATGGTGCTGCTGTCCGCGGCCGGGGCCACCCTCCTGAACCTGATCCTTGCCCTGAACCACCGGCCGGGCCGCTACCTGGGGAAGTAGGCAGGTGACCGGGCATTTATTCCCCGCAGGCCGCTGAAATATCTGCGCGGGGACCTGCGTTGGCGCCCATATGACAACAATCGGAATCATCGGTGCAGGACATATTGGAAGCCAGGTTGCACGGAAGGCCGTGGAACTGGGCTACGACGTAGTCATCAGCAACTCCCGAGGCCCGGAAACCCTCCAGGACCTGGTTGCTGAACTTGGCCCCAAAGCCAGGGCGGCCACGGCAGCTGAAGCGGCAGCCGCCGGCGACTTCGCCGTGGTCACAGTGCCACTGAAGAACTACAAGGACGTTCCCGTGGAGCCGCTCGCGGGCAAGATTGTGATCGACACCAACAACTACTACTGGGAGCGGGACGGCAGGATCCCCGCCCTGGACAACGGTGAAGCCACCACCTCGGGCCTGCTGCAGGAGCACCTGCCCCAGTCCAAGGTGGCCAAAGGCTTCAACCACATTATGGCCAAGGACATCACCACCGACGGAACCCCGGCGGGCACCGAAAACCGGCGTGCGCTGGCCACCGCCAGCAACTACCCCGAAGCAGCGGAGCTGGTAACCCGCCTCTACGACGAATTCGGCTTCGACACCGTGGACGTCGGGCCGCTGTCCGAGAGCTGGCGCGTCGAGCGGGACCGCCCTGCCTACGTGAAACGGCAGAACGCGCTGGAGCTGAAGGACAACCTGGCCAAGGCGCCCCGGACTGTCTGATCCGCCCCCTCCATAACTTTCGTCCCGTCAAACTGGCTGGCAGTTCCTACTGCCAGCCAGTTTTCTGATTTCGGCACTACTTCCACGCGGGTACCAGCACCACTTCGAACGGGCTTGGCGGCTGGTTGAACTGGGCATTGACCGCAGCGAGAGTGCCCTCACCGAACAGGGCCACGGTGGTGGGGATATTGAATGCGTCGCTCTTGATGATGTTCCTAGCCTCGGCGGAGGACAGGTCACTGGAAAGATCAAGGCGCGTTATCTGGTTCAGCTGGTTCTGGACCGCCCAGACGTTGTCGCCGCGCACCAGGATGCCGTCCACAAACGGTACGCTGGCGCCGTTGATCGCGGCACTCTTACCGTTCCTGGGGTTGACCGTGTACAAGGCTCCGTTCATGGAGTGGGCCACAATGAGCACCTTGCCGTCCTCAGAGGCGGCAATGCCGTTCAGGTTGAACCCCTGCGTGAGCTCCGACGCCGGGCCGCTGAGCTTGAGGGTCTTCACCTTGCCCAGGTGGCCGTGTTCGCCCACCGGCAGGAAGTAGAGTTCCGCCGCCGCTGAATTGGTGAACCAGGCTCCGTCGCCGGTGAGCGTAACGTCGTTGATGAACCCTTTGCCCAGGTCGAAGTCGGCAACGGGCGTGCCGGTTTCGGTGCTGTAAACGAACGCCTTGCCGGTGGCTCCCCCTGCCACAAACAGCAGATCGTTGCAGGTATCGGCCTTCATCCCGGCGGCGGCGCGGCCGGTGGGAGCGTCGATGAAGCGGGTTGCGGTGCCCTTGCGGATATCGCCGCGGAAAATATCGCCAGTGGTGAGCTCGCCTGCGTAGAAAGTCTTGCCCTCCCCTGCCGCGATGCCCTCGGCGGAGGTGGCGCCGTCGAGCACGATCTCCCTGGGATCCGGCGCGGCCAGCGCCGGAAGGGCAGTGGGAAGAAGCAATGAAAACGAGGCCACGAGCCCGGCGGCGGCACGGCGGCGTACTGTTTGGCGCATGCTGGTTCCTTAGTCTGGGTTGATGCGCGCGGGGCCCATCTGCGGAAGCTCCGCACGATTGGTGCTGCTAGTTTAAGCGCCCGTATTGGGCTTGCGAAGGCATGGGGCTACCCAATCTGCTTACAATCGAAACCTCTGACCACTACTGAGGGACCCATGAAGAAATTCGCCACAGCCCTGTTTGCCGCCGGCCTCGTTGCTTCCGCCACGGCCTGCTCCGCCACGCACCAACTGTCCACCGCTGAAACCTGTGAGCGGATCCAGGCCGTTGTGTCGAACCCCGCCAACAACGCCGGCAAGACGGGCATGAACAACCTCGCAAACCAGATCCGCCCCATCCACGCGGTTGCCTCGGACGATCTCAAGCCCGCCCTGGCCTCGATCCTTGCGTACACGGATGAGCAGGCCAAGGAAAACCCGGACAAGGACAAGCTGGCCGATCTCCAGTCGGGCTACCAGGAAGCAGGCAGCACGTACAGCAAGTTCTGCGGCCAGGCCGGCGGCTAAACCACCCGCCTAAAAGGGGACCGGCCGCCTGCGGACAGGCGGCCGGTCCCCTTTTCGTGTCCGGGCCTAGAGCGTGGCCGGATCCGTATTGGCGCCGCACAGGATGACCGCAACACGTTCATCCTTCCCCGGCACGTAGGCGCCGGAGGTCAGCGCGGCGTAGGCAGCTGCAGCGCCGTGCTCCACAACTATCCGGTAGTCGTTCCACAGCGCGGAGCGTGCGGCAATGATCTGTTCATCGGAGACCAGGACGCTTTCGACGCCGCAGCGGACCGCGACGGAGAATCCAATGTCGCCTACGCGCCGGGCGCCCAGGGAGTCCGCCGCCACTCCCGATACCGCTACGTCCACCGGCTTGCCCGCCGCCAGCGCAGCGTGCAGGGTGGGGGCGGTTTCGGGCTCAACGGCCACGGCTTTGGCAAAGCCTTCGACGGCGGCAGCTACTCCCGCCATCAGCCCGCCGCCGCCGACGGCCACCAACACGGTGTCCACGTCCGGCACCTGTTCCAGTAACTCCGAGCCAACGGTCCCGGCACCCGCGGCGATTTCCGGCTGGTCATAGGCATGGCAGTAGATGGCGCCGGTCTCCTCCGCGTGCACGACGGCGGCCTGGTAGGCGGCTGCGTACTCCGCGCCGCCCTGGACCACGGTGGCGCCGATGGCCTTCAGTTTGCTGACTTTGACGGCCGGCGCTGCTTCCGGCACGAAGACGGTTGCGGGCACCCCGAGCTGCCTGGCCGCATAGGCGTTGGCCAGGCCCGCGTTTCCGCCGGACGCCACCACAACGCCCACGTCCGCCCGCAATTCACCCCGCTCCTTGTTTGCCAGGATCCGGTTGAGCGCACCCCGGGCCTTGAACGTGCCCGTGTGCTGCATGAATTCGCATTTGAACCAGACCTGGCCCTTGAATCCGTCAGGATCAGCCTGCAGGACCGGCGTCCTGCGGATGAGGCCGGCGGTCCGGTGCGCGGCCTGGTCGATATCGGCGCGGGTGATCATCCGTCAGACTTCGTCATCCCACGTGCCGGGCTCCTCCAGCGCCTCTTCGGGCTTGTGCTCCGGCGCCGCTGCCCCGCCGCCCACGTACGACGCCGGGACTGTGCCGGCAGCGTGTGCCTGCTGTTCCTCCCGGATGTTCGACGCACCCGGCTGTTCAGGGTGCATGCCGGCCTGCGGCGCCTCTTTGGCTTCGTTGCTGGCCTCGTCCGGGTCTCCCGGTCCGCGAAGGTCTGCGGTGTTCTGGGGATCGTCGCTGGAAACGGTCATGGTCCTGCCTTTCACCTGGGGACTGCTGTGCAACCGGCCGGGTAACCCCGCCCGGCCTCCAGCCTACGGTCTAGAGGTAGTCGCCGGCCCGTTCCCGCGCGATTTCCAGCAGGGTTGAGTGGAAGGCGACCTCCGCCGGGGCGTACACCTTGTCCTGCCGCTGCGCCAGCAATACCCTGCGCAGCGGCGCAGCCTCGCCCAGGCTCAGTACCCGCACGTCGGGGTGCTGCAGTGCCACTGCGGTCTTGGGGACCATGGCCACCCCCATCCCCACGCTCACCATCGCCTGGGCCTCCTGGTAGTCGTTCGCCTGGAAGGCAATCACCGGCTCGAACCCGGCGTCATGGGCGGACCGCTGAAGCACCTCCACCACCGGGTGCGCCTCCGCCCGCACAATCCACGATTCGGCGCGAAGATCCTCCATGCTGACCTCCTCCCGGTCGGCCAGCCGGTGCCCCCGGGCCACAAGGACAACGGTGCTCTCACGGAAGACTTCCGTGACGCGGATGGCGTCGTCATGAAAGGGATTCCACGGGTAGTCCCAGAGCAGGCACAGCCCGGTAACCCCGGATTCGAGGTCCGCCACAAGCTCATCGAAGCGGGCGCTGCGCAGGGACAGGCCTATCGCGGGGTAGCGCTTCTTGAAGGCACGGATGACGAGCGGCAGGAAGGATCCCGCCAGCGTTGGAAACGTACCTACAGTCAGGGAGCCGCGGTTCAGTCCTGCCAACTGGTTCAGGTCGGACTGCGCCGCCCGCATCTGGCGCACGATCTTGCGTGCGTGGCCAGCCAGCATCTGTCCTGCTTCGGTGGGCACCACCCCACGCGAGCGGCGGTTCAGCAGCGGTTGCCCCACCTCCTGCTCCAGCTTCCGGAGCTGCTGGGACACGGCCGACGGGCTGTACATCTTCAGCTCGGCTGCCGCGGTGATTGAGCCCTGCTCCACCACCTCCAGCAGCAGGGCGAGCCGCCGGATATCGAATAAATAGTCCTCTTCTTCGTGAAGCAACCCTTCATCCTTCCCTGGATTCAGTTCACTGACTGAAGTCGCTCGAATAAAACCTGATTCCTGCGGAAGTTTTAGAGTGGCAAGCGCGAAAATTGCTGCTCCCTGCGCCCCGTACTTCTGCTGATTGAAGCAATGCTACATCCCTCTTCAGCTATTGAACATTGTCTTAATTTGTGATCTGGCTCATTCTCGATTCAGGCGCCACAACGAAAATCAGGCACAAGGAGATGTGGGAAACAATGAGGTTTGAAGCGGAATGGATGCGCGGGGGCACCAGCAAATGCTGGGTGTTCGAGGCCGGGCACCTCCAGGAGGGCGGCGCCAGCCTGGATGTGCTGCTGCCGCGGCTGTACGGGAGTCCCGACTCCCGGCAGATTGACGGCGTAGGCGGGGCCACGTCCACCACCAGCAAGGCAGTGATCCTGCACCGGCCGGCCGGGGAGGGCGTGGACATCGAGTTCACCTTTGCGCAGGTAGGCATCGAAGAGGCCACCGTGGACTGGGGCAGCAACTGCGGAAACTGCTCGGCAGTAGTTGGCCTGTACGCCATCGAGAAGGGGTGGGTGATTCCGGACGGCGACGTCACCCGCGTCGTCACCAGGAACACGAACACCGGCCAGATCATCGTCCAGCGCGTCGCCACTCCGTCCGGGGAACTGCCGGACGTACCGTCGGCCCACATGCCCGGCGTACCGTTTGCGGGCCACTTGGTGGGGTTGGGTTTCCAGGACCCCGCCGGGAAGACCACCGGGGCCCTGCTGCCCAGCGGCGCACCGAGCGACACCATTTCTGCCGGCGGGACGCCTTGGACTGTCTCCATGGTGGATGCCGGAGCTCCTGTGGTGATGGTCCGGGCCGCTGAACTCGGCCTGGACCCGGCCCGCTACGAAACCTGGCAGTCCGGCATCGAACAACAACTCGACGTCCTGGAACAGATCCGGCGGCAGGCAGCGGTGCGGATGGGGCTGGTTTCCACCATCGCCGGCGCGGCCCGCGCCATCCCCAAGCTCGCCGTCGTCGGACCTCCCGCTGACCGGGACCCGGACTGCGATGTAAACGTCATGATGCTTTCGATGGGCAAGCCGCACCCGGCGCTGGCCATCACCGGGAGCATCGCCCTGACCCTGGCCGCACGCACGCCGGGAACTGTGCTGCACGCCATGACCGGCGGCCCCCTGGGCGCCACCCTGCGCCTCCGCACCCCGGCCGGGGTGATCGAAACGTGGACCGAGGACCACGACGGAAGCCTGCTCGTCGGCGTCGACCGCACGGCCCGCACCATCGCCACCACCATCATCCATCTCCCCGAGGTTTCCCGCAGCGCCGCCGCTGCAGCCCTCGCGGGCGCTACCTTCTGAGGAGACCATCATGACCAATACTGTCCAGACCAAAGATGTGCTGGCCGACGACCCGCAGACCAAGGACGTGCCGGCCCACGGCGTGGAGCCCGGCGCAGCTCATGTACCGGAAACACAGGATAAGCGCCCCGCGCGCGCTTCCTCCCGGCGTCGTCGTATCCTGCTGTGGGTGGTGGCCGGCCTGGCCATCCTGGGTGTGATTGCCCTCGTTGTCGGCGGCATCTTCAACCAGGGAGCCGCCACGGACCCGGAGCCGACCATGACCGCTGTCCAGATCATCCCGCTGGTGATCCTCGTGGTGATGTTCGTCGTGGCCACCAAGTGGCCGCTGAACATCGGCGTGATGGGGCTCGTGGCGTCCTTCGGCGTCGGCTACTTCATGCTGGGGATGACCGACAAGCAGATCCTCGAAGAGTTCCCTGCCAGCATCGTCCTGACCATCATCGGTGTCACGTACTTCTTCAGCATGGCCCAGCGGAACGGCACCATCGACATCATCGTCAAGGGCTGCGTGCGGATGGTCCGCGGCAAGACGCTGCTGCTGCCGTGGGTGTTCTTCCTGATCGCCGCCGCACTGACCTCGCTCGGAACGTTCTCCCCCGCCGCCATCGCACTGCTGGCACCGGCCGCCATTGGATTCGCGTACGAATCGCGCATCCACCCGGTGGTCATGGGCGCCTTCATCATCAACGGTGCACACGCCGGTGGCTTCTCCCCGCTGTCCGTGGCCGGCGTCCTGGTCCACGACATCGCACTGAAGAATGACTTCCCGATTTCCCAGGGCGGCCTGTTCATCGCCAGCTTCGCCCTGAACCTGATCCTGTCGGTGCTGACCATCGTCCTGTTCGCCCTGATCGGCAAGCTGCGTGACGGCGCAAGCGGGCAGCACGTGGACGTTGACACGTCCTCCACCGGGCGCCCGCACGGCCAGCAGGTCCTGACGCTGGCGCTGATCGCGGCAATGCTGGTGTGCACCCTCGGTTTCCACATGCCCATCGGCTTCGTGGCCCTCACCGCCGGCCTGCTGCTCGCATTCATCAATATCAAGGAACACAAGACCTTCATCGGCGGCATCTCCTGGTCCACCGTCCTGCTGGTGGCCGGCATGATCACCTACGTGTCCCTGCTGCAGCACGTGGGCGTCATCGACACCCTGGCCGAGCAGGCCCTGGCCCTGGGGGCTCCGCTGCTGATCGCGCTGGTCCTCTGCTATGTGATCGGCGTTGGCTCCGCCTTCGCGTCGTCCACCGCCCTGCTGACCGCGTTTATCCCTCTGGCCGGCCCGCTCCTGGCCACCAGCTCGCTCAGCGCCTCCGGAACCGTTGCCGCCCTGGCCATCGCCGCCACCGTCGTCGACGTCTCCCCCTTCTCCACGGACGGTGCGCTGGTCGTAGCCAACGCCCGCGACGACGACCGGCAGCGCGTCTACAAGCAGCTGATGTTCTACGCAGGCGGCGTGGTGCTGGTAGCCCCCGCCCTGGCCTGGGCATTGCTGGTACCCACCGGCATCATGTAGGCCAGCTCTTTCACCACAAACGGCCCGTCGGCATGTGCTGACGGGCCGTTTGGCTGTTCCCTTTAATTCCGCTCTCCTGCCCGAATCTGTCTTCCAGCTGTGAATTGCAGCCCACCCGGGACGTTGCGCCCGCCCGCGGCGTTAAACGGAACGGCGGAAGGAGGCCGGATGATCATTGCGCTGACGGGCATCGACGGATCGGGGAAGTCGACGGCGGCCCGCGCCCTGGTGTCCTCGGTGCGGGCGCAGGGCGGCAGGGCGCTGCTGTTGAGCAACCACGCGGGCCGGCGGGTCATGTCCCTGCTGGCCGCCCGGCTGGGAGTGCGCGTGCCCGTCCAACTGGCTGACGCCGTCGAAACCGCCCTCCGGGTGGGCAACGTCCTGGTCTCGCACCTGCGCGCCCGCCGCTTTGACGGCCTGGTGGTCATGGACCGGCACCTCCACTGCCAGCTGGCGCTGCGTGCCGCCAACGGACTGCCGCGCGGGCAGTTCCTGCCCTGGCTGCTGGCCCGACTGCCGCAACCGGACGCCATCGTCCACCTGGACATCGACCCCGCCGAGGCACACCGCCGCATCGTTTCGCGCGGAACGGATTCCGAGAACCTTGCCGATCTCGCCGCCTTCCAGGCCGGGTACCGGGAACTGCCGGAGTACGCGGGGTTCGTGAAAGTCGACGCCTCCGTCCCGAAAGAGCAGCTGATGGCGGAGCTGCTCTGGCGGCTGGCCGACGTCGGTGGAAACGGGCTGCGCCATATCCCGCTAGACGCCTTGTCCTTACAGAAAAGGGGGCGGGCCAGGATAGAAAAGTCCTGGCCAGCCCCCTGATCAATGTTGCGGAGTGGGCGCCGCTACCGGGTGGCCGTCGGAGAGGCCGACGACGTGGAGCCGCTGCCCGAGGACATCGTCGCCGAAGAGGTGGATGTGGCCGTGGACGAGGCTGAGCTGCTCGGCGAGGACTTGCTAACCGAACCGGACGAGCTGGTGGAGGTGGGGCTCGACGTTGCAGCGCTTTCGGCCTTCTGCAACACGTCGTTGATGAGGTCTTCAAGCTCCTTCTGGTCCTGGTCGCCCAGGTCCGTGCCGCTCTTGGTGGCAACCACCAGCAGGCGGCCGTCGGCAGCGGAAACCTGCATCAGCTTCTGCTGGTTGTCGCCGCTGCGGGTGCTGACGGTGGCGAAGGTCTTTTCAGCGTCCGTGTCCGCCTTCAACTCCTGGCTGGAAACGTCGTACTTCTGGCCCAGGGCTGAGACCGAGAACTTGGCGCACTGACTCATCTTGCCGCTGATGTCGTTCAGCGTCTTGACGGCGTCCGGGCCCTCGCTGCCGGACTGGGCGGACAGGGTGCGCGGCTGGTTGCCCTCGGAGAGCGCCACGGCAACGTCGCCGCTTTCCACCTTGTCCAGCAGGCCGGCGGTGGCGATGTCCTTGCAGTCCTTAGGATCAATGGTTGCCGTGCTCATGAGCAGGTTGGCGATGTTTCCGCCCTGGTCAACCTGTTCCTTGGAGTAGAGCTTGAGTTCGTTCCCGTCGGCGTCCTTCTTGCCCGAAATAAGGTTGCGGAGCTCATCCTCCGAATACACCTTGGCGTTCGCGGTCTGGGTGGGGGAAGGGGTCGCGGATGTGGTGGTGCCTGACGGGGTGGCAGTACCGCCGCCTCCTCCCGTGCAGCCGGCCAAGGCCAGCATCGCCGCAGTCACCACTCCAAGCGCAGAAACTTTTCGCATCAGGATCAACCTCCGAAATAGACAGCATGCTTAGTAGTTCTAAGCGTAGAGGGTGAAGGGCGGGGACGGAAATAACGGAATGATTTCAAATCCGGCGGGTTCGCCCCCAGTTGACCGCGGCTCAGGCGGGGAAGTGCCCCGATGGTGGGCTGACGCCCGGCCCGGCAACAAAGGTGGCCTGGCGGCGCCGACGGCCCCCGCCTATGGAATAATCCAAGCAGGTGGTCCGGACCGGACTTATCCAGCAGCAGGAGGGGCCCCAATTGTTCGCCAAATCAAGGAGCGCCGCGGGAGCGGCGGCCACGGCCATCAATAACACCCAGGTCCCCAAGCACGAGCAACTGCGGCTGATCATACTCAAGCTCGCCAAAGAGGAACTGGAGCCCGGCGCCCGGCTTCCCAGCGAGCGGACGCTCATGGACTCTTACGGCGTCAGCCGCATCACAGTCCGCGCCGCCATCGGCCGCCTGGTCAATGAGGGGCACCTGGTCCGGGTTCCGGCGAAAGGTACCTTCGTGGCGGATTCCCCAGTGCAGTCAACGCTCCACCTGGCCTCGTTCACGCAGGAAATGGAGGCGATGGGACACGTGCCCAGTACGGTGGTGCTGGTGGCCGAGGCGGGCACTGCCCCCGCGGATACGGCCGAGGCACTCAGCCTGCCACCGGGCTCCGAGGCCATCCACTTGAAGCGCCTCCGCCTGGCAGACGGCCGGCCGGTCAGCGTGGATGACGCCTGGTACAACCCCGAGCATGCCCGCGGACTTCTGGATATCGACCTGACAGGCTCGGTTTACAAAGCCCTCGCCGCGCAGTTCGGGCACCAGATCGACAGGGCCCGGCAGAGCGTGAGGTCCGAGGGCGCCCCCGCGGATGTGGGGGCGCTCCTCGGAACCGGCACAGGGGCGCCGGTACTGGCCTTCGACCGGGTGTCCTATTCAGGGCCCCTTGCCATCGAACATTCTCGCTCGTGGTACCGCTCCGACCGCTACTCCCTGAACATGGAAGTCCGGCTCTAGAAACAAACCCCTAGTCCAGCGAGAACAGCTCCTGGCCGGCGGTGACAGCGCCGGCTCCAGTGAGCGTTGCCATGTCCGGCTTGGTGTCGAGGACGACGACGGGACTCACCATCGAGTAACCGGCCGCGAGGGCGGCGGTGGGATCGACGCGCATGACGGCAGCGCCGGCGTCGACAGTGTCGCCTTGGGCAATCAGCAGCTTAAAGCCTTCGCCTTTGAGTTTGACCGTGTCGATGCCCACATGGGTGAGCACACCGCGCCCTGAGGACTCAACCACTACAAAGGCATGCGGCAGCAGCTTGATCACCTTTCCCGCGACCGGGGAGACGACGTCGAACATTTCGCCTGCCGGCGGTTCCACTGCGGCGCCGGAACCCACCATCTGGCCGGCGAAAACAGGGTCGGGGACTTCGGCAAGCGGAACTACGGTACCGGCAATGGGTGCCAGCACCACCAGGGACTGTGCCACTAGAGGAGGTCCTCGATGTCTTCGGCCAGGGTGTCGGCCTCGGGGCCAACGATGACTTGGACAGCCGTGCCGGAGGCCAGCACGCCGTGGGCTCCGGCGGCCTTCAGGGAGGCCTCGTTCACCAGGGAACCATCTTTAACCTCAGTGCGAAGGCGGGTAATGCAGGCTTCAATCTCCACGATGTTGCCGGCTCCGCCCAGTCCTTCAATGATCTTTTCTGCTTTGGACATGGTTGCCCTTTCTGACGGTGCCCGCTCGGAGCACTGCTTCCTCACCGGGGCCGGCGGCCCAAGTGCGACCAATTATGGCTTCCACCACCGGCCTTTTGAATGGCCCGGCAGGATTTCCCATTGCCTTGACAGGCGCTCGTGGGATGGATCACACTGATCTGGTCATAACCAGACAGTACCGGCTGGAACCCCTCCTTTACAAGCCCCACCAGAACCCGCAGAGGTGCAACCATGTCAACATCCGAGACCGCCGCCTTGGCTCCCGAAAAGAAGCCAAACAAGGCGTTTGCCACACTGCAGCGCCTGGGCCGCACCCTGATGCTGCCCATCGCTGTTCTTCCCGCCGCAGGCATCCTGCTGCGCATTGGCCAGGCCGACCTGCTCGGGGCCATCCCTGGATTTGAAGGTGGCGCCGCCGTCATCTCCGCAGCCGGCAATGCCGTTTTCACTTGGCTGCCGCTCATTTTTGCAGTGGGCATCGCCATCGGCTGGGCCAAGAAGGCCGATGGGTCAACCGCACTGGCCGCTGTGGTGGGCTACATGGTGATTGACGGCGTCTTCAAGGCCATGTCCCCGCTGGTCCTGGCCGGACAGGTTGATCCGGCGGGCAAGCCCGCCATGATCAACTACGGTGTCCTCGCCGGCATTGTGGTGGGCCTGCTTTCCGCCACGCTGTGGCAGCGGTTTTATCGCACGAAACTGCCTGACTTCCTCGGATTCTTCAGTGGCCGCCGGTTGGTGCCCATCCTGACCTCCGTCACGAGCCTGGTGGCCGGCGTCGTCCTTGCCCTGGCCTACCCGCTCTTCAACGCCGGCCTCTCTGCAGTGGGCCAGGCCGTGGCCAGTAACGCCGTAGCCGGCGGCGGCATCTACGGCTTCGCCAACCGCATGCTGATCCCCGCCGGACTGCATCACATCCTGAACTCCGGTGTCTGGTTCCTCATCGGCGACTACACGGACGCCTCAGGCCACCTGGTCCGCGGTGACCTCAACCGCTTCTTTGCCGGGGACCCCAGCGCGGGCATCTTCATGACGGGCTTCTTCCCCATCATGATGTTCGGCCTGCCTGCAGCTGCACTTGCCATCTGGCGCCACGCCAAGCCCTCGCAGAAGAAAATCGTGGGCGGCATCATGCTCTCCACCGCGCTGACCGCTTTCTTCACCGGCATCACCGAACCGCTTGAGTACTCCTTTATGTTCGTGGCCTTCCCGCTCTACATCGTCCACGCCGCCCTAACCGGAACGTCCATGGCGCTGGTCAACGCGCTGGGAATCCATCACGGGTTCACGTTCTCTGCAGGCCTGATCGACTTCGTCCTCAACTTCGGCAAATCACAGAACGGCTGGCTGCTCATCCCCATAGGACTGGGCTACGCGGCGATCTACTACTTCCTCTTCTCCTTCGTGATCAAGCGCTGGAACCTGCGCACCCCTGGCCGCGAGGACGACGAGGTCACCGTGGAGACCGACGCTGCGAAGTAGCGTCACGCGCCTTCATCCTCATCTCCCGCAACTGCAACCGGAAGCACCCAGACCGCATGGAAATCATCATTCTCCCCACCCCTGCCGAGGTCGCCCGCGCGGCCGCGGACGCCGTCGAGGACCAGGTCCGCCGCGGCCCGTCCGTCCTGGGCCTGGCCACCGGGTCCACGCCACTGGGCACCTACCAGGAACTTATCGAACGGCACCGCAGAGGCGGCCTGAGCTTCGCAGAGGCCCAGGCGTTCCTGCTGGACGAGTACGTGGGACTGTCCGCCGGGCATCCGCAGTCATACCACTCGGTCATCCGCGAGGAATTCACGGCAAGCGTGGACTTCGGCGCCGACGCGGTGCATGGCCTGGACGGCATGGCGGAGGACCTGCAGGCCGAGGCGGAGCAGTACGAGGCGCGGATTGCAGCTGCGGGAGGGGTGGATCTCCAGATCCTTGGCATCGGCACGGACGGGCATGTGGGCTTCAACGAACCGATGTCCTCGCTCGGCTCGCGCACCCGGATCAAGACCCTTACCCGCCAGACGCGCCAGGACAACGCCCGCTTCTTCGACTCCGCGGACGCTGTCCCGGACCACGTCCTGACCCAGGGGCTGGGCACCATCCGCGAAGCCCGGCACCTGCTGCTGCTCGCCATGGGCGAGGCCAAGGCCGAGGCCATCGCGGCCGCCGTCGAGGGCCCGGTCGCCGCCAACTGCCCCGCGTCCGCGCTCCAGCTGCACCCGCACGTCTCGGTCCTGGTGGACGAGGCCGCAGCCTCGCGGCTGGCCCACCGGGACTACTACACGGACACCTTCGGACGGAAGCCGGCGTGGCAGGGGCTCTGAGCACGGGACAGGGCACGCCGGCTGCTGTCCGCCGCCCGCAGCTGGAACTTGCCGTGGAAAACGCCGACGGCGTCCTGCTGGCCGCCGCCGTGGGCGCGGCCCGGGTTGAACTCTGCGCCGCCCTGGCGGAGACGGAGGGCATCACGCCAAGCATCGGCACCATCGAGCAGGCGTGCGGCCTGGGCCTTCCCGTCCACGTCCTGGTGCGTCCGCGGCCGGGCAACTTCACCTATTCGCCCGGTGAGCTCGATGTCATTGAGCGTGATGCCGCTGCGGCTTTGGGTGCCGGAGCCGCGGGCGTGGTGGTTGGTGTCCTGGCATCCGACGGCGGCCCGGATGTTAAGGCAATCCGGCGCGTCGTGGCAGCAGCGCGGGCCGTGAGGCCGGACGCCGAAGTCACGTTCCACCGCGCGTTCGATGCAGCCCTGGCCGCCGGCCTGGACCCCGCCGAGGCGCTCTCCCGGCTGGAGGAGGCCGGGGTGGACCGGGTCCTCACCAGTGGTGGTGGCCCCGACTGCGCAGCAGGGTTGGAGATGCTTGGCAGGATTGTGAAGCAGGGACGCCGGAGTGCTCCCTCGGTCCAGATCATGGCAGGCGGGGGTGTCACCCTGGCGCTGGTACCGTCGCTCCTTGAAGCGGGAGTCCATGCCGTGCACACCTCGGCGCGGCCCCGGTACGGAGGCGGGGACCGGGCTGGCGCCGCAGACCACGGCCTGGCCGCCCGCATGGCTGCCGCCGTGTCCGCCGTGCCGCTGATGCAACCGACGAACGAAGGACAGTAAACGATGGGCAATGAACTGTTTCTTCGCGGCCGTATAGTCACCGCGTCGCTGGATATCGCGGACGGAGTAGTGGCGGCCGACGACGGCCTGGTCACCTTCGCGGGCCCGGCGGAGGACTTCCCCGGGGTACTTCCGCCGGACGCACCCGCCGGCCGCGTCCTGCTGCCGGGCCTGGTGGACGTGCACTGCCATGGCGCCTATGGTTCGGATTTCTCCGAGGGCGATCCCGACGGCGCCGAGCGGGCTGCACGCTACCTGCACAGCCGTGGAACCACTACCCTGCTGGCCAGCGTGGTCACCGGAGAGCCCGCGGACCTGGTGCGGAACCTCGGGATGTTGCGGGAGCTGGTAAGCCTGGGGCTGATTGCGGGATCGCACCTGGAGGGTCCTTTCCTCTCGGGCCAGCAGTGTGGCGCGCACGATCCCGCCCTGCTCCTGGAACCAGATCCGGATGTAGTGGCCCGCATGCTGGCCGCGGCAGGGCCGACCTTGGCCTCCATGACCTTGGCGGCCGAGCTGCCCGGCGCCCCCGAACTTGCTGGCCAGCTCGCCGCCCGCGGCATCATCCCGTCGCTGGGCCACACGGCCGCGGACCATACGACGGCTTCAGCCTTCCTGGCCCGCGCGGCGGCGGCTTTGGACTCGGCTGGCAATTCCACCCTGAGGAACCGCCCGACGGTAACCCACTTGTTCAATGCCATGCCTTCCCTGCACCACCGCTCCCCCGGCCCTGTCTCGGCCAGCCTCAGCGCGGCAAAAGCTGGAAAAGCAGTGGTGGAACTCATTGCCGATGGCGTGCACCTGGCCCCGGAAACTGTGAAGCTGGTGTTCGACCTTGTGGGTGCGGAGAACATCGCCCTGGTTACCGACGCGATGGCCGCCACCGGCCTGGACGACGGACGGTACCGGCTGGGTTCCCTCTCGGTGACCGTCAGCGGAGGCGTGGCGCGCGTGGATAACACGGGGGCCATCGCTGGTGGTACCAGCACTTTGCTGGACGTCGTCCGGGCCACCGTTGCTGCTGGTGTTCCCCTGCGGGATGCGGTGACGTCCGCGACCGCCGTCCCCGCCGCCGTGCTGGGGCTTTCAGCTAAGGCAGGCGACCTGCGGCCCGGGATGCCCGCGGATGTGGTCCTGGTTGATCAGGACCTGAACCTGGCCGGGGTGCTGCGAAAGGGTGCTTGGGCCACCGCACCAAGCTGAGTGGCCCGATACGGCAAGTCCCGGTCGTCCTGGCCGGGGCTTGATGCCTGGGAACCGTAGTTCGCAGACCCAGTTGCCTATGCTGCCTCGGGGCCTCCCGCAATGCGCCGCCGACGAAGCGGGATCCGTAGAGCGCGCTCCCCGGCAGCCAGAGCCCGTAGCCGGGGCGCAACTCCCATGGCCAGCGGCGGCCCATGGCCGGGTGCCAGCAACCGGGGGCCCAGCTCCGCCAGGCGCGCAGCCGAGTCCTTTGACAGCTTCCAGTTCCACGTGGTGTACCGGGGCGGTCCGGACAGATCCGGCACCCCGAACAGGATTCCGCCGATCGAATTCAGGTTTACTGTCACAACAGCATCGCCGGTGATCAGGACGCCGTCGCTGGAGCGCCAATACGCTACATGCCCGGCGGTGTGGCCAGGGGTGGGGACGGCAGCCCACTCGGGCAGGCCAGGCACTTTCCCGTCCGGGGGAAGGCTCTGCACCACGTCGGTAATGTCGCCTGCCGCTTCGATCCGCCGGCGTGCCCGGGCCGGCAGGGACCACAGGAACGGGGCGATGAACCACCTGTCCAATGGCATGGAAAACTCAGGGATGTACCGCCCGGAAGCCATAGGCAGCTCGGCCTGGTGGACGAACACCGGGACGCCCCACAGCCGCGCCAGGGCTCCGGCTGCGCCGGAGTGGTCCGGGTGGATGTGCGTCAGGAAGATGGCTGCGGGGGCGTGGCCGGATCCGAGCATTTTTTCCACCGCGGCCCGGACCGGTTCCGCGCTGCCCGCCCATCCGCAATCAACCATCACCCACGTGGGACCGGACCTCACCAAGTAGAGGTTTGAGGCCGTCGGTCCGGAGCCTGTGGTCATGAGGATCACTCCGGAGGCAATCTCCCGTGGTTCTGAAATCCGCATCATTGCCCTCTCACACCACCGGGTGGCGAATCAGGGTGCGCAGCTTTTCCGGTGCACTGCGCCGGGGATCACCCAGGTAAATCTCGTGGTGGCGCCCTCGGACCTTTAGTCCGGCTTCCGTGATGGCTGCGTCCAGTCGGGCAATAGTGGGACCTTCGTCCGCGTAGGGACCGATATGGAGCACTTGGGCGCACCGGCCTTCTTCCCAACGTTCGAAGCGGACCAACGCCAAGCCGGGAAGACCTTTGGGACGGGAGCCGTCCAGGGCCCGTTCCAGAAGGGCTTCATCGACAGGTTCCGGCTGGACCATCATGGCCTGCCACCGCCATGATTCCCGGGGAATGCCTGAGAGTCCCGTAAAGCCAGCGGCCACGCCTTCCAGACTTTCCGCATGATTCGGGTCCTCAAACCACCACAAGGCTTCCAGGGGCATCACTTTTGTCACCTCACCGGACTGCTTCCTGAGCCCGAAGTGCGCCGCGTAGCTGACGGTAAACAGCGCCTGGACCGCCTCGGCGAATGCCGGTCCGTCAGGGTCCCCCTCACCCTGGACAAGGGCGAAAAGCAAAGGAGGGACGTCCACGAAGTCGACGGACCCCTTGCGTGTTTTATAGAGAGCCGCAACGTCCTGCCGAAGGTCGCTCACCGTACATGCACTCCATTCGGCTGCCTTGGATGGAAGGGAATGGAACGCCTACGGTCACCCCGGGTGACCTGCACGGGAACGGGAGCGAACAGGCCCGGCAAGCCAAGGCGTTCAGGGCCAAGCCAGCTGCCGAGCGCCATGACGGCCCCGCCCGCAATGGACGTCAGCGCAACGACTGCAAGCACCGCCAGGAGGGCAACCCGCCTCATGGCCTCACTCCAATGGACCTCGCCATGAAGCCAGTTTTCCCCCGCCCTGGAGTAGCCAGTAGGGCCGAATGTCCTTCTCTACCCGTCTGCCCCGGGCAGGCACACTTCCACGAGCTCCCCACTCACGCGGGTCTCGAAAACCGGCTGCCGGGAGGTGGCGGGACCGGCCTTCACTTCGCCCGTGCGCAGCGCGAAAGTGCTCCGGTGCCAGGGGCAAACCACGCAGGCCTCCCCGGCCATGTCTTTGATCTTGCCTTCATGCAGCGGCCCGGACAGGTGGCTGCAGACGTCGGACAGCACGTTGACGGTGCCGCCTTCACGGTGGACCAGCAATGGAATCCCCGCCACCTCGCGCTTATGGAGGCCGCCCTCCGGCAGCTCGGTCAGCGGTGCCAGCGGATGCCAGCCGGACGGAAAACGGTGCGCGATTTCCTCGCTGTGGTTGACGCCGGCGGCCTGCCGGTATGTGAGGTGTCCGCCCAGGAAGCCGCCGGCGCTGACTGTGGCAAGCCCCAGATACGCAAGTACCTTGCCGCTGCCCTGGCCGCCCCTGGCCCGCTGGACCAGTGACGCAATGTAGAGCCCGGTTGCCGTGACGTTGGCTGCTGCATGCACCAGGCCCACCCTCTGCTGCTGCGGATGCAGCTGCGTCCAGTCGGTGAGTCCGGCCAGCGCAGAGGGAAGCACACTTGCGGTACCCACACCGATCAACAGCCTGGCAGCTTTCTCACCACCCGGAACGGCATCAAGGACACCGGCCGAGAGCCAGGCGCCGATGGGGACCTGCACTGCAAGGGGGTGCACCGGGTGGCCGATGGGAACGCCATGCAGGAGGTCGCGGGCCCACTGTGGCTTGATGACCTTCTTGACGGCTTTCCGAACGCTCTTGGCCAGCGGGTCCAGCCATTCAGCTTCCTCAAGACGGGTGACAAGCTCAAGTGCAGGCAGCGGCTTCATGTGTGTCCCCTTACCCCGTTTCCAGGTATCCAGTCGATGCCCGAGAGCATAGTCCTGGATCAGGAGGGGGAACAGTGCTGGGCCGGAAGTCAGGTGGCAACGGTCAGCGCAGGGGTGACCCCAGCACCGTGAACCGGTGGCCTCCCATCTCCCCGGACAGCAGTGGCATCGCCTCGGCGATCGCGGCCCTGGTGATGTCCAGTTCCAGCGATGCCCGGTGGGCCTCCGCCGATTCCCACAGTTCGGAAACGAAAACGGTGTCCGGCATGTCATCGTTGATGCCCACCTCATAAAGGAGGCAGCCGGCGTCCTTCATTCCGGTCTTGGGTCGCAGCAGGATGGCCACGAGGGCGTCGCGCTGGCCGGGCTTGGTTCCAAGTACTCCCACATTGGCAAATGTCATAGGGACAGTGTGCAGTACCATCCGGACAACGGTCCCGGCCCACAGCCGTACCCTCGCAGGCTCTTGAAATCTCTGCGCAAGTAGGGTAGGCCGCCCCCTAGCGCAGCGTTGGACACAGGCGGAGGATTGAACGACCGGATCACCACTCACAGCGAAGCGGAAGGGTCCGGAGTCGAAGCCGCCCGCATTTCCGGGCTGGCAGTTAAATGGGGCGGGCAGTGCCGCCATGCTGTATCAGTGAAAATGCTTATTATGTGACGGCTTCAGGCTGCCCGCAAAGGTGAATCGCACCCTTTGAGGAGCAACGAGAAATATGTCCAACACGCAAAAAAACCACTCGACCCGGGCAAAGGTGGCCCTGGTTCCGGTTCTGTCATTAGGTATGTTCGGAGGTTTCCTGGCTCTGGCCGCACCGGCCAATGCCGAAACCAGCCGCTACGGCTGTACGGTCGACCCGCTTGATCCAGAGGACCTCCGCGGCGACAAAGTCGACTTCAGTATTAAGGTCGATTGCAACGGCGAAAAGACCGTCGAGATCCGCCAGTGGATCTATGAGGACGAACGAGGTCATCACCACGACGACCGCCTGGCGGAAAGGACGGTCAGCGTGGATTTTGACCGTCATGACGACGCAACGACTATTCACTGCTACGTGGATTTCGGCGACGACCATGGACGCCATGACTACGCGATGAATAAGCACGACGACTGTGAAGATCTCGAAATGGATGACCGCAAACATGACCGCAAGGTTGAAGAGGTCTACCAACTCGTCTCCTTCCGTGTTCAGAACCACGGCGGACACTGGTCCGACTGGACTGATGGGGAGAAGAGCGCCGTAGTGGAAGTGGACCATCACGGGCACTAGGCCTTGGACGCCCGCACCCGCAAAGTAAGGAGCCAGGGCCGGCGCCCCTGGCTCCTTACTGCTCTTGCCGCTTCACTCAGCGGCACCCAGGCTTCCAGCATGGACGACGGCGCCACTCGCCGTCGTGTCTTCCTTCAGCATCCAGCCCACTCGCTTGACCGTCCGCAGCATCACCGCGCTCTCCACGATCTCAATGCCGGGAACCTTCTGCTGCAGCGCCAGCTCGGCGGACATGACGTCGGCCAGCGTGTGCAGCCACATGATGATCACGAAGTTGGTGGGCCCGGTGGTGGAGGCACTGAGCCGGACATTGCTGATGGTGCGGATTCCGGCGGCAGCTGCCTCATGCTGCCCCGCCGGAACGTTGACGAACCACTGGCACGTCACCGGGAAGGACGAATACCGCTGGGCGATTTCGCAGCGGAACGACAGGATGCCGCTGGCCAGCACCCGGTTCAACTGGCGCTGCACGGTCGCCGGATGACGGCCAAGGGCGCGGGCGATGTCGGCAGCCGTTGCGCGGCCGTCCCTGGCAAGGAACGGCATCAGGTCGAGATGGCTTTGCGGAAGTTGCGCCGGCTGAACGGAGGCCGGACCAGCCGGGGCGGCAAGAGTCCGGAGCGTGGCAAGCTGTGAACGGCTAAGGACATTCAGCCGCCAGTCGTCGCCACTGCTGTGCAGCCGGGTACAGAGGGCCACCTGGTATTTGGTGAGCCCCTCAATAGCCTTGAGCCTGGTGATGACCCTGTCGCTGAACTCCTCCAGTGACCGCGTAATCACCGTCAGCATCAGGTCCCTGTTGCTGGCCGCCTCCTCCACCGTGATGATCTCCGGAACGGCGGCCAGTTCCGCCGTAACACTGTCCCGCCGGTTCATCTCGCAGTCCACCGCCACGTAGGCCAGGAGCATCTGCTTCGGGTCGCCCGCGAGGTGTGCCGTCACCCATGCGGCGCCGCTGGCGGCAAGCCGTTCCCAACGGGCTGCCAGCGTGGTGGCATGCACATCCAGCACCCTGGCGGCATCCGCCCAGCCCAGGCGCGGCGCGGCCTGCAGGACCTGGATCAGGGCAAGATCATCCTCGCTGAGCTCCATCACACTTCCTTCACTCATGCATAGATCCTGCCGAGAAGCAGTCTCCACTGAATAATTACTGCGCTTTTGCTACATGTGAACCACGCCACTTCAGAATAGTCCCTAAGCCCCGATGCCCATATCCAAGGAGTGACACGTGCCCATAATCGACGACGCCAAGGACCTGCAGGAAGACCTCACCAGGCTCCGCCATGACCTGCACCGGCGGCCGGAAATCGGCCTCCACCTCCCCCGCACACAGGAGCGCGTCCTTCAGGCGCTGGACGGACTTCCCTACGAGATCACCCTGGGCAAGGACACGACGTCGGTCACTGCGGTCCTGCGCGGCGGGCACCCGGCTGCCGGGGAACCGGGAACCGGAGGGCAAAGGAATGCCGGCGGCAGCAATGCCCGCCCTGCCGTCCTGCTCCGCGCCGATATGGACGGGTTGCCTGTTCAGGAAAAGACCGGTGTTGCCTTCACTTCCCAGGCCGATGGTGCCATGCACGCCTGCGGCCATGACCTGCACACCTCCATGCTCGCCGGTGCCGCCACCCTCCTTGCGGAGAAGAGGCACCAGCTGCACGGCGATGTGGTCCTGATGTTCCAGCCGGGCGAGGAAGGCTTCGACGGCGCCAGCTTCATGCTGCGCGAGGGCGTCCTTGACGCTGCCGGACCCCGGGTCCAGGCAGCCTACGGCATGCACGTGTTCTCCTCCCTCGAGCCGCACGGCACCTTCTGCACCAAGCCCGGCGTCATGCTCAGCGCCTCCGACGGCCTGGAAGTCACGGTGCTTGGCGCCGGCGGCCACGGTTCGGCCCCGCACTCGGCGAAGGATCCCGTCACGGTGGCCGCGGAAATGGTGACGGCCCTGCAGGTGATGGTCACCCGGCAGTTCAATATGTTCGATCCCGTGGTCCTGTCCGTGGGTGTGCTCCACGCCGGCACCAAGCGGAACGTCATCCCGGAATCGGCCCGCATCGAGGCCACCATCCGGACGTTCTCCGAAGCATCGCGCCTAAAGATGATGGAGGCCGTACCGCGGCTGCTCAAGGGGATCGCGGCCGCGCACGGGGTGGAGGTCGCCGTCGACTACCTGCAGGAATACCCCCTCACCATCACCAACGAGGACGAAACCCACACCGCCGAAAAGGTGATCACCGAGCTCTTCGGCGAGCGCCGCCTCTCGCGCTGGGCCACTCCCCTCAGCGGCTCGGAAGACTTCTCCCGGGTCCTCGAGGAGGTGCCCGGCACGTTCGTAGGGCTCAGCGCCGTCGCCCCGGGCGGCGATCCGGCAACCTCGCCGTTCAACCATTCGCCGTACGCAACGTTCGACGACGGCGTGCTGGCTGACGGGGCCGCCCTCTATGCGGAACTCGCCATCTCCCGGCTGGCCGCACTTTCGCAGGCCGCCTAAGGCCGGCAGCAGCTCCACCGGTATCCCCCAGACCCAACCGACCAGGAAGAAAACCATGTCCGTTGCAGCAACCAAGGCACAGACTGGGCGCATGTCCACCGCCAAAACCGTCATCGGCACCGGCATCGGCAACGCCGTTGAGTGGTACGACTGGGCCATCTACGCCACGTTCACCCCCTTCATCGCCAGCCAGCTGTTCAGCAAGGCGGACCCCGCGTCGGCCGTCCTGTCCACCCTGGCGATCTTCGCCGTCGGCTTCGTCGCCCGGCCCTTTGGCGGTTTCCTCTTCGGCTGGATCGGCGACCGCGTGGGCCGGAAGACGTCGATGACCCTCGCCGTCGGCCTCGCCTCACTGGGCAGCCTGATGATCGGCGTCGCCCCCACCTTCGCCAGCGTCGGGGCGTTCGCTTCCCTCATGCTGCTGGTGGCACGGCTGGTGCAGGGCCTGGCGCACGGCGGTGAGCTGCCGTCGTCGCAAACGTACCTGTCCGAGATGGCTCCCAAGGAGCACCGCGGTTTCTGGGCCACCCTGATCTACACGTCAGGGACCGTGGGCATCCTCTTCGGCACCCTGCTGGGCGCCGTCCTGAACATGAGCCTGAGCACCGAGGCCATGAACGCGTGGGGCTGGCGGATCCCGTTCCTGATCGGCGCCGCCATGGGCCTGTATGCACTGATCATGCGGTCGCGGCTGCACGAAACCGAGGCCTTTGAAGGTGAAGCCACCTCCGAACGGCGCGCCCCGATCTGGCCGCAGATCATCCGGTACCGCAAGCAGGCGCTGCAGGTCATCGGCCTGACGGTGGGTCTCACGGTGATCTACTACATCTGGGGCGTGGTGGCCCCGAGCTACGCCACCACTGCCTTGAAGATCGACCGCGGCGAGGCGCTGTGGGCCGGCGTCATCGCCAACATCGTGTTCATCGCCGCCCTGCCGGTGTGGGGCAAGCTCTCGGACCGGATCGGCCGCAAGAAGGTTCTCTGGGCCGGCGCCACCGGCTCCGCTGTCATGCACTTCCCCATGACCTGGCTGCTGAAGGATTCCGCCTGGCAGCTGGCGGTCAGCATGTCCGTGATGCTCGTCTTCATTGCCGCGAGCGCCGCCATCGTCCCGGCCGTATACGCCGAATTGTTCCCGACGTCCATCCGCACCGTGGGAGTGGGCGTCCCCTACTCCATCTGCGTGGCAGTATTCGGCGGCACCGCGCCCTACCTGCAGCAGTGGCTCGGGTCCTCGCTGGGTGCGCCGCAGGTGTTCAACGTCTACGCCGTGCTGCTGCTGGTGGTCAGCGCCGCGTTCGTGTTCACCATCCCCGAAACCAAGGGCAAGGACCTGACACACTAGGCATCCCATAGGCAGCAAGGTCCCCGGCGCCGTTAGGTGCGCCGGGGACCTCTTGCGTTTGTTACTGCGGGCTGCCACCGTCAGTGCGCGCCAATCTTCAGCGCCTCGCGAACTGCAGCTTCCGCCCCTTGCTTCCAGGGCTCGCCGTGGCCCGGCAGCAACGTGGTGGCCCCCGTGGCGGCAATGGCCTCCAGCGATGCCAGCGCCTGCCCGGTGTCCTTGGTGGCGGCGGAGGCCACGATCTGCGGTCCGGCCTCACCGGTGTAGGGATCCAGGGTCACCAGGGCGTCGCCGGTGAGGAGGATGCCCCGGTCCGGGAGGTGGAGGATGCAGTGCCCGTCCGTGTGGCCGGGAGTATGGACGACGGCGGGACGGCCAGTCAGTCCGTCCGCGACCCCGGCGCCTAATGGCTGTGTGTCGGAGATGCCCTTGACGGCCAGGGCACCTGCCGCTGCCATGCTGCCGAGCCGGGGCAGCGATTTGGGGTGGGTGAACGGGTAGAGGAACCTGTTCCGCTGCGGCTTGTAGCGGTAGGGATGCGCTGCCAGTCTGGCGTCCCCTTGATGCACCAGCACCGGGATCCCCCACTGCCGGCGGGCCCGCAGCGCGAATCCCACGTGGTCGAAGTGGCCGTGCGTGAGGACCAGGGCCTTGACGTCCTGCGGGCGCCGGTTCCGTTCCTCAAGGAGCTGGGTGAGCATGGGCCACATGGTGGGCAGGCCCGCGTCCACCAGGGTCACGCCGTGGTCGTCCTCGATCACATAGCAGTTGACGTTGGCGTGGGTAATCAGGTGAACGCCGTCTGCGACGCTGGGGATGATCATTGCCGGGGGCTCCTTCAGGCGGGCTGCTTGGTCACTGTCCCCTGGACGTACCCAGCAACAGGCAGACTGAAGCCTCAGGCGGACACTTGTCCTGTCCCATGTGTCCCAGCCCCGGTGGTGCCGAGGGCTAGTGCCGGGGAGGCCCGATGGAAGAGCGGCTCACCAGCGGGCAGCCCAAAATGGTCGGGCGAACCGCCGTTTGGGGCAGGTCGGATTTGCCCTCTATCGCATCAATCAGATGCTCTGTGGCCCAGGCTCCCATGGCATAGTGCGGCAAGGCCACGGTGGTCAGGCCCGGATGGAGATTGGCGGCGATCAGTTCCTGGTCGTCGAAGCCGACGACTGAAAGGTCGGCGGGGATGGAGAGCCCCAGCTCGGCGGCGGCGCGGTAGGCTCCCATTGCCATGCGGTCGTTGTAGCAGAACAGGCCAGTGGGCGGCTCCTCCCCTGCGAGGATCCGCAGCGCCGCCTCATAGCCGCCCTGCGCATCGGAGGCCGCGGACTCGACAGGTGCCGCGTCGCCGTCGATCCCCGCTTCAGTCAGTGTGGTGCGGAAGGCTTGAAGCCGCTGGCGGGTTGAGGGTACGTCAGTGGTGTTGTTGTTGATGAAACCGATCCGGGCGTGGCCGGCTTCAAGGAGCGCGCGCACGGCAACTCGGGCACCCCCTGTTTCATCGGGGATGACAGCGATGATGTCACCGTCGGCCGCTACGGAATCGACCAGGATGGAGGGCACGCTGCCGAGGTTTGGCGGCAGCTCAACGCTGCGGTGGTACATGGTGGCGTAGAGGATTCCGTCCACCCGGCGCTCCAGGAGGGCCTCGACGTCGGCCTGCCGGGATTCCAGGCTGGCTGAGCCGGAGGTGTTGATGACCATGAGGTTGTACCCGCGCGCCCTGGCGGCTTCATCCGCGCCGAGGATGATCCTTCCAGCGTGGGGCGTGGTGGCGATGTCCTCGCTGAGCAGGCCCAGCAGCCCGGTCCTCTGGGTGCGGAGGGCCTGGGCCAGGCGGTTGGGCCCATAACCCAACTGTTCCGCGGCGGACCGCACCTTGTTCCGGGTTTCCTGGCTTACCCTCGCGTAGGACACCTCGTTGAGGACGTGTGAAACGGTGGTGGCGGACACGCCGGCGGCCACGGCTACGTCCTTGATGCCAATATTCCTGTTGCTCATCTGTCTCGGACGTCCTCATGTTTGGATGCTGCCGCGGGGGTTACCAGTAGGCTACTCGTTCCTGGTCCACACCTTGACGGCTCAGAGCGTCATGCTGCAATGCAATGAAGTGTCAGGCAGCCACCGGCAGCACCAGGAGATACCCGGCAGGCAGGCTGCTGCTCCAGCGGCGCGGCTCGCGGACCACGAACTGCGTGGCCAGCTCCCCGGGCGTGAGCATGCTGTTGGGGACAGGCGACGGCCCCCACTGTCCGCTGCCGTACGGGTAGAGCGGGTCGAGGACGCGGATGCCGGTCACGGCGAAGTCGGCGAACTGCCGGGGGTCGCCGAGGGACTCGAATCCGCTCATCACCCAGGCATGGCGCCCGCTCCACATGACCAGCCCCACCGGACGGCCCGTGTCAGCGATGGCACGGGCAGCGGTTCGAACCGCCTCGCCATAGTCGGCAATGCTCACCACGCGGTAGGGCCCCATCCCCGATTCCGTCAGCACCTGCGCCCAGCCGAACGGGTTGGCGCCATTGAACGAATCAGAGGAGCGGGCGCGGGCCATCTCCCACAATTGACCCTGCTGCGTGGAGTCAGCCCAGGTTCCACCGCCCGTGTCGTCGATAAGGTTGTGCGCCATCTGGATGCTCGCCGCCACGCACCAGTCGAAGGTGTACTGCGGAACGAAGTCCCCCTCCCGATAGAGGTTCAGGGCGAACGGCTGCGGCGCTGGGGCAGGGGCAGGGGCTTGGGCGGGGACCGGTTCGGGGCTTGGAGTCGTCGCCGGCTCAAGGGGAGCCGGCGGTGCTGCAAGGGCGGTACCCCCCGACGCGTCTTCAGGCGGCCCCGCCTCAACCGATGCGGCGCTGGAAGCGGAGGCAGCTGGGCCGCCATCCTCCTGCGGCCCCGCGACCGGAATGCAGGCGGTGAGGAATCCGGCCAGGGCGACGAGCCAGGCCACAAGACGCAGACGGGCACCGGTCATGATCGCTCGAGTCCATTCCTGTTGAGCTGGCTTACCTCATACCAGTCTCCTGCCCTTGGCTCCCCTTGACTACCCCACCCGCGTTCCCTACACTTTTCATAAAGCAGAATCTAAATTCCACAAAGCGGAAACGGTGACGAAGCCGAAAGCAAGGGAAGATAGATCAAAGCCCCTCCTCGGAAGGACCTACGATGACGTACACAGTGAACTGCTCCATCCTCCTCACGGAGCTTCCCCTGCTCGAGCGCCCTGCTGCAGCAAAGGCAGCAGGCTTTGACGCCGTCGAGTTCTGGTGGCCCTTCGAGGCCTCGGTCCCGGCAGACAGCGAGATCACCGAGTTCGAGAACGCCATCACGGACGCCGGCGTGCAGCTGACCGGCCTGAACTTCAACGCCGGCAACATGCCTGCCGGCGACCGCGGCCTGGTCTCCTGGAAGGGCCGCTGCTCCGAGTTCAAGGACAACATCGACGTCGTGGCCGGCATCGGCGAGCGCCTGGGCTGCAAGGCCTTCAATGCCCTCTACGGCAACCGGCAGGACGAATTCACGCCCGAAGAGCAGGACGAACTCGCGGTCAAGAACCTGGCTGCAGCGGCAGAAGGCGTCGCCCGCATCGGCGGCACCGTCCTCCTGGAACCCGTCAGCGGCGCACCCAGGTACCCCCTCCTCACCGCCGACGACGCACTCAAGGTCATCGCCCGCGTCAAGGCGGAGGCCGGCGTCGGCAACATCAAGCTCCTCGCCGACTTCTACCACCTGGCCGTCAACGGCGACGACGTCCCGGCCGTGATCGAGAACCACGCCAAGGACTTCGGCCACATCCAGATCGCGGACAACCCGGGCCGCGGCGCCCCCGGCACCGGCACCCTCCCCCTCGGCGAATGGATCGCCCGCAGCCGTGAACTTGGCTACGAGGGCTACATCGGCCTCGAATACAAGGAACCGCAGGAGACTGCCTTCAGCTGGGCCATCCGCGAACACGCCGCCAAGTAATCCCCACCCGCCCAACTGAGTAGCAGTAGATGTCGTTTAGACCGCCCAAAACGACATCTACTGCGACCTAGTTGGGTAACCCCGACACAGACTTTCAGGAAAGAGAACCATCATGAGCAACGTTGCAGTCATCGGACTCGGAATCATGGGCCTGCCCATGGCCATCAACCTGGTCAAGGCCGGCCACACCGTCACCGGCTTCAACCGCAGCCAGGACAAGATCGACAAGCTCGTCTCCGAAGGCGGCAAGGGCGCCTCCAGCATCGCCGACGCCGTCAAGGATGCCGACGTCGTCATCACCATGGTGCCCGACTCCCCCGACGTCGAGGGCGTAGTCAGCGGCAAGGACGGCGTCTTCGCAAACGCAAAGCAGGGCGCCCTCTGGATCGACGCGTCCAGCATCCGCCCCGACGTCGCCGTCCGCCTCGCGGCAGAGGCCAAGGAAGCAGGCATCCGCCCCCTCGACGCACCCGTCTCCGGCGGTGAACAGGGCGCCATCGACGCCCTCCTCTCCATCATGGTGGGCGGCGACAAGAAGGACTTCGACGACGCCCAGGACATCCTGAACGCTGTCGGCAAAACCATCGTCCACGTGGGCCCCTCCGGCTCCGGCCAGACCGTCAAGGCTGCAAACCAGCTGATCGTCGCCGTCAACATCGAGGTCCTCGGCGAAGCAATCGCCTTCCTTGAGGCCTACGGCGTGGACACCGACGCCGCCCTCAAGGTGCTCGGCGGCGGCCTGGCCGGCTCCAAGGTCCTGGACCAGAAGGGCCAGAAGATGCTGGACCGCAACTTCGAGCCCGGCTTCCGCCTTGCCCTGCACCACAAGGACCTGGGCATCGTCACCTCCGCCGCCCGTGAAGCCAACGTCGCCATCCCGCTTGGCGCCCTCGTCGCCCAGCTCGTCGCCGCCACCGTCAACCAGGGCGACGGCGCACTGGACCACTCCGGACTCTTCAAGCAGGTCCTCCAGCTCTCCGGCCGCAGGTAACCCCGGCAGCAGGCGAACCAGCCCCTCCATAACGGGGCACTTCGACACAGACACGCCGGCCGCCGTCGTCAATTACGACGGCGGCCACCCCCAAAGTGCCCCACGACGGTTCGTGGGGGTACTTCAGCACACCCAAAAACCGACTTCCCAAGCTTTCAAGGAGCACCCCATGAGCAAGATGCGTACCGTTGATGCAGCGGTGGCCATCCTGGAAAAGGAAGGCGCCATCGAGGCGTTCGGACTGCCAGGCGCCGCCATCAACCCCTTCTATTCCGCAATGCGCGCCCACGGCGGTATTCGCCACACCCTGGCCCGCCACGTTGAAGGTGCCAGCCACATGGCTGACGGCTTCAGCCGCGCCAAGGACGGCAACATCGGCATCTGCATCGGCACCTCCGGCCCCGCCGGCACCGACATGATCACCGGCCTCTACGCCGCCTGGGCAGACTCCATCCCCATGCTCTGCATCACCGGCCAGGCCCCCGTGGCCAAGCTGCACAAGGAAGACTTCCAGGCCGTGGACATCGAGTCCATCGCCAAGCCCGTCACCAAGATGGCCATGACCATCCTGGAGCCCGGCCAGGTTCCCGGTGCCTTCCAGAAAGCCTTCCAGCTGATGCGCTCCGGCCGCCCCGGCCCGGTCCTGCTGGACCTGCCCATCGACGTGCAGCTGGCCGAGATCGAGTTCGACATCGACACCTACGAGCCCCTGACCGTCGAAAAGCCCAAGGCCTCCCGCAAGCAGCTGGAAAAGGCCCTGGACATGCTCCTCGCCGCCAAGCACCCGCTGATCGTGGCCGGGGGCGGCATCATCAACGCCGGCGCCTCCGCCCAGCTGGTGGAGCTGGCCGAGACCCTGAATGTGCCCGTGATCCCCACCCTGATGGGCTGGGGCACCATCCCGGACGACCACCGGCTCATGGCCGGCATGGTGGGCCTGCAGACCTCGCACCGCTACGGCAACGAGAACTACCTGCAGAGCGACTTCGTGATCGGCATCGGCAACCGCTGGGCCAACCGCCACACCGGCGGCCTCGAGACGTACACGGCGGGCCGGAAGTTCGTGCACATCGACATCGAGCCCACGCAGATCGGCCGCGTGTTCTCGCCGGACCTGGGCATCGCGTCCGACGCCGGTGCGGCGCTGGCCGGGCTGGTTGAGCTCACCAGGGAGCGCAAGGCGGCAGGGTCCCTGCCGGACTACAGCGGTTGGGTTGCCGAATGCCAGGAGCGCAAGGCCTCCCTGCACCGCAAGACGCACTTCGAGAACATCCCCATCAAGCCGCAGCGCGTGTACGAGGAGATGAACAAGTCCTTCGGCCGCGACACCACGTACGTGTCCACCATCGGGCTGTCCCAGATCGCCGGCGCCCAGATGCTGCACGTGTTCGGCCCGCGCAAGTGGATCAACGCCGGCCAGGCAGGCCCCCTGGGCTGGACCGCCCCGGCCGCGCTCGGCGTGGTGCGCGCCAACCCGGAACAGACCGTGGTGGCCCTCTCCGGTGACTACGACTTCCAGTTCATGATCGAGGAACTGGCCGTGGGCGCGCAGTTCAACCTGCCGTACATCCACGTGGTGGTGAACAACTCCTACCTGGGCCTGATCCGCCAGTCCCAGCGCGGCTTCAACATGGAGCAGAACGTGTCCCTGGCGTTCGACAACGTCAACAGCGCGGACTTGTCCGAAAACGCACGCGGCTACGGCGTGGACCACCTCAAGGTGGCTGAAGGCCTGGGCTGCAAGGCCGTCCGCGTGGAGGACCCCAGCGACCTCGCCGCCGCGTTCGACAAGGCCAAGGCCCTGATGGGCGAGTTCCAGGTTCCCGTGGTGGTGGAAGTGATCCTGGAAAAGGTCACCAACATCTCCATGGGCGTGGAGATCAACGCCGTGAACGAGTTCGAGGAACTGGCCGAGACCGCCGCGGACGCCCCTACCGCCATCCTGGCCCTGCAGGCATAACCATGCGCGTGGTTATCGCCCCGGACAAGTTCAAGGGATCGCTCTCCGCCCCGGAAGTCTGCAGCCACCTGGAAAAGGGCCTGCAGCGCGGGGCGGGCGGGAACCTTGAGGTGGTCCGGATTCCGGTGGCCGACGGCGGCGAGGGTACCCTTGACGCCGCCGTCGGCTCCGGCTTCACCCGCCGCGGCGCAACGGTCACCGGTCCCACGGGCCAGCCCGTGGAAGCGGACTTCGCCGTCCGGGGACATGAAGCCGTCATCGAGATGGCCACGGCGTCCGGGCTCGCGCTGGTGCCGGGCGTGCAAAACGGTGGCCGGCCGGACTCGGCAGCCGCCACCAACGCCACCAGCCTCGGGACTGGCCAGCTCATCCGCGCCGCATTGGACGCCGGCTGCCGCCGGATCATCCTCGGCGTGGGCGGCAGTGCCAACACTGACGGCGGCGCCGGGCTCCTGCAGGGACTCGGCGCCAGGTTCCTGGACAGCAGGAACAATGAACTCCCACCGGGCGGGGCTGCGCTGGCAAACCTGCACAGCATCGATTTCACTGATTTCGAGCCCCGGCTGGTGGACACCCGCTTTGTGCTGGCATCCGACGTCGACAACCCGCTGCTGGGCGCCCAGGGCGCCGCAGCCGTTTTCGGCCCGCAGAAGGGCGCCACACAACAGGACGTCGGCATGCTCGACGCCGCCCTGGCCAGGTTTGTCGAAGTCCTGGCCAGGGAAATCGGATTTCGCGCCGTCAAGGCTGCCGAGGCTCCCGGAGCCGGGGCAGCCGGAGGCGTGGGCTACGCCGCCATCGCCGTCCTGGCCGCAACGCGGCGGCCGGGCATCGACGTCGTCCTCGAATTCACCGGGTTGGCGGACCGGCTGGCGGGCGCCGACCTGCTGATCACGGGAGAAGGCAGCCTGGACGAGCAAAGCCTGCTGGGCAAGACCCCCATGGGTGTTGCCCGCGCCGCCGCTGCCCAGGGCGTTCCAGTCGTCGCCGTCTGCGGCCGGACCACCTTGGACCCCGGCCAGGCGGCTGCCGCCGGATTCGAGGACATCCACGCTTTGACGGCGCTGGAAAGCGATGTAAACAGGTGCATAGCAGAGGCAGGACCCCTGCTGGAGCAGCTGGGCACCCAGATCAGTGCGGGACTCGCGGCCAACAGGCCCGCCACCGCAAGTACCAAGGAGGACCTCCGTGTCTGAAGAACGTTTTGACCTGGTCATCCGGGGCCAGCGCATCCTCACCACCGCCGGCATCGCCCCGCGCGAGGTGGGCGTCCGCAACGGCAGGATCGTGGCCATCGAACCGCTGGGCAACGGCCTGGCCAGTGCCGAAGTCATTGAACTCGCCGACGACGAAACCCTGCTGCCCGGCCTGGTGGACACCCACGTCCACGTCAATGAGCCCGGCCGCACCGAGTGGGAGGGCTTCGCCTCCGCCACCCGCGCCGCGGCAGCCGGCGGCGTGACCACCATCATCGACATGCCGCTGAACTCCGTCCCGCCCACCACAACCGTGGAAAACCTCAAGCTCAAGCGCGAGGTGGCCGAGGACCAGGCATTCATCGACGTCGGATTCTGGGGCGGCGCAATCCCCGGCAACAAAGCCGACCTGCGTCCCCTGCATGACGAGGGCGTGTTCGGCTTCAAGTGCTTCCTCCTGCACTCCGGCGTGGACGAGTTCCCGCACCTGGATGCCGACGAGATGGAGGAGGACATGGCCGAGCTGAAGTCCTTCGATTCCCTCATGATCGTCCATGCGGAGGACTCGCACGCCATTGACCGCGCCCCGCACCCCGGCGGTGACCACTACCAGACCTTCCTGGCCTCCCGCCCCCGGGGCGCCGAGAACAAGGCCATCGCCGAGGTCATAGAACGGGCCCGCTGGACCGGTGCCCGTGCGCACATCCTGCACCTGTCGTCGTCGGACGCGCTCCCCATGATTGCCAGCGCAAAGCGCGACGGCGTGAAGCTCACCGTGGAAACCTGCCCGCACTACCTCACGCTGATGGCGGAGGAAATCCCGGACGGTGCCACCGCCTACAAGTGCTGCCCGCCCATCCGCGAGGCCTCCAACCGGGAACTGCTGTGGCAGGGCCTGCAGGACGGCACCATCGACTGCATCGTCTCGGACCACTCCCCCTCCACACTGGACCTGAAGGACCTGGAAAACGGCGACTTCGCCGTGGCCTGGGGCGGAGTTTCCTCGCTGCAGCTGGGCCTGTCCCTGATCTGGACCGAAGCCCGGCACCGCGGGATCCCGCTGGAGCAGGTGGTGTCCTGGATGGCGGAGAAGCCCGCCAACCTGGCACGCCTCACCAACAAGGGGCAGCTGGCGCTGGGCTACGACGCGGACTTCGCCATTTTCGCGCCGGACGAGGCGTTCGTGGTGGACGTGTCAAAGCTCAAGCACAAGAACCCGATCACCCCGTACGACGGCAAAGCGCTGTCCGGCGTGGTGCGCAAGACCTTCCTCCGCGGTGCCGCAGTGGACGGCCAGACCCCTACGGGCAGGCTGATCCGCCGCGGCGGCGTCTAGGGACGCGCCATGGCAGTGGAAGTCCACCATCCAAGGACGGCGTACCGTCCACGGTTGGCCCCGCCCAAAGCTGCCGCCCGCGGACTTGCCGTTTGGGTGGTCCCGGCCGAAGGAACCAGCCCGGAAATCCTGCGCCACGCCGCCCAAATGGTCCTGGCAAGGGCCCTCGAAACTGCTCCGGAGGCGGAAGTCCATTGGCCTGCCGCCGGAGCCCCCACGTCCGCCGCGGAAGGAGACGCAGCCGACTCCTCTCCGTCTCCTTCCACGGCGGAGGCAGCCGGCCCGGCACTTCCAAAGGACGACGACGGCACGCGGCTGCCGCCGTCGGCCGGCCCCGTCAGCCGGGTCGCCGTGGATCTCGCCGCCGACACCGTCCTGCTGGACGGCAGGCCGGTGGCGCTGACCGGCGTCGAATACAAAGTGCTGCGCTACCTGGTGACGCACCTGTCACGGACGGTGGGCCGCGAGGAACTGCAGGAGTTCCTGGAATCGCTGGATTTTCCCGGCGCCACGGCGCGCTCCATCGACGTCTACGTGGGCAGGATCCGCAAGAAACTAGGCAACGCCCGCCATGCCGTGGCCACCGTGCGCGGCGGCGGATACCAGTTTGTGCCGGGCCCGCACGCAGCCGTTCGTGGACCGGCGGAATACTGCATATGACGCGCTGGTTTGTATCACTAAGCGGCAACCCGCTTCACTTGATGTTTGGCCATCACTGACCGAGTCTTACAAAGGAACGCCATGAGCCCCACCCTGACCACCAAGCTTCAGCCCGGCACCCCGGCTCCTGAATTCACCCTCCAGGACGCCCAGGGCCGGGAGACCTCCTTGGCCGACTTCCGCGGCAGGAACGTCATTGTGTACTTCTACCCGAAGGCCGCCACCCCCGGCTGCACCACCGAGGCCTGCGACTTCCGCGACAGCCTGGCATCCCTCCAGGGCAAGGGCTACGAGGTCGTCGGCATCTCCCCGGACGCCCAGGAAGCCCTGGCCGGCTTCACCGGTGATTTCTCCCTGACCTTCCCGCTGCTCTCCGACCCCGACCACACTGTTGCCCTGGCCTACGGCGCCTGGGGCGAAAAACTGGTCCACGGCGAAATCCACGAGGGCATTGTCCGCTCCACCGTTGTGCTGGACCCCGAAGGAAAAGTCACCCTGGCCCAGTACCAGGTGCAGGCCGACGGCCACGTCGCCCAGCTCAAGGAAGCCCTGGGCGTCTAGGACGCTCCATCACCTTCCGCAGGTTCCCCTGGACGCTTCCGCAGATGCTGCGGGAGCGTCCGGCCTTTAACCGGCCGCCTTCGCTTCTGCCGCCACCTGCGCATACGAATCCGATACGCGGCGGTAGACCGGCGTCAGGAAGGCCAGCAGGGCGGCCGCGATCATGATGATGCCGCCCACCAGGAAAACCAGTGCGATGCCCCGCGAGGTGCCCTCGCCCAGCAGCGGAGCCAGCCGGGCGGCGCCGTCCGCGGACCGCGCGTAGGGAATGATCCAGAACTGGGCAATGGGGGCGATCACGAACGCCGTCACGGGCGCCGCGGCTGACTCGAATGCCATGGCGAAGCCAAAAACCCTGCCCTGCCGCTCCAACGGAACCACCCGCTGGATCACGGTTTGTTCGGCCGCCTCCACGAACGGGACCAGCACCAGGTAAAGCCAGATCCCCAGGATGTAAAGCCACGCCCACTCCCGCAGCGTGAACACTGCACCGATCACGCCCATGGCCGCCACCGCAGCCAGCAGGGTCCGCAGGGGATTGGCGCCGAGCCCGAACTTGCCGATCAGGGCGCCACCGATGATGAACCCGGTGGATCCCACCGCGAAGACGGCGCCCCACATCTCCACGGAGAACATTTCCAGCCCGTACGGATCCATCAGCGCCATGTAGACGCCGCCGATGAAGTTGTTGAACGTGGAAAACAGGATCAACGCGAACAACCCCGAGATGGCCAGCACGGCCGCGAGCGAGCCCCGGAGGTCGAACCCGCCGTGGGCGTCCGTTGCAGCGGCCCGCACCTCCTCCGGCATCCGCAGGGTCAGCAGGTGGACAAAGGCCACCGCCGTGAGCACCAGGGCGGCGGCAATGGTCCAGCCCATGCCCAGCAGGCCCACCGATAATCCGGACAGCAGGGAGGTGACGATGAACATCAGTCCCTGCACCATCCCCACCAGCCCGTTGGCGTTGGCGCGGCGCTCCGGTTCGATGAGGATGGTCACGGTGGTGGAGAGGGCAATGTTCCGCAGGTTCTCCACCACGGCGCCGATCAGGATGACCAGGGTGAAGACCCAGAACCACGGGCCCGCAAGGTCCAGCAGGGACGTAGCCGGCGTCAGCAGGAACATCACCCCGGACAGCACGAACATCACCAGCGTGAAGCCGGCGGCAAAGCGCATCACGGCCAGCTTGCGGTACCGGTCCACGAAGGTGCCGAAGCTGATGCTGGAGAGGGCAATGAGCAGCATGTACGCGCCGCCCACCACGCCCGTGGCGATCACGTTGCGCGTCTCCAGGTACAGCCAGAACGTCAGGGCGAACCACAGATAGCTGGTGGTGATGTTGGCCAGGGCGGTGTTGACCAGGATGCCGGTGAAGGTCCGGGAGCGTTCGGCTGGACTGCGCAGGGAGGTGCCGACGGTATCCGGACCCGCAGCAGCCTTCCCCGGTTCCTGCTGGGTCATGGGTTCCAGTGTAGTGAGGCACCATAATTGCCAACAGGGTGGAAACTAGGCTGATGGGGAGGTCGTTGGCGCACAGGGAAGGGACGGGCATGGACCACGGGACGGAAAAGGAAACCCCGGACGACAGGATCGATCCCCGCCTCCTGTTGCTGTTGACCTCGGTCTTTGGGACAGGCCCCGACGCAACCCTGGAACTCACCGTGGTGGTTGACGGTGCCGTCATTTCGGGGTCGGTGGTGTCGGAGCATTCGTGGACCCAGCGGCAGAATGACCAGGTGCGGATCGGCAGCTGGGCCATCGCCGGGGTTCTCGACTCGTGGGAATCCGGCGCGGATGAAGCCGATATCCGCTCTGGAGGCCAGCCACGGTACATCCATTTCCTGGGGCCAGTCCTGCTTTCAGGAGGTGTCAGGGTGCCCCTTCAGGCAACCAGGGTTGATGTCCGCAAGGTCGCCGCCTGGAGCATCGGCAGGATGCCGGAAGACTAGGATGGCGGCATGGCCATTGAGGTGCACCCGGCGACGAACTTCGAGGACGTGAAGGCAGTGCTGGGGCCCAAACGGCCGGATGCCACCGTCTGCTGGTGCCTGAGCTACCGGATCCCTTCCAAACAGAACATCTCCCTCCGTGCTGAAGAGCGCGGGGAGCTGGTCAGGCAGCTGGTGGCCCAGAATCCGCCCCCCGGAGTGGTGGCGTACGACGGCGGCGCACCAGTTGGGTGGGCAGCAGTCCATCCACGTGCGGACACAACCTTTGCCCGCAACAGAAGAATTCCCCATGTGGACGATCAGGACGTGTGGTCCGTGTGGTGCCTTCGCGTCCGTCCCGGCCACCGCGGCATAGGTATCTCGCACCATCTCCTGGCCGGCGCCGTGGCTATGGCCCGCTCCCACGGGGCACGCGCCATCGAGGGCTATCCCGTGGACAACAAGGGCAGCAAGGTGGACCTCACCATGGCCTACGTGGGCACCCGGAAGCTGTTCGAGGACGCGGGCTTCACCAAGGCGGCGGACACCCAATCCGTGCTGAACGGCTTCCCGCGGGTACTCATGCGGCTGGAGCTGGCATGACTGGGGAAGTTTTGGCGGCAGTCCTCGCTGAGCTGTCCGCACTCGAAGACCCACATGTGCGCGGGGCCAACCAAAAGCGCGGGGATGACCACGGCGTCAACCTCGCCCGGCTGCGGGAGATCGCCAGGCGTTTGAAGACCCAGCAGGACCTTGCCCTGGATCTTTGGGCTACCGGTGATACGGCGGCGCGGCTGCTGGCTGTGTTGATCTGCCGCCCGAAAGACTTTGGTCCAGACGAACTGGACATCATGCTCCGCGAGTCGGGCGCACCTAAACTGCAGGACTGGCTGGTGAACTATGTGGTCAAGAAGACACCTCACGCCGCGGCCCTGCGGCTCGCCTGGATGGCTGATCCCGACGAACGTGTTGCAAGTGCCGGCTGGGAGCTGACCGCCGACCGGGCAGCCAGGAAACCCGATGGACTGGATCTGCCAGGCCTCCTGGACACCATCGAAGCGCAGATGAAGGACGCTCCGGGCCGGCTGCAGTGGTCAATGAACACCACCCTCGTGCGGATCGGCATTGAACACGCGGATCTCCGGGCCCGGGCCCTGGACATCGGCGAGCGCCTGGGCGTCCTGAAGGACTACCCCACGCCACCCAATTGCACGTCGCCGTACGCGCCTGCATGGATCAATGAGATGGTCAGCCGGCAGCAGCGGGCCTAACCGGCAGTACACCCGGGCCGGAACGCGATGGGCAGGTGGGAGGCTACTTCCGCCGCCAGTATTTGCCCCAGTCGACTTCCATGGCCCACAGCGCCAGAAGCAGCGCGTCCATGGTCATCAGCCCTGCCAAAAGGTACGCCCAACCCGCCAAAGCACCCACTGCAATCTCCTGACTATCCCCAGCCAATCGATTGCTGCTAAGTGTGGCACCTAGAGCGCCGGGACGGAATGCCCTCCACCCGCAGTTTTAAAAAGCACGCCCAACCTGTGGTGCGCCTCGGTCTCCAGCTTGAGCCGGCGGGTCAGTTTCTCCACGTGCCGGGACATCTCCTCCCCCACCGGGAGCCGGTCTCCGGGCCAGCTGGACGCTTCCCGGGATTCCGCCAGCGCGTCCTCCAGTTCCCTGGCCGCCGCCCGCACTTTGCGTGAATGGAAATAAAGGCGGAGCAATGCCTTGGCCTTGTCCGCACCGTTCCTTTTCATGTGTTCCATTGGCTTCCCCGCCTTCCGCAAGCCGTGCAGCCCCCAAACGGCCGTCGTCGTACCGTCTCTTGTGGAAAGCTGCTGCGTTCCTTCGAGTGTGACCGGCGTTCCTCAACGTCCCGGCAAGCAGATGCCAAGATTTCCGCAAGATCTGCTGAGTGGCTGTGCAGTACTGGCGGAAGTGGACAAAGACAACCGTGCTGTCAGCGAAGTCACGGAAACCGGGAGCGCACGAAATGTCCTGTGCGCCTTAATACTGTAGAAGTAGAGCTATGGTCTCTCCCCCCGAAATCCGCCGTGCGGTGGTCATTGAAGATGACCCGGACACCCGAGGGCTGCTGGTCCACGTCCTGGTCAAGCAGGGCTTCGAGGTCACCCAGGCCGGCGCAGGGTTGCCGGGAGTGGAGGAGGTCCGCCGCATCAAACCGGATCTGGTGACCCTGGACCTGAACCTGCCGGACCTTGACGGGCTGGAGGTATGCAAGCTCCTGCGGGAATTCTCGGACGCATTCATCGTGATGCTCACCGCCCGTGCAGACGAACTCGACAAGCTGACCGGCCTGGACAACGGCGCCGACGAATACATCAGCAAACCGTTCAGCCCCCGGGAACTGCAGTCCCGCATCAACGCCCTGTTCCGGCGCCGCCCCTCACCCGCAGCGGAATCCGCGTCGCGGGGCGAGCTGGAACGCGCCACCGAAGTGCAGCAAAGCCTCCTGCCCAAGGAAGATATCCGGGTTGAGGGTTACGACATGGCGGGCTTCTTCCGCCCGTCCCGCAGCGTGGGCGGGCACTTCTACGACTGGTACCAGACGCCCGACGGGCTCCACCTCACCTTTGCCGACGCCATGGGCAAGGGGGCAGGGCGATCCACCACGCCTCCCAGTTCAGGGAGGCCATCCAGCGCCACGCGATGTAGTTCAGGCCGGTCAGGACTGGTGGTTGTTAAGACCGACATGACTGAAGCTGTTCCGTCACCGCTTGACACCGCCATGGGCCTGCTCTTGAATATTACGTATGCTGAAATAACAGTTCCATGATGCGGAAGCTCTGTTGATGGTGATCCATGAACGGGCGCCGACCTCTCCGGCATCCGCATAGCCGTCACCATGGATGCCAGCATGACCATCGAGGAAGACGCCAGCATGAAGCTTGCCGAATTCAACGCCGCCGATTCCGCCGCGGCCCAGGCCACCCTCCGGCCCTGCATCGACGTCAGCCGCTGGGTGGAGGTGGTGGCAGCAGCACGGCCATTCAGCAGCCGTGACCAGCTGCTGGAGTTCGCCGCCCAGGCAGCAAATCCGTTCACCCCTGCAGAGGTTGAAGCCGCCATGGCCCACCATCCCAGGATCGGGGAACGTCCGACGGCGGCCAGCACCGAAGCGTCCATGTCACGTTCCGAGCAGGCCGGGGTGGACCCCGCGGATGCCGCGGCAGCCGAGTCCCTGGCCCGGGGGAACCGCGAGTATGAGGAGAAGTTCGGCCGGGTCTTCCTTATCCGGGCCGCCGGTCGCACAGCCCCGGCGATCCTGCAGGCCCTGAACCAGCGGCTCACCAACTCCCCCGAAGAAGAAGACACCATCGTGGCCCAGCAGCTGCGCGAAATCGCCGTACTGCGGCTTGAAGGACTGATCAGCGAATGAGCATTTCCCACGTGACCACCCACATCCTTGACACCGGTGCCGGGCGCCCGGCGGCGGGGGTCGCCGTCGTCCTTTTGAAGAACTACTCCGGCAACTGGCGCGAGCTGGCAGCGTCCAGCACGGATACCGACGGCCGGGCCAAGGACCTGGGGCCGGAGCAGCTGGAACCCGGGCACTACAAGCTGAACTTCGCCACAGGCAAGTACTACGCCGGGCTGGGGACGGCAACGTTCTTCCCGGAGGTGGACCTGGTCTTCGAAGTCACCGGCCCAGAGCACTACCATGTGCCCCTGCTTTTGAGCCCGTTCGCCTACTCCACCTACCGCGGCAGCTAGCGGGAATTCCGGGAGCCGCTGCGTCAAGCGCGTTAACCCAATGTCATGGCCGTCACAGTTCCCGGCATAGGATCAGGAAGTATGGCTTCGAATAGAGATCCTGAATCCGATACCGATGCCGACGGCGGCCAGTCCGGCGGGGTGCAGTCCGTGGAGCGCGCCCTGACGGTTCTGGAAATCCTGGCCCGGGAGGGGCATGCCGGGGTGAGCGAGATCGCCGAGGAGATGGGGATCCACAAATCCACCGTTTCGCGGCTGATGGGGTCCCTGGTAAGCCGGGAGATGGTTCACCAGAACAGCGAGCGAGGAAAGTACCAGCTCGGATTTGGCATCCTGCGCCTGGCCAGCTCCATTCCCGCGCGGCTCAGCCTGGTCCACGAGGCACGGCCCGTCCTGGAAAGCCTGGCGGAGGAATTCAAGGAAACGGTCAACCTTGCCGTCCTGCGCTCCAACTACGCGGTGAACGTGGACCAGGCCATGGGCCCCTCCACGCTGGCCACCTACGACTGGGTGGGAAGCCTGACACCGCTGCATGCCACGTCCAGCGGCAAGGTGCTCCTGGCCGCGCTCAGCGCCGATGAGCGCGACCGCATCCTGAGGGAGACGGGCCTGGCTGCCCGCACAGCGCGCACCATCACCAGCCGCAAAGAACTCGACGCGCAGCTGCTCGAGGTAGCCGCCAAGGGGTACGCAGTGGTGCGTGAGGAGTTCGAGATCGGACTGAATGCCGTGGCCGTGCCCGTCTACAACCACCAAGGCACGGTAATTGGTGCCCTCAGCATCTCAGGGCCGGCCTTCCGCTTCGAGCCGGAGCAGATTCCAGGCCTGCTGGAATCACTCAAGGAAGCCGGGCTCAAAGTCAGCGCAAACATGGGCTACACCCACCGCTGAGACGGCGCGTTCCTCCAGCGGCGCAGAAAAAGCAATGGGCGAAGGGACGCCCCACGCTGGCAGCGCTCAGAGGTCCTCGTCGAGCCGGCCGGTGAGGATCCGGTTGGCGTTGACCTGCAGGATGCCGAGCGACTCCTGGATCAGGGGTGAGGCGATGCTGCCCCTGCGCACCGCAGCGACAATGCGGCGCGTGGGCTTTGCCTTACCGGTGATGCGTAGCCGAACCACGTTTTCGGCGCCATGCAAAGGCGCCAACCGGGGCAGCAGCCCGACGCCCAGCCCCGCACCCACGAATGCGATGTGGGTTTCCCATTCGACGGCCTCATGGGCAATCCGCGGTGTCACCCCGACTGCCGTGAACGCCGCCGTGAAGAGGGAATGGTAAGTGGAACCGGCGGCCTCCGTGATCCAGGGTTCGGACGCCAGCTCTTCAAGCGTCGCTGTTTCGCGTGACGCCAGGGGATGGTCACCGGGAATGATCACGTCCAGTGGATCGTCGAGCAGAACCCTCTGCTCGAAACGCGGGTCGTCCTCGCCATAACTTCCGGACTGCATGGCGACAATGACTGCAAGGTCGATTCGTTCCGCAACCAACAAGTCGAAGCAGCGGGCCGGATCAGCCTCCAGAACCTGTACCTCCAGCAGGGGGCGTGTTGAGCGCAGGGTGGCGGCCAGCGGCGCGAGCAAGTGGGCGGCTGCAGAGGAGAACCCGCCGAGGCCAAAGTGGGATTGCACCTGGTCGCCGGCCTCCATGGCTGCGGCGCGCAGGCTCTCCCACTGGGCAATAAGGGGATCCGAGCCCGCCACGAGAAAGCGTCCCGTGGCGGTAAGCCGCACGCCCCGGCCGTCTTTCGTCAGCAGCTGCATTCCAAGCACGCGCTGGAGCTCCCGCAGTTGCGCGGAGACGGCAGATGGAGAATACCCCGTGAGCTCCGCAGTAGCGCCGATGGTGCCACAGCGGGCGAACACTCGGAGAGTGGTGAGTCGCGGATCAATCATGCACCTATTTTGCATTGTTATCTTCAAAATCTCGCGCTTTTGTTGCAGCACTTGTGACCCTAATCTCATCACTACAGGTTCTTCGACGATGCCGCCAGCACCCACGCACCCTTCGTCAACACGCAACACCCACTACCCATGCCTCCCGGGAGGAAACCCATGACTGCTTCTGTGAACACGCCCCTTAATTCACGCGGAAAACTCGCTGCATCTTTGCCTGCCGAGCAGCTGGCAGAGATCACCGCGTTGTTTGAGTTCCGGCGCACCGGCTACTCCCTCGATGCCCCCTTCTACACCGATCGCTCGATCTTCAACATCGACATGGAGGCCATTTTCGGCCGGCACTGGATCTTTGCCGCCAGCACCGCCGAACTGCCGGAGCCGGGCGACTACGTCACCGTCGATTACGGGCCCTACTCCCTGATTGTGCTGCGCAACGACGACGGCGCCGTGAACGTCCTGCACAATGTATGCCGCCACCGCGGTGCGCGCGTTCTCACCGAAGCTGCAGGGTCAACCGGAAACCTGGTTTGCGGGTACCACTCCTGGACCTACTCCCCGGAGGGCAATTTGATCCATGCCTCCGCGCCCGGGGAAACGAAGTTCGACAAGAGCTGCTTCGGCCTCAAGCGCGCCCACGGCCGCGAGGTCGCCGGACTTATCTTCGTCTGCATTGCGGATGAACCGCCCGCGGACTTCGACGAAACCGCAAAGATCTTCGAGCCCTACCTCGCGCCCCACGATCTCTCGAAGACAAAGATCGCCTACCAGCAGAACATCATCGAAGAGGGCAACTGGAAGCTCGTCATGGAGAACAACCGTGAGTGCTACCACTGTGACGGCCACCCCGAGCTCGCCTGCTCCCTCTTCCCCACCTGGGGCCTGACGGAAGGGCTGATCCCGGCGCACCTTGAGGAGGTATGGGACCGTAACAAGGAGGCTGAGGCCTCGCTCGAGGAGCGTTGCCGCCGCTACGGCCTTCCCTACGAGGTGGTGGAGCAGCTGGACACACGCATCGCGGGAATCCGCATTTCACGGGAACCACTCGACGGAGAGGGTGAATCGTTCTCCGCGGACGGGCGCAGGCTCTCCAAGAAGCTGCTGGGCGACTTGCCGGACTTCCGCCTTGGCCGCTGCTCGATGCACCTGCAGCCCAACAGCTGGTTCCACTTCCAGAGCGACCACGTCATCACGTTCGGTGTCTTCCCCATCAACGAACACCAGAGCCTGGTACGCACGACGTGGCTGGTGGCTGACGACGCCGTGGAAGGCGTGGACTACGACCTGGAGAAGCTCACCTACACTTGGAAGCAGACGAACCTGCAGGACAAGGCGTTCGTGGAGCTGTGCCAGCAGGGTGCCGGCAGTCCCGCCTACGAGCCCGGTCCCTACATGAAGAGCGAATACCAGGTCGAGGCATTCATCAACTGGTACGTGCAGCGCGTGCAGGAGCACTTGGCATGATTGAACTCCTCACCGAAACGGCAATCCAGGAACCACAGCGTATTCGCGGTCTTGAGATGCCGTGGAACAGGGTGATGGGAAGCCCGGAGACACCTGCCCGGGCAGCCCGTGCGCTGGGGCCATGGCACCCCCAGGAGTTCATGGCCGAATGTGTCGAGACCGTTCCCGAGGCCGGCGCCATGATGACCTTCGTCTTCCGGCGCTGCGACGGTGCGCCCCTGGCGTTCCGCGCCGGCCAGTACGTGAACGTCGCATTTCCCGTGAATGGCGAGGACCAGGAACCGGTGGATCGCAGCTACTCGCTGTCCAGTTCGCCCACGGAGCCGTGGACCTTCAGCATTACCGTCAAGTGCGACCCCACGGGATTGGTCTCGCCCTGGGTGCACGAGAACGTCAGACCCGGGACCATTCTTGAGATGCTGGGACCCGTGGGAGCCTTCCACCTGCCCGACGCCGACCGGCGGGCACGGTATCTCCTGCTTGCTGCCGGCGCAGGCATCACTCCAGTCATGTCCATGGTCCGGACCATCCACTCCCTGCCCGGGCACGCCGATGTTGTGGTGCTCTACCACGGCTCGGATGCTGGAGGCTTTGCCTTCCACCGGGAACTGGCCTATATCGCCTCCGTGGACTCTCGCTTCAAGGTCCACTACTCCCTGGGCGACCGTAGCGTACCGGAGCGGTGGGAAGGGCTTAGAGGAAGGCTGACGGCGGCCATGCTCGAGGAGGTGGCCCCCGATGCCAACGGCCGCCAGGTATACGCATGTGGTCCCGAGGGCTACTTGAACACCGCCACCGAGCTCCTCCAAAAGGTCGGCGTCGATGACACTTCCATCTACATGGAGTTCTTCTCGGGAGACCGCCAGACGCTCCTTGAATACCAGGCGGAGGTGGCGCTGGCAACGGACATTGCAGAGGAAATCGCCGAGGAAATCGCTGATTCCGCCGAGGACTACTTTGAAGGCCAGCCCGCAGCGTTCGGGCTCTACGAGCCCGGCTACGACGCCGACGGGACCCTGGAGGCCTCAGGGCTGCCGCTGGAAATCAGTGACCCGAAAGCACCCGGCTCCGACCCCGCCGTCGACAGCCCGGGCATGGAGCCGGAAGCCGGTTCCCCGGATGCCTCAAGCTTCGACACCGTGGGAACAGGCAGCCTCACCATGTCCTTCATGCGTACCGGCATCAATGTCCGGATCGACCCCACCGAGCACATCCTCGAGGTGGCCCAGCGTGCGGGTGTCAGGATCGGCGCGAACTGCAAGGAAGGCATGTGCGGCTCTTGCAAGGTCGTCAAGCTTTCAGGGGATATCGAGATGAACCACCAAGGCGGGATCCGGGCACGGGAAATCTCTGCAGGCAAGTTCCTGCCCTGCTGCTCCACGGCGCAGACGGACCTGGTGATCGATGCCTAGCCCCTGCTCCGAGCCACTGTCAAGGCGGAGCAGGGCAGCCCAGAAATAGGGCTTAAGACTTCAGAAAAACCTTGACACGCGATTGTGGTCCCGGCCACTCTGTTGCTTATAGCGAGACGTGTTGATCCTTGCGGAACAAACGACCGCGATGAAGGCACAGCTGGCCTTGCTTACTGAATGCCAGGAAGCCCGCGATCTTCCACCCGGCTTGGGGACGCCGGAGTACAGCACAGCCCATGAATTCAAACCAAAGGACTTGACATGGCTTTGAACAGCGACATCCGCCCGGATGCCCAACCCCACCTTGAGCTGGAGGAACCCAACCTCGTTTCCGCACCGGAGAACCTTCCTTCCTCCCACGAACCACATGACGTGGAGGACACCCAGCAGATCATGCAGGAACTCCGCCAGACCAAGGCCGAACAGGCTGTGGCACAACGCCGGAACCGTAAGCTCACCCTCGACAAGGCCACCTTTGGCATCACAGGCGTCCTGGCACTGGCCTTCGTGGCCTGGGGTTTCCTCGGCCGGGAGAGCCTGGCCGCCACGTCAACAGCCGCCCTCGGGTGGGTGATGGAGTACACGGGCTGGCTCTTTATGGTCCTGGCCTCGCTGTTCGTTGTTTTCGTCCTCTGGCTGGCCCTGGGCAAGTGGGGCAACATCCCCCTCGGCAAGGACGGGGAGAAGCCCGAGTTCCGGACCGTGTCATGGATTGCCATGATGTTTGCGGCCGGCATGGGCATTGGCCTCATGTTCTACGGTGTGGCCGAGCCGCTCTACCACTACATCTCCCCGCCGCCGGGAACGGTGGACGGCCGGACGCCGGCAGCCATCCAGACGGCCATGGCAACCTCCATTTTCCACTGGACCCTGCACCCCTGGGCGATGTACGCCGTCGTGGGCATTGCCATGGCCTACGGCACCTACCGCCTGGGCCGCAGGCAGCTGATCTCCGCTGCCTTTACCTCACTCTTCGGGCTCCGGGCAGTGGAAGGCCCCGCCGGAAAGTTCATCAACATCCTTGCCATCTTCGCCACGCTCTTCGGCACCGCCGCATCCCTGGGCCTCGGGGCCCTCCAGATCGGCAGCGGCCTGACCTCGAACGGCTGGGTCGGGGAAATCGGCACGCCGGTCCTGGTGGCCATCGTTGCCATCCTGACGGCGTGCTTCGTGGCTTCGGCCGTTTCCGGCATCAGCAGGGGCATTCAATGGCTGTCCAACATCAACATGGTGCTGGCCGTGGTCCTGGCGCTCATCGTCTTCATTGCCGGGCCTACCCTGTTCATCCTCAACCTCATCCCTGCCGCCGTGGGGGACTACGCGAGGGACCTCGCGGAAATGTCCTCCCGCACCGAGGCGGTAGGTGATGAAGCCCTGCGCAAATGGATGTCCGGCTGGACCATCTTCTACTGGGCCTGGTGGGTCTCCTGGACGCCGTTCGTGGGAATGTTCATCGCCCGCATCAGCCGCGGCCGCACCATCCGCCAGTTCGTGACGGGTGTCCTGCTGGTTCCCAGCATCGTCAGCGTCATCTGGTTCGGCATCTTTGGCGGCACGGCCTTCCACATCCAGCAGGAAGCGGACAAGGCGGGAACGCCGGGAATGGTGACCACAACCAACGGGGTCCCGAGCATCGACTTCGACGGGGCACTGTTCGACCTGGTGAAGAACATGTCCATGCCCGCCTGGCTGACCGCGGCCGTCATCGTCCTGGCCATGGTGCTGGTAGCCATCTTCTTCATCACCGGGGCCGACTCGGCGTCGATCATCATGGCCTCCCTGAGCTCCAACGGCGCCGCCGATCCCAAGCGCGGCCTGGTCATCTTCTGGGGGCTCCTCACCGGCGCCGTGGCCGCGGTCATGCTGCTGGCCGGCGGCGACGAACCGTCCGAGGCGCTCTCCGGCCTGCAGCGGATCACCATCGTGGCGGCCCTGCCGTTCGTGCTGGTCATGCTGTTGCTGTGCTTCGCCCTGGTCAAGGACCTCCGCCGCGATCCGCTCTCCCTCCGGCGCCGGCTGGCGGACTCCGTAGTGGAGCGCGCCATTCGCAGCGGCGTGGACCAGCACGGCGGCGCCCAGTTCGACCTCGTCACCAAGCATCAATGTGATCAGCGCTGTCAGGACGACAACCGCTGCGCGGCTTCCTCCGCTGACACCCAAGCCCCCGCAAAGAACCAGGAGTAGACCATGACCACAGTCCTCGAAGGCCGCCCCACCGGTAACGCGACAGTGGAGGCCGGCGACGTTGCCGGCGTCCGCGGTACCGACACCGCACAGTACGTCCTTACCCTTGCCTGCCCGGAGCGCCCCGGAATCGTCCGGGCCATCACCGCCTTCCTTGCTGACCGCGGCTTCGACATCGTTGAACACCAGCAGTTCGATGACCACATGAGCGGCAAGCTCTACCTGCGCACGGCCTTCACCCCGGGAGACAAGGAAGTTTCCGCAGAAGGCCTGAGCGCTGAGTTCGCCACCGTTGCAGATGAATTCGGCATGGAGTTCACCATCCACGACGGCCGCCCTCAGCGCGTTCTGGTGATGGTCTCAAAGTTCGGCCACTGCCTCAACGACCTGATCTTCCGCTGGCGCGCCGGCAGCCTGGGTGCGGAGATCGCCGTCGTGGTGTCCAACCACGAGGACCTCCGCCCCATGGCGGAAGCTGCCGGCCTGCCGTTCATCCACGTCCCGGTGACTGCTGATACCAAGCCCGAAGCTGAAGCGCGCCTGCTGGAACTGGTGGAGGAGTACCAGGCAGACCTGGTGGTCCTGGCCCGCTACATGCAGGTACTCTCGGACAGCCTCAGCAAGACCCTCCGCGGCCGCGCCATCAACATCCACCATTCCTTCCTGCCCGGGTTCAAGGGTGCCAAGCCTTACCACCAGGCCTATGACCGCGGCGTGAAGCTCATCGGAGCCACCGCGCACTACGTGACCGCAGACCTGGACGAAGGCCCGATCATCGAGCAGGAAGTGTTCCGGGTGGACCACAGCCTGGACCCTAACGCACTGGTCACGGTCGGCAGGGACGCCGAATCCCAGGCTCTGTCCCGCGCAGTTAAGTGGCACTGCCAGCACCGGGTCCTGCTCAACAACACCCGCACCGTCGTCTTCCGCTAACGCCAACGCCCGCCAAGCAAAACAGGAGAACAACACCCATGAGCGCATCACCACGCGTTGTCATTATCGGCGCCGGCATTGTCGGAACCAACCTTGCCGACGAACTCGCTGCCCGCGGTTGGACCAACATCACTGTGGTGGAACAGGGCCCGCTGGAACTTGCCGGCGGCTCCACGTCGCACGCGCCGGGCCTGGTGTTCCAGAACAACCAGTCACGGACCATGACCGAATTCGCCACCTACACGGTCAACAAGTTCCTCTCCCTGAGCAAGGACGGGGAGTCCTGCTTCAACCAGGTGGGCGGCCTGGAACTGGCCACCACCCCCGAACGACTGGCCGATCTCCACCGCAAGATGGGCGTGATGACCTCCTGGGGAGTCGAAAGCCGGATCGTCGATGCCGACGAATGCGAAAAGATCTACCCCCTCCTGAACACCGGCAAGCTCACCGGCGGCCGCGAGGTCCTGGGCGGCCTGCTCATCCCCACCGACGGCCTGGCCCTGGCCGCCCGTGCGGTGCAGCTGCTGATCGAGCGCTCCAGCGAGGCCGGCGTGACGTACCAGGGCAACACCACCGTCACCGGCATCGCCCAGGAGGGCGGCAAGGTCACGGGTGTGGAAACGTCTGAGGGTTTGATCCCGGCGGACATCGTGGTGTCATGCGCAGGTTTCTGGGGCCGTGAACTCGGCAAGATGGTGGGCCTCGAAGTCCCGCTGCTGCCCCTGGGCCACCAGTACGCCGTTACCACCCCGCTGCCCGAACTTGAGGGCGTCAACGAGCTTCCCAAGGGTGCGAGCAAGCCCATCCTGCGCTACCAGGACAAGGACCTGTACTACCGCGAATGGGGCGACCGCATCGGTATCGGAAGCTACGCCCACCGTCCCATGCCGGTGGATATGTCCGCCCTGCCAAAGGTTTCCGCAGAGGAAATGTCGGACCACCGCATGCCCTCCCGCCTGGATTTCACCCTGGAAGACTTCCTGCCCGCTTGGGAGGACAGCCAGGACCTGCTGCCGGCGCTGCGCAGCTCCGCGATCGAGGACGGCTTCAACGGCATTTTCTCCTTCACCCCCGACGGCGGCCCGCTCATGGGCGAGGCGCCCGACCTCGAAGGCCTGTTCGTGGCCGAAGCCGTCTGGGTCACGCACTCAGCCGGCGTGGCCAAGGCAATGGCGGAGCTGCTGGTGGAAGGCCGGTCCCGCACGGACCTGCACGGCTGCGAGCTGACCCGTTTCGAGAAGGTACAGACCTCCGACGCCTATGTCAGCGAAACCTCCCAGCAGAACTTCGTGGAGATCTACGACGTGATGCACCCGCTGCAGCCCAGGGAATCCCCGCGGGACCTGCGCGTCAGCCCGTTCAACGTGCGGCAGAAGGAGCTGGGGGCGTTCTTCCTGGAGTCCGCAGGCTGGGAGCGGCCGCACTGGTTCGAGGCCAATCGCGGGCTGCTCGAGGAACTGCCGGCAGAGTGGCAGACGCCTGAGCGCGACTCCTGGTCCGCCATGTTCTCCTCCCCCATTTCCGCAGCCGAAGCGTGGAAGACGCGTACCGCCGTCGGACTATACGACATGACGCCCCTGAAGCGGCTCTCCGTGGTGGGCCCGGGCGCGCAGGCGCTGCTGCACCGGCTCAGCACGGGCAACATTGCCAAGAAGCCCGGTGCCGTGACGTACTGCCTGCTGCTGGAGCACGACGGCGGCATCCGCAGCGACGTGACTGTCGCACGGCTGGCGGAGGAGGACTTCCAGCTGGGCGTCAACAGCAACGTCGACTTCGATTACCTGCGGGTGGAGGCGCGGAAGCAGTCCGCCGCCGATCCCTCCCAGTGGGTGCATGTTTCGGACATCACCGGCAGCACCTGCTGCATCGGACTGTGGGGCCCGCTGGCCCGCGAGGTCATCGGCAAGGTCAGCGCCGACGACCTCACCAATGACGGCTTGAAGTACTTCCGCACCAAAGAAATCTCGGTTGGTGGCATCCCCGTCACGGCCATGCGCCTCTCCTACGTGGGCGAACTCGGCTGGGAGCTCTACACCACCGCCGAGTACGGGCTCAGGCTCTGGGATCTGCTGTTCGAGGCAGGCCAGGAGCACGGCATTATCGCCGCCGGCCGCGGGGCGTTCAACAGCATGCGCCTTGAGAAGGGCTACCGGCTGTGGGGCACGGACATGACGTCCGAGCACCACCCGTACCAGGCCGGCCTGGGCTTCTCGGTGGCCAAGGACAAGACCGGGTTCGTGGGGGCGGAAGCCCTGGCGGCCCTGCGGGAACAGCCCGCCGCCAAGACGCTGCGCTGCCTGACGGTCGACGACGGCACGTCCATCGTGCTGGGCAAGGAACCGGTGTACGTGGCCGGGGAAGCCGTGGGCTACGTGACCAGCGCGGCGTACGGCTACACCGTGCGCAAGCCGATCGCCTACGCCTGGCTGCCCTCCTCCGTGTCCGAAGGCGACAGCGTGGAGATCGAGTACTTCGGCAAGCGGGTGGCCGCCACCGTCACGGCCGAACCGCTGTTCGACCCGGGCATGGAGCGCCTCCGCGGCTGATTGTTGGGGGGAGGGCACGACATTGCCCGTGGGCTCCCGCTCGCAGGTCGAGGCCCGCGGTTAAATGTCGTACCCTCCCGCGATGATATTGGTATGCGAAAAGCGGCGGTGGCGAAGGCGTTTGCGGACATCAAGGCTGCCCTTGCTGTGCTCAACGCGGAGGTGGATGGGTGTGGTTCGGAGCCGTTCTCGGCTGCTGATCCGTTGGCCGGGCTGGCGGATGGGTGCCTGGACATTCTCGCCGGTGCCCGGGAGGTGGAAGCCGGGTTCGCAGGGTTGAAGGCCCGTGCTGCCGTGAAGTACGCGGACACCGCCCACGCCCTGGCGCCCGATATGCCGGTGCAGGCGCAGGAAATGGCCGTCGCGGCTGAAATCGGGGCAGTGCTGGTCATTGGGGCTCGGGCCGCAGGTTCATTCCTGGCCGCTTCCCATGCGGTGAACACCACGTTGCCACTGACACTCTCGGCCCTGCAGGCCGGAACAATCTCCTGGCAGCATGCCCTGGCCCTGGCGGACGAGACTGCCGCCCTTGACCCCGCCGGCGCCGCTGCCCTGGAGGCCCACTTCCTCGACCCGGACACACCCCGGCCTGCCACCGCGGCAACGATCGGGGAAATACCCGCGCACCGGCTCCGAATCAAAGCCCGGACCTGGCGCGAACGCCACCACGCAGAATCAATTGAGAAACGCCACGCCAAGGCCGTGGCGGACCGGCGCGTCGACTACAGGCCGGACCAGGACGGCATGGCCTGGCTCTCGGCCTACATCCCCGCCGACCAGGCATTGGCGGGCTGGAACCGGCTCGACGCACTCGCCCGGACCGAACAAGGACCCGACGAGCCCCGCACCCTCACCCAGATCCGGGCCGACCAGTTCTCCTCAGCGATCCTCACCAGCGGAACCAATAGCGGTACCAGCGACAGGGCAGGCGCAGGAACGGATACCACCCCTTCGTCGTCGATCCGGGCCCAGGTCCTCGTCACCGTGCCGGTATTCGCACTCATGGGCCGGACCGATGAGCCCGCCATGCTGGACGGATTCGGCCCCATCCCGCCGTCCATGGCGAGGGACCTGGTCGCGGAGGGAGCTGATTCGTTCCACCGCGTCCTGGTCGACCCGCGGGACGGGGCGCCCCTGGAAATCGGCAGGACCAGGTACCGGGTGACCAAGGCGATGCGGAACTGGCTCCGGCTGCGGGACGGCAAGTGCCCCTTCCCCGGCTGCAGCAACAACTCCCTGGACAACGAAGCGGACCACCTTCTCGCCTGGCACCACGGCGGCACCACAGGAGTATCGAACCTCGGTCAGCCGTGCCCGAAACACCATAGACTCCGGCACGCCAGCGGCTGGAAACCAACACCAGCCACCAAAACCGAACCACCCGGCTGGATCTCACCAAGCGGGCGCCACTACAAAAGCGAACACCAGGACTGGGAACCACCCCACTGGCCGGACGAACTGATCCCGGAACTGAAGCGCCTCTACGGAGCAACCGTTGGGTTTACCGACTTTGCTTACATCGGACTGTCCCCGGCAGAAGAGGGCTTGGCACGGTTCCTCCAGGCCCCACCCGCCTGATCGGCCGAAGGGCGGATGAATCGCAAGGATGAGTCGATACCTTGTGTCTCTCGCGCCTGTCTCTCGCGCCGGTTTCAGCGGGCTCAAACAACGCGGGTTGGGACGGGTGCAACCATCGTGTCCTGGGTGTCTGGCGGCATAACGTTGCCTCGTCCTGCAACTGGTGCTTGGCTGGAGGGATGGCTGATGACGCGATTTCCAAGAACATTTCGGACGACGAGCATCTGCGGCAGGATGTCGCGCCGGAGTCGGAGGGAGAGCCCCAGGACGATCAGAACAGCGGATTCATGCCCGGGCAAACCAACGCCGGCCAGCAGGTGGGCGGGCTTGCCTCGGCCGGCGGCTATGGCCAGGACCTGGATCCCGAGGCAGAGCCCGACAGCAACAACCCCGTATAAGCGGCGGCCCAAGGGACAGAAAAGCGACGGCGACCTTCGGCACGTGCCGAAGGTCGCCGTCGCCGTTCTGGCTGTTTGAGACGAAGCTCAGCGCGGACTACACCGCCGCGGCAGGCTCCAGCTCCTCTGAAGAAGCCTGTGCGGCGTCTTCAGCAAGGTGCGGCTCGAAGCGGACGAACATCGCCTTGAAGCCGGGGGTGTTGGACACCCGGGCCACGTTTTCCTTGTGGACCAGGGCGTTGGCTTCCGGGAAGTAAGCGGCGGCGCAGCCCTTGGCGGTGGGGTAGGCCACCAGGCGGAACTTGTCTGCCCTGCGGTCCACGCCGCCGAAGGTGCTCACCACGTCCACCAGTTCGCGGTCCTGGAAGCCCTGCTCCGCAAGGTCTTCAGGATGGATCAGGATCACACGGCGGCCGCCGGAGATGCCCCGGTAGCGGTCATCCAGGCCGTAGAACGTGGTGTTGTACTGGTCGTGGCTGCGGATGGTCTGCAGCACCAGATGCCCGGGCGGCGGCGTGAGGTACTCCAGCGGGCTGACCGTGAACCGGCCGCGGCCGATGTCCGTGGCGAAGGAGCGGGTGTCGCGCGGCGGGTTGGGCAGCACGAACCCGTTCTTGGTCCGCACCCGGGCGTTGAAGTCCTCGAAGCCGGGCAGGACGCGGGCGATGTGGTCCCGGATGACGTCGTAGTCCTCGGCCATCCCTTTCCAGTCCACGGGGTGGTCCGGGCCGAAGGCGGCCTCCGCCATCCGGGCCACGATCACAGGCTCGGCCAGCAGGTGCTCCGAGACCGGGGTGAGCCGGCCCTGGGTGGAGTGGACCACGGACATGGAGTCCTCCACGGACAGGAACTGCGCGCCCTTGGGGTGCTTGTCGTCCCTGTCTGTCCGGCCCAGGGTGGGCAGGATCAGCGAGGTACGGCCGTGCACGATGTGGGAGCGGTTGGGCTTGGTGGAGATATGCACGGTCAGCCCGATCCGCTGCATCCCCGCTTCCAGGGCCTCGGTGTCTGAGCAGGCCAGCGAGAAATTGCCGCCCATGGACACGAACACGTCCACCTCATCGCGTTCGAACGCCTCCATGGACTCCACCGCGTCGTAGCCGTGGTGCCGCGGGGAAGTGATCCCGAACTCCGTATCCAGCGCTGCGAGGAGCCATTCCTTGGGCTTCTCCCAGATACCCATGGTCCGGTCGCCCTGGACGTTGGAGTGGCCGCGGACGGGGCAGGCACCGGCGCCGGGCTTGCCGAAGTTGCCCTGCAGCAGCAGGACGTTGACCATTTCCTTGATGGTGTCCACGGAGTGCGGCTGCTGCGTCACGCCCAACGCCCAGCAGAAGATCGAGGCCTTGGAAGCCACCAGCATGGACGCGACTTTTTCGATCTGCCCACGGTCCAGGCCGGTGGCCGTCTCCGTTTCGTCCCAGTCCAGGGTCCGGCGGGCTTCGCGGTAGGCGTCAAACCCGTCCGTCTGCGCGGCAATGAAGGAATGGTCGACGACGGTCCCGGGGTTTTTCTCCTCGGCCTCCAGCAGCAGATGGCCCAGTGCCTGGAACAGGGCCAGGTCACCGCCCACCTTGATCTGCAGGTACTCATCAGCCAAAGGTGTGCCCCCGCCCACCACGCCGGAGACGGTCTGCGGGTCCTTGAAGTTGAACAGGCCGGCCTCGGGCAGCGGGTTCACGGCCACCACTTTGCCGCCCTTGTCCTTGCACTCCTTCAGGGCGGACAGCATGCGCGGATGGTTGGTACCCGGGTTCTGCCCCACCACGAAGATCAGTTCGGCGTCATGAATGTCGTCCAGGGAGACCGTGCCCTTGCCGATGCCGATGGTCGGATTCAGGGCCGAGCCGGAGGACTCGTGGCACATGTTGGAGCAGTCCGGCAGGTTGTTGGTGCCCAGGGACCGCGCGAACAACTGGTACAGGAACGCGGTCTCGTTCGCCGTGCGGCCGGAGGTGTAAAAGACGCACCGGTCCGGGGTGCTGGCGCGGACGTGTTCGCCGATCAGTTCGAACGCGTCGGCCCAAGAGATCGGCGAGTAGTGGGTCTCCCCCTCGCGGATGACCACCGGCTCGGACAGCCGGCCCTGGTTGCCCAGCCAGTACTCGGTCTTCTCCGACAGCTCCGCAATGGAGTGCTTGGCCCAGAACTCCGCGCCCACGGTACGGAGGGTGTTCTCCTCGGCCACCGCCTTGGCGCCGTTCTCGCAGAACTCCGCTGTCTTGCGTTTCTTGTCCGATTCCGGCCAGGCGCAACCCGGGCAGTCGAACCCGCCGCGCTGGTTCAACCGGAGCAGCGAGTGCGCCGTGCGGGTAACCCCTGCCTGCGCCACCGCGCGCTCCAGGGCCACCATGACGGCCTTGACCCCGGCAGCTTCGGTCTTGGGCTTGTGGACTTCGAGGTTGTCCTCATTGATGTCCGCAACGGGGGCGGGCTGCTTTCCGAACTTCATTGTTCCAACTTCCTTACCGGCTTATGCTGTTCGACCGCCAGTGAAAGGCGCGCCGGGTGTTCCCGGCGCGCCTTTCACTGGCACTTCATTGACTTCCCGCTGGCTACTGCCTGACCTTTGCCAGCGTTTCCTGCTCGGCGGCGATGGTGGTGCTGTCACCGTGGCCGGTGCGCACCACGGTTTCGCCCGGAAGCGTCAGCAGCCGTTCACGGATGGACTTCAGGATGGTGGGGTAGTCGCTGTAGGAGCGCCCCGTGGCACCCGGGCCGCCGTTAAACAACGTGTCCCCGGTGAAGACCGTCCCCTCGCTCTCCAGGTAGAAGCAGGTGGATCCGGGCGAGTGGCCGGGCGTGTGGATGGCGAGCAGGGTTGCTCCACCCACCTCGAACACGTCACCGCCGGCGTGGTAGCGGTCAGGCTTTGCGTCGGGGTACACCTGCTCCCACAGGACCAGGTCCTCCAGGTTCAGGTAGATCGGGGCGCCCAGTGCCCCGGCCACCTCGCGGGCAGCGCCAATGTGGTCGTTGTGCGCGTGCGTGAGCAGGATGGCCTTCACCTTGCGGCTGCGGACCTGGTTGATGATCGCGGCAGCGTCGTGGGGGGCGTCGATGATGACGCATTCCTCGTCATTGCCCACAATCCAGACGTTGTTGTCCACATCCCAGGTGCCGCCGTCGAGCGAGAACGTGCCCGAGGTGACCAGGTTTTGAATCGTGACACTCATGCGGACGCCCCGGCCGCCTGGATCTCCACCACGGAACGCAGCACCTTGCCTTCGTGCATCTTGCCGAAGGCTTCCTCCACCTGGTTGATGGAGATGCGCTCGGACACGAACGCGTCCAGGTCCAGGTTGCCCTGCTTGTAGTGGGACACCAGCATGGGGAAGTCCCGGGAGGGCAGGCAGTCGCCGTACCAGGAGGACTTCAGCGACCCGCCGCGGCCAAAGACATCCAGCAGCGGCAGCTCGAGGCTCATTTCCGGCGTGGGGACGCCGACCAGGACCACGCGGCCGGCCAGGTCACGGGCGTAGAAGGCCTGCTTGTACGTTTCGGGACGGCCGACGGCGTCAATCACCACGTCTGCTCCGTGACCTCCGGTGAGGGCACGGATGGTTTCCACGGCGTCCTCCTGGCGCGAGTTCACGCCGTGGGTGGCACCCAGGGACTTGGCCATCTCAATCTTGTTGTCGTCGATGTCCACGGCGATGATCGTCGTCGCACCGGCCAGCCTGGCCCCGGCGATCGCCGCGATGCCCACGCCGCCGCAGCCGATCACTGCCACGGACTCGCCGCGCTTGACCTCTCCGGTGTTGATGGCGGCGCCGATGCCCGCCATGATGCCGCAGCCCAGCAGGCCCACGGCCGCGGCGTCAACATCTGCGTCCACCTTGGTGCACTGGCCGGCGGCAACAAGCGTCTTCTCGGCGAACGCACCGATGCCCAGGGCCGGCGAGAGCTCCGTTCCGTCCTCCAGGGTCATCTTCTGCGTGGCGTTATGGGTGTTGAAGCAGTACTGCGGCTGGCCTTTGGCACAGGCCCGGCACTCGCCGCAAACCGCACGCCAGTTCAGGATGACCCGGTCACCGGGCGCCACAGAGGTGACGTCGGGGCCGACAGCACTGACCACACCCGTGGCCTCGTGTCCCAGCAGGTAGGGGAAGTCATCACCGATGCCGCCCTGCTTGTAGTGCAGGTCCGTATGGCAGACACCGCAGGTAAGGATGTCCACCAGGGCCTCCCCCGGGCCCGGATCGGGCACCAGGATGGTTTCCAGCGACACCGGGGCGTTCTTCTCTTTGACTACAACTGCCTGGACTTTGTGAACCATGGTCCTTGTGTTCCTTTCCTGGATCCGGCCGGATCCGGTGAGTCGGCACCAAGTGCCAATGTAGCTGACGAGCACTCCCGGATACCGCCCCATTCCGCTGTCCGCGCGTGCGGACAATTGCGTATTACACAACAGGATGCGTATACCGCCTACTGCGAATATGGCAGGGGCTACCGTCGCTGTCAATAGATATATCAGTCTCCGGGCAGTTGTTCGCCAGCCGCCGCGAGCCCGTTTTTCCGTGTGCTCCATTACCGCCAGCCCTACCCGACCGCATTACGTGCAGCAAATTGCGGGCAGTAGGCTGGATGGTATGGCTTTTGAAGAATCTCCTGCCGAGCGGCGCGAAGTGACTGTCCGCCGGGCGCCCAAGTACGTTCCCTTCCTGGTCCTGGGTGCGCTGGCGGGTGTTGCTGCAGCCGCGGTAGTGGCCTATGCGGTGCCGGGCGATGAGACCTTCGACCCGGGCGCGGTGTTCGGATTCTTCATGGTGATGTTTGCGGCAGGCGGCGCAATCCTGGGTGCCGCACTGGCTCTGGTCCTAGACCGCCGCAGCGTGAAGCGGCAGGAGAAAGCCGTGGTGGAGGCCGTCCCGGATTCGGAGCCGGACACGGATCCCCAGGCTTAGCAAGTCACAAACCAGCGGCCGGAAAAGTCGTACCCCATATCGTGAGATAATCGACCAGTGGCACGCGGCGATGGAAAACTTTCCCATGATCTTCTCCCCGGCGAAAAAGGCCCGCAGGACGCTTGCGGCGTCTTCGGCGTCTGGGCCCCAGGCGAAGAAGTAGCAAAACTTACCTATTACGGGCTGTATGCACTGCAGCACCGCGGTCAGGAGTCGGCTGGCATAGCTACCAGCGACGGCAAGCGGATCAACGTCTACAAGGACATGGGCCTTGTGTCCCAGGTCTTCGACGAGACCACGCTGAACACCCTGACCGGGCACCTGGCCGTCGGCCACTGCCGCTACTCCACCACCGGCGCCAGCCACTGGGCCAACGCGCAGCCCACCCTGGGCGCCACTGCCACCGGCACAGTCGCCCTGGCACACAACGGCAACCTGACCAACACCGCCGAGCTCAACGCCATGATCACCGAGCGCAATGGCGGCCAGCTCACCGGCGAAATGAAGCAGGGCAACACCTCGGACACCGCCCTGGTCACCGCTCTCCTGGAGGGCGAGCCGGGCAAGACCCTGGAGGAGACCGCCACCGAACTGCTGCCCAAGATCAAGGGCGGCTTCTGCTTCGTCTTCATGGATGAAGGCACGCTCTACGCTGCCCGTGACACCTTCGGCATCCGCCCGCTGGTCCTGGGCCGCCTGGAGCGCGGCTGGGTGGTGGCCTCCGAGCAGTCCGCCCTGGCCACCGTGGGTGCCAGCTTCATCCGGGAGATCGAGCCGGGCGAGTTCATTGCCATTGACGAGGACGGCGTGCGGTCCAAGCGGTTCGCAGAGCCGACGCCGGCCGGTTGCGTTTTCGAGTACGTCTACCTTGCGCGCCCGGACGCCGCCATTGCCGGCCGCTCCGTCTATGAGTCCCGCGTGGAGATGGGCCGCCAGCTGGCCCGCGAGAACACGCAGCAGGCGGACATCGTCATCCCCGTGCCGGAATCCGGAACCCCCGCTGCCGTGGGCTACGCCGAGGAATCCGGCATCCCGTTCGCACACGGCTTCGTCAAGAACTCCTACGTGGGCCGTACCTTCATCCAGCCCTCCCAGACCCTGCGCCAGCTGGGCATCCGACTCAAGCTCAACGCCCTTGAGTCCGTGATCCGCGGCAAGCGCGTTGTAGTGGTGGATGACTCGATCGTCCGCGGCAACACGCAGCGCGCCATCGTCCGGATGCTTCGGGAAGCCGGCGCCGCGTCGGTGCACGTGAAGATCTCCTCCCCTCCGGTGCAGTGGCCCTGTTTCTACGGCATCGACTTCGCCTCCCGCGCTGAGCTGATTGCCAACGGCGCCACCATCGAGGAGATCTCCCAGGCCATTGGCGCCGACTCGCTGGCCTACATCTCCGAGGACGGCATGATTGACGCCACCCGCCAGCCGCGCGAGCGTCTCTGCACCGCCTGCTTCACCGGCAAGTACCCCATCAAGCTCCCGGACGCGGACAAGCTGGGCAAGAACTTGCTGGAGCGCACAGACCTGGGCGGCCTGAAGCCTTCCCCGTCCGCGCTTCCCGGCGAAACCGCCGCCCTGGCCATTGACGCCACCGAGGACCCCGCCGAGAAGGCCGGCGCCACCGGCTGCGATCCGGGCCCGGACTCCGAATTCGAGAACCTGCTGACCGAAGCCGACCTTGTGCCCGACGTACCCGCCGCCACCAGCGCCGACAAGAAAGAGTCCGTATGACTTCCGCTAACACCGCCGCAGAGAACTCCGGCATCACCTACGCCTCCGCGGGCGTGGACGTTGAAGCCGGGGACCGCGCCGTCGAGCTCATGAAGGATGCCGTCAAGGCAACCCACAACTCCTCGGTGATCGGCGGGGTGGGCGGCTTCGCCGGCCTCTACGATGTCTCCAGGCTGCTGACCTTCAAGAAGCCGCTGCTGGCCACGTCCACCGACGGCGTGGGCACCAAGGTTGCCATCGCCCAGGCCATGGACATTCACGACACCATCGGATTCGACCTGGTGGGCATGGTGGTGGACGACATCGTGGTGGTGGGCGCCGAGCCGCTGTACATGACCGACTACATTGCCTGCGGCAAGGTGGTCCCGGAGCGCATCGCGGGCATTGTCCGCGGCATTGCCGCCGCCTGCTCCGTTGCCGGCACCGCCCTGGTTGGCGGCGAGACCGCCGAGCACCCGGGCCTGTTGGGCGAGCACGAATACGACGTTGCCGGCGCAGCCACCGGCGTCGTCGAGGCCGATGCACTCCTGGGCCCGGACCGTGTCCGCGCCGGGGACGTGGTGATCGGCATGGCCTCATCCGGCCTGCACTCCAACGGCTACTCCCTGGTCCGCCGTGTCATCAACCACGCCGGCTGGGCCCTCGACCGGCAGGTATCCGAACTCGGCCGCACCCTGGGCGAGGAACTCCTCGAGCCCACCCGCGTCTACGCCGCCGACTGCCTTGACCTGGCCCGCACCTTCCCGGTCAGCGCCGGCGCGGCCGTTCACGGCTTCAGCCACGTCACCGGCGGCGGCCTGGCCGCGAACTTGGCCCGCGTCCTCCCCCGGGGCCTCGTGGCCACCGTGGACCGCGCCACCTGGGAACTGCCCGCCATCTTCAAGCTGGTGTCCGAACTCGGCAACGTGCCCCTGGCGGACCTGGAGCGCACCCTGAACCTCGGCGTCGGCATGGTGGCCATCGTGTCCCCCGAAGCCGCCGACGCCGCAGTTTCCCGCCTGAACGACCGCGGCCTGCCGTCCTGGATCATGGGCACCGTCACCGAGGATTCAGACTCCATCCTCAAGTCCGGCCCGGACTACGTCCAGGGCGCCAAGGGCGTGGACGGCGGAGCAGTACGCCTGGTCAACGCCTACGCCTAAGACCCTCCATCGAGTGCTCCGCACTTGTCGTTTTCACCCCTGATAACGACATCTACGGAGCACTCGATGTGTTTAAGCGGCCGGTTCAACCCTGCACTTGGATGAGGTTGAGGATTCCACCCTGGGGGTCCTCGATGGTGGCCAGTGATCCTGGAGCCGGATGGTCATCCGGCTCCACCAGCACTTCGCCGCCTGCTGCCATGGCGGCCGCTGCCGCCGCCGCAATATCGGCCGCGCCAAAGTAAATCTGCCAGTCGGCTTCCTCGTCTTCGTCGGCAGGGACAATGCCTGCCACCTCACTGCCGCCGATCAGCAACGTGCTGTAGCTGCCGCCGTCGTGCTGAGGATACTCGGTGACACCGTGGCCGAACAGCTGCTGGAAAAAGCCGATGGCCGCCTGCGGCTCGGGCGTGAAGAGTTCAGCCCAGGCCAAGGCGCCGGGCTCGTTAAAGAGATGGCTGCCGTAGTGGGTGCCTGCCTGCCATATCCCCGTGGTCCCGCCGCCGGGCGGGACCAGGAAGCCCAGCACGCCGGTGTCGCCCACCCTCTCGGGCCCGAACTGTACGGTACCCCCGGCATGGCCGGCTTCCTGCAGCAGTTCCGCGGCGTCCGGGACCGCAAAGTAGACGTTCCACTCGGCGGCAGTCCCGGCTTCCAGCTGCAAGGGATTCTGCGGCGCTATGGTGGCCACCAGCTGCCCGCGGACAAAGGCCTGCGCGTAGCTGCGGCCGTCCGGGGTGGGGAAGTCCTGGTAGGTCCAGCCAAAGAGCCGTCCATAGAAGTCTTTGGCGGCAGCAACATCGGGGGTCTGCAGATCCGCCCAGCAGGGCTCGCCGCTGGCGTATGTGGTCCGAACAGTCATGCGGTCAGGTTACCAACCAACACGGAAAGCCCGCTGCCCTACCGGTAATCCGGTATGGCAGCGGGTTCCGTGAAGTAAGCGGTCACCCGAAACCGGGTATCAAAGAGGAGGTCGGCACATTCCCTGGATCCACACAGCAGCTCCTGCAAAATCAGAATGTGCTTTCGCGCCACAGCAGCCGGGCCCGGGGGCCACAGCAGGCTTGCGACAACTAACCGATGCGACGGTGGTCTACCTCGTCGTCATCGTCATCCAAATCATCCGCGTACTTATCCACATAAGCCGAATAATCCGGTTCGACCGGTTCATTCGAGTAATGGCTCGTTGAACGGCTGCCCGGGCCCGTCAGCTCACGCTGAAGTGCCGAGTAGTCAGTGTTCGGGGAGTAATACTTAATGTCCCGAGCCTGCTTGGTAGCTTTTGCCTTTTGACGGCCGCGCCCCATGGCGTGACCCCCTTTTGTACTTGGACCGGAGGTGGTCACCTTGGCGATCGGTGAGGCCCCGGAATGTTTGGTCAATTTGTCGTACACCTAGATTACATGCTTTCGGCGGGTCCCGCTTGCCGCCTCGAGGTCCGGACGGCCGGGTGGGGTACCATGACGCACCTCCACCCGCGGGATTCCGGCATTTTTCTTCGGTAGAGTCACTTAGGAACTGCCGATTTTATCTGGCCTTTGGCGAGCCGCGGAACCAAAACCCAGGAGGATGCGAACCCGTGAACCACCAGGACATCCCGCCCAAACCGGCCTCGCCCCCGCAGACCGGAAGCGTGCCAAAGATCCAGGGCGGGACTGGCCCGGCCCCCGCTCCGGAATCCGTCACCTGGTCCCAGCCCCGCCACGATCCCGCCCCGGAAAAACGCGCCAACAGGAAGCCCGCCATGTGGAAGGCGCTTCTCGTCGTCGTCATCCTCGCCGTAGCAGGCTCACTGGTATGGCTTGCCGTCTGGCTGAATTCTTCACCGGGCAGCGAGGCGGCAAAGAAAGACGCACAGGGAGTGCTGCAAACCGCCGTGACGCCGCCGGCCACTCCCCAGCCCCTTCCCCGGGAGGGTGTTGCACCCGCTGCCTACGCGGTCGGTGACTGCTTCAAGGATTTCGATCCGCAGGCCCTCGCATCCACCCTGGTGCCGTGCGACACCGGCCACTCAGCCCAGCTCGTTGCCACTCTCCGCTACCCGGACAGCGCTGAGTATCCGGGCGCCGAGCCGCTGAAGGCCAAAGCCCTGGAAGTCTGCCAGGCGGCGAAGCTCGGTCCGGCCGCCAAGCAGTTCCAGCTCAACTACCAGCGCAGCTTCCCCAGCAGCACCAGCTGGGAATCCGGCGACCGCAGGGTGGATTGCTACGTCGCGGCCGACACCGGCAATGTGATTAACGCAAGCGTGCTGCCCTGACGGTTCACCCGCCAGGGCAGCACGGCCCGCACCACAACGCCGGCCGCTAGTCCTTCCGGCGGACCGACAATCCGGAACTGGGGGCACCGGTCATGGTGTCCACGTTGCCCTCGGTCAGTTCGCCGAAGTCCGGCGCCGTATCAACCAGCACGGTGTCGCCGTCGCTGATCTCACCGGCGAGGATGGCCTTGGCCAGGCGGTCGCCGATCTCGCGCTGCACCAGGCGGCGCAGCGGCCGGGCACCGTAGGCGGGGTCGAAGCCGGACAGCGCCAGCCACGCCTTGGCGCCGTCGGTGACATCGAGGGTGAGCCGCCGTTCGTGCAGCCGCCGCCCCAGTTCGGCCACGTGCAGCTCCACGATGTGGGCCAGTTCCTCCACCGTGAGGGCGTCGAACAGCACCACTTCATCGAGCCGGTTGAGGAACTCCGGCTTGAAGGACGCGTTCACCGTGGCCATGACGGCATTGCGCTTGGCCTCGGCGTCCAGGGACTGGTCCACCAGGAACTGGCTGCCCAGGTTGGAGGTGAGCACCAGGATCACGTTGCGGAAGTCCACGGTGCGGCCCTGCCCGTCGGTGAGGCGGCCGTCGTCGAGCACCTGCAGGAGGATGTCGAACACCTCGGGGTGCGCCTTCTCCACTTCGTCCAGCAGCACCACGGAGTAGGGACGACGGCGGACGGCCTCGGTCAGCTGCCCGCCTTCCTCGTAGCCGACGTATCCCGGAGGCGCCCCCACCAGCCGCGCGACGCTGTGCTTCTCGCCGTACTCGGACATGTCGATCCGCACCATGGCGCGTTCGTCGTCGAACAGGAAGTCCGCCAGGGCCTTGGCCAGCTCGGTCTTGCCCACGCCGGTGGGGCCCAGGAACAGGAAGGAACCCGTGGGCCGGTTGGGGTCGCTGATGCCGGCGCGGGCACGCCGGACGGCGTCTGACACAGCGGCCACCGCCTTGCTTTGGCCGATGAGCCGCCTGCCGAGCTCCTCCTCCATGTGCAGCAGCTTCTGGCTTTCGCCCTGCAGCATGCGGCCGGCGGGGATGCCGGTCCAGGCCGAAATGACCTCGGCGATGTCTTCCGCCGTCACTTCCTCCGCCACCATCTGGGCGGACTTGTCCGTCACGGCAGCCTCGGCCTCGGCGGCGGCGTTCAGTTCCCGTTCCAGCGCCGGGATTTCCCCGTAGAGGATGCGGGAGGCGGCCTCCAGGTCGCCTTCGCGCTGGGCCTTGTCCGCGGCGGAGCGCAGCTCATCCAGCTTGGCCTTCAGGTCACCCACCCGGTTCAGGCCCGCCTTTTCGGCCTCCCACCGGGCGTTGAGCGCGGAAAGTTCCTCTTCCTTGTCCGCCTTGTCGGCCCGGAGCGCGGCCAGCCGTTCCACGGAGGCGGCATCGGTCTCGCCCTCCAGCGCGAGCTCTTCCATGGTCAGCCGGTCCACCTGGCGCCGCAGCTGGTCGATCTCCTCCGGAGCGGAGTCGATCTCCATGCGCAGCCGGGACGCGGCCTCGTCCACCAGGTCGATGGCCTTGTCCGGCAGCTGGCGGCCCGAGATGTAGCGGTTGGACAGGGTGGCTGCCGCCACCAGGGCGGAGTCCGCGATGGACACTTTGTGGTGCGCCTCGTAGCGCTCCTTGAGGCCGCGGAGGATGCCGATGGTGTCCTCGACGCTGGGCTCGCCCACGTACACCTGCTGGAAGCGGCGTTCCAGGGCTGCGTCCTTTTCGATGTTCTCGCGGTACTCGTCCAGCGTGGTGGCACCGATCAGGCGCAGCTCGCCGCGGGCCAGCATGGGCTTGAGCATGTTGCCGGCATCCATGGAGGAATCACCAGTGGCGCCGGCACCCACCACGGTGTGGATCTCATCGATGAAGGTGACGATCTGGCCCTCGGAGCCCTTGATCTCCTCCAGTACCGCCTTCAGCCGCTCCTCGAACTCACCGCGGTACTTGGCTCCGGCCACCATGGACCCGAGGTCCAGGGAGATGAGGGTCTTCCCGCGCAGGCTTTCCGGGACGTCGCCGGCCACCATCCGCTGCGCAAGGCCTTCCACTACTGCGGTCTTGCCCACGCCGGGTTCGCCGATGAGTACCGGGTTGTTCTTGGTGCGCCGCGAGAGGACCTGGACCACGCGCCGGATTTCGGAGTCGCGGCCGATCACGGGGTCCAGTTTGCCGGCGCGGGCCATGGCGGTGAGGTCGGTGCCGTACTTCTCGAGTGCCTGGAACGTATTTTCGGGATCCGGGCTGTCCACCTTGCGGTCGCCGCGGACCCCCGGCAGGGCAGCCAGGAGCGCTTCGCGGGAGGCGCCGGCGTCGCGCAGCAGGCGGGCCGCGGCATCGTTGCCGGCCGAGAGGCCCACCAGGAGCACCTCGGTGGAGACGAAGGAATCGCCCAAGCGGTCCGCCTCCTCCTTGGCATGCTGGATGGCCTGCAGGGCGGGCCGGGACAGCTGCGCCTGCTGGCTTGAGCCGCCGGAAGTGGCGGGCAGGGCCTTGATGGCGCTGCTGGCCTGGACGCTGACGGCATCGGGATCGGCACCGGTGGCGCGCAGCAGCGCGACGGCGACGCCCTCACGCTGGTCCATCAGCGCCTTGAGGAGGTGGGCCGGTTCCACCTGCGGGTTCCCGGCCGTCGAGGCGTTCATTGCCGCGGCGGAAAGAGCCTCCTGGCTCTTGGTGGTGAATTTGACGTCCAAAGAGAGCTCCTTTCGGGGGCTTGTTGACTAAGTTGAGTCTACTACGCTCAACTTTGGACGACGAGGTCCATTAGCCATGTTTGCCCAGGGCGAAATACCTGTCCAGAGCCGGAGGTCCCGCCGCCCTAGGTTCCGTATACGGACACGGCGGCGGCCTTAACCACGAAGTGCACCGCCATGCCGGGAACAAGTCCCAGGTCCGCGGAGGCGGCAGGGGTGATGTCCGCGGCCAGGCCGCCCGCCCGGACGCGGATCTGGTCGCCGTGCGGCTCAAGGTCCGTAATGGTGACGGCGAACGAGTTCCGGGGGCTGCCGTGCGCGTCGTTGAGGAACACGGAGACGGCCGACGGCGGGAAGACAGCGACGCCGGGACCCTGCGGCCTGGGCAGCGGGACAGGTTCGCCGTGCGGGCCTGGTTCCGGAGCCCAGGATTCGTCATCATGGCCGGTGATTGTGAGTCCCTCGTGGGTCCGCACCCCTGCGCCGTCCAGGGTGCCCGGAATAAAGTTCAGCCCGGCGAGTCCGGCAGCAAAGGAACTGCGTGGCCGTTCCAGTACGGCGCGGGTTGGGCCTTCCTCTACGATCCGACCGTCCTCCAAAATGACCACCCGGTCCGCGAGCATCAGTGCATCCAGCACGTCATGGGTGACGATGATGGCCTGCCGTCCGGCAAGGACCCGCTTGAACAGGCGGCGCAGCAGCGGGGCGGAGTGGATATCCAGGGCCGCCAGCGGCTCGTCGAGCAGGAGGAGCGCCGGGTCGGCGGCCAGTGCACGGGCCACTGCCACGCGCTGGGCCTGGCCGCCGGAGAGTTGGGCGGGACGCCGTGCGGCCAGGTCCCCGGCTTCGACCTCAGCCAGCCAGCGCCGGGCCTGCTCCTCCGCCGCCCGTTTGGGCATGCCGGCGCTGCGGGGGCCGAAGGAAACATTGTCCAGGGCGCTCAGGTGGGGGAAGAGCAGGGGTTCCTGGGCAAGCAGGGCGGTCCCGCGGTGGTGCGGCGCCGCCCACGTGCGCTTTCCGCCGTCGAGGTCGAAGAGCGTCCTGCCGTTGAGTTGGGCCTGGCCGCCGTCAGGCCGCAGCAGTCCCGCGATACTGGCCAGCAGGGTTGATTTGCCGGCGCCGTTGGGCCCCATCACGGCCACGGTTTCGCCCGGCGCCACCGTCAGGGCCACGTCGAAGCCCCGCCCGGCCAGCACTGCCTGGAAGGACAACGTCACCGGACGTCCCCTCCTGCCGGGGCCGGCGTCGTCGTCCGTTGTCCTGCTTCGGCACGGCCCACACCCGGGCGCCGGTACGCAAGCGCAACCACCGCCACGGCCACGGCCACCAGGACCAGGGACAGGGCGACGGCGGCGTCCGGGTCCGTTTCGCGCTGCAGGTAGATTTCCAGCGGCAGGGTCCGGGTCACCCCCTGCAGGCTGCCCGCGAAGGTCAGTGTGGCGCCGAACTCGCCCAGGCTGCGGGCGAAGGACAGGACGGCGCCGGAAGCCAGCCCGGGCAGGACCAGCGGAAGGGTGACGCGCCGGAACACCGTGCCGGGCCGGGCGCCCAGCGTCGCCGCCACGGCCTCGTACCGTGAGCCGGAGGTCCGCAGTGCGCCCTCGAGGCTCACCACCAGGAACGGCAGCGCAACGAACGTCTGCGCCAGGACCACCGCCGTGGTGGAGAACGCGATCTGCAGGCCGAGCACATTCAGCGTCTGCCCCAGCAGCCCCTGCCGGCCGAACGTATAGAGCAGGGCAATACCGCCCACCACCGGGGGCAGCACCAGCGGCAGGAGCACCAGCGAGCGCAGCAGCCCCTGCAGGCGGAAGGTATCCCGGGCAAGCACCAGGGCCAGTGGAACTCCCAGCACAATGCACAGCATGGTGCTCGCCGCCGAGGTCCGCAGGCTCAGTCCCAGCGCGGTCAGTGACGACGCGGAAGTCACCAGCGGAAGGAATTGCGCCCAGTCCACGCGGAGCACCATGGCCAGCAGTGGAAGCACGACGACGACAGAGGCCAGGACGGCCAGGGCGCGGACCCAGGCGGGGATGCCTGAGTAGGCCGGACGTGGGGTGGGCAGGCGTGCCGGCGGTGGGCCGGCTTGCTGACGGGTCATGTGCTGCTTCCGTTACCGGGGGTGGGCGGGCCGAATCCCGCAGCCGCGAGAACCTCTTGCCCTTCCCGGCTGGTCACCAGGTCCAGGAAAGCCCGGGCGGTGGCCCTGTTCCGGCTGCCGGCAACCCCGGCGATGGGGTAGATGTTTACCGCGCTTCCCGACTCCGGGAACTGGATGCCGGCCGCCTTGGATCCGGCGGCTTTGATGTCCGTGCCGTAGACCAGGCCGGCGTCGGCCTCGCCGGAGGTGACCTTGCCCAGGACGTCGGTGACGGCGTTTTCCTCACTGACCGGATTCAGGCCCACTCCAGCAGTCTCCGCCGCCTTGGCCGCGGCTGCCCCGCAGGGCACCTGCCTGGCGCAGGTGACCAGTTTGACGCCTGGCCGGGCAAGGTCCTTGAACCCCGTGATTCCCGCCGGGTTGCCCGGCGGCACTGCGATGGCAAGGGTATTGGTGGCGAAGTTCCGGGGCGCGCCCTCCGTGAGGCCGTCGTCCTGCAGCTTCTGCATGGTGTCTCCGTCGGCCGCGGCGAACACGTCCGCGGGTGCTCCCTGGCTGATCTGGCTGGCCAGGTCCGAGGACCCGGCGAAGCTCAGGGTGACCGCGGTGCCAGGGTTTTCGGCCTCGAAAGTGTGGGCGAGCTGGGTGAAGGTGGCTTTGAGGGAGGCGGCGGCGAAAACGGTGATGGTGCCGCCTGGCTTGGCGCCGGAGCCGGCTCCCGGAGCGCTGCCCGTTGGTGCGCAGCCGGAGAGGAAGGCGGCCAGCAGCAGCACGGCGGCCGGCAGGATGCGTCCCCGGGTCATGCGGTGGCCCGGCCCTTCGGGGATTCGATAATGACCGTTGTTGCCTTGACCACCGCGGTGGCCACCGAGCCGGGCTCCAGGCCCAGCTCGCGCACGGCTTCGCTGCTCATCAGCGAGACCACCCGGAACGGCCCGCACTGCAGTTCCACCTGCGCCATGACCTTGTCCGTGATGACGTTGGTGACCAGGCCCACGAACCGGTTCCGCGCCGAGCTGCTGCCGCTCTTGGGGTCGTCGGGAAGCTGGGCCTGCTTCTGCGCATGCGTTGCCAGCTCCAGTCCGTCCACGGCGAGCCGCCCGGAGTCGTCCCGGAGCGGTGTCAGCGTTCCGTGCTCCGTCCAGCGCCGGACGGTATCGTCGCTCACGCCCAGAAAACGGGCAGCTTCAGAAACGCGAATGAGGGCCATGCTGTGATTCTAATCCGCAGAAGCGGAGATACGCCTAGCTTCAGCAGGTATTTGAGGATTCCGGCCGGCTACGTCGTTTCCGGTCTGGGCACCAGGGGCGCCGCTAGACTCCTTCCATGGCCATCTACATCGACCCGCCGCTGTGGCCTGCACACGGAACGCACTTCTCGCATCTGGTATCGGACACGTCCCTCGATGAGCTGCATGCATTCGCCGCTGCCTCCGGGATCCCGGAGCGGGCGTTCGACGGCGACCATTACGATGTGCCGGAACGCCGCATTGAGGAGCTGGTGGCGGCAGGCGCGGTCCCCGTGGAGGGCAGGGTGCTGGTCCGCAAACTCATTGCCAGCGGATTGCGGATCCCGGCGCGACGGCGGAACAAATCGCTGAAAGTCCCGCTGCTGACCCGCTGGGAGGCTATAATGCCCGGCCACGACGCACTCTTCCTGGACCTTCTGGACCGCTGGAGCGAACCGCACCGACACTACCACGGCTGCACGCACCTGTTATCAGTGCTGGAGGCGCTGGACCTGCTCACCGAACCGGGAGAGGCACCCCGGACAGTGCTGCTGGCGGCCTGGTTCCACGATGCCGTGTACCGCGGGTCGGCGGGCCAGGACGAGGAGGAGTCTGCCCGGCTGGCGGAAAGCCGGCTGGCCGGAACCGGACTGCCGGAAGATGAGGTGGCGGAAGTGGCACGGCTTGTCCGCCTTACGTCTGACCACCGGCCGGAGCCATGGGACGACGACGGGGCCCTCCTTTGCGACGCGGACCTTTCGGTTCTGGGCGGCGATCCGGAGGAGTACGCCCGCTACCTTGGCGCCGTCCGGAAAGACTACGCGCACATCGGTGACGCCGACTTCTCAGCCGGCAGGGCCGCCGTCGTGCGCCACCTGCTGGAACTGGACCCGCTCTTCCACCACCCGCGGGCCCGGGAACTGTGGCAGGACGCCGCGCACCGGAACCTGAAAGGCGAACTGGCATGAACGCTCCCGGCTCCAGCCCGCGGCACACGCACTCTGCCAATGCCGCGCACCGCCAGCTCCCTTTCACGGTCAGGCTGGACTGGGGGCTGGAGGGAGCCAGGACCGTGGCATCAGGCGCCGACATTGCAGTGGTGGTGGACGTCCTTTCCTTCGGCACCTGCGTCAGCGTGGCGCTGGACAGGGGCGCCGACGTCTTTCCCTACCCGTGGCGGGACACCAGCGCCGAAGACTTCGCCGCCCACCATCAGGCACAGCTGGCCGGCCCCCGCGGCGGCGGCGGGCTGAGCCTCTCCCCCGCCAGCTTCCGCGCTGCAGAGTCCCTGGAAAGAGTGGTCCTGCCCTCCCCCAACGGGTCGGAACTCTGCCACGCGCTGGCCGCGGACGTGCCGCTGGTCGCCGCAGTCTGCCTTCGGAACGCCGCAGCCACTGCCGACTGGGTGGCGGCGAACCTCCCGGGTGACGCGGTACTGGCAGTGGTGGCCGCCGGTGAGCGCTGGCCTGACGGCAGGCTGCGGCCCGCCGTGGAGGACCAAATCGGCGCCGGGGCGTTCATCGCAGGGCTGGCGGCCGCCGGCAGGGGCGGCTATGAAGCCGGGGACGGCAGGCACGGCTACGCGCCGGAGGCTGTGGCCGCCATGGCCGTATTTGAATCCGCGGAACCGCGGCTGCGCGAAATGCTGCAGCAGTGTTCCAGCGGCCGTGAGCTGTCCGGAGGCGGCTATGCGGAGGATGTGGACATTGCCGCTGAACTGGACCAAAGCGATTCGGTGGCCATCCTGCGGAACGGGGCGTTCCGGCCACTGTGACCGGAGGGGTACCCTGCCGCGCCCTGTGGCCGGACGAATCTGCCTAGCGGTAGCTGCTGACCGGGTAGTTGCTCACGAAAGGCGTATTGGTGGGCACGATCTGTTTGCCCAGCGGCATGAGGGATACCGGGATGAGCTTCAGGTTGGCGATGGCCAGCGGGATGCCGATGATGGTCACGGCCATGGCGAACGCGGTCACCACGTGGCCGATGGCGATCCAGATCCCGGCCACGAGCAGCCAAATCACATTGCCCAGCAGCGAGAAGACACCGGTGCCGCCGGGCTTGTCCACCACCATGCGGCCAAACGGCCACAGGGTGTAGGAGGCAATCCGGAATGAGGCAATGCCCCAGGGGATGGTGACGATCAGCAGGCAGCAGACCACGCCTGCCAGGAAATAGCCCAGGGCCAGCCAAAAGCCGCCGAAAACCAGCCAGATGATGTTCAGAAGTGTCTTCATGCACCTATTGTGCCCCCAGCCGTTGCGGGACCGGGCTGGGGGACTCCCCTGATTCTGCCCTGATCCCCGCCCTGGGCTGAATCAGGTGCAGCGCCTAAACCGTGGCGGCTGCCTTGGCCGCGTGGACAAAGGCCCGGACCTTGGCCAGGTCCTTCACGCCGCGGGACGCTTCCACGCCGGAGGAAACGTCCACTCCCCAGGCATGCGCGGCCGCTGATGCCTGGGCCACGTTGGCGGCGTCGAGGCCGCCGGCGAGCAGCCAGTTCCGTCCCTGCAGCGCCGGCAGGGCCGCCACGGAGGCGTAGTCCCAGGATTCCCCTGAGCCCGGCACGGCGGCGTCAATCAGGAGCAGGTCCTCGCCCCAGTCGTCGAACTCATCCTGGCCGGCACCCATGGTGATGGCCCTGATCAGCTTCATGCCGGCGTCGTGCACCGTTGCCACGTCCGTGCGTGACCGCGCCCCGTGCAGCTGGATCCATTCCAGGCCCGCGGCCCGGGCGATGGCGATGGCATCCGCCACCGGCTCGTCCCGGAAGACCCCGATGGGGGAAACTCCGCTGGGGACCGCTGCCCGCAGGGAGGCAGCCTGCGACGGCGAGACAACCCGGGGGCTGGCGGTGAGCACAAATCCCACGGCATCCGCGCCGGCATCCACCGCTTCGCGCACCGATTCGGGGGTGCTGAGACCACACACTTTGACGAACATTCCCGGCTCCTTCAGGCTGTTTTCGTGATGACCCCCCGCAGGAGAGTAGCAGGGACAGGGCACACGCTGCGACGCGTGACCACCGGGGGGAACTAGGCTGGGCTGATGCAGATCATCCGCTTCGCTGAGCTCAAGGCCGAACCATGGCGCAACGGCGGCGGCGTGACCAGGGAAATCGCACGCAAGGGCACTGACGATGGCGGCTGGGACTGGCGGGTGAGCATCGCTGACGTCGCCAAGGCAGGGGACTTTTCCACCTTCCCCGGCATGGAGCGCGTCCTGACGGTCATTGAAGGGGAACTGCTCCTGCTCAGCGTGGACGGAGCGGAACAGCCCCTGGAAAAGTACCGTCCCTTCAGGTTCGACGGCGGCGCGGCCACCACGGCCAAGCTGCCCACCGGCGACATCCGGGACCTCAACGTCATCACGCGCACGGCCGCCTGCAAGGGCTACACCTCCATCATTGAGCTGTCCAAAAAGCGCGCCCACCCCGTCTTTGAGGGGCAGCTTGGCGTGCTGCTGCAGGGACAGGCGAAGGTCAGCGAAAGCGGGGCCGAACCGCTGGAGCTGGGCCGGTATGACGCCGTGGTGGGTTCCGACGCCGACTCCCCCGAAATCCTGGGCCGCGGCTTCCTGGCAGTGGTGTCGATCGACCCGATTACCGCGCAGGGCTGAACTCCTCCACCGCTGCGACGGTGCCCCGCCGGCGCGCGTGCTCAGCGGCAAAAACCACGCCGTGGCTGACAAGCGACTCCTCCAGTCCCGACACGACTCCTGACCAGTCTCCGGTGGCCAGCGCCCCCACCCAGGCCTGCACGAGGCCCCTGTCGCCGCCCTCGTGCTTTTCGCCCTGGAGCTGGGCAGCAGCGGCCGGGATCGGGTAAACGGTGGTTTCCCCGGTCAGGAAGTCATAGGCCGAGACGGTGCCGGCCTCGACTGTGATTTCCCCGTGACTGCCGAAAATCCTGGTGATCCGTGGGCCCTTGGCGGTAAAAGCGGTGGCTGTGAAGGCGGCCGTTGTCCCGTTTTCGTACTCAATGTTCACCACCTGGTGGTCCACCACGTCGTTGTCTGACGAATAGACGCAACGGCCGTAGGGACCCGTTACCAGCGCCTGCCACAGCGATTCCCGTGTGCCGCCCGGGTCCACCACGTCGGCAAAGTAGGTCCGGGCGGGGTCCGCCGCTTCACCGATCGGAGGCCGGCCCGGCCCGTAGATGCGCAGGGCCGAATAGGGGCAACGCGGTTCAGCCGGGCAGCTGATGCAGCGGTCGGACGCGCCCTCCGGCGCCTCCCCGGGCCGGAAATGCGAGAGCCGGCCAAAGGAGGACACCCGCACGGGCCGGCTTCCGATGATGAAGGAAAGCCAGTCCACGTCGTGGGTGCACTTGGCCAGCAGGAAGGGGCTGGATTCTTCCTCCCGCCGCCAGTTCCCGCGCACGTACGAATGCGCGAAGTGCCAGAAACCCACAGGCTCCAGGTGCTGGACGGAGATAATCCGGCCTACGGCCCCTGCAGAGAGGAGCTGCCGCAGCAGAGCCGTCAGCGGGGTGTAGCGCAGGACGTGGCAGACGGCGGCCCTGATCCCCGATTCCTGCTGCAGGCGGGCCAGCTCCGCGCAGCCGGCGGGGTCGGGGGCGATGGGCTTTTCGAGGAGGACGGGGTAGCCGTGGGCTGCCGCGGCGGCGAACGGCCTTCCGTGTTCGCGGTCGGGGGTGGCAATGATGATGCCGTCCGCCGGCAGCCGGGTGCGCAGCATGGCCTGCCAGTCCTCGAAAGCACCCGCGGCCGGCACGCCAAGCTCCGCCGCGAGGGCTTCGCGCAGCGGGCGGCGCGGCTCCGCGATGCCCGCCACCACGGCGCGGCCGGTATCCACTGCAAGCCGGGCATAGGCGGAGCCCCGTGCACCGGCGCCGGCAATGAGGAGGCGCACGGGTGCTTTGGGCACGGGGGCGGACGACGGCGGTGCCTCCATGGGTCAGCCGGCGTCGGCGGCGTCTGGGTCGGCGAGCCATTCCAGCGCAACGGCCGCCGTCCAGGACTGGTCCATGCTGCCCAGCGGCTCGCCCGTAAACGGCTCGTAGTACTCGGCGAAATGGCCTTCCATCAACTGGGCAAGGGAAGCTTCACGCAGCCGCCGGTACCGTGCTTCGTCGCCCCGCCTGCGGAGGCAGCCCGCCAGGTACCAGTTCATCACCGGCCAGACCGGTCCGCGCCAGTATTGCCGGGGCTTGAGGCCCTCGTGGGTGGTGGAAGTTGATGCCGGCAGCGGGAAGGCCAGGCGCGGGTCGCCGGTCCAGTCCGGCCCCTCGAAGATCTCCAGCTGGCGCCGCAGCAGGGAGTGGTCCGCCGTGGAGATCAGCGGGGCAAACCCGGCCATGGTGGGCAGCCCGATCCAAACACCAGCCAGCACATCCCGGTCCCGCGCCAGCCCTGTGTGTTCATCAACGGTGGCGTCCACGCCCTCCCGGAACTCCTGTGCCCACTCCCGCAAGCGGGGCGCGTTCCCGCCCAGGCCGATATGTTCCGCCAGCGCGGCCAGGTCCTCGTTGGCCGCCGCGAAGATCGCCGACATGAAGACGTCCTTGACCTGGAAATCCATCACGCCGGGCAGCCGGGCGTCGTCGAACCGGACGTCGGCCATCTGCTGCACCAGCCAGAGGTAGCGGCTGTATTCCTCGTCGCTGGGCCGCTGGCTCAGGTCGGTGACCTTCAGTGTGTCGGTCCGGACAAAGGGCTCCATTTTCCCGGGGCGGACCCTGGAGTAGGGTCCGTCGAACCTTGGCGAGTTGTCCATCCCGGACTCCCAGCCATGGTAAATCGTGAGCAGGCCCGAGCCGTCGCCGCCGCGGCTGCTGCGGAGCCAGGCGTGCCAGCGGATCCACTGCGGCAGCGTCCGCCGGGTGAACTCTTCGGCGAGCCTGGCATCCTCGCCGCCGGCCGCCGTCGCGCGTTCCACGATGCGGCGCAGCAGCGTGGCATGCACAGGCGGCTGGCAAATGCCGCTGGACTGCACTCCCTCCGGCGACGCTCCGCGGGTTCCCCACCGCTCCACGTCCGGGAAATAGCCGGGGACGTCGGAGAAGACAATGTGCGGAATCATCCCGCTCTTCCACTGCGCCGCGAGCAGGTGGTCCAGCTCCTGCAGCGCCCGGGCCACGCTCATGGTGGACAGGCCGGTGGCCACGAACGCCGCGTCCCAGCTCCACATGTGCGGGTAAAGATTCGGTGCGGCCGTGACCATGGTGCCCAGGTCATTTCCGGCCAGGACATCCCTGGCCCGCTGCCGCATCTCCCCAAGGTCCCGAAGCGGAAACCCGTGTGCGTCCGCTTCTGTGCTCACGCCGTCAGTCCCAACTGGGTTTCAGTGTCGAAGAAGCGGAGCGCGCTTTGCTCGAAAAGCAGCCCCACCGTGTCCCCTGCGGAAACCCGGGCCGTGGAGGGGACCTGAACCTTGACGGTCTGGCCACCCAGGTCCACCGTCAGCAAGGTGGCGTGCCCCAGCGGCTCCACCACCTCCACCGCCGCGTCCAGGGATCCCTCCGAGCCGCGCTGGGCCAGGGCGATATTCTCTGCCCGGATGCCCACCATGACCGGGGTGCCACCGGTGCGCGCTGCTGCCTTGGCCAGGAATTCGGGCGCCGCGATGCTCTGGCCGCCCACTTCCAGGGCACCCTGCTGGGTGATGCGGCCGTCCAGGAAATTCATGGGCGGCGAGCCGATGAAGCCGCCCACGAAGCGGTCCGCCGGCTCCTCGTACACCGTGATTGGATGGCCCAGCTGGGCGATCTGGCCCTTCTTCATCACCGCAACCCGGTCCGAGAGGCTCATCGCCTCCACCTGGTCGTGGGTGACGTACAGCGTGGTGGAGCCAAGCTGCTGGACGATCTTCTTCAGCTCGGCGCGGAAGTCGAGGCGAAGGAGGGCATCGAGGTTGGACAGCGGCTCATCCATGAGCAGCACATCGGCGTCCATGACGATGGCCCGGGCGACGGCGACGCGTTGCCGCTGCCCGCCGGAGAGGTTGGCCGGATAGCGGTCCAGGTACGGGCTGAGCTGCAGCAGGTCCCCGGCCCACGCCACCTTCCGCTCCAGTTCCTCCCGCGGGACCTTCTTCATCATCAACCCGAACCCGATGTTGGTGCGGACAGTCCTGTGCGGGAAGACGGCATAGGACTGGAACACCATGGAAAGGTTGCGGTCCTGCGGCGGCAGATAGGTCACGTCCCTCCCGCCGATGGAAATGCTCCCCTGGTCCGGGAAGTCCAGGCCCGCCACCATTCGGAGCAGGGTGGTCTTTCCGCAGCCGGAAGGACCCAGCAGCACCATGAACTCGCCCTCCGCAACCTCGAGGGAGACGTTGTTGGTGGCCAGCTCGGTGCTGCCCGGGTAGGTCTTGTGCAGACCCTTGATGGAGATGTCAGCCATGGGACGGCCTCTCTGGGACGCAATCAGCGGATGGTGGAGCCCCACATGTTGGTGAGGTAGCGGCGCATGAAGAAGATGAAGACCAGGGCCGGGACCACCAGCAGGAAGCCGCCGGCGAAGCGGTAGGCGAGTGGCGATTCGGCGAGGGAGCTGAGGACCTGGGCGGGGAGGGTGCGCTGGTTCAGGGTCAGGATCGACGCGCCAAGGACTTCATTCCAGGACATGACGAACGTGAAGATCGAGGCCGCTGCGATGCCAGGTATGGCCATGGGCAGGACCACCTTGAGGAAGGCCTGCACCGGGCTGCAGCCGAAGATCCGCGCCGCTTCCTCAACGTCCCGCGGAACACCGAGGAACACAGAGGCTGTAATCAGGATGGTGGTGGGCAGGGCCAGTGCGCTGTGGAGCAGGACGACGGCGAGGACGCTGTCGTAGAGCCCGGTTTGCAGGAAGAGCTGGGCCAGCGGCACGGACAGCACGACGATGGGCAGGGCGCGGGTGAACAGCAGGAACAGCTGGTACGGCTCCCTGCCGCGGAAGGCGAACCGAGCCACAGCGTACCCTGCGGGGACACCGATGAGCAGCGACAGCACAAGGGTGAACACGCCCACCTGGACGGAGTTGATCAGGCCGCCCAGGATGCCGGTGGACTGCAGGAATGTCTGCATGGTCTCGGTAGAGAAGTTGTCCGGGATGAAGCTGAGCGGAAACTTCTGCAGCGACTGCCTGCTGGACATGGCGGCCAGGGCGATCAGGTAGATCGGCAGTGCCATGAAGAGGGTGATCAGGATGCAGGCCACCTGGAGGAGCACCCGGTTGCGGCGCCGCCGCGCCAGCGGCCTGCGGTCCACGCCGGGTTCAGGCCGGTTGGTCCCGGCATCGGTCCTGGCCGTTGTCGCATGGCTCATCGTGCCGCCTCCGTCTGGTCCCTCAGGAGTTTCAGGTAGCCCACTGCCGTGACCATGGACACGGCCATGACCACCAGGGCCAGCGCGGAGGCCACGTTGGGATCCTGCAGGCCGGTGTACCAGCGGTAGGTTTCGCCTACCACCAGCGGAAAGTTCTGGCCGGTGAGGGCAAGGGCCACAGCGAAGGTCTGGAAGGCCAGGATGGTCCTCAGGATCAGGGCTGTTTGGAGGCTGGGGCGCAGCAGCGGCAGGGTTACGTGCCTCAGCCGGTTCCAGAAGCTGGCCCCGAAGACGCCGGCGGCTTCCTCGTAATCCTTGGGGATGGACTGCAGGCCGGCCACGACGATCACGAACACCAGCGACGTGGCCCGCCAGACCTCCGCGATCAGCACGGCACCGAACATGGACGGGTAGTTGTCATAGGCGAGCCAGGAGACGGGCTCCAGGCCCAGGGACGCAAGGAGCGAGTTGAGGTAGCCGCGGTCCGTGAAGACGGTCAGCCACACCAGGCCGGCAGCGAGGTCGCTGACTGCCAGCGGGATGGCCCAGATGTAGAAGTAGGCAGACGCCCCCCGCGGCTTGGCCCGGATCAGCAGGGCCATCGCCAGTGCCAGGACAAACTGGATGGGGATCATCACCACGATGAGCAGGAGGGTGTTGCCCACGGAGGACCAGAAGTACGGGTCCTGGGACATCCTGGTGAAGTTCGCCGTCGTCAGGCCTTCGGGACCGCCGAACGCCTGCAGGACGCCGCTGACCATCGGCCAGCCGAAGAGCAGCGTCATGAACACGATTGACGGGGCGATCAGCAGCAGCGCCGCGGAACTCCCCCTCCTCCTGGGTGCGCGGACCCTTGGACCGGGAGGGGGAACGTGCGGCCTGGCTGCCGCCGGCGCATCCGGGGCCGCCATCACGCAACCTTGCAGGGGGACGTCTTCGGATCCGGTGCCCAGCACGGGACGTTCAGGGTGTCCATGATCTTGGCTAGTTCCGCCCCCTGCCGGTCCAGCGTGGCCTTGACGTCCGCGTTGTTCAGGCAGATCTCCTGGAAACAGTTCTTGAACAGCTGGGAGACCTGGGGGTCCTTGTCGCCCAGGCCCACCGGCGGCAGGGCGAGCAGGGCGTCGGAGGCCTCCTGCTGCGCCTTGACCGCCTTTGCTTCAAGGGCCACGCCGCCGGGGAGGTCGCCGCCGATGTCCGTCTTCACCACGGGGAAGAAAGAGTTGGATTTCAGTGTCTCGATCTGCGCCTCGGGCTTGGACAGCGACTTGATGAGCTCGAAGGCCTTGTCCTTCTCGGGCGAGCCCTTCGGCACCGCCATACCGCCCACGATCAGGAGGTAGCCCCTGCCCTTGGGCCCGGACGGCGCCGGAACCATCTGCCAGTCGTCCGGCTTGTCCTTGACTGCGTTGATGAGGCGCGCCACATGGTCCCATGCCACCAACACCTCGCCGTTGGCCAGGGGCTCCTGCATGAAGTCGTAGTTGGCGGAGGCGGGATTCATGTTGGCCCAGAGCTCGCGCATGTAGGTCCAGGCAGTGACGGCGTCCTGGTTGCGGAAGGTGGTGATCTGTCCGCCTGTGAAGCTGGGAATCAGGAAGCCCTGGTAGAACCGGTGGTGCAGACCCTTGGGTCCAGCGGGAAGGCCGAAGACGGGGCGGCCGCTGGCCTCCTTGGCCGCCTTGGCCCACGCCAGGTACTGGTCGTACGTGAGCTTGTTGACGTCAGCCCCAGATGGCAGCCATTGCAGCGCCTTTTTATTGATCGCCAGCACGTAGGTGGCCTGGATCCACGGGATGTAGCGGGGGACGTCGGTGCCAAGCTTGGCAAGCTCAGCCACGTCCTTGGAGTAACCGGCCGAGGAGAGGTCCTTCATCAGCGAGCTGAGGTCCTCCAGCTGCGAGGCGAAGGGGGCGAGGTCGCCGTGGAGCCCCCCTGCGATGCCCACCTCAACCTTCCCCGCGGCGAGCTGGGACTTCAACGTGGTGTTGAAGACACCGGTATCAACAGGGTTGTAGGCAACGCTGATGTCCCCCGCGAATTTCTTGAGGGTGGCCTCGTACTTCTGGCGTTCCTCCACCGGGGAGAACTGCGTTGAGAGGAAGCTGACGGATCCCTTGCCGCCGCTTCCGCTGGTATTCACCCCGCAGGCTGCAAGCACCGGGCAGGCCGCCAAGACCGTAAGGCCCCCCTTCAACAATGCTCGCCGGCTGACGTCGTGGTGGGCGGAAACGGACATTAGAGCCTCCTGGGGGTGAAGGACTGCTAGGTTTTTTGTCTGATGATCGATCATAATTGTGTGATATAGATCACGTCAATGATGAGCCGGCCAATCCGCGTACCCGCAGTGGACGGATCAGACGCATGAGGAAAGGAATCCGGCCGCAATGACGGAGCAGAGGACGCTGGTGGGAGAGGTTGCCCAGCCGCCGGCCGGTCCTGCCACCAGCGCCGGGCACCTTCTCCAGCTCCTGCGCTCCAACGCCTCGGGGTACAGCCGAGCGGACCTGCTGGAGATCACCGGAATGGCGCGTTCCACCCTTTACGAGCGGCTCGATGCGCTTTTCGCGGCCGGACTTGTCTACGAGTCCACTCCCCTCCGCGCACAGCGTGGCAGGCCGCCCCGTTCGCTCCGTTTCGATGACCGCAACAAGCTGGTGCTGTGCCTGGAAATCGGCCATACGCACGCCGGCATCCATCTCCTGTCACTGGGCAGGGAGGTGGTGGCTTCCGCACGTATCCCCGTGGAGATCGGGAACGCCCAGGAGGTGGTGGTCGGCCAGGTGGTCGGCGAGGCGCTGCGGCTGCTCGACGGCCGGCAACCGGTAGGCGCAGGAGTAGGACTGCCGGCTCCCGTGGACCCGCTCCACCGTCTAGGGCTGGAGCGGACCGTCCTTGCCCATTGGGACCTGCAGCTGTTGCAGGAGGCGATGGAATCCATGCTTGACTGCCCGGTCCTGCTGGAAAATGACGCCCGGTCAATGGCTGTGGGGGAGGTCCGGGGCCCGCTCGACTCCCTGGTCGCGGTGAAGGTGAGCACCGGGATCGGCTCCGGGATCATTGTCCGGGGTTCGCTGGTGCGCGGTGCCCACGGCGCCGCCGGGGACATCGGGCACGTGCGCATCCCGGAGGCCGCGGGTTGCCGGTGCCGCTGTGGCAGGGACGGCTGCCTGGCGGCAGTGGCTTCCGGGCGCGCGCTGCTGGCCAGCCCGCACTTTGCGCATTACGGGACGCTGCGCCGGTTGGTTGACGCTGCCGACGACGATCCGGACGTCCAGGCCGCAATCGCGGAGGCCGGAAGGGTGCTCGGACGCGCCCTCGCCGCCGTGGTGGGCACGCTGAACCCCGGCCGGGTGGCGGTCGGCGGGCTGGTGGGAGTGCTTCCAGGCTTCCTGCAGGCGTGCCGGCAGCAAATCCTCACGGACGCCTTCGAACCTTCCCTGGTTGATCTGGAGATCGTCCCTGCGGACAGCCGCAACGCCACCGCGGTGGGCCTTTGCCGGCTTGTGGAGGAAAGCCTCTACGCGCCGGAGCGGGTGGAACAGCTGCTGTCCCAGCATGGCGGCTGAGCAGGCACAAGGGCTGGTGAGGTGGGGCACCAATGTGGCCCCCGCCGTCGCGCCTTGCTACCTTGGAATCCAAGGCTCCATCCCGAGCCTCCGGACGACGGTTCAGTACCCGGCACGCGACAAGACTGGCCAAAGGATCTGGTCATGTCCTGGTTAATCCTCATTCTTTCCGGTGCGCTGGAGGCCGTCTGGGCAGCCGCCCTGCACCGTGCTTCCAAGGCTTCCGGACGCCGGCGCCTGGCCCCTGCAGCCCTGTTCCTTGTGGCCGTTGCTGCGAGCACCGGCGGCCTGGCGGTGGCGATGCAGTCCATTCCCACCGGCACGGCGTACGCGGTATGGGTCGGTGTGGGCGTGGTCCTGACCTCCGCCTACGCGATGGCCACCAGGGTGGAACGTCCGACGGCGGCGCGCCTGTTGCTGCTGTCCGGCATCGCCGCGTGCGTGGTTGGCCTCAAAGTGGTGGCGTGACGATGAAGCGTTCTGTTCCCTGGCTGATGCTCCTGGCCTCCGCTGTCCTGGAGGCAGTCTGGGCCACGGCCCTGGGCCTGTCGGACGGTTTCAGCAGGCCGCTGCCCACGATTGTCTTCGCCGTCACCGCAACCCTGAGCATGCTCGGCCTGGGGATGTCGATCCGGAGCATTCCGCTGGGCACCGCCTACGCCATCTGGGTGGGCATTGGCGCCGCGTTGACGGTGGGCTGGGCCATGGCCACCGGCGTGGAACCGTTCAGTGTGGTGAAGCTGCTCTTCATTGCCGGCATCGTGGGCTGCGCCGCCGGCCTCAAGGCGCTGCCTGCGAAGGACGCGGCGCCCGCGCGCAGCAGTGACTAGGCTTTTGCCATGGACTCCCCCGAGATCACCAACGCCCTGGACGCGCTGCGGCGCCGGGTAGCCCCCGGAACGCGCACCATCCTGGGCATCGCAGGGGCGCCGGGCTCCGGCAAGTCCACCTTTGCCGCATGGCTGCAGGAGCAGTTCACTCCGGGGACGTCGGTTGTAGTCCCCATGGACGGCTTCCACCTAGGCAACGCGATCATTGAGGGAACCCCGCTCCGGCAGCGGAAAGGCGCCATTGATACGTTCGACGCCGGCGGCTACCTTTCGCTGCTGCGGCGCCTGGCGCGCCGGGACGAGGCCGTGGTCTACGCACCGGAGTTCCGCCGCGCCATTGACGAGCCGGTGGCCGCCTCCATCGCCGTCCCGGCTGACGTCCCGCTGGTGATCACGGAAGGCAACTACCTGCTGGCGGACCAGGAGCCGTGGAAAGAGATCCGGGCGCAACTGGACGAGGTGTGGTTCCTGGAAACGCCGCCCGCCCTGCGGCTGCAGCGGCTGGTGGACCGCCACGTGTCATTCGGGATGGACCCGGAGGCCGCGGCGGCCTGGGCCAACGGACCCGATGAAGCGAATGCCCACCTGATCCAGGCCGCCCGCCAGGCCGCGGACCGCATCATCCCCTGGCTTTAGTCAAACTTTCTGGAAATAAGGAAACGAACAGGAGCACCCATGGCAAACACGCCCACTAATCCCGCAGGCACTGTCCAGCTCGGCGACGGCCTGGCCGTCAGCCCCCTGGGCTTCGGGGGCATGGCCCTCACCCCGGTGTACGGCGAGGTTGACCCGGCAGAGGCACTGCGGACGCTGCACCATGCCGTCGATGCGGGCATGAGCTTCATCGACACCGCGGACATCTACGGCGGCGGCAGCAACGAGGAACTGATCTCCCAGCTGCTTAGGGACCGGCGGGATGAGGTCCAGCTGGCTACCAAGTTCGCCCTGGTGGGCACGCCCACTGACGGCTACACGGACATCCGCGGCGACGCTGAATACGTCCGCCAGGCGGTGGACCGGAGCCTCCAACGGCTGGGCACCGACGTCATCGACCTCTACTACATGCACCGCCGCGACGTCCGGGTCCCCATCGAGGAAACCGTGGGCGCCATGGTCGAGCTGGTCAAGCAGGGCAAGATCAAGCACCTGGGCCTGTCCGAAGTGACGGCCCAGGAACTGCGGGACGCGGCAGCGGTCCACCCGATCGCCGCGGTCCAAAGCGAATGGTCCATCTGGAGCCGGGACGTGGAACGCAATGTGGTTCCCACCGCCGCAGCCCTGGGCGTGGGCTTTGTCCCCTACTCCCCGCTGGGCCGCGGCTTCCTCACCGGAACCGTTGACACCGCAAGCCTGGGCGAGAAGGACTTCAGACGGAACATTCCCCGGTTTGCCCCGGACGCCGCAAGCGCCAACCAGGCCGTGGTGGACACCGTCCGGTCCGTGGCGGACCAACTCCGCGCCACACCGGCGCAGGTGGCGCTGGCCTGGCTCTTCGCCCAGGGAAAGCGGCTCGGCCTGCCGGTCGTTCCCATTCCTGGCACCCGCAAGGCCGCCCGGATCGACGAGAACCTTGGCGCGCTTGCCCTGGACCTGACCCCGGCGCACCTGGAGGCCCTCGACGCAGCGTCGGATGCCGTCGTCGGCTCCCGTTCCGCGGACCCCAAATGGGTGTCCGAAGGGCGGGAATAAGCGCATCCTTTGAAAGCCCGCACACCCTGACGTAACCACCATCCCAAGGAGCCCCATGCCTGCCATCATCCACTTCGAAGTACAGATTGACCCTGCCCACCGCGACGACGCCGCCAAGCACCTGTCCGAAACGCTTGCAGCCACCCGCGCCTGGCCCGGCAACCAGGGCATTGAAGCGCTGGTGGATGACGCGGACCCCTGCCACATCCTGGTGGTGGAAACCTGGGCCACCACGCAGGACCATGACGACTATGCCGCCTGGCGGACCACGCCGGAAGGCAAGAGCGGCCTGCATAAGATCCTCGCCGGGCCGCCGTCCAAGCAGGTCTACTCCACCACCATGCCGCTGGACCTGTAGCCCGTGCCCGGACCGAAGCCCATGGACTCACTTCTCTACGACCTGCCGGCCCTCACCATCCGCAGCATCTCCGTCAGCGCAATGGACAACAACGTGTACCTCCTGACGGCCAAGGAGAGCGGTGCACAGCTGTTGATTGACGCCGCCGACGACCTGCCCGCCATCCAGCAGCTGCTGGCGGACGGGGCTGCGGACACGTCGGCAGCCCCGCACGTGGCACTGATCGCCACCACCCACCAGCACTGGGACCACGTCCGCGCGCTGAAGGAGCTGGTGGAGGCCACCGGGGCGCCGACAGCGGCCGGAGCGGACGACGCCGACGCGCTGCCGGTTGCGGCGGACCGGCGGCTTGGGCATGGGGACACGGTAGCCGTGCCCGGCTTTGAGCTGGCCGCCGTGCACCTGCGCGGCCACACTCCCGGCTCCATCGCGTTTGTCTACCAGGACCCCGAGGGGCCCGCCCATATTTTCTCGGGGGATTCGCTGTTCCCGGGCGGTGTGGGCAACACGCAACAGGACCCGGAACGGTTCAACCAGCTCCTGTCCGACGTCACCGAGCGGTTGTTCGGCGCATACCCGGACACCGCCGTCGTCCATCCCGGCCACGGCAAGCCCACCACCTTGGGAGCCGAGCGGCCGCACTTGGAGGAGTGGCGCGCCCGCGGCTGGTAGCCGTTTAAACGCATCGAGTGCTCCGTAGTTGTCGTTATGACGCGTCTAAACGACAACTACGGAGCACTCGATGTTGGGCGAGGGAGCCGGTGGGGACTAGCGGCTGCGGCGCTCATTCGACGCCGGGGCGGAGGCGCGGCGCGGGCCGCTGCGGGCGGGACGGCCCGAACCGCCGTTGCCGGAGGCGCCGCTGCCCGAACCGTAAGAACCGCCGGAGGTTCCACCGGTGTTGGAGGACCAGACGGCCTTGCTGCCGCCGGCTGCGCCTGCACCCGCAGAGCGCTGGCCCGATGCTCCTGCTGCTGCGCGCTGGCCGGTTGCGGGGCGTCCACTGCGCTGGCCGCCGCCGGAGGCCGGGCGTCCGCCTGAGGCGGGGCGGCCGGTGCCGCCGCGGGGGGCGGCGCTGCGGGTGATCCGGGAATCACCGCGGCCCTCAGCTGCACGTCCGTCCGAACCGCGGCCGGCCGATGAGCGGCCACCTGCCGCGGGGACGTCGTTACGGTGTGTGCCGGCAGCGGTGCCGCGGCCGCGGGCGTTGCGGCGGGCAGCGGCTGCTGCCACGGCGCGGTCCTCGTTCTGCTCTGCATTGCGGTCGAAGGCTGCGCGGGCTTCCGTGCGTCCTTCGAAGGCGACAGCCCGGCGCTCGGCGCGGGGTACATCGGTGCGGGCGGGCTCGGCCGAAACCTTGCCGCGTCCACCACGGCCGCCGCGGCCACCTGCAGCCGGTGCAGCCTGGCGGCGTGCACGCTTGCGCTCGGCGTTGGCACCTGTCGAGGTGCCGCCGCCCTGCCTGGGGGCCTTGGCGGCCATCAGTGCGGCGCGGGTGCGGGGGTCCACCTTGTCGGCGATTTCGCCCACCAGGCCAGCCACGATCGGGGAGTTGGCGGTGACGCGCTCGAAGTTCACGTCAACGCCGGCAGCCTTCATGAGCTTCTTCACGTCGGCCTGCTGCTCGGGCAGCGTCAGGGTGACAACGGTGCCGTCCGAACCGGCACGCGCGGTGCGGCCGGAGCGGTGCAGGTACGCCTTGTGCTCGGTGGGCGGGTCAACGTGGATGACCAGTTCGACGTCGTCGACGTGCACACCGCGGGCGGCGACGTCGGTGGCCACCAGGACGCGGACGTCACCGTTGGAGAACTCGGCGAGGTTGCGGTCACGGGCGTTCTGCGACAGGTTGCCGTGCAGGTCCACGGCGGGGATCCCGGCGTCGGTCAGGGTCTTGGCCAGCTTGCGGGCGTGGTGCTTGGTCCGCATGAACAGGACGCGGCGGCCGGCGCCGGAGGCGAGCTCCACGATCAGCTGCTTCTTGACGGTCTGGTCATTGACCACCAGCACGTGGTGCTCCATGGTGGTCACCGCGGCCTGCGGATCGTCCACGGAGTGGGTGAGCGGGTTGGACAGGTAGCGCTGGACGATCTTGTCCACGCCGTTGTCCAGGGTGGCGGAGAAGAGCAGGCGCTGGCCCTGGCTGGGGGTCATGTCCATGAGCTTCTTGACCACGGGAAGGAAGCCGAGGTCGGCCATGTGGTCGGCCTCGTCCAGGACGGTGATCTCCACGGCCTCGAGGGTGAGGATGCGCTGGCGGATCAGGTCCTCCAGGCGGCCCGGGCAGGCGATGACGATATCGACGCCGGCCCGCAGTGCCTTTTCCTGGCGCGCCTGGGAGATGCCGCCGTAGATCACGGTGGTGTTCAGGCCGGCGGCCTTGGCCAGGGGCTCGATGGTGGCGTTGATCTGGGTTGCCAGTTCACGGGTGGGTGCCAGGACCAGGCCCATGGGGCGGCCGGGCTTGCGGAAGTGCTTGGCTTCCCGCTCAGCGAGTCGTGCTACAAGCGGGATGGCGAAAGCAATTGTCTTACCGGATCCGGTCCGGCCGCGGCCCAGGACGTCACGGCCGGACAGCGTGTCCGGGAGTGTCTTGACCTGGATGGGGAACGGTTCAACGATTCCCTGCGCGGAAAGGGTGTCTGCAAGGGCCTTGGGAGTACCGAGGGCAGCAAAAGTAGTCATGTAGTTTTTACGGTCTTTCAGGCGGTATCCATGCGGATATCGGCCCCCGATGCCGGTTGGACCAGGGGTTCGCCGAAGAAAAGTCAGGTGATCAACCGTGCCGCTGCAAATTAGGACAGCCGGCAGGGACCAAATGGAACGCGTTCATCGACGCAGGATGTGCCTCTCACATGAAGAAAGCCCACTCCCTGGAAAGGATCTCCAGTCAGGAGCAGGCGGCATCACTGCACATCAAGTTCCTCCAGTCTAGCATCCCGCGGCCCATCCCCCGTCCCGGGCGTTGCCTTCGGGGCCATGGCGGGGCAGTGTTGAGGCATGAGCGAACAGCCGGGGCAGCGCCAGGACAGGCACCAGAACGGAACGCACCAGCCTGACACGCACGACGGCGGCGGCGCGCCGGAGGCGATTGGCGGCGGCATAAACCCCGCAGCGGCCTGGGACGAACGGTACCGCAGCAAAGCGCGGCTCTGGAGTGGGAAGCCCAACCCGCAACTCGTCCGTGAAGCCGGCGGCCTGCATCCGGGAAAGGCGCTGGAACTGGGCTGCGGCGAAGGTGCCGACGCTATCTGGCTTGCCCGGCAGGGCTGGTTCGTGACCGCCGTCGACGTTTCCGCAGTTGCCCTTGAGCGGGCGCATTCCCACGAGTTGGCCGAACTGGCACGGGAAAGCGTGAACGCCTCGAACGGGGACATCCAAAGCCGGATCACTTGGCAACTGGCGGACCTGACGCAGTGGCAACCCGATGCTTCCTACGACCTGGTGACCTCGCAGTTCCTGCATTCCCGGGAGCTCGACTGGCGGATCCCGCTGCGGACGGCCGCCTCGGCCGTTAAGCCCGGCGGGACCCTGCTGATAGTGGGACACCACCCGGACCGGCTCCCGCCGTGGGGCAACGACCACCACAACCATCTGGACATGTTCTACACAGGCGACGATCTGGTCCGCGAATTGGGGCTGGACGGTCCCGAGTGGCAGCTTGAGGTCCTCACCAGCCGGGAGCGTCCGGTGACCGGGCCGGACGAACAGGAAGCCACCATCGCCGACGTCGTCCTGCGCGCCACCCGCCTGCCCCTAGTCCGGTAAGCCCTTCTTGGTGGTGACCCGCGGCGCCACCAGCGCCGCGGCGACGCCAATGGCCGCGGTGAAGGCGAAGACGCCCGCGAAGGACTGGACCGCCGTCGTAAAGGCCGCGAAGACAATCCCCGTGGTGGCCAGTGACAACGCTCCGCCGAGGGAGTCCGAAATGGACATGGCGGCGCTGTTGAAGCCCTCGTTCTCCTTAGTGGACAGCGCCAGGGTCATCACGCTCAGGCGCGGATAGAGCAGGCCCATGCCGCCGCCCGCCAGGATCCAGCCGGCGATGGCGACGGCGGCCGGCCAGTGCAGCGCCGTAGTGGCCAGGGCCAGGAACACAGCGGCCAGGACCATGAGCGACCCCACCTGGACGGCGCGCAGGTCCGGCAGCCTCGAGCCCAGCCGGCCCTGGACGGCGGCGGCACCGGCCCAGGCCAGCGCACCTCCCGTAAGGGTCAGGCCAGCCAGGGTGGGCGGGAACGCGTACCGGTCGATCAGGAGGTACGGCAGATAGACCTCCGCGCCGAAGAATGATGCCGATGCCAGGCCCCGCGCCAGGATCACGCTGGGCAGCCCGCGGCGGGCGGTGAGGGTGCCGCCGGGCACCAGTGGCCGGACAGCCACCAGGGCCAGGACGACGGCGGCGCACGCCAGGAGTGCCGTGGCGGCGGGAAAAGCGGGGATGCGGACATCGGCGGAGAGGTTAAGGCCCAGCACGGCGAGCGCGGCCAGCGCCGCCCACCCCAGGCGGTCAAGGGCCCACGGCGGGACGTTTTCTTTCGGGCGGCCTGCCTTCTCCAGCCCGTCCGCCGCGCCCGGTTCATCGGTTCCCCGCAGTACCGGAGCGATCATCGCCAGCGCCGGAATGACCAGGCCCACCACGCCCAGGAACACCCAGTGCCAGCTGAAGACCTGGGCCACGACGCCGGCTGCGAAGGGCCCCACCAGGGACGGGATCACCCAGGCCGCGGAGAACGCGGCGAAGATTTTCGAGTGCAGCGGCCCGGGAAAGAACCGCGCCACCAGCACGTACAGCGCCACGGTGAGGGCGCCGCCGCCGAGCCCCTGGACCAGCCGCCCGGCCACCAGCATGGGCATGGAAACCGAGGTGCCCGCGATCAGCAGGCCGGCCACGAACAAGGCCACGGAGGTATACAGCGGCATGGCCGGGCCGCGGCGGTCAGACCAGTTCCCGGCCCCCACCATGCCGATCACGCCGGTGGCCAGCGGTCCCGCGAAGGCCAGGGCGTAGAGGCCTGCGCCATTCAGCTCCCGGCTGACCAGGGGCATGATGGTGGTCACGGCAAGGGATTCGAACGCGGCCAGGAACACCAGGGCGCAGGTGCCCAGGGTTACCCAGAAATACGGAGGCCGGAAGATCCCGGTGGCGGGGTGGGCGGCCGGAAGGGTGGAATCGCGCAAAGCGGCGCCTAGCCCACGTACCGGTTCCGGCCGGACCGGTAGCCGAAGACCGCCGCGAGCAGGCCCACCACCATGAACAGGATTCCGGCGGGAATGAAGGACCCGGTGGCCTGGTGCAGCTGGCCCACCATGAGCGTTCCGGTGGAGCCCACGCCATAGCCAACTCCCTGCATCATCCCTGAGAGGTGGGCGGCGGTGTGCCCGTCGCGGGTGCGGAGCATGATCAGGGTCAGTGCGCAGGCAGTGAGGCTTCCCTGCCCGAGTCCCAGCAGCCCGGCCCACACCCAGATCAGGTCCAGCGGGCCCAGGATGCTCAGCACGAATCCGCTGCCGGTCATCAGGGCCACCACCGTGTTGATGGCGCGCTGGTCCCGGAACCGCGCCGCCAGGGCCGGGGCGAACAGGGAACCCAGCATCTGCAGCACGATGCAGCCGGCAACGATGAGGCCCGCCGTGGCGCCGTCAACACCCCGCTCGCGAAGGATGGGCGCCAGCCAGGCGAAACCGCTGAAGGACATCATGGCCTGGAGCGCCATGAAGATGGTCACCTGCCAGGCAACGGAGGAGCGCCACACATTGACCCCGTCCTTCACCGCCTGGTGCCGGACAGTCCCCTGCCGGACAGCGACGGGAAGGAACAGGAGAAGGACGACGGCGGCGGGCACCGCCCAGACCCACAGCGCCTTGGTCCACTCCCCCGTCGCCGTGTAGACCGGGTAGGTGAAGCCGGCCCCGAGCGCGGCGGAGGCGCAGATGGCGGTGGTGTAGAGGCCGCCCATGAGTCCCAGCCGGTGCGGGAAGTCGCGCTTGACCAGGCCCGGGAGAAGCACGTTGCACAGTGCGATGGCCGCGCCGCAGGCTGCGGTGCCAAGCAGGAGGGCAGGCAAGTGGCCGGCGCCGCCAAGGGCTGCACCGGTGTCCACTGGCCGCAGCAGCAGCCCCGCGGTCAGCAAGGCCATTGCCCCCAGCAGCACGCGCTCCGCACCGAACCGGCGGGCCAGGACCGGCGCGAGCGGCGCGAACACACCCAGCAGCGTGACGGGAACGGTGGTCAGCACCACCACGGACCAGCCGGGCAGCGCTGCCTGGGCGGTCACCTCCGGAAGGACCGCGGAAAGGCTGGAAAAGACGCTGCGCAGGTTCAGCCCGATCAGGACAAGGCACACCCCAAGGTAGGCAAGGGCACGGCGGCTGCCCACCCGGGTGGGTTCCGCAGGCGGCATCTCATCGATTTCGGCATCCACAAGGGTGCCGGGTTCCACCAGGCTGCTGCCCGTCCGGGACCGTCCCTGTCCGTCCCCGGAGGCGGCCCCCCGCCGCCGCTTCACCGCTTCGGCATTCGTTGCGTCCGTCATGCGCCCATTCTTGCAGGAGTGCACCGCCGGTCTTCTGGGAGAGCACGGCCGGGAAGTTTTCCACATGCGCGACAAAGCGCCTTCCGGCGCCCTCTTGCAGCTTCATAGGTTGTAAGCAGCCGCGGCCCGGCAGACGGCCGCAACAACTCACGGGAGCACCATGGAAACTACACCGCCGCCGGATTCACGTCCCACGCCGCCGCAAACCACTTCCAAGAGCGCATCCCCGGCCGGGACCAGCCCACCTTCCGCCCTTCAGGGGCATCCTGGCCACCCCCCGGGCGTGCCCGGCAACAATCAGCCTGGCAACAACCTGCCCGGCAACGAAGGGCCCGGGAACAAAGGAACAAACAGCCTGGTCCTGGCGATCCTTGCCCCTGCAAGCATGATCCTCACCGCACCTGCTTCCATGTTCGCCATGTTGATGACGTATTCGGACGACGGCACTTCCACCAGGCCATGGGTGACTCCCCTGGTGCTGTTCAGCCTGCCTCTTCTCTTTGCATCGCTGGCCCTGCGGCAGGCAATCCCGGCGCTGAAGCTGTCACCGCGGAGATCAGGCAACTGGACGGCGGCGGCGGTCGCCCTCTGTATCTGCGGCCTGGTCTTCGCCCTGGCGCTGGGTCCGGCGCTGGACAACGTGGGGGTGTTCTGACCCCTCCGGTTCCGGGCCAGCGCCGCGGCGCTATTCTGGAAGGGATGAGCGAATCCCCTGAAAACCCCCAGCAGCCGCATGTTCCCAGGCCTGTCACGCCCGGCACCCAAGCGTCCTTCGGCACCTACGGCGGCCGTCCTGTCAGCTTCGTGCGCCGCGGCACCCGGCTGCAGGGCCGGCGGCAGGCCGCCTGGGCCGAGCACGCCGAACGGTGGGCGGTCAACGTGCCACGGCACGTGGCCAACACCTCGGTCCACCCCGACTACACCTTCGACGCCGCCGCGGAGTTCGGCCGCGAGGCCCCGCTCATCGTCGAGATCGGTTCGGGCCTTGGCGACGCCATCTGCCATGCGGCCGAACAAAATCCGGACACCAACTTCCTCGCAGTGGAGGTCTACACTCCGGGGCTGGCCAACACCATCATCAAGATCAACAGCCGGGGCCTGGACAACGTCCGCGTGGTGGAGGCAAATGCCCCCGAGGTACTGGCCACCATGCTGCCCGAAGGCTCGGTCAGCGAACTGTGGGTCTTTTTTCCCGATCCCTGGCACAAATCGCGGCACCATAAGCGCCGCCTCATCCAGCCCGAGTTCGCCGGGCTGGCGGCACGGGCGCTGAAGCCGGGCGGCCTGTTCCGGATCGCCACCGACTGGTCCAACTATGCGGTCCACGTCCGGGACGTCATGGCAGGCTCCCCGGACTTCGAAAACCTCCACACCGGCGAGCGCCGCGGGCCCGAAAGCCCGTTGACCCAGGTGTGGCAGTCCGGCGTCGAATCGGTGGTGGGGGGCGCCCCCGTCCGTGAGGGTCGTGCACCGGTGAGCACTGAGCACACCGGCCCCAACGAAGGCGTGGATGAGACGGGTGGCTGGGCTCCCCGCTTCGAGGGCAGGATCCGGACCAGCTTCGAGGCGAAGGCCCACGAGGCGGGCCGGCTCATCTTCGATCTCTGCTACCGCCGCCTCTGACGCGCGCCGCTGACCGTCGCCGTGCGGCGGTCAGGCCACGCTGATCGAGGCGACGATCTCCTTGAGTATCTCCAGGCGGGGTTCCGCTTCGGGGTTCAGGTAGGGCCAAATGACCACCACGCCAATGAACCGCCCGCTTTCCCACACACCCACCGTGGCTGCCACCTTGGCCGGGCCGCCGTCGTCGCCATATCCCACAACCACCGCGTACGCGGCCTTGCCGGGCAGGTCCAGCTCACCCTCCGCCAGGAGGGTGCCGCCGCGTTCCTCCAGGTAGAAGCCTGACATCAGGTGGGCCCAGCCGTTGGCCTGCGGCGCATCCTGCACCGACGTGTCATCCTTGATCACGGTTACCAGGACGCCGCCCAGCAGGCCGTACTGCTCGCTGTTGGGCCCGGCCGTGGAGTCCTCCAGGACCTGGGTGTGCTCGGGGAAGTCCGCGGTGAAGCCCAGCGGTGATTCGATGTGCACTGACATTGGTTTCAGAGCCTCTCGAGCTTGGTGTCGTTGGGGACTTTATAGTACGTGGACACATTGGTGGTGGCCTGGTTCTCGCTTTTGACGTCCACCTCACCCACCTTGACGTCGAACCCTGCCTCGTTCGTCGCGGTGACCACGGAATTCACCTGGATGGTGGCCGAGCCGGCCTCATACAGCCGGGCTGCATCGCGGGCGGCGCCGGCCTCGTTGCCCAGGGCGATGTTGCGCAGGTAGCTGTCGATGACTGGCCGGTTTTCCGGTGAGTAGTCCACCTCAATCTTCACGGTGCCCTGGGTTCCGGCCGTCACGGTGGAATCGAACTTGGCGGCCTCGGACTTCACCCCCGAGGTCACGCCCTGGGCCACAGTGCCGTCCATTGACACGGAAACGGAATCGATGTTGTTGCCCTTGTCCATGTTGACCTGCAGCCCGCCCTTGCCGGAGGCCTCGAACACGCGGCCGTCCAGGTTGAGCTTGCCCTGCGCCGAGACCTCGCCGCTGGCTGTGGAGGTACCGTCCGTGAGGTTCCGCTCGTAGGCAAGGTCAAGCTTGGCCCCGCCGGACGCTGTCCCGGACTTGGCCGAGGCATCGAGCGAAAACGTTCCCTTGGCCTTGTCCGTCTGCCCGGTGGAGCCATTGTCCTTGGCCGCATTCTTGATGGTGTCCAGGATGTATCCGGGCGGGTTGCCGGCCACGTCCTTGATTTCGCCGATGCTGTCCGGCGGAAGGTCGCGGTACATCTGTTCACGCGCTGCCATGGCTTCTTCCACGCTGGCGAATGTGTACTCGCGGGAGACCTCCCCCGTCAGCGTGGCCCCCGCCGTTCCGGTGGTGTCGTTGACGCCCAGGCCCATGTTTCCGTAGACCTTCATGGTGGCGGAACCGTCGGCGTTCTCCACCACTTCCGTCCCCACTTCGGCACCGCCGTGGACCCAGGCGACCCGGGCCTCGATGGAGGCCTTGCCCGTCTCCGAATAAACCGGGATGTCCGCCTTGGCCAGTTCCTGCAGGTGCTGCTTGGCCAGTTGCTGCGCGGCCGCGGGAATGCCGCCATCCATGCGCATGAGGACCTCGGCGAATGGGCCGTCGCTGCCTTCGCCCTCAATCAGGTATTTCCGGTCGGCGTCGGACAGGCCGGCCCACCATTTTGCCTGTTCGTCCGGGCTGGCATCAACCATGCGGTCCAGCCCGGACTCCAGCTCCCGGCGGTGTTCGGCGGCTGCCCTGGCTGCCTCGGCCTTTTCCGCGAACCACTCCCTGGCCTGTCCGGCCAGCGAGGTCAGCCGGTCCCAGGTGCTGCTGCCGGAACCGCCGGCGGCGGAAGTGGACGCTTTTTCCTGCTCGTCGGCATGCTTCAGCAGGATTCTTGAGTTTTCCCGCAGGCTCGCCACCACTTTGTCCAGGCTGGGCCGGTGGCTGGCGCTCCACTCCTGGCGGAACCGTTCCCCGTCCCGGCCCTTCCACGGCGCCGACTGGATCTGGCTGTGCAGGGAGCCGGCACGGCTGCTCAGCAGTGACGCTGCCCGGTCCGCCGCTTTGGCCAACGCCCGCAACTGGCTCACGTCTGCGCCGTAAAAAGTCATGGTTTCCCCCGGGAAAGAGTGCGATCCCTGTCAATCGCTGGTGCTTATGGTTGCACAGCTGATGGAACCCGGCGATGGGGATCCCTCCCCATCGCCCCGGCTTCCCGTTACCACCGGGCCCCGGCCGGGCATCCAGCGAAGCAGTACTGGACCGGCTGTTCGGGACCCGGCCGGCGTGGGACGATGGCGGTGTACGAAGGGCACGCACAGCAGCGCACAACGCGCCTGTCCGAAGGAACGACAATTAGAGAAGAACTAAAACAGGCCGTGGACAAGGCCGAGGACGTCACCAATTCACGCGTCCTTGAGGTCTTTGCCAGGTCCGGATTCGCCGCGAGCGGCATCCTGCACCTGCTGGTGGGTGCCATTTCCATCCGCCTGGCCATGGGCGGTACGGGCCACGCCGACTTCAGCGGCGCGGTGGCGGAGCTGGCCACCATGCCCGTTGGGCCCTTCCTGCTGTGGGGAAGCTTCGCGGCCTGCACGGCGCTGTCGCTCTGGCAGGCGGGCGATGCCATCTTCGACTTCAACCACCAGGCCACAAAGAAGAAGATCAAGAACAAGGCCAAGGCCGCGCTGCAGGCGATCGTCTACGCCGTCCTGGCCCTGACCGTGTGGCACTTCGCCATGGGTACCGGCACGGGTGAGGACAACCGGAAGGCCACCAGCGACTTCACCATTTCCATGATGGAGGCCCCGGGCGGGGTGGCGCTGCTCGTCCTGATCGGCGTGGCAGTGGCAGTCACGGGCGTGGCGTACGGCATCCGGGGACCGAAAAAATCGTTCGAGAAGCAGTTGCGGATGCCTGCCCCCGGCCCGGCCAGGACAGCGGTAACAGCCCTGGGAGTGGCGGGCTACCTGGCCAAGGGAACCGTGCTGCTGCTGGCCGGGCTGCTCATCGCCATCGCCACCCTCAAGGAGCACCCGGAGGATTCCACCGGCCTGGACGGCGGCCTGCGGGCCCTCCGCGACCAACCGCTGGGGCCCTGGCTCCTGGCTGCGGTGGGTGCCGGGCTGGTCTGCTACGGCGCGTACATGATCATGCGTGCGCGGCTGGCCAAAATGACCAGGTAACCCCCGGCGGCGTGGTTAGGTTGAGCCATGCCCCAGGTACGTGCCGAACGTGTGATCCGCATCGATCCGGAGACGGCCTTTGCCTTCTCCCAGACCACCGGGGACTTCCGGCTCAAGTGGGACCCCTTCATTTCCGCCCAGGGCTTCCTTGACGGGGCGCAGGCGCCGGGAAAAGGCGTCCGCACCCGCACCAGGTCCCGGCTTGGCCTGGGCATGGTAAGCCAGTACGTCTCCTATGCTCCGCCCCGCAACGTGGGCATGACCATGGTGTCCGGGCCGTGGTTCTTCACCAACTTTGGCGGCGGCTGGCGTTTCAGCGCGGACGACGCCGGCACCCGGGCAGTCTGGAAATACACCTTTTCATGCCGCCCGGCCGTGCTGCGCCCACTCATGGAGCGGATCGGCAGCCGGCTGCTCGGCTACGAGATCGAACGGCGGATCGAGGCCTTCGCCCGCGCCTGTGAGGACGAGGCCCTGGTGGCGGAGTTCAGGGCGCTCAAACCCTAAGGGACGGTAATGACCGCCACGGAGCGCTGGGCGCCATCGCGCAGTTCCACACTCGAGATGCTGCCAAGCTGGAGGGGCGTCGCCCCGGTCACCTTGACCTTCCCGCTGGGTGTGGCTGTCCAGGCACAGGCCCGGTCCTCTCCGCCGGCACGGTCGCGCACCCACAGGGAGAGGGTACCTTCCGCGGGCAGGCTGCTGCCGCTCACCGCGAGCTCGGTTCCCCACGTCTTCCGGGCCATGTCGATGTTGACCTGAAGCCCTCCTCCGGACGCCACCGAGTAGGTGGCGTCCGGCTGCGGCGGCCTGGCGAGCAGGGGGCCGGCCGCCAGTCCCACGGCAAGGCACGCAGCGGCAAGGGCCCCTGCCAGCGCCACCCACCGCCGTCGCAATGTCCTGCGCCGGCGGGCCAGTTCGTCAAAAAGGCGGGCGGGGACGCTGGTGTCCGGGGCGTCGCTGCCGCCGGGAACGGCTGTGAGCGCCACGGCGTCAGGCACTGGAAGTGAGTCCAGGAGCATGGGCACCTTCTCCAGCTCCGCCAGTTCCTTCCGGCAGGCGCCGCAGTCCTGGAGGTGCGCCTCGAAGAGGGTGAGGTCGGCGGGATCAAGGCCCCCCAGCACATATGCCCCCAGCAGGTGGTGCGGATTGCTGTTCACCGTTCCACCCCCATTTCGTCCAGGATGGTGCGCAGTGCCCTCAGCGCGTAGAACGCGCGGGACTTGACCGTTCCGCTGGGGATGTTGAGCTGGACGGCGGCCTCGTTGACCGTGAACCTGCGGTAATGCAGTGCCACCAGAACCTCCCGGTGTTCCTTGCTCAGCCGCAGCAGTGCTTCCTCCATCAGGACGCGGTTGAGCATCCCGTCAACATGGCCCATCATTGCTGCGGGGTCGGTAAGGCTGCTCTCCAGGGCCTCCGGCGGGCGGCGCTGGCTCCGGCGGTAGTTGTCGATCATGATGTTCCTGGCCGTGCGGTACAGATAACTGCGGAAGCTGCCGTTGATGTCCGGGGCGTGCTGCCAGACGCGGAGCACTGTTTCCTGCACCACGTCCTCGGCCAGCTGCGGATCCCGGGTGGCGCTGAGCACGAACCGGCGCAGGGCACTCCCGTGTTCACGGTAGATGGCCTCCACCACGTCGTCGTCGAGCGGCATGCCACTCCTCCCGTCCCTGGCCCTGCACACTGTGTGGAACGCCACGGTATCCTGCGCTCCCGGCTGTTACGACGTCCGGAAGCAGGAAACGGTTCAATCGTGGAGTTCCACAGCGCACCTGTGAACCATTCTTTACCGGGAAGCGTCGTAGGGGTTAGCGTCCGGTGATTCGACGCCGGGTGCCTGCTCAAAGCATCAGCAAATACACCAACCGGGAAAGTTCAGCCAAGGAGCACACCATGAAACACCATGTCGGGCCAGGCCTTGCCATCCTGGCCCTCGCGGCAGCCCTCTCCGCCTGCGGCACCAGCACCGGCACAACCCCGGCGGCCACCAGCCCGGCCCCGGGCGCCACCAGCACTGCCTCCGGCGCGGCTTCTTCGTCCAGCACCGCTTCCGCCTCCGCCTCGTCCACGCAGCCAAGCGCCGCCGTCGACCTCAAAACAGCATCCTCCTCGGCAGGCAACATCGTGGTGGATGCGAAGGGGATGAGCCTCTACTTCTTCACCAAGGACACCAAGGACTCCGGAACCAGCGCCTGCACCGGCTCCTGCCTGGTCCAGTGGCCGCCGCTGACCACCACCTCGGGGTCACCCGTGGCAGAAGGCGTCACAGGGAAGCTGGGGACCATCAACACCCCTGACGGGAAGAAGCAGGTGACACTGAACGGCATGCCCCTCTACTACTACGTGAAGGACACCAAGCCCGGCGACGTCCTGGGCCAGGGCGTGGGCGGCGTCTGGTACCTGTCGGACCCGTCCGGGGCGATGATCAAGCCGGCCGGCCAGGGCTATTAAGCCTGCCGGCCGCCTGCACTAATTCAGGGGAACGTCCGGCACCTTGCCTGGCAGGGGGACTTCCGTGGGGACGGGAACGGGCAGCTTCGAGCCTTGTTCCAGGCCCTTCCTGACGTCCTCCGGAACAGTGGCGGGCAGCGACGGTTCGGCGGGTGCCTCCACCGGTTTCCGGGCGGCAGCGCCATGGCTGGGAGTGCTGCCAGGCCGGGCAGGAGTGCCCGATGGCGCCACTCCGGCGGGTGCGGAAGCCGGCGCGGGTGCCGGGGGGACGGCGTCCGGGCCGCTGGGTGCCGGCGGCTGCGGCGCCGCGGGCCGGGGCGCGGGCAACTGCGGGGCGTCATGACCGGCGTTCGCCGCGCTGGATCCTGTCACGAACGAAGTGACGGCGTGGTTCAGCTGGGTGAAGGATTCGCGGAACCCCTGGTCGGATGCGGCGGCAACAGCGCCGCCGGCTGCGAGCGACGCGGCCACCGACAAGGTGGTCAGCGTGATGCGGCGCCTGGCCTGGCGGCGCGCGGCGAGCTGATCGGCGGGCCGGCCGGCGGGAAGCACGGCGGTGGCAGCGGGTTCTGCAGCGGGAAGCACTGCGGTGGAAGTCCCCGCCATCAACGCCGCGATTTCGGCGGAAGGCTGAGGAGTCTCCGCTGCCAGGGCGCGCAGGGTGACCAGGGCGTGACGGAGCTGGCCGTCGGCGTCCATGCCTGCCTCCAGCAGGAGCTGGTCGATGGCCCCGTCGTTGCGGGATCCTGCGGTGTCACTCATGATTCGCCTGGTTTCTTTTGAGCGTTTGTGCCTTGAGGTTCTGCAGGGCGCGGCGCTGGAGCTGCTTGATGGCTCCGGCGCTCTTGCCCATGATGGCGGCCACCTGGTCGATGGACAGGTCCGCCACGACGCGCAGGGCCAGGACCTCCTGGTGTTCCTCGCTGAGGCCTTCCAGCATCGCCGCGGCGCCGCCGTTCAGTTCCACGGCGTGGTCCTCCGCGGACGGGGAGGTGCGGCCGTCCTGCTGGGGGTCATACGGTGTCAGCTGCGGCCTGCGCTCCAGCCGGCGGTAGTGGTCCACCATCCGGGCATGGGCGATGGAAAAGATCAGGGACTTCGCGCCTGCCAGGCCCCCGGTGAGGGTGCCGATCCTGGGATAGAAGGCCAGGAAGACATCCTGGGTGACGGCTTCGGGATCATCCAGTCCCCGTGCCTTGAGGTAGCCCTGCACCGGGCCCGCGAAGGTTCGATAGGCAGCCGCGAACAACACGGCCGGATCCGTTCCGGCTGCGTTGTCGAATATGTCGATCTCTTCTTGGGCCAAAGTGTCTAGCACCTGCGGCTCCTCCATCCCGGGATCCAGCCTGCGCCTTGTCCCGGTCTCCGGTGCGGACTGTCAGTCCCCGCGGTCTTCCAGCTGCCTCGTTGCATGCCTGGCAGGGGTACACCTCCACTGGTGTGCGCCCCGGCCGGCTGCCTGGACTGCGGACGCAGCCGGAGCGGCGGCCGCAGTCCAGACTAGCCAAGGTGCCTTAGCGGGTGGAAACCGACGGCGCGTGGACGGTGTTGCCGCCCACGGCGGGAACGGCAGGAACGGCAGGAACGGTGGTTTCGCCGTCGACGCCAGGAACGGCAGGAACAGCGGGAACGGACGGAACCTCAGGCTTTTCAACCTCAACGGCAGCCGAACCCTTGGTTTCGGCGCTGCCCTCGGCGGTGGCGTCGGCCTTGGCCAGGACGTCGGTGCAGTAGCTTTCGATGTTCGCGTCGCCCTGGGCTGCGATGGACAGCGAGGAGAACGCCTTGGAGGAAGCGTCGACGCCGCCATGGGTGTAGGCGGTGCAGAGGCCCAGGGCAGCCGGACCGGCGGCGTCAACAGCGGTGTTGACTGCCGCGGAAGCCGTTGCGTCGGCGGTGACCTCTTCATCGGAGGCGTCAGCGGCGGCGGAAGCCTTGGCGGCGGCATCGGCGTCGGCGGTCTCCAGGGCGCCTGTTACAGCGCCGGTGGCCGTGGGAGCGGGGGTGGCCTGGGCGTCAGCGGCTGCTTCGGCTGCAAGCTTGGGGGCGGGAGCGCCGAAGAGCTCGTGGGCGGTCTGCTGGGCCTGGGCGGGAAGGACGCCCGAGACGGCTGCGGCGCCGGTTCCTCCTACGGCCAGGGTTCCGGCGGCCAGGACTCCGGCGGCGACTTTGCTGGTGGCAAGAACGGTGAACACAGACATCTAACTTCTCCAAACCTAGACAACACATCAGAGTGGGTCCGCCGTGCGGACCCATCACGGACTACATCGCCCGGGATTGCGGAAAGGTTACGGCTGGCTGGATTTTTCTTTTTCTGCGCCCAAATCGCTGGAAACGTTCGGGATCGCCGGTCCGTTCCGGCTATTTCGCAGCGCTCCCACGATCCGCGAAGCAGCGGCGCCGGCGCGGGCCACCCGCCTGCCGGCCAAGTCAGGAACCAGCGCCGCCAGCCGCTGAATGTACGGCCCCACTTCCTCATCGTCCAGGACCAGCAGGTCCGGCTGGCCGCACAGCCAGCGGGCATTGAGGGCGGTGATGTTCTCGTGTTCCAGCAGCTCCTCGAACTCGCCGTCGAGCTCATCCATCCGGAAGACGCCGTCGGGAAGGGGCCCCGTGCCGCCGGGCCCTTCCAGGTAGGCGGCGGTCAGTACGTCGTAGGCAGCCACGGCCCGGTTGAACAGGTCGAAGTGTGCCGTGGCGCCCATTCCCGCCATGCCCTCCCGGACCAGCGCGTCCGTGGCGGTCCGGGCGGCCGCCATGACGGCATACTGTGCGAACCCGCCCTCCAGCGCCTGGCAAAGGTAGAAGTCCACGAAGTAGCTGCGGACGGCCACCGGTGACATGAGCTCGGCTCCCAGCAGGGCGTTGTGCATCGCGTCGATGATGGCCACGTTGGCCTCCACCACCTCCTCGTCCCTGCCGTCGATGCTGCTGCTGGTCAGGACAACGGGCTGCTGGCTGGTGGTCATGGCACTCCTTACTGGGGGTGGCGGTACGCCGGACGCCTTCACGCTACGGCGGCCCGGTCACGGCAGCCTGGGGCAGGAAATGAACGTCACGCGAAGTTTTCGGGGCCGGCTGGGAGGGCACCCGGCATGGGCCTGCCGCCGGGCGAACTAAGATGGATCAGATAACCACCCACCGGACCCGGCCCCGCCGTGACCTGCCGAAAGTAGCGCGTACATGCCATCCCAACCGGACGAAAGTGCGGAACTGGCAATACAGACACCCGCCATCAACGACCGCTCGCTGGCGGCGGGGCTGGCGTATGCCATGGCCAGCAGGGTCTCGGGCATATCGTTCGACGGCGGCACGGGGCTCATGCTGGGAAAGGTCCGGGGTGGCGCGGAGGTTCCTTATTCCACCACGGCCAAGCTGGTCCGGAAGGGCGGCGGCTGGAGCTGCACGGTGGGTGTGTGCAGCTGCCCTGTCCGCAAGGACTGCAAGCACGTGGCGGCCCTGCTCTTCGCGGCGGAGGACAACCCGGCCATCCGGGTGCAGCTGCTGTCGCCGTCCTCGTCCACGCAGGTGTCCCGTGCCCCCTCGGCGGCGCTCTCCGACTGGGAGCAGGCCCTCAGCCCGCTGATCTCCCAGCCAGGTTCCGCCCCATCCACCAGCGGGGTTCCCCTGGCCCTGCAGTTCGAGGTGGAGGAACCGCCGCCGCATTTCTCCTACACCGGCCGCCGGGACCCGGTGCGCGGCGTGCGGCAGCTCAAGGTGCGGCCCGTGATCATGGGGGCCAAGGGCAAGTGGATCCGCGGCGACGTTTCCTGGAATACCTTGAGCTACCTGAACTTCCGGCGCGAATCGAACCAGGCGCACGTGGAATGGCTGCAGGAGTTCCTTGCCGGCCACTCCTCCGCCGCCAGCCGGATGCACAACTCCGCGGGCCTGTGGCTGAGCCTGAACTCCTATGCGGGCAAGAACCTGTGGGGCCTGCTGTCCGACGCCACGAAGATCGGGCTCTCCCTGGTCCACTCGCGCGGCACCGAACCGGTCCGGCTCGCCGAAGCCCCTGCCGCCGTCGGGCTTTCCCTGAGCCGGTACGGCACCCCGGTGGCCGACGCTGCGGAGGCCGGCAGCACGGCCAAGGCAGAGGCGTCCGACGGCGGCCTGGAGCTTTCGCCTACCATCACCGTGGAGGGGGCTGAGGTTGATCCGGCGTCCGTGGGCACCATCGGCAGGCCCGCGCACGGCCTGTTCTTTACCTCCGGCGAGGCCGCGCTGCCCGGTGTTCCCGACCCCAACGGAACCATCACGCTGGCACCGCTGGAGAGCGGGCTGAGCGAGGAGTTGCTGGCGTTTGTCACCGCAGCCAGCACCCTGCACATTCCGGCCAGGGACGAGTCCCGGTTCCTCACCGGCTTCTACCCAAAGCTGAAGCAGACGGCCCGGGTCACGGCGCGCGACGAATCCGTGGAACTGCCCGAACTGGCCGCCCCCACCCTGTCTCTGCTGGCCAACTACGGGGCTGACCACCGGGTGCGGCTGCACTGGGAGTGGCACTACAAGACCGGCAAGCTGGTGACCGCGCAGCCGTTGTGGCGGCACCCCGGCGATGCCGGCTACCGCGACGACACCGCGGAATCCCGCATCCTGGAGGGCATCGGCCGGCCGTGGGACGTGGTGCCGGCCCTGGGCGAATCCGCCACCGGCGGCTGGGGCACCCCCCGGCTGGCCGCCTCCGCCGAACTGACGGGGCTGGACACGCTGGCGTTCACGGAGGAAGTACTGCCCCGGCTGCGCGAAGCCCCGGACGTGGACGTGGAGACGGTGGGCGACATTGCCGACTACCGCGAGGCCGAGGAGGCACCGGTGGTCTCCATCTCCACCAAGGCCACCGAACAGCGCGACTGGTTCGACCTGGGCATCCAGATTTCCCTGGAAGGCCAGCCCGTTTCCTTCGCCGCCGTGTTCTCCGCCCTCGCCGCGGGACAGACCAAGATGTTGCTGCCCAGCGGCGCCTACTTCTCCCTGGACCTGCCGGAGCTGCACCAGCTGCGCGCACTGATCGAGGAAGCCAGGTCCCTTCAGGACAACAAGGACGCTCCACTGCAGATCAGCCGGTTCCAGGCCGGGCTGTGGGATGAGCTGGCGCAGCTGGGGATCGTTGACGAACAGGCTGCCGCATGGCGGTCCGCGGTGGGCGGCCTCCTGGAGGGCGGCACGGACGGGCTGCCGCTTCCTGCCTCCCTCAACGCCGAGCTGCGCCCTTACCAGCTGGAGGGCTACAACTGGCTCAGCTTCCTGTACAAGCACGGGCTGGGCGGGATCCTGGCCGACGACATGGGCCTGGGCAAGACCGTGCAGGCACTGGCCCTGATGTGCGCGGCAAAGGAACTGGCTGTTGAAGCCGCGGCGGCACTGGAAAGGTCCGACGACGGTGCTGCCGCCGCCAGTGTTGTGGACGGCGCAAACCAGCCCGCCGCCGTCGCGCCCTTCCTGGTGGTGGCGCCCACCAGCGTGGTGGGCAACTGGGCAGCCGAAGCCGCACGGTTTGCTCCTGGCCTCACTGTGCGCACTGTCGGCGAGACCTTTGCCAAGAGCGGCCAGGAGGTGGCTAAGTCGCTCGGCGGGGCCGACATCGTCATCACCTCCTATGCCTTATTCCGCATCGACTACGAGTCCTACGCCTCCCGCACCTGGTCCGGACTGGTGCTGGACGAGGCGCAGTTCGTGAAGAACCACCAGTCCAAGGCGTACCAGTGCGCCCGCAAACTTCCGGCGGCGTTCAAGCTGGCCATCACGGGCACTCCGCTGGAGAACAACCTCATGGAATTCTGGGCGTTGACGTCCATCGTGGCTCCGGGCCTGTTTTCCAGCCCCAAGCGCTTCGCCGAGTACTACCAGAAGCCGGTGGAGAAGAACGGCGACAAAGGGCAGCTGGAGAAGCTCCGCCGCCGTGTCCGGCCGCTGATGATGCGGCGTACCAAGGACCAGGTGATCAAGGACCTGCCGCCCAAGCAGGAGCAGATCCTTGAGGTGGTGCTGAACCCGCGGCACCAGAAGGTGTACCAGACGCACCTGCAGCGGGAGCGGCAAAAGATCCTGGGGCTGATCGAGGACGTCAACAAGAACAGGTTCACCATTTTCCAGTCGCTGACGCTGCTGCGGCAGCTGAGCCTGGACGTGTCCCTGGTGGACCCGGCACTGTCAGCGGTGCGGTCCAGCAAGCTGGATGTGTTGTTCGAACAGCTCGAGGACCTGGTGGCCGAGGGGCACCGCGCCCTGATCTTCAGCCAGTTCACCGGGTTCCTGGGCAAGGTCCGGGAACGGCTGGACGAGGAGGACATCGAGTACTGCTACCTCGACGGCAGCACGCGCAACCGCGCCGACGTGGTCAGCGAATTCAAGAACGGCAGCGCACCGGTGTTCCTGATCTCGCTGAAGGCCGGAGGGTTCGGGCTCAACCTCACGGAGGCCGACTACGTGTTCCTGCTCGATCCCTGGTGGAACCCCGCCTCCGAGGCGCAGGCCGTGGACCGCACGCACCGGATTGGGCAGGCCCGGAACGTCATGGTGTACCGGCTGGTGGCCAAGGACACCATCGAGGAAAAGGTCATGGCGTTGAAGACCCGGAAGTCCCAGCTGTTCGCGGACGTCATGGAGGGCGATGCCCTGGCCGGCGGCGCCATCACGGCCGAGGACCTGGCAGGGCTGTTCAAGGAGTAGGCTGCATCGGTTTCGACGCGCTTTTGCAGATTCGACGCGCAGATTCCTTTTCGCGACCCGAATATCCGTAGCGCCTGGGAATGTGCGCAGCGCGAATGGATATGCGCCTCGATAATCGCAACCTATGCTGGTTCCAACGGAAAAGTACAACGTTGGAGAAGCGATGTCACAGCAGCAGACGGCACAGCAGAAATCCGCGGAAGCGCCGGCGCCATACCTTCGCGCAGACGCCTTCCCTGTCCCCTACCGGGATCCCGTTTGGGACGGCCCCACCGACCCCGTGCTCGTCGCCGACCACCTCAAGGGCGAGTGGGTCCTGTTCTACACCCAGCGCCGCGCCACCGCACCGGGACTGACGGGGGTCGAATGGGTGCACGGAACCGGCATCGGCATCGCCAGGTCTTCCGACGGCGGCACCACTTGGCGCTACCAAGGCACCGTCGAGGGACTGATCCCGCCGGGAACGGAACTGCCCGCAACCCTCTGGGCGCCCGACGTCGTACGCATTGGAGACCGTTGGATTATGTACCTCACAGTCCTGGGCGGCCGACGGACGGACTGGACCGGCACGGCGGAAATCGTCGAGTTCGCCAGCCATGACCTGGAAACGTGGGATTACCTTGGCCGCATCAACCTGGACTCGCCGCGGGTGATCGACGCCGCCGTGGCCCGCTGCGGGGACGGCCGCTACCGGCTCTGGTACAAGGACGAAACCCGCGGATCGAACACCTGCAGCGCGGTCAGCGACACCCCGGACGATCCCTCGGCGTGGCAACCGGAAGGCATCGCCATCCCCGGCCGGCCGCACGAAGGGCCCAAGGTCTTCCGGCTCGGCGGCTGGTACTGGATGATCGTGGACGAATGGCGCGGCCAGGCCATCTACCGCTCCCCCGATGCAACCGGCAACTGGGTCCGGCAGGAGCACTTTGGCGGGCTGATCCTCACGGCGCCGGAGAGCGTGGACGGAAGGGCCGTCGTCGGACGCCATGCTGACGTGGTGCCCTTTGCAGACGGGACGGCCGGTGAAACGTCCGACGGCGGTACGCAGCGTGCGCTGCTGGTGTACTTCACCCATCCGTACTGGGGCGGCGAGGACATCGACACGATGGCGCCGGACCCGCGCACCCGCCTCAGCCACGTGCGGGCCGCGGTACTGGAAGTGCGCGGTGGAAGCCTGGTCTGCACGGAACATTAGCCGGGCACAACGAAGGGCCAAACCCCGGAACTATAAGCCGGCTGGTGCCGGCACCGGTCCAAGGTTTGGCCCTGATTCGTGCGCTGCAGCTAGACCCGCTGCGGCGAGCCCAGTTCCACCGGGTCCTCGTCCGTCAGGTACGCCAGCTCGGAGTGGGCTGCGAGGTCGATGCCGCGCAGTTCGTCCTCGGGTTTGATGCGCAGGCCGATGGTCTTGTCCAGGATCTTTGCCAGGACCCAGGTTATGCCGAATGAGTAGACCAGCACCGTGATGGTGGCCAGCGCCTGGACGCCCAGCAGTTCGAAACCGCCGCCGTAGAAGAGACCGGTGACGGCGTTGGGTGCTGCGTCCGTGGCGAAGAGGCCGATGAGCAGGGTGCCCAGGATACCGCCCACGAGGTGGACACCGACGACGTCGAGGGAATCGTCGAAGCCGAGCCGGAACTTCAGCTCGATGGCCAGGGAGCAGACAGCCCCGGCGATGGCGCCGATGGCCACAGCACCCAGCGGGCTGACGGCACCACAGGCTGGAGTGATGGCCACGAGCGCGGAGATCAGCCCGGATGCGGCGCCCATGCTGGTGGCTGCGCCGTGGCGGACCCGCTCCACCAGGGCCCAGGCGAGCAGGCCGGCGGACGCGGCTACTGCAGTGTTCAGGAAGACCACCGCCGCCGACTGGCCGGCGGAGAGGGCCGAACCGGCGTTGAAGCCGAACCAGCCGACCCACAGCAGGCCCGCGCCCACCAGGACCAGCGGCCGGCTGTGCGGCTTGGCGTGCTCCACCTTGGGCCAGCCGGAGCTCTTGCCCAGGACCAGGGCCAGGGCAAGAGCGGCCGCGCCGGCATTCATGTGGACCGCGGTGCCGCCGGCGAAGTCGATGGCCTTGATGCCGTTGGCGATCCAGCCGCCCATCGTGCTGCCGTCGGCCGAGTCGAATGCGAACACCCAGTGCGCGATGGGGAAGTAGACAACGGTGGCCCAAATGCCGGCGAACAGCATCCAGGCGCCGAACTTCATCCGCCCCGCCGCTGCACCGGCAACCAGGGCCGTGGTGACGCAGGCGAAGAACAGCTGGAACGCGGCGAACAAGATGACCGGGATGGATGCCGAATCATCCGCGGCCAGCAACTGGCCCATGCCGGGGAACTCGGTGACGTCACCGATCAGCCCCAGCCCCCCAACAGAGTTGCCGAACGCCATCGAGTACCCGAACAGTGCCCACAGGACGGCCACCAGGCTGGCGCCGCCGAAGCACATCATCATCATGTTCAGAATCCGGCGCGACCCCACCATGCCCCCGTAAAACAGGGCCAGGGCGGGGATCATCATGCAAACCAGCGCCGAGCTGGCCAAAATCCAAGCGACATTTCCCGAATCCATGGGAAACCCCTTTCAAGATGCGAAGAGAAGAACGGTAAGTTGCCGTCAGAGCCGCTCCGTGGGAGGGACGTGGACGGAGGGGCCACGTTCAGCGGAGGGGCGGCTGGTGCCGTCTGGTTCCAACTGTATGGCCGCTGTTTTGGGGTGGGTTTCCGGTGTGTTAAATGATCGTTTCGGTCATCCGCCACCGAGTTTCAGGCGTCCCGCCGCTCGCAGGAGTTACTGGCGCGTCACGCCAGGCATGCTTTCAAGGAGCGGACGACGGCGGGAGGCCGGGTTTTCGCGGCACACGCACCAAAGGCGGGTCGAAAGCATGCCCTGCGTGACGCCGTCGGGCGGCTGCTCCATATTGCCGGGCCGAAGCGGCGGCTAGGCTGAAAGCCACGGGGCGGAAGGTTGCTTCGGCCGGTACCCGCCACTGTCCAAACCCCGGACGAAAGGAAGCATCCCTTTGAATAACCAGCAGCCCATAGCCCGGCAGGCACCCACGCCCGGAGACAAGCTCCAGGAACTGCGGGTGGGTGTGGTCGGCATCGGCTGGGCCGGCCAGCAGCACCTGAAAGCCTATTCCGAGCTCGACGGCGTCCGCATCATGTCACTGGCGGGAATGGAACAGGAACTGCGCGACTCCCTGCAGGCCGAGTACGCCATCCCCAACGGCTTTGCCGGCTGGGAAGAGATGCTGGACCACGGCGGCCTGGACGCCATCAGCGTGGCGGTGCCCACCTTCCTCCACGCCCCCATCGCCATCGCCGCCCTGGAACGCGGAATCCATGTGCTGAGCGAAAAGCCCATCGCGCGCAACGCCGTCGAGGGCCAGGCCATGGTGAAGGCAGCGCGGAAGGCCGGACGCGTCCTGGACGTTGCCTTCAACCACCGCCGCCGCGGCGACATCCAGGCGCTCAAGGACGTGATCGATGCCGGCGGACTGGGCAGGCCCTATTACGCCAAGGCGTCCTGGCTGCGCCGCTCCGGCATCCCCACCCTGGGCAGCTGGTTCACGAATCCCGAGCTCGCCGGCGGCGGACCGCTGGCCGACATTGGCGTGCATGCGCTGGATTACGCCCTGCACCTCCTCGGCGAACCGAAGGTGGTGGCGGTCTCTGCCGCGACACACTCGGAGCTGGGCCCGCAGGGCAGGGGCGGCGGAAACCGGTATTCAGCTCAGGCCACCAGCCATGCGTTCGAGGTGGAGGACTTCGCGTCGGCGTTCCTCCGGCTTGAAGGCGGCGGAACACTGCTCCTCGAAGCGGGCTGGGCCACTTACCGGGAGACGGACGACCTGCTCGACTTCACGGTCTACGGCACCGACGGCGGCGCGGAACTAAAGGTGAAGGGCGCGCCGTTCCCGCCGGTAGGCCAGCTCAGGGTCTTCACGGACAAAGAGGGGGAATCCGCCGATTACGTGCCAACCGTGCTGCCGGGCCGCGCCCATGACGCAGTGGTGGAAGACTTCGTAACGGCGGTGCGCGGCGGCGAAACAGCGTGGGCCGGGCATGACGGTTCCCTGGCCCTGTACCGTGCACAGATCATTGACGCGTGCTACCAGTCCGCGCTGCAGCAGAGGGAGGTTCGACTCTAATGAACGGCAAATTTGAGGATCCGGGTGTGGAACGAGGGCGTCCACGAGGCCATCAACGAGCCCTCCCACATCGGGGAGATCTACCCCGACGGCATCCACGGCGCCATCGCCGCGGGCCTTCGTTCCCACTTTCCGGACGCAGACATCACGACGGCGGTCCTGGCCACCGACGACGAACACGGCCTTGACGAGGAGGTGCTTGCGGAGACCGACGTCCTGCTCTGGTGGGGCCATATGGCCCACGCCGAGGTGGGCGACGCCGTCGTCGAACGCGTCCACCGGCACGTGCTCGGCGGAATGGGGCTGATTGTGCTCCATTCGGGACACTTCGCGAAGATCTTCACCAAACTCCTGGGCACCAGCTGCTCGCTGGCCTGGCGCAATGACGGCGAGCGCGAGCTGGTGTGGACCGTCAAGCCAGCGCACCCCATCGCCGAGGGCGTGGACAGCCCCATCGTCATCCCCGAGCAGGAGATGTACGGGGAACTGTTCGACATCCCGGACCCGGACGATCTGATCTTCATCAGCTCGTTCGCGGGCGGCGAAGTGTTCCGTTCGGGTGTCACCTTCACCCGCGGCAAGGGCCGCATTTTCTACTTCAGCCCGGGCGACCAGGAGTACCCGGTGTACCACCACCCGCAGATCCAGCGGGTGCTGGCCAACGGCGTGAAATGGGCCGCGCAACCGGGGCTGCACCGTTCCGCCCCGGAAGTGACCAACCCTGCCCGGGAGTGGTTCCAGGAGGAAATGCGGCATTGACATCGGGTCCGGCCGGGAGCACATTGAGATCGTCGCGCACGCGGTTCGGCAGGTTCTGGACGGGCACACCCTCCCTGGCGGATCACCTCCCGGCGCCGCCCAGCCCGCCGGATGAATTAGCAACCACTCCTTACCGGGAGCCAGAAATGCCTGCAGTAACGGTCACGAACCTCGAATCCAAATCCTTCAACGAACCCGACGAGAAGCGCCGCCCGCCCAAGACCGAGGTGGATGTGGTCAACATTGGCGGCGCAACCCTGGGCCGGTTCACCTTTGAGCCGGGCTGGCGCTGGTCCGAAACCGTCAAGACCGTGGTCAAAACGGACAGCTGCCAGAACAACCACTTGGGCTTCTGCACCGCCGGCACCCTGACGGTGCAGCTCAACGACGGAACGCAGAAGACCATCCATGCCGGCGACGCCTATTCCATCCCGGCCGGGCACGACGCCTGGGTGGAAAACGACGAGACGTTCGTTGGCTATGAAGTCATGAGTGCAGCCGAGTACGCCAAGCCCGCCTGATCACGCAGCAGACCAAGGCGAACCAGCAGGAAAGGGAGGCCCGCCAGGACCTCCCTTTCCTATGCCGCCAGCCCTACGGTTGAGGGAATACAACGATCGGAGAGCAATGAAAGTCACCGTCATCGGCGGCAGCGGCCACATCGGTTCGTTCCTGGTCCCGCGGCTGGTCCGCGCCGGCCACGAGGTCACCACCATCAGCCGCGGCACCAGCAAGCCCTACATCGACTCGCCCGAATGGCAGCAGGTCCACCAAGTCACCGCAGACCGGCAGGCGGAAGACCGGGACGGAACGTTCGGGGACCGGGTGGCCGGGCTGAAGCCGGACGCGGTGGTGGACCTGGTCTGCTTCACCCTCGAATCTGCGGCGTCTCTGGTGCACCGCCTGCGGGGCGAGGTGGGGCACCTGCTGCACTGCGGCTCCATCTGGCGCTACGGGCAAAGCCTGAAGCTGCCCATCCGGGAAGGCTCTGATTCAGCGGCCGAGCCCTTTGGTGACTACGGTGTCCAGAAGAACCGCATCGCGGTGATGCTGCAGGAGGAGACCGCCAGCGGCGGCCTGGCAACCACCTCGCTGCATCCCGGCCACATCGTCGGACCGGGCTGGCACCCCATCGGCCCGCTCGGAAACCTGGACCCCGCCGTCTGGCAGGCACTCTCCGCCGGCCAGCCCCTTCGGATCCCCGGCACCGGCGCGGAACTGATGCACCACGTGCACGCCGACGACGTCGCCCAGGCTTTCGAAAAGGCCCTCGCCCACCCCGAGGCGGCCGCCGGCGAGGACTTCAACATCGTGGCCCCCACGGCGCTCACCGTCCGCGGCTACGCCGACATCGCGGCCGCCTGGTTCGGGCACGCCGCCGTCCTGGAGACGGTCAGCTGGGAGCGGTTCCGCGAAAACACCTCCCGCGAGTACGCCGAATCCAGCTGGGAACACCTCTACCGCAGCCACTGCTTCAGCATCGGGAAGGCTGCGTCCGTGCTGGGCTACGCGCCGCGGTACGAACCGGAGCAGGCCGTCTTCGAATCCATCCAGTGGCTGGTGGAGCAGGGCAAGCTGCACGTCGCGCGCCCGCTGGGCGTCCCGGCGGGGTGAGGCCGCCTAGGCAGGCCGCCGCCGGAGCCGTGACACCAGCGAGGCGGCCAGCAGGGCAGTCATCAGTTCCAGCGCGATGACCAGCAGCAGTTCCGGGGCGCCGTTTGCATGGGCAATGGACGACGGCGGCGCCCCGGCGTGGGCGTGTCCCGCACCGCCGCCGCCAAGCAGCAGGAAGCCGTGGAGGGCTGCCATGGCCACCGCGGCAACGGTGACCTGGTGCAGGGCGCCCATGCGGCTGTGCCGCCAGATGTGCACCGTGCAGGGCAGGCAGACGGCGGCGAGCGCCAGCATGAGCACGCTCAGCCAAATGCCGTGGCGGCCGGCGGCGGCCAGCCACAGGTGCCCAGCGCAGCCTGCGGCGGTGACCACGGCGACCAGCCGGGAATGCAGGACCGGACCCTTGGCACCGGCCCGTCCTGCCGCCGTCGTACTCCCTGCCCTGCCCGGGGCGATGTTAGTGGCAGGAGCCACCGCTGCCGCCCTCGGTGTGGCAGGCTACGGCCTGCTTGTTGGGGTTGGCGGGCACATCCAGGACGGGGCTGCGGTCGAAGAAGCCCTCGGGGCGGAGCTTGAAGCCCACGGTGTCCACCGGCATGATGGGCCAGTCCTCCACCCGCGGGAAGTGGGTCAGGCCAAAGGTGTGCCACACCACGATGTCCTGCCCGTCGATGTCCCGGTCCTGCGCCACGAAGGCCGGCAGGCCCGCTCCCCCGGCATGCTGGTTCACGAAGTCGCCCGTGGGGTAGCGCTCGTCCTCGGCGTGGCGGGTGACCCAGAGGTCCTTGGTGGCGAACGCGGCCCGGCGCGCAATGGACGAGTCCGGGTCCGCCAGCAGCGTGGGCTGGTTGTGGGAATGCAGCTTGTAGCCCACGGGCTCCCCCAGCCGGTTGCGGGATTCGGGGTTTGAGATGATCCAAGTCCGGCCGCTGCGGGCATCAGCCTCGCGGACTGCCTCGGATTCACGGGCCAGGACGGTGCGCTTCCGGGAGAAGGCGTTGCCGCGCTCATTGCCGGGACCCATGGCCTGGCGGACCACGTCCTCTTCCTCCACCCGGTTGGTGAACCCGTCAACGGCCATGTCCAGCCGGGCGCTGAAGAGGTGCTGGTGGAACGGGGCGCCCAGGCCGGGGGCCAGCTGGGAGATGTTGTCCGAGCCGCCCTCGGGGAAGGCTGACGTGAAGACGATGCCGGTGGCCTTGGCTTCGAATTCAATGGTGCCGTCCAGGTACAGGTACCAGTAGAAGCCGTAATCGTAGTTGCCGATGGTGGTGAAGAAGGAGATGACCAGGCGGCGGTTGCGGCGGGTGTAGTTGACGCCGCTCCACAGGTCCGAGTGCTTGGAGAGGATGCTCCAGTCCTCCTCGTGCATGCAGATCCCGTTGCGGATTTCCCGGGGGTTGCCGAACGCGTCGGAAATCACGGGGCTTAGGTACGTGATATCGCCCAGGCAGTCGCAGCCCAATTCCAGGGAGTTGGCGTACTGGCCCACCAGGTATTCGCCGGTGTCGAAGTAGTTCTGCCAGGACCGGATGGGTGACGGGTCGCCGTAGGGGACCACCATCTCGGCGATGGAGCCGCGGTTGATGATCGGCCGCAGCCGGTCGCCGTCCCGGAAGCCGAGGTTGTGCAGGACCACGCCTTCGCGGACATCGAAGCCGACGTCCACGCTCCACTTTTCCCACTCCACATGATTGCCGCCGGTTACGGTGAAGCTTGGCCCTTCCGGCTGGGTGATGCTGATGGGTTTCTGGGTGGTGCGCAGCGGCCCGGTCAGTTCCGGATGGGTGTAGTTGCCGTGTTCGGCAGGGATGGGCATCACGCCCAGGTCGATCACCTGCGTGACCTCTTTGCTGACCACGTCCACGTAGGCCACCAGCCCGTCCACGGGGTGCGCCCACGCGCTGTCCTCCGGGAACTCCTGCACGAACGCCAGCCCACGCAGGATCCGCCGGCCCTTCTCCTCCGCGTATTCGAAGACACCGGCGGAGAGCGGGGCAACCCGGACCTTTTCGACGGCGAGTCCGCGGTCTGCAAGCGCCTTGAGCCAGCGGTCATCGGTGGCCAGGAGGGCTTCCACCACCTCGAATTCCTCCTCCAGCACAGGCAGTTCGCCCGTCACCGCTGTGTCCAGTTCGACGTCGGAGTCCACCCTTTGGTGCGTGACGGAGACAAGGACATCGTGTGGGGCGGCGCCGGAGACGTCGTGGATGAACACCCGGAAACGGCGGTCCACCGCCTCCGGATCCGAGCCGCGGGGCGGATCCTGCAGGCCCAGGTAGGCAATCCGGTGCTGCGGGCCCAGGCGGCCTTCGGCCTGCAGGAGGGACCGTACCTGCAGGATTTCGGCTTCGGTTGCCAGCCCGAAGGCGGAGGCAGTTTCAGTTGGGGCAAGCATCATGGGTGAACCTTTGTCCGGGCCGTTTCCGGCCGCTGGGATTTATTTTCTATAGTTGTAGAGAATAAACCTACGTAACATGGCTCACAAGAGTCGGGACCAAAATATTTTCCGGGGAGTGGCCGCGGTGCCCAAGATTGTTGACCATGACGAGCGGCGCCTGGAACTGGTGGATGCCACCTGGCGGATCATTGCCCGGCAGGGGCTTGAGGGCGCCACCATGCGCGAGATCGCCACGGAGGCAGGCTTTGCCAACGGCGCCCTGAAACCCTACTTCCCCACCAAGGACACGCTCCTGGAGTTCGCCTTCAGCCACGTCTTCAACCGCACCAACCAGCGGATCGCCGAGGTCACCAAAGGCAAGTCCGGCCTGGCTGCCCTGCGGGCCTTTTGCCTTGAAGTACTCCCCCTGGACGAGGAACGCATCAACGAGGCACGGATCGTCATCCCGTTCTGGCAAAGGGCGGTGAATGACGCCCAGAAAGCCGGGATACACCAGCGCTCGATGGACGAATGGCTGGCCGCCATCCGCCGCTACCTGCAGGAGGCGAGGGACAGCGGAGACGTGACCGCCGGCGTCGACAACCACGTTCTGGCCGGCCAACTGTTGAACATGCTGCTGGGCGCGCAGATTGAAGCGGCACTTGGGCAGGAAGGCCGGACGGACTTCGGACATGCCGCGCAGCTGGACGGGTACCTGGCACTGCTGGGCAAAAATCCTGCCCGGAAATGAGCACCAAACTCGAAAGTATGCTTACTATTGAGGGGTCAGGTTCTGGTTCACGCCGGAGCGAGCACGAACTGTTAGGAGCATCTCCATGGGTTTGGATGACAAGATCGGCAACGCAGCAGAGAAGCTCGGCGGCAAGGGCAAGGAAGCTGCCGGAAACGCCACGGGCGATGAGAGCCTGAAGGCCGAAGGCCAGACGGACCAGTCGAAGTCGGACCTCAAGCAGGCCGGCGAGCACGTCAAGGACGCCTTCAAGAAGGACTAGTCGACGCTCGCATAATGGGTGCAGCTCCAGCCGGAGTTGCACCCATTATCGCGTTCAGGGCCGCTGCTCCCCCGCACTTCCCGCCCGGGCATCGCCATGCATTTCCCGCAGTTCCTGCAACAGCTTCAGCTGTTCGGCGTTGATGTTCATGAGCATCTCAATGTGCGCCGCGGCGCGCACATCCGTTTCGTAGTCATGCTGGGCCATCGCCGAGGCGATGGCGTCCTGGCGCTTGGCCGCGATCAACAGGATGGCCCCCTGCAGTCCGGCCAGCATGGACAGGAAAAGGTTCAGGAGGATGTAGGGATAGGGATCCCACGCCTTCGCTGCGAGAACGTAGCTGTTCACCACGGCCCACATTCCCATCGATGCCAGGAAGATGCCCACGAAGGGCCAGCTGCCCATCCCGTTCCGGAGGGTGTCCGCAGCCCTTTCGCCGGGACTCAGTCCCTCCTTGTGCCGCCGGTGCCAGTTGCTTCTGATGTCCGTCATGGCCCCAGACTATGTCCTGGACCATGGGCGGCGCGGCTGGTGGATAAGCCGCCAGGGAGTCAACTCCGTTTTATTTTCGCCAGCCGTTGAAAAAAGACGGCTTGGGTACTAACCTGAACACACTGTGTCGCAGAACACAGGGCGGGGGAACGTCGAGTTGCATTCCGTTACGAGGAAAATCCATGCCAGCACCAACTCCAACCCGGGCAACGTCCCGGCAGGCACCACAGGACCTTACCTCCAGGGTGGCCGGTTCCTTCGACCACTGGAAACACCTGGTGGCCGAATCATTCGTGCCGCTTACCGCACGGACCAATGACGTGGAGGGCTTCCGCGGCCAGATGCGTTCGCGTGTGCTGGACCGGATGTCCATCGTTGAAGTCACCGCTACCTCCCACGAGGTGCACCGCACGCCGGCCTTGATCGCCCAGGCCCACGAGCGCTACTTCAAGCTGAACCTGCAGCTGGAAGGAACCGGCCTTCTGGTCCAGGACAACAGGGAAGCCGTGCTTCAGCCCGGGGACCTGGCCATCTATGACACCAACCGCCCCTACACCCTGGCGTTCGAGGACCAGACCCGGATCATGGTGCTCATGTTCCCCTGCGATGCCCTGTCGCTGCCCGCGGACTACGTGGGCCAGCTTGCCGCCGTGCGGATGGGCAGCGGGGGCCTCAGCGGGATCGTGGGCCAGTTTATTCGGGAGCTGTCGGCAAACCTGGATGTCCTGAACGGCCCCAGCGGGTCAAGGCTCGCCACGAACGCGCTGGACCTGGTGTCCACCATGCTGCATGCGGAAATGGACATTTCGCCGGACAGGATGAAGCCACAGGCGCTCCTGGCCGTATCGATCCGCGAGTATATCGAGGCCAACCTGTCCGATCCACTGCTCTCGCCGGCCGGCATCGCCGCGGCGCACTTCATCTCCACCCGGCACCTGCACAATGTCTTCCACGAGTCGGGCAGCACCGTTGCCGGCTTCATCCGGAGCCAACGACTGGACGGTGCCCGCCGCGACCTGCGCGATCCGCTGCATGCCGGAAAGTCCGTAGGTGCCGTGGCCGCCGCCTGGGGATTCCTGGACGCCGCCCACTTCAGCCGGACGTTCCGGGACGCTTTTGGCGTCTCCCCCACCCAGTGGCGCCGCGGGGGCTAGATCAGCCCCTGTGCCAGCATGGCGTCGGCCACCTTGACGAAACCGCCGATATTGGCGCCGAGCACGTAGTTGCCCGGCTCGCCGTATTCCTCGGCTGTTGCCGCGCACCGGTCGTGGATGCCCACCATGATGTCCGTCAGCCGCGCCTCGGTGTGCTCGAAGGTCCAGGAGTCCCGGCTGGCGTTTTGCTGCATCTCCAGCGCCGACGTGGCCACCCCTCCCGCATTCGCCGCCTTGCCTGGCCCGAACAGCACCCCCGCTTCCTGGAACACCGAGACGGCATCGCGCGTGCAGGGCATGTTTGCGCCTTCACCGACCGCCACCAGGCCGCCGCGGACCAGCCGGGCGGCAGCACCGCCGTCGAGCTCATTCTGCGTGGCGCACGGCAGCGCCACGGAAGCATCCACGTCCCAGACCGAGCCGCCGTCCACATAGGCAACGCCGGCCCGCCGTTCGGCGTAGTCCTTGAGCCGCGCCCGCTGCACCTCTTTCACCTCGCGGAGCAGGGCAACGTCGATGCCCGCCTCATCCACCACATAACCGGAGGAATCCGAGCAGGCCACTACGGTGGCGCCGAGTGCTTGTGCCTTGGCGATGGCATTGATGGCCACATTGCCGGACCCGGACACCACCACGCGCCGGCCGTCAAAGGACGTGCCCCGGGTCCGCAGCATCTGCTCGGTGAAGATCACGGTGCCGAATCCTGTCGCTTCGGGCCGCACCAGGGACCCGCCCCAGGAGATGCCCTTGCCGGTGAGGACGCCGGATTCGTAACGGTTGGTGATCCGCTTGTACTGGCCAAAGAGGTAGCCGATCTCGCGCCCGCCCACGCCGATGTCGCCGGCAGGGACGTCAGTGTATTCACCGATGTGGCGGTAGAGCTCGGTCATGAAGGACTGGCAGAACCGCATGACTTCGGCGTCACTGCGGCCGCGGGGATCGAAGTCCGAACCGCCCTTGCCGCCGCCGATGGGCATGCCGGTCAGGGCGTTCTTGAAGATCTGTTCGAAACCGAGGAACTTGACGATGCCCAGGTACACGGACGGGTGGAAGCGGAGGCCGCCCTTGTAGGGCCCCAGGGCGGAGTTGAACTCCACCCGGAAGCCCCGGTTGATCCGGACCCGGCCGGAGTCATCCGTCCACGGGACCCGGAAGATGATCTGGCGCTCCGGCTCGCAGAGGCGCTCCAGGATGGCGGCTTCGAGGAATTCGGGGTGGCGGTCATGCACGGGGCCGAGGCTTTCGAAGACCTCCACCACCGCCTGGTGGAATTCCGCTTCGCCGGGGTTCCGCGCCAGGACGGTGTCCCTGATGGCTTCCAGCCGTGCATCCATAAACTCATTCCTTACCGTGGAGCCGGGACGGGAGCGGGCGCCAGGCAGGCACCGTCGCCGCGATAGGTTTACGTTTCAACCTATCGAATTACGACTGGGCACCGTTAGCCGGGTAGTGCCAACTGCACTAATCTCCGTATTGTGACAGCAACTTTCCGCTCAGTGAGATTATCTGGCCCAGCCCTCGCAGTGAAGACCGTCTGATGCCGTACGTCTGCCTCCTCCTCTCCGGCGCCGCGCTGCTGGTCAACGGCCTCGCCACCCTTGGGCACCTCCCCCGCCGCGACGCCGCCGTGTTCAGCCTGGTCATCGGGGGCACGCAGCTGGCGCTCGGCGTCGTCCATGTCTCCACAGCCGGGAACGCCCCGGCGGCGCTCCTGACGGCGGCCGGCATGTTCCTGTTCGGAGTGACGTACCTGTACTCAGGGCTGGACCTGCTGCTGGCACTCGGGGGCCGCGGCCTGGGCTGGTTCTGCGGGATGGTGGCCTCCTGCGGGGTGCTGCTGACAGCCGCTTGGCTGGGCCCGGACCCGCTGCTGGCGGTTCTGTGGCTGTGCTGGTCGGTGCTGTGGGCGCTGCTGTTTGCCGGCATGGCCCTCGGCGCAGCGCGGCTCGAACCGTTCACCGGCTGGGCGCTGGTGCTGACCAGCCAGGCGTCGGCCACGATACCGGCGGTTCTTGGCCTGGCCGGGCTCTGGCCCCGTTCCGCCACCGTGGCCTGGCTGGCCGCACTGTTCCTGGCCGGCCTGTTCGTTGCCGCACGCACACTGGCCCGGCGCGGAGACAATGTTCCGCGCCGGGCCCGTGCCGGAGAGACCCTGCCTGCTAAGTGAGCGCGTGGCCCAAATCGGCAACGTGATGGCGCCGCTGTATTGCCGACTCCACCAGCACGCCGGCCAGGAAGACCACTGGGACAGCCACCAGGAGGGCCGCGGCGGTCTCCGCGCTGCCGCCAATGAGGGCCGTGAAGTTGCTGACCACCAGGGACAGGACCCACGCCAGCAGGATCACCGCGAGGATGGGAGCCACGCGGGTTTGCCAGAGGAGCGCAGCCGCACGTTCCCGCCGGAAGAATGCCACGACGGCCGCGGAGCAGAGCATGTACAGCACCAGCAGGGCCGCCACGGCCAGGCCGCTGAACCAGGAGAACAGGGTCAGCACGGGGTCCAGCGCCAGGATGGCGAAGGGCACCACCAGCACGACGGCGGTGGCGGACTGGACCCAGGCTGCAACGGCAGGTGCCCGGTGCCGGTTGGTCCGGGCGAGGACGGCGGGCATGGAACCACGCAGTGCCAGGGAGTGCAGGTAGCGGTTGATGCCGTTGTGGAACGCGATGATGCCGGCGAGCAGCGAGGTTACCAGGAGGATCCCGGCCACGATGCCTGCCCAGGGTCCGAACAGTTCCACCAGCGGACCCATGACGAAGGAGGTGGCGTCTCCTGATTCGAGGGCGGCGCCGGCGGCATCCATCACCTGCGAGGGCCCGTAGTAGCTGACCAGCATCCAGGAGATGAAGGCGAAGAACACCGAGATCACGCCGACGGAGAGGTAGGTTGCCCGGGCCACGGTGCGGTGCGGATCCTTGGCCTCAGCGGAGTAGATGGCCGTCGATTCGAACCCGAACATGGAGGCCACCGCGAACATGATGGCAACACCGGGAGCTCCTGCGCCGATGGCTTCCGGGGAGAAGGACGCGGCAACGCTGATGCCCTCGGGGCCGCCGCCGTGGAACAGCACGGTGAACCCGAACATCAGGAGGATGGCCACCTCGAGTCCCACCAGCACAGCCAGGACGCGGGCGCCGAGTTCGATGTTGAGGGAGCCCAGCACCTGGACCCCGGCCATGGTGGCCAGGGACAGCAGCCACCAGGGAATGTCCAGCCCGGCAGAAGCCAGGAGCCCGGAGAAGGCTGCGCCGTAGAGGCCGTACATGGCGGCCTGGACGGTGCTGTAGGCCAGGAGGGCCAGCCACGCTGCGCCGGCCCCGGTCCGCCGGCCGAACGCTGCCGTCACGTAGGCGTAGAAGGCGCCGTTGGCCTGGATTTTCCGGCTCATGGCCACAAAGCCCACCGCGAAGATCACGATGACGATGCCGACAATCAGGTAGGCGCCCGGGGCGCCGGCACCGTTGCCCAGCGCTGCCGCGAGCGGTGCCGCGCCCACGATCCCCGTCAGGGGCGCCTGGGCGGACAGGACAAAGAACAGGATGCCCAGCACGCCGATGCTTCCGGCGCGGAGGGCCGTGGAATGCTCCTTTGCCGGAGCGTCAGTGGTCCGGGTCTCGGAATTCGAAATACTCATTGGATCCTTCTTAACGGTCATGAGCTCGGAAAAATTGCTGTGGGATCCAGCTTGGCAGCGGCCCGCGCTGCTGCTTTGTCCGCCAGCGATCAGTTGTTGTCCGTCAGCGCAGTGCCGTCCGCACCCGGGGCACAACAAAGCGCGGCCGGCCGCCCCGAAAGGGGCAGCCAGCCGCGCTGGCAGTATTTAGTTGGATCCGGTTACCGGAGCACCACGGTGCGGTTGCCCTGCAGGATGACCCGGCCCTCGCAGTGCCACTTGACGGCATTGGAGAGGGCCTTGCATTCGGTGTCGCGGCCGGCGGCCACAAGGTCCTCCGGCCCGTACGTGTGGTCCACCTCCACCACCTGCTGGGCGATGATCGGCCCCTCGTCCAGCTCTGCGTTGACGTAGTGCGCCGTGGCGCCCACCGTCTTGACACCGCGCGCGTAGGCCTGGTGGTAGGGCTTGGCACCCTTGAAACTAGGCAGGAACGAGTGGTGGATGTTGATGGCCCGGCCGTCCAGCTGCCGGGTCAGGTCGTCGCTGAGCACCTGCATGTAGCGGGCCAGCACCACCAGTTCCACGTCCAGCCCGTTCACCAGGTCCATGAGCTTCGCCTCAGCCTCGGGCTTGGTGCCGGCCGTGACCGGGATGTGGTGGAACGGGATGCCGTGCCACTCCACCAGGGCCTGGTGGTCCCGGTGGTTGGACACCACCGCCACCACATCTATGGGCAGTTCGCCGATCCGGGCGCGGAACAGCAGGTCGTTCAGGCAGTGCCCGAACTTGGACACCATGATCAGCACCTTGCGCTTGGAGCCCTGGCGTTCCAGCTGCCACCGCATGCCGAACTTCCCGGCAACGGGGGCAAAAGAGGACCGCAGGAGCTCCAGGGTGGATTCGTCCCCTTCGGAGGCGAAGTGCACGCGCATGAAGAAGTGGCCCTCGGAGCGTTCGCCGAACTGCTTGTTGTCGATGATGTCGCAGCCGTGCTCCAGCAGGAAGCCGGAGACGGCGTGCACGATGCCGGGCCCTTCCGGGCAGTCCAGGGTCAGGACGTGTTCTACGGTGGTGGGCGCCTTGGGTGCGGGGAGATGGGTTTCAGTAACAGTCATGGCTCAGCACTCGATTACATTCACGGCGAGGCCTCCTCGGGAGGTTTCCTTGTACTTGGTTTTCATGTCGGCTCCGGTGTCGCGCATGGTCTTGATGGCTTTGTCCAGCGAGACCTTGTGGCTGCCGTCCCCGTGCAGGGCCAGCCGGGCTGCGTTGATCGCCTTCACGCTGGCGATCGCGTTCCGCTCGATGCACGGGATCTGCACCAGGCCGCCCACGGGATCGCAGGTGAGGCCCAGGTTATGCTCGATCCCCACTTCGGCGGCGTTTTCCACCTGCGCGGGCGTTCCGCCGAGCACTTCGCAGAGCCCGGCCGCCGCCATGGAGCAGGCGGAGCCCACCTCACCCTGGCAGCCCACTTCGGCGCCGGAGATGGAGGCATTGGTCTTGAAGAGGATGCCGACGGCGGCCGCCGCCAGCAGGAAGCGGACCACACCTTCGTCGTCGGCTCCCGGAACAAACTTGATGTAGTAGTGCAGCACGGCCGGCACGATTCCGGCTGCCCCGTTGGTGGGCGCGGTGACGATCCGGCCGCCCGCGGCATTCTCCTCGTTCACGGCGAGCGCGAACAGGTTGACCCATTCCATGGCCAGCAGCGGGTCCGCCGGCGCCTGGACGGGCGACGGCGTTGCTGCCGCGGCTTTGGCGCTTGCCGCGGAGGCGGTCAGGGTGCGGAACAGCGACGGCGCCCGCCGGGTGACGTTCAGGCCGCCCGGCAGGATGCCTTCGGCGTTGCAGCCATTCTCCACGCATTCGCGCATCACGGCCCAGAGCCCCAGCAGTTTCTCCCGCAGTTCCGCTTCGCTGTGCCAGGTGAGCTCGTTGGCCAGCATGACGTCGGAGATGGACATGCCTTCCCTGCTGCAGATCTGCAGGAGCTCGTCGGCGGTGGAGAACGGGTAGGGCAGGACGGTGTCATCCGGCACCACCTTGTCAGCGCCCGCCGCGTCGCCGTCCACCACGAAGCCGCCCCCAATGGAATAGAAGCTCCGCTCGCTCAGCACCGCTCCCGTGTGGTCAAGGGCGCGGAAGGTCATGCCGTTGGGGTGCGCCGGAAGGGACTTGCGCCGATGGAGCACCACATCCTCTTCCCAGTTGAAATCCACCCGGTGGGAGCCCGCGATATGCAGCTCGGCGTTCAGCGCGGCAGCCGCCACCTGGTCGTCCGCGGTGAAGGTGTTCACCGTTTCAGGTTCCAGGCCCTGCAGCCCCAGGACCACCGCCTTATCCGAGCCGTGCCCCCGTCCCGTCGCGCCCAGGGACCCGAAAAGTTCCGACTGGACGCGCACCGTGGAGGCCAGCTGCCCGTCGCCCTTCAACCCGTCCGCGAACAGCTTGGCCGCCCGCATCGGGCCCACCGTGTGTGACGACGAGGGCCCGATGCCGACGGAAAACAGGTCAAGGACGCTGAGCGCCATCAGGGGACCTCTGGCGAGGCGTACTCCCGCATGGCGTCCAGCAGCCACCGGCCCAGGAACTCGGCGAAGGATGCCCGGGGGAAGATCCGGAAGGACTCCTCGCCGGTCTTCCACAGGATGGCGGGGATGTTGGCGATCTCGGTGGAGAAGGCGGTGCCGGTCTTGAACACCCGGGGGTGCAGGTCCAGCGAGCAGCCCTTTTCCAGGACGGCGCGGGCCCGCGGGCCGGTCAGTTCGAAAGTGGTCCGGTTGGCGGAAAGGTCCACTACCTGGCCCGCGTCGCTGCCCAGTCCATCCCGGAGTGCGGGGATCAGGCCGCCGCCCAGGGATTCGTGCGCCTCGGTGGGTGCCACCACCAGGAATTCGCCGGGCCCCAGCCAGAGGACGGACGTGTCGTCGCTGCCGGCGACGGCACCGGATCCGGAAGGAAGGCCGCCGGTGACAGCGGCCAGGCGCTGTGCCGTGTCCGATCCCGCCGTTGCCCGGAGCCCCACCATGGTGAGGAAGGGCAGCTCGGCGATCTCAACAGTCCCGGGCAGGGAGCCGGCCGCGAAGGCTTCGGAGAGCTGCTTGGCGGGGCTGACTCGGGCTGCGAGGTTCTTGTCTGCGGCGGTCTTTGCGGCGATCGGGGATGCTGCTGTTTCAGCCATCTTTACGGGTCCCTTCTGGGTCAAAAAGCACTGTTTCTGCAACAACCACGTCAACCAGCTGGTCGCCGGCGGCGGCCACCAGGGTTTCGCCGATGCGGTTGCGGCCGTTCTTGATCAGGGCCAGGCCGAAGGACCTGCCCAGGGCTGCACTGTGGTAGCTGGAGGTGACGAAGCCTTCCATCGGCACCGGCCCGTAGGCCGGGTTCGTGGAGCGGCCCTTTTCCACCAGCTGGGTGCCTTCGGGGAGCCGGAGCGTGCCGTCAACGGGCAGGACGCTGACCAGGTGCTTGCGGTCCTCGCGCTGGGCGTCGGCCCGGGAGTAGGAGCGCTTGCCAATGAAGTCCTTGGCCTTGGAGACTATCCATTCCATGCCCGCGTCCTGCGGGGTGACGGTTCCGTCCGTGTCCTGCCCAACGATCGGGTAGCCCTTTTCGGCGCGGAGCACGTGCATGGTTTCCGTGCCGTACGGGGTGATGTTGAATTCGGCACCGGCGGCAGCAACGGCTTCCCAGGTGTTCAGCCCGTACCAGGCCGGAATGTTGATTTCGTAGGCCAGCTCACCGGAGAACGAGATCCGGCAGATCCGGGCACGCACGCCGGAGGCAAGGGTGGTTTCGCGGAAGGTCATGAACGGGAACGCCTCGGCACCCAGTCCGCCGTTGGCGGCGAGTTCCGGGGCCACCTTGGCGATGACCTCGCGGGACTTGGGCCCGACGACGGCAATGGTGCTCCACTGCTCCGTCACCGACGTGCAGTGCACGTCCAGCTCCGGCCACTCGGTCTGCAGCCATTCCTCCAGCCAGTCCAGGACCTTCGCGGCGCCGCCGGTGGTGGTGGTCATGAAGTAGGTGTCACCGTCCACGCGGAGGGTCACGCCGTCGTCGAAAATCATCCCGTCCGGCGTGCACATCACGCCGTAGCGTGCCGAACCCGGGGCGAGCTTCTTGAACGCGTTGGTGTAAACCCGGTTCAGGAACTCGCCCGCGTCCTTGCCGCGGATTTCGATCTTGCCCAGGGTGGTGGCGTCCATGAAACCCACGGACTCACGGACGGCGGCGCATTCGCGCAGCACGGCGGCATCCATGTCCTCCCCGTCCTGCGGGTAGAACCAGGGCCGCTTCCACTGTCCGACGTCCTCGAACAGGGCGCCCTTGGCCACATGCCAGGGGTGGATGGAGGTGATGCGGGCGGGGTCGAAGAGCTCGCCGCGCTGGCGTCCGGCAAGTGCCGCGAAGGCCACCGGGGTGAAGGGTGCACGGTAGGTGGTGGTGCCGATGTCGCCGATGCCGCGGGACGCCTCACCTGCCGTGCGGAGGGCCGCCGCGATCACGCCGATGGCGTTGACGCCGGAGGTCTTGCCCTGGTCGTTGGCGGTGCTGATGGAGGTGTACCGTTTGATGTGCTCCACGGAACGCATGCCTGCCCCGGTGGAGCGCAGCACGTCGGCCACGGACTGGTCGCGCTGGAAGTCCACGAAGTGGTGGTGCCAGTCGTCCGGGGTGCCGTTCTCCCCCGGCACCAGCCAGAGCTGGCGGGTGGGGGCCGCTGCCTTCGGTTCAGCAAGCGGGGAAGGCTCGACGGCGGACGCAAAGCCCGCGGCGATGGCCGCCTTTGCGCCGGCGGAGACACCCTCGGCAAGGCAGTCGGCGGTGGCAAACGAGCCGCGGCCGGAGCCGATGGTCTGCTGGTTGGGCACTTCGGTGCTGGGCACGAAGGCGGCCAGTTCGTCATCCCAGCGCAGCTTGCCCTGCCGCTGCGAGTGCAGGTGCACCAGCGGGCTCCAGCCGCCGGACACAGCCAGCAGGTCGCAGGCGATCTGCTCGACGCCGGAGGTGAGTTCGCCGTCGTCGTTAATGCTGCGGACGGTGACGCCGGCCAGGCGACCTGCGGAATCCGCGGAGGTGTTGGTCACCGCGCTGCCGATCAGCACCCGGATCCCGGATTCGACGGCGGAAGTTGCGGCGGCGGTCAACGCGGGACGGGCGTCCACGACGGCGGCAACCTTGACCCCTGCGGCGGCGAGGTCAGCTGCCACGGTGTAGGCGCTGTCGTTGGTGGTGCTGATGACCACGCGCTTTCCGGCGGCCACTGCGTAGCGGTTGAGGTAGGTGCGGACGGCCGAGGCCAGCATGACCCCGGGGCGGTCGTTGTTCTCGAACACCAGGGGGCGTTCGTGCGCGCCGGGGGCCAGGACCACCTGGTTGGCACGGATGTGCCAAATCCGCTGGCGGGACACTCCCGGGGCAGCGGGGGTGGTGAGGTGGTCGGTGCGGTTCTGGACGGCGATGACGTAATTGGCGTCGTAGGCGCCGAACGCGGTGGTGCGGTTCAGAACGGTCGATTCCGCGCCGGACACGAGCTCCGCTTCGACGTCAGCGACCCATTCGAGGGCGGGCTTGCCCTCGATGGTCTCGGCCAGGCCGGCGGCGGTGGAGCCGGAGAGCAGGGAACCGCCTAGTTCGGGCTGGTCATCGAGCAGCATGACCCGGGCGCCGGTGCGGACGGCTTCGCGGGCCGCGGCAAGGCCGGCGGGGCCGCCGCCGATCACCAGGACGTCGGTGTGGACGTACTTCTTGTCGTACTCGGCGCGGTCATCCTCCGGATCCAGCTTGCCCAGCCCGTTCAGCAGGGTGGCCTGCAGCCCGTCCACCAGCGAGACAGTGGTGGCGGGGAGCATGGATTCGGCCACGTGGCCGGGGAACCGGGCCTCCACGCGGACCAGGGCGTTGGCTTCCTCCACGCCGGCGGACATGATGCCGCGGGCGCGCTCCTCGTACAGGGAGTTGCCGGCGGCGATGCGGCCGTTGGCCAGCAGCGCCGAGGCCAGGGTGTCGCCGGGGTGGCCGGTGAACTCCTCGCCGTCGAGCGTGAAGCGCCACGAGATGGTGCGGTCGATGCGGCCGCCGGTTGCCAGGCGGGCGTTCTGGGAAGTCACTTGGTCGCTCCTTCCGGGGCGGTGGTGCTGAGGATGCTCGTGGTGGAGGTGCTGGGTGCAGCGCTTCCCGTGGTGGTGCTGTCGGGGGCGGTGCTGGCAGTCCCTGTTTCGGGTGCGCCGTCTGGCGAGCGATCAGGCCGCTTCGCCCCCATCGGGTAGACAGCCTTGATGTCGTAGCTGACGGTGTCGCGGAGCATGTTGAACCACTGGCGGCAGCCGGTGCTGTGGACCCAGCGCTCGGCGAAGATGCCCTTGGGGTTCTCGCGGTAGAAGAGGTAGCGGGACCACTCCGTGTCGCTCAGCTCGTTGGGGTTCTCGGGGTACGGGACGTGGGCCTGTCCCCCGTAGTGGAATTCGGTTTCGTCCCGCGGGCCGCAGTTGGGGCATGGGATCAGCAGCATATGCGTTAGTCCTTTTCTGGTGGCGGCGGCTAGTGGGCCACGGCGGCGGCGCCGTGTTCGTCGATGAGGGCGCCGGTTTCGAAGCGGTCCAGCGAGAACGGCGCGTTCAGCTTGTGCGGAGCGCCGGTGGCGATGGTGTGCGCGAAGGTCATGCCGGCGGCGGGGGTGCCCTTGAATCCGCCGGTTCCCCAGCCGCAGTTCACGAACATGTTCTCCACCGGGGTGGTGCCCACGATCGGCGAGGCGTCCAGGGTGGTGTCCACAATGCCGCCCCAGGTCCGGAGCACGTGGGCCCTGGCGAAGATGGGGAAGAGCTCGACGGCGGCCGCCATCTGCTGCTCGATCACGTGGAAGGAGCCGCGCTGGCCGTAGCCGTTGTAGGAGTCCACGCCGGCGCCCATGACCAGTTCGCCCTTGTGGGCCTGGGAGACGTAGACGTGGACGTGGTTGGACATGACCACCGTGGGGTGGACTGGCTCATGCAGTTCGGACACCAGTGCCTGCAGCGGGTGGGACTGGATGGGCAGCTGGAAGCCCGCCATCTCCGCCAGGACCGAGCTGTGGCCGGCTGCGCAGAGGCCCACCTTTTCGGTGTTGATGGTGCCCCGGCTGGTCTTGACGCCCACCACGCGGTCGCCGTCCTTGAGGAAGCCGGTGACTTCGCAGTTCTGGATGATGTCCACGCCCATTTCGTCGCACTTGCGGGCGAAGGCCCAGGCCACATGGTCATGCTTGGCGATGCCCGCGCGAGGCTGGTAGGTGGCGCCCATGACGGGGTAGCGGATGTTGTCCCGGATGTTCAGGATGGGGCAGAGTTCCTTGACCTGCTGCGGGTCCAGCCATTCCGCGTCCACGCCGTTGAGCTTGTTGGCGCCCACGCGGCGGATGCTTTCGCGGACGTCGCCCAGGGTGTGGGCCAGGTTCATCACGCCGCGCTGGCTGAAGAGGAAGTCGTATTCGAGTTCCTCCGGCAGGATCTCCCAGAGCTTGAGGGCGTGCTCGTAGATGGCCGCGCTCTCGTCCCAGAGGTAGTTGGAGCGGATGATGGTGGTGTTGCGGGCCATGTTTCCACCGGCCAGCCAGCCCTTTTCCAGGACCGCGATGTTGGTCATCCCGTGGTTCTTGGCCAGGAAGTAGGCGGTGGCCAGGCCATGCCCGCCGCCGCCCACGATCACGGCGTCATAGGAGGACTTGGGTTCCGGGTTCCGCCAGAGGAAGTCCGGGTGCTCCGGAAGGTGCTGCTTGCTCACTGGGCGGCTCCAATCAGGTCTGCTTCGGCTTCGGCCAGGCCGGCGTCGGCGGAGAGGTGCGGGTAAAGGGGGAACTTGTCGGCCAAGGCCGCCACGCGGTTGCGGAGTTCGACGGCGGTGTCCCCTGGCAGGGTGCCCGTGCCGTTGGTGCCATTACCTGCAGCGGCGATCAGCGCCGTCGCGATGATGTCTGCAACCTCGGTGAATTCGGCGGCGCCGAAGCCGCGTGCGGCCAGGGCGGGCGTGCCGATCCGGAGGCCGGAGGAGACCATCGGGGGGCGGGGGTCGAACGGTACGGCATTGCGGTTGACGGTGATGCCGATCCGGTGGAGGGCGTCCTCGCCCTGCTGGCCGTCGAGTTCGGAGTGGCGCAGGTCCACCAGGACCAGGTGGACGTCGGTGCCGCCGTTGACCACGGAGATGCCGGCGGCCTGGACGTCTTCCTGGAGGAGTCGCTCTGCCAGCAGCTTGGCGCCCTGCAGGACGCGCTCCTGGCGTTCCTTGAATTCAGGGGCTGCGGCGAGCTTGAAGGCCACGGCCTTGGCGGCGATGACGTGCTCCAGGGGACCGCCCTGCTGGCCGGGGAACACGGCGCTGTTGATCTTCTTGGCGTATTCCTCCTTGGCCAGGATGACGCCGCCACGGGGGCCGCCCAGGGTCTTGTGCGTGGTGGTGGTGACCACGTCCGCGTACGGGACGGGGTTGGGGTGCAGGCCTGCGGCGACGAGGCCGGCGAAGTGGGCCATGTCCACCATGAGGTAAGCCCCCACGAGGTCCGCGATCCGGCGGAATTCGGCGAAGTCCAGCTGGCGGGAGTAGGCGGACCAGCCGGCCACGATCAGCTTGGGCTTGTGTTCCAGGGCCAGGGCTTCCACCTCGGCCATGTCCACTCGGAGGTCGGACTCGCGGACGTGGTACGGAACCACGTTGTAGAGCTTGCCGGAGAAGTTGATCTTCATGCCGTGGGTGAGGTGGCCGCCGTGGGCCAGCGAGAGGCCGAGGATGGTGTCGCCGGGGTTCAGCAGCGCGAACATGGCGGCGGCGTTGGCCTGCGCGCCGGAGTGCGGCTGCACGTTGGCGAATTCGGCGCCGAACAGTGCCTTCACGCGGTCGATGGCGAGCTGCTCGATCACATCGACGTGCTCGCAGCCGCCGTAGTAGCGCTTGCCCGGGTAGCCCTCGGCGTACTTGTTGGTGAGCACCGAGCCCTGGGCTTCCATCACGGAGGACGGAGCGAAGTTCTCCGAGGCAATCATTTCCAGTGTGGACTGCTGGCGGTGCAGTTCCTGTGCCACAGCGGCGGCGACGTCGGCGTCCACCGTGGCGAGCGAGGCGTTCAGTACGTCCTGCATTGTTCTCCTTTTGAGCCCTTCGGAGTTACTGATCCATAACTGATCTGTAACTGATATATTAGAACTGACGCAATAGTATGTTGTAGATCACGTGGCAGTCAATAGCTACCTTGGGAGAGCCCGGATGAGCGTAATGACAGAAAACCAGCTGGCTGGAGAAGGAGACCTCTCGCTCGCCGAGCAGGCCTACCGGCACCTTCGCGACCGGCTCATCATGCTCGACATCCGGCCCGGCGAGGCAATCAACGACGGCAAGCTCGCCGCCGAACTCGGGATCGGCCGCACGCCGGTCCGCGAAGCGCTCAAGCGCCTGGAAGGCGACCACCTCGTCGTGTCGTACCCCCGCCGCGGAACGTTCGCCACCGTCGTCGACATCACCGAGCTTGCGGACGTCTCGGAGCTGCGCGAGTCGCTGGAACCGCTGGCCGCCCGCCGGGCCGCCAAGCTGGCCACCCCTGCCCTGCGCAAGGAAATCAGGGACACCGCTGCGGCCATTGCGGACATGGGGGATGAGGACGATCCCTATGACCTCATGCGGTACGACATCAAAGTCCACCGCCTGATCTACCGGGCCGCTGCCAATACGCACCTCGAGGACGTCCTGATCCGGTACGACAACCTGGCCACCCGCATCTGGTGCATGGTGCTGGAGAAGGTGCCGTCCGTGGCGGCGCACATCGCCGAGCACGTGGAACTGCTGGAAGCAGTGGCCGACGGCGATTCCGACCGGGCGGGCAAGCTCGCCCTTGAGCACGTAACCAGTTTCGAGCAGGCCATCCGCAGCGTGCTGTAGGCCCACCGGCCCGTCCTGGGGTCAGGAACGGGCGGCACGCGGGATGAACGCCGAAGGCTCGCGCCTGATCCTAATCAATGCCGACTCGATGGCACCCTTCACTACCGCTTCCGCCCCGAGGGTGCTCGCCACGAGCTCCGGAAGCGGCAAGCCGGAATCCGTGGACAGCAGGCTGCGGGCATGCTCCAGGACAGGTTCGATGGCCCGTGAGATCGCGCCCGCGATGACGACGCGCTCAATATCGAGAAGACTGGAAAGCACTGCCGCGATCCGCGCCAGGCGCACGCCGAGCCGGGCAATGATTTCCTGCGCAAACGGGTCTCCTCCGCGGGCAGCCTGGAAGACATCCTCCGCGTTAATATCCCCCTCAGGTATTTGCCGCAGCGTCGTCGCGCCGTCGTAGGAATGGATGCCCGCACGCGCCCACTTCCGCGCAAGCGCTCCGAACCCGTCCCAGCCTCCCTCATCAGGCACGAACTTGCTGTCGAGCGCATCCAGGAACCGCATCTCACCGGCACCGCCCTGCCGGCCTCGCAGCAGGCGCCCATCAACAATCAGGCCGGCACCAAACCGCTCTCCCGACAGCAATGTGGCCACGTTGGCTGACGGCTCGTTTGCCTGCTCGGCGACTGCGGCGAGATTGGCATCGTTCTCGATGATGACCTTGCCCCAAAGATGCCCGCCGAATCCGGAATTCATCAACTGCCAGAATTCCCCTTCCTCTGGAGACTGGCCGTTCGCATCGATCGGAGCCGGCACGCCGACGGCCGTCAGCAGGACATCATCCGGGGTGCGTGAAACATCCTCAAGCGTCAGGCGGATCAGTTCACGTGCACTCCCGACCCGGCCGGAGCGTCCCAGCATGTGCGAATCAATGCCCTGGCGGCGCTTGCCCAGCTCGCGTCCGCGCAAGTCGGCAACGATGGCGGTGTAATAGCCCTCCCCGGCATCCAGGCCCACCACCACACCGGCTGCTTCGCGCAACTGGTACCGCCGCGCCGGCCTGCCCTTGAGCCTGCCGGCGTCCGCGCTCCCGTCGTTGAATTCCTCCAGCCAGCCGACGTCAACCAGGCCGTCACAAACCCCGAGCACGGTGGCACGCGTCAGCCCGGTCGCAGCCATGGCCGCTGCCGCCGTGAACACCTGCTCCTGCAGGGCAAAGCGCAACAGCGCCTCCGAGTTGATCTGCCGTAACAGTTGCGTCGAGCTCGCCGTAATTCCGTCCACCCCTTGACGATAGACCCTTCGTCCCCCATCCTCATTTAGGACCTAAATATAAGATCCATATAAATTCGCAGACAGCCCACGAGGAGCCGATGTTGCCACCTTTGCCGCCCGCCGGGAGACCACTCTCCCGGCGTACTTTCCTTACTGCTGCCGGAGGTGCTCTCACCGCTTTCGGACTGGCCGGCTGCGCCCCGGCCGGAACTGCACCAACCATCACGTTCCACCAGTCAAAGCCGGAGGCAGTTCCGTACTTCCGGGATCTGGCCGTGAAGTTCACCGCCTCACAGGACCGGGTTCGCGTCCTGCATGACATGGCCACGAATCTCTCTGCCAGCTTCGTCCGCAGCAGTCCCCCGGATCTCGGATGCCTCAACTACAACCTGGAGATGGCCCGGTTCATGGAGCGCGGGGCGCTCTCTGATCTTTCCGACCTCCCGGCAGCGGCTTCGATCCGGGAGGACGTCCTCGACCTCACCAACTGGTACCCAAGCTATCCGGGCCGCACGAGTGTGATCCCCTATTCGGTAATGGCGGCCTCCGTGATCTACAACCGCCGCATCTTCGAAGAGAACGGGCTGGCTGTCCCTGCAACCTGGGATGAACTGATCGAGGTATGCGAGCGGCTCAAGGCAGCCGGCATCACGCCGATTTACGGCACCTTCCGTGATCCCTGGACGGTGGCGCAGGGTTTGTTCGACTACACGGTGGGCGGAATGATCAACGTGCGTGACTTCTATAAGTCAATGCACGCCGCTGGCGCGAACGTGGGACCGGACTCGGAAGTGTCGTTCCAGAAAACGCTGCTTGAGCCGGTGAAGCGCATGGTCGAGCTGACCAAGTACGTCAATCCCGATGCCGCGAGCCGCGGCTACGGAGACGGCAATACCGCCATGGCGCAGGGCCAGGCCGCCATGTACTTCCAGGGACCGTGGGCCTTCGGGGAGATCGAGAAGGCCGGCAAGGACCTGGATCTCGGTACCTTCCCGCTGCCCATGACCGGTGACCCCGCCGATCTGAAGGTCCGGGTCAACATCGACCTCTCGCTCTGGGTACCCGAGGTGGCCAACGGGCAGCAGGGAGCCCGCGACTTCCTTCAGTACCTCATGCAGCCGGAGATCCAGAACCCTTACAACGCCAAATTCCTGGGTTTCGGCACCACCAAAGATGCACCGCCGGTAACCGACCCCCGCATCGTTGAGATGCAGAAGTACTACGACGAAGGCCGCTTCTACATGGGTGCCTCGCAGTTCATTCCGAACTCCATCCCGGCTGCGAACTACATCCAGTCGATCATCGGCGGCGCCGACGCCGAGGGCACGCTGCGCAGGATGGACGCCGACTGGGCGCGCCTGGCGTTCCGCGCATAACTACACTTTTCGATTCACAGCATGAAACGAGGACCATCCATGTCATCAATGACAAAACCTTCAATCAGGGCGGAGGTGACCCCACCACCCGCAACCGCAGCGGCAAGGGCAGGCAGGAGCCGCGTTGATCCGCTCTACTATGTCTTCCTGTTGCCTTCCCTGGTGATCTTCACGCTCGCCGTCACGCTGCCTGCCGTGCTCGGGTTCATCTACAGCTTCACGAACTCCGTGGGCTTCGGTGACTTCGATTTCATCGGCGTCCGGAACTTTATCGCGGTGTTCCGCGATGAAGGCGTCCTGGGCGCTTACGGCTTCACACTCACCTTTTCGCTCGTCACGGTCATCGTCGTGAACGCCGTGGCCTTCCTCCTGGCCCTGGGCCTGACGTCCCGCGTGCGGTTCCGTGCTGCGCTTCGCACGGTATTCGTCGTCCCGATGGTGATCTCGGGCATCGTCATCGCCTTCGTTTTCCAGTACCTCTTCTCGAACTCGCTGCCCCTGTTCGGCCAAAGCACCGGCATAGAGCCGCTGGCCACCAGCCTCCTGGCCAACCCCAACCTCGCGTGGCTTGCGATCGTCTTCGTCACGGCCTGGCAGTCCATTCCGAGTGCCATGCTGATCTACATCGCGGGGCTCCTCACGGTCCCTCCCGAGGTTTACGAGGCGAGTTCCATCGACGGCGCATCGCCATGGCAGAACCTGCGGCACATCACCCTGCCGCTCATTGCCGGATATGCCGTGATCAATACGGTTCTCGGCTTCAAGAACTACCTCAACGCCTACGACATCATCATCGGCCTTACCGACGGCGGTCCAGGCGTCGCCACACGAAGCGTCGCCATGTCGATCTTCCGCGGCTTCGAAGGCGGCGACTATGCCTACCAGATGGCCAATGCCGTGATCTTCTTCCTCATCAGCATCGTCATCGCACTCATCCAGCTTCGCTTCACCCGTGGCAAAGGAGGGATCGCAGCATGAGCAGCGCACCCAGCACCATCCCTGCAAAACCTGTCACGGCAGGAAAGGGACGGCGGATCCCCGCCGGCCCGGAACGTACCCAGTGGCCCGCCACCATCGTCCTCATCGTTTGCACGCTCAGTGTGCTCGTCCCGCTGTATGTCACCATCAGCATGGCATTCAAGACCACTGGCCAGGCCGTGGACGGCAACGCCTTCTCACTGCCAAACCCGCTGACCTTCGACAGCTTTGCCCAGGCGTGGACGCTCACGAACTTCCCCCGAGGCTTCGGGATTTCCGTGTTCGTGTCAGTGATCGCCGTTGCAGGCGAAATCATCGTTTCGGCACTGGCGGCCTACGCCATCGTCCGCAACTGGGACCGGCGGCTCTTCCGCTGGTCCTTCTTCTACCTGCTGGCGGCGATGTTCATCCCGTTCCCCGTGGTGGCGCTGCCGCAGATCCAGCTCACCGGCCTCGTCGGGCTGGATAACCCACTGGGCGTGGCCATCCTCCACATCGTTTTTGCCCTGGCATTCAACACCATGCTGTTCACTGCTTTCCTGCGCTCGATCCCCCTGGAGTTGGAGGAAAGCATGCGCATGGACGGCGCCGGAACCTGGCAGGTGTTTTGGAAGCTCATCTTCCCCCTGCTCGGACCAATGAGCGCAACCGTGGGCATCTTCGCCTTCATCGCCTCATGGAACGACTTCATGATGCCCTCACTCATCATTTCCGACCCGGAACTGCAGACCATCCCGGTGCTGCAGAAGATCTTCCAGACTCAGTTCAGCAACAGCTACAACGTTGCCTTCGCCTCCTACCTGATGGCCATGGCCCCGGCCATCATCGTCTACCTGTTTACGCAGCGCTGGGTAATGTCCGGCCTCACCCAGGGCGCAGTCAAGTGAGTCCGGCCCCGGGACAGGCAGTCATGGAACCGAAGGAACCGGCCCTCCCCGCCATCGTCGAACCCGCGGCCGGACCGGATTGCCTGATCGGAATCGACATCGGCGGGACATGGATCAAGGGTGCCCTCGTCGATTTGGGCAGCGGCACTCCGGCCGGTGGCGTCCGCCGCCTGAGGACACCCGCCGGCGGCAGGGTTGATGAGGTGGCAGAGACCCTGGACCAGCTCATTCACGAGCTCGAAGGCGAAAGCCCTGGGCCCGGGGACCGTTCGGTCGGCATCGCTGTTCCCTCGATAATCCAGCGTGGAGTTGCAAGGTCCGCAGCGAACATGGATGAAGGCTGGATCGGGCTCGATGTCCAGTCCTACCTGCTGTCACGGCTTGGCCGGCCTGTTTGCGTGGTGAACGACGCTGACGCGGCCGGCATGGCAGAGGTCCGTTACGGCGCGGGCAGGGGTAACCACGGCGTTGTCCTGGTCCTGACCCTGGGGACAGGCATCGGATCGGCGCTCATCGTCGACGGCAGGCTGGTGCCCAACGTCGAGCTGGGCCATCTGGAGGTGGGCGGCCGCAAGGCAGAATCCCGGGCATCGGCCGTGGTCCGAGAAACTGAAGGCCTCAGCTGGCCGGAGTATGCCGGCAGGCTGCAACGGTACCTGGCCCATGTGGAGTTTCTCTTCTCGCCCGACCTGATCATCATTGGCGGCGGAATTTCGGCCTGCAGCGATGAATACATCCCGCGCCTCTCATTGCGCACTCCGGTCATTCCCGCCGGCCTGGAGAACTCCGCAGGCGTGGTGGGCGCTGCCCTGCAGGCCCACGAGTCGATCCTGGACCTGGGTGGCGAAAGTGACGTGGGATACTTCGGTACAGATGCCGCCGGATGGGCCGGCGGCGGGCGGAAGGGGCTGTTGCATGCAGGGAACCGTTAATGAGGACGAAGAGGCGCGCCGGTCAGTGCTCGCAACACTGGCCCGCGAGCGGGACCTCGGCCTCCAGGCGGATCCGGATTTTGACCGCCGGCTTGAGGAGCACTTCCCCACGCTCCGCAGCCTCTTTCACTCGCTCTACGGCGCCCGGCAGGACTGGCTGGAACAGTTGTCCGCGCTGGTGGTCCAGAGCGCACGCTCGTGGCAGGAGCGTTCCCCGGAGCTGAAGGCGCTGGACGCCGAACGCGAGGAGGCCCCGGAGTGGTTCCAGTCCAACGGGATGCTGGGCGGCGTCTGCTATGTGGACCGCTACGCCGAAAGCCTGGAAGGAGTGCGCAGCCGCATTCCCTACTTCAAGGAACTGGGCCTCACCTACCTGCACCTGATGCCGCTGTTCCTGGCGCCCGATCCCCACTCGGACGGGGGCTACGCCGTCTCCAGCTACCGCCAGGTCAACCCGAAACTGGGCACCATGGAGCAGCTGCGGTCCCTCGCGGCGAAACTGCGCGCCAACGGGATCAGCCTGGTGGTGGACTTCATCTTCAACCACACCTCGGACGAACATGAGTGGGCCCGGAAGGCTGCCGCGGGCGACCCGGAGTACAGCGACTACTACTGGATCTTCCCGGACCGGACCATGCCGGACGCCTTCGAGGCGGACGTGCGCGAAATCTTCCCCGAGAACCACGCCGGATCCTTCATCCAGATGGACGACGGCCGGTGGGTTTGGGCCACATTCCACACCTACCAGTGGGACCTGAACTACTCCAACCCGGAGGTTTTCCGGGCCATGGCGGCAGAGATGCTGTTCCTGGCCAACCAGGGCGTGGACATCCTGCGCATGGACGCGGTGGCCTTCATCTGGAAGCAGCTGGGCACCCCCTGCGAGAACCTCCCCCAGGCACACACGCTGCTCCGGGCCTTCAACGCGGTCTGCCGGCTGGCGGCGCCGTCACTGCTGTTCAAGTCCGAGGCCATCGTGCACCCGGACGAGGTGGCGCTGTATATCGACCCCGCAGAATGCCAACTTTCCTACAACCCCCTGCAGATGGCCCTGATCTGGGAGTCCCTGGCCACCCGGGACGTCTCGCTCCTGGCCCAAGCGCTGGAACGCAGGCACAACATCCCCGACGGCACGGCCTGGGTAAACTACGTCCGCAGCCATGACGACATCGGCTGGACCTTTGCCGATGAGGACGCGGCAGAACTGGGCATCAACGGCTTTGACCACCGCCGTTTCCTGAACTCCTTCTACGTCAACCGGTTCCCGGGCAGCTTCGCCCGCGGCGTCCCCTTCCAGGACAACCCCAAGACGGGTGACTGCCGGATTTCGGGCACGACGGCGTCCCTGTGCGGCATGGAGGTGGACCCGGCTGAGGCGGTGGAACGGATCCTCCTGGCCCATTCGGTGCCGTTCAGCACCGGCGGCATCCCGCTGCTGTACCTGGGTGATGAAGTGGGCCAGGTCAACGACTACTCCTACGCGTCCGAGCCGGGCCACGAGGAGGACAGCCGCTGGGTGCACCGGCCGCACTTCCCCGCCGAACAGTACGCCCGCCGGGACGACCCCGCCACCGCGGAAGGCGCGATCTACGCCGGACTGAAGCGGATGATCGAGGTCCGGGCCGGCACCCCGGAACTTGCCGGGACCACGCTGGTGGATTTCCACACGGACAACCGTTCGGTGCTGGCCTACCAGCGCCCTGGGGATGGGGAAGGCGCCGGAACTGTCCTTGCCCTCGCCAACTTCGGCGACTCAGCCCAGACCCTCCCTGCGGAAACCTTTGCCGGCTTCGCTGCCGCCGCCGTCGACCTTCTCTCCGAAGCCACCCTGCAGCTGGACGACGGCGTCACCCTCCTCCCCCGGCAGTACCTCTGGCTGCGCGTCACCTCCGCCTAACCCGCGCCTCCCCAACCAGGTAGCAGCAGGTGTCGGTTTGGGGGCCCAAAACAGCATCTGCTGCTACTCAGTTGGGCGGGCGGGGCGGGACATGAAACCATACGGATCATGGCCTCCAAGATTGCGTACCAGGGTGAGCCCGGCGCCAACTCCAATATCGCGTGTCAGCAGATGTTCCCGGACATGGAAAGCGTGCCGTGCGCCAGCTTCGAGGACGCCTTTGAACTGGTGACCACCGGTGAAGCGGACCTGGCCATGATCCCCATCGAGAACTCCATCGCCGGCCGGGTGGCGGACATCCACATCCTGCTGCCGCAGTCCAACCTGCAGATCGTGGGCGAGTACTTCCTGCCCATCCACTTCGACCTGCTGGGCATCCCGGGCAGCACCATCGAGGGTGCCACCGAAGTGCACAGCCACATCCACGCCCTGGGCCAGTGCCGGAAGCTGATCCGCGAACATAACCTGAAGCCCGTCATCGCCGGCGACACCGCCGGATCGGCCCGCGAAGTGGCTGAGTGGAACGATCCCCGCAAGCTCTCCCTGGCTCCCCCGCTGGCCGCCCGGATCTATGGTCTCGACGTCCTGGCCTCGCGCGTGGAGGACGACCCCTCCAACACCACCCGCTTCGTGGTCCTGGCCCGCGAGACAGCGCTGCCGGCCAAAAATGAACTTCCCGGACCGGCAGTCACCAGCTTCGTGTTCCGCGTCCGCAACGTGCCTTCGGCCCTTTACAAGGCTCTGGGCGGGTTCGCCACGAACGGTGTGAACATGACCCGTCTGGAGAGCTACATGGTGGGCAACGAGTTCGCGGCCACCATGTTCATGGCCGACGTCGAAGGCCACCCCGAGGACCTGCCGCTGAAGCTGGCCCTCGAGGAGCTGGACTTCTTCACCGCCGAGGTACGGATCCTCGGCGTGTACCCCGCGGCTGACTACCGGGCGGCAGCCACCGCCTGACGCGGCTGTGCGGGTGCCGCGTTGGCGAGGGGCTTGAGCAGCGGCCGGAAGAAGGCGCCGAGCTCGGCGGTTGCGGTCAACGGCAGGACGGTGGCCACGTACTGGTCCGGGCGGACCACCACCACGGCGCCGGCACGGTCGATGCCGCGCAGCTCGAAGATGTCCGCAGTGGGATCCGTTGCGTACACCTTTTCGTAGTCCGTGAGCTTGAACGGGCCCACCTGCGGCTTGAACACGGCAGGAACGGCACCGATGTCGACGGCGGTGTGCGGCTGCTGGTAAATAACCTTCAGGTCGAACCACGCATCCGGGTCGGCGCCGGCAGGCGTGGCAGCCAGCGGAGATTCGGGTGAGTTAACGAACCACTCGGCAAGCTTGTCCGTGGTGGAGTCCGTGCCGGGCAGGGCCTGGTCCGCGAAGACGTAGATCCGCCACCGGCCGTCAGCCGTAGCGTGGTGGCCCAGGTGGATGGGGTTGGTGTCACCCACGCGGACGGCGGGTGCGGACTTGAACCGCTTGCCCACGGGGAAGCCGGCGGCAAGGCCCTGGTGGTCCGCCGAACCGATAATCAGGGACGGCGCGTATTGGGTCATGAAACCTGCAGGGAACTCGGCGGTCTGCACATAGAAGTCCTCGAGGTCGGAGGGGTGCTCGAACTCCTCCGGCTTCTTGGCCATCATGGTGGACCACTCCTTGTCGAAGTCGATCAGGTTCTTGGCCACCACCTGCCGCTCCTCGGAGTAGGTGGCCAACAGGCTTTCCGGGCTCCGGCCTTCCAGCACGTGCCCCAGCTTCCAGGCAATGTTGAACCCGTCCTGCATGGAGACGTTCATGCCCTGCCCGGCCTTGGCGCTGTGGGTGTGGCAGGCGTCGCCGGTGATGAACACGCGCGGGGTGCGGGTGCCGCGCTCCGCGGGCAGGACGTCGTCGAACCTGTCCGTGAGGCGGTGGCCCACCTCGTACACGCTGTGCCATGCGACGTTCCGTACATCCAAGGTGTACGGGTGCAGGATCTCGTTGGCCTTGGTGATGATCTGCTCGATGCTGGTGTTGCGGACGTCGTGGTGGGTGGCAGGATCCACTTCGCCCAGGTCCACATACATGCGGAACAGGTAGCCGCCCTCCCGCGGAATCAGCAGGATGCTGCCCTTTTCGGCCTGGATGGCGCATTTCGTGCGGATGTCGGGGAAATCGGTGACGGCCAGGACGTCCATGACGCCCCAGGCATGGTTGGCCTGGTCTCCCGCCAGGGTGCAGCCGATGGCCGTACGCACCTTGCTCCGGGCGCCGTCGGCTCCTACCACGTACTTTGCACGGACCGTCCGTTCCTGGCCCTCGTTGCGTCCGGCGGTGTGAAGCAGCGTCACGGTGACCGGGTAGTCCCCCTCGGTGCCGACCGTGAGGCCCTGGAAGTCATAGCCGTAGTCGGGCTTGAGGCGGGTGGGTGAGTTGGCGGCAAACTCGGCAAAGTAGTCGAGCACCCGCGCCTGGTTCACGATCAGGTGCGGGAACTCGCTGATCCCGGTTTCGTCATCCACGGCACGGGCGGCGCGGATGATGTTCGCGTGGTTTGCGGGGTCCGGCTTCCAGAACGCCATCTCCGTGATGCGGTAGGCCTCGGCGATGATCCGCTCCGCGAATCCGAAGGCCTGGAAGGTTTCGACGCTGCGCGCCTGGATCCCGTCAGCCTGGCCGATAGCGAGGCGCCCCGGACGGCGGTCAATGATCCGGGTGGAGACATTCGGGAACATGGACAGCTGGGCGGCGGCGAGCATTCCGGCGGGGCCGGTGCCGACGATGAGCACGTCCACTTCCTCCGGGAGCTCCTCGGGGCGGTTCAGGCCGACCCCGGCCGCCGGCTGGACGCGGGGGTCACCGGATACATATCCGTGGTGGTGGAACTGCACGGGCTTTCCTCACTTCTTTGTGGATGAGTCTCGGGCAGTGTTCTATATCAGAACACTAGATTCGATAATCGAAAACTATAAACTTGATTTCCACTGTACGCCGGATGTGACGGGGACGACAAGTGGCTCTGGAAGTGCCCGAAAAGCGCAGGAAAACCGGGGGTTGACGGACGCCGGAAATCTATAGATAGTGATCGTATACGATTTCGTACCTGATGAGGAGATGCTTTGGAGCAGGTCAACGGCGACACCCTGGCGGCAGCACGCAAGGTGGTCGCGGTGCACATCAACTACCCCAGCCGCGCTGCCCAGCGCGGCCGCACTCCGGCGCAGCCGTCCTACTTCCTCAAGCCTTCCAGCTCGCTGGCATTGAGTGGAGGCCCCGTCGAGCGCCCTGCCGGCTGCGAACTCCTCGGCTACGAGGGCGAGATCGCGCTCGTCATCGGGAAGGCTGCCCGCCGCGTCAGCATTGACGACGCGTGGAGCCACGTCGCCGCCGTCACCGCCAGCAACGACCTCGGCGTGTACGATCTCCGCTGGGCGGACAAGGGCTCCAACCTCCGGTCCAAGGGCGGCGATGGGTTCACCCCGGTGGGCCCGGCACTGATTCCGGCAGACGCCGTCGACCCTTCCCAACTCCGGATCCGCACCTGGCACAACGGAGAGCTGGTCCAGGAGGACACCACCGCGGACCTGCTCTTCCCGTTCGCCCGGCTGGTGGCGGACCTCTCCCAGCTGCTCACCCTTGAAGAAGGGGACATCATCCTCACCGGCACCCCGGCCGGCGCGTCCGTGGCCAAACCCGGCGACGTCCTGGAGGTTGAAGTGGGCACCGTGGACGGCAACCTGACCACCGGCCGGCTGGTCACCACCGTTGAGCAAGGCACGACGGCGTTCGCTGAGTTTGGTGCCCAGCCCAAGGTGGATGACCTGCAGCGGGAGGAAGCCTACGGGTCCCGCGAAGCCGCTGGGCTCCCCGCGCCCAAGCCCGCCCTCTCCGCCGAGTTGAAGGCGAAGCTGGAAAGCGTCGCCACGGCCACCCTGTCCTCCCAAATGCGCAAGCGCGGCCTTAATAACGTCAGCATCGACGGGCTGCAGGCCACCCGGCCGGACCGCCGCGTGGTGGGGCTGGCCCGGACGCTGCGCTACGTGCCCAACCGCGAGGACCTCTTCAAGACCCACGGCGGTGGTTTCAACGCCCAAAAGCGGGCCATCGACTCCGTCAACGAGGGCGAAATCCTGGTCATGGAAGCCCGCGGCGAAAAAGGAACCGGCACCGTGGGCGACATCCTGGCCCTGCGCGCCCAGGTCCGCGGCGCCGCGGCCATCATCACCGATGGCGGCGTCCGCGACTACACCGCTGTAGCCGGCCTGGAGATGCCCACCTACTTCGCCAACCCGCACCCCGCCGTGCTGGGCCGCCGCCACATCCCCTGGGACACGGACATCACCATCGCCTGCGGCGGCGCCACGGTCCAGCCCGGCGACATCATCGTTGCCGACTCCGACGGCATCCTGGTGATCCCGCCGGCGATCGCCGAAGAACTCGTCGATGACTGCATCCAGCAGGAAAAGGAAGAAACCTTCATCTTCGAGATGGTCAAGCAGGGCAACAGCGTGGACGGCCTCTACCCCATGAACGCCGAATGGCAGGCGAAATATAAGGAATGGGCTGGCAATAATGACTGAAACCATAGCCGACCTCCCTGAGGCCACTCCCGGCAGCAAGTCCCAGCAGGCCTACCAGGCCGTCAAGGCACGCATCGTGGAGGGCACCTACACTCCCGGTTACCGCCTGGTCCTGGGCGCCATCGCAAAGGACCTCGGCTTCAGCGTGGTGCCGGTCCGGGAAGCGATCCGCAGGCTGGAAGCCGAAGGCCTGGTGACGTTCGAACGCAACGTCGGCGCCACCGTGGCGGGCATCGACCCCACCGAATACCTCTACACCATGCAGACCCTCAGCATCGTGGAGGGTGCCGCAACGGCACTCTCCGCACCGCTGATCGACGGCCAGTCCATCGCCCGGGCCCGGGCGGTGAACCAGGAGATGCGCGAGTGCCTGGAGCACTTCGACCCGGTGCGCTTCACCCAGCTCAACCAGGACTTCCACAGCGTCCTGTTTGAACACTGCCCCAACCCGCACATCCTGGACCTTGTCCACCGCGGCTGGAACCGGCTGGCCGCGCTCCGCTCCTCCACCTTCCGCTTCGTCCCCGGAAGGGCACGCGACTCCGTGGAGGAACACGAAAACCTGCTGCACCTCATCGAGACCGGGGGAGATGCAGACGACATCGAAAAAGCGGCCCGCCGGCACCGCACCGCAACCCTGGACGCTTACCTCGCCCAAACCAACTAGTACGCAAAAGACAACTTGTACGGATAGAACCCAGTTAGGACTTCAACGATGACGACCTCGGTAGAAACCACCAAGCACTACGTTCCGGATGACCTGCCCACCCACATCCAGCACTACATCAACGGCCAGTTCGTGGACTCCGTCTCCGGCAAGACCTTCGATGTCCTGGACCCCGTGTCCAACCGGAACTACGCCACCGCCGCGGCCGGCCAGAAAGAGGACATCGACCTCGCCGTGGCCGCCGCCCGCGAAGCGTTCGTGAGCGGACCCTGGCCCAGAATGAAACCCCGCGAACGCGCCCGGGTCTTGAACAAAATCGCCGATGCCGTCGAGGCCCAGGAAGCCCGGCTCGCCGAACTGGAAACCTTCGACACCGGCCTGCCCATCACCCAGGCCAAAGGCCAGGCCCTGCGGGCGGCCGAGAACTTCCGATTCTTCGCGGACCTGATCGTTGCCCAGTTTGACGACGCCATGAAGGTCCCCGGTTCGCAGATCAACTACGTGAACCGCAAGCCCATCGGCGTCGCAGGCCTGATCACGCCGTGGAACACGCCGTTCATGCTGGAGTCCTGGAAGCTCGCCCCGGCCCTGGCCACCGGCAACACCGTGGTCCTCAAGCCCGCCGAATTCACACCGCTCTCGGCCTCGCTCTGGGCCACCATCTTCAAGGACGCCGGCCTGCCCGATGGCGTCTTCAACCTGGTCAACGGCCTGGGCGAGGAAGCTGGCGATGCCCTGGTCAAGCACCCTGACGTCCCGCTGATTTCCTTCACCGGCGAAACCACCACCGGCCAGACGATCTTCCGGAACGCCGCCGCCAACCTCAAGGGCCTGTCCATGGAACTCGGCGGCAAGTCCCCCTGCGTGGTGTTCGCCGACGCCGACCTCGACGCCGCGATCGACTCCGCGCTCTTCGGGGTCTTCTCCCTCAACGGCGAGCGCTGCACCGCCGGCTCCCGCATCCTGGTGGAGCGCGCCATCTACGATCAGTTCTGCGAAAAGTACGCCGCCCGGGCCAAGAGCATCGTGGTGGGTGACCCGCACGATCCCAAGACCGAGGTGGGCGCCCTGGTCCACCCGGAACACTACGAAAAGGTCGCATCCTACGTAGAGATCGGCAAGTCGGAAGGCCGGCTCCTGGCTGGCGGCGGACGGCCGAAAGGCCTCCCAGAAGGCAACTACATCGCACCGACGGTGTTTGCCGACGTAGCCCCCGACGCCCGGATCTTCCAGGAGGAAATCTTCGGGCCCGTCGTTGCCATCACCCCGTTCGAGAACGACGACGAAGCCCTCGCCCTGGCCAACAACACCAAATACGGCCTTGCGGCCTACATTTGGACCCAGAACCTGACCCGGGCGCACAACTTCTCCCAGAACGTGGAGGCCGGCATGGTGTGGCTGAACAGCCACAACGTACGCGATCTCCGGACCCCGTTCGGCGGCGTGAAAGCCTCCGGCCTGGGCCATGAGGGCGGCTACCGCTCCATCGACTTCTACACCGACCAGCAGGCCGTGCACATCACGCTCGGCAGCGTCCACACCCCCAAGTTCGGCAGCATCGAAGACTCCGCCGCCAACGAGGGCTAACCCCTTACTTCCTGAAGAACCTGCTCAAAGAAGAGAGACCATCATGACCAACTTCGTTCCCACCCCCACCGTCCCGGCACCGGACATCGTCCGCTGCGCCTACATGGAAATCGTGGTCACCGACCTCGCCAGGTCCCGTGAATTCTACGTGGACGTCCTGGGCCTGCACGTCACCGAGGAAGACGAGAACAACATCTACCTGCGCTCCCTGGAGGAGTTCATCCACCACAACCTGGTCCTCCGCAAGGGCCCGGTGGCCGCCGTCGCGGCCTTCGCCTACCGGGTCAAGTCCCCCGCCGAAGTGGACGCCGCCGAGGCCTACTACAAGGAACTGGGCTGCCGGGTGGAGCGCCGCAAGGAAGGCTTCACCAAGGGCATCGGCGACTCCGTCCGCGTGGAGGACCCGCTGGGCTTCCCCTACGAGTTCTTCTACGAGGTGGAACACGTGGAGCGCCTCACCCAGCGCTACGACCTCTACTCCGCCGGCGAACTGGTCCGCCTGGACCACTTCAACCAGGTCACCCCCGACGTCCCGCACGGCCGCAAGTACCTCGAAGACCTGGGCTTCCGCGTCTCCGAAGACATCAAGGATGCCGACGGCGTCACCTACGCCGCGTGGATGCACCGCAAGCAGACCGTCCACGACACCGCCCTCACCGGCGGCAACGGCCCCCGCATGCACCACGTCGCGTTCGCCACCCATGAGAAGCACAACATCATCCAGATCTGCGACAAGATGGGCGCCCTTCGCATCAGCGACCGGATCGAACGCGGCCCCGGCCGGCACGGCGTGTCCAACGCGTTCTACCTCTACATCCTGGACCCTGACGGCCACCGCATCGAGATCTACACCCAGGACTACTACACCGGCGATCCCGACAACCCCACCATCACCTGGGACGTCCACGACAACCAGCGCCGCGACTGGTGGGGCAACCCCGTGGTCCCCTCCTGGTACACCGAGGCCTCCCTGGTCCTGGACCTGGACGGCAACCCGCAGCCCGTCATCGAGCGCGAGGAAAAGAGCGAGATGGCGGTGACGGTGGGCGCCGACGGCTTCTCCTACACCCGCAAGGAAGGCTCCCCCGAAGGCGACCGGACCGGCTTCAAGCTGGGAGTGCAGGTCTAGGACATGCTGGAGCCGAAGACGATTGAGGCCATCGCGGATGAGCTGGTGGAAGCCGGCCGGACCCGCACCCCCGTCCCCCGCCTGACCGCCCGCTACCCGGAGATGACGGTGGAGGACTCCTACGCGGTGCAGCAGCTGTGGCGGCGCCGGAACGAGGACGCCGGCCGGACCCTGGTGGGGCGCAAGATCGGCCTCACGTCCAAGGCAATGCAGGCTGCCACCGGCATCACCGAACCGGACTACGGCGCCATCTTCGATGACATGGTGCTGGAGACCGGCTGCTCCGTGGAGTGGGACCGGTACACGCATCCGCGGGTGGAGGTGGAGCTGGCGTTCGTCCTGAAGGACGGTCTCAAGGGCCCCGGAGTGACCATCTTCGATGTCCTGAAGGCCACCGACTACGTGGTTCCGGCCCTCGAGATCCTGGACTCCAGGATCGAGATGGAGGGCCGGACCATCGTGGACACCATCTCGGACAACGCGGCCATGGGCGCCATGGTGATCGGCGGCAACCCCGTGAAGCCCGATGCCGTGGACCTCCGCTGGGTCTCCGCCATCCTGTACAAGAACCAGACCGTGGAGGAGACCGGCGTGGCAGCCGGCGTCCTGGACCACCCCGCCAACGGCGTCCACTGGCTGGCCAACAAGATCGCCGCCCACGGCGACGCACTGAAGGCCGGCGACATCATCCTGGCCGGATCCTTCACCCGTCCCATGTGGGTCTACAAAGGCGATACCGTCCATGCAGACTACGGACCCCTGGGGAGCGTCACATGCCGTTTCGAGTAGAAGACACCTTCCGCTCGGCCCTGGCTGCCCAAAGGGGCGAAGCAGGCCGGCCGCTGGCCGGCATGTGGGTGTGCTCCGGCAGCCCGCTGATCGCGGAGCTGTGCGCCGGGGCCGGCCTGGACTGGCTCCTGGTCGATGCCGAACACAGCCCCAACGGGCTCGAGTCGATCCTGGCACAGCTGCAGGCCATCCACGGCTACCCGGTGCACACCGTGGTCCGGCCGCCGGTCAACGACACCGTGGTGATCAAGCAGTACCTGGACCTCGGCGTGCAGAACCTGCTCATCCCCATGGTCAACTCACTGGCGGAAGCCGAGGCTGCCGTGGCGGCCACCCGCTACCCGCCGCAGGGCGTCCGCGGCGTCGGCTCGGCCTTGGCCCGCGCCGCCCGGTGGAACCGCGTCCCCGGTTATCTGGCGCGGGCCAATGAGACCATCAGCGTCACCGTCCAGATCGAGTCGACGGCGGCCGTCGAGGCAGTGGAGGACATCCTCAAGGTTGACGGCGTGGACGCCATCTTCGTTGGCCCGTCCGACCTCGCAGCCTCCATGGGGCTGCTGGGCCAGCAGGAACACCCCGAGGTGCGCGCCGCCGTCGAACACTGCCTCTCCGCCGCCAAGGCGGCCGGCAAGCCTGCCGGCGTGAACGCCTTCGCCCCCGCCACGGCCCGGCATTACCTGGACAACGGCGCCGGCTTCATCCTGGTGGGCGCCGACGTCGCCCTCCTGGCCCGCGGTTCCGAAGCCCTCGCCGCCCAGTACATCCCACAGGCCGACGGCGGCACCCCCGCCAGCTACTGACCTTCCCCTTCCCAAAGGACTTCTTCCATGACAGTTACTTCTGCGCTTTCCCCTGCCATCTCACCGGAGCGTGAAGCATCGTTGCTGGCTTCCGTGCCCACCGGCCTGCTGATCAACGGGAAGTGGGTGGAGGCGTCCGACGGCGGCACGTTCGATGTGCACGATCCCGCCACCGGGGAGGTGCTCGCCACCCTCGCCTCCGCCACCAGCGAGGACGCGGTTGCCGCGTTGGACGCGGCCGACGCCGTGCAGGCTTCGTGGGCGCGGACTGCGCCCAGGGTGCGGGCCGAGATCCTGCGCCGTGCCTTTGACCTGGTCACCGAACGGGCCGAGGACTTCGCGCTCCTGATGACCCTGGAAATGGGCAAACCCCTGGCCGAAGCCCGCGGCGAAGTGGTTTATGGCGCCGAGTTCCTGCGCTGGTTCGCCGAAGAAACCGTCCGTGACTACGGCCGCTACCTCACCACACCCGAGGGCAGGAACAAGATCCTCGTCCAGCACAAACCCGTCGGCCCCTGCCTGCTCATCACACCCTGGAACTTCCCGCTTGCCATGGCCACCCGCAAGGTGGCCCCCGCCGTCGCCGCCGGCTGCACCATGGTCCTCAAGCCCGCCAAACTCACCCCGCTCACCGCCCAGTACTTCGCGCAGACCATGCTCGACGCCGGCCTGCCCGCCGGCGTCCTGAACGTCGTCGCTTCCTCCTCCGCCTCCGGGATCTCCGGGCCGCTGCTCAAGGACTCCCGACTCCGCAAGGTCTCCTTCACCGGCTCCACACCTGTCGGCAAACGCCTGATGGCCGACGCCGCCCAGAATGTCCTGCGCACTTCCATGGAGCTGGGCGGGAACGCCCCATTCATCGTGTTCGAGGATGCCGACCTCGATGCCGCCGTCGAGGGCGCCATGGCCGCCAAGATGCGGAATATGGGCGAGGCCTGCACCGCCGCCAACCGCTTCCTCGTCCACGAATCCGTCGCCTCCGAATTCACCGCCAAGTTCGCCGCCGCCATGGGCAACCTGGCCACCGGCCGCGGCACCGACCCCGCCACCCAGGTCGGCCCGCTCATCGACGCCGGCGCCCGGGCGGACGTGCACGCCCTGGTGGCTGCCGCCGTCGGCGGTGGGGCAACAGCCGTCACCGGCGGGGCACCCGTGGACGGTCCCGGCTACTTCTACCAGCCCACGGTCCTGGCTAACGTGCCCAACGACGCCGCGATCCTGGGCCAGGAAATCTTCGGACCCGTCGCCCCCGTCACCACCTTCAGCACCGAAGAAGACGCCATCCGGCTCGCCAACAACACCGAGTACGGCCTCGCCTCCTACCTCTACAGCCGCGACTTCAACCGCCTCCTCCGCGTCGCGGAACAAATCGAGTTCGGCATGGTCGGCTTCAACGCCGGCGTCATCTCCAACGCCGCAGCACCCTTCGGCGGCGTCAAACAGTCAGGCCTCGGCCGCGAAGGCGGAACCGAAGGCATCGCCGAATACACCACCACCCAATACATCGGCATCGCAGACCCGTACGCGAGCTAAAAGCTGAAACAGCGCCACGCAGGGCACACTTTCAACGCACCAAAAACGGCGGGACCCCGGAAACCCGGGATCCCGCCGTCGTTCAGTGCCCAAAAGCATGCTCGGCGTGACGCCGACACAACCAAGATGGCGTTTAGGCCTGCCGGAATACTTTCCGGGAAACAGCGAGGCTGGCGGTGGCGATTGCGGCGACACCCACAAGGTAGTAGCCGGGGACCAGGAGAGAACCGGTCCTGTCGATGAGCCAGGTGAGGATAAACGGAGCGAACCCGCCGAACACCGTGACGCCGATGTTGTATCCCAGGGACAGCCCGGTCGAGCGGATGCGTGCCGGGAACATGGAAGACATGATGGCCGGCAGCGGGGCGAAGTATGCCGTGGCCAGGACCGAAAGGATCAGTTCAACCAGAACCATCATGGGCAGGCCCGGGGCAGCCATGAGCAGCAGGAACGCCGGAATACCGATGAGGATGGTTCCGACAGCAGCCCACGTCATAACCCGGGCCGGCCCTGCCTTGTCGGCGAGCATCCCGATGAAGGGTGAGCCGATGCTCATGACAACCCCGAAGATCAGAGTGGAGACGAACGCCGCAGTCTTGGGCATGCCGAGGTTGACGATCGCGTAGGTGGGCATGAACAGCGCAATGTAGACACCCACCGAACCCAGGGAAACGACGCCCACGATCGCCCACAGGCGGCCGCCGTTGCCGATGAGTGTTTCCTTCAGCGGCGCCTCGGACCGTTCCGTGGCCATGAACTCCGGGGTTTCCTTCATTTTCGAGCGGATGTACCAGCCAACGGGTCCAATGGCCAGCGCGAAGATGAAGGGAAGCCGCCAGCCCCAGGATTCCAGCGACTGGACGCTGAGGTAGGTGTTCAACACGAAGCCGAAGATTCCGGCTAGCAGTATGCCTGTGCCCTGCGTTGCCACCTGCCAGCTCGCGTAAAACGCCTTGCGGTTGGGGGCGTACTCGATGAGGTAGGCCGTGGCCGTGCCGAACTCCCCGCCGGTTGCGAACCCCTGCAGGAGGCGGGCAACGAGCACGAGGATACTCGCGGTGATCCCGATGGCCACCGCTGTGGGCGCGAGAACAATGAGCAGGGTGCCGATGAACATGACCAGGATGGAGACCATCATGCCGGCCTTGCGGCCGGCCCGGTCGGCGTAGCGGCCGATGATGATGCCGCCGAGCGGGCGCATGATGAAAGACACTCCGAAGGAAGCGAACGTCAGCAACAGGGAGGCGGTTTCATTGGTGGTGGGGAAGAACAGCTTGGAGATGGTGACGGCGAAAGTGCCGTAGACGATGAGGTCGAACCACTCCAAACCGTTCCCGATAGCCGCAGCAACGACTGCTTTCTTGGCATTCTTCAGTTCAGCCGCACCGGCAGCTGGGGCCGGGGCTTCCGGCGTTACGGGACCCGGCCCGACGCTCCTGACTGCTTCGTGACTCATGGCTGTGCGTTCCGTTCAGTAGTGGAGAGGTGTGCGGCGAGGTTGTGCAGGAACTCTTCGCAGGCTGCGATCTGGGTGAGTTCTATGTATTCGTTGGCGGTGTGGCCCTGGTCCATGCTGCCCGGGCCGCAGACCACCGCATCGATTCCGGCCCTCTGGAAGATGCCGGCTTCGGTGGCGTAGACAACGGTCTCCTCGGCGTCGTTGCCCGTCAACGCCTGGGCCAGTTCAAGCGCGGCGCCGGTGCCGTGCGGGCTGAGGCCGGGAACAGCGCCCAACGGTGTCATGCAGATATCTGCGGCGGGGTTTTCATGCTGCATCTCGGCCCGCAGGAGCGCGATGTGGTCCTCGATCCGGGAAATAACGGATGCCGGGTCGTCGCTTGGAATGGTCCGGAACTCGAATTCGAACTCGCACTTTTCGGCCACGGTGTTCACGGCGGCACCACCGGAAACCACGCCGACATTTGCCGTGGTGTACGGAACCACGAAGCTTTCGTCGAATGGGCCGGAGAGCCTGTGCTCGTCAGCCAGCGAGCGGATAAAGGCAATGGACCGGGCCGCGTACTCAATGGCGTTGACGCCGGTGGGTGTCATCGATGAGTGGGCGGCGCGTCCGCTGGCCGTGACGCGGTAAAGCTGGCTGCTCTTGTGTGCCGACACCGCACGCATGCTGGTTGGTTCGCCCACGAAACACAGCCGCGGCAGGATGCCTCGTGCGCTCAGTTCCCTCACGAGGGCAACAGCACCGTGGCAGCCGACTTCTTCATCGTAGGTCCAGGCGAGGTGGAGCGGCTCGAGCAGGGGACGGGACAGGAATTCGGGCAGGACGCCCAGGATCGCGCCGCTGAAGGCCTTCATGTCCGTGGTTCCGCGCCCGTAGAGCCTGCCGTCGCGGATCTCGGGCGAAAACGGTTCGCTGGCCCAATCCTGGCCGTCCACGGGGACGACGTCGGTGTGGCCGGCGAGCATTATTCCGCCAGTGACGGAACCATCCCGCGCCGGGATGGTAGCGAAAAGGTTGGCCTTGGTTCCCTCCGGGTTCGGCAGGATAACGGGGGCCAAGCCGTGGGCGCTGAGCGCGGCTGCCATCGCATCGATCATCGGAAGGTTGGAATTCCGGCTGGTGGTGTCGAAGGAGACGAGCTTGTTGACCCAGTCGAGGGTGGGTGCGGTAGGGGCACTCGAAGTTGGTTCGGCAGAGGCCGTGGCAAGGGTCGTCACGTGAAGGTCCTTGGATTCAGGGAGAAGGAGGAGAGCAAACCTGACGCAGGTGCAGGAAGCCCTGTGATCGGCCAGGAGTACTGAGTCGCAGGCCACATCCCTTCCAGTATTTACTGGAGCTTCACGCGAGTCAACACTTTAGAGTGGATTTATTCAATTAAATGAACAGAACGGAGCTGCGGTTCAAAAAGTGGGGGGCGTCATGGCGCCGATCAAGGCTGCGTCTTCCAAAGTCGGGTTCCGGTACCAGTGCGGCAGCGAGGAGTCATAGGTGAGGGAATCGCCCTCCTCAAGGTCGTAGCCCACGCCGTTGACGCAAACATGCAGACGGCCTTGCACCACGGTGACGCATTCCTCGCCAGGGTGCCTGAACGGTGCGTCCTTGTTGTCCCAGCCCGCGCCAATTTGGGCCCTCAACATCCCAAGCTGTCCGTGCATATGGGGCGTGAGGAGCTCGTACACCAGATTGTCCTCAGCGACCTCAAGACGCCGCCGGTCCGTTCGTCGGACAAGCGCGCCAGCCTGGTCCCCCGTGTCGAAAAACCGCCCGACGGGCACTTTGAGGGCCTGTGACAGCTTGATCAACGTGGTCAGGGAAGGGTTCCCCTGGCCACGCTCTATCTGGCTCAGCAGCCCGGGGCTGAGCCCGGCGGCAGCAGCCAAACTTCCGATGCTGTAGCCCGAGTCCTTCCGCAACTGCAGAACCAGGGCCCCGACCGCCGTCATTGCGCGCTCGGCCTGATCGTCGGCGCCGCGCGGTTCTATGTCGCTGGCAGGGTGCGGCGCGTGGCTATGCATAAATTCCATGTTCCAGTTAATTGAAGGAATGGTCAACATAATGAACGACGGCGAGGGCCGGGTCAAGGGGCAAGGAGGCCGTGCGCCAGGGCTGCTTTACTGCCGCTGCCTTGCGCTTCCCCGAACAATTAATTCGCAGGGAAAAACAACCTGGCGCGCGGGCTGGCCGGGGGAAATAATGCGGTCCACCAACATCCGGGCTCCTATCCGGGCCATTTCACGGCTCGGCTGGCGGACCGTGGTCAGGCTGAAGGACTCCCAGGCCGCCATGTCGACGTCGTCATAGCCGATGACCCAGCAGTCCTCAGTGTCCATCCCATGGGCACGCAGGGCGTCCAGCGCACCGAAGGCCATGAGGTCGTTGGCGCAGAACACCGCCTGGGGCCGGTCCGCCCGGGAGAGTAGCCTGCTCATGACCTGCGACGCGATGTCGTGCGAAAACCTGCCGTTGAACCGGAGGTGCTCCGGCACGGCATGTCCCTGCTCTTCCATCCTGCTCAGGAACCCCCGGCCCCGCTCGCGGGTGGTGCTCGCGTTCTCGGGGCCTCCGATGAAAGCCACTCGGGTCCTGGAGTTGGACAGCAGGTAGTCGGCCACGGCCGCGCCGCCGTCAGCGTTGCTGCTGGTGACCTGGTCGCAGTCAAGGCCCTCTACTATCCGGTTGATCAGAACGATCGGGCTGTTCTTTTCGATCGCTGCCTGCAGCTCGATCGAGTCTTCGGTTGCGGTGGTAAAGATGACGCCATCCACCGCGTGTTCCCGGATGGCCTTCAGTGCGTCCTTGTGGCTGCCGCCGCCGGCGTTCCAGATGACCACCCTGAAACCGGAGGTATCCAGTTCCTGGGTGAGTTCGTCGACGGCCTCAGAGTAGAAGGGGTTGTTCAGGTCTGCCACCACCACCCCAATGGTGTTGGTTCGCCTGGTCTTCATGGCCTGGGCACCCGCGTGCGGGACATAGCCGAGCGTCTCCATAGCTGCCTGCACCCGGGCTTTGGTTGCCGCCGACAGTTTCGGGGATGAGGACATGACCCGGGAGACCGTGGCCTGTGAGACGCCGGCCAGTTCTGCGACGTCGCGGCTCGTTACCATCGGTCGCGTCCTCCTTGCTTCGTAAGTTACTTTCGGGCGGGCACGCTGAATGAAGTCCCGGCCTTCAGACTAGCCAATCATCACTGCCCGGGTCCTCCGGCACCCGGCTTGCCGCCGGGTGTCGAAGGATCCCGGAGAAACGGCAGCCTACCGGGTGGTTGTGGGATCGTGTTCTGCGCTGAGTCCCTTGCGGAGCCGAACCCGGGGCGCGGTCTCAGGCGACCAAAGAGCGCCCACGATGGTGATGAGTGAGGTGACCACCATGTAGAGCGCGACCAGCCAGTAGCGGTCGAAGCCCGGGCCGATAAGCGCGGTGGCAATGAGCGGAGCAAACCCTCCGGCGAAAACGGCTGCCACCTGGGGGCCCACTGAAGCGCCGGAGTAGCGGAGCTTGGGTTCGAAGAGTTCGGTGAAGTAGGCCGGTTCCACGGAGTAGCAGAGGTCGCGTCCCACGTTGCAAGTCAGGATCAGTACGAGGAGGACCATGAAAAAGTCACCGGTCTGGACGGCCCAGAAGAAGGGGAACGCCATGAGTAGCATTGTGACCGCACCGGCGACCACGGTGTAGCGGCGGCCCCAGCGGTCTGATACCCAACCCCAGAATGGAATCGAGAAGACGCCCAGCCCGGCCATGATCATCGTTGCCAGCAGGATGGTGTTCTTTTCCAGCAGCACTGCAGGACCGTATGCGAGCAGGAAGGTGGTGTAGATGTAGTAGTTCGCGTTTTCCGCGAAGCGCATCATGATGACCTTGAGAATGGTAAGCGGCCGGGTCTTGACGACCTTGACCACCGGCATCTTCTCGATCTCACCCTTGCGCTTGATCTCTTCAAAGGCCGGGGATTCGTCCACCTTGCTGCGGATGTAGAAGGAGAGCACCACCAGCAGGATCGACACCAGGAACGGGATGCGCCATCCCCAGGCCACGAAGGCCTCTGGTGAAATCAGGTAGCCCATGATGTAGAAGGCGCCGTTTGCCAGCAGCGTTCCTGCCGGCACGCCGATTTGCGGCCAGGAGCCGAAGAATCCCCGCCGCTTGGCCGGGGCGAACTCCGTTGCCATGAGCGCCGCGCCGCCCCACTCTCCGCCAACGCCGATGCCTTGGATGATGCGCAGAAGCACCAACAGGGCGGGAGCTGCGATCCCGATGGAAGCGAAGTTGGGCAGGCAGCCAATGAGGAACGTGCCTCCGCCCATCAGGCCCAGGGTCATCATGAGCATCTTCTTACGGCCGAGGCGGTCGCCGAAGTGGGCGAAGATGATGCCGCCGATGGGGCGGGCCGCGAAGCCGATGGCATAGGTGCTGAAGGACAGCAGGATGCCCACGAAGGGGCTCGCGTTCGGGAAGAACTGGCTGTTCAGGATGATGGCTGCAGCTACGCCGTAGACGTAGAAGTCGTACCACTCGATGCAGCTGCCCAAGACTGATGAAACAAGGGCTTTGCGGCGCATCTTCGGGTCAATTGTGGGTGGCGCTGCGGTTGTCGTGGGGGTGCTCACTATGAGACTCCTTTGTCTTCGACCGGACAGTGACGGCAGCCACATCAGCCGCCTCGTGGACGAGTGTATACGTAAACATCTGCGAGAAACAACGTCTTGCGGAGCGAAATGTATACGTATACACTCGTTCCACATGCAGGCCGGCTGGCCTGGCCCGGGGCGCTCGATAGGTCGCCCATCAATGCAGATGGAAGGTATTGCTCATGACCGTTACAACAGCAACCGGCTCGGCCGTGAACTCCTCGATGTTGAAGGAGCCGGCCCAGAACAGCGTGAACCGGGGCAGCACCCCCGAGGTGCGCGCCACCGTCGAAGGCGTCATCGCGGACATCCGTGAACGTGGCGACGCAGCAGTCCGTGAATACTCCGAGAAGTTCGACAAGTACGCACCGGAATCCTTCCTGCTCTCCAAGGATCAGCTGGACGAGATCATCGCCCGCGTTCCGGAACAAACCATCGAGGACATCAAGTTTGTCCAGGAGCAGGTCAGGGTGATGGCGCAGAAGCAGCTTGAATCCCTGAGTGACTTTGAGATTGAAACCATGCCGGGGGTTTTCCTTGGCCAGAAGAACGTTCCGATCCAGGCCGCCGGCGCCTACATCCCGGGTGGCAAGTACCCCTTGCTGGCCAGCGCCCACATGACCATCATCACCGCCAAGGTGGCAGGCGTGGCGCGGGTCGCCGCCTGCACGCCGCTGATCCAGGGTGAGGTCCCCGACGCCACTGTTGCCGCCATGTACCTGGCCGGAGCAGACGAAATTTACCTCCTCGGCGGCATCCAGGCTGTAGCCGCGCTGGCCGTCGGCACTGAAACCATCAAGCCGGTCAACATGCTGGCCGGACCCGGAAACGCCTTCGTCGCCGAGGCCAAGCGCCAGCTCTTCGGGGAGGTCGGCATCGACCTATTCGCCGGACCCACCGAAGTCCTGATCGTGGCGGACGAGCACGCCGACCCGTTCATCGTCGCCGTCGACCTTCTGTCCCAGGCCGAGCACGGCCCCGACTCACCCGCCGTCCTGATCACCACCAGCGAGGAACTGGGCCGGAAGGTCATCGAGCACATCGACACGATCCTCGTCGACATGCCCACACGTGACTACGCAGGAGCCGCATGGCGGGACTGGGGTGCCGTCCACGTGGTTGAAACCCTTGACGACGCCTACGTCCTGGCAGACGAGTACGCCTACGAGCACGTCCAGATCCTCACCGAGAACCCCCGCGAAGCGCTGGAGAAGATGCATGATTACGGCGCACTGTTCCTGGGCGAAGGAACCTGCGTCTCCTACGGAGACAAGGTCATCGGAACCAACCACGTGCTGCCCACCCGCGGCGCCGCCCGCTACACCGGCGGTCTTTGGGTCGGCAAGTACCTGCGCACCGTCACCTACCAGGAGGTGACCAACACCGAGTCCAGCGCCTTCTTCGGCGAACTCTGCGGACGCGCCGCCCGGGTGGAACGGTTCGAAGGACATGCCCGCTCCGGCGACGTCCGGGCCGCAAAGTACCGCGGCACCGGCCTGTCCTGGTCAGACCACACCTTCGACAGCTAAGGAACACCGGTGCCTGACTTCCGCCTTGACGGCAAGAAAGCACTGGTCACCGGAGCAGCCCGAGGACTCGGCCAGGCCATCGCCGATGGCCTGGCCGAGTCCGGCGCGACTGTCTACGGAACCAGCCGCGACGCCGAAAGCGCCCGCCGGATCAGCGAACGCTACGGCACTTCTGCCCTGCCCCTTGACATCACGGAGCCCGCCCAGGTGCTCCAGTTCGCCGATGATCTCGTGCAGGAGAGCGGAGGCATCGATTTGCTGGTCAACAACGCCGGCGTCAACGTGCCCAAACCCGCGCTCGAACTGACCACGGAAGACTGGGACACCGTCTTCGACACGAACCTCAATGGGCGGCGGCATCGCCCAGGTGCTGGCCCTGCACGGCTACAAAGTCGCGCTGGGCGACGTCGACGGCGAAACGGCCGAACGTGCCCGCGTGCGGCTCGTGGAGCAGGCCCGTGACTTTGAAGGCTCCGGACTCCTGCCCGAAGGTGCCGCGGAAACCATCGAGGGGAACCTCGTGGCCGCAGCCAGCATCGAGGAAGCGGTGGAGGGGGCGGACTACATTGCGGAAGCCGTTCCGGAACAGCCTGACCTGAAAGCCAGCATCCTCCGCCGGGTCTCGGGTGCCGCACCGTGCCACGCGATCATCGGCACCAATACCTCCGCCATCCCCATCGGAGAACTTGCTTCTTCGGTGACCGGCCCGGAGCGGTTTCTTGGCGTGCACTGGATGAATCCAGCCCCCTTTATCCCCGGCGTCGAACTCATTCCAGGCGAGGAAACGGACCCCCGGGTCCTGGAGCGCGCCGAGCAGCTCATCCAGAGCCTGGGCAAGACACCGGCCAGAGTGGCGGATACCCCTGGCTTTGTCGCCAACCGCCTCCAGTTCGCCCTGTATAAGGAAGCCGTCCAGATCGTTGACGACGGCGTCGCCACGCCTGAACAGATCGACGCCGTCGTCGCCAACACGTTTGGATTCCGGCTGGCCCTGTTTGGCCCTTTCGCCATCGGGGACATGGCAGGGCTCGACGTGTACGAATCCGCCTACCACACCCTCGAAAAAGCCTATGGCGAACGGTTTGCAGTCCCCGAGGCCCTGGCCGCGACAGTCCGGGAAGGGAACATCGGGTTGAAAAGCGGACATGGCTTTCTCCACGTCGCCCCCGAGCATAAGGCGGCCCTGCTTTCCCACCGGGACAACGCCTACGCCCGCCTGGCCCAGCTCCGCACGGAACTCGGCCAGGCGCCGGGACTGTAGCGCCGGAACTGTAACCACCGAAAGCAGGGGCGTGGGGCGGATTGAATCCGCCCCGTTCCCTCAAGGTCAAGGAGTCTGCGCACAAAGACAAGAGCAGGGACCGGGCCTTCACCCAGACTGGGGAGTAACCCGCTACGCCGACCGGCTGGCGTCCTTGCTACTCGAAGTGGAGTATCCCTTGGAAACCTACGATGCACTCCTCGCGTCCATTGCCCCCGCGGCCGGCACCGGCCGGACCATCCTTGATCCCGCGACGGGCGAGGCTGTAGGCGAAGCACCCGTCCACGGCCTTGAATACCTTGAGTCCGCCGTCGCCGCTGCCGTGGCCGCCCAGCCCGCCTGGGCTGCCCTGGGCCATGACGCCCGGTCTGCCGCGCTCCTGAAGGCAGCCGACGCCGTCGAACGCTCCGCAGAGGAACTCGCCCAGCTGCTCTCCCGCGAGCAGGGAAAACCCCTGAACGGCCCCAACGCCCGCTTCGAAGTGGGTGCCTGCGTCGCCTGGCTCCGCGCCACCGCCGCACTGCCCCTGGAACCCGAAACCATCGTGGACGACGGCGAGACCCGCGCCGAACTGCATTACCGGCCCATCGGCGTCGTGGGCGCGATTGGACCTTGGAACTGGCCCATGATGATCGCCGTCTGGCAGCTGGCCCCGGCCCTGCGCATGGGCAACGCCGTGGTGGTCAAGCCGTCCGGCAATACTCCCCTGAGCGTCCTGGCCCTGGTCAAGGTCCTCAACGAGGAACTGCCCGAGGGCATCCTGTCGGTGGTCTCCTGCGGCCGCGAGGTCGGCGCACGGCTCACGGACCACCCCGCGATCGGCAAGATCATGTTCACCGGTTCCACCGCCGGCGGCCGCGCCATCATCAAGTCCTCCGCGGACACCGTCAAGCGGCTCACCCTGGAACTGGGCGGCAACGACGCCGGCATCGTCCTGCCCGACGCCGATCCCAAGGCCATCGCCACGGACATTTTCTGGGGCGCGTTCCTGAACACCGGCCAGACCTGCGCCGCGCTCAAACGCCTCTACGTCCACGACAGCATCTACGACGCCGTCTGCGAAGAGCTAGTGGCGGTCGCCAAGCAGATGCCCATGGGCAACGGCCTGGACGAGGACAACGTGCTGGGACCGCTGCAGAACAAGGCACAGTACGACGTCGTGGCGAACCTCGTGGAGGCGGCCAAGGCTTCCGGCGCACGCGTCCTGCTGGGCGGCAACCCCGATTCAAGCCAGCCGGGCTTCTTCTACCCCACCACCCTGGTGGCGGACATCGACAACGACAACCCGCTGGTGGCCGAGGAACAGTTCGGCCCCGCCCTGCCGATCATCCGCTACAGCAGCATTGATGAAGCGGTGGAGAAGGCCAACGGGCTCGACGTCGGCCTGGGCGCCTCGGTGTGGTCCCCCAACCTGGCGGCCGCCCGCGAGCTCGCGGCGCGTATCCAGGCCGGCACCGTCTGGATCAACCGGCACGGCGCCGTGGACCCCCGCATCCCCTTCGGCGGAGCCAAGCAGTCAGGCTACGGCGTCGAATTCGGCGTCGAAGGCCTCAAAGCCCTGGGCGTACCGCAGGTCATCAACGGCTGAGGTTGACTCGGGAGCCCGGCACGCGGCCTGCCAGTGCCGGGCTCCCGGGGCTGTATGGCTTTACCCCAAGGCCGGGGCGGTGGACGTCCTGCCGGCAAACTGCCGGCGGGCCCACCGGGCGAGCTTCTTGCCCCTGCCCTTCCACCAGTTGTCCTCGTCCTGGTTGTGGTGGAACCGGAAGACAATGGCCACCAGGACAAACATGCCCATCACCACGTCCACCCAGGAAGACACCACCAGGGCGATAAAGACGGTCATGGCATTGGCCACGATGGACGGGATTGCCAGGGTACGGAAGACGGTACTGGCCACATAGCGCCGGTGCGACCGTGGGACGGACAACTCACGGACCATGTCGAAGCAGACGCAGACCACAACAATGGTCTGCCCGATGGCCAGCAGGATCTGGCCTGGCATGGAACTGCTGAACGCGGCCACGGATTCCATTCCCGGGCTCATGGACGGGTCCTGATTGAAGCTTTGCTGAGATCTGTAAACACGGAAAACCCCCAGAACTTGCAGAACCACCGCCGCTGATCCGGCGATGGTTCCATTCAAGTTCCAGGGGGGTTTTCCGTCACGAGTAGCGGGTACTCATATTTGTGCGTGGCCCCGGGAAACGGTACTTATTGTCCGGGCACGCTATTGTCCGAGTGCCCGCGGCCGCCACAGCATGACCGCCTGCGACCGGGGCCGGGGGCGCTGGCCGCGGGCAAGGCTCACTACGTCGCCCGCCGCGCCGGCGGCAAAGATGCGCGAATCCACAGAACGCGGCCGCCGCCCGAGTTCCTCGGTAAGTTCAGCGATCCGGGTTTGGAGGGCTGCCACCTGGTTCTCGAGTTCCAGGATGCGCTTGATCCCCTCCAGCGAGACGCCTTCCTGGGACAGCCGCTGCACTTCCCGCAGCATATTCACGTCACGCTGCGAGTAGCGCCGGGACTTTCCGGGGGCACGGCTGGGTTTGACGATGCCCAGCCTGTCGTACTGCCTCAGCGTCTGCGGGTGCATGTCCGCCAGCTCGGCCGCCACCGAAATCACGAAGATCGGCTGGTCAGCATTGATGTCCATGCCTCACCTCCGTGCCTAGAGCCGGGCCTTGGCTGCCAGGCCCTCGCGAACATCCGCCGACGACGTTGCCTCGGCGAACGCCTTGACCGCAGCCTCGGCTTCCTTGTTCAGGTTCTTGGGAACCGCGACGTCGATGGTCACCAGCAGGTCGCCGGTGGCCTTGGACGTCTTGACACCTTTGCCCTTGACCCGCAGGGTACGGCCGGACGGCGTGCCCGCCGGAACACGGACCTTCACCTTGTCCCCGTCGATCGTGGGAACCTCAATGTCCGCGCCCAAAGCAGCCTCCGGGAACGTGACGGGGACGTGGATGCGGAGATTGTCGCCGTCGCGCGTGTAGAACTGGTGCGGTTGGACAGCGACGGTCACCACCAGGTCACCGTTACCGGCAGCACCGGGCTGGCCCTTGCCGCGCACGCGGACCTTCTGGCCGTCCTTGATGCCGGCGGGAACCCGGACGTCGATCACCTCGCCGCTGGGTTCGCGCAACCCGATGGTGGTGCCGCGAATGGAGCCGGCAAAGGAAATGCTGGTGGAAGCAGTCCGGTCGGCCCCCTTCTGCGGGGTCCGCTGGAACCCGGGCGCGCCACCGAAGCCGCCACCGAACAGATCGGCGAACTCGGGCGGGATGCCGCCCGCGGAAGGGTTGAACCCTCCGGCATGGCGTCCGGTGTTGCCGGTGAACAGGCCGCCGAACATGTCCTCGAACCCGCCGTTCGTGGCCCCTCCGCCGCCCGGAGCAAAGCGTGCCCCGCTGCCCATGGCCCGGATGGCGTCATACTGCTGGCGCTCATCTGGATCCGAGAGCACCGAATAAGCCTCAGAGATGTCCTTGAACTTCTTCTCGGAAGCAGCGTTTCCCGCATTCGTATCAGGGTGGTGCTGCCGCGCAAGCTTCCGGTAGGCCTTCTTGATGTCGGCGTCGGAAGCGTCCTTGGCAACACCAAGGATTTTATAAAAGTCCTTGTCCACCCAATCCTGGCTAGCCAATGGCGTTTCCTTTCTAGTACTTACTAAAGCCCTACGCGCTGCATGGGCCCCGGACCGCGCTCCGCTGGGTAGGGGGCCGTGCCCGCTCCGCGGTGCCCGCCACGCCGCGGCCCCCTACCCAGCTGCGCTTCGCTTGGTCCCACCTTAGGCGAGACAACCGCTGAGCGACGGACGGATAAGGGGCCCGGGAGTGGCATCGGGCCTGCCGGAGCTGGGTGGCTGGGGATCGCAGATCCTCAGCCACCCAGCGTAGGGGCGGGGCCCCTTATCCGTCCGGCGCAGGTGAGAAGCCGACTAAGCCGGGACCGCCACGATTACCTGGGCTGCGCGGAGGACTCGGTCGCCTGACTTGTAGCCTGAGCGGAGGACCTGGCTGACGGTGTCAACCTCAATGTCCTCGCCGGGCTGCTGGATCAGGGCCTCGTGGATCGTGGGATCGAACTCCACGCCGGTCTCATTGATGCGGACCAGGCCGTAGGTCTTCAGCGCGTTCTCCAGTTTGGTGGCGATCGCGGCGAAGGGACCGTCGGTGAGGTCGCCGTGCTGCCGGGCGGCGTCGACGTCGTCCAGGACCGGGAGCAGGGAGTTCAGGACGCCGATGACGGCCATTTCCCCTGCCACGGCGCGGTCGCGTTCAACGCGCTTGCGGTAGTTGACGTACTCAGCCTGGAGGCGGAGCAGGTCGTTGCGCAGCTCGGCTGCCTCGGCGTTGCCGCCGGACCCTGCGGGCGCACCCTGGGCCACAGATTCCTCGGCCGGCACGTCCACGCCGTTGAGAATCTCCTCAGCCTGGGCCAGCGCGTCGCCGTCGGAATCTGCTGCCCCGGCCTGGGAACCGGCGCCGGGGGCGGACTGGCCGCCCTCCGGGTGCCGGGCCTGCCCGGTCACCGGGTCAACCTTGCGGTTGTCCCGGATGACCGGCTCCTGGCCGTTGCCCTGCGTGTTCTGCTGGCTTGCGGATGTGTTGTGCTCTTCCTCGTTACCGTGGTGCGGCATGGGTTACTTCTTCGCTTCGTCTTCGTCGATGATCTCGGCGTCGACGATGTCTTCGTCGGAGGAACCTGCCGACGCACCGGGGGCACCCTCGGCACCTGCAGCGCCTGCGCCGTCCGGCGAACCGGGCTGGGCGTAGATGGCTTCGCCGAGCTTGGTCTGGGAAGCCTGCAGCTTCTCGAACGCGGACTTCACGGCGGCGTCGTCGGTGCCTTCGAGGGCCTTCTTGAGGCTGTCGACGTCGCCCTGTACCTCGGTCTTGACCTCTTCGGGCAGCTTGTCCGCGTTGTCGGCGATCAGCTTGTCCACGGAGTAGGCGAGCTGCTCGGCGGTGTTGCGGGTGTCGGTTGCCTCGCGGCGGGCCTTGTCCTCGGCTGCGTGCTCCTCGGCGTCACGGACCATGCGGTCAATGTCTTCCTTGGAGAGGCTCGAGCCGCCAGTGATGGTCATGGACTGTTCCTTGCCGGTGCCCTTGTCCTTCGCCGAGACGTGGACGATGCCGTTGGCGTCGATGTCGAAGGTGACCTCGATCTGCGGGATGCCGCGCGGAGCAGGGGCGATGCCGGTCAGCTCGAACGTGCCCAGCGGCTTGTTGTCCCGGGTGAACTCGCGCTCGCCCTGGAAGACCTGGATGGCCACGGACGGCTGGTTGTCATCCGCCGTGGTGAAGGTCTCGGACCGCTTGGTGGGGATGGCGGTGTTGCGCTCGATCAGGTGCGTCATCACGCCACCCTTGGTTTCGATGCCGAGGGACAGCGGGGTGACGTCGATCAGGAGGACGTCCTTGCGCTCACCCTTCAGCACACCGGCCTGCAGGGCTGCACCAACGGCCACAACCTCATCCGGGTTCACGCCCTTGTTCGGCTCCTTGCCGCCGGCGAGTTCCTTGACCAGGTCGTACACGGCGGGCATACGGGTTGAGCCACCAACGAGGACGATGTGGTTGATGTCGGAGAGCTTGATGCCCGCTTCCTTAATGACATCGTGGAACGGCTTCTTGGTGCGCTCCAGCAGGTCCTTGGTGAGGTCCTGGAACTTGGCGCGGGTCAGCTGCTCGTCCAGGTGGACCGGGCCGTCGGGGGTGACGGACAGGTACTGGAGCGAGACGTTGGTGCTGGTGGAGGAGGAAAGTTCCTTCTTGGCCTGCTCAGCGGCTTCGCGGAGCCGCTGCAGGGCGATCTTGTCCTTGGACAGGTCGATGCCCTTGACCTTTAGCTGGTTCAGCAGGTAGTCAACGACGCGCTGGTCCCAGTCGTCGCCGCCCAGGCGGTTGTCACCGGCGGTGGCGCGGACCTGGATGGTGGAGAAGTTGTCTTCGTCCTTGCCGACTTCGAGCAGGGAGACGTCGAAGGTACCGCCACCGAGGTCGAAGACCAGGATGAGTTCGTCTTCCTTGCCCTTGTCCAGGCCGTAGGCGAGGGCTGCGGCGGTGGGCTCGTTGACGATGCGCAGGACGTTCAGGCCTGCGATTTCGCCGGCCTCCTTGGTGGCCTGGCGCTCGGCGTCATTGAAGTAGGCCGGTACGGTGATGACAGCGTCGGTGACCTTTTCACCCAGGTAGGACTCGGCGTCGTTCTTCAGCTTCATGAGGATACGCGCGGAGATTTCCTGCGGGGTGTACTTCTTGGCGTCGATGTCCACCTTCCAGTCGGTGCCCATGTGGCGCTTGACCGATGCGATGGTGCGCTCGATGTTGTTGACGGCCTGGCGCTTGGCGATCTCGCCAACCAGGACCTCGCCCGACTTGGAGAATGCAACGACCGACGGCGTGGTGCGGCCACCCTCGGCGTTGGCAATAACGGTGGGCTCGCCACCTTCGAGAACGGAGACGACGGAGTTGGTGGTTCCGAGGTCGATACCTACTGCACGTGACATGTGTTGCTTCCTTCTTTCCTTGGAAACTGGTTGGCGCCCTAAACATTGAGCGTTCTGCACTCAACTCTACTCAGGGCGCCAGCGATGTCAATCCAAAGTTGAGTGGGGTCCACTCAACTTTGGATTTTCAGCGGGGTTTTCACCTCGGTGTTCCTTGGATTTTCGGGCTTCCGGGCGCAGAAGTACGACGCCGGAGCGCGGGTTCGCTTTGGGAGAACGTGCCGCCGGGCTGCTTAACGCTCCGTATCCCGGTCGCCATGGAGCGGGCCGCGCTCTTCCGCCGTCGTTTGAACCTGGCGGTCCGTGAGTCCTTCACGGATGGACTCCTCCGTGCGGCGGCCCGCAGTGCCGGCATCGCCGTAGTCGCCGTCGTCGTACTCGCCGTCGGCAACGTCGCGTTCGGGCTCGTTGACCGCGCCGGCATCGCCGTAGTCACCATCCACGTACTGCCCGCCGTCCTCCGCGCCCGAAGCATGGGTTCCAGCTGTTCCGGCAGCGCCGTAATCGCCCTCCGGATATTGCTCACCCAGCTCCCCGGCCGGCCTTTCCACGGCCCCGGCGTCGCCGTAGTCGCCGTCCACGTACTGCCCGCCCTCGCCTTCCAGCCCGGGGGCACTGCTGCCCTTGCGGGGTTCCTCGGCTGCAATTTCAGGGTTCTCAGTCATGGTGCATCTCTCCTTCGAGGCTCCGCGTCCATGCGGGCGCACTGGCAGTCTATCGACGGCCCGGGCGCATCAACAGGGCTTCGCCGGCACTTATCGGGAGGCCCGGACCGGCAGGCCGGCGACGCCTGCCAGCACGGCGAGGTGATGGTCGAAGAGCTCCGCGGGAGCCTTGAACGTGTCCGGCCCGTACTGGTTGAACACCTCGAAGCTGATCGCGCCGAAGAGGGAGCTCCACACCAGGACACCCCGGGCCACGAGCTCGTCCGGGAGGTCCAGGCCGTACTCCGAGCGGATGGCGGCCAGGTCGGCGGCCAGGGTTTGCGGCAGCTGCGGGGCCCCTTCAGCCGGCACTGCCAAGTGGCCGGCCCGGGAAGCCTCGTCCAGGATCCCGATGAGGCTGACGATGACCCTTGTTCCGGGACCAGTGGTGCGTTCCGCCGGGGCGTTGTAGCCGGGAACGGGGCTGCCGAAAAGGAGGGCGTAGCTGGCGGGCTCGCGCAGGGCCCATTCCCGGACACCCCTGCCCAGCGCCAGGAAGCGGGCAACATGGTCACCTTCCGGGGCCTGGGCGACGGCGGCGTCCACTTCGTCCCCAAGCTCGCCGAAGGCGTCGATCAGCAACAGTGTCAGCAGCTCGTCGCGGCTCTCGACGTAACGGTAGACGGCGGAGGACACCACTCCCAGGTCCCTGGCCACCGCTCGCAGGGAGAGCGCGGCCGCACCGTGGGTGGCCAGGTGCTGCCGGCCCAGGCGGACAATGTCCGCGATGGTTTGCGTCCTTGCCCGCTGCCGGGGCGTGAGCGGGCGGTCAAGGCCAGCCGTTTCCTTAACTTCAGTCACCGGTCCAGCATGCCACAACCGAGAGCGCCGGAATCAAAAGAGAGCACTGCTCTTGACTTAGTGGCCAAGCAGTCCCATGCTGTTCCTGAGAGCACTGCTCTCAGGAACCGGAAGGAGGAGGACAGATGGCACAGGTGTATGTAGTGACCGGAGCTGGGCCGGTGGGGTGGACGGTGGCCGAACAGCTGGCAGGCCAGGGACGGAAGGTGCGCGTCCTTACCCGTTCGGGCAACGGGCCCCGGCACCCGCTGATCGAGCGGATTGCCGGGGATGCGAAGGATCCTGCCATTCTGCGCGCTGCCCTTGCCGGCGCCAAGGCCGTCTTCCACTGCATCCACGGGTCGGCCTACACCGCCGCGGCATGGCAGGCGGAACTTCCCGCCGCCGAGCAGGCAGTCCTGGCCGCCGCGCAGGAAGCAGGCGCCGTCGTCGTATTCCCCGAAAGCCTCTACTCCTACTCCGAGCCTGACCGCGTGATGACGGAGGGAAGCCCGCGCCGGGCTGCCGGCGGCAAGCGCGGGGTGCGGACCGACCTGCTTCGGGCCCGTGCGGCGGCAGCCGCTCCTTCCGTGAGCGTGGTGGCAGGCGACTTCTTTGGGCCCCGCGTCCGGATGGCGCACGGCGGCGAGCGCATGGTGGTGCCGATCCTGGCAGGGAAGAATGTCAGCGTCATCGGCAGCTCCCGCCAGCCGCACACGTTCACGTACGTCCCGGACCTGGCCAAGGCAATGATCGCCGCGGCAGACAGGCCCTCCGCCTGGAACACCATGTGGCACGCACCCACAGGCCCGGCACTCACCCAGAAGGAACTTGCCCACGCCTTCGCCGCCGCCGCGGGACAGCCTGCTCCCAAAGTGCGCGCCCTGCCCGGCTGGACGCTCCGCGCGGCCGGCCTGTTTTCGGCCGATGCACGCGAACTGGCCGAGATGCTGTACCAGTTCGAGCGGCCGTTCATCATGGACTCGGCCGCGTCGCAGGCAGCCCTGGACGTCAGCCCCACCCCGCTGGAAACGGCTGCTGCCGCCACCGTGGACTGGTGGCGGCAGCAGGGTTAGACCTGAAGCTTACGGGTGGTGGAGATGCCGGGGGTTAGCGGCTGGGAACCTCTTCCAGGGGTTCGACGCCGGGCTCCCGCGGCCGGACGGCACTCCCGCCGTCCGTGCGCCCCAGCTTGCTGGGCCACCAGATCTTCGGTCCGATGTCGTAGGCCAGGGCCGGTACCAGCAGCGAGCGCACCAGGACGGTGTCCAGCAGCACGCCGAACGCCACAATGAACGCCAGCTGCACCAGGAACATGATGGGGATGACGCCCAGCGCCGCGAACGTGGCGGCCAGCACCACGCCTGCGGAGGTGATGACACCGCCGGTCACCACCAGGCCGCGGAGGATGCCCGGCCGGGTGCCGTGTTTGAGGGATTCCTCCCGGACCCGGCTCATCAGGAAGATGTTGTAGTCCACGCCCAGGGCCACCAGGAATACGAAGCCGAACAGCGGAACTGTGGCATCGGCGCCGGGGAAGCCAAGGATGTTGTTGAAGACGAACGCGGACACACCGAGCGCCGCCGCGTAGGAAAGCACCACGGAGAGCACCAGCAGGACCGGCGCCACGATGGAGCGCAGCAGCAGCATCAGGATGAAGAGGATCACCACCAGGACCACGGGGATGATGACCACCAGGTCATGCTGGGCGGTGGTGTTGGTGTCGAGCGCGGTGGCGATGACGCCGCCCACCAGGGCGCCGGGGTCAACGGCCTTCACCTCGGTGCGCAGGGCCTTGACGGTTTCCTCCGCCTCCAGCGAGTCGGCCGCGTCGTTGAGGGTGGCGTTGATGATCACCCTTCCCTCCCGGACGTCCGGGGCGCCGGGAGCCCCGGGGGCTCCGGTGATGGGCACACTGCCCGGGCCCAACAGGTAAGCCTCGCCCACGCCGTCGTCCGCTTTCACGCGGTCCAGCACCTCGGCTGCCTTGGCCTGGTCAGCAATGACGACGGCGGGGCTGCCGCTGCCGGCGTCGAAGTGGCGGGCCAGCGCGTCCTGGCCGTCAACGGCGTTGGAGGCGGTGAGGATGACATCCGTCTGCGGCACGCCGTTGGCCTTCAGCTGGAACAGGCCGCCAGCCGCAACCAGCAGCAGGAGGACCGAGGCCACCCAGACGGTCCTGGGGCGCCGTGCTACCAGCGAGCCGGTGGCATGCCACAGCCCCTTCTGGCCTTCCAGGCCCGTGACCAGCTCGGGTTCACGCTGGTCTGCGGGGAGGAGTTTGGGGCGGAACGGCCAGAAGGCGGCCCGGCCCAGCAGTGCCATCAACGCGGGAAGCAGGGTCAGCGCGGCGAACAGCGCGCACAGTATGCCCGCAGCAGCAACGGGGCCCAGCGCCTTGTTGGAGTTCAGGTCGGAGAAGAGCAGGCACAGCAGCGCGATGATCACCGTGGCGCCGGAGGCCAGGATGGGCTCGAAGGACGCCTTCCATGCGGTCAGGACGGCGGCCGTGCGGTTGGTGGTGTGGGTGAGCGCTTCCCGGAAGCGTGCCACGAACAGCAGGGCGTAGTCCGTGGCCGCGCCGATCACCAGGATGGAGAGGATGCCCTGGCTTTGGCCGTTGAGCTGGATCCAGCCGGCCTTGGCCATGCCGAAGACCAGCAGGATCGCGGCACACAGGGCAAACACGGACGTCAGCAGCACCATGATGGGCAGCAGCAGGGACCGGTAGACGATCAGGAGGATCACGAACACCGCGGACAAGGCAACGAGCAGGAGGATGCCGTCAATGCCGCCAAAGGCTGCGGTGAGGTCGGCGGCGAGGCCGGCGGGGCCGGTCACAAAGGTTTGGGTGCCCTCCGGTGCTGCTTCCGCCACCGTGTCTCGGAGTTCCTTGACCGCGTCCTTGACCTCAACGGAGGATCCGACCGGGACCACGAACTGGACCGCCTTGGCGTCCTTGGATGGAATCGGGCCGATCACCGCACTGCCCAGCTTGAGCTCCTCAAGGCTGGCCTTGAGCATGGCCAGCTCCCCCAGCTGCGCGGGTGTGAAACCCTCGTTCTTTTCGATGACGATGATGCCGGGAACCTCGTCCGAGTCGCGGAACTTTGCCTGCCAGTCCTGGGCCTCGGTGGCCTCGGCGCTGGCGGGCAGGAACGACGCCTGGTCGTTGGAGGAGACCTCCTCCAACCGGCCGAATGTGGGTCCGCCAACCCCCGCAAGCCCCAGCCAGGTCAGCACCAGGACCACCGGGACCAGCCAGCGCAGCCAGAAAGGGACTCGCTCCTTGGAAACTCTTGTGCGTTTCATGGCGCCTTCCGTCAATAAGCGGTGGAGAAATATTTGTTCCATCATAGATTATCTCCACCATAGAGATAAGCGCCGGTCGAGCTTTTTTCGGGCCGCTGAAGACGAAAGCGGGGCCTGCAGTAATATCCGTCAGTACGGCCGGACACAAACGTTGGCGTGGAACCAGGAATGCGGGGAGGTGGACATGGCAGGGAAAACTTCGCCTGATGCGGCACGGGGCCCGCTCGCCGGCGCGCCCGGAGGTCCCCCTCACCCACTGCTGCGCCTTCTGCAGGAGTTCACCATGGAGGCCAACCGCTACGTGGATGTCGCCGGGGGCCGGAAGGACATGCACCGCACCGACATGAACGCGTTGGCCGTCATCATGCGCCATACGGCCGCCGGCAGTGTGGTGACGCCCGGGGTCCTGCGCAAGGAGCTGAACCTGAGCTCTCCCGCCACCACCGCCCTGATCGACCGGCTGGACAAGTCGGGGCACATCGTGCGCGAACGGAACAGCGCGGACCGGCGCCAGGTCCAGCTGAAGATGACTCCCAAGGCGTTCCAGGAAGGCGGGGCCGTCTTCGCCCCCCTGGCGCAGCATATGGGCAGCGCCATGACCGCCTTCTCGGAAGAGGATCTGGAAACGGTCACGCGCTTCATGACGGCGATGGTGGAAGCCACGGTGGCGGCAAGGACAGAGTCCGGGTAACCGCAACCTGGCCGTTGTTGGGGGTAGCGTTTTGTTATGAGTGCCCAGCAGCCTGAAGACGACGTTTACACGCACGGCCACCATGAATCAGTGGTCCGCGCCCATGCCGCCAGGACCGCCGAAAATTCCGCGGCGTTCGTCCTTCCGCACCTCACGCCCGGCTCGACGCTGCTGGACGTCGGCTGCGGCCCCGGCACCATCACCTGCGACTTCGCCGCCCTGGTCAGCCCGGGGAAGGTCACGGGCCTGGACCGGTCACCGGACATCATCGCCCAGGCGCAGGCCCTCGCCGTCGAGCGGGAAGTGCCGAACGTCGAATTCGTTGCCGGCAACATCTACGACCTCGACTTTGCCGACGAGACGTTCGACGTCGTCCACGCCCACCAGGTGCTCCAGCACCTGACCGACCCCGTTGAGGCCCTGCGGGAAATGCGGCGCGTCGCCAAGCCCGGCGGCATCGTGGCAGTGCGCGACGCCGATTTCCACGGCATGAGCTGGTACCCCGCCATCCCCGAGCTGGACGAGTGGATGGACCTCTACCAGCGCATTGCGCGCCGGAACGGAGCAGAGCCCGACGCCGGGCGGCGGCTGGTCAGCTGGGCTCAGGCCGCGGGATTCAGCGACGTCGCCCCCAGCAGCAGCAACTGGCTTTATGCCACGGCCCAGCAGCGCCGCTGGCAGGCGCGCGTCTGGGGTGAGCGGGTGCTGCACTCGGCCTTCGCGGAACAGGCGCTGGAGTACGGGTTCGCCAACCCGGCCGACCTTGCCCGGATTTCTGCCGGCTGGCACCGTTGGGGTTCCACCGACGACGGCTGGTTCCTGATCCCGAACGGGGAGGTCATCGCCAGGGCCTGACAGCGATACGCCATAGCGGTGGCAACCCTCTGGCAGCAGGGGCACTAAACTTGGTTGGTGCAATTCTCTCTCTGGCTGGCCCTTGCCGGCGCAGGCGCCCTGATCAGCTTCACCCCCGGTGCCGGGGCCATCAACACCATGAGCAACTCGCTGAACGCGGGCTTCCGCCGCTCCATCTGGGGGATCCTGGGCCAGCAGGCAGCGCTGGTGGTGCACGTGCTGATCGTGGCCCTGGGCGTTGGCGTCCTGGTGGCCAGTTCACCCGTTGCCTTCAACGTGATCCGCTACGCCGGGGCGGCCTACCTGGTGTACCTGGGCATCCGCCAGTTCCTGAGCAAGCCCACGGTAGCCCAGGAGCAGGCCGCCACCCTCCGCAACGAACCCGCCTGGTCCATCTTCCGGCGCGGGTTCTGGGTTAACCTCCTGAACCCGAAGGCGATCGTGTTCTTCCTGGCCTTCACTCCCCAGTTCATCCGGCCCGATCAACCGCTGTTCACCCAGTACGCCGTGCTAACGGCAACGATTGTGGTCATCGACATCCTGGTGATGTGGTTCTTCTTTGCGGCAGCGGCGAGGTCATTTCAACGGTTCACCAACACGGAGCGGGGCCAGCTGGTCCTCAGCAGGGTGTTCGGTGTGCTGTTCGTGGGTGTGGGTATCCTGCTGGCCCTGATCCACTGAAAAGAGTCACCCGCCAACACCGGCACCAACGTGACCCGTACCCATTCCGGCGTTAGTAATGCATCTTTACAAACCCGTAAAGCTTTGTGAACAAGCCGCTAGCCAAGAGTGATTGGAAGCGCGCATGCTTAGGGGCATGAACTCAGCGTCGAGCGCATATCGCGTCATCACAGTCTGCACAGGCAACATCTGCCGGTCCCCCATGGCTGAGCTGATGCTCAAGGCAGCGCTTGAACGCGAGGGCCTTGACCGCCTGGTGGAGGTGGATTCCGCAGGCATCACCGGGTACGAGGCAGGCCGCCCCATTGATCCCCGCGCCGCCCGCCGACTCGCTGCAACCCAACTCGCCTCCGACCACCACGTGGCCCGGGAGTGGGAGCCTGGCTGGTTCCGCGAGCGCGACCTGATCCTGGCCCTGGACATCGACCACTACGCCTGGCTCAGCGAGGCGGCGCCGGACCAGGAATCCCTGGACAAGATCCGCATGCTCCGCAGTTTCGATCCCACCATGGCCGAACGCGACCGGCTGGACCTAGGCATCGAGGATCCCTGGTACGGCGGCCATGTGGATTTCGACGCCGTCTGGCACCAGATCCATGCAGCCCTGCCAGGCCTTGTCCAGCACATCAAGTCCGCGGTCCTGCACAACACCCAGCTTCAGCCGCACTAGCCGCAGGGAAACCAATCGGTACAGGAGCGCAAGCGAACGCGCCGCTGAAAACGGTACGCTCTAGTCCATGAGCCCAGCCCCCGTCATTATCGCCATCGACGGGCGCTCCGGCGCAGGGAAGACCACCCTCGCCGTCGAGCTGGCGGCCCGGCTCCGCGCCCACCACAAGGTCTCGCTGTTCCACCTTGAGGACATCTACCCTGGCTGGGACGGCCTGGCTGCCGGCGTCGAGCGTTATGTCTCCACCGTCCTCACCCCGCTCAGCCAAGGCCAGGCGGCCTCCTGGACCAGCTGGGACTGGGAGAACCACTACGACGGCGACGCCCGGGTGACGCTTCCTGCGGAGATCGTCATCGTGGAGGGGGTGGGGGCCGCCGCGGAGGCGGGCCGCCCCATGCTGGACGCGGTGATCTGGGCGGAATCCCCCGATGATGTGCGGCGGACCCGGGCGCTGGACCGCGACGGCGCAACGTATGAACCGTACTGGGACCTGTGGGCCGCCCAGGAGGAAGAATGGCTGGGCCGCGACGATGTGCCCGGCCACGCGGACCTTCGCGTCCGGAACCTCGCCGACGGCGCAGCCCCGGCGGAGCTTTTGCAGCTGCTCCCCTACCTGCCTGCCCTGGCTCCGGTCCTCGCCCCCGAACTGTCGGCCCGCCGCGGCCTTCGCCTTCAGGCCGAGCGCATGGATGCCGTCCCGGATGCACCGGCCCTGTTTCAGTCCCTGTACGGCCGCTCCGCCAATGCCGCGTGGCTGGACTCCTCCAACGCGGGCGCGGAACCTGGCGGCGCGGAGCCCGCGCAGCGGACTGCCGCCGAACGCAGCCGGTTCAGCATCATGGCGGACGACGGCGGCACCTTCGGGCAGTGCGTCGTGCACCGCGGGGGTGTAAGCCGGATCAGCGCAGGCTCGTCCACCGCCACCGTTCCCGGCCCCTTCTTCCGCTGGCTGGACACGGTCTGGGGCCGCCGCGCGGTGCGGACCCCGGACGGCTACCCCGGCGAATTCACCCTTGGCTGGCTGGGCTGCCTGGGGTACGAACTCAAACGTGAAACCGGCGGCAGCGGCCTTTCCGCACCCACCCCGGACGCCGCTTTGATCTTCGCGGGCAGGGCTGTGGTCCTGGACCATGCCGAGGGTACCGCCTGGCTCCTGGCGCTCGAGGCACCGGACGCGGACGAGTGGCTGGCGCAGGCCCGGTCCGCCGTGGAAGCCGCGGCGGAACCAACGGCTCAAGCCGGCGGCAGCACCGGCGTCGTACCCGCCACGCCGCCCGCTTTCCGCAGCCGGGACACGGGTGCGCAGTACCGGGAGAAGATCGCCGCCGCCCAGCACCAAATCGCGCAGGGGAATACCTACGAGGTGTGCCTGACCACCACGCTCGAAGCGCGGATCCCGGCCGGCTCCCTGGATCCGTGGACCACGTACCTGGCGCTCCGGCGCAGGAACCCGGCCCCGTTCGCGAGCTACCTCCGGCTGGGAGACCTTGCCGTGGCCAGCACCTCGCCGGAGCGGTTCCTCAAGATAGGGTCCGACGGCGGCATGCGCGCCGAGCCGATCAAGGGCACCCGCCGCCGGGCTTCAGACCCGCAGGAGGACAGCCGGCTGCGTACGGACCTGTCCAGTTCCTTGAAGGACCGGGCCGAGAACATCATGATCGTTGACCTGCTGCGCAACGACCTCAGCCACTTCGCCATCCCAGGCTCCGTCACGGTCAGCCGGCTCTGCGCCATCGAGAGCTACGCCACCGTCCACCAGATGGTCAGCACCATCGATGCCCACCTCCTCGCCGGAGCGCCGCGGGCAGAGGCGGTGGCAGCCTGCTTCCCTGCCGGCTCCATGACCGGCGCCCCCAAGATCAGCACCATGGCCATCCTCGACCAGCTGGAGGCAGGACCCAGGGGCATCTATTCGGGAGCCATCGGCTACTTCTCGCTCAACGCGGCGGTGGACCTCGCCGTCGCCATCCGGACCCTGGTGGTCAATGCGGCCGGTGACGGGACTGCTGAAATCTCCCTCGGCGTCGGCGGCGCCATCACCTCGGATTCCGATGCCGACGACGAGTACGAGGAAATCCGGACCAAGGCCTACGGGGTCCTCTCCACCCTGGGTGCGGAGTTTCCGGACGACTGACCCGTCCAGGGCGGGCCGGCGCCGGGTTGCCCTGGCAGCACACCCGGGAAAACGGTTTAGGAGGACACCGCCGCGGGTAGGGAGCTGAGCGTCAGCTGAACCGCTCAAGCAATGCGGCGGAATACCCAAGCGCCCACACGAGTGAGGTTTGCCGCGTGACGGACCCGTCCCACCCCCACAACACCAGCAAGCAGGCACCGCGGAGCGTCAAGTACATCCTCATGCTTGGCGCCCTGGCCGCCCTTCCTGCGATCACCACGGACATGTACCTGCCCTCGCTGCCTGCTGTGGAGGCCGATCTCCACACCACCCAGACCGCCGCCCAGCTGACACTGTCCGGAACCCTCGTGGGGGCCGGTGTTGGCCAGCTGGTGATCGGGCCGTTCTCGGACCGGTTCGGCCGAAGACTGCCCCTGGTCATCGGGATCTCGCTGCACGTGGCCATCTCGCTGCTGTGCTCGTTGACGCCGAACATCGAAACCCTGACCGGGCTGCGCGTGCTTCAGGGCTTCTTCAACGCGGCCGCGGCCGTGGTGGCACTGGCCGTCATCCGCGACCGCTTCGTTGGGTCCGCCGCCGCCCAACTGCTCTCCCGGCTGATGCTGGTGATTGGCGTGGCGCCGCTCCTGGCGCCCACCGTGGGGCAGGCGATCGCCGGTGCCTGGAACTGGCGGGCGGTCTTCTACGCCCTGGCGCTGTTCGGGGTGGTGCTGGTGGCAATCGTCTGGCGGTTCATGCCGGAGACGCTGCCGGAGGACAGCCGGAGTCCGGGCAATCCCAGGCATGTGGCCAGTGCATACTGGTCGCTGCTGCGGGACAGGCATTTCATGGCGCTTGCCGTCATTCCCGGGCTGGGGCTGGCCCTGATCATGAGCTACGTGGTGGGGTCCCCCTTTGTCTTCCAGAACGAATACGGCCTCACCGCCCAGCAGTTCGCCCTGGTCTTTGCCCTTAACGGGGCCGCGCTGGTCCTCTCCGCCCAGCTCAACGCCGCCCTGGTCCGGAAGTTCCCGCCGGTACGCCTCCTGCGCACCGCCCTCCTGGTCCAGCTGTGCCTTGCCCTGCTGCTGCTCGTGGTGGTGGCCACGGGGGCCGGTGGCGTGTTTGGCCTGGTGGCCGCCCTGTGGCTGGTCCTGTCAGCCCAGGGGATGGTGCCGGCAAACGCCTCCGTACTGGCCCTGCACAATTACGGCCATATGGCGGGAACGGCGGCGGCGGTCATCGGCGCCTTGCAGTCGGGGGTGGCCGGCCTGGTGAGTCCGCTGGTGGGGATCCTGGGCGGAAATTCGTGGTCGATGGCCGGCGTCATGATCGGCAGCTGCGCCCTGGCGGTGATGGTGCTTGCCCTGGGGACTCCCGCCTACCGGAAGGGCGGCTGGGCAGAGCATGCCGGGCGCGACGACGGCCAGCGGGTCAGCGCGGACGAATAGCCGGGTGCGGGGCCGGCTTATTGAACCGTATTTACTGGACCGTGTTTACTGGACCGTGGCCGTCAGCCGGGCCACGTTGTCCACGTACCGCGCGGCGAGCGGCCTGTTGAGCCAGTCCGCCAGCTTCAGCTCGTGGGAAATGTCCCGGTAGGTATCCTCCACCGCCCGCATCTTGTTCACGATGTCCTCGCCCAGGAGCATGACGGATACCTCCAGGTTCAAGGAGAACGACCGCATGTCCATGTTGCTGGAGCCCAGGACGGCCACTTCGTCGTCGATGGTGAAGTGCTTGGCATGCAGCACGAACGGCGCCTTGTACAGGTAGATCCGCACGCCGGCCTCGAGGAGCGCCTCATAGTAGGACCGTTGCGCGTGGTGGACCAGGAACTGGTCGCCCTTCTCGGACACGAACAGTTCCACGTCCACGCCGCGCTGCGCCGCGGTAGTGATGGCGTAGAGCAGTGAATCGTCCGGAACGAAGTAGGGGCTGCAGATGGAGATCCGGTGCTGCGCGGAGTAGATGAGCGTGTTGAAGAGCCGGAGGTTGTTCTCCGTGATGAAGCCGGGGCCGCTGGGCACCACCTGGGCCGTGACGTTGCCGGGTTCGGGGTTCGACGGGAGCTGCAGCTGGTGTTCCAGGGACTCATCGGTCTCGGTCAGCCAGTCAGTGGCGAAGACGACGTTCAGGGTGGTCACGATGGGGCCTCGGAGGCACGCCATCAGTTCCACCCATTCGCGGCCTGCCTTGCGGTGCCGCGGGTTGTTGTAGGAGGGCTCGATCAGGTTCTGCGAGCCCGTGAATGCGACTTCGCCGTCCACCACCATGATCTTGCGGTGGTTGCGCAGGTCCGGCCGGCGCCACTGGCCGTGGATGGGCAGCAGCGGCAGCATCCGCTTCCACTGGATCTTGCCGGCCTTGAGCCGCTTGAGCAGCTTCCGGTAGCCCTTGATGCGCAGCGTTCCGATGTGGTCGAAGAGGAGCCGCACTTCCACGCCGCGTTCGGCGGCTTCCTCCAGGGCGGTGAGCAGGTCGTTGGTGACGTGGTCCGAGCTCATGATGTAGAACTCGGCATTGACGAATTTCTTCGCCTTCCGCACGGCGTTCGTCATGTCCAGGATGGAGTCCGGGTAGCCGGGGATGAGCTCAACGGAATTGTTGTCCACCATGGGCAACGAACCCAGGGTGCGGTTGAGCTCGGCGGCGGACTTCACCCACTCCGGCCCGGGGTAATCGCTGTCGGCATCCGCGAGGGCACTGATGCCGGCCCGCACCCGCTCGTTGACCTGCTGCTGCTGCGCGCGTCTGCGGCTGGAGAGCTGGAAGTTGCCGAACAGCAGGAACAGCACGATGCCCACGAACGGGATGAAGAAGATCCCCAGCAGCCAGGCCATGGCGGTGGTGGGCCGCCTGTTCCCGGGGATGATGCCCAGCGCCAGGACCCTGATGACAAGGTCGGCGAAGCCCAGGAGCACCACAACCCATGTCGGCGCGGTGCCGGCAAGCGAAAAAGGCCACAACACGTCAATAACTCCCGGGGAGATTGGGCTCCCGGAGGACGGTTTTCGCCCGGGGCACTCTGCCCAGCTTATCCGCGGCACCGCACTAAGCTGGTGCCATGAGCTCTCCAGCCCCCGTGGTTCTCGTTTTCCTTGACCCTGCTTTCCCCGACGGCAGGGTGGCCGACGCCTCCAAGCCCCAGCTGCTGGTCACGGACCTTGGCGTCACACGCGGCGACGGCGTCTTCGAAACCATGCTGGCAGTGGGCGGGACGGTGCGGAAAATGCAGGCCCACCTGGATCGGCTTGCCGGTTCGGCCACGGCGTTGGACCTCGACATCCCGGACCAGGACGCCTGGCGGCGTGCCATTGCGGCTGCCGTGGCCCGGCACCGGTCAGAGAACCCGCCGGCAGACCCTTCGGCAGATGAACTGGTGGTCAAACTGGTGGTGACCCGCGGCGTGGAGGGCGCTCCCACCCCCACCGCGTGGGTCCAGGCCTCCCCGGCCGGTGCTGCCGCGCGCCGGCAGCGGGAAACGGGCATCGATGTCATCCTCCTTGACCGGGGCTACGACAGTGACGTAGCCGAACGGGCCCCCTGGTTGCTCCTGGGGGCCAAGACGCTCTCCTACGCCGTCAACATGGCGGCGCTGCGCCACGCGCACAAACAGGGCGCCGACGACGTCATCTTCACCTCATCCGATGGTCGCGTCCTGGAAGGGCCCACGTCCACGGTGCTCCTGGCGCATGTGGAAAAGTCCGACGACGGCACAACCGTCAAGCGCCTCATCACACCGCAGCTGGACAGCGGCATCCTGCCCGGAACCTCCCAGGGGGCGCTCTTCGCTGCAGCCAAGGCGGCAGGCTGGGAACTGGGCTATGGCCCGCTGGAGCCCCGGGACCTTCTGGACGCCGACGCTGTCTGGCTGATCTCCAGCGTCCGCCTGCTGGCGCCCGTGAACCGGATCGATGGCAAGGAGATCGGCACTCCTTCTGTCCAAAAGGAACTGACCACCGAATTGAACGGCCTCTTCGCCGGGATTCATTAGGCCCCCACAGGCCGGGACGGCCCTTTTCCCGTCCCGGCTTCACCCGTAAGGTGTGCACCATGGACTCGCAAAAGCTGCCGATCGAAAATTTGTCCTTTGACGACTGCTGGGATCTCCTTGCCAACGACATCGTGGGCCGGCTGGCCATTGTGGTGGATGGACATCCGGAGATCTTTCCCGTGAATTACGTTGTCCACCTGCGCAGCATCCTGTTCCGCACGGCGCCCGGGTCCAAGCTGTGGGGCGCCAGGATGGAAAGGCCCGCCGCACTGGAAATCGACGGCTACGATCCCGCCACCGAACTGGCCTGGAGCGTGGTGGTGCGGGGCGATACCGGGATCGTCGAGGACCAGGCCGTCAAGGATGCCGTGGACGGCCTGGGCCTTGAGCCGTGGCAACCCGGCGAAAAGGCAAACTACGTGAGGCTGAACGCCAAGGCACTGACCGGGCGCAGGTTCCAGGTGAACCGGCCGGACATCTGGAACACCCGCGCCCAGGACCGGCGCCGGGCGTCATTCGAATAGTACCGGTGGCATCAACCGCGTCTTTGGCCGGGCGCCGCTGTCACCCGCGGGCGCCTGCCACCTGCCGCGAAAGCTGCGCCTCCAGCCCGGACAGCAGGATGGCGAGTCCCTGGTCAAGCTCCCGGGCGCCGTCGTACTCTGCCAATGCCGGCGCCAGGGCACGCAGCCGCGGGAATTCCTTTGCGGGCAGGCGGTGCAGCCCAAGGCGCAGCAGCACTTCGTTCTCTTCCGGGTCCACCACGTACTCCTGAAGTTCGTTCAGGATGTGCCCGTAGAGGAAGCCGTAATAGGCACGGTAGACGTGGAGCGCATCCGCCGGTTCGAACCCTGCGGACGCCAGCAGGGCCAGGATCTGTTCCAGCGGCCGCAGGGTGCCCAGCGGGCGCAGTCCCAGCGGCGTGGACAGGGGCCGGGTTACCAGCAGGGGGACCACGTTGGGGTGCTCGAGCGCCAGCATCCGCAAATCGTGGGCGATGTTCCGCAGCTGGGCTTTCCAGTCCGGGTCCTCGGGATGAATCGGGAGCTGGTCAAGGACCAACTCTGAAACCCCGTCAAGGAGCGCAGCCCGGTTCTCGGCGTAGCGGTAGAGGCTCATGGGGTCCCGGCCAAGCTCCTGCCCCAGGCGCCGCATGGTCAGTGCGTCCAGCCCTTCGGCGTCGACCAGTTCGAGGGCCTTGGCCAGCACGGTTTCCCTGCTCAACCTTGCCTTGGCAGGTGTGCGGGCTGAAGCACGCGGGGAATCCATGATGTTGTCCTAGCGGTGGAGGTCGTCCCGAATAAATCGAGACGGTTGCGTCACTTGTAGTCTACGGGTACAGTCTACAGCGTAGACAGGCGCTGACAACGCTCAGGCCCACTGCATTTCAGGGGGACTCAACCTATAAATCCGATGGCCACGTGCAGGGCATCGGTTTTGCTGCTGTAGCCGAACGGCGGCGCCGAGCACTTAGCGAAGGGGGCCGTCATGGCGCATTCGCAGTTCGATCTTTTCCTCAACGAAGCCACCTACCCCGACAAGGCCTCAGACTCCAGTCTGGACCGCGACCGCCTGTACGGGCTGTACACCAGCTGGTGCTTCATCAACCAGCAGCAGCCCGGCACCGAGGACTGCTTCTGGGCGGCCATGAAGCAGAGGATTTCGCCGCACCATAACGGGCTCCGCATGAAGGGTCCTGCCGCTGCGGACTACATTCTCACCAGCTACCCGGGACTGGTCTAAGACTTCCCCGGTTTTACAACGGCCACCGGACAACCGGTGGTTCATGATCAAATGCTGTGGCACACCGTGCCGCAGCATTTTTCATGCCCTCCTTGGGCCGAGCGTGGCGCGGCGGGCCGCACACCTGCGGCGATGGCCGCCATCGGACCGTCCTTCGGTACTGGAACTTCCTTCGGCACAGCTCAATTACGGAACATGACGACGGCTGCCGTGCGGCCCGGCGCGGCAGGTGTTACGTTTTTGGGGAGTAATGAGTACCGGTGTGAAGCCCTGACTGGCCGGTCGGCAACCCTCCCTTTCGCGGCGGGGTGCCTCAGGTGAATACTCGGCATATCGACCGATTCGAGCTGCAAGCGTGAAAGAAGGAGATCCGTCGTGTCCGACGCACCCGCACCTGACGAAAAATTGTCCTACCGCCTGATCACAGGACCGGACGACCGCGCATTCTGCGAACGGATCTCGGCTGCGCTGGCTGAGGGGTACGTCCTGCACGGCAGCCCGGCAGCCACCTTCAACGGCACCCGCGTCATCGTGGCGCAGGCAGTGGTCCTTCCGGCGGCAATCGCCTCCGCCGACGCAGCGGTGGCCACCGCGGTGGATCAGCTGGACGCGGACTTTGAGGGCGAATTCGACGGCGAGGGCCACGCATGAGCTACGCGGGAGACCTCACGCCCCATGAGGCATGGGAAAAGCTGCAACAGGGCGCCATCCTGGTGGACGTCCGCACCGAGGGCGAATGGGCCCACATCGGCATCCCGGACACCAAGGCCACGGACAACGATCCCCTCTTCATCCAGTGGACGTTTCCCGGCGGCATCCCCAACCCCGACTTCGTGAAGGACCTCAGGGAGCAGGCGCCGGAGGACCCGTCCGCTGAGCTGGTGTTCCTGTGCCGGTCCGGTGCCCGTTCGGTTGCGGCTGCCACCGCCGCCACGAAGGCCGGCTTCATCTCCTACAACGTGCTGGAAGGCTTTGAAGGCGAGCCGGACCGCTACGGTGAACGCACCGTCAACGGCTGGAAGAACCGCGGCCTGCCTACCAACCTCGGAAAGAACTAAGTGAGCTTCAACCAAGACGCCCCCGGATGGAGCCCCGACACCCAGGCTGTCCGCGGCGGGCTGGACCGCACCAACTTCCAGGAAACGTCCGAGGCCATCTTCCTGAACTCCGGCTTCGTCTACGAATCCGCCGCAGCAGCTGAACGTGCCTTCACCGGCGAAGACGAGCGCTTTGTCTACTCCCGCTACGGCAACCCGTCCGTTGCCACTTTCCAGGAGCGGCTCAGGCTGCTGGAAGGCACCGAAGCATGCTTTGCGACGGCGTCGGGCATGTCCGCGGTGTTCACCGCCCTGGGTGCCTTGCTGGCTGCCGGGGACCGGGTGGTTGCCGCCCGTTCGCTCTTCGGTTCCTGCTTTGTGATCCTGAACGAGATCCTCCCGCGGTGGGGCGTGGAGACCGTCTTCGTGGATGGTCCGGACCTGGACCAGTGGCGCGAGGCCCTCTCCAAGCCCACCACCGCCGTCTTCTTCGAATCCCCGTCCAACCCCATGCAGGAGATCGTGGACATCGCCGCGGTCAGCGAACTCGCGCACGCCGCCGGGGCCACCGTGGTGGCCGACAACGTCTTTGCCACTCCCCTCCTCCAGCGCTGCGGGGACCTGGGCGCGGACGTCATCGTCTACTCGGGCACCAAGCACATCGACGGGCAGGGCAGGGTGATGGGTGGGGCCATCCTGGGCACCAAAGAGTTCATTGATGGCCCCGTGAAGCAGCTGATGCGGCACACCGGGCCGGCGCTCTCCGCGTTCAACGCCTGGGTCCTGACCAAGGGCCTGGAGACCATGAGCCTGCGGGTAAGCCATTCCTCTGCCACCGCCCTGCGGCTCGCGGGGTGGTTGGAGGAACAGCCTGCCGTGAGCTGGGTGAAGTATCCGCTGCTGAAGTCCCACCCGCAATATGAGCTGGCCGCCAGGCAGATGAGCGCCGGCGGTACGGTCCTCACCCTTGAGCTCGCCTCCTCCGGTGGGCGCTCCGGCAAGGAAGCGGCCTTCGCACTGCTGGATGGGCTGCGGATCATCGACATCTCCAACAACCTTGGCGATTCCAAGTCCCTGATCACGCACCCCGCCACCACAACGCACCGCGCGATGGGCCCGGAGGGTCGTGCCGCCATTGGCCTCACTGACGGTGTGGTCCGGCTTTCTGTGGGTCTTGAGGATGTTGACGACCTGATCGGCGACCTGGAACAGGCGCTGAAGCAGATCTAGCCGGGCGGGGAATGGTCGGTCCGGACTTCCAGTTGGACTTGTACGTTGTCACCGTCCTTGAGGTGCGCCTTGTCCCTCACTTCCTTCTTGACGGGCAGCAGGTACGACGCGCTTTTGCTGTCGCGGAACAGCGACGTCTGCCACGCATGGCCGTCCACCTTGGCCTGGACTTTGACGGAGCCGAATGCCTTGCCGGCCCCTGCCGTTAGAGCGCGGACGTCATCCGCCACCTCTGCCGGCAGGGTCACGAAGTGCCAGCCGGCTTCGCCCGGGTACAGCCAGAGTTCGGCATTAAAGGAATACGACGGCGTCACGCGCCGAGTATGGCACGCCGCCCCCGCAGGTGCCATAGATTTCGCCGGTGTAGCTATGAGACGGCCACCGATAACCCACCTAAGCACGGGCTGCCATGCTCAACAAGGCTCGGGGAACTCCCCAGCGGCTTCTGCCGGCTGTCCCTCAGGACTGGCGGACGCGCAGCAATTCGGGGGTGGACTCCATATCTGCAAGATCCAGGGCATCGCGCATTGTGACGTGGACGGCCTGCCGGACCACCGCGCCGAAGCCCATATCCTCCGGGGGCGGCCCCGCCAGGGCCTTTTCGCGGGCGCGGCGCTGCTCAGCGGCTCCTGTTCCCCGGGCGATGATGTCCTCCACGCCCTGCCGGGCCAGGGCCAGCTCGCCCTGTTCGGCCAGGACGGGAGCCAGGTAGTCCACCAGGGAGCGCACCACGTCTGCGGCCGGCGCGGGGCGGAAATTGCCGAAATCCAGAAGCTCACCACTGAGGCCGGAGCTGCTGGCCTGCCAGGAAGCCATGCGCAAAAGGACCGTGGGAACAGGCGCGGGGTCCACGCCGTCCCGCCATTCCCTGCTGGCGGATTCCACCAGCGCCCGGACCAGCACGGCAATGAGCGCGGCGTCCTCGGCACGAAGGCACACATCCGCTACGCGGACCTCCACCGTGGGGTGGTTGCGGGAAAGCCGGGCATCGAAATACAGCATGCCCTCATCGAGCATGACGCCGCTCTCCAGCAGACGGGTGACCACCCTTCGGTAGGCAGCGTATGTGCCGTAGATACCGGCTGGCCCCGCGGTGGGCCAGCGGTTCCAGGCCTGCGTGCGGTAGCTTTCGAACCCGGTGGGAACGCCGTTCCAAAAGGGCGAATTGGCGCTTAGGGCCGTCAGCACTGCCAGCTTGTCCCGGATCCGGTCCAGGACCGCCACGCCCTCTTCGGGCGATTCGACGAATGTGTGGACGTGGAAACCGCAGGTCAACTGCTCCTGGGCGGTAAGGCCAAAGCGCTCAAGCATCCGGGCGTAGCGCGGGTCAGGGGTGGTGTGGGTGGTGGACGCCATCGGCGAGGTGGCGAGTGCCGCCACCCGGGCGCCATGCTTCTTGGCGGACTGATCGGCCAGGGAGCGGCCCGCGCGGATCTGTTCGAGCAGGCTCCCGTACTCCAGGCACGGCCGGGTCTGCGTCTCGATCTGCTCAAGCTTCAGCTCGGCACTCAAGCCCATCTCGTCGTCGTAATCCGCCTGCTTTCCCGTGTGGTGGACCTCCGGGTCCACGGGAAGATCGTCAGCTGCAACGTGGTGGTTGGCCAGGAGGGCGTCGGCCAGGGCAAGGGGCTCCCCCGACTCCGGATCAACGATCAGGAGTTCTTCCTCCACGCCAAAAGTACGCATACCAACATTCTGCGATACTTGCCCCGCATTCACAGGGCACCGGCGGTTCATGACGAACCGTGAATGCTAGTCCTGGAAGTACTCCACCTTGGCGCCGATGGTGTTGAGGCGCTCGGCCAGGTCCTCGTAGCCGCGTTCGATCACGTAGATGTTCCGCAGCTCGGACACGCCCCGCGCGGCGAGCATGGCCAGCAGCAGGCACGCGGCCGGACGCAGCGCCGGCGGGCAGCCCACCTCGGCGGCGCGCCACTTGGTGGGCCCGTTGACATAGATGCGGTGCGGATCCAGGAGCTGCACCTGCGCCCCAAGCCTGTTCAGCTCCGTCAGGTAAATGGCCCGGTTCTCGTACACCCAGTCATGGATCATGGTTTGGCCATGGGCGTTCGCGGCGATGACAGCAAAGAACGGCAGGTTATCGATGTTCAGCCCGGGGAACGGCATGGGGTGGATCTTGTCCTCGGGGGCGTGCAGCGTGGAGGGCTTGGTGGTGACATCCACCAGCCTGGTACGGCCGTTGCGGGCCATGTATTCGCCGGAGATTTCCAGTTCCTGGCCCATTTGGCCCAAGGTGGCCAACTCGATCTCCATGAATTCGATGGGCACGCGGCGCACCGTCACTTCTGAGTTGGTGACGATGCCGGCCGTGATGAGGCTCATGGCCTCGATCGGATCCTCGGAGGGGAAGTATTCGATCTCGGCGTCGATTTCGAGCCGGCCGGTGATCTTCAAGGTGGTGGTGCCCACGCCCTCGATGGTGACGCCCAGCATCTGCAGGTAGAAGCACAGGTCCTGCACCATGTAGTTGGGGCTCGCATTGCGGATCACGGTGGTACCGGGCCGGTGCGCCGCAGCCATGATGGCGTTCTCGGTGACGGTGTCGCCGCGTTCGGTGAGGACGAAGGAGCGGTCGCGGGTGTCGGCAGGGGGCGCCTGGACGGTGTAGAAACCTGAGGTGGCCTCAACCGACAGGCCGAACTGGCGCAGCGCCTGCATGTGCGGTTCCACGGTGCGGGTGCCGAGGTCGCAGCCGCCGGCGTAGGGCAGCCGGTACTCCCGCGACTCATCCAGGAGCGGACCCAGCAGCATGATGACGCTGCGGGTCCTGCGGGCCGCGTCAACGTCCATCGCGTCCAGGTCCAGGACGGCGGGACGGCGCAGGCGCAGGTCCGTGTCGTTGAGCCAGGTGCACTCCACGCCGATGCTGGTCAGCACTTCGACGATGCGGTTGACTTCCTCGATCCGGGCCAGCCGGCGGAGCACGGTGGTGCCGCGGTTGATCAGGCTGGCGCACAGCAGGGCGACACCGGCATTCTTGCTGCTGTTGACATCCACGGCGCCGGACAGGGTGCGGCCGCCCTCCACGCGGAGGTGCGTCATCTGCGGCTTGCCGACGTTGACGATGCTGCGGTCGAAGATGGTTTCCAGCCTCTGGATCATCTTCAGGCTCAGGTTCTGCTTGCCCTGTTCCATCCGGGCAACGGCGCTCTGGCTGGTGCCGAGTTCGGCGGCCAGCTGGCCCTGGGTCCAGCCCTTCTCGGTCCGGGCGTCCCTCAACATGGCGGCAACGTGCTCAGCGGTTTCCTGCGTCATAACCAAAAATATATCATAAATGAGTTACCACAGCCTCGGCTCAGCGATATGGGCCGCTACTGGAAAGGCTTTACCCGGTACATGCGATAGAAATCACGCGCTGGGTCCAGGCGACGCTCAGCTGCCCAACCACACCATGTTCCACGTTCCGGCGGCCAAGGCCGCAAAAAGGGCAAGTCCGGCCACCAGGACACCACCGGCCACCACCCCAAGATCCAGCGTGCTGAACGTGGATTCCCGGGCCCAGGTCCGTTGGCCACCGCCGAAACCCCGGGCTTCCATGGTCACGGCGAGCCGGGACGCGCGGCGGACCGCCTGCACCAAAAGCCCAAAGCTCTGGCCCAACGTCGCTTTCACCCGCTGGCCAAGGCTGCCGCGTGAACCCACGCCGCGTGCACGGCGCGCCATCCCGATGGTCTGCCACTCCTCGGCCATCAGCCCCACCAGGCGCATCGCAGCCAGCGTTCCCAGGACGAACCGGTGCGGCAGGCGTGCCTTCTGCGCCAGCGCGTCGGCAAGGTCCGTGGGATCCGTGCAGCTCATCAGGAGCACCGCCGGAAGGGCGATGGCAAAGCCGCGCAGCATGAAGCCGACGCCCAGCTGAAGAGAACCTTCGCTCATGGTCCAGATGCCGGCGTCGAGCAGGATCCTGCCGCTGTCCGGCGCCAGGATGGACGTGCTCCAGCCGCCCACGGCGGCGGCGATGATCAGCGGCCAGCCGCGCTGCCACAGCAGGGACAGGTTGAGCCCGGCCAGGGGGAACAGCAGGAGCTCGAAAACCAGGGCCACGGATGCCGACACCCAGTCGATGGACAGCGCCAGGACCGCGGTGATGAGCAGGACGGCCGCGAACTTGCTCAGTGGATTGGCGCGTGCCAGGAGGGCATGGTTGCCGGTCAGGGTGAGTTGCTGCCTCATGGTGCCACCGCTTCCGCCGCAGCCATCCGCAGTTCGGTCCCGCCCAAGGCTTCGGTGAACTCGGCGTCATGCGTCACGGAGACCACCGCGGTGCCGGCATCCAGGAGTTCGGACAGGAATGAGGCCAACTCAGCCCACGTGTTGGCGTCCTGCCCGAACGTGGGCTCGTCCAGGACCAGGACCTGCGGGCTGGCGGCAAGGACGGTGGCCACGGACAGCCGCCGCTTCTCGCCGCCCGAGAGCGTATAGGGGTTGGCGTCCACCAGGTGGGTGAGCCGCAGCCGCTCCAGCAGTTCGTCCACCCGGTCTTCGCCATGCCCAAGGTGCCGGGGGCCGAACAGCAGCTCATCCAGCACCTTCCCGGTCACGAACTGGTGCTCCGGCTCCTGGAACACCGTCCCCACGCGCGAAATCAATTGCTGGGCCTTCCACCGGTACGGGTCGATGCCGGCCCCGCGGCTGAGGTCCAGGGTGGCGGACACCTTTCCGGAGACCGGCTCCAGCAGCCCGGCCAGGGTGAGCGCGAACGTGGACTTGCCGGCACCGTTGGGGCCCGTGACGGCGAGGGCCTGGCCGGCGCGGACCTGCGCGGCCAGGCCTTCCTGGACCGGTACCGGCGGGATCTTCCGGAAGCCTTTGCGGCGGGGACGTTCGCGGGAGACACCCAGCTGTTCGGCGGCCAGCAGCAGGTTCCCCGTGCCGGGTGCCGGGACAACGGCGCGGGCGCGGGTTGCTGGCAGGTAGCCGGGGACCCACACGCCGGCTGCGGCGAGCATGGCCCGGGCCTCCGTGAGCACCCGGTCCGGCGGGCCATCCAGGAGCACGGCAGGATTGGCGCCGGAGCCCGGCTGCAGGACCACGATCCGGTCCACCAGGTCCTTCCACACGGAAACCCGGTGCTCCACCACCACCAGCGTGGCCCCGGTCTTGTCCAGGCAGCGCGCCACGGCGTCACGGACCTCCAGCACGCCGTCCGGGTCAAGGTTGGCGGTTGGCTCATCCAACAGGATCAGGCCCGGGCGCATGGCCAGGATGCCGGCCAGCGCCAGGCGCTGCTTTTGCCCGCCGGACAGGGCCGACGTCGGGTGGTCCAGCGGGAGGTGGGACAGTCCGACGTCGGCAAGCGCCTCGTGCACCCGCGCCCAGATTTCCTCCCGCGGCACCGCAAGGTTCTCGGCACCGAAGGCGACGTCGTCCCCCACGCGCGACAGGACGACCTGCGTCTCGGGGTCCTGCTGCATGAGTCCGGCACACCCGCGCTGGGCGCGGGGCACGGCGCCATCAACCAGCAGCGAACCCGATTCGTCGGCATCGCCCGCCTCGCCGCCGTCGTCGTTGATGTCCCCCAGCACCCCTGCGAGCGCATGCAGGAGCGTGGACTTCCCGGCGCCCGATGGGCCGAGCAGGAGCACCCGCTCCCCGGGGCTGATGTCGAGGTCAAGGGCGTGGACGGCGGGCTTGGCCCTGCCGGCATGCCGCCAGCCCCAGCCGCGGGCGGTGACAGCGGCAGGGCGGACCGCCGTGGCCTGGGGCATTGCCATCAGGAGAAGACGGGCTCCGTGGCAGCCTTGCGCGAGGCGAAGGAGCTCAGTACCCCTGTGCGCGCCAGGCCGCGGGTGGCCACCCAGGACAGGGCACCGGCAATGACTGCTCCGGAAATCATGCAGAAGACGATGTAGGCCAGCTTGTCACCGCCGGAGTAGGCGATGTTCCAGCCCCACGGCGCAAAGGAGTCGTTCAGGCCGCAGAAGAGACCTGCTGCCGCACCTGCCAGCAGGGAAACGGGCAGGTTGAACTTGCGGTAGACGAAGATGGCGAAGATGATTTCCGCACCGAGGCCCTGGACGAAGCCGGAGAAGAGGACCGAGGCGCCGTACTGGGAGCCCATAAGCAGTTCCCCGGTGGCGGCCACGGTCTCGCAGAACAGCGCGGCCCCCGGCTTGCGGATGATCAACATGCCCAGCACGCCCGGAATCATCCATCCGCCGGCAATGATGCCGGTCAGGGGCGGGTAGGCGGCGTTCATCGGCACGGATACTGCCGCCGCCCCTTGGGACCAGGCCCAGAAAATAACGCCGCCGGCGATGGCCACCAGCGCGGCGACGACAATGTCCACGACGCGCCAGGACTTACTGGTGGTCTTCTTGATTGCTGCAGTACTCATTGGAATCCTCCTGGGAAACAGGAGGGGAAAGTGGACCCGGCTGACGGCCCGTTGCCGTGCAGCCGCGACACTTTGAGAACTCGACTCCCTTGCGCCGGTACTAACCGGATCAGGTTCGAGGGTCTGCGGCTGTCCGCACTCTCAGCGCCCACCTGCGGTGCCCGGCGGATGCCAGGATGCCCGACGGCGGCGCTCCCCTGTCGTTTGTAGTGTTGCTTTTCGTTTGGGTAAGGCTTTTGATTGCCCTTCCGGGCGTGGTCAAGTTTACACCTGGCGGGGGTAGATTGAAGGCCATGAGCGCCATTCCACCGGATGTGACCGGGTTCGATCCTGATTCCCCCGACGCCCAGCCCGAGGGGTCACTGGAGGCACTGGTTGCCCGGGTCGAGGCGGAGGTCCGGGAACTCCATTTCCCCGGCTTCTCCGTGGATGACGCGCTGAACCTTGGGCTGCTTCTGGTGGAACTGGGCAAGGAGCGGTCGCTTCCCATCGCCATCGACATCACGAAGGGCGAGCAGGTACTGTTCCACGTCGCGCTTCCCGGCGCCACTCCTGACAACGGCTACTGGATCCGGGCCAAGCAGCGCACTGCCGCCCGGTTTGAGGTACCGTCCCTTTTGGTGGGGCTGCGGGGCCGGCTGGGCGGCGGCCGGATCGAGGACAACGCCTGGTTCGACCAGTCCCGGTATGCAGCCCACGGCGGCTCATTTCCCATCTTCGTCACCGGTGTGGGCGCGGTGGCCACGGTCACCGTCTCCGGATTGCCGCAACTGCAGGACCATGACCTGGTGGTGGAGGCGCTGCGCGACATCCTGGGGTCTGCCCTGTCTGACTGATCGCCGCAAGGCCGGGTACAGGGGGACCCAGCAAAACCCCTAAATGCAAAGCCTGCTTAGCTTTTATTAGTAATCATGCTTACTATATTGTCCCCCGGGTTTCGAGGAGGACAGGGCATGGCAGTCAGCATGGGCGGTCCCGCGTTCGTTCCCGTCACCAGCGCGGCAGACCAAGGAGCACCATGAGAATTCCGGAAACCAGAGGCCCCCTCAGCAGCGCCCTGTTCACGGCCCTGGCGCAGGCTCCGGACTCCGCCGGGACAGAACTGGACGCCCTGTACCGCCTGGCCGCACGGCAGGTGGCCGGCACCGCTGACATTATTGGCGACGACGACATCCAGCTGGCCCTCTTCTGCCTCTACGAACTCCATTACTCCGGGCTGGACGGCGTCTCCGACCACTGGGAGTGGAAACCGGAATTGATCAGGGTCCGGCAGTTGCTCGAGGAACCGTTTGAGGCGGCCCTTCGCGCCGCCGCACGGCAGGCCGCCGGGGACCTCGAACTGCCCGCCGGCGGTGCCATGACCAGCGACCAGGTGGCCGATGTCCTGTTCGGCCTCGCTGGCAAGGACACCGGCCCCAGCGTCTCCCGGTACGTGGCCAGGAAGGCAACCCTGGAGCAGCTCAGGGAGTTCCTGGTGCACAAATCCATGTACCAGCTGAAGGAAGCCGATCCGCACACGTGGGCCATCCCGCGCCTCAGTGGACGGCCCAAAGCCGCCCTGGTGGAAATCCAGGCGGACGAATACGGCGGCGGCCGCCCGGAGCGGATGCACAGCGCGCTGTTCGCCCGGACCATGCGGGGCCTGGGCCTGGATGACAGCTACGGCGCCTACGTTGACGCCGTCCCCGCAGTCTCCCTCGTATCGGTAAACCTCATGTCCCTTTGCGGGCTGAACCGGCGGCTCCGCGGTGCCATCACCGGCCACCTGGCAATCTACGAAATGACCTCCTCCCAGCCCAACCGGTTCTACGGCAACGGTTTCCGGCGGCACGGCTTTGGCGCGGACGTCACCCACTACTTTGATGAGCACGTGGAGGCAGACGCCGTCCACGAGCAGATCGCCGGCCGGGACCTCGCCGGCGGCCTCGTCGAAGCCGAGCCGGAACTCCTGGCGGACGTCCTGTTTGGCGCGACGGCCGTCATGGCCATCGACAGCCGGCTCTCCGCCCACCTCTTGTCCTCGTGGGAAGCCGGGACATCATCGCTGCGGGCGGCCGTGCCGGCGGCAGCATGACGGCCGCTCCCACCGCGCAGGGACTGCACGCCTGCCTGGCCGGGGCGGAGTACATCCTTCCCCTGCGCTGGAATGAGGACTCCGCCCTTTCTGAGCTGTCGGACTACCTACGGCGCCTCGCGGACTGGATCCCGGTCAGCGTGGTGGACGGCTCCGCCCCCGACCTCTTCGAACGCCACCGCGCCGCGTTTCCCACGGCAGTGCGCCACCTCCGCCCGGACCCCGATGGTTCCCCGCAGCACGCGGGCGACGGTGGTGGTGCCCGTAACGGCAAGGTGGCCGGAGTCATGACCGGCGTCCGCGCCTCCAGCGCGGAGTTCCTTGTCATTGCCGACGACGACGTCCGCTACACGCGCGAGGCCCTCGCCGCCGTCGTCCATCACCTCGGGTCGGCCCACGTGGTGCGGCCGCAGAACTACTTCGACCCCCGCCCGTGGCACGCCCGGTGGGACACGGCCAGGACGCTGCTCAACCGCGCATGGTCCACCGACTACCCCGGAACCATGGGGGTCCGCCGCAGCGCACTCCTGGCCACCGGCGGCTATGCGGGGGTCCTGTTCGAAAACCTGGAGCTGATCCGCACCATCAGGGCCGCTGGCGGAACGGAACGGATCCTGCCCGGCCTGTTCGTGGCCCGCCGGCCGCCAACTGCCCGGCACTTCCTGCGCCAACGCATACGGCAGGCGTACGACGATTTTGCCCAACCGCGGCGGCTTGCTGCCGAACTTATCCTGCTCCCGGCAGCCACCGGCGCCGCACTCCTTCCAGCCCGGGCAAGGCGGACCGCCCTCCTGGTGCTGGCCGGGGCGGCCATCGCCGGCGCGGAAATTGGACGGCGCCGGCACAACGGGACAGCCGTCTTTCCCGCCTCCGCAGCGTGGTTTGCGCCGCTCTGGGCACTGGAGCGGGCCGTCTGCGTCTGGCTGGCAGCCGCCTTCAGGGTGGCCGGCGGGATCCCCTACGCGGGCAGCAGGATCAGGACGGCGGCGCACTCGGAGGCAGAACTCCGGCGGCGCCATGCCGGAAAGCTCCGCCGGGCGCCCGGCAACCAGGAAGCAACGATGAAAGCGGTGCAGGGATGAAACCAGGACAGAATGGAACAGAAGCCCACGTGGACCAGGAAGCAGCCGCCAGCTCCATTGTGGTGTGCCCGGACGGGCCGCTGATTGTCAGGGGCGAGTTCGAGATCGTCACCCCCTCCGGGGACGCCGTGCCCCGCGACCGCAAGACCGTTGCCTTGTGCCGCTGCGGGGCCTCGGCCATCAAGCCGTACTGCGACGGCACGCACAAGATGATCAAGTTTCGCGCCGAGCCGCCCACCGGCTAGTCCAACAAGCTGTCAGTCCAATAAGGCTGTTAGTCCAACAAGCCGCCTGCAGCACGCCACGCCCTTGCCCGGACCGGAAGGGGCGTACGGCTAGGCTGGAGGCAGTCCGTTTTCCGCCCGCAAGGAGTAATAGGAATGAACCTTTTCATCAAGCTGCTCGGGACCGGGGTGAGCCTGGGTGCAGGCCTGGTCGGAACCAAGCTCGTCAACACCATCTGGGAAAAGACCACCGGGCAGAAGGCCCCCACCGGCAAGAACGAGGACGTCCCCACCAGCCTGCGTTCGGCGTTGACCTTCGCGCTGATCTCGGCGTCGGTGAGCGCCATCATCCAGGTCCTGGCCAACCGCGGCACCCAGCGCGCCATCACCCGGTTCGCCAAGTCCCAGGACATCGTCTAGCGTCAAGCGCTACCGGCCGCCGTCGGGGCTGTCTTTCCGGGCAGCCTCGGCGGCGGCTTTTTGCACCACGGCCTCCAGCTCGTCGGCCGTGAGCAGTTCCCGGTGCAGGTGCTTGGTGCGGTACCCGGCGCGGCCCACCATGTGCGCGGACACCGGCACGGTGAGCAGCTGGAAGATCCAGGCCACTGCCAGGACCGGCCACACCCACCACGTCCGCATCTGCAGCCCAACGGCCGCCAGCAGCAGGAACAGGCCCAGGACCTGCGGTTTGGTGGCCGCGTGCATGCGGCTCAGCAGGTCAGGGAAGCGGAGCAGCCCAATGGCCGCGCCCAGGGACATCAGTGCCCCCACCACCATGAACACCGCTGAGACGGCGTCGATCCAGCCGTCGGGTCCGGACAGGTCAGGATTCATCAGGCTTCACCCTTCGGTCCGCCACAAAACGGGCCACGGTCACGGATCCGATGAAACCGATGATGGAAATGGCCACCACCAGCATGAGGTTGTTCAGGTGCCGGTTCACGGCCATGTCGATGCACAGGGCTCCGGCCAGGACGGCCAGCAGCACATCGGCCGCGAGCACCCGGTCCAGCAGCGACGGTCCGCGGGAGATCCGCAGGATGGCGCCGGCTGCAGCAAGCGAGAAGATGACGGCTGTAACAGCCAGGACAACGTGCATCATGCGGCGGCCTCCATTCGGACGGCTTCGAGTTCCTCAGGGCTGCCCATGATGCGGATCAGGCCGGCCTCGATGGACCGCACTTCGTTCCGCAGGCCCTCCACGTCCTCCTTGGAGGTGATGTTGAGGGCGTGCAGGTACAGGGTGGATGTGGAGCGGTCCACCTCCACAACCAGGGATCCCGGGATCAGGGAGATCACGTGGCCGGTGGCGGTGACGATCAGGTCCTGGTGGCTGCGCAGCTTCACCGCGACGACGGCGTTGGTTACCTTGGGGCCCCTGACGGTGGCCAGGTACAGGACCTGGGCGCTGGCCACTGCCACTTTGCCCACGAACGCCAGCGCAAAGGGCACGGCGTGGAGGATGTTGAAGCGGCCGCTGAGCTCCACCGGCGGAAGGTAGAAGAGCCGGGCCACGCCCACTGCCAGCAGGGCACCGAACAGGAGGTTCCCGGGGCTGAAATCCTGCCACAGGGCGCCCCAGACAATCACCAGCCAGACCAGGAGGGGCAACTCCTGGCGCAGGGAAATGCGTTTGCGGCTCATCGCACTCCTCCCACGGCAGTTGTGGCCGGGATGGGAACATCACTGCCCAGCACCGCCTGGATGTACGGGGTCCGGTCCAGCATGTCCCGCGCGGCCCGGTCCGCAAGCCCGAACAGCGGACCGGCAAAGACGGTCAGGGAAACGCCGAGAACCACCAGGCCAAGGGTTGAGCCCACCATGGTGCGGGGCAGGAGCGTCACGGTGTTGAGCTTGGCGCCCGGCCCGGCCACCCTGGCCGCCGGGCGGGCAAGCAGCACCGGGTCCGGATGTTCGGCGTCGGTGGGCCTGCGCCAGAACGCACGGTTCCACACCCTGGCGATGGCCAGCAGCGTCAGGAGGCTGGTAACAACCCCGCCGATCACCAGCGCGTAGGCCAGCGGCGTGCCCAGCTCGATGCCCGCCTGCATCAGCCCCACCTTGCCCAGGAACCCGGAGAACGGCGGGATGCCGGCAAGGTTCATGCCGGGGACAAAGAAGAGCAGCGCCAGCAGGGGCGACAGCTTGGCCAGCCCGCCCAACCGGTCCACGGACGAGCTGCCGCCGCGCCGCTCGATCAGGCCCGTGACCAGGAAGAGGCTGGTCTGGATGGTGATGTGGTGGGCCACGTAGAACACTGCCGCGGCCAGTCCGGCAACGGAGGACATGGCCAGCCCGAACACCATGTAGCCGATGTGGCTGACCAGGGTGAACGACAGGAGCCGCTTAATGTCGCTTTGGGCCAGGGCGCCAAGGATGCCCACCACCATGGTCAGCAGCGCTGCCACCATCAAAGGTGTGTTCAGGGTGTCCCCCGGGAACAGCAGGGTTTCGGTCCGGACCATGGCGTACACGCCCACCTTGGTGAGCAACCCCGCGAACACGGCTGTGACGGGCGCCGGCGCGGTGGGGTAGGAGTCAGGGAGCCAGAAGGAGAGCGGGAACACGGCAGCCTTGATGCCGAACGCCACCAGCAGCATGACGTGAAGCAGGGTCTTGGTGCCCTGGTCCAGTTCGCCCAGCTTGATGGCCAGGTCCGCCATGTTGACCGTTCCGGTGGCTCCGTAGACCATGGCGATGGAGATCAGGAACAGCACCGAGGACACCACGGACACCACCACGTAGGTGACGCCTGCCCGGATGCGCGGCCCGGTGCCGCCGAGGGTCATCAGCACGTAGCTGGCAGTCAGCAGGATCTCGAAGCCGACGTAAAGGTTGAACAGGTCCCCGGACAGGAACGCATTGGACACCCCCGCCACCAGGATCAGGTAGGTGGGGTGGAAGATCGACACCGGGGCGTCGTGGTCGCCGTCGGCCATGCCCTGCCCCGTGGCGTACACCAGCACGGCCAGGCTAATCGCGGAGGACACCACCAGCATCAGGGATGAGAACTGGTCCACCACCATGACGATCCCCCACGGCGGCAGCCAGCCGCCGATGGTCACCGCTGCGGTCCCGCCGTTCCACGCGGACGCCAGCAGGAGGCATTCGAGCGCCAGGGTCAGCGAGAGCAGGGCGATGCTCACCGCCCGCTGGGCCCGGGTATGCCGGATCAGCAGGAAGGTCAGGGCGGCGCCCAGGATGGGAAGTACGACGGCGAGCGGGGCAAAGCTTGCGATGTTCACTTTCCGCCTCCTTCCGGGCTGGGGTCGACGTTGAGTGAGCCGGGCTTTTCCTCCGCGGCGGCATGTTCGGCGGGCATCTCCCGGCCGCCGGCCACGACGGTGGCCACCGGCTGGCCCGTTTCCGGGCCGCCATCCACGCCGGACGCCGCGTGGTTTGAGACGTCCCGGCCGTCCGATCCCAGCATGGTGAGCGGGAACTCGGAGGTTTCCGCCGGCACTTCGGCGTCGTCCTCGGCGTCGAAGCTGGGGGTTGCCGCCACACGGCGGTCTTCCAGGTCGTCCTGGATGTCGTCCTGGCGTGCCAGCACCCAGGTGCGGTAGATGATGCCGAGCATGAACGCCGTGACGGCGAAGGAAATGACGATCGAGGTCAGGATCAGGGCCTGCGGGAGCGGATCGTTGTAGTCCTGGGCGGGCCTGTCCTTGTCGAACAGCGGAGCCAGCCCTGCGTATCCCCCGGTGGCCAGGATCAGGAGGTTGGTGGCGTTGGCCAGGAGCATCAGCCCCAGCAGCACCCGGGTGAGGCTGCGTTCCAGGATGAGATAGATGCCGCAGGCATACAGGGCGCCCATGACGATCAGCAGGGTCAGGTTGACGCTCATGCGTGGCCCTTTGCGGTGGTCTCGGCGGGCCTGGTCTGGGCGGGGACGGTCTGGGCGGGCGCGGTGTCCGGCTCCAGCGGCGGTTCAGGATCGCGTTCGGCTTCCAGTTCCGGCTGCACCGGACGGTCCTCCTCCGGCTCGTCCTGGTGCGCGGCCGCCGCGGACCGCTCCTCCATGTGCTCATCGATCTCGGCGCCGAGGCTGCGGAGCACGTCAAGCACCAGGCCCACCACCACGATGTACACGCCGATGTCGAAGATGGTGGAGGTGACGAATTTGATGTCGCCGAAGACGGGCAGCCACACCTGGATGATGGCGGACTGGAACACCTGCCCACCCAGCAGCAGGGGCACCACCCCGGACACGGCAGCCAGGGCCAGGCCCGTGCCCAGCAGCGCGCCGGCGCTCAGCGGCGCGGCCTCCCGCAATTCGAACCGTCCGCCGGCCAGGTAGCGGATGGTCAGCGCCAGCCCGGCCGTGAGGCCACCGGCGAAACCGCCGCCCGGCAGGTTGTGCCCGGCCAGCAGCAGGTAGAGCGAGAAGATGATCATCGAGTGGAAGATCAGCCGGGTGACCACCTCGAAGATGATGGAGCGCCGTTCGGGGGCGAGGGTCCGGCCGGCCACGATCCAGGGATCACGGGCGGCGGCTGCGAACTTCCGGCTGATGGCCAGGGCCGCGCCGTCGCGGGAGCCGGGATCCACGCCGTGGTGCCGCCCCACCGTGCCTTCGGCCACGGACGCGGAGGTCTGGAGGCGGTCGCCGCGGCCGCGGATGAAGATCAGGCTGGCCACGCCGGTGGCGGCGAGCGCCAGCACGCTGATCTCGCCGAAGGTGTCCCAGGCGCGGATGTCCACCAGGGTCACGTTGACCACGTTGAGGCCGCCGCCGCCCTCGTAGGCAAGCTGCGGGAACTGCAGTGACACCGGAATGGCGGTCCGGGCGCCCATCGCAAAGATCGCCGCGAACACCATGGTCACGCCGAATCCCAGGCCGATGATGACGCGCACCACCCGGTATTTGCCGCCCGTGCGGTCCCGCAGCTCGGGCGGCAGGCTGCGCATGGCCAGGACGAACGCCACCAGGATGATGGTTTCCACCAGCATCTGGGTCAGGGCCAGGTCCGGTGCGCCCTGCAGGGCGAACACCAGCGCGATGCCGTAGCCGGTCACGGACACCATCAGCACGGCAAGGAAGCGTTTGTTCGCCTTGACGGCGGCCAGGGCGCCTATCACGATTCCCACACCGGCCACGAGCTGCAGCGGGGAGTTCGGATCCACCAGGTAGACGTCCTGCGGCAGGGCGTTGCCGCCCAGGAAGATGGCCGTGAGCGGCAGGACGAACGCCACGCTGAGGATCACCGCAAGGTAGAAATACAGTGAACCGCGCTGGGTCCGGCCCGTAATCCACACCGCCACGTCGTCCAGGGCGCCGATGGTCAGCTGGTAGCCGCGGTCGCCGTCCACCCAGGCCGGAACGAGGGACTGGACACGGGCCACCGCGTTGCGGCCAAAGTACATCGCCGCGCCCAGCACGAAGGTGACCGCCGTCAGCCCAAGGGCCGGGGTCAGCCCGTGCCACAACGCAAGGTGGCCCGCCTGCTCGGCCGGAGTGCCGGCGTCGGGCGCTGTGGAAGCGAACGATGCCGCGTACGGCTGGATCCAGGCGTCCACCGGCACCGGCCAGAGCCCGTAGGGGATGGTCAGGACGCTGAGGACCGCAGGCGCGGCGAGGAAGGAGGGCGTGATCGCCTTGAAAGGGGTGGGGGCCACGCCGGGTTTGGCCGCGAACGCACCCCACATGAAACGCGCGCTGTAGGCGAAGGTGAGGATTGACCCCACCACCAGCCCGGCCAGGACCACCATGCCCCACGGGGCGGAGTGCGGGTCCGCAGCATGACGGACGAACGCTTCCAGCACGGATTCCTTGGCGACGAAGCCGCCCAGCAGCGGAACGCCCGCCATGGACGCGGCGCCGATACCGGCCACGATGCCCAGCGCACGGGAGGAGCGGAAGACGCCGGACAGTTTGCGCACGTCGCGGGTCCCGGACTGGTGGTCGATGATGCCCACCACCAGGAAGAGGGTGGCCTTGAACAGGCCGTGGGCCAACAGCATGGCCAGGCCCGCCAGCGCGGCATCGGGTGTGCCCAGGCCCACCACCATGGTGAGGAAGCCCAGCTGGCTGACGGTGCCGTATGCCAGGATCAGCTTGATGTCGGTCTGCCGCAGTGCCCGGTAGCCGCCTACCAGCATGGTGGCCAGGCCCAGCCCCAGGACCACGGGCTGCCAGTACGCCGTTTCCGAGAACCCCGGGGCGAGCCGCGCCACCAGGTAAATGCCTGCCTTCACCATCGCCGCAGCGTGCAGGTAGGCGCTAACGGGGGTGGGCGCGGCCATGGCGCCGGGGAGCCAGAAGTGGAACGGGACCAGCGCGGACTTGGTGATGGCCCCCACCAGGATGAGGACGACGGCGGCGCCCACCACGCCGGCGGACGTCCCGGAAACCAGCGCGGGGGCCTGTTCCAGGATCCCGGAGATACGGTACGTGCCGGCGGTGTAGCCCATCATGATCAGGCCCACCAGCATGGCCAGGCCACCGGCGGTGGTCACCATCAGCGCCTGGAGGGCGGAACGGCGGGCCGCAAGACGGGTCCGGGCAAAGCCGATCAACAGGTAGGACAGGATGGTGGTCAGTTCCCAGAAGATGAACAGCAGCAGCAGGTCATCCGCCACCACCAGCCCGAACATGGCCCCGGCGAACGCCAGCAGCTGGGCGCCGAACCCGCCCAGGTCCGGGTCTTCCCTTTTGAAGTACCGGGCGCAGTAGACCAGCACCAGGGCGCCGACGCCGAGCACCAGCAGGGACATCACCCACGCCAGCGCGTCCATGCGGAAGGCGAATTCCAGGTGGAGGCTGGGGATCCAGTCGAAGACTTCGGTGACGGCCCCGGACCCTGAGTAGATGGGGTTGTGCTGGAACAGCAGCCAGCCGAAGGAAACACCCGGAACAGCCGCCAGTGCGTAGAAGGCGTTGCGGCCCCACAGCCTGAAGAGGAAGGGCGCGAGGACAGCCACCGAAAAGTGCACGGCAAGGACTGTGATCACTGTATTCTCCGCAACGTCAGGAATTCGATTGTCAAAAGTTGGAGCAGGCGGCAAAAAGTAAGGTCCGGGAGGGGTCAGTTTACCAAGGGCCTTCCGGTATCCTGCCTCTTCCGCGGCGCCAGGGCAGGCGGAATCCCCACCGGCAAGGGCCCGTCGTCCCAAGGGTGTTCGCCACGGGCGGATACGATGCATCCTATGAACAGCGCCAGCGCTCCGGGAGCAATGCAGCCTGCCTCGGAACTCGAAACCGGACCCGGGAAATCCAGCAAGGGCCGGGTGCTGGCCTGGGCTTCCTGGGACTGGGGCTCGGCGGCCTTCAACGCGGTGATGACCACCTTCGTCTTCACTGTCTATCTGACGTCCAAGGCTTTTGGCGGCGAGGACAACGCCTCGGCCGTGCTGGGCGCGGCATTGGCCGTTGCCGGGTTTGCCATCGCGCTGCTGGCGCCTGTCACCGGCCAGCGCTCTGATGCCGGCGGCCGGCGGAAACTGTGGCTGGGAGTGAACTCGGCCGCCGTCGCCATCCTTACGGCACTGTGCTTCTTTGTATTCCCGCACCCGGAATTCCTGCTCCTCGGGGCATCGCTGATCGCGCTGGGCAACGTGTTCTTCGAATTCGCCGGCGTCAACTACAACGCCATGCTGGCCCAGGTCTCCACGCCCCACAACATCGGGAAAGTCAGCGGCTTCGGCTGGGGTGCGGGCTACCTCGGCGGCATCGTGGCCCTCCTGATCGTCCTGCAGCTGTTTGTACAACCGGCCTTCGACTGGTTCGGCGCGTCCACCCAGGACAGCCTCAACATCCGGCTGGTGGCCGTCTTCTCCGCCCTGTGGTTCCTCGTCTTCGCCCTCCCGGTCCTGTTCGCCGTCCCCGAGCTGCCCCGGTCCACCCAGGCGGCCCGCCTCGGATTTTTTGCCAGCTACGGACTGTTGTTCCGGCGGATCAAGGCGATCTACGCCACCAGCCCGCACACCATCTACTTCCTGCTGGCCAGTGCGGTGTTCCGCGACGGCCTCGCCGCCGTCTTCACGTTTGGCGGCATCATCGCTGCCGGCACCTTCGGCTTTGCCCTCTCCCAGGTCATCTTCTTCGCGATCTTCGGGAACGTGGTGGCGGCCGTGGGCGCGGTGATCGGCGGCTTCCTGGATGACAAGGTGGGCCCGAAAGCCGTCATCACCGGTTCCCTGGTGGGGCTCCTGATCGCCGGAACGGCCATCCTGGTCCTGGGCAACGGGGACTATGTCTTCTTCGGCATGCAATGGGCCGGCAGCACCACGTTCTGGGTGTTCGGTCTCTTCCTCTGCCTGTTCGTCGGGCCCGCCCAGTCCGCATCCCGCGCCTACCTGGCCCGGCTCGCCCCGCACGGCGAATCCGGTGAGCTGTTCGGCCTCTACGCCACCACCGGCCGGGCCGTCAGCTTCCTGGCGCCGGCTCTGTTTACCCTCTGCATCACCGTGGCAACGCCGCTGGTGCCCGCCGGGCAGGCACAGCGGTGGGGCATCCTGGGCATCATGGTGGTCCTCCTGGCCGGGCTCCTGGTGCTGCTGCCGGTGAAGTCCCCGGAGAAGGCACCCATCGCGGTGGTCCCCGCCAGCTGAAAACACCCTCCGGGTCCTCTGCCAGGGCCCGACCAAGGGTTGCCAGGCAGACTAGGCTGGACGTATGAACGTGGACGAAACCAACCTTCCCGGCCTGGGCCGCAGGAAGGATTTCATGACCGCTTCCGGACGCCGCATCGGCGTCGTCGAGCGGCGGGAAGGCCAGACGGAACTGATCGTTTCCACCTGGGACGACCCCGATACCTGCCAGGTTTCCATTCCGCTCACCAGCGATGAAGCAGCCACCCTGGGCAACCTCCTGGGCGGCACGCACCTGGCCATGAAGCTCACGGAGGAACACAAGGACGTTCCCGGCATCGTCACCCGGCAGTTCTCCATCGCTGCGGATTCCCCGTTTCAGAACCAGCCCATGGGCAAGGCCTGCATCCGCACCCGCTGCGGCGTATCCATCGTGGCCATCATGCGCGAGGGCGAGGTACTGCCTTCGCCCGGGCCCGACGTCGTACTTCACCCCGGCGACCTGCTCGTGGCGGTTGGCACCCAGGAAGGCCTCGACTCAGCGGCCGATATCCTGCGCCACGGTTAGTTCCTATGGACCCGTTGGCCCTGACCCTCATTGAACTGGGGGCCGTTGTGTTCTGCCTGGGCCTGCTGGCCAGGCTGGCCGGACGGATCGGAATGTCGCCCATCCCGCTCTACCTGCTGGGCGGGCTGGCTTTTGGCGCCGGCGGGATCGTCAAGCTCGAAGGCATGCATGAGTTCGCACATCTCTCCGGCGAGATCGGCGTCATCCTCCTGCTGCTTATGCTCGGACTGGAATATACCGCGTCCGAGCTTTTCACCGGCCTGCGCCGGTCATGGCAGGCCGGTGTCCTGGACCTGGTCCTGAATTTCCTGCCCGGCGCCGGGCTTGCCCTGCTCTTGGGCTGGGGCGGCGTGGGGGCCATGGTCATGGGCGGCGTCACGTATATTTCCTCCTCGGGCATCGCCGCCAAGGTGATTACCGACCTCGGACGGCTTGGTAACCGCGAGACTCCGGTGGTGCTGTCCATCCTGGTCTTCGAGGACCTGGCCATGGCCGTTTACCTGCCCATCCTCACAGCCACGCTCGCGGGAGTCAGCTTCCTGGGCGGGCTCACCACGGTGGGAATCGCCCTGGCCGTGGTCAGCCTGGTGCTCATGGTGGCCCTGCGGCACGGCCACCACGTCTCCAAGGCTGTGCACAGCGAGAACTCCGAGGTCTTCCTGCTCAACGTCCTCGGGGCCGCGCTGCTGGTGGCGGGGGCCGCGTCAGCCATGCAGGTTTCAGCCGCGGTGGGGGCCTTCATGCTGGGCATCGCCATCTCGGGTGCCACGGCCCACAACGCCACCCGGATCCTTGAGCCGCTGCGGGACCTGTTTGCCGCCATTTTCTTCGTGGCGTTCGGGCTCAACACCGACCCCTCATCCATTCCCCCGGTCCTCGGCTGGGCCCTGGTCCTGGCGGCAGCCACCACGGCCACCAAAATGGCCACCGGGATCTGGGCCGCCAAGCGCGCCGGCATTGCACGGCCTGGTCGGTTCCGTGCCGGCGCCGCGCTCGTGGCCCGCGGCGAATTCTCCATCGTGATCGCCGGCCTGGCCGTTGCTTCGGGGGTGGTACCTCATGAGCTCGCGGCGCTGGCCACAGCGTACGTGCTGCTGATGGCAGTACTGGGCCCGCTGGCCGCGCGCTATGTGGAAGCGCTGGCCAGGCCGTTCCTGCGCAGGCCGGCCGTCGCCCCGCAGCTCTAGGCACACCGGCGGCACTGAGTACGCCCCCGGCACTGGCCCTTGCCGGTGCCGCTTTTTATTGCCGGGGCTAAATGCTGGTGCGGTGGAAGTTCAGGTGGCTCCGGCTGGCGGTCGGACCGCGCTGGCCCTGGTACCGGTTGCCGTACTCGCCCTGGCCGTAGGGGTACTCCGCGGCCGAGCTCAGCCGGAAGAAGCAGAGCTGCCCGATTTTCATGCCCGGCCACAGTTTGATGGGCAGGGTGGCCATGTTCGACAGCTCGAGGGTGACGTGGCCGGAAAAGCCGGGGTCGATGAAGCCTGCGGTGGAGTGCGTCAGCAGGCCGAGCCGGCCCAGGGATGATTTGCCTTCCAGGCGGGCCGCGATGTCATCCGGCAGCGTCACGGTTTCGTAGGTGGAACCCAGGACGAACTCCCCCGGGTGCAGGATGAAGGCCTCGTCCTGCTCCACTTCCACCAGCCGTGTCAGCTCAGGCTGCTCCTGCGCCGGATCAATGTGCGCGTACTTGTGGTTGTCGAACAACCGGAAGAACTTGTCGATCCGGACATCCACGGACGACGGCTGGACCATCGCGGGATCGAACGGTTCCAGCACGATCCGCTGGGAATCAATTTCGGCACGAATGTCGCGGTCAGAGATCAGCACCGTCCCAAATTACCGTATCGGTTATCCACAGCCACATTTCCCCGTTGTTGCTGTGGCCTTCTGGGGCTAATGTTGCCAATGATAGCCGCCGGAATGGTCTCCCGGAGGCGTAACAGAGCTGGGGATGTTTGTGAATAAATTGGTGGCGCCCTCTTTTGTTGGCGTGCTCTGCGCGTGGGCACTGGTCTCCTCATCAGTTGCGGGGCCTCCCGCGCCGTTGCAGGTGGGGCAGGCAGGGGCAGCGGGCATCTCGCTGGCGGCTCCCGTCGTGCACGACGCCGGGACGTCCGCCAGGGTGAACGGCACCGCCGGGAGCCTCACCCCCGCCGTGGACCCGGACATCCGGGTCGCTTCACCCCTGCCGAATGTCATCGCCGTGCCGACTGCAATATCCTCGCCAACTGCAACCGCACCCATGGCAGCTTCACCGTCCACGGCTGACGCTGCGGCCTCGACGGAAACGGCACCATCACCGGCGCCCTCCGTCGCTTCGGCGGAGCCGGCCCCGCAAACAGTTTCGATCCCGCCGCTGTGGGCGCCGGAACAGGAACTGGCTTCGCCTCCCGCCACTCCGCTGGCCGCCCCGGAGTCCGCCACCGCGCTGCCCTCCGCGGAGGCACTGGTCCCGGATTCCAACGCAGCGGCCATCCTCACAGTGTTCACCAGGATCAATGAGTACCGGGTGGCCAACGGCCTGAACAAGGTCAAGTACCACCCCACGGTGGCCGGCCTGTCGCAGGAATGGTCGGACAACATCGCCAGCCGCGAGGTAATCGAGCACCGGGCAAGCTTCTGGACCGATCCCCGCGCCCTCAGCCCCAATAACGGCGCCGGCGAGGTCATCGCCATCCGTACCGACCGTGACGCCGCCCAGTTGGTGGAATGGTGGAAGGGATCGCCGGGCCACAACGCCATGCTCCTGGACCCGCGTTTCAACGTGATGGGCGCCGGAATCTCCTACACCAACTCCACCTACCAGATCTGGGGTGTAGTGAACTTCTTCGGCTACACCTCGCTGCCGGCGGGCACTCTCGATTCCCCGGGCGGCGCAGGATCCAGCGGCGCTTTCCCGGCACCGCCGGCAAGCCTGTGCGATGCCCCGGTCAAGCACATGCCGCCCACCCTCAACCTCGCCGGTGCGGCCATCACGAGCCCGGCAGACCTCGTGTCGGTTGACTCCGCCGGGCAGCTCCTGGACAGGGCATCCACCGGGCCCCGCACCTATGCCACGGCCAAGGTGATCGGATCAGGCTTCAGCGGAGCCAAGGAAGTCTTCGTCACGGACTGGGACCGTGACGGCGCATACGACCTCCTGACCCAGTGGACCGGCGGCGACCTCACATTGCACCGCGGCAGCTCCGGCGGGGGGTTCCAGGCCGCCATCACTCTCGGCAGAGGCGGATGGAACACGCTGACCCTGGCAGTTGGCGGCTGGTGCGCCAACAACCGGATGCCCCAGATCCTGGCCCTGGATGGCGCCGGGAACCTGTTCCTCTACGCCAACAAGGGCACCGGTGACCTAGCGGAGCGTGCCACCGTTGCCACCGGCGTTTACGCTTCCCGCCTCGCCATGGTGGACTACGACGCCGACGGCTTCCAGGACCTGCTGGGACTGAAGGGCGACGGAAGCGTGCAGCTCTACCGCGGCTGGGGCACCACCGCCCTCCGTGCTGAGGCGCGGCCTACCGTGGCCACCGGCTGGACGGACGTCACGGGAATCAAGGCGCTGCGCAATGTCACGGGGCTGAACTCCACGGGCGTAGCGCTCCGCCGGGCCAACGACACCGTGCAGTACTGGGACCTGAGCGGCGGAAGCCTGGCCTCGGCGTCGACCATTGCCGGGCCCTGGACCGGGCAGCGGCTGGCGCAGTAAGCCCCGAACGCCGGCAGTGGCTCAGATGACCGGTTGAAGTTCCAGCACGTGCTTCAGCCGGTCCAGTTGGGCCACATCCGCGCTGACGCGGCGCTGCAGCATTCCGTTGAGGAACCCAAACCGGCTGAGGAAACCGAAGCGGCCCTCACGTTTGGCCTCAATGGCGAACCTGACCCGGGTCCCCGCGTCCTCGGTGCTCAGGTAGTAACCGCCCCACCGGGTGGCAGGCCCGGAAACAACGTGGAACTGGATTTCTGCACCGGGCCGAACATTGGTGATTTCCAGGTCCGCGGGGATGCTCAAGCCAGAGCGCCCCGCCACCATTTTGCGGTAGACGGCACCGGCGGCTTCGGCCGGCCCCTGCAGGAGCTTTACGCTGCGGACATCGTTCCGCCAGGCGGGGAGATTGGTGGCATCAAGGAGGTACTGGTAGACGGCCATGGCGTCGCGCTCTATGAGGACCTCGTATTCTGCGATTGCCATGTAGATATTTCCTGTGGTTGACGTCGGCTGCCGCAATAGCTGCCTCCCCCAATGCGGCCGCTACCCGGATCAGGTTAGCCAGCGCTCAACGCCCAAACCTAGCCGGCAGCGCCGGCGTTATTGAAGAGTTACTGGATGACGTCATGCGTGCCGGGACACGGAACCCGCCGCCTGCCGCGTTGGCGGGGAGCCGGGAGATCTGCGCTAAGCTAAGTTCTGCCCCGCGCGAGTGGCGGCACTGCGGCTGTAGCTCAATGGTAGAGCGCTAGCTTCCCAAGCTTGATACGCGGGTTCGATTCCCGTCAGCCGCTCTGATCCCCAGCTTCCCGTAAGGGGCAGCCTCCCCCTGATCCCATTAGGTGCACGGGTGTAGTGTCGGTAGCCAGGAACCTTTTCGGTTCCGCTACAGGAGCAATCATGGCTGATAAGTCCCCGCGTCAAACGGCATCAAAAAAGTCCGGCAAGTCCATCAAGGAAAAGCGCGCAGACAAGAAGGCCGCCGCGGCGCCGGCCAGCTCCCTGGACACCACGTCCACCAAGGCCGCTAAAAAGAAGTGAGTGGCCAACAGACCCAGCTGAGCCTGGGCGTCCTGGCCTCCACGCGGAAACCGGACGAGCGCCGTGTTCCCATCCACCCCCTGCACTTCGAGCGGATCGAACCCGGACTGCGGCAGCGCATCATCCTGGAGCAGGGCTACGGCGAGCGCTTCGGCGTCCCGGACAGCCACCTCGCACCTTTGGTGGGACGAATGGCGGCCAGGGCAGAGCTGTTGGCCGCGGCCGACGTCGTGCTCCTGCCCAAACCCCAGCCGGAAGACCTCGCCGACATGCGCGACGGGCAGGTCCTCTGGGGTTGGCCGCACTGCGTCCAGGACCGCGCCATCACCCAACTCGCCATCGACAAGAAGCTCACCCTCATCGCATTCGAGGCCATGAACCACTGGGCCAGCGACGGCGGGTTCGGCCTGCACGTGTTCCACAAGAACAACGAGCTCGCCGGATACTGCTCGGTCCTGCATGCGCTGGCATTGACGGGCTCCACGGGAGACTACGGACGCCGGCTGAGCGCCGTCGTGATCGGCTTCGGCGCCACGGCCCGGGGTGCAGTGACGGCGCTGAATGCGCACGGCATCCACGACGTCCAGGTGCTCACCAACCGCGGTGTGGCCGCGGTGGGCGCACCGATCCATTCGGTGAACATCGTGCAGTTTGACCACGACGCCGAGGCCCCCTTCCTGAGCCAGGTCATCACGGAGCGTGGCCGGGTTCCGCTGGCGCCGTTCCTGGCCGAAAGCGACATCGTGGTCAACTGCACGCTGCAGGACCCGAACAATCCCCTGACCTACCTGCGGACAGAGGACCTGGCGGGGTTCCGTCCGGGCAGCCTCATCATTGACGTCTCCTGCGACGAAGGCATGGGATTCAGCTGGGCGCGGTCCACCACGTTTGCCGATCCCATGTTCACGGTGGGTGAGCACATCAACTACTACGCTGTGGACCACAGCCCCTCCTACCTCTGGAACTCCTCCAGCTGGGAGATCAGCCAGGCACTGCAGCCGTTCCTCGAAACCGTGATGGCCGGCCCGGCCGCTTGGGAAGGCAACGACACCATTGCGCGGGCCATCGAGATCCGTGACGGTGTCATCCGCAATGAGGCCGTGCTCCAGTTCCAGGAGCGGGGCGCGGAGTATCCGCACCGGCCACTGCACCTGGCAACCCTCTAGGCGCCTGCGCGGCTAGGCTCCTGCGCGGCTGACGATCCTCACCGGGCGGCGGCCCTTCAGATCCATCCGAAGCTTCAGTCCGCCCTTCCGCGCCAGGATGACGCCCATCGTCATGGCCGCGAGTGCGGGGACGCCGCCGGAGACCAGCAGGGCAACATGGGGATCGGCATGTTCGGCGATCCAGCCCAGCATGGGGCCGCCCAGTGCCTGGCCGCCGATCAGCACCATGATGTACAGGCTCATCACCCGCCCGCGGATGCCCATGTTGGAACTGACCTGCACCAGCTGATTGGAGCCGGTGAGGAACATCAGGCACCAGAAGCCGGACAGCACCATGACGGCCCCAAACCACGGCATGGAGGGGGCAAGGGCGGCGAGGCAGAGCATCAGGCCGTACATTCCGGCGCAGAACACTACGGAACGCAGACGGAGCTGCCGACGCCGGGTGGATGCCACGGCGCCGGCCAGGGCACCGAGTGCCACCAGGGCGTTGAGGAGGCCGTACCCGCCGGCCCCCACCTGGAAGACATGGTCCGCGAAGGCGGCGAGCACCACGGGCAGGCTCATGGCGAAGACTGAGATGAAGCCGGCCATCAGCCACGGCCAATAGATGGTGGGCTTGCCCAGCGCGTAGCGCAGTCCCTCGCGGAGCATGCCCTTGCTTTTGGGTGCGGGGGCACTGACGTACAGCTGGTCCTTCCGCAGGATCAGGAGCATGGCAACAGTGGAGCAGCAGGCCACGGCGTTGGCGGCGAAGGCCCAGCCGGCCCCCACCGCTGTGAGGAGCAGCCCCGCAAGCGCAGGGCCGATCAGGCCGCCCAGTTGGAAGGTGGTGGAGTTGACGCTGATGGCGTTCCGCAGGTACTGGGGGCCAACGAGCTCGTTGACGAATACCTGGCGGGCCGGCTGGTCAAGGACGGTCACCAGACCCAGGACCAGGGCGATGGCGTAGACATGCCACACCATGATGGCGCCGGTGAGGGCCAGGGTGGCCAGTGTTGCGGCCAGAATGGCGGCCATGCCCTGGCAAAGGATGAGGATCTTCCGCTTGGCGAACCGGTCGGCGATCATGCCGCCCCATGGCCCCAGCAGCAGGGAGGGCAGGAACTGCAGCGCCACGGTGATGCCCACGGCGGTCACGGATCCCGAGAGCTGCAATACCAGCCAGTCCTGGGCGATCCGCTGCATCCAGATGGCGATGACCGCAATGAAATGGCCCGCGGCGAAGATCCGGAAGTTGGGCACCTTCAGCGAGATGAAGGTGTGCTTCCAGGGGAGCCGTTCCGTGACGACGGGAAGTGGCTGGGTCTGGCTGTCCGGCGGCGCTGAGCCCGCCGCGTCGATCACTGGCTGGGAGACGGAGGCCGACGAAGGCGGTGGGGGTGCCACAGGGGTGTCCTCAAAATTGCGGGCGGTCTGGGATGTCCTTAACGCTAGGCTGGCGGAGCAGATTATGGAGGCGTATGGTCCCTATAACTCGTATTGCGAAACGCAATGAACCATCAAGAGCAGAAGGCCGGGGAGCCCACTATGTTCGAGCCAGCCCAGCTGCGTTCCTTCCTCGCGGTGGCGGACACGCTCAGCTTCACCAAGGCCGCCGAGCGGCTGGGGCTGGCGCAGCCCACCATCAGCCAGCACATCCGCAAGCTCGAAGCCGCCGCCAAGCGCAGCCTGATTACCCGGGACACCCGCGACGTCCGGCTTACCGATAATGGCGATGCCATGGCAGGCTTTGCCCGGACCATCCTGTCCGCGCACGACGCCGCCGCCCGCTACTTCTCCGGCTCAGCAATGCGGGGACGCCTGCGGTTCGGCACCGCGGACGACCTCGCCATCACCGGGCTCCCCCGGATCCTGCGTGAATTCCGGCAGATCTACCCCCAGATCAACCTGGAACTGACGGTGGGTCAAAGCGACCAGCTGTACCGCAAGCTCAACGCCGGCCAGCTTGACCTGGTGTTCGTGAAATGGGTGGCCGGGGCAAAGGACGGCACCGTGGTCCAGCATGATTCGTTCTCCTGGGTGGGGCTGGAACAGACAGTGCTGGAGCCCGGGGCGCCCGTGCCGCTGATTGCCTACCCGGCCCCCAGCCTCAGCCGGAAGCTGGCCATCGATGCGCTGGAAGCCAACGGCAGGACCTGGCGGATCACCTGCACCACCCGCCAGATCAGCGGCGTGCTCGCGGCGGTTCGCGCCGGAATCGGCGTGGCCGTCATGCCCACGTCGCTGGTGCCCGAGGACCTGAAGATCATCACCCGGCGCTTCGACCTTCCCGCCGTGGGGGACGTGGATTTCACGCTGATCCGTAACCCGCTGGCGAACGCCGAAGTGATCGACGCCCTCACCCAATCGATCGTGGGCCGGACCATTAACCGCCAAACTTAACCCCTCACCGTCGCAATTTCCAGCATTTAGGGGAGTTAGGGGTCCGTGTCCATTGATAGGGGAAGTGGCATCCCCTATGCTGATCTCCAAGGTCAAGCAGCAGGCCAGTTCACCCAAAACAAGTGCGCATCCGCATGCCGGAACGCCGCCCTTGGGACAGGCAGCCAATGACGACAGCCAGGAACACCCATCTTAGTTCTGCACACGCGCGCCCGTACTCCGCAGCACGGCCGTCCACCCGCCAGAACACCCTCGGAACCGGACACGCCTCCGTAGACTCCGGATACGTGGGAAAACCCACCTGCGACAAATGCCGTACCGACGAATTCGTCTACCTTGAGTCGTACATTCCGCCCACGTACCGCCGTGACGGAACAGTGGCCACACTGGGCGAAGTGGCCTACACCTGCACCCGCTGTGAGGAATTCTCAGCCCACAACGTCCCCGTTACCTGGACACCGCCGGGCTGGTATCTGGGCTAGACCTCCTGGTCTCCGGGCTAAAGCGATAAGGCCGGGCAACCACCATCAGGTGGCTGCCCGGCCTTTTTAGCGCGGGGGTCTTAGCCCGGACGCCTCACTCCCGCACCGATCAGATCAGCGCGTCCGACAGGTGGTTCGGGGTGCCGAACCGGTGCCCGGTGATGCTGACGGCCTGTTCGTGCAGGAACGGCAGCAGTTCCACGCGTCCTGCCTCGGTGACGGCGTGGGCGTAGATGGCCAGGTCGGGCCGGCCGCCGGTGGCCTCAGCCAGCGCCGAGGCGTCGCCGCCGATCAGGCGGATGCGGGCACCGGACAGCTTGCCGGCGGAGGCGAGGTGTCCCGCCGAAGCCAGCCAGCCGGCGTCGGACTCCACCATCACCTCGATGTCCTGTGCGGTGAGCACGGAGCGCAGCTGGGCGGGAAGTTCGACGGCGGAGGACACGGTGACTGCGGATCCCGCCACAACACCGGCGGCCACGGTCCGGACAAGGTGCGCCAGCGGCGCGCCTTCGGACAGCCGGATGGTGACCGGCAGGCTGCGGTAGCGGAAGATGTTGCGCTCGGCACTCAGCCCGGAGACATCCTTTGCCGTGCCGAACTCCCCAGCCCATGCTGCGGCGTCGGAGGCCAGGGCACGCTGCACGGACTCGAGCTCGGCCGGCTGCAGGGCGGAGCCGGCCGCGTTGAGGATGCGGCTGACGGCCGGGTGTGTGATGGATGCCGTGGCGGTGCTGGCCGCGGGGGTCCAGTCACCCAGGCCGGCCAGGTAATTGGGGCCGCCCGCCTTGGTGCTGGCGCCGACGGCGGACTTCTTCCAGCCGCCGAAGGGCTGGCGCTGCACGATGGCACCGGTGATGCCGCGGTTGACGTAGAGGTTGCCGGCCTGGATGGTATCCAGCCAGATGCCCAGTTCCTCCGAGTTCAGCGAGTGCAGGCCGGCGGTGAGGCCGTACTCAATCTGGTTCTGGATGGCGATGGCCTCTTCCAGGGTGTCCGCGGTCATGACGCCCAGGACCGGGCCGAAGAACTCGGTCAGGTGGAAGTAGGAGCCGCGCTTGACGCCGTAGCGCACGCCCGGGCTCCAGAGCCGTCCGGTGTTGTCCAGCTTCTTTGGTTCCACCGCCCAGTTCTCGCCGTCACCCAGTGTGGTGAGGGCGTTGAGGAGTTTGCCGTTGGCGGGCTCGATGATCGGGCCCATCTGGCTGGTGGGATCCTCCGGATAGCCCACCTTCAGCGAGGTGACGGCGTCGATAAGCTGGTTGTGGAACCGCTTGGACCTTGCCACGGAGCCCACCAGGATCACCAGTGAGGCGGCGGAGCACTTCTGGCCGGCGTGGCCGAACGCGGAGTAGGCCACGTCCTTGGCCGCTAGGTCCAGGTCGGCGCTGGGGGTCACGATGATGGCGTTCTTGCCGCTGGTTTCGGCCAGCAGCGGCAGGTCCTTGCGGAAGGAGCGGAACAGTTCGGCGGTTTCGTAGCCGCCGGTGAGGATCACGCGGTCCACGGCCGGGTGGCTGATCAGCTGCGTGCCGAGCTCCCGCTCGCCGAGCTGCACCATGGTCAGCACGCCCTTGGGCACGCCGGCTTCCCACAGCGCCTCCACCATGACGGCGCCGCTGCGGGCGGCCTGCTTGGCGGGCTTGATGACGACGGCGGAGCCGGCGGCGAGTGCCGCGAGGGTGGATCCTGCGGGGATGGCGACCGGGAAGTTCCATGGCGGCGTGACAACGGTGAGCTTGGCTGGGACGAACGTGGCGCCGTCGACCATGTCCAGCTTGCGGGCGGACTCGGCGTAGTAGTGGGCGAAGTCCACGGCCTCGCTGACTTCCGGATCGCCCTGGTCAATGGTTTTGCCGGTTTCGCTGGCCATGACCTCCAGGAGGTCGGCCCTGCGCGCTTCCAGGATCTCGCCGGCCCGGTGCAGGATTTCAGCGCGTTCGTTGCCGGAGAGTTCACCCCAGGCCTTGCCCTTGTCCACGGCATTGGCGATGGCTGAGTTGAGGGTTTCTTCGTCGTTGATGAACGCGCCCTTCACCGAGGCGTTGCCCAGCGTGGAGGACGCGACGCGTTCCAGGATGGCGCGTCCCCAAGTGCGGTTGGCGGGCAGGGATGGATCGGTGTCCGGGGTGTTCTGGAAACCGCTGTGCGGCATGGGCTCCGGGGGCAGGTTGCGGTCCTGGCGGCGGTTGGGCTGCGGAACAATGTTGTCCAGGGCGTCCAGCGAGGAGAGGAAACGCTGCTTTTCGCGCTCGAAGAGCGTTTCGTTTTCGCTGAGTTCGAACACCGCGGACATGAAGTTGTCCTGGCTGGCGCCTTCTTCCAGGCGGCGGATCAAGTAGGCGATGGCCACGTCGAACTCGGCCGGGTGCACCACCGGCGTGTAGAGCAGCAGGGAACCTACGTCCTTCTTGACGGCCTCGGCCTGGCCCTGCGCCATGCCCAGCAGCATCTCGAACTCGATGCCGGATTCCACGCCGCGCTGCTTGGCCAGGAGCCAGGCGAAGGCGATGTCGAACAGGTTGTGGCCGGCAACGCCGATCCGGATGTTCTTGATCCGCTCAGGGTGCAGGGAGTAGTTGATGACGCTCTTGTAGCTGGTGTCAGAGTCCTGCTTGGAGCCCCAGGTGGCCAGCGGCCAGTCGTGCAGCGAGGACTCCACCTGCTCCATCGGCAGGTTGGCACCCTTGACCACGCGGACCTTGATGCCGGCGCCGCCCTTGGCACGGCGTTCAGCGGCCCAGTCCTGCAGGCGGATCATGGCGGACAGGGCATCCGGAAGGTAGGCCTGGAGCACGATGCCGGCCTCAAGGTCCTTGAACTCGGGCTTGTCCAGGATCCTGGTGAAGACCGCGATGGTCATGTCCAGGTCCTTGTACTCCTCCATGTCCAGGTTGATGAACTTGGCCTTCTTACCCGGGCCGGCGAAGGAGTTGGCGCGCTGGAAGAGCGGGGTGAGCTTTTCGACGACGTGTTCCACGGCTTCGTCGAAGGCCCAGGCCGAGTGCGGGGCAACGGTGGAGGAGACCTTGATGGAGACGTAGTCGACGTCGGGGCGCGCCAGCAGGGTGTGGGTGCCCTCGAGCCGGCGGGAGGCCTCGTGCTCCCCCAGGACTGCCTCGCCCAGGAGGTTGACGTTGAGCTTGATGCCGTCCTTGCGGATCTTGGCGATGGCCGGGCCCAGCTTGGCGTCGGTAGCGTCAACGATCAGGTGTCCCACCATCTCGCGGAGGACTTTGCGGGCGATGGGGATGACCACCTGCGGCATCACCGGGGCCATGGTGCCGCCCAGTGCCACGGCGCTGCGCATGTACCAGGGCAGGAAGGCCGGTACCTTCGGGGCCAGGGCGGCCAGGTTGCGGGCTGCCACGTTCAGGTCCTCGGGGCGGACCACGCCGTCCACGAAGCCAACGGTGAATTCCAGGCCGTTGGGGTCCTTCAGGACGCCGGCGAGCTGCTGGGCGGAGGCGTCCACCGGGACCTTGGCGGCCTCGGTGAGCCAGCGCCGGACCAGGGCCACTGCGTCATTGGCGAGGGCCTTTGCCTGGGGGACGTCGACGTCAACGGTCTGCTGTGCGGTACCGGTGGAAACTGCTGGTTCCATTGCAACGTGGGTCATGGTTTTTCCCGATCTTTCTGGCTCTGGGAGGAGGTCTTTCCACCAGTATGAGCTTCCGCTCACATAAGATAAAGCGATCTTTTCCAACCAATACAGGTTAGGAAAACCGATGCGTTGTCGGGCCTCCCATGCGCCCTTAAACTCCAAGCGGCAAGCCCGTCCCCTCCCGTTGCTCCATCACTTTTGGTCCCTAAAACGGCTGTTTAGGGACCAAAAGTGATAGAGGAACTGGTGTTGAGGGGCAGGGCTTGCCGCGCGTCCCGGGACAAACCGCCAAAAGTGGGCGGGCGTCCGGAGGGAGGGTTAGCCGACTGGCCGGTGCATCTCCACAATTTCCTGGTGCCGGGGGCTGTTGGGGTTCATCAGGGAGTGCTTGCGGCCGTAGCCGAAGTAGATGACCAGGCCGATGACCAGCCACACCCCAAACCGCAGCCAGGTTTCCCAGTGCAGCTGCAGCATCAGGAAGGCCGAGGCCAGGACACCGAAGGCCGGGACCAGAGGCATCAGCGGCAGGCGGAACGTGCGCGGCGCATCGGGGCGCTTGTAGCGGAAGATGATCACGGACAGGCAGACGACGACGAACGCGGCCAGGATGCCGATGTTGGTCAGGTCCGCGACCGCCTTGATGGGGAAGACGCCCGCCAGGAAAGCGGAGGCGATGCCGCCGATCCAGGTGACGCGCTGCGGGGTGCCGTGGCGGTCGGTCTTGGAGAACCAGCCGGGAAGCAGGCCGTCACGGCTCATGGAGAACCAGACGCGGGTGACGCCCAGCAGGAAGGTGAGCATCACGGTAAGGATGGACAGGACCGCGAACACGGAGATGATGGTGGCGATGACGGGCAGGCCTACCGAGGTGAAGGCGGAGGCGAAGCCGGCCTTGGGGTCGATGTCCTTGTAGTTCTGCATGCCGGTCAGCACCAGGGTGGCGGCAACGTAGAGCAGCATGGCGATGATGAGCGAGAGCACAATGGCCTTGGGCATATGCTTCTTGCCGTCCTTGGCTTCCTCGGCCGCGGTGCTCATGGCGTCGTAACCGAAAACTGCGAAGAAGACGGTGGCGGAGCCGGCAACCACTGGGCCGAAGCCGCTGGGCATGAACGGGTTGTAGTTGTTGGTGTCGATGTAGAACACGCCGAGCCCGATGATGAAGAGGATCAGGATCACCTTGATGGCCACGGCGACGAGCTCGAACCTACCGAAGGCCTTGGTGCCGCGGGAGAGGATCCAGGTGACCAGGAGGCAGACCAGAATGGCGGGGATGTTGACGATGCCGCCCTTGCCCTCGTCTGCGGTGGAGGTCATCCAGGTGGGCAAATGGATGCCGATGCCGGACAGGAAGGCGTCAAGGTAGCCGGAGATGCCGATGGCCACCACGGCCACAATGGCGATGTATTCCAGCAGCAGGTCCCAGCCAATGAACCAGCCGATCACCTCGCCAAGCGCTACATAGCCGTAGGTGTAGGCAGAGCCGGCGCGCGGGATCATGCCCGCGAACTCTGCGTAGGACAGGGCTGCGGCCGCTGAGGCCAGGCCTGCAATAAGGAAGGAAATCAATACCGCGGGCCCCACCCCGGGTGTACTTTCGCTGCCGGCGGCCACCAGTCCCGCAAGGGAAAAGATGCCGACGCCGATAATTCCGCCAACGCCGATGGCGGTGAGCTGCCACAGCCCAAGGGACTTAAACAGTCCGCTGTGCTTGTTTTCTTCTTCGATGTCATCAATGGGCTTTCGCCGCATGATCGATTGGCTCAAGTCTTTACTGCTCATCAGGGACTCCTGCTCGGGGGTGCGACCCCGCCGCGGCACGCCAAGCAAACTGGCTGTGACGGGGGTAACTCGGTTTCAACAGTATGCGTGCGCGGTTGCGTTAGATAAAGTGGCTACTTCTAACCTATATTCGTTAGTTTCAGTTAGGAATCCGTCATGCTTGACGTTCGCAGGCTCCGGCTGCTCCGTGAGTTAAGCATCCGGGGGACGCTCGCCGAGGTGGCTGAGGCACTGCAGTACAGCCCGTCGTCGGTATCGCAGCAGCTGGCCCTCCTGGAGAAGGAAGTGGGCGTGGAACTGCTCCGGAAGACGGGGCGGCGGGTGCAGCTGACGCCCCAGGCCGAGGTGCTGGTGGCGCACACGGCACAGCTGCTCGAAACCATGGAGCAGGCGGAGGCGGACTTGGCCGCATCCCTGACCACCGTCACCGGCACGGTCCGGATCGCGGTGTTCCAGTCCGCGGCGCTGGCCCTGATGCCGGACACCTTGACCCGGATGGCCGCCACCTATCCCGAGGTCCGGATCGAAATGATCCAGCGTGAGCCCGAGACCGCCCTGCATGAGACGTGGGCGCGCGACTTCGACCTGGTGATCGCCGAGCAGTATCCCGGGCACGCTGCGCCGCGCTACCCGGAGCTGGACCGGATCAAGCTGACCACCGACGCCATCCGGCTGGCTGTTCCCCCGGCGTCCGACGGCGGCTCCTCCATCCGTTCGCTGGAGGACACGGCGGAGCTCGCCTGGGTCATGGAACCGAGGGGTGCGGCGTCGCGCCACTGGGCGGAGCAGGCGTGCCGCAGCGCCGGCTTCGAGCCGGATGTCCGCTTTGAGACCGCCGACCTGCAGGCCCAGGCCCGGCTTATCGAGTCCGGCAACGCCGTGGCCCTGATGCCGGACCTGGTGTGGACCGGCCGCGGCACCACGGCCCAGCTGCTGGAGCTTCCCGGCACGCCGCACCGCACCATCTTTACCTCGGTCCGCCGCTCCAGCGCCCAGCGCCCCGCCATCCTGGCCGCCCGGGAAACCCTCGCTGCGGCCGCCGCCGCCGTGGCAAGGGACAACGCCGGGTGACCGGCCGCCGTCGTCCGCGTGCCAACCTGCGAGGTCAGGCACCACTTCGTTGCGCAGGCGCACCCCCTGCGCAGTGAGATCCGGCATCGCTGCGCGGGCGTGCACGTGAAAGGCGTTATGTTTCCTGCGTCACTGCGGGTGAGGGGCCGCAGGTCTAGACTGGAGCCGTTATGAATCGAACAATGTTCAAGTCCAAAATCCACCGGGCCACCGTCACGCACGCCGACCTGCACTATGTAGGCTCGGTCACCGTGGACCTTGACCTGCTCGAGGCTGCCGACATCCTGCCCGGCGAGCTGGTGTCCATTGTGGATGTCACCAACGGCGCGCGGCTTGAGACCTACACCATCGCCGGCGAGCGCGGCTCCGGCGTGATCGGCATTAACGGTGCAGCGGCGCACCTTATGCACGAGAACGACATCGTCATCCTGATTACGTACGCCCAGATGACCAGTGAAGAGGCCAAGGCCTACGATCCCCGCGTGGTCCATGTGGACGCAAACAACCGGATCATCCAGCTGGGCAACGATCCCGCAGAGGGACTCACCCCCGGCATGATGCGCCCCCCTTTCGCGCTTAACAACGCCACCCTGTAACCGGAGCGTGCGTCCCGGTCCAGTCCTCCGTTGTGCCCAAAAGGCTGATCCTTGCTAGGGGTGCTGGCGGGGTTTTTCGTGGTCTGGTGCATCATCCTGGTGGGGTGGTTCGTGGGCCGGCGGAGAATCCTCGGCGATAACGCACGGCCCGTGCTCAGCGGGCTCACGTTCTTCGTCGCCAGCCCCGCACTGCTTTTCGAAACCCTCAGCAAGGCCCGCCTGCAGGAAGTGTTCGCCGAACCGCTGCTGGTTACCGCGGTGGCCGCCATTATTACCGCCGCCGCATTCTTCGCCCTCGCCAGGTTCTGGCTGAAGCGGGCACTCCCCGAAGCGCTGATGTCCGCCATGTCCGCATCGCTGGCAAACTCCGCAAACCTGGGTATTCCCATTGCGGTATATGTCCTGGGTGATGCCAGTTATGTAGCGCCGCTGCTGATCTTCCAGCTGGCATTCTTCACGCCAATGTTCCTGATGATCCTGGACTCGAGCACCAGCACGCACCGCACCACCGCAGTGGGGTTTTTCCTGATGATCCTGCGGAACCCCATGATCGTGGGTTCGGGCCTGGGGTTGCTGGTGGCCGGCACGGGCTTCCAGGTTCCGGCGCTGGTGATGGAGCCCATCCACCTGATCGGCGGCGCCGCGATTCCTGCCATGCTGATCGCTTTCGGGATGAGCCTGAACGGCACCCGCCCGCTGCAGGCTTCCGCCGGCCGGCGGGTGGACACGCTGCTGGCGAGCGGCTTCAAGCTGGCGGTCCAGCCGGCCCTTGCCTATGTTTTCGCCCGCTTCGCCTTGGGGATGGACGGGCACGCGCTGTTCGCGGTGGTGGTCACGTCGGCCTTGCCCACCGCTCAGAACGTGTTCGTGGCCGCCAGCCGGTACCAGACCGGGCTTACGGTGGCCAAGGACACCGTGCTGATCACCACCGTGGTGGCAGTGCCGGCGATGATCGGCGTCGCGCTCTTGCTGGCGTAAGGCTGCTTTACAACGTGACCACAACCGCAGCTTGGAGGGCTGATGAACACTGTTCTTGACACCGTGGTGATCGGCGGCGGCGCCATGGGCTCTGCGGCCGCGTGGGCGTTGTCGCGCCGGGGCCGGCAAGTGACGCTGGTGGAGCAGTTCGGTCCGGGGCACAAGATCGGCGCGTCGCACGGGGCAACCCGAAACCTGAACCCCGGCTACCACCGGCCGGAGTATGTGGCCATGCTGGCCGAGGGGCTGGCGCTCTGGGACGAGCTGGAGCAGGAAAGCGGTACGCAGCTGCTGGCGCGCACCGGCATCGTCAACCACGGCCCGGGCGGGGACCTCCAAATGGTTTCGGATGCCCTCACCGCTGCCGGGATCCGCGCCGAATTCCTGGACCCGGCGGAGGCCCAGGAACGCTGGCGCGGCATCCGTTTCGACCAGCAGGTCCTGCATATGCCCGACGGCGGCCAGCTCAACCCTGACGCGGCGCTGCCGGCTTTCCAGCGGCTGGCGGCCGCCCGGGGCGCCGAGATCAGGCACCACACCAAGGTGGTGGACTTCGAGGTGTTCGACGACGGCGTGCGGCTGACGCTGGAATCGGCTGCGGGCACCGAGGTGGTCACGGCAGCGCAGGCAGTGGTGACGGCGGGCGCCTGGACGGAGAAGCTGCTGGAGATGGCTTCCGGCAGGGTTTCAGGCAAGGACGCCGCCGCGATCCGGATTCCCCGGCTCAGGGTGACCCAGGAGCAGCCGGCGCATTTCCGGGTGGCGGACGCCGGCGCAGCGTGGCCCGGCTTCAACCACTACCCGGGCCCGGACTACCGGGGCTGGTACTCCCCCGTCTACGGCATGCAGACCGCGGGCGAGGGCATCAAGGCCGGCTGGCACGGGGTGGGCCCGGTGGTGGATCCGGACCACCGGGATTTCCGGCCCGAACCGACCCAGCTCGCAGCCCTGCAGGATTACGCGCGGCAGTGGTTGCCTGGAGTGGACCCCGATGACCTGGAGGCCATCAGCTGCACGTACACCACCACGCCGGACGAGGACTTCATCCTGGACCGTGTGGGGCCGGTGGTGATCGGTGCGGGCTTTTCCGGCCACGGCTTCAAGTTCACGCCGGTGGTGGGGCGGATCCTGGCTGATCTTGCCACGGGGACCCGGCCCGCGCCGTCGATCTTCCGCGCGTCCCGCCAGGCACCCTAACTGGCGCGGCCCTCCGGGCTGGGCACAGATTCCTCAACGGGTTCCGCGTCAGGTTCCCCAGTTTCCGCCGCCGGTTCCGCCGTTTCCGCCTTGACCGCGGGCATGGCCAGCACAGCAGCAACGGTCAGCAGTCCGGCCACCAACGCTGCCAGGAACACGGCCCCGGATGCGGAAATCACGGTGGCGGGGTCCCCCTCGCCGCCGCTGCTGCTGCCGCCGTAAATGGAGTTGGCCACGGCACCGAACACGGCCACGCCCAGGGCACTGCCGATGGAGCGGGCAAACATGTTGGTGCTGGTCACCACGCCGCGCTCGTGCCAGGGCACGCTGGACTGGGCGGCGATCAGGGTGGGGGTGGCCAGCAGGCCCAGGCCGAGCCCGACGACGAAGCAGCTGATGGCGATCAGCGCCACGTTGGGTGCAGCCGCGGTCAGCGAAAGGATCAGCAGGCCCACCACGGAGATGGCGATGCCGATCAGGGCCGTGGACTTGAAGCCGATCCGCAGGTAGAACTTGCCGGCCTGCGAGGCGCTGAGCGGCCAGCCGAGGGTCAGGGCCGCAAGGGCCAGGCCGGCCACCAGGGGCGAGGAGGACAGTGCCCCCTCCAGGAAGGTTGGTACGTAGGAGGTCAGGCCGATCATCACCGAGCCAACTCCGAAGGACACCAGCGCGGTGGTGCCCAGCAGGCGCCGCGAGACCACCCAGGAGGGCAGGATGGGTTCGGCCGCCCGCCGCTCCACCAGGAGGAACGCTGCCAGCAGGACCGCGCCCACTGCAAAGACGCCAATGCTGATGGGCGAGTTCCAGGCCCAGGCCTGGCCGCCCTGGAGGGCGCCGAGGATGAGCAGTCCGAGCGAGCCAGCCAGGAGTACGGCGCCGGCATAGTCCACCTTGTGCTTTGCACGTTCCACGTTTTCATGAAGGGTGCGGACCAGCATCCAGCCTGCCAGCAGGCAGAGCGGGACATTGACCAGGAAGATGCCACGCCAGATGCCCAGCGCGGAGAAAATACCGCCCAGGCTGGGGCCCACTACCGAGGAGATGGCCCAGACGCTGGCCAGGTAGCCCTGGACCTTGGCGCGCTCCTGCAGGGTGTAGATGTCGCCCGCGATGGTGATGGACACCGGCAGCACCGCGCCGGCGCCCAGTCCCTGCAGGGCGCGGAAGGCAATCAGCGACGGCATGCTCCAGGCCAGCCCGCAGAGCACGGAGCCCAGCAGGAACAGGCCGATGCCGGTCAGGATGATGGGCTTGCGGCCCGCCATGTCCGAGAGCTTGCCGTAAATGGGCACGGTCACGGCCTGCGCCAGCAGGTAGGCGGAGAAAAGCCAGGGGAAGGAGGAGAAGCCGCCCACGTCCCGGACGATCGACGGCACGGCCGTGGCCACGATGGTGGAGTCGATGGCCACGAGTCCCGTGGACAGCATGAGGGCGATGAGGATGGGCCCACGGTCGGACCGGAAGCCTACGCCTTCCTTTGCGTTCGCTTGTGCCTTCGCCATCTCAGACCCGGACCAGTCCGGCGGCCTCGGCCAGCAGCTCCACGGACCGCAGCCGCTCCTGGGTCCCCGGGCTCTGGTGCGCCACGATGAGTTCGTCGGCGTCGGCGTGCTTTCCGAAGCTGTCCAGGTAGTCGATGACCGCGTCGGGCGTCCCCACCGCGGAGTACGTCATCATCTGTGCCATGTGGCGTCCCTGCGGCGAGTCGAGGATCATGTCCGCCTCGTCGTCGGTGAATTCGCGGGTGCCCCCGCCGAAGAACAGGGAGACGCGGGCACGCTTGGTGGCCTGAAACATGGCCTGGGCCTCGGAGGCGGAGTCGGCGGCGATCACGTTGACGCCGGCGATGACATGCGGAGCGTCCAGCTGGGCGGACGGCTTGAACTCGCGGCGGTAGATGGCCACCGCGTCCTGCAGCGCGGCCGGGGCAAAGTGCGAGGCGAAGGCGTAGGGCAGGCCCAACTGTGCCGCCAGGCGGGCACCAAACAGGGACGAGCCCAGGATGTACAGCGGCACGTTGGTCCCCTTGCCCGGGGTGGCCTCGACGCCCTGGATGCGGGTGGGGCCGGTCAGGTAGCCCTGCAGTTCAAGGACGTCCTGCGGGAAGCTGTCGGCAGACATGGGGTCCCGGCGCAGCGCGCGCATGGTGTTCTGGTCGCTGCCGGGGGCGCGGCCCAGGCCCAGGTCGATCCGTCCGGGGTGCAGGGTTTCCAGGGTGCCGAACTGCTCGGCGATGGTCAGCGGGGAGTGGTTGGGCAGCATGACGCCGCCGGCCCCAAGCCGGATGCTTTCGGTGTGCGCGGCCACGTGGGCGATCAGCACGCTGGTGGCGGAGGAGGCGATGGAGGACATGTTGTGGTGCTCGGCGTACCAGACGCGCCGGTATCCCAACTTTTCGGCGCTTTGCGCCATGGCCACACTGCCCGCGAAGCTCTCCGCCGCCGTCTGGCCTTTGCCGATGGTTGCCAGGTCAAGGATGGAGAGGGGAAGAGTCACGTCAGGTGCCGGCCTTTCAAAAAAGTTTCGTAGGTTGTGCCGGCCGGATTGCGGCGGGCACTTGAGGCATAACGACGGCGGGCCCCGCCTTATTTCTGTGAGATCCGGAATACTCAGCACACTGATGAGGTTGCCGCCCCTATGAGCCATGATTCAACGAAGCAGCTGGAACTGTCCGCAACGATTGACCTCAAGGATCTGGGAACCGTGCACCGCCTCGGTTTTGGTGCCATGCGCATCGTGGGTGACGGCGTGTGGGGTGAGCCCGCAGACCGGCAGGCCGCTGTGGCCGTGGTGCGCCGCGCCGTCGAACTCGGAGTGGACTTCATCGACACCGCCGATTCCTACGGCCCCAACATCAGTGAGGAAATCATCGCCGAGGCCCTCCACCCCTACAAGAAGGGGCTGAAGATTGCCACCAAGGTGGGCTTCACCCGCACCGGCCCCAACAAGTGGATTCCGGTTGGCCGGCCGGAATACCTGCGCCAGCAGACCGAACTGAGCCTGCGCAAGCTGAAGGTGGACACGCTGGACCTGCTGCAACTGCACCGGATCGATCCCAAGGTGGACGCCGAGGAGCAGTTCGGCGTGCTGCGTGAGCTCCAGGACGAAGGCAAGGTCCGCGCCCTGGGCCTGTCCCAGGTGAGCGTGGCGGAACTTGAAGCCGCCGGCAAGCACTTCACCGTTTCCACCGTGCAGAACCGGTACAACCTGACGGACCGCAGCTCGGAGGACGTGCTGCGCTACTCGGAGGAGAACGGCATCGGCTTCATCCCGTGGGCACCGATTTCCGCAGGCGAGCTGGCCCAGCCGGGAGGACCGCTGGACGAGGCCGCCAAGCGCCTGGGGGCCACTACCTCGCAGGTGGCCCTGGCCTGGCTGCTGCGCCGCTCCCCCGTCATGATGCCCATCCCCGGCACCGGCTCTGTGCAGCACCTCGAAGAGAACATGGCTGCCGCGGATATCACGCTCGACGACGACACGTACGCCGGGCTTGAAGCAGCTGGCAAGTAAAGAATTACAGACAGGAGAACCACCATGGCAAACATCCTGATGGTCGTCTCGGCCGCAGATTCCCTCACCATGAAGGACGGCAGCGAGCACCCCACCGGCTACTGGGCAGAGGAACTGGTGGTATCCCACCGGACCCTGACCGAGGCCGGCAACACTGTGCACATCGCAACTCCCGGCGGAAAGAAGCCCACCGTAGACCAGGTCAGCCTGGCCGCCGAATCCGCCGGCGGCGAGGAACGCGCACAGGGCTTCCGCGACTACCTGGAAAAGATCGACGGCGAGCTGGCGCACCCGCTGGTCCTTGCCGACGTCGACCTTGCCGCCTATGACGCCGTGGTGATGCCCGGGGGCCACGGCCCCATGGCCGACCTCTACAAGGACGCCCACCTGGGCCGACTGCTGGTGGCAGCCAACAGGGACGGCAAGGTCATTGCTCCGTTCTGCCACGGCCCGGCGGGCCTGCTGAGTTCAACGGACGACGACGGCGGGTTCGCTTTCAAGGGCCGGCGCCTCACGGTCTTCACCAACGAGGAAGAACTCGGCGGCGGGACCGGCGAAAACACTCCCTGGCTGGTGGAGGACGCGCTCAAGGAAAAGGGGGCCGTCATCGAAAACGGTGCCGCCTGGTCCTCCAATGTGGTCCGCGACGGTAACCTCATCACCGGGCAGAACCCGCAGTCCAGCGAGGACGTGGCCAAGGAAGTCCTCGCAGCCCTGGGCTAAGAGAGCCGCAATTTTAGGGCAACGACAGAGGGGGCCAGTTCTCACTGAACTGGTCCCCTCCTTGCGGCGCGCGTCATTGGGCGCCGGCCCGGCAGTGCTACTTCAGCTTGAAGTTCGCACTGATGAAGCTGCCGTCGTTCGCCGTCATGGTCAGCGTGTAGCAGCTGCCGGCCGTGGCGGGCGTCTTCCAGTTGTAGATGAACTGGCCGGAAGTGGCGTCGTACCGCAGCGAGGTGTTGCCCGTGGTGGTGGTTTCGATATCGTCGACCAAGCTCAGGAGCGAGCAGGTCACCTTCTGGGCAGTGAACCTGGCCAGGGCAGGATCGGTCAGTTCGGTGTCACCGGCGAAGATCTCAAACTTCGCGGGGACCGTGCTGCCGTTCTTGACCGTATTCAGCACACCGTTCATGTCGATCGGCTGGTAGAAGCCCTTCAGGGTCCAGGCCTTGACCGTGTAGGCCTGCTCCACCGTTGTGGTGTTACCAGCCAGGTCGGTTGCCGTTGCCTTGAGCGTGTGCGTCCCGTTCTTGGTGTCATAGCCTGAGACCACGCAGCTCCCACTGACCCCGGACAGGACATCGGAGGCCGTGCAGGTGGGCTTTGCGGCAGTGGAGCCGAAGTAGCTGTCCGCGATGACGGAGTCGAAGGAAACGGTGGGTGCCGTCTTGTCGATCTTGAAGGTCTGCGAAGCAGCGCCCGCGGGGGTGGTGTTGCCGGCGTTGTCGCTGAAGGCCGGGCTTTCGACCGTTACCGCTTCGCCTTGACCTTGCGAGGTCGCAGTCTGCGTTGGCGTGGCCGGACCGGAGGTGAGGTCGGTGGCCGCGAAGGTGGCAGTGACATCCGTGTTGTACCAGCCATTGCTGTTCGGCTGGGTCGTGGGTCCGCTGGAGGTCACCTCGGGTGCGGTCTTGTCGATCCTGAAGGTCTGCGAAGCAGCGCCCGCAGGGGTGGCATTGCCCGCGATGTCCGTGAACGCGGGGCTGTCAACTTTCACAGCGTCGCCTTCACCGGAGGAGGTCACGGTCTGGACTGCGGCAAGCAGCCCCGAGGTGGCATCAGTGCCGGTGAAAGAGGCGTTGACGTCTGAGATGTACCAGCCGTTGCTTCCCATGATTCCGGCCTCGCCATCGGCAGCCACGGTGGGGGCGGTTGCGTCCTTGCCCAAGTTCACGGTCTGCAGTGCGGCAGTGCCACCGGAACTAGTGGCGGAGCAACTGTAGTCTGTGGCCACCTGGTCAGCGGTGATGGTCTGGTCCTCGCAGCCTGTCGGCTTCACCGTGCTGGGAGAATCCTCTTCCGTGATGATCCAATGAAGTTTCACGGCGGTCTTGTACCAGCCGTTATCTCCGTCTGGAGTGGTGGGCGAGAGCGTGTATCCGATTGTGGGCGCGGACCCATCAATAATGCTGTAAGTGACGGAGCTTGACGCCGTAAGGTCGCCCTTGTCCGTGTAGCTGCAGAAGGCCGTCTGTGAACCGATGCCGGTTGCGGCATCGGTACCGGTAATGGCACCCAGCTTGGCGTCAAATGTGCTGTTGCCATCCTCCGTGTCGATAACGTTGCAGAGGGCAGCGGGCACTTTACCCTTCGTGTAGGTGCCGCCGCTCGTCACGCCCGTGATATTCAGTACGGGCGCTGTGTTCGAGGGCGCCGGGGCGGCCACGTTAACTGTGAACGTGGCAGGGGCAAGGTTGAAGGTCCCGTCCGTGGTGTTGCTGACCTGGCGTGCGGTTACGCTGGCGGATCCGGCACCAACCGGGGTAATGGTCAAGGCCTTTGTGTCGGAGCAGGAAGTGAAGGTCACCTGGGACGGGGATACTGTAGCGACGGCCGGATTACTTGACGCGAGGTTAAGGGTAAGCGCCGTTGAGCCTGTCAGGTTGCAGCCGTTCTTGCCGTCTGCGTTTCGTTCCTGCACGGCCAGCGTTGTGCTGCCACTCGAACCGCCTGCGTTGAGCGGCATGACCTCGGCCGTTGCATCAATGACGGCGTCAAGGTTGTTGTAGATATCGTCCGCATACGACACCCCGCCGCCCGCGAGCAGCAGGGTTCCCGCAGCGACTGCCGCGGCTGTCCTGGTGCTGGTTCGCCTTAGCAGGCCCGTCCCCCCAGCAGTAGTCTTCCCGCCTGGCGAATGATTCATGTGTATGCCTCCCTCATGGCTTGCGGCCCACCCGGGCCGCAATGTAATTCACCGTAAGTCGGGGCATAGGCGGAGAACACGCGTAATCACCACTTGTCTTTTTTGCCGGGGTACTCGCTTTCTGCTGAATCTGTGGCGCGAGGCTACTTGGCTCAGGGCCCCGGCCCAGCCCGAATGTGACCGCCGCGGTCCTCCGGTTAACCGCCGTTACTCCCTGTATCCCAGGGTTTCGCGCGCTTTGATTCCCGTTCCGGGGCTGCCGGATAGTTGCTGCAACGCGCACATTCCGTTGCATCCCCGCCACCCTTCCAAGGAGGAACCATGGCCTTCAAGCCCAAGCCGGCCGCCGTCGTTGCCCTGGCCGTCTCAGCGCTGCTGGGACTGGCTGCCTGCTCCGATCCCGGCGCCTCTGCGGCGACAGCATCGTCGTCGTCCGCCACCAACTCCAGCGGCAAGAACTTCAACCTGTCCCCACAGCAGGACCGCTTCAGGGTCACCAAGGATGACACCGCAGCGGCCCTGGTGCCGGAGGCAATCAAGGCCGACGGCAAGCTCACCGTGGTGACCACCGGCGGCACGGCCCCGCTCAGCACATTCGCCACGGACAACAAGACCCTGATCGGCAGCGAGGTGGACATCGCTTACGCAGTGGGCGGGGCGCTGGGACTCGAAGTCGAAGTCCTGCCCGTGGCCTGGGCGGACTGGCCACTGGGCATCGAATCGTCCAAGTACGAGGCCGTCCTCTCCAACGTGACCGTCACCGAGGCGCGGAAGGAAAAGTTCGATTTCGCCACCTACCGCAACGACCTGCTGGGGTTCTACGCCAAGAGCGACTCCAGCATCGGGGAGATCAAGGAAGCCAAGGACGTGGCCGGCCGGAAGATCATTGTGGGCTCCGGCACCAACCAGGAAGCCATTTTGGTGCGCTGGGACGAGGAGAACAAGAAGAACGGTTTGGCCCCGGTCGAGTTCCAGTATTACGACGACGACTCGGCCTCGAGCCTGGCCCTTCAGTCAGGCCGTGCGGACCTGACGTTCGGACCCAACGCGGCTGCCGCCTACAAGGCGGCGCAGGACGGGAAGACGAAGCAGGTGGGCACGCTGAACGGCGGCTGGCCGCTGACCGCGCAGATCGCCTTCACCACCAAGAAGGGCAACGGCCTGGCGGTCGCCGCCCAGGCCGCATTGAACCACCTGATCGAGGACGGCACCTATGCCAAAATCCTGGACCGCTGGGGCCTCTCGTCCGAGGCCATCCAGAAGTCCGAACTGAACCCGGCGGGCCTGCCCAAGAAGTAGGCGGCCCGCCGACGAAGGAATCCCCACCTCACCTCGGTAAGGTGGGGATTCTTCCGTATCAGCGCGGGTCCGGCTCCACAGCCCACGCCAACCCCGGGAAAGTGCGTTTGCAGCGGGTTAGGCAATAGTCTGGCCAGATGGGGACCAGTGCCGTGAACTCCGGCGAACAGACCGACAGACAGACCCGCATTCTCGAAGCGGCGATGGACCTGCTGTCCCGGCACGGCATTTCCGGTGTGAGCATGCGGGCCGTGGCACGGGAAGCCGGCGTGGCCCTGGGCCTGGTCAACTACTACTACGACGACAAGACCACCCTGATCCGGGCAGCCCTGCGCCGGGTGGATGAGCATGACCTTCTGCTCGTGGCCCCGGATCCGTCGGCCACCCCGGATGAACAGCTGCGCAGCGCCCTCCGGCGCGTGGCCGCCACCGACCTGCTGACCACCCGCTACCTGTCCCTGCGCCTGCACCTCTGGGCCCTCGCCCAGGCGGACGAGGACTACGCACAGATCAACGCCGCAGCCTTTGACCGGTACATCGACGGGCTCGCAGCACTGGTGTCCAGCGCCAAACCCGACCTGTCCTGGGAGGCATGCCGGGAGCGGGCGGCGGACATCGTGGTCATCCAGAATGGCATGTGGCTGACAGCGCTGCTCGGCGTGGACAAGGCCTCCATCCAGCGGAGTATCGAGCGCACAGAGCAGATCGCTTTCGCCTGAAACAGCTGCCGCAAGGCAACGGTAACCCCATCAAAGCCATTGAACAAGTGTTCAAGAAATGTATTGAACACTCGTTCAACGTGCGTTACTGTCCTTCCTATGACTTACGCCACACCGGTTCGGGATGCAGCCCCAACCGAAGAAACTGAGACAGCTTCCTCCCTGTTCATCAACGGCGTTTGGGAGCCGGCCGCATCCGGCGCCGTGCGCCGGATCCACAACCCGGCAGACGGCGAGCTGGTGGCCACCGTCTCCGAGGCCGGCCGCGAAGACGCCGAACGCGCCATTACAGCCGCCCGCGCCGCATTCGACTCCGGCGTCTGGTCCTCCGTCCCGGCACCCGAGCGCGGATCCTTCCTCCTGAAGGTCGCGGCGGGGCTTCGCGAACGCCGCGAAAAGTTCGCCCGGGCCGAGTCCCTGGACACCGGCAAGCGGATGGTCGAAAGCCGGATCGACATGGACGACATCGCCGCCTGCTTCGAATACTTCGGCAGGCTCGCAGGACAGCAGGCCGGCCGGGTGGTTGACGCCGGGGACCCCGGCGTCGTGAGCAGGATCGTCTACGAACCCGTCGGCGTCTGCGGCCTGATCACGCCGTGGAACTACCCCCTGCTCCAGGCCGCGTGGAAGATCGCCCCCGCACTCGCCGCCGGGTGCACCTTCGTCCTCAAGCCCTCCGAGCTGACGCCGTCCACCAGCATCCTGGCCATGCAGCTGCTGCAGGACCTCGGCCTGCCGGACGGGGTGGCCAACCTCGTCACCGGCCCCGGCGCCCAGGCGGGCGCCCCGCTCTCGGAACATCCCGACGTCGACCTTGTCTCCTTCACGGGCGGCCTGGAAACCGGCAAGCGCATCGCCGCTGCCGCCGCCGGCACCGTCAAGAAAGTGGCGCTGGAGCTGGGCGGCAAGAACCCCAACGTGGTGTTCGCCGACGCCGACTTCGATGCCGCCGTAGACAACGCCCTCAACGGCGCCTTCGTCCATTCCGGCCAGGTCTGCTCGGCAGGTGCGCGGCTGCTGGTGGAGGAATCCATCGCCGAACCCTTCGTGGCCGAGTTGGTCCGGCGCGCTGAGGCGATCCGGCTCGGCGGCCCCTTTGACGACGCCGCGGAAACCGGCCCGCTGATCTCCGCCGCGCACCGGGACAAGGTGCACGCCTACGTCCAGCGCGGCATCCAGGAAGGCGCGCGGCTGCGCACCGGCGGCGCGGCACCAACAGGAGAGAAGTACGACGCCGGGTTCTACTACCAGCCGACCATCCTGGACCAGGTGCGGCGCGGCATGTCCGTGGTCACCGACGAGGCGTTCGGCCCCGTGGTCACCGTGGAGACCTTCCGTACCGAGGACGAGGCCGTGGCCACCGCCAACGACACCATCTACGGGCTGGCAGGCGCCGTCTGGACCCAGGACGCCGGGAAGGCGCAGCGCGTGGCGGCCCGGCTGCGGCACGGCACCATCTGGATCAACGACTACCACCCCTACCTTCCTCAGGCCGAGTGGGGCGGCTTCGGCCAGTCCGGCGTGGGCCGCGAGCTGGGGCCCACCGGCCTCGCGGAGTACCAGGAAGCCAAACACATCTACCAAAACACCAACCCCCAGGTAACCGGCTGGTTCGCTGACCACGGCAAGGAGAACTAGATGCACGTCGACAACATCGAGGACCTCAGCGGGCACTCGTTCGATTACATCGTGATCGGCGGAGGATCCGCCGGCGCCGCAGTGGCCGCACGCCTGAGCGAGGACCCGGACGCCACCGTGGCCCTGGTGGAGGCGGGCCCGGATGACCGCAACATCCCGGAAATCCTGCAGCTGGACCGCTGGATGGAGCTGCTGGAATCCGGCTACGACTGGGACTACCCGGTGGAACCGCAGGAAAACGGCAACTCCTTCATGCGCCACGCCCGCGCCAAGGTCATGGGCGGCTGCTCCAGCCACAACTCCTGCATCGCCTTCTGGGCGCCGCGGGAGGACCTGGACGAGTGGGAGTCCAAGTACGGAGTTGCCGGCTGGAATGCCGACGCAGCCTGGCCGCTGTACAAGCGGCTGGAAACCAACGAGGACGCAGGCCCCGATGCACCCCACCACGGGGACTCCGGCCCCGTGCACCTGATGAACGTGCCCCCGGTGGATCCTGCCGGCGTCGCGCTCCTGGATGCCTGCGAGCAGGCCGGCATCCCCCGCACGAAGTTCAACACCGGCGCCACCGTGGTCAACGGTGCCAACTTCTTCCAGATCAACCGCCGGGTGGACGGCACGCGCGCCTCCAGCTCCGTGTCCTACATCCACCCGATCATGGAACGCGAAAACTTCACCCTGCTGACCGGCCTCCGGGCCCGCCAGCTGGTGTTTGACGCGGACAAGCGCTGTACCGGCGTGGACGTGGTTGACTCCGCCTTCGGCCGCACCCACCGGCTCACCGCCCGCCAGGAGGTGGTCCTCTCCACCGGCGCCATCGACTCCCCCAAGCTGCTCATGCTGTCCGGGATCGGCCCCGCATCCCACCTGGCGCAGCATGGCATCGAGGTCCTGGTGGACTCCCCCGGCGTGGGCGAGCACCTGCAGGACCACCCCGAAGGCGTGGTCCAGTTCGAGGCCAAACAGCCCATGGTGCAGACCTCAACGCAGTGGTGGGAGATCGGGATCTTCACCCCCACCGAGGAGGGCCTGGACCGCCCCGACCTGATGATGCATTACGGCTCCGTCCCGTTCGACATGAACACCCTGCGGCACGGCTACCCCACCACGGAGAACGGTTTCAGCCTCACCCCCAACGTCACCCACGCCCGCTCCCGCGGCACGGTCCGGCTGCGCAGCCGCGACTTCCGCGACAAGCCCATGGTGGACCCCCGGTACTTCACGGACCCCGAAGGCCATGACATGCGCGTCATGGTGGCAGGCATCCGGAAGGCCCGCGAAATCGCCGCCCAGCCCGCCATGGCGGAATGGACCGGCCGCGAACTCTCGCCCGGCGTCGACGCGCAGACGGACGAGGAACTCCAGGACTACATCCGCAAGACCCACAACACCGTCTACCACCCGGTAGGCACCGTCCGCATGGGCCCGGCCGACGACGACATGTCGCCGCTGGACCCCCAACTGCGGGTCAAGGGCGTCACCGGCCTCCGCGTCGCCGATGCGTCCGTCATGCCCGAACACATCACCGTCAACCCCAACATCACCGTCATGATGATCGGCGAGCGCTGCGCCGATCTGATCCGCGCCGAGCACCTTCGCGCCGACCGGCCAGAAGAAATGTCGACGGCGGAACTTGAGCTCAGCGCGTCGCTCGCCTGAGCGGCAGTACCCCGGGCCCACCAGGCCACCACTTACCAACCACCGCCCCGCAACCCCAGCGGGCCAACCCGGCCGCGTCCACAAGACGGCGTCAGGCCACACCCTCCCCGACCTTCCCCGCACCACAGGTCGGGCCGGTCCCCATCGTGCTTTTCTGATCTAGGAGTCCATATTGGAACCCAGCAAGAGTATTGATTCAAGCGGCATGGACGAATTCGGCTACACCCAGACCCTGGACCGGAGCATCGGCAAGTTTGCCAGCTTCGCCGCAGGCGTCAGCTACATCTCCATCCTCACCGGTGTCTTCCAACTGTTCTACTTCGGTTTTTCCATGGCCGGCCCTGCCTACGCCTGGTCCTGGCCCATCGTGTTCGCCGGCCAGCTGATGGTGGCCCTCTGTTTTGCCGAACTGGCCGGCCGCTACCCCGTGGCCGGGTCCGTGTACAACTGGGCCAAACGGCTCGCATCCGGGACCACCGCCTGGCTGGCCGGCTGGCTGCTGATGCTGTCCAGCATCATGGCGCTGGGAGCGGTGGCACTGGCCCTGCAGCTGACGCTGCCGCAGCTCTGGTCCGGCTTCCAGTTCGTCGGCGACGGCACCGGACCGTACGACTTCGCCATGAACGGCGTGGTGCTGGCCACGATCATGATCACCATCTCCACCCTCATCAACGCGTTCGGCGTGAAGCTGATGACCCGGATCAACAGCATCGGCGTCTTCGTGGAACTGATCGCGGCCGTGCTGCTCATCCTGGCACTGGGCTGGCACGTGGTGCGGGGACCTGAGGTCTTCTTCGACACCGCGGGCTTCGGGGAAGGCAACGACCTGGGCTTCTTCGGTGTCTTCCTCATCGGCGCCATGGCTTCCGGCTACGTGATGTACGGCTTCGACACCGCAAGCTCCCTGGGCGAGGAGACGAAGGACCCCAAGCGCACGGCGCCCAAAGCCATCCTGCGCGCCGTCACGGCCTCGTTCGTACTGGGCGGCCTGATCCTGCTGTTCGGCATCCTGGCCGCACCTGACCTGACCGACCCCAAGGTGGGATCTGCCGACGGCGGCCTGCAGCACATCGTGCTCTCCGTCCTTGGCGGGCCTTTCGGCAAGGCTTTCCTGCTGTGCATCGTGGTGGCCGTGGTGGTCTGCACCCTCGCGGTCCACGCGGCAGCCATCCGCATGGTGTTCGCCATGGCCCGGGACAACAACCTGCCGTTCAGCCGGCAGCTCAGCAAGGTGGATCCGGTCCGCAGGACCCCCACCGTCGCGGCCATCGTGGTGGGGGTCCTGGCCGTCATCCCGCTGCTCATCAACGTCATGCAGCCGGCCATCTTCACCATCCTGTCCAGCATCAGCATCGTGCTGATCTACCTGTCCTACCTCCTGGTCACGGTGCCGATGCTGCGCAACCGCTTCCTGAAGAAATGGCCCCTGGCGCACGACGGCTCCGAACCCGGTTTCAGCATGGGCAAGTGGGGTGTTCCCGTGAACATCCTGGCGGTCCTGTGGGGCGGCGCCATGACCCTGAACCTGATCTGGCCCCGCCCCGAGATCTACAACTCGGTGCCGCCTTTTGAGTGGTACCTGCAGTGGGGCGGCGTGATGTTCGTCGCCGCCGTGGTCATAGGCGGGACCCTGCTCTACCGCCTGAAGATCCGGCACCAGACCGGGGTGCTGGCCGAGCACGCCGCGGCCGTCGCCGCCCACCCGTCGTCAGGCCCCGCGCAGCACCACGCAACCCACGAGGCGCCGCAGGATGCACTGGCGGCGGACGGGGCCCTGGCAACAGAACCCGCGTAACACCTCACCCAAAAAGGGCCGACGTCGGCACTCACCCGAGTGCCGCCGTCGGCCCTTTTGGGTCTGAAGGCACCGTTCCAAGCACAATGCTCACCTGCCCAGGCGTGCCAGCTCCTCCCCCATGGCCCGCGCAAACACGTCGCCTGGGACATTCGAGGCATCGAAGTGGATGCCACAACACAGGTTGCCGGCGTAGGAGACCGCAGCGACGCCGAGCCGCACGTTGCCGGCAAGCACCGCAACCGGCCAGAGCGCGGTGACCGGAGCCCCCGCGAGGAGAAAAGCCCCTTTCGGGCCCGGCACGTTGGTGACGAACCCGCCCACCAGATGCTGCCTTCTGGCGAGGTGGTCCATGACGCGCGCGCCGATCGGGCCGCGCATGAACTCCAGGGTGCCCTGGTCCCTCGCCCGCAGCTTCTCGTCACGCGTCTGGGCTGCGATGAGCCGCAAGCGCTCATCCGGGTCCGGCTCGCCGAGTGGCAGCCGCACCAGCATGACTCCCACCTGATTGCCCGCAGTCCCGCGGCGCCGCAGAGCCACCGGTTCCGAGACCGGCAACCAAGCCGGAACCGGTTCACCGGCCGCCAACAAAGCTGCCCGGAAGCCAGCCGCCGACGCAGCAAGCAGTGCATCGTTGACGGTGGCACCCCACGGGCGCACCGCCGCTTCAAGGGCTTCGATTTCTGTCTGCAGGAAAGCGACGCCATGGTGGGCGCTGCGCTCACCGAGCAGCACCGTGCGGCCCACGCCCTGGCCCCATAAAGTTTTGCGGATGCGGCTAAGCCCCGTCCCAAGTCGACGAAGTGTGCTGCGCGGATCGTTCCGGGGATGGCGCCGCGGAGCCTCCGCCGGCCCGCGCGCAGACGGCTGGTTCAATGGGCTCTCCACCGGTTCTCCGGGGTCAAAAAGCCGCTGCACGATGACAGCCGCCGTCATCCCGTCGGCCACCGCGTGATGGATACGCAGCACGACGCCGAGTCCTCCCGCTGTGGCACCCGGTACCACCAGGATCTCCCACATCGGACGGTCCCCTGCCAGCGGCTGCCCCATAAGCTCAGCGCACCTGTCCCCAAGTCCTGTGAGGCCATCCACGGGCTCTACGGCGCGGATGTGGTGCTCGAGGTCGGGAATGGCTTCAATCCAGTGGTGTCGACGGCCTGCTTGGACGGCGGTTTTGCGGAGTGCCGGCAGCTGCGCAATCCGTTCATGGAGGACCGCCCTCAGCGCTGCGATGTCCGCGGTGCCGTCCGGAGCCAGGAAGCCGCCGGGTGCGAGCAGCGCAGCGACGAGGAACACGTTGACCTGGCCGGCGTGGTCGAGCACCAGGTTCGCCTCATCGGCAGGGGCCAGCCGTTGGGTCGCTGGGCGCATGTCTCGAGGGTAGCGGTGAAACAGCCGGACTGTCAGTGGTTCTGCTGGAGACCTGGCGTCATACAAGGGGACGGCCTCCTGCTCCGGGCGGGCAACGCCCTACCCTTGACAGGTGACTTTGACTAACATCCGTACCGCCGCCGCAGGCTCACTCGCCGCCGCCGGTCTCCTGATTGCCCTCGCCGGCTGTTCCACGCCGGCCGCCAACCAGCCCAGCCCCTCCGCCTCCTCGGCACCGTCTTCGGCCGGCGCTTCATCCAGCGCCGCAAGCGAACCCTGCGCGGGAGTGAAGGTCATCGTTGATTCCGGCGCCCTGAAGCGGGCCGCCGCGGACACCTCCACCTGCGTCTCCGTGGATGGACCCACCGTGGCATCGGCCGTTCTGAGCAAAGCTGACGTGAAGATCGAGGGCACCGCCAAGTACCCCACGAGCTTCGCGTGCCGCGTCAACGGCGTGCCCGCCGCGGACTTCGACATCAAGCACAAGGGTGGCACGACCCGTGAAGCGTGCGATGACAAAAACACTGTCTCGTATTGGGCACTCTGGGTGAAGCCCGCCGCCGGCGCGTGGGGTTACGCGCAGGAAGGCCTGGACAGCCTGAAGCTCAACCCCGGCGAGAGCCTTGAACTGCTCTACACGGTGGACAACGAACCGGCAGCCCCCGCGGCATGACCTTCCGGCCCGCGCCGTTGCGCGCAGCGGCAGTCCTCGCCGCTGTGTTCATCGCGGCGCGGGTCGTCTACCGCATCCTTTTCAACGGCGCGGGCACCGGCAGCCCCGTCCTGCTCCACCTGCCGCCGCTAAGGCTTCCCGCCCCCTATGCCCATGTGGTGTTCCTCGGCCCGGTCACCGGGCCCGGGCTGTGGGCGGCAGTGCTGTCCGCCCTGCCCATCGCCGCGACCATCCTCGGCTTCGGCCTGCTCAATGCCTGGGTGGATATCTCCCGCGGCTTTGTCCGCCTGGCCCGCGGCGGCCCCCTGCAGGGCGTGGCACGGATGCTGGTGGTGGCGTGGGCGGCGCTTCCCGCACTGGCCGACGCCGTGGCCTCCGTCCGCCTTGCGTTCCGGTTGCGGGACGAAAAGTTTGGGCCCCGCGCCTTGGTTCCCGTGCTGGAGCGCACCCTGGAACACGCCGGCCGGGTTGCCGCAGCCCTGGAATTGCGCGGTTTTGGCAGCCGTGGGACGCAGACGCAAGAGTTCGACGGCGGCGCACCGCTTGTGGTCCGGAACGCCCAGTTCCGGATTGGGGACACCTGCATCAACGCCGACGCGTTTGTTCCGCCGCGCGGCTCGGTCACGGTGGTCACCGGGCCGACCGGCTCCGGCAAGTCCACCATCCTGCGCGGCATCGCCGGCCTGCTCTCGCACGTGGACGGTGGAACGGTTTCCGGCATGGTGCGGGTGGGCGGACTGGACCGTGCGGCTGCGCCGCCGCGTGACACCGCCCGGCTTCTCGGCGTCGTCCTGCAGAATCCCCGTGCGGCCTTTGCCACCACCCGGGTCAGCGACGACATTGGCCTGGCTCTGGAGCTGCGCGGCGTGCCGGCCGTTGCCGTGAAGGCGCGGGTGCTTGAGGTGGCGGAGCGGATCGGGGTTTCCGGGCTGCTGGACCGGAACGTCAGCACCCTTTCGGCCGGTGAGGCGACGCTCGTAGCCATCGCCGCCGCCGTCGTGGATTCTCCTGCCCTGCTTCTGGCCGACGAACCCCTGGCCGACCTTGACGCCACCGCACGCGCGCGCGTCATCACCGTGCTCAGCGCCCTGGCCCGGGAGGAGGGTGTCTGCGTCATCGTGGCGGAGCACCGGGCGGAAGCGCTCGCCCCCATTGCCGATTCGTGGTGGACCATCGACGGCGGCGCCCTGGTGCCGGGTACTGCGCCGTCCGCGCCCGCTGCCCATCCCGAAGCCGCTCCCGGCCGGAAGGTGCCGGATTCCGTGCCCGTGCTCACCGCGGAACACCTCGCGGTACACCGCAGGGGCAAGCCGCTGGTGCGCGACGCGTCCCTGGCCCTGCACGGCGGCGAGGTGGTGGCCCTGGTGGGGCCGAACGGGGCCGGAAAGTCCTCCCTCCTGGTGGCGCTGGCCCTGGGTGACGGAGCTGTTAAGGGCAAGGTCGACGGCGGCAGGGTGGCTTTGGTGCCGGACGCCTCGGACGACCTCTTCACCAGGGACACTGTCGCCGGAGAGCTGCGCGCGGCCGAGCGGCGCCTGGCGCGGGGAAAGAGCCTCCAGCCTTCTGCGCCCGGATTTGCCGCCACACGCCTGGCCCGGCTGCGGGGAGGCGTGCAGATTCCCATCGGGCATGAACATCCACGGGACCTGTCCGCCGGCGAGCGCAGGATCCTTGCCATCGCGCTGCAGACCATGGACCGCCCGCAGGTGCTGCTGATCGATGAGCCCACGCGCGGCCTGGATCCCGAAGCGCGGGCAGCCGTCTCGGCGGCGCTGCGGGCAGCGGCGGACGACGGCGCAGCAGTCCTGATCGCCACCCACGACCTCGAGTTCGCCCGCGGCGCGGGCGCCCGCATCCTGCCGATGCGGGACGGTGTGGCACCTGCAGCCGAACCAGCCATCAGCCCCAAGCCGCTTGTCCTCCCACCCCGGCCGGCAGCAACCAGGCCCCAGCCGGCCACCCTCAACGAGCAGGCTGACCCCCAGGACTCTGTAAAGCCCCGCCGCCTTCGGATGCCGCGCCCGGTCGAGCTGGCAGTCCTTGCAACCGCAAACCTGCTGGCCCTCGCGGCCTTCTGCTGGCCGCTGCTCGCCGCGGCGCTCCCCGAGGATGCCACGGCCGCCCTCCCCTACGCGGCGCTGGCCATCGCACCCGTGGCGGCTGTCGCCGTCGTGGTGTCCCTCGATGGCTCCGTCCGGTCGGCACATACCGTGGCGCTGCTGGGCGTCTTGGCCGCCGTCGGTTCCGCTGTCCGGGTGGCGAGCACCGGCGTTGGCGGCGTGGAAGCCGTTTTCATCCTGCTGATCCTGGCCGGCCGGGCGTTCGGTGCGCGTTTCGGCCTGCTCCTGGGCGCGGCCACCATCGCCGTCTCCAGCGTGCTTTGGGGTGGCGCTGGGCCGTGGACGCCGTTCCAGATCTTCGCGTGCGCGTGGGTGGGCGCGGGCGCTGGCCTGCTCCCCCGCCGGGTGCGGGGCAGGGCGGAACTGTGGATGCTGGCCGGTTACGGCGTGGTGGCGTCGTACCTGTTCGGGCTGCTGACCAACCTGTGGTTCTGGCCGTTCGCAGTGGGCGCCGGCACCGGCATTTCCTACGTTCCGGGGGCGCCGCTGGGCACCAACCTCAGCAGCTTTTTCTTGTACTCGCTGTTGACGTCGACGGCGGGCTGGGACACCCTGCGCGCCGTCACTACGGTCATCGGCATCGCCGTGGTTGGCCGGGCCATCCTCGCCGCACTGCGGCGCGTGAAGCCGGTGTCCGGCGGGGGCGGGCAGGCCGCGAAGGCCCAATCCACCCACGTCAGGGACCCGCTACAACTCAGGGCCTGAGGATCCCGCCGAAAGATAGTGGCGGAGATATGAGCTGAGACCAATCATGCATCGATTCTGCATGGTTATCTTCAAAATCTCGCGCTTTTGTTGCACGGCTTGTGACCCCTAGTCTCATCATTGCAAGCTCTTCGATCATCAGAGGCATGAAGAGCTGTCCCATACCCGTGAAGGGTGCTTCGGTGGCCTGAAACCTGGGGAGGTATCCCTATCGAAGCACCGCTCTCGGGCAATGGGGCAGCGCCTGCAGCGTTGCAGGACCAGTGCAAGGCCATCCAAATGGAGGGCCTTGCACCAAATACCCCTACCAAAAGGAGTGTCCATGTCAGGAAACAGAGCCGTTGCCTACAAAGAACCCGGCGTCGTCGAAATCATCACCACCGACTACCCGACGTTCGAACTCAAGGATGGGCCTGGCGTCAATCCCGCGAATGTGGGCCGAAAAGTACCCCACGGCGCCATCCTGCGCACGGTGACCACCAATATCTGCGGCTCGGACCAGCACATGGTCAGGGGCCGGACCACGGCCCCGAAGGACCTCGTCCTTGGCCACGAAATCACCGGCGAAGTGGTGGAGGTCGGTCCGGATGTGGAGTTCATTAAGGTGGGAGACATTGTCTCTGTACCTTTCAATATCTCCTGCGGCCGTTGCCGGAACTGCAAGGAGCGCAAGACGGGCATCTGCCTGAACGTCAACCCGGACCGCCCGGGCAGCGCCTATGGCTATGTGGACATGGGCGGCTGGGTGGGCGGCCAAGCCGAATACGTGCTGGTCCCCTATGCTGACTGGAACCTGCTCAGGTTCCCGGATCGCGACCAGGCCCTGGAAAAGATCATGGACTTGACCATGCTCTCCGATATTTTCCCCACAGGCTTTCACGGCGCCGTCACCGCCGGAGTTGGCGTCGGATCCACCGTCTACATTGCCGGTGCCGGTCCGGTGGGCCTCGCGGCCGCCGTCGGCGCACAGCTGCTCGGTGCAGCGGTGGTGATTGTCGGTGACATGAACGAAGACCGCTTGGCCCAGGCCCGCTCCTTCGGCTGCGAAACGGTGAACGTCACCAAGGGCGATCCGAAGGACCAGATTGAGCAAATCCTTGGCGTCCCCGAAGTGGATTGCGGCGTGGACGCCGTAGGGTTCGAGGCCCGCGGTCACGGCAAGGACGCCTCCCACGAGGCCCCCGCCACCGTGCTGAACTCGCTCATGGACATCACCGCTGCAGGCGGCGCCCTTGGCATTCCCGGCCTGTATGTCACCGGCGACCCTGGTGGAATTGACGAGGCCGCAAAGCACGGTTCACTGTCGCTGTCCCTAGGCACCGGATGGGCAAAGTCCCTGTCCTTTACCACCGGACAGTGCCCCGTCATGTCCTACAACCGCCAGCTGATGATGGCGATCCTGCACGACAAGGTCCAGATCGCCAAGGCAGTAAACGCCACAGCGATCCCACTTGAGGATGCACCGCGCGGTTACGCCGAATTCGACGCCGGGTCGGCAACGAAGTTCGTGCTGGATCCGAACGGATACGTCAAGGCGTAGAACCGCAGCTGGTGGAGGGCCTCGCCCCACCTTTCAGCGAATCCTTAGCAACCGGCCCCGATGGCACGGGCTTTCAGGGCCCGTGCCACCGGCGCGCATGCACTCTCCATACATCAGCAAAGGCAATCACATGACCCTTCTCACCGACCAAGAATCAATTCTCCGCCTTAGCAGCAACGGGCAGGAGCATGTCGACATTCGGCTCGAAGCATCGAGTCCGGTGACCGTTCGGCTGCAGCTGGATGGTGGCTGCAATTGCCAGCATGGCACTCAGGTCCGCCCGGGTTCGTACGTGGACAGCGACCTCGGCGTCCGCTGACAGCGGCTGGGCGAAAGACCGCCCGCTTCACCTCACACCTTGAAGTACTTCGCCTCCGGGTGGTGGAACACGAACGCGTCCGTGGACTGCTCGGGGTGCAGCATCAGCTCGTCGCTGAGGATCACGCCCATCCGCTCGGGCTTGAGCAGCTCGGTCACCTTGCGGCGGTCCTCCATGTCCGGGCACGCGGGGTAGCCGAGCGAGAACCGCGCACCGCGGTAGTCGAGCTTGAAATACCCTGCAGTTTCCTTCGGCTCCTCGGCCGAGAAGCCGAGTTCCTTGCGGATCCGCGCATGCCAGAACTCCGCAAGCGCCTCGGTGAGCTGCATGACCAGGCCGTTGAGCTCGTAGTAGTCGCGGTACTGGTTGGCGGCGAACATCTTGGACGTGAACTCTTCGATCTTCGAGCCGGCGGTGACCAGCTGGACCGGCAGGACGTCGATCTGCCCGGATTCGCGCGGCTTCACGAAGTCGGCCAGGCAAAGGTGCCGGTCGCGGCGCTGCCGCGGGAAATCGAACCGCAGCCGGTCGGTGCCGATCGGACCGCCTGAACCACCGTCGGGGGCGAGCAGGCCCGCCTGGCCCAGGACGCCGTCGCGATCTTCCCCGTGGTGCAGCACCACCACCTGCTCCCCCTCGGAGACGACCGGGAAGTAGCCGTAGGCGACAGACGCATCGAGCATACCCTCACCAAGGATGCGGTCCAGCCAGTAGCGCAGGCGCGGCCTGCCCTCGCGTTCCACCAGTTCCTCGTAGGAGGCGCCGTCCTCGCCTCGGCCGGGCTTGAGCCCCCACTGCCCCATGAACGTGGCGCGCTCATCGAGGAACGCCGAGTAGTCGTGGAGCGAGACGCCGCGCACAATGCGCGTGCCCCAGAACGGAGGCGCGGGCACGGGGTTGTCGGAGACGACGTCGGACCGGCCGGGCATTGCCTCGGGCTCGGTCACCGTGAACTTTGCGCCGCCCTTGTGGATCCGCTTCTTCAAAGGCGGCAGGCCGACGTCGTCCGGCGACGCGCCGCGGGCGACGCGCACCAGCGGTTCCATGAGGGACAGACCCTCGAAGGCGTCCTTGGCGTACCGGACAACGCCGTCGAACTGCTCGGCCAGGTCCTGCTCGACATAGGCGCGGGTCAGGGCTGCCCCGCCGAGGATCACGGGCCATTTCTTCGCCAGGCCGCGGGACTGCAGTTCCGCGAGGTTTTCCTTCATCACCACGGTGGATTTCACCAGCAGCCCGGACATGCCGATCACGTCGGCGTTGTGCTCCTCGGCCGCGGCCATGATCTCGGCGATGCCCTGCTTGATGCCGATGTTGACGACCTTGTAGCCGTTGTTGGTGAGGATGATGTCCACCAGGTTCTTGCCGATGTCGTGCACGTCGCCGCGGACGGTGGCGATCACCATGGTGCCTTTGCCGGAGGAGTCCGACTTTTCCATGTGCGGCTCGAGCAGGGCGACGGCGTTCTTCATGACCTCGGCGGACTGCAGCACGAACGGCAGCTGCATTTCACCGGCACCGAAGCGTTCGCCCACCACCTTCATGCCCTCGAGCAGGTGGTCGTTGATGATGCCGAGCGGGGTCATGCCCTCACTGCGGGCCAAGTCCAGGTCGGCTTCGAGGCCCTTGCCTTCGCCGTCGATGATGCGCCGTTCCAGCCGCGCGCCCGTGGGCAGCGCCGCGAGTTCGGCGGCGCGCTGGTCCTTGAGGGCTGCGGTGTCGACGCCGGCGAACATGTCCAGCATGCTGGCCAGGGGGTCGTACGTGGTGTTGCCGTCGGCGTCGTATTCGCGGCGGTCCCAGACCAGGTCCAGGGCCACCTTGCGCTGCTCTTCCGGCAGGGAAGCGAGCGGGACGATCTTGGCAGCATCGATGATGCCGCTGGTCAGGCCGGCCTGCACGGCCTCGTGCAGGAACACGGAGTTCAGGACGACGCGGGCTGCCGGGTTCAGGCCGAAGGACACGTTGGAGACGCCGAGGGTGGTGTTGATGCCGGGGTACTTCGTGGTGATCTGGCGGATCGCCTCGATGGTTTCGATGCCATCCCTTCGGGTCTCTTCCTGGCCGGTGGCGACGGGGAAGGTCAGGCAGTCGACGATGATGTCCTCGACGCGCATGCCCCATTCGCCCACCAGGGCGTCCACGAGGCGGGAGGCGATGGCCACCTTGCCTTCGGTGGTGCGGGCCTGGCCCTCTTCGTTAATGGTCAGGGCGATGACGGCGGTGCCGTGTTCCTTGACCAGCGGCATGATGCGGGCGAAGCGGCTGTTGGCGCCATCGCCGTCCTCATAGTTGACGGAGTTGACCACCGGGCGGCCGCCGATGAGTTCCAGACCGGCCTGCAGGACGGGCGGTTCGGTGGAGTCGATGACCAGCGGGAGGGTGGAGGCGGACGCGAAGCGGCTCACCACCTCCTTGATGTCCGCGACGCCGTCGCGGCCAACGTAGTCGATGCAGACGTCCAGCAGGTGCGCGCCGACGCGGATCTGCTCGCGGGCAATGTCCACGCAGTCGTCCCAGCGCTCTTCGAGCATTGCTTGGCGGAAGGCCTTGGAGCCGTTGGCGTTGGTGCGCTCACCGATGGCAAGGTACGCGGACTCCTGGTCGAAGTTCACGTGCTGGTAGAGGGAGGCGACGCCGGCTTCGCGTTCTTCCGGGATTCTTGCCGGCTTTCCGCTGTTGGTCACCACGGCTTTGGCGCGGAAGGGCGCAAGGCGTTCGACGACGGCGGCCATGTGTTCCGGCGTCGTACCGCAGCAGCCGCCCACCAGGCCCAGGCCGAATTCGCGGACGAACTGCTCGTGCGCGGTGGCGAGTTCGGTGGGTGAGAGCGGGTAGTGCGCGCCGTTGGCGCCGAGCACCGGCAGGCCGGCGTTGGGCATGCAGGCGATGGCCACGGAGGACTGCTTGGAGAGGTGGCGCAGGTGCTCGCTCATCTCGTCGGGGCCGGTGGCGCAGTTCAGGCCGATGGCGTCGACGCCGAGCGGTTCTAGCGCGGTGAGGGCGGCGCCGATTTCGGAGCCCATGAGCATGGTTCCGGTGGTTTCGACCGTGACCTCGACGAAGATGGGGAGCCGGATGCCGCGGGACACGATGGCCTGCTTGCAGCCGTTGACGGCGGCCTTGGTCTGCAGGAGGTCCTGGCTGGTTTCGATGAGGAACGCGTCCGCGCCGCCGTCGATGAGGCCCTCGGCCTGCAGGGCGAAGGTCTGCTTGAGGTAGTCGTAGCTGGTGTGGCCGAGGCTGGGGAGCTTGGTCCCGGGGCCCATGGAGCCCAGGACCCAGCGCATGCGGCCGTCAGTTTTCTCTGCCGCTTCTGCCCGTTCGCGGGCGATCCGGGCCCCCTTCATGGCGAGCTCTTCGATCCGGTCGTCGATGCCGTAGTCCGAAAGGTTGGACCAGTTGGCGCCGAACGTGTTGGTTTCCACGGCGTCGATGCCGGTGGCGAAGTAGGCATCGTGGATGTCGGCGATGACGTCCGGCCGGGTGTCATTGAGGATCTCGTTGCAGCCCTCGAGGTTCTGGAAGTCCGTGTCGAGCTGCAGGTCACGGCCTTGAAGCATGGTGCCCATGGCGCCGTCGGCGATGACCACCCGGTGGTTCACGGCGTCCAGGAGTTCCTGGGAACGGGCGGGGCGGGGGACGGACTCGATGTCCAGTGCAAAACGAGGCATCTAAACAGGTTACGTGTGGGGGCCGGAACGTTGCGCTGTGTGTCCGTGTACTACGGCGGGGGTGGATGCTTTGGGCCGTCGCCGCTGTGCGATTATTCCCTAGCTGCGCGTCTTCCCTCAATGCGTGGGGTTTGTCGATCCCAAATCTAGCAGACCAGGCCCTTGGTGAGAAGCCGGCCATCAGCGAACTCGGGCATGACTGCGATCGCTAATGCTTTTGCGGAACCTTGAGCGTTGGTCATCAGGGAATTGCCTGAGTCATGTGCACGCGGAGGACTACTAGTTTGGTTTGACCGCTGCGCGCACCTTTAGGCAACCAGAATCAGTGCGGCATGTCTGCCAATTCAACTGGACCTTCACGGATAGTATTCGTTACATGCCAGATTTCCTGACCCTAAGCGACGCGGACTTGACCGAACTGGATCGAGCTCTCCGCAATGAGCGGTTACGTCGACGAGGAGCTTGGAAGCATTGTGAGAACTGCCAAGACCCATTCTTGGGCCGCGGTGACGCTCGCTTCTGTTCCACCCGGTGCCGCGTATCTGCTCACCGTTCCACGGAGCAGAGATCTCTATGAGCAATACGTTGACCGTGCTGGCCTCACGACGCTACGGCACGCTGTCACCTCTGCGCTATCCAGGCGGTAAAGCTTCGTTGGCCGGATTCTTTGCTGATCTCATCCGAAACCTTGGACTTAGACAAGCCCGGTATGTCGAGCCTTACGCCGGCGGAGCAGGGGCTGGTATCGCGCTACTCCGGGAAGGCATTGTAGACCACCTCGTCATAAACGACATCGATCCCGCTGTCCATGCTTTCTGGCATTCAGTCGTAGACAATAATTCCATATTTGTCGACTTGGTGAAGTCAACACCATTGTCCATCGTGGAATGGCAAAAGCAGCGCGAGATATCGGGCCGGGGACCAAGGAGACAAGCTCAGCTTAGGATTCGCGTTCTTCTTCCTCAACCGCACAAATCGCTCAGGGATATTGAACGCCGGCGTCATTGGTGGGCAAAAGCAAGACGGAAACTATAAAATAGATGCCCGATTCAACAAAGAAACCCTAGTCGAACGCCTTGAAACGATAGGCGCTTTGGCTGAGCGCATCACGGTCTCAGACTTGGATGGACGGACTGTGATCCAGCACTACGGATGTGACAACACAACCTTCATGTATATAGACCCGCCCTACGTTGAAGCAGGGTCACGGCTATACCTGAATGCCTTTGACGGCCGTGACCACAAAGCATTAGCCTCGTCCGTCAAATCGGTGGAAGCGGCGCATTGGCTCATGACTTACGACACGGCGCCGTTGATCGAAAGCCTATACCGGGGGAACTTTCAGTGCAGGCTTGAAATCACATATTCAGCTCACCACCCAGGCAAAGCTGAGGAACTCTTAGTGGCATCCCCACTAGTTGGTAATGCCGTCAGGTCCCTCATGAAGCCAGCGGAACCGGCGGCCGCAAAAGGTGCCTGAGTATCGGGCCAACCAGCTTCCATCCTTCACGTACATCCTCGGCTGATACTGCGGCATCTGAGCTGTGTACTACGAGGTTGAACCACTGGATGGACCCAGGCTTCTGGGCGCTGCCAGACTGAATGGAGTTGATGGTGTTACGCAAGGCCTTCACATTGCCATATGACTTGGACACTTGTGCAAAGACGGCGCTGAGCTCGCCAGACACGGGAGTCGACGAAGATTCGAAGTGAACTTTGACAGTCGACTCCAACACCGACCGAAGTAGGATTGCTGTCGCTGTCGGCAGGGTTGACAAAGTTATCCTTCTTAACTCGAAGTACCGCAACTTAAGGTTCAACGGAGCAGTTTCATAGCCAAGACCGCTCAGATCCAAAGTGTCCCGCGTATCTGGATGATTTGGTCCCCGACTTGTAGCAGCCACCGCCCCAGGAACTGGCTGGGGCGAACTGACAGGGTTCAAAGCGCCACTATGTCCGTGCTCAGCAGTCGAAGGCTTGGAAAAAGCCGGTGTAGCAGCTGGTGCTGAGGGCAAGTCTCCCACATGCACTGAAGTTGAATCATCGGCCCCAGACAGTTTTTCCAGTAAGTGCTGGTGTTCCGCGCTTTCCTTCTTAAATTCAAGGGAACGGGTATTCAACCGGCCGGCTCGGAACTCACCAAGGAGAAACTCAAGTGCGCCTAGCTCACGCTTCGAGAGGTTCCCAGAAACTTTTTCCGGTGACAGCGTGGCCGGGACGAGACTCCCATCCTTGTTGAGAGCCACTCCGATGAAAGCGGCAATGTCCTTGTTTCGATAGGCGTACTCGAATGCAGACATGCGAAGATCGTCGCTGGCCGCATATTGGCGCAAACTGTGATCGGAGAATGGCGCGGCAACCAAGAATCGTCGCACGACAGCCATCTTGATGAACCGAACGACGTTGACGCCTGGATACTGGGCTTTGACCCCCTCAACAGTGGTCTCTTCGTCAAGAAGGGAATAGTAAAAGGTAGCCTGCTGGTCCAGGCTCCACGGTTTTTTCGAAAGCCCGGTATGTAGCCGCGCGATGTGAGGTGCAGCCATGACCCGGTCCACGGCCACAAGCACACGAATGCGCTTGGGAAGATTTTGCGCTTCGACGGCATACCGTTTGAGGAGTGTCCGGACCTCTTGCTCATGACCAGGGATGAGTGTTGGGTCGTTCAGCGCCTTCAGGGCACTAACCCGGCGGTTGCCCTCGAGGACGGTGTACTTGGTTTTGCCGGATCCGACGTCTTCAGCGATGACAATGGGTACCTCGTTGTCGAAGTACCCATCCCGAAGGATTAACAGTGCGGCTCCCATGACGTTTTCTGAAGCGAAGAGGTACTTCAGCGCACTTGCTTCGTCACCGCGCTTGGTTGGAATTCTATAGTTTTCGAGATCGAGGCTTAGGTCGTCTACGTCGACCTCCACCATGGGTAACTGCTCGTACGCCATGCCCTGCCTTCCAATGATTCGCAATTCCTCGCTACGTACTACTCCATCGAGGGGCCGCGGGAGTTGCCATTTTCCTACCGTAGTGCCCTTGGGGTGATGGGTCGACGAACAGACTAATCAGTCGCAGCCGTGAGTCGTGCCAGTAGATCGTCACCGAGGGCCTTGTGCAGTGAATTTATCCAGACCGCGCTTCCTGCCCCGAGCCCAATGAAGTCAGTGATCCTGTCGTCCCAATAGTTCCTCTGAAAGTGAAAAACCCCATTTCGAAAACGCCTCAGAGAACCCAGATTTTCGGAATTGGACAGCAGTATTTCTACTTTTGGACTTGAAAGCGATAGTTCTAGCCAGCCCTCGGCAACGACGTACAGGCTCCCATACCAAAGGCTTAGGTATGCAAATTGCTGAACCCAGTCGCTGTCTGCTGGTCCCGAAGCTAAGCCAAACTCCTCCGCGCGCGATCGATATAGCCGCCTTAGAGTTGAAGCGTTCAGAAAGTACCTGTGCAGCGAATGCACTCGCCGCAAATACTCGATGCGCTCATTCGCATCGGCTTTATCGCTCATACGTCGGACTCCACCAACTGATAAATTGGAAACCAAAAACCGACATCCAGACTGGACCCCAGCTCGGAGCAGATTTAATTGGCATTGATTCCCTTACCACTTACGTAACCCAGACTCAAGATAGCGACCTTCTTCTGCAGGATCGACAAACACGATCCACAGTTACTCTAAAAGCACGAATCACATTGCCAACTTCTCAACAAACCGACGCCATCGAACGAGCTTAGCTAATTCTAGAACCAATATCTCATCATCAGCATCAAGCATCATGGAATTTGTCCGAAAAGACCGTGTCGCCACAAGATCGGTCATTCTTAGCCTATCAATCACAAGGCCGTAAATGCGTTCGTCCCGAACAGCTTCCGCGTGGGCAATTTCTTCAAATGGCGTATCACGTGATGGCTTACAATTCTCGTGCGCAGGAAACGGAATAAACATAGAGTGCAAATACTCGCGAGACGGCTTAACCGAAAACCATTCCATGAAGTACGGATCTATGTATGATCGCAACGGCTTTTCGCGCCAGTTGCTACCCGAAGCCACCTGGCCGTAAAGGATTACGGATCCAGGCGCACGTCCGGCCAACTTTTTCCAAACAATTAGATCGACAGTCCCATCCTTTTCCGAATCGGAACTCCATCCAGGGTCCTTCGCATGCAACTCACCTAAGTTCAATTTCGAAGAAGCAACCTTGATTGCTTGGCGCATGGTGGAAGTGTTGTCCGGACGCGGCCAGCCCATCCAGTACGCGCTGCCTCCAAGGATCTCCGGCGCCGCGAGGTAGGCCATCATCTGAAAATGTTTCGCGATCTCCCGATATTCCGGCTTTAGATGGTGGAGGCTTATGTACTTGTACTTTATAGACGAGATTAAAAGGCAGGAGAGGTAACAGTACTGAGCCGGCTTGGCAGCACCGTCCTTGGCTGATTCGTAAGATACGATCCACGATGTTCCGACGGCAGAAATTGAGAAAGGATAGTTGATTCCGAGAATCTCGCTACGATACTCAATTTCTTGAAGAGCCCGGTCTGCCATGTTCTCTGCGCGTTCGTCAAGGATGTGCCTGGCACCCTCCCCGTCGCGCTCATCATCCTCGTCGTAGCCGAGGTCCTCGTCGTCCTCATCGAAAGCTGGCTCGTCCAGCGTGGATACGGCCCTCAGAAACTGGCCCTTACTTATGCGCCCAACCGGCGATATGAGAGCACATAGCTCTACCCAGTCCGCCAGTCGACTCCGCGTATCAGTCGGAGAATAGGCACTAATCGGCATTCTCATCCTCAGGCTGCCAAGCTCTAACTGTTGAATGGAGAACACGTGCGGACTTGCTAATGCTTTCGGTGGCAATTACTAGGTCTTTATCTCCGTCGTAGCTACCGCTGAGCCGTAACGCTTCCTCCACATCTTGCACTAACTTATAGACCAACTGTGAAAACTTTGCCCCTTTGTCCTCAGCTACGTCATACGCGCGATTGAGATTACGTGTTGCCTCAAGGGTGGCAAGTGCTGCCTTATTTCCTAGAACTTGAACGAGCCGCCCTAAATCAGGATTCTGACTTTGAACTATCGCTGGTTCCTCACCTTGGCCGTAAAGCCAAGATGTAAGTTGGCGTAGCTTGGGAATCTGTGGAGCAGGTACCGGCGCCTGCGTCAAAAGACCCTCTGCGACGTCTGGTAGACCGAGGTACTCTCGTGTTGCGGGCCGAGAAAGCGCCGTGTACAAGTGCGAAAAGGCGAATGTTCGGCGAGAGATGGCCTCACGGTCAAAACCTTCATCTTCGGCTTGCTGGAGCACTTTCCACCCATTGACCAGGCGGCTTATGGTGTTGTGATTGTCGCCCAGTCGCTGACTGACCATATCGATCTCGCCGCCGTCTTCAAGCCATTCCGCCGCATACCTAGCTTTGGCCAATGAGTCCCATTTGAAGGCACCATTGATGTGCTTGAAGCCAATGAAGTCTCGAGCATCCTTTTTGGACTCAACCAAGCGAACGCGAACAAACGGTGGGCGCGCTAAGGGATTCAGAGGTTCAGGCAGTGAAACTCCGAGGGATACTGCGAGTCGAGGGTCATTTATGAGGCGAAGCGCTGCCAAACGCCGATTACCCTCGATCACGATGTTGGATGACTTGAGGACAATTAGTGGCTCGTAGTCGTACCAGCCGGATGTGCCAATCGACTGCACAAGTTCAGAAACGTCAGCATGGTTAGCCAAATACTCGATTGCCTCAAGTTCAGTTTCAAACTTAGCATCCGGCATTCTGGGATTCTCTAAGTCCAGACGCAACTCTGAGGGATCCTTGGGGACGTCTTCATTCACTTGCATGTCCTCGATCCGTTGTTGACTTCCTCGGAGTATATACAAAGCTGCGGTGCCAGAGGGGACAGTGGCTAGCTCGCGCAATGGTGCTATGCCTTCTGTGTGTCCAGATGACCGGGTCGCGGGATGAGTCCCTCTATGGCCCGAGACTACTCGTCCCTAAACCTCCGCCGCAGGAGCAGCGAACTGCGCCTCGTACAACCGCGCGTAAGCCCCACCCACGGCCAGCAGTGAACCGTGCGTGCCCTGCTCCACGATCTGGCCGGCCTCCATCACCAGGATGAGGTCGGCGTCGCGGATGGTGGACAGACGATGGGCAATAACAAAGGAAGTCCGGTCCGACCGCAAAGCGCTCATTGCCTTCTGCACCAATACCTCGGTCCGGGTGTCCACGGAAGAGGTCGCCTCATCCAGGATCAGCACAGACGGCCGGGCCAGGAACGCCCGCGCGATCGTCAGCAACTGCTTCTCGCCCGCGGACACGTTGGAGCCCTCGTCCTCCAGCACCGTGTCGTACCCCTCGGGCAGTGACCGCACGAACCGGTCCACGTACGTCGCCCGCGCCGCCTCCAAAATTTCGGCTTCAGTTGCCGAAGGCCGGCCGTACGCGATGTTGTCCCGGATGGTCCCGCCGAACAGCCACGTATCCTGCAGCACCATCCCCAGCCGCGAGCGCAGCTCGCGCCGCGGCACCGAGGTGACGTCCACGCCGTCGAGCGTTATCCGCCCCGCATCCAGCTCGTAGAACCGCATCATCAGGTTCACCAGCGTAGTCTTGCCCGCGCCGGTGGGCCCGACAATCGCCACCGTCTGCCCCGGCTCCGCCACCAGGGAAAGCCCGGAGATCAGCGGCTTGTCCGGCGAATACGAGAACGACACATCCTCGAACACCAGCCGCCTCCGCCCAAACACCGGTCCAGAAGAAGGAGCAGGCTCAACAGATTCCTCCTCCTCATCCAGCAGCTCAAACACCCGCTCCGTCGAAGCCCCCCGGACTGCAGCAGGTTGGCCATGGACCCCAGCTGCGCCAGCGGCTGCGTTAACTGCCGCGAGTACTGGAGAACGCCTGCACATCACCCAACTGCATCGCGTCGGACGTCACCTGCAGCCCGCCCACCACGGCGATCCTCACGTACACCAGGTTTCCGATGAACGTCATGGCCGGCATGATCAGCCCGGAAATGAACTGCGCCCCGAAGCTCGCCTCATACAGTTCGGCATTCTTCTGCCGGAACCGCTCCCCCACCTCCTGCTGCCCGCCGAACACCTTCACCAGCGCATGCCCGGTGTACGTCTCCTCGATCTGCCCGTTCAGCTCGCCCGTGTTCTTCCACTGCTGCACGAACAACTTCTGCGAGCGCTTGGCAATCAGCGCAGTGACCCTGAGCTAAGGCAGCTGCTACTTGCCTTCCATCCGAGACCAACCCAAAGCCGGCCCCAACTTGCCCGCGATATCGGTAAGGATATGGACGTAGTCCTCGTGGTCGAAGCTGAAGGGCAGGGCGAAGGCCACCTCATCCACCTCCTGGAAGCCTGCGTGCGCGTACAGCTGCGCGGCGATCTCCTCGCTGGTGCCGATCAGGTCCTGGGCAAACATCATGCCCCGCGGCCCCTGCGGAGCAGCAGTGCGCGGAGTGCGTTCATCCACATATCGCTGGTACTTCTCCCGCTGCGCCGGCGACGCCGAGTCGGTGGGGATCACCACCAGGCCCTGCGAAACCCGCGCATGGGCACGCCCTGACGCTGCTGCCGCCTCCCGGAACGCCCGGATCTGTGACTGCTGGACCAGCGCGAAATCCGGCTCCTGATCCTTGTCCGGGAAGATCACGCTGCTGGACAGCAGGTTGAACCCATTCGAACCGGCCCAGACAGCTGATTTCTTGCTGCCGGCCCCGTACCAAAGGCGGTCCCGCAGCCCGGGCGAATGCGGCTCCACGCGGTTGGAGAATTCCTCCACCACGCCCTGCTTGCCCGAAAACTCCCGCACCGGCTCACCCGCAACCAAACGCACAAACCGCTCCACCCGGGCGTAGCTGAAGTCCTCCACGTCCGCGGTATCCGGGTACAGCTCGTGCTTCACGGTGTCGTACTGCATCGGTTCGCCCACGCTCACGCCGGGATTGATGCGTCCTCCGGCGAGCAGGTCCACGGTGGCCAGGTCCTCGGCCAGGCGCAGCGGGTTCTCCCAGCCCAGCGGCGTCACGGCGGTGCCAAGCTCGATCCGGGAGGTGCGCTGGCTCGCCGCAGCCATCACCGCAACCGGCGAAGAAATCCCGAACTGCAGGTGCCGGTGGCGCAGCCAGGCGCTGTCGAACCCCAGCCGCTCCCCCAGTTCAATAATCTGCAGCGTGGACTCGTGGCCAGCGGCGGGATCAAGCGGATCAAACAGCCCAATGGTGAGGAAACCAAGCTTGCGCAAAGGACGGTCGGGCTGCGGCATGGCTTCCTCCAGGAATCAGGGACGTGGCTGATCCTCAGCCTAGGCACTGGGCCACCGCATGAACCAACATGTCCCTCGGCCCAGCGCCGCCTGCAAAGACAACCTTGACGGCATCGTCCATCCGAGGGTTAGGCTCGCCAAGAGCCAGCGACGGCGCCGGCACGGGAGGAAGATATGTCTTTGCAGGAAATCGAGTTCACGTCCGCCAACGGCCGCGACACCATACAGGCGTGGGTCTACGAACCCATCGGCCAGCCCAAGGGGATCGTGCAGCTGATCCACGGGCTCGGCGAGCATTCCCGCCGCTACCTCCACCTCATCTCCACCCTGGTGGACGCCGGGTTCATCGTGGTGGCAGGTGACCACTCCGGGCACGGACGCACCGCGATGCAGCAGGGCACCTGGGGCGATGCCGGCGAGGACGCCGCCAGCGTGGTGGTCGCCGACGAGGTCACCCTTCAGGCCAAGGCCCGGGAAGCACTCCCCCAGCTCCCGTACGTGGTGTTCGGCCACAGCTGGGGATCCATGATTGCGCGCGGTTTGGCCATCAATCCACAGGCTCAGCTTTCCGGCCTGATCCTCTGCGGAATCGCGGCCCAGATGCGGGGCATCGAGAAAATGATCAACCGGCCCGAACTCGCCCGTCTTGCCTCCGGCGAGCGCGCCACAGAGCCCGCACCCGAGGAACTGGTGGGCCAGCTGTTCGACGGTTTCCTGGGCCGCTTTGGCGAAGATGCCGGCCCCACCGCCTGGGTGGCGCTGGACGTTGACGTCGTTGCCGACCACGGGCGGGACCCCTTCAACAACTTCGGCGCACCCTTGAGCGCGCGGTTCCTGCAGGGCTTCGTGGACCTCTACGACCAGGTCAACTCCGACGACTGGTACAAACAGCTCCCCGCGGACCTCCCCGTGCTGATCCTCGCCGGCGACCAGGACCCCGTGACCAACTACGGCGAAGGGGCCTACCACGTGGCCAACCGCCTGGCCGATTCAGGCCACGCGGACGTCCGCACCCGCGTCTTCCCCGGCGTACGCCACGAGGTGCACAACGAACCCACCACCCGCGCCGAAACGGAACGCGAGACGGTCGAGTTCATCCAGCGGGTCGCGCACCAGCGGCAGGACTCCCCCGCACCGTCAGCTACAGCCTGACGGTCCCGGAGGAAAGCAGCCCAGCGGAAGGGGTCGACGACGGCACCCGCCCCGCCGCCGTCGTCGCCCCTTCCAGCGAAGCCAGCCAACAGCGGCCGGCCCCGCGGGCTGCTAGGCGGCGTCCTCGGCGATGTCCTCCGCCCACAAGTCCGGGTTGTCTTCCTGGAACGCACGCATCATCTCCACGCACCGCGGATCATCCAGGACCACCACCTCAACACCGCGTGAGCGCAAAAGGTCGAACTCGCCGTCGAAGGTGCGCGCCTCCCCCACCACCACCCTCGGGATCTTGAACTGGATGATGGTTCCCGTGCACATGGCACACGGGGCCAGCGTGGTGTAGAGCGTGGTGTCCCGGTAGCTCTTCTGCCGTCCGGCCGCGCGGAGTGCGGACATTTCCCCGTGCGCTATCGGGTCGCCGTTCTGGACGCGTTCGTTGTGTCCGCTCGCGATGACCACCCCGTCACGGGCCAGCGCTGCCCCGATCGGGATGCCACCCTCTTGGAGGCTCTTCTGGGCAGCCTGGTACGCGGCTTCGAAGGCAGGGTCGGAAGTCGCTGGCTTAGCGGCGGACGCGTGATGTTCGTCAATCATGCGGTCATTCTCGCATGTGGCCGTCACGCGCAATTCAGACCGATACTGCTCGCTCCAGCAGTTTCCGGATCCGCTCAACCGTTGTATCGATGCCTCCCGTTGACTCAATCATCAGGCCGGATTCGTCGTCCTGGAGCTCCTCCAGGGTCTCCAGCTGGGACGTGAGCAGGGATGCCGGCATGAAGTGTCCGGGGCGTTGGTCGAGCCGGTCCTGCAGTGCGGGCCTGTCGGCCTGCAGCAGGATGAACGTGGTGGCCGGCGCGGCGGTCCGGATGGCATCCCGGTAGCTGCGCCTGAGGGCCGAGCAGGCAACAATGGTTCCGTTGTCGGGGCTGCTGGACAGCCGGGTACCCACGAGGTGAAGCCACGGCCACCGGTCCTCATCGGTCAGGGGAACGCCTGAGGCCATTTTCTTGACGTTGGCTTCGGGGTGCAGGATGTCACCATCGATGAAACGGGCGCTCATCTGGGTGGCGAGCGCCTGGCCGACAGAGGATTTCCCTGCACCGGAGACGCCCATCACCACGATGCTCTGGGACACTACAGGGCGCCCTGGTGCGCGGTGCCGGCGGGAATGGGCGTCAGGCGGGTGACCTCGACCGGTTCCGCCAGAAGTCCCTCGAGTGAGGCGTTAAGCCGCTTGACGGCGTCGCCGGCGCCGTGCGCGTCGAGCAGCCCGGCGCTTTCCCATTTCTCGATCATGACGATCTGGCCGTTCGGCGCGTCGTGGATGGCGTACAGGAGGCATCCGGGTTCTTCGTGGACCTCGGCGATGGCGGGCTCGAGGGCCGCGACAACCCGGTCGCGGGCACCGTCGTTGGGGGTGAATACTGCTGTGACGACGATGGTCATGATGGTTCCTTTGCTCGATTGCTGGTGATGCTCAAATAGATGCCGGTATGGTCCAGGTCCCCGAGGCCGTCGGTGACCATTGTTTCGAAAGCGGATTTCAGCGTATTGGCAACGGGCAGCGTGAGTCCTGCATCCGCGGCTGCCTCCGTGATAAAACGCAGGTCCTTGAGCTGGTTCTTGGCCGAACCGCCGCCGTCGAAGTCCCCGGTGATCCAGCGGCCGCCCTTTTGTTGAAGGACCTCTGAATTGGCCAGACCGCCCTTGAGGATTGCCTGGACGTTTTGCAGGTCCAGGCCCGAGGCCTTCGCCAGCGCCATCGATTCAGACAGGGCGGTGACCGTCGCCGCCACCACGATCTGGTTGCAGGCCTTCACAATGGCGCCGGCCCCGGCTTCCCCGAACCACATGACTGTGGAGCTGTAGAGCTCGAAAAGCGGTGTCAGCCACTGGACCACGCCCTGGGGCCCGCCGGCCATGATGCTCAGCCGCCCCTGCTCTGCCCCGATGGTCCCGCCGCTGAGCGGTGCGTCGATGACCACCACCCCGTAACGGGACTTGCAGTCGGCTGCGAAGGCGGCAACCGCCGTGGGGGACACGGTGCCGTGGATGACCAGGACAGGTTCAACCACACCTGCCCTGGCCCACCCCGCGAGCAGGCCGTCATCCCCGTCCAGGAGTGCTTCCACCTGGGGCAGGTCCGGCAGCACGGTGAGGACAACATCCGCTGCGGCATCGGTCGGCCGTGCAGCTACCGTGCCCCCTTGGATGGCTTCGGCTTTATGGAGCGTGCGGTTCCACAAGGTCAGGGACACCCCGCCGTCGATGAGGTTCCGGGCGATCGGGGCTCCCATGGGGCCGGTGCCGAGCAGTGAGACGGAGACGCCGGGATTGAGGGGTGAGGGAGGTTGGGTTTCTGTCATGGATTAGAAGGGGATCAGGCCGGCGAGGGCAGGGAGGAAGGTGCTGAACCAGGGCACGGCGGCGAGGACGAGGAGGCCGACGAACACCGCCACCAGGTACGGCCAGAAATGTTTGAGACTGTTTTCCACGGTTTCGCGGGCGGTGGCGCAGGCGACGTAGAAGCCAACCCCAGCCGGCGGGGCGAAGGAGCCGATGCCCATCGAGATGATGAGGACCATGGCGTACTGCACCGGGTTGACGCCGAAGTCGGTGGCGATCGGCAGCAGCAGCGGGGCGAAGATGAGCACAGCGGGCAGGCCTTCGAGGAGCTGGCCCATGATGATCAGCAGCACCACGGTGAAGAGCATGAACAGGATGGGGGAATCGCCCAGTCCGGACATCAGGTCGTGGATCTGCTGCGAGACGCCCGCCAGGGCGAGGGTCTGGGCCAGGGGCGACGCCGCGGCGATGATGAACAGCACCATGCCCGCCGTCGTGGTTGTTTCGCGCAGGGTGTCGCCGAGAAGGCGCCGGCTGCCGCGGCGGTAGGCGGCGGCAAGCACGAAGGCGTAGGCGACGGCGACCGAGGACACCTCGGTGGGGGTGGCGAACCCGCTGAGGATCCCCACCACCATGCCCACCGGGAGCAGAAGCGTGGGCAGGGCGAAGAAGGTGGCGGAGCCCCGGGCCCGCCACGTGGCCTTGGCGCTTGGCACCCCTCCCTGCTTGCGCGCCCTCAGGAACACCATAGCCATGACCACCAGGGCGAGGAAAGCTGCCGGCACGAAACCTGCGAGGAACAGGGTGGTGGTGGAGATGGTGGTGATGGAGCCCAGGATCAGCAGGACGATGCTGGGCGGGATGGTTTCACCCATGATGGCCGACGCCGACAGCACGGCCACCACTTCGCCCCGCGGGTATTTGCGCTCTTCGAGCATGCCGCGCATGGTGGTGCCCACAGCTGCGACGTCAGCGACTTTGGAGCCGGAGATGCCGGAGAAGATGTACATGGTGACCACCACCACCTGCAGGAGCCCGCCGCGAAGGTGGCCGATCAGGGCATCGACGAGCTTGGCCAGCGGCAGGGTGAGGCCCGCCGAGTTCATGACTGTGCCGGCCAGGATGAAGAACGGGATGGCCAGCAGGACGAAGCCCTTGGCTCCGGATGCCATGCCGATGGGGATGGCGCTTACGTCGGAAATGCCGCCGAGGTACAGGTAGATTCCGGAGGCCAGTGCCAGGACAAACGCGATGGGCAGGCCCAGGAACAGCAGGGCAAACAGGGCCACGAGGACCACCAGAAGCAGGACGTTCGGGGAGGCGTAGTAGAACAGCGGCGGTGAGACAAGGACGACGACGACCAGGGCTGCCGCGATTCCGGCACCCACCAGAGCGGGTCGCCAGGCCTCGCGCCGGAGTTTGACCAGGGCGAACCAGGCAATGAGTACCATGCCTACCGTGAACGGCATGTTGACCCAAAAAACGGGGAGCTGCAGGATGGGTGTCTTCTCCTCGATCTGCTGGACGAGGGTGGGCACGAACAGCGCAAGCGCGCCGGCGCTCATGACAAAGACGAGCCAGTCCACAAGCGCTGCGAGGTACGGCTTCCATGTTGCGGGCAGGCGCATGATGAGCGCCTGGACGGACATGTGTGCGCCCTTCGGGTAGGCAATGGCGCCACCGATGAAGGCAATGGTCAGCAGGGCGATCTCGGACACCTCCTGTGTCCAGAGAACTGAGTCCCCCGTGATGACGCGGACGGTGATGTTCAGCAGGATCACCACGAGCTCCGCGAGAATCGCCGCTCCCACAATCCATTCGAGGGCCTTGTCGAGCCATGCAGCACCGCTCCAGCCGGAGGGCACGTGGTCGTGGTGAAGGATTTCCTCCGCTTCGAGGGGAAGGACTTCCTCGTAGTCCTGGGGAGCAACGGTGGGTTTCATGGTTTTCCAGACTGTCGACATTGAGAGCGGGATTTCTATGGAGGTGGAGGGTCAGTGCGGGTGGGAGCCCTGCGGGGGCTCCCACCCGTCCTTGTTATTTCTTGCCGGCGAAGGCGATGGCCTGGTCGAAGAATTCCCTGCCGATGAGCTTGGAAAACTCCGGGTAGAGGCTCTGGGAAGCGGCCTTGAACTCGGCGAGTCCTGACGCGCTGAGCTCGTTGGCCTTCATGCCCTTGGCCGCCAGTTCATCCAACTGCTTCTTGGACTGTTCCTCGTCATAACCCGTCTTGAAGGTTGCCGTTTCCTCGGAAGCGGTGGTGAGCGCCTTCTTCTGGTCATCCGTCAGTGAATCCCACTTCTTCGATGACAGGGCCAGTACCCAGGCGTCGTTGATGTGGTTGGTCATTGAGACGTATTTCTGCACCTCGGAGAACTTGTTGGTCCAAGGAACTTCAATCGGGTTTTCCTGGCCGTCAATCGTCCCGGTCTGCAGCCCGGTGAAGACTTCCGAGAAGGCCATAGTGGTGGGGCTGGCGCCCAGCTTGCCGAAGAAGTCGGTCCACAGGGTGTTGCCCGGCACGCGGATCTTCAGCCCCTTCAGGTCCGAAGGCTGTTCGATCGGGCGCACGGAGTTGGTGATCTCGCGGCCGGTCCGGGTCAGGAAGGAGAGCGCCACGGTGTCCTTTGCCGCCAGCTTCTCCTTCAGGACCTTTCCGGGTTCCCCGGCGAGGAACTTTGCCTCTTCCTTGGTGTCCGCGAAAAGGTAGGGGATGCTGATGCCGTTCATCTCCGGCACCACCGAGGCGTAGACGGAGGTGGACAGAATCAGTCCGTCGAGCGATCCGCCCTGCAGACGGGTCACCGCGGCATTCTGGTCACCGCTGAAGCTCGTGCCGTTGGGCACAACGGTGACCTGGACGAAACCGTTGGAGGTCTTCTTGACCTGGTCGGCGAAGTGCTGGGCGGTGACGCCGACGGAGGACGTCAGAGGATCGGGGATGGAGAGCTGGATCTTTGCCACCGGGCCGCTTTGGCCTGCGGGCTGGGCTCCGCCTGCACAGCCGGTCAGCAGCGCTGCGGCCAGGCTGGTTGCCAGTACCCCTGTGATGGCGCGGGTCTTGAGGTTCATTCGATGCCTTTCTTCATTGGAAGGATGCGGTGCTGCACGGCAGACACGGCGTGCCGCTGGTCGCAGCGGGTGTGGCTTAAGCCGGGGATACTCGTTTAGGAGACGGTGACGGGGGTGGCGATCAGCGCTTCGGTCTCGCGGCGGAGCTCCAGTGCTTGGGACAGGGAGTCATCAATGATGACATCGTCCCAACCGACAGTGGCCCCCTTGGGCACATCGTTACGCAGCTCCACGTGGTGGGCCAGGGCAACAGGGAGGGCGCCCGTTGACACCGAGTGCTTGGCGGAAACCAGCTTGCCCCAGACGGTGAAGCCGCCTTCGCCGTCGAGGAATTCACCGGCCTTGAGGTCCTTCTTGGCGGTGGCGACCACGTCGCCGTAGAAACCGACCGGGCCACCGGTGGGGATGCCGCGAAGGGCTGCGTTGGCAATGGACATGTTCAACTCGAGGCCCACGTAGTGGTACGGGCGGTACAGGGCGGCGTACTGGCCAGTGGGGTCCGGGTGCCAGGGGTATTCGTTGAAGCAGCCGGAAACGTAGTCGTTGGTCGCCTTGACCACGACGAAGACGCCTTCCTGGGTGTTGTGGCTGATCCAGCTGCCGTCGCGGTTGACGCTGGACATGACGTCGACGCTTCCTTCGTGGGCGAGGGATCCGCCGACGGCGGCCGGGCGGCAGATGGTGGCGATCTCTTCAACATTGCCGGGCGTGAAGCTCAAGCCGGAATCGGAGGGAGCAAGCCCGGCACCATTGGCCACCGCCGCCATTTCAATGGCGGCCTTGGTCCCGTCGCGGAATGAGGTGTGCATGTAGGGGTTGAGCTGGCCGGAGTCCGTCAGTTCCTTGGAGAACTCCCAGTTTTCCCAGACGTTGTCCGGGTTCATCTCGTGGTAGTGCTCCAGGTATTTGGCGCCCTTGCCGGCGCAGACCACGTCGAAGCCGCTGGTGCGGGCCCAGTCCACGAGTTCCATGATGAGGGCCGGCTGGTCCCCGTAGGCCATCGAGTAGACCACGCCTGCTTCCTCCGCCCGCTTGGCCAGCGCGGGGCCGGCAAGGGCATCAGCTTCGACGGTGACCATGATGATGTGCTTCTTGGTTTCGATCGCCTTCAAAGCATGCTTGATGCCGACGATCGGGTTGCCGGTGGCTTCGACGATGACGTCGATGTCCACGTCGAACAGTTCGTCAGCGTTGGCGATGATGGCCGTGGAGCGGTCCCGCAAAGCTGTTGCGATATCCGGGGCAACCTGCGAGGCGGGCCATTCCACCAGTTCGAAGGCTCCCTGGGCCCGCTTGACGTTGATGTCCGCGATGGCGACGACGTGGATGCCGGGGATGTTGTTGGCCTGGGCCAGGTACATGGTCCCATAGCGGCCGGCGCCGATCAGTCCAACGCGGATCGGACGGGACTGCTGTTCACGGTCGCTGAGGAGTTTATGAAGGTTCACGGGAATCTCTCTAAGGGGTGCTTGGCCAAAGAAAAGCACCTCCGGCAGGCCGGATGGCACAACTTCTTTGTCGCATTTTGTAAGGAAAACTGTCCGGAGTGGAACCGGTTCCACTTTTGTACCAGCCACTGATAAGCTGTGTCAACGATCACCTTCCTGGCCCGTCGTAATGAAGCGAACGGGCAGGAAGGAATGGCGTACGTAATGACGAAAAGGTCTTGGTCTCAAGGAGGAGCGGTGCGCAAAGCGCCTACTATTCGCGATGTGGCAGCGGCTGCGGGAGTGTCCGTCTCCGTGGTCTCACGGGTCCTGAACCCGGATTCGGGACCGGTGGCACCCGCGAAAAGACAAGAGGTTTTGCGGGTCATCGACGAACTGGGTTACCGGCCCAGGGCGGCCGCCCGTGAACTCAGCGCGGGGCAGGCACTCACCATCGGCCTGGTGGTCACCGACCTCTCCAACCCGTTTTTCGCCCGCCTGGCGGACAGGATCGTCTGGGAGGCACGCGGCCATGGCGTGCAGGTGGTGTTGATGACCACGCAGGAGGATCCGCACCTGGAGGCAGACTCCCTGGATACGTTGCTGGACCGCTCAGTGAGCGGCGTGATTGCCACTCCCACCGGGGGCAACATCGAAAAGTGGCGGCGCCTGCGGGACCTCGGCGTCAACGTGGTCTTCATTGACCGCGCTATCGAAGAGCTCGAAGATGTGGACGTTGTCAGCATCGAAAACTTCGACTCCGCGGAACGCTCCACCGAGCACCTCATCACCCTGGGCCATACCCGGATCGGGCTGATCACCGGCCCGCTCACCACCTCCACCGGAAGTGCCAGGCTGAACGGCTACAAGGCCGCCCACCAGAAGGCCTCCCTGCCGGTAGACCCCACGCTGATACGTGACGTGCCTTTCCGTGGGGACGCCGGCGGCGACGCCGTAGGATCACTGCTTGCGATGCGTCAGCCGCCCACGGCCCTCATCGTGGCAAACACGGCACAGGTGCAAAGTTCGGTCCGCAGGCTGGTCCAAATGGGCATTGACATCCCCGATGAGCTTTCCCTCATCGTCTTTGACGACAATCCCTGGACGGAGCTGACCACTCCCCCGCTGAGCGTCATCCGCCAGCCGCTGGACATGCTTGCCGTTCACGCCATCGAGCTGGTGCTCGGGCGGATGCACGGGAAGCTGCCGGACGGGGCGCGCCGCATCGAGGTCAAAGCCGACTACCTGCCGCGCAACAGCTGCGCGCCCCTCATCCTGTCAAGCGCCCGCTGAGGTCCGGGTCGGGGCGGGGCTCTTTGCGCGGTTCCGGTCCAGGATCAGCGCGAGGGCGATTCCGAACATCCAGACGTCCTTTGCCAGCGCGGTGCCTTGCTGGCTTGGCCGGATCCCGTCTTCCAAAGTCATGTCAGGAATTCTTCGGTACATGGTGAGAAGGGATCCGGAGAAGAGGCCCAGGCCCAGCCCGGCCAGCCGGCTTGGCACGAACGGCGCCAGGAGTGTTGCGCCCAGTGTCATCTCGGCGTAGCTGAGCAGCTTTCCGAACGTTTCCGGCTCCATCCAAGCCAGCTGTGGGTACACTTTGGCTCCCATGCCCTGCATCTGGGCGGCGCTGTCCTTGTCCAGGTTTCGCTTGCTGTAGCCGGCGTTAAGAATGAACGCTCCGGTGGCCAGGCGGAGGGGAATATGGCTCAGTTTCATCATTAAAGTTTAGTCCTGCACCTCCGGCCCGGCCTAGGAACTACGCCCACTGCTCCCACACCGTCAGCTGCAGCCTGACCGTCCCAAGCAAAGCACCTTCCACGGAAGGCTCGACGACGGCACTCACCTCGCCGTCGCCGTCGTCCCGCCCAGCAAACGCGCCCGTTACAGCGAAAGCGGCCCAGTGCATCAGGCGGTGACCACCTCGGCAGCTGTGTCCGCAGTCCGCACGGGCGTTTCCAGCCCCAGGTGATCACGGAGCGTGTTGCCGCGGTATTCGGTGGGGTACACGCCGCGTTCCTGCAGCTCCGGCACCAGGTGGTTCACGATGTCGTCCAGGCCGGTGGGGATCAGCCACGGCGAGATGTTGAACCCGTCCACGGCCCCCACCCGGGCGTACTCGGCCAGCTGGTCGGCAACAGCGATGTAGGAGCCGGTGAAGGTGGCATCGATCCGCGCGGTCTTCGAGGTGACGAACTGGCGGATGGACAGCCCCTTGTCCTTGGCCTCCGCCCGCCACTGGTCCGCCAGCTGCCGCGCCTTGGCACCATGGAAGCCGCTGCCGCGGGTCTCGGACGTCTCCTCCACCACGGGGTCGATCTCCGGCAGCGGTCCGTCCGGATCGTAGGACTGCAGCTCGCGGCCCCAGAACTGCTCGAGGTAGGCGACGGCCTGCTGCGGGCCGATCTGCAGGCTCCGCACCCATTCCTTCTTCTCCGCCGCCTCGGCAGCGGTGGGGGCAAGAATGAACTCGCTGGCCGGCATGATCTGCACGGCGTTCGCGCCGCGGCCCGCGGTCAACGAACGCTCCACCAGGTCCTTGCGGAACTCCACGGCGTCGTCGAACTTGGGGTGCGCCGAGAAGATGACGTCCGCCTGACGTGCCGCGAAGTTGCGGCCTTCCGGCGAGTCGCCGGCCTGGAACAGCACCGGCCGGTACTGGGCGCTGCGCGGCAGCCGCGGCGTCACGTCCACCGTGTAGTGCTGGCCCTCGTGCAGAACCCGGTGGGCGGGACCGGCCGGGGTCTCCCATGAGTCCCAGATCCGCTTGGCCGTCTCCACGAATGCCTCGGCGTGCTTGTACCGGTCAGCATGGTCCAGGTAGCCGCCGCGGCGGAAATTCGCCCCGGTCCAGGCGTTGTCCGTGGTCACGATGTTCCACGCGGCACGGCCACCCGAGATCAGGTCCAGCGAGGCGAGCCGGTGCGCCAGGTCCGCGGGATCGTTGTACGTGGTGTTCTGGGTGGCCACCAGGCCGATGTTTTTCGTTAGCGATGCCAGGGCGGCGAGCATGGTCTGCGCGTCCGGGCGGCCCACCACGTCCAGGGCGTGCGGGCGGCCCAGGTGCTCCCGCAGGCGGAGCCCCTCGCCCAGGAAGAACGCGGCGAACAGTCCGCGCTCGGCGGTCTGGGCGATGCGGCGGAACGATTCGAAGTCCGTCTGCGAGCCGGATTCCGCGGCCTTCCAGATGGTGCCGGAGTTGACGCCCTGGAAAAAGACACCGAACTGGATCTGGCCGGACGGTACAAAGGCATCGGATTTAGCACGGTTGTGCTGTGTCATGGTTTTCCCTTACTTTCCAGCGCCGGCGGGGCAGCGGCGGCGTGTGCGGCAGTGGCGGTTGCGTAGCGGCTCACCGGGCGTTGCAGCCCCAGCAGGTCACGGAGGGTGCCGTCCTGGACAACCGGACGGAGAGCTCCGCGGCGGCGCAGCTCCGGCAGGACCAAACGGCCCAGCTCCTCCAGATCAACAGCGAGCGACGCCGGGTGCAGCCGCACGCCGTCGGCCTCCTTCAGGAGCTCCGTCAGGAAGTCGGTGAGACCGGCTGCGGAACCTGCGTAGACGGCACGGCCGGAATCAATGCCAGCCACACGCCCAGCCGCAGCCTGCCCGCGCGCGTCCAGGACGACGTCGAGCTCGGCAACAACGGCGACGGACGCGCCCACCCGGGCCCGCACGTCGCGGATCTCGGCCGTAAGCAGTTCCGCGGCAGGCGCTGACACCAGCACCCCGTCAACAGCATCCGGCGAAACCACCCCCAGCAGGAACGCCGGAACCAGCACCGGCAGCTGGCCCTGCAGCGGCCGCGGAATGATGGACGGCCCCTTGACGGAGTAGCCCGCACCGGCAAAACCGGCAGGCGTTTCAAAATCGACGTGGTGCAGCTTGTCCACATCGATGTACCGTCCGGTGGCCACATCGCGGATCACGGCGTCGTCCTCCCACGAATCCCACAGCCGCCGGGACACCTCGATGGACGCCGCAGCTTCCTGGCCCAGCGCGGCACCGGCCACGGAAGAACGTCCGACGGCGGCAGCAGCCTCCGGCGATTCGGCCGCGGTCGCGATCCAGCCGGCCCGGCCGCCGGCCACGTAGTCCAGGCTGGCCAGCTGGGTGGAGACGTGGAACGGCTCGGTGTAGACGGTGTCCACCTCGGGGACCAGGGCAATGGTCCGGGAGACGGGCCCGGCAAACGCCGCGCGCTGCAGGGCGTTCGCCCGGCCGGGCACCGGAGCATCGGTGAAGGTGGCGGCGTGAAAGCCGGCCGACTCGGCGGCCAGCACGGCACGGGCGATGTCCGCTCCGGCCCAGCCGGCGCCGTCGAGCTCGATGGCAAGGAACCCTGCCTGACGTGGTGAAGAGGTGCTCACTTCTGGTCCTGACGTTCGTAGGGAATCTTCTCGCCGGCCTCGATGGCCACGGGCAGCCGGTTTTCGGCCGGCGGCAGCGGGCAGGTGGCCAGGTCCGTGTAGGCGCAGGGCAGGTTCACGGCCCGGTTGAAGTCCAGCAGCACCGACCCGTCCGCCGCAGGCACCACCGAGAGCGACCGGTTGGCCGCGTAGGTTGTCTTGCCGGAGGTCTGGTCCGTGAACAGCACGGACAGCGAGCCGGGGGCGTGGCCGTTGAACGCCGTCAGCGCCAGCTCCCGGCCGGCCAACTTGAAGCGGATCTCCCCCGGCGCCTCGTAGACATGCTGGATGCCCTCGACGGCGGCACCCACCGTGGTGGGCCGCGGCGCCTCGAACGGCACGAACGTCCCGCGCACGGCGTAGGCCGCATCCGGCGAGTAGGCGGGCGTGCCCTGGTAGGCCTGCAACAGCGGGTTCTCCGGATGCCTTGGCCGCACGATGTACTCGCCGCCGCGCTTGGCCAGCTCAATGACGGTATCGCCCGACACCAGGTTGATGCCGCCGCGTTCCTTGATGGGGCCGAGCTCAACGGCATCACCGGACACAGTGTTTAGTTCCCTGCCGTCCAGTTGCAGGCTTTCGCCCGCCTCCAGAACCACGCGGACGACGTCGGCCTCCACGCTCCAGGTGCCCGGCGCACCGTCCAGCCGCGCGGGTTCGCTGCCCAGCCAGTGCAGGTGGGTCACCGCCAGGAAACCGTGCCGGTGGGCCCGGTGCTGCTCGTGGGCGGCGTGCCACTCCTGCCAGTCGGCGTCGAAGGACTCAAGGGCGGTGTCCGTGGGTATCGCGTTCATGATGCCTTCCCTGACGGCGCAGCAGATGAAGTGGCCTGCGTGGCCGCGAAGTTCTCCTCGGTGATGGTCTTTGATTCCGGCAGCGCTTCCTCGGACAGGCCCCAGCGTTCCAGGACCTTCCCGTAGGAGCCGTCCTTGATGACGGAGTTGAGGGCCTCGGAGATGACCGGGGCCAGGCCGTTGCCGCGCAGCCTCGTGGCGGCCACCAGCGTCTCGGACGGCCAGCCGGCGTTGACCTTGCCCACCACTCTCAGGTCGTCGCGGGTGTTCTCGCGGTACACGGTGGACGGGTACGGGGCGATGTTGAGGTCCGTTCGGCCGGAGGACAGCGCCAGAATGGTATCGGCGTCGGACGAGTAGTACTGGAGCGTGGCCGGCGCCTTGCCCTTGCCCTCCAGTTCCTTGTTCCAGGCCAGCAGGATCTTCTCCTGGTTGGTGCCGGACCCCACGGAGATCTTCAGGCCGGAGATGTCGTCCGCGCCCTTGATGTCGTAGGTGGACGACTTCTTGGCCTCGAAACCCATGTACGCGGCCCGGTAGCTGGCGAAGTCGAACAGCTTCACCCGGTCCTTGTTCACGCCCACGTTGGAGAACACGGCCTCAAAGTCGCCCGACTGCGTCTTCAGCGGCCAGTTCTCCCAGGAAGTCACCTGGACGTCCAGTTCCAGGCCCAGCTTGTCCGCCACCAGCTGGGCGATGTCCAGCTCGGAGCCGATCGGCGTCTTGTCGTCCGTGGCGTGGAAGGACAGCGGGATGGACCCCGCCGTGGTGGCCACGGTCAGCTTGCCGTCCTTGCCGATCAGCGCGGGGACCTTGGCGGCGAGCGCCGCGTCCTTCTCAGCCCGGATCCGCTGCTGGTCCGGGGAGGTGTTGTAGACGACGCCGTTGCGGGCCGCCGTCGTCTGCGCCCCTCCGCTGGGGTTGCTGGCGGCTGATGCGCCGGGGTCCGCGCACCCGGCGAGAGCGGCCGTGCCAAGGAGGACGACGGCGGGAAGCACGTCGAGTGCGCGGCTGCGGCGTAGGCCGCTGGTGGAGAGAGCCATGGGGTGGGTCCTTTAGATGTTGAAGGCCGGTTCGAGCACCTTGGAGAAGAAACTCCGGGTGCGCGGTTCCTGGGGGTTGCTGAAGATTTCCTGCGGGGTGCCCTGTTCCACGATCTGGCCCTGGTCCATGAACACCACGGTGTCCGCCACGTCGCGGGCGAAGCCCATCTCGTGCGTGACGATGATCAGCGTGGTGCCGGACGTGGCGAGTTCGCGGATCACGTCCAGCACTTCGTTGACCAGCTCGGGGTCCAGGGCGGAGGTGGGTTCGTCGAACAGCAGGATCTTGGGGTCCAGGGCCAGGGCGCGGGCGATGGCGACACGCTGCTGCTGGCCGCCGGAGAGCTGGCGCGGGTAGGCGCCGGCCCGGTCCTTGAGCCCCACGCGGTCCAGCAGTTCCAGGCCGCGGCGGCGGGCGTCTTCTTTCGAGCGTCCCTGCGCTACCACCGGTGCTTCGGCCACGTTCTCCAGTGCGGTGAGGTGCGGGAACAGGTTGAAGTTTTGGAACACCATGCCGATCTCGGTGCGCTGTTTCAGGATCTCCTTTTCGCGCAGCTCGTGCAGCCGGTCGCCGCGGATTTCGTAGCCCACCAGCTGCCCGTCGATGGTGATGTGCCCGCCGTCCACCTTCTCCAGGTGGTTGATGGTGCGCAGCAGGGTGGATTTGCCGGAGCCGGAGGGGCCCACGATCACGGCCACCCCGCCCGGCTCGACGGTCAGGCTGACGCCTTTGAGGACTTCGGTGGCGCCGAAGGACTTGCGGACGCCGGTGATTTCCACCAGGCCGCGGGTGGCAGGAGGGGCGGTAAGGGTTGCAGTCATCAGAAGTTCCTCCGGTTGGGGACCGCCGCGTGGGTGGCGAAGAATTTACGGGCCTTCTGCAGGGGCGTCAGCGGCAGGTTCCGCACCGCGCCCTTGGAGTAGTGCCGCTCGATGTAGTACTGGAAGACGCTCAGCACGGACGTGATCACGATGTACCAGAGCGTGGCCACCAGCAGCAGCGGCAGGACCTGCTGCGTGCGGTTGTAGATGACCTGGACCGTGTAGAACAGCTCGGAGTAGGCCAGGACGTAGACGATCGAGGTGCCCTTGACCAGGCCGATGATCTCGTTGAACGCCGTGGGCAGGATGGCCCGCATGGCCTGCGGCAGCACGATCCTTGTGGAGCGGCGCCAGGCCGGGATGCCCAGCGCCGCCGCCGCCTCCAGCTGGCCCTGGTCCACGGAGAGGATGCCGCCGCGGATGATCTCGGCCGAATAGGCCGCCTGGTTCAGGGTCAGTCCCAGCACTGCTGCCGCAAACTGGCTGATCAGTGTGGTGGTCTGCACCTCGAAGAACCGGACATCGGTGAAGGGGAGCCCTAAGCTGATTTTTTCGTACAGGTAGCCCAGGTTGTACCAAAGGAGCATCTGGACCAGCAACGGCGTGGACCGGAAGATCCAGGAGAACGTCCAGGACACCGAGACCAGCAGCGGCGACGCCGAGAGCCGCATGAGCGCCAGGATGAAGCCGAGCACAAACCCCAGGACGCCGGAGATTACCGTCAGCTTGAGGGTTTCCACCAGGCCGATGACCACGGACTGGGCGGTGAACCACTGGGCCACCACGCCCCACTCCCAGCGCGGGTTGGTGGCCAGGGACCACGCCACGGCAAGGACACCAAGCGCGACGACGGCAGTCCCCACCCAGCGCCACGGATGCCTGGCTGCCACCACGCGGTAGGACGAGTAGTCCGCCGGGATCCGACCCTGGATGCGGTCTCCGTCCGGTGGCGCTGCCGGCGGCACTGCCGCGACCTGGTCCGGCTGCGGCTGGACGGGTTGCGGTTGCTTTGACTGCGCCACCCTGGTTGCTGAACTCACGGGGCCACCTCACTTCTCTTTCCTGGGCTGGAGCCGGGTTGCCCGGCGTCGGAGCGGCTGGCCCCGGGTGCTGGCTGCAAATCTAGGACCGGCCGTAACGGGCCAGCAAGGCGGCCGGTTGCAATACTTCACGGGGCTTCGCACGGCGTCATGAGTCGGTTTTTTGCGTCCCTTAACGCGCCGTGACGCGGAGTTAACGGCCGTGACCAGGCGCTCGACCGCCGTCGTCACGCCTGCCTAGCATGGGCACTCCGACGGCCGCTCCCGTGCCGTCCCCTGCACATCACATGCCGTCAGGAGAGCCCATGCCAGCCACCCTCCCGGCCATCGTCTTCATCGGCGGCGGACCGCGCACGGCGGGCGTGCTGGAGCGGATCGCCGCCAACCGGCCGGACGTCTTCGCCGGCCCCCTGCAGATCCATGTGGTGGAGCCGCACATCCCGGGGTCGGGCCGCATCTGGCGGTATGACCAGGACCCCGGGCTCCTCCTGAATTCGATGGCCGCGGACATCACCATGTTCACCGACGCGTCCGTTGACTGCTCCGGTCCCACCGCGCCCGGCCCGGGGCTGGCCGAGTGGGGCGCCGGCGTACTGGACGCCTCCATCACCGACGTTCCTGACTTCCCCCAGCCGCTGTGGGACCAGCTGCGGGCCCTGACCGCCACCACGTTTCCCACCCGGCAGCTGCAGAGCCAGTACCTCGAGTGGTTCTTCCGCCGCGCCGCCAGGTCCTTGGGCCGCAGCGTGACGGTGCACCGGACCACCGCCGTGGGCATCACAGCACTAGCCTCCGGTAGCCACGGGGTTGACCTGGCCAACGGCCGGACCCTCCACGCGGACATTGTGGTGACCGCGCTGGGCCACACCGACTCCCGCCCGGACGCCATATCCGCCGGTTTCACGGACTTCGCTGCCCGGCACGGCGGCTACCACGCGGCACCCAGCTACACTACCGACGTCGACTACTCCCCCATCGCTCCCGGCCAGGACGTGATCGTGGCCGGGATGGGCCTGGCGTTCGTGGACCTGCTGGTCCTCCTCATGGAGGGGCGCGGCGGCAGGTTTGAGGAGACGTCCGACGGCGGGCTGCGCTACCTGCCGTCCGGACGCGAACCACGGCTGTGGGCGGGGTCGCGGCGGGGCGTGCCGTACCACTCCAAGATTTCCGCAGCCCTGCGGGGACAGGCGCCGGGGCCGCTGCAGTTCTTCACCAAAACCGCGGTGGAGGCCCTGCTGCAGCAGCACGGCGAGCTGGACTTCCGCCGGCACCTCTGGCCCCTGATCGCCAAGGAAGCCGGGCACTACTACTACCGCGAGCTGCTGACCGGAAGCCCTGACCGGGCCGCCATGGGCTGGGACGAGTTTGCCGCCGCCTATGCCGGACTGGACTGGTACAGCCGCGAGCGCGCGGACCTGGTTGCCGCCGCAGTCCCGGATTCCGGCCTGCACTTGGACCTGGAGCGGCTGGACCGTCCCTTCGAGGGCCTCCACTTCCGTGACCACGCCGAGGTGCAGGAAGCCGTCGCTCATTACATCGACAATGACTTGCGGCTCCGGGACGGCCCGGACCACCCCGAGACCTTTGCCCTCTTCCTGGCCCTGCTGCACGTCTATATGGAGGTGGGGCGCATGGTCCCGCCCGAGCGGCTGAACGCACGCTCGCAGCAGGTCATCCACGGCTGGTGGCACGGCTTCTTCAGCTTCGTGGACTCCGGTCCGCCGCCCCACCGGCTCCGCCAGATGCTGGCGCTGCACCGGGCGGGCGTGCTGCAGTTCCTGGGTCCGGGCCTGCAGGTTTCCGCCGACGAAGCCACCGGGTTGTTTGCTGCTTCGTCCGCGCAGTCGGGGGTAACGGTCACGGCCAAGGCCCTGATCGAGGCCAGGCTGCCGTCCACCTCGGTGGCCCGCTCGCTCAACCCCGTGCTCGCCTCGCTGTACGGGAGCGGCCTGGGCAGCGAGCAGCAGCTGCTGACCTCGGACGGCATCCACTCCACCGGGAAACTCCTGGTCTCCCCGCAGCACCAGCTGGTGGGCGCCGACGGCGTACCCCAGCCCACCTTATTTGGCGTTGGCCCGGGCACATCGGGCTGGGGCGCCGGCGCCTTTGCCCGGCCCAACACCAACGCCGCGCCGTTCCGGGAGAACGATGCCCTGGCCCGGGCCGTCCTCGGCGTTGCCCGGGACCTGGCTGCCCGGGCCACAATTACTCCAGAACCAGCCGCCGCCGGAAAGAACTAACCAGTGACAAGGAATGACCAGTGACCGCAGAACCCCACCTTCGTCCCAGGCCTCTTGACCCTGCCAGCCTGGCGGTCCTCAGCCTGCCCATGCACGATCCGCGCGTCCGGCCGCTCCTGGACGAGCTCGCCGTCGAATATGACACCCGGTACGGGGACCTGTTCGGCCGCTCGGCTGCCGCGGAGGAACTGAACCGCTACCCGGCTGCCGAATTCGAGGAACCGCACGGCGCCCTGCTGATCATCCAGGAGGACGGCGAGTCAATCGCCGGCGGGGCGTTCCGGAGCTATGACCAAACCACCGCGGAACTGAAGCGCATCTGGACGCACTCGGACCACCGCCGTCGTGGTTTGGCCCGGCTGGTACTGGCCGAGCTGGAAGCCCTGGCCAGCGCCCGCGGCTACACCCGTCTGTACCTCACCACCGGCCCCCGGCAGCCCGAGGCCAAGCACCTCTACCTGAGCACCGGCTACCAGGCGCAGTTCGACCTGGACGCCGATCCGGAAACCATCGGGCACCTGGCGTTCACCAAGGACCTGCCAACCCTGCTGTAGGACGGACTGCGGGGTCGACGGGCCGGGCACCGCCGCAAACCGGACGGCCGCGGCTAAGCTGGCGCCATGGCCACCAAAACCACAGCAGAGAAGCTTGCCACCATCCAGAAGGGCTACACGCTGGAAGGGGCCACCATCGAGCTGGGGGCCGCCATCATCGACGGCGAGCTGCACAAGGACGCGCCCGTGCGGCTGCCGCTGGCCATGATGAACCGGCACGGGCTGGTGGCGGGTGCCACCGGAACGGGCAAGACCGTCACGCTGCACATGATGGCCGAACAGCTGTCCACCGCCGGCGTCCCCGTCTTCCTGGCCGACATCAAGGGCGACCTGTCCGGCCTGGCCACAGCCGCCGCCGGCAGTGACAAACTCACGGCCCGCACGGACAGCATCGGTCAGGCGTGGCAGGGCAAAACGTTTCCGGTGGAGTTCCTGGCGCTGGGCGGCGACGGCAACGGCGTTCCCGTCCGCGCCACGGTGACCTCGTTCGGGCCCATCCTGCTCTCGCGCATCATGGAACTGAACGACACGCAGGAATCGAGCCTGCAGCTGGTCTTCTACTTCGCGGACAAGAACGGCCTGGAGCTGATTGACCTCAAGGACCTCCGCGCCGTCATCCAGTTCCTCACCTCGGATGAAGGCAAGGACCAGCTCGAGGAACTCGGCGGCCTGTCCAAAGCGACCGCGGGCGTGATCCTGCGGGAGATCGTGACCCTGGAGGCGCAGGGGCTGGAAAAGTTCTTCGGCGAGCCGGAGTTCGACACCGCCGAGCTGCTGCGCACCGCCCCGGACCGCCGCGGCGTAATCACCTGCCTGGAACTGCCCACCCTGCAGACCAAGCCCATGCTGTTCTCCACCTTCCTCATGTGGCTGCTGGCAGACCTGTTCGAGGACCTCCCCGAGGCCGGCGACCTGGACAAGCCCAAGCTGGTCTTCTTCCTGGACGAAGCCCACCTGCTGTTCAACGACGCGTCCAAGGCCTTCCTCGAGGCCATCACCACCACCGTCCGGCTCATCCGGTCCAAGGGTGTGGGCATCTTCTTCGTGACCCAGACGCCCAAGGATGTCCCCGCTGACGTCCTGGGCCAGCTGGCCAACCGGGTGCAGCATGCCCTGCGCGCCTTTACCCCCGAGGACGCCAAGGCGCTCAAGGCCACGGTGTCCACGTTCCCGCTCAGCGACTACGACCTCGAAGAGACGCTCACGTCCGCCGGTATCGGCGAGGCCGTCATCACCGTCATGAACGAGAAAGGCGCGCCCACCCCGGTGGCCCTCACCCGGCTCCGCGCCCCCGAGTCCGTCATGGGCCCCAGTGACGAGGCCCTGGTCCGCAGCACGGTGGCCGGTTCCGCGCTGCTGGGGAAGTACGGAACAGCGGTGGACAACCCGTCCGCGTACGAGAAGCTCACCGGCAAGGCTGCAGCTCCCACGGGTCCGGCGGCTGGATCTCCTGCCGGCGCACCCGGGACGCCGGCCGGGTACGACGTGGACGCCGAAGCCCGGCGGATCGAGCAGGAGATCCTGGGCCGGCCCAGCAGCAGGCCTGCGCCAGCCTCGCCGCAGGATCCGGAACCCCAGTACAGCGAACCGGATTACGGCGAGCCGGCGCCGTCCAAGACTCGGGCAAAAGCGCCGCGGGCCCCGCGGACGCGACAGTCCCGGGAGCCCCAGCCGCAGCCCGGCGGCATGATGGGTGACCTCGGAGGCGTACTCGGCGGTGCCCTGGGTGGCGGGCTCAAGAGCATGGCGCGGTCCATGGGCACGCAACTCGGACGCGAACTGCTCCGCGGAGTGTTCGGCACGTCCTCCCGGCGACGCCGCCGCTGAGGCTGCCGCTCCCGGCCCTGACGCTGACGACCTGCCGCTCCTAACCCTGCCGCTCCTTGCGCCGCGCCTCATAGCTCTGCACCGGGTGTCCCGGGGACCTGCCCAAGGTTCCTGGTGACGCTGTCCTGGCCTCCCGCCGTCGGGCGTTAAAGGGGCGTTGCACGGCGGATTAGGGGGGACCCTAACTTTAGTGTGTGTCCGCACTGCCGTTACTGTAAGGAACGTGCAGATGAGTCAAGCGTTGGTGAGGATCGCGGCCGGATGGCTGTTGGGCCTCATGCTTGCCGTCGCCGGAGCCGTGGTGGCCATCAATGTGGTGAACAATACCGTGGCCAGCCCGCAGCAGCCGGTCAGGGAGTATCTGGACGCCCTGAAAAGCGGCGACGGCGGGCGTGCGCTGGGGCTCCTGAAGGCCGCAGTCCCGCCAAGCAACGCCGCCATGCTGGATGGCCCGGGCCTGCAGACGTCCGCCGCCCGCCTGGCCAATATCGCCATTGGTGATCCCGAAGAACGTCCCAACAACCAGGTGATGGTGCCCCTCGAGTACACCATCGACGGCAGCCGGCTGCACACGGAATTCCTGCTGCAGAAGACCGGCACCGAGTGGCTGTTCTTCAACACCTGGGCATTCGTCCCGTCCCGGCTGCCCACGGTTGATATCACCGTGGTCAACGGCAGCGAGGCAACAGTCAACGGCGTCCCGGTCAACATGCCCAACGGCCGCAACTCCTTCGCGGTGTTCTACCCCGGCGAGTACGAGGCCTCCCTCGACGGGCAGTATTTCTCGGCACCGGCCACCCGCGCCACCGTCACTTCCAAGGACACCCCCGTGGCGCCGCTCAACCTGCTGACCCAGGCCACGGACAAGCTGAAGAACGATGTTGCTGCCAAGATCCGGGAATTCCTGGACACCTGCGCGGCGGAGGCCGTCAAGGAACAGAAGCTCCAGCCCGACTGCCCGTTCTACTACACCAGCAACAACAGGGTCCAGGACGGCAGCATCCGATGGACCGTGACCGAATACCCCGGGGTATCGGTGGAGCCGTTCGACGGCCGCTGGGTGGTGGCACCCCTGGACGGCAAGGCCAAGGTGGAGGCGCTGCAACAGAACTCGTTCACTGGGGCCTGGTACCCGCTGGACCAGGAGGTGGACTTTAGCTTCACCACCCGCTTGGACGTCGCCGGTGACACCGTCAAAGTCACCCCGATGCTGAGCTTCTAGCCCCTCCGGTTAGTCCGCGTCACGCCAGACACGCTTTCAGGCCTGGTGCGTGCTGCCGCCCTTGATTTTCCAGGGTTCCGGCAACTCAGCGGTGGTGAAAACCTGCTCCGCGTGACGCCTCCGGCCGGCTACCGCCGTCGTTTCAGGACCGCAAGCACCTGCTCCACCATCTCCTGCGGCCGGAACACCACGTCGGCGTAGTAGTAGCGGAGTGCCGTGTACCCCTGCAGGACCGACTCGTTGTTGCGGCGATGGTCCTTTTGAACCTGTTTCCACTCCGCGTGATGCCTCCCGTCCAGTTCCACCACCAGCCAGCCATCCAGCAGCAGATCCACATAGCCCACCCGTTCCAGGTACACCTGCGGCTGCACTTGGATCCCTGCCTTGCGGAAGTACGTCCGTGCCAGGGTCTCCAGGAGGGAATCCGCCCCACTGTCCACCCAGTCCAGGACCGCCCTGGCCCTTCCGTTGCGATGTCCGGGTAACCGCTGGCGCAGGAAATCCACAGTCATGTCGCCGCGCGTGACGGCGCACTCCACCATCACCAGCGACTCCGCGAACGGCAGGCATCGCAGCGCATGGATCAACACATCTGCCAGTGCGGCCACCGGCTGAAGCGGGGAAGGCGGCAGGAGAAGTCCACTGTGGTGGACGGCGTCGCCACAGACAGCGTCCTGCCGGCGGTGGTAAACGTGGCGCCTTCCGTCCGAGGGGAGTGACCAAAGGCTGTAAGCAGCCGCGGCGCTGGAACACGTCAGCAGCTCCCGGTTCCGCAGCACGGCAACCAAGTCCGGAGGCGCCGTCGGAAGCGCATAGAGCCCTCGGTCGGGTTGCATCACCCCGGCCCTTACCGCACGCCGAAGGGCGGCATCATCCACTCCCAGCCTTGACAGGGCTAACCTTCGGGCGGCGCCGCCGCAACTTTCCAGGGCTTTGAGGGCATCCATACGCCCATGCTCCCCGGCTCCTGAAGTTACCTGACAGCCTGCCCCGGGCCTATGTGGACAGCAGCGAACACAGTCCGCGTCACGCCAAGCACGCTTTCAGGGCCCTCGGACAACGAAAACCCCGGAGTTCCGGGGCTGCCATTACGCCGGAAACGCGAAAGGCTGCTTCCCGTGACGCGGGGTCACAAGAAAGCAGCCTTTCAGGCAGCAGCCGGCCGGGTCAGTCCATGCCGCGCAGGTCCAGGACCAGTTCGGTGTCGCCATCGGCCTGCAGGACCACCGGGATGCCCCAGTCCTGCTGGTACAGGTGGCAGGCGGCGTGGTCGGGGATTTCGCCGTCCTCGGTCTCGGGGCCATCGCAGGCTGCGGCCCGGGCGGTAATGTGCAGCACGCCCTCGGGCACGTCCCGGGACAGCTCCAGGGTACGCAGCAGTCCCACGGAGGTCCCGCCGCCGGACACCAGCAGCTCCGGCGGGGTGGAGGAGATCTTCAGCTGCGTGGGGTCGCCCCAGCGGTCGTCGAGCTTCTGCCCGGTGGGCGCGGTGAAGCGGACGGTCAGATCCAGCGGTCCGGGAGCCACGGGGCTCTTGGGTCGGTGGGTCTGGGACGCTCCCTCATCCACCTGCTGTGCTTCCTTGGGGATGGGAACGTAGACGAGCTGGTGTTTGTTCGCCTCCACCACCACCAGCAGGGGCTCCGAGCCGGCTGACTGTGTGTGGTCAACAATGACGTCCGAGGGCTCTGCGAGGCCGCGGGCCAGGGTGGACACCGTGCCGGACGCGGGATCATAGCGGCGCACGGCTCCGTTGTAGGTGTCCGCGATCGCCACGGAGCCGTCGGGCAGGACTGTCACTCCGAGCGGGTGCTGCAGGCGTGCTTCTGCCGCGGGGCCGTCGCGGAAGCCGAAGTCGAACAGGCCCTTGCCCACCGCGGACTCCACGGTGACGGTGCCGCCCTCGGCGATGACCAGCTTGCGCAGGGCGGAGGTTTCAGAATCGGCCACCCAGATGTTGCCGTCGGCGTCCTCGGCCAAGCCGGAGGACTGGGCGAACCAGGCCTCATGGGCGGGCCCGTCGAGCAGGCCTTCCAGCCCGTTGCCGGCAATGATGGCCACCGCACCGGTGATGGGATCGAAGCTGAAAATCTGGTGCGTGCCGGCCATGGCCACCACCACCGCGTTCAGCTTGCGCGACCACACCACGTCCCACGGCGAGCTCAGGGCAACCTCCAGCGGATCGCTGCCCAGCGACCCGCTGAACCCGGCACCCTCTTCATCCACGCGTGCCGGGCCGGTTTCCAGCAGCCGCTGGATGCCGTTGCCGGCCAGGGTGGAGGCCTTGCCGTCCGTGAGCGAGAGTCCCCGCAGGCGGTGGTTGACCGAGTCGGCAATCACGACGTCGTAGCCGGCCTTGGCTGCCACATCTTCCGGCAGCAGGACCAGGCCCTGGGGCTCATTGAACTGTGCGCTGGCGGTATCGCCCGCGGCGGAACCATCGGCGTAGCCCTTGGTGCCCGAGCCGAAGGTGGCCAGGACGGTCTGGAAGTCGGTGCCCAGCTCCACCAGGCGGTGGTGGCCGGTGTCGGTGACCAGCCAGGAACCCTTGTCCGCGGCGCCGCCGGCCGTGGCACCTGCGGAGGAGCCGTCGTCGGACGTTCCAGCCGGAGCGCCGGAACCTCGGCCCGCCGGCAGGAACAAAGCCTTGCCGGGGAAGCGCAGGGTCCCGGAGGTCGCCTCGGGCGCCACGTACGGGCCGGAGCCGCGGTGCAGGGTGCCTTTGGCCTCGTGTTCGGCGATGAGCTCGGGGATCAGCACGGCGAGCCCGTCCGCGTGGCCCTCGCCGGAGAGGTGGGCCACGATGTAGCCCTCGGGGTCGATGACCACCAGGGTGGGCCAGGCGCGGGCGGTGTAGGCCTTCCACGTGTCCAGCTCCGGATCGTCCAGCACGGGGTGGTGGATCTCGTAGCGCTCCACGGCCGCGGCCAGCGCCACCGGATCGGCCTCGTGCTCGAACTTGGGCGAGTGGACCCCCACGGTGACCAGCACGTCCGAGTACTGCTCTTCCAGCGGCCGCAGCTCATCCAGGACGTGCAGGCAGTTGATGCAGCAAAAGGTCCAGAAATCGAGCAGCACGATCTTGCCGCGCAGGGCCTCGAGGTCCAGGCTCTTGCCGCCGGTGTTCAACCAGTTGCGGCCCACCAGTTCGGAGGCCCGGACCCGGGCATGCGTGCGTACGGTTTCGCTCATCAGCGTCCTTCCAGCTTGTTGCGTTCAGCCAGCTTGGCGTCGCGTTCGGCCAATTTGGCAAACATATCGTTGTAAGCGGTCAGATCGGCGTCATTATTCCTGTCCGCCGCGCGGTCCACCCGTTTGGTCTCCCGCTGGTCGGACCTGGACCACATGATGGCGACGCCGATCGCCACCAGCAGCGTTGGCACCTCGCCGATGCCCCAGGCCACCGCGCCGCCGGTCTGCTGGTCAACGAGGGCTGACGGTCCCCAGGCGCGGCCAAGGTTGCCAAAGTAATCCGCGGCCAGCAGCCCAGTGCCGCCCATGATGGAGACGCCGAAGAAAGCGTGGAAGCCCATGGTGGCCAGCAGCAGGAGCAGCCGCATGGGGTACGGCGCACGGAGCGGCAGGGGGTCGGTGCCGATCATGCTCAGCACGAAGATGTATCCGGTGAGCAGGAAGTGCAGGTTCATCAGTTCGTGGCCCACATGCTCGCGCATGGCGAAGCCGAACAGGTCCGAGTAGTAGAACAGCACGATCGAGCCGGCAAAGTTCGCGGCCGCGAACAGCGGGTGGGTGACCAGCTGCGAGAACTTCGAGTGCACGAACACCAGGAGCCATTCCCGCGTGCCGCGTGAGCCATCGCCGCGCGCGGGCAGCGCGCGCAGGGCAAGGGTCACCGGGGCGCCCAGCACCAGGAAGATCGGGGCCACCATGGTCAGGGCCATGTGGTCCACCATGTGCGCGGAGAACAGGACGCGGCCATAGACCGACGGCGGCCCGGACGTGATGTAGGTCAGGACCACCAGGCCGATGACCCAGTTCACGGACCGGAACCACTGCCAAGAGTCGCCGCGGCGGCGGACCTTGGCCACACCCAGGAAATAAGTCACCAGGCCAAAGAGGGCCACTGCCACCCAGAGCCAGTCCAGGCGCCATTCCGTCAACCAGCGTTCGGGCGTCAGTTCCGGCGGCAGGTCGTAGCCGCTGAGGATGAAGGCGGCCGAGGCATTGGGCGCCGGTTCGGTGGGCTGCGGTGGAGCGGAGCGGCCCAGGGCCACGGCGATGCCGGAGGTGGCGCCCATGATCAACAGCTCAGCCAGCACCAGCTGCCAGAGGACGCGCCGCGAGGACAGGGTGGAGCCCTTGCGGCCCAGCTGCGGGATGACCCACTGCCGGTGCATGAAGCCAATGCCGCCCAGCACTACCGCGGCTGCGCTCTTGGCCAGGATCAGCTGGCCGTAGGCGGAGCCGAAAAGATCAGACCAGCTGGTGACCCGGATACTGGCGTTGATGATGCCCGAGGCGAAGACCAGCACGAACGCGAACCCGGCCAGGGTGGAGAACCGCCGGAGCGTGGGTTCGGTGATGTCCGTGGCTGCCCCGGCCTTGGTCCCGGTGAGGATCCCGGACAGCAGGGCCAGGATGATGATGCCGCCCACCCAGGTGCTCACGCCCACCAGGTGCAGGCCGAGTGAGTTGATGGCGCCCTCGTGGTCGGAAGAGCTGGACGAGTGGCCGATCAAGGCGGTGGGGACCAGGCCAATGAGGGCCAGGACGAGGGTCAGCGCCAGGCCGCCCAGTGACCTGACGCCGAACAGCGCTGTGGTCACCACCGCGGCGATGATGATGACGGCAAGCCAAGCCCGGCCGGTTTCAATATCCGTCATGAAATACACCAGGGCCTGGGTGAACGCCTGGTCGCCGGACAAACCCTGCCCCGCAACGTCGGCATAGGTGAGCACCAGGACTGCGATGGCGGACAAGGTCCACACAGCACCGGCGACGGCGGCCACAGCCAGGACGCGGGTAAAGGCGGGATGTTCGGGTGCACCGTTGACTGCCGCTTCCCGGTCGCGGCCGCGGGCGTTGAGGGCTCTGGGGAGAATCCCGACGGCGAAGATCAGGCCACCGACGACCGTCGCCAGGGAGACGTTATGGACGGCCTTGCTGACAGGCAGGCCCCAACGCACCAGGGCACCGGGGTCGGCAACACTGCGGGCCGCTGCAGCGCCGGAAAAGATCAGTGCTGCTGCGAGGCCCAGGAAGAGTGCTGCCAGGCCGGCCAGCTGCCAAGGCACCGGGATCCCCCGGCTTCCGGCGTCCCGGACCGCAGCTCCCTTGCCAGGATCGGACTGGGGCGCGGTGGAACGGGGTTTTGCGGCAGAAGACACCATTCCATTGTCCGCTACGCCTGCCCGGGCCGCGAATCCGTGCGTGAAAGCCAGCGGGCCCTTAAAAGCGAAGGAGCGGCAACCCTGGGGGTTGCCGCTCCTTGTATCCAGCCGGCTGAGTGCCGGACGGGACAAGCCTTACTTCTTGGAGACTGCAGCCTTCAGCTTGGAGCCGGCGGTCAGCTTGACGCTGTGGCCTGCTGCAATCTGGATGGTTTCGCCGGTCTGCGGGTTACGGCCGGTGCGGGCTGCACGGTCGGTGCGCTCGACGGCGAGCCAGCCCGGGATGGTGATCTTCTCGCCCGCGGCGACAGAAGTCTCGAAAACCTCGAACAGTGCATCGAGGACGGAGTTGACGGCAGCCTGGCTGGTGCCGGCCTTGCCTGCTACCTCTGCAACAAGTTCACTACGGTTCTTAGCCATTTATGTCCTCCTGGACGATTCTGATTCTGAAGCCTGCACGCGGCATGCGTACAAGCCACTGTCCGAAAACTTACCAGCTTGGGCGCTTCCGGTCCGCAAATTCCGCGTGTTTCCGCCACTTTTTGAGGTTAATCACCGCTTCCGAGGGCTATTTTCAGCCCTCGGCAGAAGCCTCAGTGCTTCCTGGCGGGTTTGCCCAGGGTGGTCCTTCGGGTCCTGGGCGGTTAAATGTGGGAGGCCCCAACCGTGTGTGGTTGGGGCCTCGACCATTAATGTGTGTCCGGCGGTGACCTACTCTCCCACACCCTCCCGGGTGCAGTACCATCGGCGCTGTGGGTCTTAGCTTCCGGGTTCGGAATGGGACCGGGCGTTTCCCCCACGCTATGACCGCCGTAACCCTTTTACCCGTCACCCCCGGTGTTTTGGTGGGTGTGGGAAATCTTGTGGTTACAACATTGTGGTGTTGTTATTCAATTGTTGGTTCCTGCCAAAACCCCGGTGTTGGGTTGTTGGTTGGGAACCACATAGTGGACGCAAGCAGAGTTTTGTATATATCTGTGTGGTGTAAGTTGTTGGCCTATTAGTACCGGTCAGCTTCACGAGTCGTTAGTCCTCGCTTCCACATCCGGCCTATCAACCCAGTGGTCTGGCTGGGGGCCTCTCACACCCGAGGGTGTATGGAAATCTCATCTCGAAGCGAGCTTCCCGCTTAGATGCTTTCAGCGGTTATCCCATCCGAACGTAGCTAATCAGCGGTGCACTTGGCAGTACAACTGACACACCAGAGGTTCGTCCGTCCCGGTCCTCTCGTACTAAGGACAGCCCTTCTCAAATTTCCTGCGCGCGCAGCGGATAGGGACCGAACTGTCTCACGACGTTCTAAACCCAGCTCGCGTACCGCTTTAATGGGCGAACAGCCCAACCCTTGGGACCTACTCCAGCCCCAGGATGCGACGAGCCGACATCGAGGTGCCAAACCATGCCGTCGATATGGACTCTTGGGCAAGATCAGCCTGTTATCCCCGAGGTACCTTTTATCCGTTGAGCGACGGCCATTCCACAATGTACCGCCGGATCACTAGTCCCGACTTTCGTCCCTGCTCGAGATGTCTCTCTCACAGTCAAGCTCCCTTGTGCACTTACACTCGACACCTGATTGCCAACCAGGCTGAGGGAACCTTTGGGCGCCTCCGTTACTTTTTAGGAGGCAACCGCCCCAGTTAAACTACCCATCAGGCACTGTCCCTGACCCGGATTACGGGCCGAAGTTAGATGTCCAAAGTGACCAGAGTGGTATTTCAACGATGACTCCACCCGAACTGGCGTCCGGGCTTCAACGTCTCCCACCTATCCTACACAAGCCACTCCGAACACCAATACCAAACTATAGTAAAGGTCTCGGGGTCTTTCCGTCCTGCTGCGCGTAACGAGCATCTTTACTCGTACTGCAATTTCGCCGAGTTTATGGTTGAGACAGCGGGGAAGTCGTTACTCCATTCGTGCAGGTCGGAACTTACCCGACAAGGAATTTCGCTACCTTAGGATGGTTATAGTTACCACCGCCGTTTACTGGGGCTTAAATTCTCAGCTTCGCCTTGCGGCTAACCGGTCCTCTTAACCTTCCAGCACCGGGCAGGAGTCAGTCCGTATACATCGTCTTGCGACTTCGCACGGACCTGTGTTTTTAGTAAACAGTCGCTTCCCCCTGGTCTCTGCGGCCCCGATCCCCTCCCGGTCGCTAGTACCGTTCAAGGTTGGGGCCCCCCTTCTCCCGAAGTTACGGGGGCATTTTGCCGAGTTCCTTAACCATAATTCTCTCGATCGCCTTGGTATTCTCTACCTGATCACCTGTGTCGGTTTGGGGTACGGGCGGCTAAAACCTCGCGTCGATGCTTTTCTCGGCAGCATAGGATCACCAAATCCCCCCAAACGGGGGTCCCATCAGATCTCAGGCTTATATGAGTGGCGGATTTGCCTACCACTCGCCCTACATCCTTAGACCGGGACAACCATCGCCCGGCTCGGCTACCTTCCTGCGTCACACCTGTTAATACGCTTGCCTCCCGGGATCAGGTCCTGCGCTCCACCAAAACCCTTCCATCCAAAGGACGGTCGGGCAGGTTTCGGGCAGTTAGTATCCCCCGCTCAGCATGGGCGGTTTTTCGCCGGTACGGGAATATCAACCCGTTGTCCATCGACTACGCCTGTCGGCCTCGCCTTAGGTCCCGACTTACCCAGGGCAGATTAGCTTGACCCTGGAACCCTTGATCATTCGGCGGACGGGTTTCTCACCCGTCTTTCGCTACTCATGCCTGCATTCTCACTCGTGTAGGCTCCACCGCTGGTTTACACCGCGACTTCACCGCCCACACGACGCTCCCCTACCACTCCGGACGCCTGAACCAACCCACAAGGGGCGGCTTAGCTAAAATCCGAAATCCACAACTTCGGCGGTGTACTTGAGCCCCGCTACATTGTCGGCGCGGAATCACTTGACCAGTGAGCTATTACGCACTCTTTTAAGGGTGGCTGCTTCTAAGCCAACCTCCTGGTTGTCTTCGCAACTCCACATCCTTTCCCACTTAGCACACGCTTAGGGGCCTTAGTTGGTGGTCTGGGCTGTTTCCCTCTCGACTATGAAGCTTATCCCCCACAGTCTCACTGCTGCGCTCTCACTTACCGGCATTCGGAGTTTGGCTGACGTCAGTAACCTTGTAGGGCCCATTAGCCATCCAGTAGCTCTACCTCCAGCAAGAAACACGCAACGCTGCACCTAAATGCATTTCGGGGAGAACCAGCTATCACGAAGTTTGATTGGCCTTTCACCCCTACCCACAGCTCATCCCCTCCATTTTCAACTGAAGTGGGTTCGGTCCTCCACGACGTCTTACCGTCGCTTCAACCTGGCCATGGGTAGATCACTTCGCTTCGGGTCTAGATCACGCCACTGCAACGCCCTATTCAGACTCGCTTTCGCTACGGCTGCCCCACACGGGTTAACCTCGCGACGTAACACTAACTCGCAGGCTCATTCTTCAAAAGGCACGCCGTCACCAGAATCAGACTGGCTCCGACGGATTGTAAGCACACGGTTTCAGGTACTGTTTCACTCCCCTCCCGGGGTACTTTTCACCTTTCCCTCACGGTACTGGTCCGCTATCGGTCATTAGGGAGTATTTAGGCTTATCAGGTGGTCCTGACAGATTCGCACGGGATTTCTCGGGCCCCGTACTACTTGGGATACTCTCACAGGCGGTACAAACACATTACGGTTACGGGACTAACACCCTCTCTGGCCGGCCTTTCAAAACCGTTCACCTATGCGCGCACATCACACCCCACCAGCCCGGCAGAACTGGTATGGAAAGTCCCACAACCCCGACCATGCAACGCCCGCCGGCTATCACACATGGAACGGTTTAGCCTGATCCGCGTTCGCTCGCCACTACTAACGGAATCACTATTGTTTTCTCTTCCTGCGGGTACTGAGATGTTTCACTTCCCCGCGTTCCCCCCACGCACCCTATGTGTTCAGGTACGGGTCACCAAGTCACTCGCGCGCTTGGCGGGGTTTCCCCATTCGGACACCCTGGGATCACAGTCCGGTTATCGACTCCCCCAGGCTTATCGCAGATTCCTACGTCCTTCTTCGGCTCCTAATGCCAAGGCATCCACCGTGTGCTCTTAAAAACTTGACCACAAAGATCAAAAACATTTTCGAGAGAACCACGAAAACCAACCACACCCCAACACCCCAAAAAGGATGTCAACAGCGCAGCCAGATCCAGGTTCATTAATCTTGGAAATTGCTTCTTATACAAGATGCTCGCGTCCACTATGTAGTTCTCAAACAACAACCCCACACCACACACCCCCGCACACAACCCCCAAAAGGGAGCCGGCATGCGCGGGAACGTCATGGCAGGGAAACCAGAAACAAAGCACCGACGGCAAAAACCCCCGGCCCTGTTGCCTCAGGACCCAACAGTGTGCCAAACACTACCCAGCAGAACAAACCACACAACGTTCCTGAACCAACCCACAAAGGAGCCGGCCCGTACTAGCACAAATGGTTCATCCCACCAGGCACCTATTCGTTGATATTCCACCCATGAGCACCCGCCACGGAACAAACGTCCATGCTGCGGGCTTGCTTCCTGACAACCCCCCACCCCGGCATTCACCAGGACAGGAAAAGGTTGGAGGTGCTCCTTAGAAAGGAGGTGATCCAGCCGCACCTTCCGGTACGGCTACCTTGTTACGACTTAGTCCCAATCGCCAGTCCCACCTTCGACAGCTCCCTCCCACAAGGGGTTAGGCCACCGGCTTCGGGTGTTACCAACTTTCGTGACTTGACGGGCGGTGTGTACAAGGCCCGGGAACGTATTCACCGCAGCGTTGCTGATCTGCGATTACTAGCGACTCCGACTTCATGGGGTCGAGTTGCAGACCCCAATCCGAACTGAGACCGGCTTTTTGGGATTAGCTCCACCTCACAGTATCGCAACCCTTTGTACCGGCCATTGTAGCATGCGTGAAGCCCAAGACATAAGGGGCATGATGATTTGACGTCGTCCCCACCTTCCTCCGAGTTGACCCCGGCAGTCTCCTATGAGTCCCCACCATCACGTGCTGGCAACATAGAACGAGGGTTGCGCTCGTTGCGGGACTTAACCCAACATCTCACGACACGAGCTGACGACAACCATGCACCACCTGTAAACCGACCGCAAGCGGGGCACCTGTTTCCAGGCGTTACCGGTTCATGTCAAGCCTTGGTAAGGTTCTTCGCGTTGCATCGAATTAATCCGCATGCTCCGCCGCTTGTGCGGGCCCCCGTCAATTCCTTTGAGTTTTAGCCTTGCGGCCGTACTCCCCAGGCGGGGCACTTAATGCGTTAGCTACGGCGCGGAAAACGTGGAATGTCCCCCACACCTAGTGCCCAACGTTTACGGCATGGACTACCAGGGTATCTAATCCTGTTCGCTCCCCATGCTTTCGCTCCTCAGCGTCAGTTAATGCCCAGAGACCTGCCTTCGCCATCGGTGTTCCTCCTGATATCTGCGCATTTCACCGCTACACCAGGAATTCCAGTCTCCCCTACATCACTCTAGTCTGCCCGTACCCACCGCAGATCCGGAGTTGAGCCCCGGACTTTCACGGCAGACGCGACAAACCGCCTACGAGCTCTTTACGCCCAATAATTCCGGATAACGCTTGCGCCCTACGTATTACCGCGGCTGCTGGCACGTAGTTAGCCGGCGCTTCTTCTGCAGGTACCGTCACTTTCGCTTCTTCCCTACTGAAAGAGGTTTACAACCCGAAGGCCGTCATCCCTCACGCGGCGTCGCTGCATCAGGCTTGCGCCCATTGTGCAATATTCCCCACTGCTGCCTCCCGTAGGAGTCTGGGCCGTGTCTCAGTCCCAGTGTGGCCGGTCACCCTCTCAGGCCGGCTACCCGTCGTCGCCTTGGTAGGCCATTACCCCACCAACAAGCTGATAGGCCGCGAGTCCATCCAAAACCACAAAAGCTTTCCACCAACCACCATGCGATGGAAGGTCATATCCGGTATTAGACCCAGTTTCCCAGGCTTATCCCAGAGTCAAGGGCAGGTTACTCACGTGTTACTCACCCGTTCGCCACTAATCCACCCACAAGTGGGCTTCATCGTTCGACTTGCATGTGTTAAGCACGCCGCCAGCGTTCATCCTGAGCCAGGATCAAACTCTCCGTTGAAGTAAAACAAAAACGAAACACAACCACAACCACCGGAAATAACGGCAGAAACAGCTGCAAAATTTGAAACCAGCTAAAAACACCATGCCAACCACGGGGTGGCGGCACAGCAAATTCAACCAATTTATAAAAAATCGGTATCAACAAACTTGGCACACTATTGAGTTCTCAAACAACAGACACACCCGGCACCACCCAAACCTTCGTTCAGGATCGCTCCGGAGCAACTTTTCAAACTTACCCGGTTTCAACGAGCTTCGCAAATCGGCGTTTCCGCGATCTTCTTAGCTCTGAAACCAGCCCCACCCACGTCCGGCACGCCAAGAGGCGAACCATTTTCAGGCTGTTTCGTAAGGGGTTTGGCCGCTATCTTTCCGCTTCAGCGGCGGCGACTCAGAAAACAATACCCGCCCCCACACCCAACCGCAAATCGGCCCCAAAAGGCGCCCATGCCCCTCAGGAACCCCGGAAACCCGCGGTTCCTGGGGGTACCGTCAGGCCATTTCCCCCAGCCAGGACAGGTTTACTGCTTCTATGGAGTGGCTCACACTGACAAGGAGCCAAATGAGGCTACCCCTGCACGTTGAGGACAACTTCGAAGTCAGCCTGCCGGGGCTTGAGCCGGTACGGCTCCAGAACGCCGGGGCCACAGGCCGCGGTGCCAACACCCCTCATGGCATGGTCCACGTAGATGTAGCTCCGCCCGTCAGGCACCAGATCCGGCCTGTGTGTGGCCGCATCCAGAGCCTGCATGCTGTAGGGCCGAACCGTCAGGGCAAAGGGTTCGCCGGAAATGCGCAGTTCCCTGCCGCCGGTCTGCAGGACAGCGGACCGTACGCCGGACCGGGCTCCCGATTCCTGCGGACGGACATAGTCCACATCCAGTTCACCGAGGGGAAGTTCAAACCACCCCGTCCGGGCACCCTGGCCCGTATCCGGGTAGCTCTGGTGCGGTCCCTGCCCGAACCACTGCACATTGGTGGTCTCTGAGCCCAGGACCAGCTCCAGTCCGATCCGCGCCCACTCCACCTCGAAGCCGGCGTTGACCCACTCCCCCACCGGCCGGACCTGGGTCCGCAGAGCCAGTGAGCCGGAGCTGCTGGCCCACACATAGTCCACCAGCAGACCAAACTGCTTGTCCGCTGCGCCCATGCGCGTGCTGACGCGGAGGTGCTCACCGCCGTCGCGCGAGGACTCCGTGCGGATGCCCAGCAGCCGGGGGTGCATCCGGTCGAGTCCCGCGTCCTTCCACTGAATGGCAAGGGGCCGTTCGTCCGGACCTCCCCACTCCCGGCCAAGGTCGTTGTCGGTCGGGGCCCACCATAGGACCAAGCCGAACTTTTCCACGGGAAGTCCACCAATGGACGTTGGCATTCCGGTGGTGCGGTTGAACACCGCGGTCCCCAGCCGGAGTTCGTCGTCCCCGGCTTCAACCAGGTCCCCGGCCGGCACCTCCGCGACTGGAGAAGCGAATCTGGCAGCCTGCCCCCAGGCAACCTCGTGGCCGGCAGCCGCCCAGCCGGTGTCCGCGGCCAGCACAGCACTCACGGTGAGCACTGCGGTCCGGTCCTGCGGCAGCCCCGCCACGTACCCGGCAACCTCCGCCGGCAGCTCCACGGCAGCCGTGGACTGCGCCGCCAGCGGCGCAACAGCCACCGTTCCCTCCAGCCGCGCGCCGCCGTCGTCCTCCACCTTGTACTGAAAGCGGTAGGCGGACGTATCCGCGAAGTCCTGACCGTTCCGCACAGTGAAACTGGACCATGGCGGCGAAATTTCGATGCGCAGCGGAGCAATCACCTTCTTGAAATCCAACAGGCCGGGGCGGGGTTTACGGTTGGCGTCCACCAGCCCGTCCGTGACGAAGTTGCCGTCATGGACTTCCTCGCCAAAGTCCCCACCGTAGGCGAAATGCTCGCCACCGCCCGGCGAGGGAACAAGGATCCCGTGCTCCAGCCACTCCCAGACGAAGCCGCCCATCAGCCGCGGATACTTGTCGAAGAGGTCCTGGTATTCGCTCATGCCGCCCGGCCCGTTGCCCATCGCGTGGACGTATTCACACAGCACGAACGGCATGGCCCGGCGCCGCGCATCCAGTTCCGCGTCCTCGAGCGGCGGCTCAATGCCCTGCCCGATGAGCGCCGTCTCGGCCTGGCTGGCATACATCCGGGAGTAGACGTCCACGTCCGGTGAGGACCAGTCGCCCTCGTAGTGGATGGGGCGGGAGGGGTCACGGTCCTTGGTCCACCGCGACATCGCCGCAAGGTTCCGGCCGGTGCCGGCCTCGTTGCCCAGGGACCACATGATCACCGAAGGATGGTTCTTGTCGCGCTCAACGGTGCGCCGCATCCGGTCCAGCAGGGCCTCCTCCCACTGCGGATCATCGCTGGGGTTCTGTGCCCAACCGGCACTGTGGAAGCCGTGCGTCTCGAGGTCGCATTCAAGGACCACGTAAAAGCCGAGCCGGTCTGCCAGTGCCAGGAATTCCGGGTGCGGCGGGTAGTGGGATGTCCGGATGGCATTGATGTTGTGTTGCTTCATCAGGCGCAGCTCCGCCTCCACCACGTCCCGCGGCACCACACGGCCGAGCCTGGGATGGTGCTCGTGGCGGTTCACTCCCCGGAGCAGGATCCGGCGGCCGTTGACCTTGAACTGGGCGTCCTCAATGACGATGCTGCGGAAACCCAGCTGCAGGGCAACAGACTCACCAGGGGTGCTCACCGTCGCGTTGTAGAGTCGCGGGATCTCGGCGGACCATGGCTCCACGGCGGAGATATGGTGTTCCACGCCCGCAGGCAGTTCAAGGCCAAGTTCCGGAACGCGTACGACGGCGTCAATCGCCTTCCCCGCCCGGCTCACCTCCACACGGAACGTGCCTTCGCCCGTTCCCGGGTCATAGCCCGCGTGGACGAAGACATCATCGATGCCGTCCTCCGGCCGAGCCTGCAGGGTGACGTCCCGGAAGATGCCCGGCAGCCACCACATGTCCTGGTCCTCCACATAGCTCGCAGCGGAGAACTGGGCCACCCGCACGGCCAGTGTATTGGCTCCTTCCACCAGGATGCCGGAGACGTCGAATTCGTGGGCCAGCCGGCTCCCGCGGGTGGTCCCGAGCTCCACCCCGTTCAGCCAGACGGTCCCGGCCGAGTCGATCCCATCGAAGCGCAGCAGGGCCCGCGGAAAGAACTCCGGGCCGGCGTCAAAGGTCACCAGGTGGTCACCGACCGGGTTGGCGTCCGGTGCGTGGGGCGGTTCCACCGCGAAGGGGAACTGGACGTTGGTGTAGGCCGGCGAGCCGTGCCCGTGCATGTTCCAGCTGGAGGGGACGGGCAGGGGGGTGAAGCCGGAGAGATCCCTGCCGTCCTGCCAGCCGTCGTTGGGGGCCGTCCTGATTCCGGAGCTCAGGCGGAACTGCCATTCCCCGTTGAGTGAGAGCCGGGGTGCATCCGACTCCAGGTAAACCCGCGCCGGGAGTGCTCCGCGGCCGGGTCCCATGGAGGCCAACTCGGCGACATCGGCCGCGGCGAGATCGAGGCTGCGGGAGGAGCTTGCGGCTGTCGAAGCGGACCGGGGGCCGCGGGTTGCGGCGGGGGTGTGGGCTGGCATGGATTTTCCTAGCGGGGAGAATTTGTTGAGGTGGTGCGTGAACGTTCACGTTTCAGCTCAAAAGCCTATGCGCTTACTCACGATTTGGGTAGGGGTCAGGCTGATTGCCTAAGGATCAGCTGATGCCGCAGGGTCAGATGGGCCTCAGGGCTGCGGTCCGGGATAGCCCCCGTGAGCAGACCATCCAGGAGGCCGACGGCGGCCCGGCCCACGCCGCGCAGGTCCAGGGAGAGGGTGGTCAACTCAGGCGTAAGCAGCTCTCCGAGCGGAATTCCGTCCATGCCGATGACAGCACAATCGCCGGGGACGGGGATGCCTGACTCCTGCAATGCCTTCAACGCGCCGGCTGCCATCAGGTCATTGAAGGCCAGAATGCCATCAGGTCGATTATCCCCCGCCATAAGGACGGCCACAGCAGACTTTGCCGCCGCCGCGGACGGGTGCGCCTGGAAGCGGGCAAGGTGGAAGCCTGCCTCGGCCGCGACGGCAGCTGCAGCGGCGCTCCGGCTGGCGGACGGGCCCCCCTGGTCCGAGTCCAGGAAGGCAATGCTCCGGCAGCCGCGGGAAACAAGATGGGTGAGCGCGAGCCGGGCTGCGTGGTGGTAGTCAAAGGAAATCCCGCCGGCGGTGCCGGCGTCCGGGGAGTCCAGGGCGACGACGGGGCGCCGGCCCATCAGCGACTGCGCCTCATCCGGATGGGGTACAAGGTATCCGATCAGTGCATCAACCTGGGGCGCAAGCCGGGCGGCAGCGTCCACCGCGCTGCCGGTTCCGTGCCCGTAGTCGTCCACCACCACATTCCAGCCCCGCTCCGTGGCAGCCTCCACCACACTCGACGCAAAGGCCGGGAAGTAAGGGTTGGTCAGGTCAGGGATGGCCAGGCCCACAGAGATCCGCGCACCCTGGACAAGGCCTTTCGCGAAGCGGCTGGGGCTGTAACCCATCTCGGCAGCGAGCTTCTGGACCCGCTCCCGCGTCCCGGCGCTGATGCCCGCCATGTCATTCATGGCCCGGGTAACAGTCTGGCGTGATACGCCTGCTGCGGCTGCCACATCCAGGATGGTGGCACGCCGGCCCCTGGGGCTCGGGGTTCGGGGAGTCATAAACCGTAAGTCTAGGCGGTGTTAAATCTGGGTGCTTTGTTAAATGTGGGAGGCCCCAACCGTGTGTGGTTGGGGCCTCGACCATTAATGTGTGTCCGGCGGTGACCTACTCTCCCACACCCTCCCGGGTGCAGTACCATCGGCGCTGTGGGTCTTAGCTTCCGGGTTCGGAATGGGACCGGGCGTTTCCCCCACGCTATGACCGCCGTAACCCTTTTACCCGTCACCCCCGGTGTTTTGGTGGGTGTGGGGAAATCTGTGTGGTTACAACATTGTGGTGTTGTTATTCAATTGTTGGTTCCTGCCAAAACCCCGGTGTTGGGTTGTTGGTTGGGAACCACATAGTGGACGCAAGCAGAGTTTTGTATATATCTGTGTGGTGTAAGTTGTTGGCCTATTAGTACCGGTCAGCTTCACGAGTCGTGAGTCCTCGCTTCCACATCCGGCCTATCAACCCAGTGGTCTGGCTGGGGGCCTCTCACACCCGAGGGTGTATGGAAATCTCATCTCGAAGCGAGCTTCCCGCTTAGATGCTTTCAGCGGTTATCCCATCCGAACGTAGCTAATCAGCGGTGCACTTGGCAGTACAACTGACACACCAGAGGTTCGTCCGTCCCGGTCCTCTCGTACTAAGGACAGCCCTTCTCAAATTTCCTGCGCGCGCAGCGGATAGGGACCGAACTGTCTCACGACGTTCTAAACCCAGCTCGCGTACCGCTTTAATGGGCGAACAGCCCAACCCTTGGGACCTACTCCAGCCCCAGGATGCGACGAGCCGACATCGAGGTGCCAAACCATGCCGTCGATATGGACTCTTGGGCAAGATCAGCCTGTTATCCCCGAGGTACCTTTTATCCGTTGAGCGACGGCCATTCCACAATGTACCGCCGGATCACTAGTCCCGACTTTCGTCCCTGCTCGAGATGTCTCTCTCACAGTCAAGCTCCCTTGTGCACTTACACTCGACACCTGATTGCCAACCAGGCTGAGGGAACCTTTGGGCGCCTCCGTTACTTTTTAGGAGGCAACCGCCCCAGTTAAACTACCCATCAGGCACTGTCCCTGACCCGGATTACGGGCCGAAGTTAGATGTCCAAAGTGACCAGAGTGGTATTTCAACGATGACTCCACCCGAACTGGCGTCCGGGCTTCAACGTCTCCCACCTATCCTACACAAGCCACTCCGAACACCAATACCAAACTATAGTAAAGGTCTCGGGGTCTTTCCGTCCTGCTGCGCGTAACGAGCATCTTTACTCGTACTGCAATTTCGCCGAGTTTATGGTTGAGACAGCGGGGAAGTCGTTACTCCATTCGTGCAGGTCGGAACTTACCCGACAAGGAATTTCGCTACCTTAGGATGGTTATAGTTACCACCGCCGTTTACTGGGGCTTAAATTCTCAGCTTCGCCTTGCGGCTAACCGGTCCTCTTAACCTTCCAGCACCGGGCAGGAGTCAGTCCGTATACATCGTCTTGCGACTTCGCACGGACCTGTGTTTTTAGTAAACAGTCGCTTCCCCCTGGTCTCTGCGGCCCCGATCCCCTCCCGGTCGCTAGTACCGTTCAAGGTTGGGGCCCCCCTTCTCCCGAAGTTACGGGGGCATTTTGCCGAGTTCCTTAACCATAATTCTCTCGATCGCCTTGGTATTCTCTACCTGATCACCTGTGTCGGTTTGGGGTACGGGCGGCTAAAACCTCGCGTCGATGCTTTTCTCGGCAGCATAGGATCACCAAATCCCCCCAAACGGGGGTCCCATCAGATCTCAGGCTTATATGAGTGGCGGATTTGCCTACCACTCGCCCTACATCCTTAGACCGGGACAACCATCGCCCGGCTCGGCTACCTTCCTGCGTCACACCTGTTAATACGCTTGCCTCCCGGGATCAGGTCCTGCGCTCCACCAAAACCCTTCCATCCAAAGGACGGTCGGGCAGGTTTCGGGCAGTTAGTATCCCCCGCTCAGCATGGGCGGTTTTTCGCCGGTACGGGAATATCAACCCGTTGTCCATCGACTACGCCTGTCGGCCTCGCCTTAGGTCCCGACTTACCCAGGGCAGATTAGCTTGACCCTGGAACCCTTGATCATTCGGCGGACGGGTTTCTCACCCGTCTTTCGCTACTCATGCCTGCATTCTCACTCGTGTAGGCTCCACCGCTGGTTTACACCGCGACTTCACCGCCCACACGACGCTCCCCTACCACTCCGGACGCCTGAACCAACCCACAAGGGGCGGCTTAGCTAAAATCCGAAATCCACAACTTCGGCGGTGTACTTGAGCCCCGCTACATTGTCGGCGCGGAATCACTTGACCAGTGAGCTATTACGCACTCTTTTAAGGGTGGCTGCTTCTAAGCCAACCTCCTGGTTGTCTTCGCAACTCCACATCCTTTCCCACTTAGCACACGCTTAGGGGCCTTAGTTGGTGGTCTGGGCTGTTTCCCTCTCGACTATGAAGCTTATCCCCCACAGTCTCACTGCTGCGCTCTCACTTACCGGCATTCGGAGTTTGGCTGACGTCAGTAACCTTGTAGGGCCCATTAGCCATCCAGTAGCTCTACCTCCAGCAAGAAACACGCAACGCTGCACCTAAATGCATTTCGGGGAGAACCAGCTATCACGAAGTTTGATTGGCCTTTCACCCCTACCCACAGCTCATCCCCTCCATTTTCAACTGAAGTGGGTTCGGTCCTCCACGACGTCTTACCGTCGCTTCAACCTGGCCATGGGTAGATCACTTCGCTTCGGGTCTAGATCACGCCACTGCAACGCCCTATTCAGACTCGCTTTCGCTACGGCTGCCCCACACGGGTTAACCTCGCGACGTAACACTAACTCGCAGGCTCATTCTTCAAAAGGCACGCCGTCACCAGAATCAGACTGGCTCCGACGGATTGTAAGCACACGGTTTCAGGTACTGTTTCACTCCCCTCCCGGGGTACTTTTCACCTTTCCCTCACGGTACTGGTCCGCTATCGGTCATTAGGGAGTATTTAGGCTTATCAGGTGGTCCTGACAGATTCGCACGGGATTTCTCGGGCCCCGTACTACTTGGGATACTCTCACAGGCGGTACAAACACATTACGGTTACGGGACTAACACCCTCTCTGGCCGGCCTTTCAAAACCGTTCACCTATGCGCGCACATCACACCCCACCAGCCCGGCAGAACTGGTATGGAAAGTCCCACAACCCCGACCATGCAACGCCCGCCGGCTATCACACATGGAACGGTTTAGCCTGATCCGCGTTCGCTCGCCACTACTAACGGAATCACTATTGTTTTCTCTTCCTGCGGGTACTGAGATGTTTCACTTCCCCGCGTTCCCCCCACGCACCCTATGTGTTCAGGTACGGGTCACCAAGTCACTCGCGCGCTTGGCGGGGTTTCCCCATTCGGACACCCTGGGATCACAGTCCGGTTATCGACTCCCCCAGGCTTATCGCAGATTCCTACGTCCTTCTTCGGCTCCTAATGCCAAGGCATCCACCGTGTGCTCTTAAAAACTTGACCACAAAGATCAAAAACATTTTCGAGAGAACCACGAAAACCAACCACACCCCAACACCCCAAAAAGGATGTCAACAGCGCAGCCAGATCCAGGTTCATTAATCTTGGAAATTGCTTCTTATACAAGATGCTCGCGTCCACTATGTAGTTCTCAAACAACAACCCCACACCACACACCCCCGCACACAACCCCCAAAAGGGAGCCGGCATGCGCGGGAACGTCATGGCAGGGAAACCAGAAACAAAGCACCGACGGCAAAAACCCCCGGCCCTGTTGCCTCAGGACCCAACAGTGTGCCAAACACTACCCAGCAGAACAAACCACACAACGTTCCTGAACCAACCCACAAAGGAGCCGGCCCGTACTAGCACAAATGGTTCATCCCACCAGGCACCTATTCGTTGATATTCCACCCATGAGCACCCGCCACGGAACAAACGTCCATGCTGCGGGCTTGCTTCCTGACAACCCCCCACCCCGGCATTCACCAGGACAGGAAAAGGTTGGAGGTGCTCCTTAGAAAGGAGGTGATCCAGCCGCACCTTCCGGTACGGCTACCTTGTTACGACTTAGTCCCAATCGCCAGTCCCACCTTCGACAGCTCCCTCCCACAAGGGGTTAGGCCACCGGCTTCGGGTGTTACCAACTTTCGTGACTTGACGGGCGGTGTGTACAAGGCCCGGGAACGTATTCACCGCAGCGTTGCTGATCTGCGATTACTAGCGACTCCGACTTCATGGGGTCGAGTTGCAGACCCCAATCCGAACTGAGACCGGCTTTTTGGGATTAGCTCCACCTCACAGTATCGCAACCCTTTGTACCGGCCATTGTAGCATGCGTGAAGCCCAAGACATAAGGGGCATGATGATTTGACGTCGTCCCCACCTTCCTCCGAGTTGACCCCGGCAGTCTCCTATGAGTCCCCACCATCACGTGCTGGCAACATAGAACGAGGGTTGCGCTCGTTGCGGGACTTAACCCAACATCTCACGACACGAGCTGACGACAACCATGCACCACCTGTAAACCGACCGCAAGCGGGGCACCTGTTTCCAGGCGTTACCGGTTCATGTCAAGCCTTGGTAAGGTTCTTCGCGTTGCATCGAATTAATCCGCATGCTCCGCCGCTTGTGCGGGCCCCCGTCAATTCCTTTGAGTTTTAGCCTTGCGGCCGTACTCCCCAGGCGGGGCACTTAATGCGTTAGCTACGGCGCGGAAAACGTGGAATGTCCCCCACACCTAGTGCCCAACGTTTACGGCATGGACTACCAGGGTATCTAATCCTGTTCGCTCCCCATGCTTTCGCTCCTCAGCGTCAGTTAATGCCCAGAGACCTGCCTTCGCCATCGGTGTTCCTCCTGATATCTGCGCATTTCACCGCTACACCAGGAATTCCAGTCTCCCCTACATCACTCTAGTCTGCCCGTACCCACCGCAGATCCGGAGTTGAGCCCCGGACTTTCACGGCAGACGCGACAAACCGCCTACGAGCTCTTTACGCCCAATAATTCCGGATAACGCTTGCGCCCTACGTATTACCGCGGCTGCTGGCACGTAGTTAGCCGGCGCTTCTTCTGCAGGTACCGTCACTTTCGCTTCTTCCCTACTGAAAGAGGTTTACAACCCGAAGGCCGTCATCCCTCACGCGGCGTCGCTGCATCAGGCTTGCGCCCATTGTGCAATATTCCCCACTGCTGCCTCCCGTAGGAGTCTGGGCCGTGTCTCAGTCCCAGTGTGGCCGGTCACCCTCTCAGGCCGGCTACCCGTCGTCGCCTTGGTAGGCCATTACCCCACCAACAAGCTGATAGGCCGCGAGTCCATCCAAAACCACAAAAGCTTTCCACCAACCACCATGCGATGGAAGGTCATATCCGGTATTAGACCCAGTTTCCCAGGCTTATCCCAGAGTCAAGGGCAGGTTACTCACGTGTTACTCACCCGTTCGCCACTAATCCACCCACAAGTGGGCTTCATCGTTCGACTTGCATGTGTTAAGCACGCCGCCAGCGTTCATCCTGAGCCAGGATCAAACTCTCCGTTGAAGTAAAACAAAAACGAAACACAACCACAACCACCGGAAATAACGGCAGAAACAGCTGCAAAATTTGAAACCAGCTAAAAACACCATGCCAACCACGGGGTGGCGGCACAGCACAATCAACCAATTTATAAAAAATCGGTATCAACAAACTTGGCACACTATTGAGTTCTCAAACAACAGACACACCCGGCACCACCCAAACCTTCGTTCAGGATCGCTCCGGAGCAACTTTTCAAACTTACCGGATCAACCACCCCGATGCAAATCCGTCTTTCAGGATTTCCATCAGTATGAAGACCGCCCCCACCAATTTCCGGCGCCCTAAGGAGCAACCAGATTTTGGTTTATATTTTGGGGGGTTTGCCACCCGCGGTTACCAGCTCTTCGCTGTCTCCCCCGCGGCGACTTAGAAAACAATACACGCACTTTTGGCCCACCGCAAACCGGCCGTCCAACGGCTTCCAGACCCCGGAATCCCGGGGCCGCTGGGGGCATGCAGGCACCCAGGCCGCCTCCCGCCGTCGTTATTCCCCTCTGTGTGCTGCCGCACAGTCTGCGGTACTTCACTGCAGACAGCAGAAGGGCCGGCAACCCTAAGGTTGCCGGCCCTTCTCAAGCAGCTGGATTCAGCGGTGCTGAATTACCAGGAAGACTTGGTGACGCCCGGAAGCTCGCCGCGGTGAGCCATGTCGCGGAAGCGGACACGGGAGATGCCGAACTTCTGGAGCGTGCCGCGGGGGCGGCCGTCGATGATGTCGCGGTTACGCAGACGGATCGGGGACGCGTTGCGGGGCAGCTTCTGCAGGCCCAGGCGGGCTGCTTCGCGTGCTTCGTCGGTTGCGTTTTCGTCAACCAGGGTCTTCTTCAGCTCGAGGCGCTTTGCAGCGTAACGCGCAACGATGACCTTGCGCTGCTCGTTGCGAGCAATCTTGGACTTCTTAGCCATGTTTAGCGCTCCTCTCGGAATTCAACGTGCTGGCGGATCTTGGGGTCGTACTTCTTCAGGACCATACGGTCCGGGTCGTTACGACGGTTCTTGCGGGTTACGTAGGTGTAACCCGTGCCCGCGGTCGACTTGAGCTTGATGATGGGACGTACGTCCTTGTCCTTAGCCACTAGAGCTTCACCCCACGAGCCAGAATGGCGGCGACGACAACGTCGATGCCGCGTACGTCGATGGTCTTGATGCCCTTTGCAGATACCTGCAGCGTGACATTACGGCGCAGGGACGGAACCCAGTAGCGCTTCTTCTGAATGTTCGGATCGAACCGGCGCTTGTTGCGGCGGTGCGAGTGCGAAATGCTGTGCCCAAAGCCCGGCTCGGCTCCGGTCACTTGGCAGTGTGCTGCCATGACTTCTCCTCAAGAATTGAAAGTAATGATCCGCATATCTGCTGCTGGACCATGCTGCTAAGGGCGACCCAAAAATGAAGAAGGGCAACGGTTAGTCACGCAACTTGAGCCCCTAACTACCGGCCACCCTGGAGAAAATTACCGGGCAACCGGAGCAATTGCGCACGCTCCGCGCACTTAGCGCCTACCAAGTCTACGAGTTGGCGCAATTAAAGACCAATCGGGCCGCAAAGGGTGTATAAGGGCCGCCAAAACATCACAGCCAGGGCTGGCCCTTTTTCACAGCAGGATCATAGTTTTCGCGCGCATCGTGGATGCATGAAGACGCAGCTCCTGCCGGCATCACCGGCCGCAAACAGCTCCGGCCGCCCGGAGCTTTCACTGCCAGCACCGAAGAATCCCTCCCATGGCTGGTTCGCCCGCCAGTACCGGCAGCGCATGCTGCGGACGGATCTCCTGACGGTCATTGCCTGGACCTCCGTGGCCGCCGCAATTGCCCTTTGGCTTGCCGACGGCGGGGCCACCAGCATCACCTCACCCGCCGCCGCATTCACGGCAGCGGGCATTGTGGCCGGGTTGGCGGGCATGGACCTGGTCCTGCTCATGCTTCTCCTGGCCGCGAGGATCCCATTTATTGACCGCACCATCGGCCACGACCGCGCCCTGGAGTTCCACGGGAAGCTGGGAAAGCCCTCCCTGTACCTGCTCCTGGCTCACGGCCTCCTGCTCGTTATTGGGTACGGCATGGCCGAGGGGCTGGATCCGGTCACCGAGTCCATCAACCTATGGTTTCAGGTGCCCGACATGTGGCTGGCGTTCGTCTCCATGGCGCTGTTCATCGCCGTCGTCGTGACGTCCCTGGTGGCCGTCCGGCGTCGGTTCCCCTACGAGTTCTGGTACGTGGTGCACCTCCTGACCTATGCCGCGGTGGCAACGTCATTGCCGCACCAGTTCAGCGTGGGCGGCCTCTTTGCGGCAGGCACCTGGCAGCGCCGGTACTGGCTGGCCATCTGCATCTACACAGGCACGGCACTGGTGTACTTCCGGGTGTTGGAGCCGGTGCTGGCCACGGCACGGCACCGGCTGACCGTGGCCCGCGTGGAGGCTGTGGCGCCCGGCGTGGTGAACATCGTCATGAGCGGCCGGAAGCTGGACCAGCTGGCAGGCACGGGCGGACGCTTCTTCATCTGGCGCTTCCTGGCCCCGGGCATGTGGTGGCATCCCCACCCGTTCAGCCTGTCCGCCGGGCCCGTCCTGCACGGCCCTGACGGTCAGGGGACACTGCGGGTCACCGTGCGGAACCTTGGCAGCGGATCGGCGCAGCTCCTCCGGCTGCGGAAGGGAACCAAGGTGGCCCTGGAAGGCCCTTACGGCTTGCTCAGCACGGCTGCCCGGACCCGGAACAAGGTGGTGATGATCGGTGCGGGCATCGGCATCACGCCCCTGCGCGCACTGCTGGAGACCACGCCGTTCGCTCCCGGCGAGGCAACGGTCCTGCTTCGCGGCCGCACGGACCAGGAGCTATACCTAAGCCACGAAATCCTCGATCTTTGCCAGGCCCGTGGCGCCCGGCTCTTCCACCTCACCGGCACACGGGCCCACGGCCGCTTCTCCTGGCTTCCGGAGGACGCCGTGCGGAGCGGCTACAGCCTCACCTCCTATGTACCGGACATTGCGGAAGCGGACGTCTACGTCTGCGGTCCGGCGGCCTGGGCGGCCAACGTCATAGCGGATGCCGGGAAGGCCGGCGTCCGTGAAGAACAGATCCATCACGAAAGGTTTGACTGGTGAAAATACGCGGAACAATCGCAGCGGGCCTGGCCTCCGCCGGGATCCTCATGGCTGGATGGCAGGCAGGCACGCAGGTGGGCGGCATCAGCACGGTGGCAACAAGTACGACGGCGACAGGCACCACGGATTCAACGGGCACCGGGTCGACGGGGACGGGTTCGTCCGGCACAGGTGGATCGACCGGCACGGGTTCGGCAGGTTCCGCCGGCTCTTCCGGTTCGACCGGCTCAACCGGTTCGACCGGCTCGTCAGCCTCCGGCACCTACAAGGGAACCGCGGTTCAGACCCGGTTCGGTCCCGTGCAGGTCCAGATCACGGTGGCCAGCGGAAAGATCACGGAGGTCACCGCCCTGCAGCTGACCAACACCGACCGCAAGTCCATCCAGATCAGCAACCGCGCGGCACCCCTGCTCCGCAGCAAGGTCCTCGCGGCGCAGTCGGCCGATGTCCAGACCGTCAGCGGCGCCACCATCACCAGCGACGCGTACCTGACTTCACTCCAGGCAGCCATCGATGCAGCCAACCTCTAACCCAGTGGACGCCGCAGCCGGCGGTCCCATCCTGAAGGCCCGCACCTTTGAATGCATGGGTACGGTCATCGGACTGACGCTGCCCGTCGCCTCCCCCGCGGAAGGGCAGCCGGGGCTTGACGAGCTCGCCGCCGCCACCGCCGTCGTCGAACGCCTTTTCCGGGAACTGGACGAAAAATTCAGCCTGTACCACCCGGATTCGGAGGCGGCCAGGCTGGCCCGCGGCGAACTGACGCTGCGCGGTGCCTCGGAGCAGATGCGCGGGCGGTATGCGGAGGCGCATGAATGGCGGCTGCGCACGGAGGGCGCCTTCACCCCTGAACGGCCCGACGGGGCGCTGGACCTTTCCGGAATTATTAAAGGTCATGCAATCCGCGAGGCAGGTACCTCGCTCCTGGCCTTGGGCCGGCAGGATTGGTGCCTCAACGCCGGCGGCGACGTCCTGGTCAACGGCTCGCCCCATCCCGGCAGCAGCGAGCCTTGGAAAGCGGGCATCGTGGACCCGGCAGACCGCCTGACCCTGGTCGCGGGCTACGCACTGGGTGGCAGCAGCCGGCACACGGCAATTGCCACCTCCGGCTCCGCCGAGCGCGGCGAGCACATTTGGCGGCTGGGAAGCGGCGCCGAGTTTGTCCAGGTCACTGTGGCCGCCGCCGGCATTGTCACCGCCGATGTCCTGGCCACGGCGATCGTTGCCGGCGGAACCAAAATGCTGAACCGCGCCACGGACCAATGGGATGTTGCCGTCCTGGCGATCCGCGCGGACGGCTCCATCCTGGCGACGCCCGCATTCCACCCCGCCTGAGCCACCGCTGAGTGGGGCCCTACAGCCGCGTGAACGTCGGGTACTTCGGCTGCAGGTTGTCCCCGGACGACTTGCCGGTTACGCGCCGGACCACCCACGGAGCCGCGTACTCGCGGAACCACTGGGCGTTGGCACGCAGGGCATCGGCGCCCTTCAACTCCGGGACCGGGGACATCGGCGGGATGTCGATGGAGTGGTCATATTTAAGGACCTCGAGGACCCGCTTGGCCATGTTGGCGTGGCCGGCAGCGGACATGTGCATCCGGTCATGCGCCCACATGCCCCAGTCGTAGTACTCGCTGAAGCGCCAGTAATCGACCAGCAGCGCGCCGTGGTCGCCCGCGATTCCCCGGACCAGCTCGTTGTAGATGGCGGTACGGCCGCGCATGGTGCCAAAAACCTTTGAACCCCGGGCATCGAAACCGGTGAACATGACCACGGTGGCGCCGGTGGCAGCCAGCTTTCCGACCGCGTCGTTGTACTCCACGAGGAGGTCATCGATGTCCACGCGCGGGCGAAGGATGTCGTTGGCACCGGCGTAGATACTCACCAGCGTGGGATTAAGTTCGACGGCGGCGTCCACCTGCTCCGCCAGGATCTGGCGGAGCTTCCGGCCGCGGATGGCCAGGTTGGCGTAGCCGAAGTCAGGATCGGCGGCGCAGAGCTGCTCTGCGACCCGGTCGGCCCAGCCGCGGACACCGTTGGGGCGTGTGGGGTCGTCGTCACCGACGCCTTCGGTGAAAGAGTCGCCAATGGCCACGAACCGGGAAGAAAAATCCATGCGGCTAGTCTGCCATCCGTTGCCGGGAGCAACCAATCAGTCGTGGACTGAAACCCGGGCGTCGCTGCGGTCCTCACTGTTCTTAAACCGCACGATGCCCCACAGCTTCATCAGGCTCCAACCGAAGACCATGATGACAAGCGCGTTTCGCAAAGTCAGAAGCAGGGCCACTCCGGGGTTCAGGGCAACATAGAGCTGAACGTAGAGAATTGGAAAGACAAGCGTTGTGAGAATGCCAATCACGAACATCGCAATTGCGGGAACAGCCCAACGCAGTCCATACAACGCTGACCCAACACAAATAACCGCAGCCAGCCAGATCATGAATTGCGGGGACCCGACCTTGTTGAAGACGATCATTGCCGATACGAGCGCGAGGGCGCCCATCATCATAAGCTCCTGACGGTCTACGCGCGTCCTGACCCCCGCCAGAATCAACAGACCTATCAGCAGCAAGCTGACACACAGCAGGGGATTCATCAGGGTTCCAACGAAATCGGAGAGGGTACCCCTGATTTCCAATGTCGTAAGTTCAAAATTCGGATGAACCCACGCACCCCATCCAAGGACCGCCTGCCACAGTCCCGGCGTTGTGAAGGGCGCCTCAAGCTGCATGCCGCGCTCACCCTGGGCCTTCACGAACCCGAGAAGATTACTGGCGCCGCCTCCGGCCACAACAGACCCAATCATGACCGCAGAGACGGCAGCCCCCGCGAGGAGGACCTGCAAACGCGCCTTGGTTGCCAGCAACAGGGAAAGGACAACCGCAGCCGGCCATACCTTCACCCATGTGGCCACTGACAACAAAGCTGATGCGATTGCTGGCCGCTCTGCCGCGAACACCAGCCCGATGACGACGAGGGGGGCGGATACGCCGTCCACCCGTGAGAACACCAGCGGGCCCAATATACCGATCAGCAGCACCCACAGGTACGCCGCCTGCCACCCGAATGGCAAACTCCGGCTGCGCTTCAATACGAACAGCGCCAACAAATTCAGCACGGTGCAAAGGAGGAACCAGCCGAGCATGTACAACTTTTGCCCAAGAAGGCCCGCGGCCAGCATCGGCAGCATTGCACCTATTGGATAGACCCAAGGTACGTCAATGCCCTGCCAAACCCCCTCCTTGATTCCCGCAAAAGCCCACTGGCGATAAAGACCCACATCTCCGTAGACGCGACCCGCCATAATGTCAGGAATCAGAAACATCAGGAACAGGAGGTGCACAGCAGCAAATGCAGTGATGATTGTTCTGTTCCGGGAAAGAAGTATGACAGCGCGGGGCCGAATGGTATCCACTTGGAGGCTTTCTGCTTGATGTAAAGATATTTAGGGCTGGTGGTTGTATTAAGCTTCGCCCTGCGTCTCGCGCAGGATCCAGTGGTCCTTGTCCAGGCGTCCCACCACTTTTTCGCCGATCCGGGCCAGGTCCAGCACATCCTGCTCCGTCAGCGCGTCGAGGAACAGGTCGCGGACGTCCTCAACGTGGCCAGGGGCCAGCCCAACGATGGTGGCCATGCCGTCCTCAGTGAGGTGGGCGGTGGTGACCCTTGCATCGTGGGGATGGGGACGGCGCTCAACCCAGCCGCGCTTCTGCAGCTTGGTGACCACATGCGACAGGCGGGACAGTGATGCGCTGCTGCGCGCGGCGAGCTCGCTCATGGGCAGGAACCGGTCCTCGGCCTCGGACAGCATGGCCAGGACCGTGTAATCGAAAAGGGACAGCTTCCCCGCTGCGTGCAGCCTGGTATCGAGCGCTGCGGGCAGCAGCGTATTGATGCTCACCAGCGCCAGCCATGCGCGGCGTTCGTCAGCGGTGAGCCAGCGGGGTTCGGTCATGGGCTCCATTCTACGATTGATCTTTCAAGTAGCCTGCTGCGGCACCGGTAGGCTTGGCCCCATGTATGTTGTGTCCCTCACCTACCGCGTGCCGCAGGAGATCGTCGACTTCCACAACAACGCCCACATTGCCTGGCTGCAGAAGGCGTTCGACGACGGCGTCTTCATTGCCGCCGGCCGTAAGATCCCGCGCACCGGAGGACTGCTGCTTTCGCAGGCGGAACGGGAAACCCTGGACGCGAGCCTGGCGCAGGACCCGTTCTACGTCAACGGCGTGGCCGACTTTGAAGTGCTGGAGTTCCACGCCGGCCGGGTGGCCCCGGGGTTTGAAAACCTGCTGGACACCCCGCCCGCCCAGACCAGCTAGGGTGGGCCGCCGCCGTCGGACAATTCCGCCGCAACCTTCTTCAGCCCGCCTTTCCGCGGAACCTTCACCGGCTGGGGCCAGCGCGGGCTGAGCGTATCCCCCAGCGTTACGCCGCGGAGCTTGCGGCCAAAGAGCGGCAGCACCCAGTCGTGGACCCAGCGCCGCTGGTACCGCTCCCATTCGCGCAGGCTGAGCCGGGGCGGCGGCTCCCAGTCCCTGGGCTTGATCCTGTGCGGCACGCCCAACTGGTCCAGCACCTGCCCGGCCAGGTATTTGTGCCCCGCCTTGGACATGTGCAGCCGGTCTGAATCCCACATCCTGCGGTCGTGGAAGGCCTCCAGGCACCAGTAGTCCATCAGCACCGCGCCGTACTGCTCCGCGATGTCCCGCACCCGCTGGTTGTAATAGGTGTTGCGCTTCTTCAACGGCTCCAGGAGCGCGGAAACCTTGACGTCGAATCCGGTGAAGAGGACCACCGTGGCGCCGGTGCCGGCGAGCCGGGCAACAAGCTGTTCGTAGTCCGCCATGAGCGCTCCCATGTCGGTCTTCAGGTCCAGGATGTCGTTTCCGCCGGCGTAGAGGGTGACCAGCGTTGGCCGCATCCGCAGCGCCGGGTCCAGCTGCTCGTCGATGATGTGCCGCAGCCGCTTGCTCCTGATGGCCAGGTTGGCATACTTCCACCCCGGCTGTGCCTTGGCGAGTTTTTCGGCCACCCGGTCGGCCCACCCCCGCACCCCGTTGGGCAGCCGCTCATCCCGGTCCCCCACCCCTTCGGTGAAGGAGTCACCAAGGGCAACAAAGACGCGCCGCCCGAAGTCAGGAAGCAAGGATTCAAGCGCCACCGCCCCAACCTAACGGCACAAGGGAAAGCAAGGACGACGCCGGGATGAACAGTAAGTGAGCGGGCGTCACGGTTGAGGCGGCGGCGGATTGGCGCGGTCACCCCTGCTGTCGGGAGCGGCCCGGCATCATGGCGTCCGTGACCCGCTGTCCGTCTGCATTCCTCCGTGGACGGGACGGAACTCCCAGGAGTAGGAGCCGTCCGCTTTCAAGCTCATCCTCAGGTGGCCCCAGGTGTCGCTGAACTTCCGCTGGATGTAGGCCGGATCGCTGGTGAACGAGCGGAGGCCGATACCGCCGGTGGACACCTGGAACTGCTGCATGCCGTCCGGTACGCACTGGTCCGCGTTGTTCACCGGGCAGGTCCGCTCATAGTTGTGCTGGGAGCCGGACAGCAACACTTTCACCCGGTTGTTCCAGAACATGTCGATCCAAGGCTTCGCCTGGGTGAAGCGGGTGTGGCTCGATGTGTTGGAGGTGAAGTATGGGTCATGGTAGACGGCGGCCAGATGCTTCCCGGCAGCCTTGGCCGCCTTCAAGTCAGCGTCCATTTCCGCGGTCATGGCCTGCGCCCGGGACGCGTTGTACCGCCACGTTGCCGTGGGCGCCACCAGAATATGCCAGTTGCCCTTTTCGAACGAATACCACTCCATCGCATCCTGGAACCGGCCCAAAGTAGTGCTGGTAGCGGACTTGGTGGAGTTCACGCATTGGCCGTCCATGAACCGGTCCACGTCATCATTCACACCCGGCTCCAGATCGTGGTTGGGGCCCGTGGTCCAGTACGTCTTGGCCTTCAATCCGCCCCACAGCGTGTTCCACGCCCCGAGCGTTGAGCAGGTCCCCTTGTCATATTGGAAGTCACCGATGGCAAGGAAATTATCCAACGAACCATCATTGAGGCCCCCGATGATGCTGGCAGCGTTCTTACCGGACGCCGAGCTCGTCGACGTATTACCTGAAGGGTTCATGTCGCCAACGGCGGCGAACTCGAAAGAATCACCCGACGGCGGAGTGGTAGGCGCCGGGGTCGGGCTCGAAGTCGGCGACGGGCTCGAGGTGGGGGTAGGCGTCGGGCTGGGGCTCGTCGCGCCTGCTGCCGGGTAGACACGTACCCAGTCCACGCGCATTTCCCCGGCACCATCAGCAGTGGAATCCGGGAACCAATCCAGCTGCAGCGTCTGGTGCATGCTGCCTGGAGGCTGGTGGGTCGGGTCGTTGTCCTCGAACCACTTCACGCCATCCACGTAACCAACCATCCCGGCGGGGGACCAGTCCACTGCGTAGTTGTGGAACTGGGAAACGTCCAGCGTCTTGCTGGCCCTGGTCTGGGAGTTGCTGCAGGAGAAGTGCTGGAAGAACTTGATGACGTTCCAGTCGCCCGATGTTTCCGCATAATCCACTTCGCCGTCGCAAGGCCAGTTCCCGCTGTCCGGCCACAGGATCGAAACCATGTGGTACTCATTGTCGCCCGACCCGGCGGCGCGGACCTCCCACCGCCCGTACTTCTGGCGGGCGAACTTCGCGGACATGCCGGCGGTGGTCCCGTCCGGTGTTCCGCTCATGACCATTTTGGACCCGTCCACTTTTACCTGCTGCGGGCTGCGGATGCCCTTGCCGGCGTGTCCTGCGCTGTTGTACACGCTCCACTTGGTTGCGTCCGGGGCTCCGGTGTAGTTGAACTCGTCCCCGGCGACGGGTGCACCCCAGTTCTGCGTGGCAGCAGCCTGGACGCCGCCCGGATCAGAAGGCGCGGGGGTGGGTGTTGGCGTCGGGGTCGGGTTCACCACCACCGCGTCAGCCTCGGTGGTGACCACCAGCTTGGGGCGGAGTGCTGCGTCCAAGGCCTGGTTCGATTTGAAGCCCAGCCATTTCTGCGCGCCTGATTCCAGCCTGAAGTTCTGCTCACCGCCGGTGGCGGTGACGCCCTTGGTGACGTCCCATTCCACCCAGGCGCCGTTGGAGAACCCGCCGGTCTTGCCCAGCCAGGTCCCGCGCGCCGGCGCGTTGTTCCAGGTGACGCCCGTTTCGGTCCATGCCCCGCTCGTAGTGTAAACATCCACAAACTCAGTCGATGTTGCCGCCGCCTCCGAGTATGCCCGCAGCTTTGCCGAGACGATGTGCTCCCCGGCAGGGACCTGGACGTTGAACCTCAGCAGACTGTTCCGGGAAATGCTTGTCCGGCCCTCCGTGGACCATCGGACGCTGGTCCCGAAGTTCTCCGTTGGCCGGTCCGCCTGAACATAGCTGTCGGCGGTCGGTGCGAATGTCAGCGCTCCAACCGCGTTCGCCACGCTGCCCACTACGGCGAGTGAGGCGAGCATGACTAAAAGTGTCAGGGCAGAGATAGCCGGCCGCAGGATAGTTTTCATGGAATGAGACCTTAATGTTCCAGTTGAAATAACCGAAGCATACGGCTTGTCACACCCTATGACATAGCAATTACCGCTCTGGCGATTCTTGAAAACGTGTGTTACGCGGGAGCAGGCTGAAGTGACGCCACAACGAGCCGTGACTGACGACTTGCGTAGGAGCGCATCGCCGACCAGAGCTGAGTGAGGCCGCCCGCGGCCGAAGGAAGCGCCGGGAGGTGTCTAAGCGACGGCAAGTCGGCAGTTACGGCGCCTCAACCATGGGCCGAAGCTACCCTTCGGCTTTGCCCTGCCGCCAGTAACCCATGAAGGCCACCTGTTTCCGGTCCATCCCCACGTCGCGCACCAGGTAACGCCGCAGGTCCTTGATGACGGCTGCCTCGCCGGCGATCCAGGCGTAGAAGGGCATGGCGCCGGCAGGAATTCGAGGGTTCTTGGTGGCGCTGATGTCCGCGGTTTCCAGGCGGGCGGGCGTTTCCCAGAGGATGTCCGTGTCCACGTTGACGTCCTCGGGCTCGGACCCTGCGCCGCCGTCGTCCGTTCTGATGCCCACCCAGCCCGGCTCGGGGACGGCTTTGCGCACGGCCTCCTGCAGGAGTTGGCCGTGGGGCCGGGAGCGGCCGATGGCGGCGCCGCGGGCCAGCCAGGTGATTTCGATGTCGGCCGGGGAGTGGAGCTCCAGGAAGTCGCCGGCCTGCGGAACCTCGAGGAAAGCGTGCCCGCTCATGTACGGGGGGAGCGTTTCGAGGATGGCGGAGATGGCGGGGACGGCGGTTTCGTCGCCGGCAAGCAGGATGCGCTGGGCCAGGCCGGGGCGCCATTCGATCCCGGAGTAGGTCTCCGCGGTGACGCAGTGCGCGGCGCGGTTGTTGGGGCCGATGATGGTGATGGCGTCGCCGGGCCGGGCGTCGAGGGCCCAGTTGGCGGCAGGCCCGGTGTTGTCCGGACCGTCGAGGTGCATCACGAAGTCGACGTCGATCTCCGGGTACACCCCGTCCAGCCGCGCCTCGCGAACGGTGTAGGTACGCATGGACCCACGAACCTCCGGGTCCGTGGCAAGCCAGTCGCGGTACCACCCGGCCTGGCCTGTGTGGAAGGCCGGCAGCGGCAACTGTGAGCCGTCCGGGGCCAGGGACGGAATCAGGAGCTTGATCCGGAGGTCCAGGGTGTGGCCGTGGACGCCGAAATCACGCAGCGAGTAGCCTCCGAACGTGATCCTCCGGAACGTGGGGCTGAGCTGCTGGACGGAGGAGACCGTCACCTCGAAGGCGAGGCTCATCGGCTGGGCGGTCACAGGCTGGGCAGGTGCGTTGTGGCGGGTCTTCATGGGACGAGCTCCAGTTCGTTGGCTGGGGTGTGGTGGCGGCCGATGGGAATGATCAGCGGAGTGGCCGAGACGGGGTCCGGGATGACGCGGCTCTCCAGTCCGAAGACGTCACGGACCAGTTCTTCCGTCACCACCTCGCGCGGGGACCCGACTGCCGCCACGGCACCGTCCTTCATGGCGATGACGTTGTCCGCGTAGCGGGCGGCGAGGTTCAAATCGTGCAGGACAATGGCCACGGTAGTGCCGTGCCTGCGGTTCAGGTCCGTGACCAGGTCCAGAACCTCCACCTGGTGGGCCAGGTCGAGGTAGGTGGTGGGTTCGTCCAGCAGCAGGACGTCGGTTTCCTGGGCCAGCGCCATCGCAATCCAGGCCCGCTGCCGCTGGCCGCCGGACAGTTCGTCCACGTCGCGCCCGGCCAGGTCCAGCGTTCCGGTGGCTTCCAGCGCACGCTGCACGGCGGCGTCGTCCTTTTCACTCCAGCTGCGGAAGAAGCCCTGGTGCGGGTAGCGCCCGCGTCCCACCAGGTCGCGGACGGTGATGCCGTCCGGGGCGGTGGGGTGCTGGGGAAGCAGGCCGAGGGTCCGGGCCAGTTCGCGGGCGGGCCGGGTATGGATATCCCTGCCGTCGAGGGTCACGGCGCCGCCGGAAGGCTTCAGGAGCCGGGACAGTCCGCGGAGCAGGGTGGACTTTCCGCAGGCGTTTGCGCCCACGATCATGGTCACCTTGCCCGCGGGAATCCGGACGCTGAGCCCGTCCACCACGCAGCTTTGGCCGTAGGTGAGCGTCAGGTCCCGGGCTTCGAGAACAGCCATGTCACGCATCCTTTCGATTGGCCGTGACCAGGAGCCACAGCAGGAACGGGGCGCCGAGCGCGCCGGTGACCACACCCACCGGCAGGACGGTGCCGTCCAGGAGCAGGGGGGCGAGGTTCGCGGCGGCGTAATCCGCCGCCAGGACAATCAGGGCACCCACCAGGGCCGACGCCGGCAGGCTGCCTTTGCCGGCGAAGCGGCGGGCGATGGGACCGGCGAGGAAGGCGACGAATGAGACCGGCCCGGCGGCCGCCGTCGCCACGGCCGCCAGCGCCACCGCAATGAGCACCAATGCCAGGCGGGCCGCGTTGACGCGGACCCCCAATCCGGCCGCTGCATCGTCGCCCAGTTCCAGGATGCGCAGCGGACCGGCGATGACCGCGGTGGCGGGAACCAGCACCCCGAGCGCCAGGAACAGGACTCCGGCGCGGTCCCAGTTGGCGGAATTCAGGGATCCGTTGAGCCAGACCAGGACGTCGGCGGCGGTGCGGATGTCCGCGCGCGTCATCAGGAAACTGACCACGGCGTGCAGGGCGGCCGCGATCCCGACGCCGGCAAGGACCAGCCGGTTTCCCGCGGCATTCCCCCGCCCGGTCCCGCGGACAGCCCCGCCGCTGGAGATCTTATGGATCAGGGCGGCCACGGCAAGGGCACCCACGAGCGCCGCCCCGGAAACCACAGCACCGGAGGCGCCGAAAATGACAATTGAAGTCACGGCGGCTGCACTGGCGCCGGAGCTGATGCCGATGACGTCGGGGCTGGCGAGCGGGTTCCGCAGCATGGTCTGGAACAGTGCGCCGGCCAGCCCGAAGGCGATTCCGATCATGGTGCCGGTGACGGCCCGCGGAAGCTTGTTCTCCATCACGATGAAGCTTGCGCCGGGAATCTTCGCACCGCCGCTCACATGGTTGACCACGATGGTGAAGAAGTCCGGGATGCCCACCGTGTAGCTGCCCAGCAGGACTGACGCGAAGAACAGGACCACGACGGCGGCTGCCAGAAACGCGGTCCGGTTCAGGCGCAGGCGTCCCCGGCGTTGCTCCATCACTTGTGGTCCCTTTGAGGGGGTTTTAGCAGCCATATCTGATGGAGCAAGCCGGGGTTTGAGGAGCGTCACAGCCCGGCCCCCTTTCCGCGGCGGATCAGCCACACGAATACCGGCGCACCTACCAGGGCGGTCATGATGCCGGCCGGGACTTCGCCCGGAAGCAGGACCACCCGCCCAAGGATGTCGGCACCCAGGAGCAGGACAGGGGCCACCACCAGGGAAAAGGGCAGGATCCAGCGGTAGTCGGGGCCGGTGAGGAAGCGCACGGCATGCGGTACCACCAGGCCCACGAAGCCGATGGGCCCCGCCAGCGCGGTGGCCGTACCGCACAGCAGGACGATGCCGAGGGCCACCACGGTGCGGGACAGCCCAATCCGCTGGCCAAGTCCCCGGGCCACGTCGTCCCCCAGTGCCAGGCCGTTGAGGGTCCGGCCGGCCAGCAGCACGATGACCCCACCGGCGGCCAGGAACGGCAGTCCGGGCAGGAGCACTGTCCAGTCACGGCCCGCGATGCCGCCCACCTGCCAGAAGCGGAACCTGTCCAGGGTGTCCTGGCTGGAGACCAGGATGACATTCATGAGCGAGGACAGTCCGGCGCTGAGCGCGGCTCCCGCCAGTGCGAGTTTCACCGGAGTGGCACCATCCCTGCCCAGCGAGGCGATGAGGTACACCACGACGGCGGCCACGGCAGCCCCGAGAAAGGCGAACCAGACGTAGCCGGAGAAGGTGGCCACGCCGAAGACGTAGATTCCGGCGACCACCGCCAGGGCAGCTCCGGCATTGACGCCAATAATGCCGGGATCGGCCAGCGGATTGCGGGCGACTCCCTGCATCGCGGCCCCGGCCAGGCCCAAGGAGCCGCCTGCCAGCAGGCCCAGGACCGTGCGCGGGATACGGGCCTGGACCACGGCGTGGTCACCGTCGGTGGGATCGAACGTGGCGAGGGCCTGCCATACGGTGCCAAGGGGAACCTCCCGCGCCCCCACGGCCAGCGAGGCCCCGGCCACCAGCACCAGCACGACGACGGCGGCCGCCAGCCAGGCGGTGCGCTTCCTTCCCGAAGCATCACTGCGGCGGGGGGCAGCGGCTGCCTTGGCCGGCACCTGGGTGCCTGTGCCCGTGGCCGGACGTGCCGTCGTCGTACTCATGAAAGGGTGCCTACTTCACTGCATCCGCTGCGCTGGCCAACTGCGGCAGGAAAGTGTCCAGCGACCACGGCAGGCTCAGCGGCGACGAGGCCGAGATGGACAAGGTCAGGGTGTTGTCCGAGTCGGCCACCAGCGCGCCGTTTTTGATGGCCGGGATCTGCCCGAGCAGCGGATCGGCCTTGATGGCGTCCGCGGTGGAGGCATCGGGAACCCAGGTGACGAAGATGTCCGACTGCAGCTCGTTCGCCTTCTCAGCGGACCAGGGCAGGTAGAACTCCTTGGAGCCCTTGGAGTTGTCCGCGACCACCGGGGCGAGGGTCATGCCGATTTCGGTCAGGAAGCGCGGACGGTTGTCGTTGGCGGTGTAGACGTTGACGCCATCACCCTTGGCCGGCTCCAGGTTGCCGTAGATGAAGCTGTTGCCCTGGATCTGCGGGTACTGGGAGACCTTGTCCTTGAGGGTTGCCTCGGTATCGGAGACCAGCTTGGCGGCGTCCGCTTCCTTGCCCAGCGCCTTGCCGATGATGGCGGTGGAGTCCTGCCAGGAGGTTCCGTAGGCCACCTCCGGGTGGGCCACCACGGGGGCAATCTCGCTGAGCTTCTTGTAGTCCTCCTCGCTGAGGCCTGAGTAGGCGGCGAGGATGACGTCCGGGCTGAGCTTGGCGATTTCGGTGAAGTTGATCCCGTCCGCCTCCGAGTACTGGACGGGAGCCTTGGCCGAACCGAATCCCGCGCCCAGCTTCTCGAGCGCCGCGTCCTTCCAAGGGGTGGAGCCCTTGTCATTGCCGCCCCACTCGTTCTTGGGGACCCCCACGGGCACCACTCCCAAGGCGATGGCAACGTCGTCGTTGACCCATGAAACGGTTGCCACCCGCGTGGGCTGCTTCTCAATGGTGGTCTTGCCGTAGACGTGCTCGATGGTGACCGGGAACTGGGCGCTGCTGCTTGGGCTGCCCGCGTCGGCGACGGACGGGGCCGGGCCCGTGCTGCAGCCGGAAAGGGTCAGGGCTGCCGCGGCCAGCACCGCCGCCGCCTTGCCGGCAGAGGAAAAGAGTGTCCGGCGGGTGGAATGAGGGCCGGGGAAGAGGGGGGACGTCACGGGGCTCCTTGGATCAGGCTGATGAAACTTAAGTAAGGCTAACCTATGCTGCAAGTAATTACGCAAACCTTTCCTGTCGTTATTCCAGCTTGGATCCCGGTCGTTTTTCGTGGTCTCCAGCCACACCACGCCACGCCACATGTTCCCTACGCGCTCACTGGATCTCGTCGTCAAGAACCACAAGACGCAATGACCCACAAGCACGTACGGGCAGACGAACCACGATCACTCCAGCCAGCCGCCGGCTGTTCAGCAATCCGCCGGGCTCCTGGCATATGCCGGACGCCTACGCAGGCAATGTCAGCCGTGAGCGCAGCAGGTACAGACCTCAGCATCAAATGGCCAGCAGGGCGGGACTGCGCGACCTGTATGCTTGCCAAATGGGGAAAAAATCAGACGAAGTTTTCGGTATCTCGAATACGATCTTGCCCGATTCATACGTGGATCGAGGTGCACTTGATACGGAGATCGGCCAGCAGATTAACCGAAAAGTTCATCTCGCCATACGTGGCGCCTCCAAAACTGGAAAAACTTGGTTACGCCAGCGTCTTGCCCCGAATTCTATTGTAATCCAGTGCCGTTTAGGTAAGTCCATTGAGGATATTTATAAGGAGGCCCTCGGGCAGCTTGATATTAGACTCGTCACGAACTCGACGAAGGGTCGCGAGCTAACCGGGACGGTTGAGGCCGAAAGCGAATTTGGTATCAACCTTATTGGAAAAGTCAAAGCGAAACTAAACCTTGGCACGAAGGCAAGCTCGGCCGTCTCATCCACCCATCTTAAACAAAACGTTGAAGACCTGAAGTTTATAGCCGAACTGATCTTGGAGTCAGGACGCAGGCTTGTAATCGAAGATTTCCACTATTTGTCTCACGACGAGCGGGAGCATCTCGCCTTTGACCTCAAAGCGTTGTGGGATCTCGGCGTCTTCGTAATCGTCATTGGCGTTTGGAGTGACAATAACCTGCTGCTCAACATCAATACAGATCTTTCCGGCAGAGTTCGAGAGGCTTCCGTGAGTTGGAGCGACCCGGACCTTCATCAAGTACTTAGAAATGGCGCTAATGCGTTGAATATAATATTCAACGCTGACGTCGCCAAGGAGCTTGTACGAATCAGCTACGGGAATGTAGGAATTCTCCAACGGCTCACTCTCGATGTTCTTGATCGCACTCAAATATTTGAGCGCCAGCACTCTTTAGTACGCGTTGACAATATAGAAACCGTCCGAGATGCGGCGCTTTTTTACGCGGAAGAACTAAACTCGGTATACCAATCCTTTGCCCAAAATGTCTCCAAGGGAATACGAACCCGAAGGGGTTCCACTGGCATTTATGCTCATGCCATGGCCGTTGTTCTTACCTGTGACGATAGTCAACTCTTGAAGGGCGTGCCGTTAGATGATATTTTCCGCATTGCACATGAGCGGGAGCCTAGGATTCAAAAGGGTAATCTTCGTATCGCGTTAGGTAATATCGAACGCCTCCAAGTCGACGACGCTGGCCGCGGCCTAGTGTTGTCCTTTGCCGACGGCAAGGTCAGGGTCGTTGATCACCAATTACTCCTTTACCGCGCGTTTACTACCGTCGAGTGGCCGTGGGACGACATTGTTCGCCAATCGAAGGAAGGGGGAGAAGACTACGAGGCTACCTCTACGCAGCTGCTGTGGCAGGACAACTGACTCGCCGCAGCCACTCACAACGGTGGCCGACCACTAGACCAAGGTCTGCACCGTCTCTGACTTTCGCTGTTGCAACCCGTCCGTCGTCCTCTGCAGCGGCAATTGTCGTGAAGGCGTCACCTGCCATCGGCCCCAGCCACCCGCCTGATGCGGCGACCAGGAAAGCGCCGGCCATTATTAGGGAACCCCTCAGGCAGCAAACCCAGTGCAGTCTGGAGTTTCACCTGCCGCCTTGAGTCTCGAAGGTGCTGCGGGCTCCGAGTTCTACAGAAACTCCGGGGATCGGAATGATGCGCTTCTATCGTGCACCACGACAAGTCGCGGGCCAGTCAGCGCAGCACGATGTCCACCGGGTTCGCCTCGGACCGCCACGCCCCTTCTTCGCCCGGCCTTGGCTTGATGACCGGCGCCGTGAGGACTCCCGAGCGGTTGGTGCGCCTGTCGCGGAGGATCTCGGTGACCGAGCCCAGGTGCCGGGACAGGTCGATCACGTTTTCCGGGGCGGCCAGCAGCAGCTGGAAGCCGAATTCGTGCAGCGCCTTGATGCCGGCGCCGGCGAACTCCTCGGAGGCAAGCACAAAGGCCTCATCCATCATCACAGTGCCGTAAGTGGTGAACCCCTGCTCGGCGATGCCCAGCTGGTAGCTCAGGGCCGCGGCCATGATGAACGCGGTGAACCGCTGCCGCTCGCCGCCGGACATGGAGCCGGTGTCCGCGTGCATGAACACCTCGGTCTTTTTGGCGCCGCCCTTCTTTTTTCCTGCTGCCGGGGCGCTGACTTCCCGGTGCTCCTTGCACTGGATGAACAGGTGGCCGCGGACGTCCAGCACTTCCGCGCGCCACCGCCGGTCTTCCGGCGCCTGCGATCCAAGCCGCTTGACCAGGGTTTCCAGGGATTTGTAGCGGGCGGTGAGCTCGGCATCGTCATTGTCAGGCCCCTCCCCCTTGGGTGCGTCCGTCCTGCCGGGCCGTGTGTGGCGCGCCTTCAAAGCGTTCTGGATGGCGTCCTTGAACTGCTTGGCGGTGGGTGGCAGCGTCTGCTTGATGTCCAGTTCCAGGTAGCTGCCCTCATGGAAGTTCACCTGGGAGAGGATGCCGTTGAGGGGCAGGATGCGGCTGGTGATGGAGCGGCGTTCCTCGTCCAGCAGGTGCAGCAGGGTGCTGAAGGATTCGTGCGTGCGCTGGTTGAAGAACAGCCGGAATTCCGCCTCCTGCGCGGGCAGGCCGTCGTTCACGATGGCGTGGTAGCGGGACTCGAATTCGCTGGCCGCGCCGATGCTGGTGCCGTGGTCCGCCGAGATGGCGCTGCCCCACTCCCGCACGAAGCCTTCGAAGATGCGGGTGAGCCGCTCCGCCGTGCCCTGCCCCCGTGATTCAGCTGTATGCAGTTCGCCCAGCAGGGCGGTCCGGACCCGGTTGGCCAGGTTGTCCAGTTCGTGCATCTCGGTCACGTCGCCGAATTCAGCGAAGTACGGCTCCAGCGCTGTCACGGTAGCGTCCGACGGCGGCGCCTGGGCCAGGCGGTCACGCGCGGCTTCCAGCAGCGAGTCCGCGGCGGTGAGCTGCCGGTCCAGTGCCTTGTATTCACTTTGCAGGACCGCGGCGGACTCGGTGCTGGACTGGTGCTTTTGCCGGACCTCCTCGATGGTGGCGCGCAGCGGCTCCAGGTCCGCCTGCGCGGCAAGGGCGTCCTTGAGCCGCTGCTCAATCCGGGTCAGCTCGTCCGCCGCCACCGCGGCAGACACCTGTTCCCAGGGGCGGTCGTCTTCCGCAATCCGCCGCAGCGCATCGAGCTGGCGGCTCATGCCCTGGTGTGAATCCTCGCGGCTTTGCGCCAGTTCCGCGGCCTTGGCCACTTCCTGCCGGAGGTCCTCCACCTGGCCGGCCACGAGTTCGAGTTTGGCGGCATTGTCGAAGCCCAGGACGTAATCCTGGCGGCTGGTGAACCGGTCGTCCTTCTCCACGGTGTGCCGGTTGCGCTTGACCACGCCGCCCAGGCTGAGGCCCTTGTCCAGCGCCGCCAGCTCGTCCGGGTCTTCCACGCACTGATAGGCGAAGTCCAGGGCGATCCGCTCGCGGACCCATTCACCCGCTTCGGCCGCCGCACCTGAGGCGAGGATGTCCAGCTTGGTGAGCAGGTCGCCGTCGCGCACGTCCTCTACGGCGAGCGCACCGCCGGCGAGCGGCTTGGAGATGTCCACTGCCCGCAGCGCGCCACGGACGTTGTGGTCATTGAGGTAGCGGGTGACGGCGCCGAAGTGCTCACCGGGCACCAGCAGGGTGGTGGCCAGGCTGCGAAGCGCGCGTTCGGCGGCGGGGCGCCACCGATCCTCGCCTTCTGCAAGGTCCATGAGTTCGCCGGCGAAGGGCATGCGGTCTTCCGGAACGCCGGTTGCGGCGGCGATGGCGGCGCGGTTTTCAATGCTCGACGGCGGCAGCAGGGACTTGCGCGTCTTCAACGAGACGAGCTCCTGCTCGGCAGCCGCCAGCTCCCGTTTGCGGCTGGCGTGGGCGTCGAAGGCCTCGAACCGCAGCTCCTGCAGGGCCTGCGAATCATCCTTCAACTCGGCCGACCGTGCTGCCGCCTGCTCGTGGGCCTGCTCCCAGCCAGCGGCGCTCCACTCAAGCTGCAGCCCGGCGTCGGCCAGTGCCTGCTGGGCCGCCTCCTCAACCTGCCGGCGCAGCTTGAGGCCAACGCGGGCGTTCTCCAGCGACTGCTCAATCGCCGAAATCGCGTTGCCGCCCTGATTGTTGTAGTCGGTTTCCAGCTGCCGCAGTTCCTTAGCCAGGTTGTCGCGGACAGCACGCTCCGCGCCGAGTTCCTTGGCCTTCGCCTGCGCCAATTCACGGAAACGGGCCAGCGTCTTCTGGTGGACCGTAACGGCGAGCTGCTGGCGGTACGCCTCGAACTCCCCACCCACCAGCTCCCGCAGCCGGTTGGCGTCCAGCAGCGACTGCGCATACTCGCGGTTCAGTCCCGGCACGGGCGCCAACTGGTCGCGCTGCTGCCGGACATCCTCCAGCCGCTGGCGGATGGACATCAGGTTGCTGAACTCCTCCACCACGTCATCGGCGGCGGCCAGGGTTGCCGGAGCATCCAGCACCTGGTCGCGGAAAAAGGTGTTGACGCTGCCGCCCAGCCCCTTGCCGGCCTGGATCACGCGCAGCAGGGGCAGGGCCTGGTCCGAGCTGATCCCCAGCAGCCGGCGGAACCGTTCAGCGAAGGCCTTGTGCACGTCGAAGACCTGGGCGTGCGGGAAGACAGCCTCAAGCGCGCCCTTGGTGAACCGTTTGTCCGCGATGCCCTCCACCGCTTCCAGGTCCAGGGGCACGTTGTCGATCAGGTAGAACCGGCCCACGCTCGACTCCGTGCCGTTCTTGGGCAGGTCGAACAGCGCCGACACCGTCACCCGCGTGCCGGCGGCGTTGTCGAACGTCAGGGCGACGGCGGACCACGTGGCACCCGGGCGCTGGAACGCACTCGCCGAGCCCTCCCCCACCGCCTTGTCCCCCACCTTGCCGCGCATGTAGGTGAACGTGGTCCGCTTGTCCTCCACGGCACCGCCGGAACGCTGCGCAGCCGCCTCGTTGGACCGCGGCCGGGCATCGAACACCCGCAGCATCGCGTCAAACAGCGTGGACTTGCCCACGCCCGAGTTGCCCGTCAGCAGGGTTCCGTTCCGGTCCACGTGCATGGTGTGCGCGCCATGGAACGTCCCCCAGTTGACCACCTGCACCAAGGCAAGCCGCATCTGTCCCGGATTGGTCACATCGCCCAACGGAAGCATGCTTGCAATGGTCACTTGGTCACCTCAGTCTTTGTCGCCTTCGACTCCGCATCGGCTGCTGCGTCTTCTCGTCCGTCACCAGGGGCAGCGGCATCGGCGTCGTCGTCCTCGGCGCCACTGTCCGCGTCCAGGTCAAGCATTGCCTCGGTACCGGTGGGATCGGTGCTTGCCGCCACCAGGGCTTCGATGTGGGCCGGGATGTCGCCGATGTTTTCGAACGGCAGGGCCAGGGGCAGGGCGTTGGAGATGGCGTAGACGTCGTCCAGGCCGGTGGGAAGCAGGAGCTGGCGGGCCAGGAGCTTGGTGATGGCACGGGTCACCACGTCCGAGTCCCGGAGGGCGTCCTGCTGGCCGGCGGGCTGGTAGTGCGCCGCCAGGTCCGCGATTTCCTCGCGGGTAATGGTGGGGTCCGTCTGGGCCGTGACGTGCCGGTCCAGCAGCAGGCGGAGCCGGAGCAGCACGATGGTTTCCACCCGGCTGAGGGCACGCTGCTGGCGCAGGATGCTGGACCGGGCGCTTCCTCCGATGACGTCCGGATCCACGGGGCGCAGGACCGCGATCTTGCGCTCGTGGTCCAGCTGGAGGGTCAGGAACAGCTCGGACAGGCGGCTGCGCAGGATCACCTGGTTGTCCAGCAGGGTGGTCCAGAGCTTTTCGTCCCGGCCGCCGTCAATGTACGGGCCCTTCAGCAGCTTCACCAGGGCCTGCCGCACCTTCACGGACAGGACGCCGGTGTCACCGGGGAAGAGGGCGGCGCCGTCCACGAAGGTATCGCGTGGGAAGACTGGTCCGGGGTACCCAGCGCCCGATGAGTCCTGTGCGTGCGTAACCTCAGTCATCTGAATCCTTTGCGAGCGTAACCACGGGCAGATAGGCCCTGCGGGTGGAGCCGTCGATCTGTTCGAAGTCCAGGCCATCCCAGGCGCTGCGGTTGAAGTCGGCCCCGGCGTGCAGGGCCTCCGACAGGAGCGCGCGGATGGTGTTGATGTGCTGCTCTTCCGGCGGCAGCTGCTGCCAGGCGTCCGCGAGGGTGGCGGCCCCTGCCATGGCAGACCGGACCACGTCCGGCCTGGCTTTGCCGGTCCTCGGCGAGCGCACCCGGTCCGAGTCGGTGAAGGCGATGGGATCGGCCAGCCGGGGCGGCGCCGCGAATTCGTCCGGATCGAAGAGCTTCACCATGGACAGCGACTCAAACCCGGCGTTGTACAGGACGGGCCCGTGCACCAGTCCGGGGCTATCGCGCTCGTAGGGAAGGGAACGGATGGCCTGCTCAGCCTCGCGAAGGACCCGCCGCAGCCGGACCGACTGGCGGAAGTCATCGCTCTGGACGTACGTGTTGAGGCTTTCGCTGAGCTTGCCGTAGATGCGCTGGATCTGGCTGTGCTGCTGGCGGAGCTCGGCCACCAGGTTCTTCAGCGTCTCCCGGTCGTCCGGCGAGAGGTCGTCGGCGAACTGGCGGCTCAGGACTTCCCCGATGGCTGACCGGAACCTCACCTGCTGCTGCGGGTCCTCCAGGAAGGCGGTAAAGGAGCGGAACGTCCTGCCCTCGGGGCTTTGGCGGAGCCGCTTGTCCGCTTCCAGGACCTGGGCCATGGTGGCGCCCTTGGTCAGGGACTCCTCGATGATCTGGTTGCGCAGCCCGCCCACCAGTTCCTCGATCCGGTCACGCATCTTCTTATAGTCGGCGGGGAGGCTGGCGGCCAGGTCCAGGATGTTGCCGGCGGCCTCCACGGCTTCGTCGTCATCGAGCAGGCCGTCGAACCCGCCCGTGCTGATGTCCTGGATCAGCTGCTGCCGCTCTTCGATTTCCTCTTCCAGGGCTTCGAGCCTGGCGCTCTGGTCCGGGTTGGTCTCGTTGGCGAGCTTTTCCACGTCCCCCAGCAGCGTGCCCAGCCGTGAACCGTTTAGAGTGGACCGCTCGCTGGAGAGGCTGTCCAGGAAGGCGAGCACACGCGCCGCCGGCTCCGTGGCCTCGTAGACAATCCGGCCTGACTGGTTCCGCCGGGTGAGGAACTGCCGCCGGGTCCACTCGTCGCCGAAGGCCTTTCCGTTGGCCCCTCCGCCCAGCCCGGGATCCTGGCGCCGGAGCTCCTCAAGGAAGGAGTCGACGTCGGCATGGAATTCCTCGAGCGGAACCTGCGGCCGGGTGCGGGTAAAGGAAGCCTGGAGCACGGCAATCACCCAGGGCGCCGAACGCGTCAGGGCCCACGCGGGTCCCTTGGTGAGGAGTTCGAGGTCCCGGAGCCGGGCGCTGATGGCGTCAGCGGATGACCTGGCGGAGCGGGGCACACACTCTCCTTGGGCTGTTGGGCGGCGGCTTGGCAGGACGGCGCGCAAGGGAGCGGCCGGAAAACTGCCAACTACAAGGTTAACGCAGGCCGCCGCGACCACTCCGTGACCTACCTGCCGGTAGTGTTTCAATCCCGTATCAACAGTCACTTCTGCCCCATCCTGCTCTGGCTGGCTGTGGGAGTGTCCCCCTACGCTTCTGCTACTGGTCTTCGCCACCGCAGTCTTATGCAAAGCAACGTCGCAGCAGGGGGATTCATGCAGTTCGATCTAAGTTCAGTGGAAACAGCCACCTTGGTCTTCATCGGGACACTGGTATTTGGCGCAATCCTCGCCGCCTTCGTGCTCACAGCCGGGCTTATTGCCCTGGCCGTGCTGGGGGCAGGGAAGTTCACCTGGGTGGTGGTGTCCACTACGCTCCTGGCCGTGGTCCACGGCATCAATGCCGGCTGGGACAAACTGGTGCACCGGGCATCCGCTGTTGAGCTGCCCGGCGATTTCCAGGGCCAGCCGGCCCCTAGCACCGGAACCTACCCGCGGGTAATCTTGAGGGACAGCTGAAGGGTTCTCCAACCCGGCGGATCCATGGCGACACCGGCCAATCCGGCCTAGGAGATAACCCATGACCTCCGCAACTGACAGCCAGGCCAAAGACGCCCCGGCTGAAGAAACCCCCGTCCCTGCCGGCAACATCGGCGCCGGAGCCACCGCCGAAGATGCCCGGGCCGTCGCCGAGGCCGCCCGTGAATCCGGCTGGGACCGCCCCAGCTTCGCCAAGGGCCTGTACCTGGGCAGTTTCGATCTTGGCCTGGTCCATCCCTGGCCGGCCCCGGACCCCGCTTCCGTGGAAAAGGGCGAGGAGTTCATGGCCAGGCTCACCGAGTTTGCAAAAACCATGTCCGGGCAGGTCATTGAACGGGATGCCAAGATCCCCGACGAGTACATCAACGACCTCGCGGAGCTGGGCGTCTTCGGAATGAAGATCCCGGAGGAATACGGGGGCCTGGGGCTCTCCCTGGTCTATTACGGCCGCGCCCTGGCCCTGCTGGGCAGCGTGCACCCCAGCCTGGGCGCCCTGATCTCAGCTCATCAGTCCATCGGCGTGCCGGAGCCCGTCAAGGTCTTCGGCACGCCCGAGCAAAAGCGGGAGTACCTGCCCCGGTGCGCCGCCGGCGCCGTCACCGCCTTCCTCCTCACCGAACCGGACGTGGGCAGCGACCCCGCCCGGATGGGCAGCACGGCAACGCCTACGGACGACGGCGGCGCGTACCTTTTGGACGGCGTGAAGCTATGGACCACCAACGGGGTGATCGCCGAACTGGTGGTGGTCATGGCCGTTGTCCCCGCGCACACCGATCCGGACGGCACCAGGCACAAGGGCGGCATCACCGCGTTTGTGGTTGAAATGGACTCACCGGGCATCACCGTGGAAAACCGCAACGCGTTCATGGGCCTGCGCGGCATCGAGAACGGCGTGACCCGCTTCCATCAGGTGCGGGTGCCCGCCGCCAACCGGCTAGGGCGCGAGGGCCAGGGACTGAAGATCGCGCTCACCACCCTCAACACGGGCCGCTTGGCGCTGCCCGCGCTGTGCGTGGCGTCCGGGCGGTGGAGCCTGAAGATTGCCCGCGAATGGTCCAACGCGCGCACCCAGTGGGGCAGGCCCGTGGGCGAACACGAGGCAGTGGGCAAGAAGATCGCCTTCATCGCGGCCTCGGCCTTTGCCCTGGACGCCGTGTTTGAACTGTCCGCCGAACTTGCCGATGCGGGGCAGAAGGACGTCCGGATCGAAGCCGCGCTCGCCAAGCTGTGGGCCACGGAGATCAGCTGCCGGATAGCGGATGAGCTGGTCCAGATCCGGGGCGGGCGCGGGTTCGAGACGGCCGAGTCGCTGGCGGCCCGCGGCGAACGGGCGGTGCCCGCGGAGCAGCAGCTGCGGGACCTGCGGATCAACCGGATCTTCGAGGGTTCCTCCGAGATTATGCGCCTGCTGATCGCCCGGGAAGCGGTGGATGCGCACCTGGCCGCCGCGGGGGACCTCGCGTCGCTGGATGCAAGCCTGGCCGACAAGGCCAAGGCCGCCGTCGGCGCCTCCGGCTTTTATGCCAAATGGCTGCCCAAGCTGGTGGCCGGCGCCGGGATGGACCCCCGCTCCTATGCGGAGTTCGGCAGGCTGGCCAAGCACCTCCGGTTCGTCGAGCGCTCGTCCCGCCGGCTGGCACGCCAGACCTTCTATGGGATGGGCCGCTGGCAGGCCAAACTGGAGCGGAAGCAGGCGTTCCTGGGCCGCGTGGTGGACATCGGCGCCGAGCTCTTCGCCATGACCGCCTGCTGCTCCCGCGCGGAGATGTTGCTGAAAACCGCCCCGGAAAAAGCCGCCAGCGCCTACGAGCTCGCCGATGCCTACTGTGAGCAGGCCAGGGTGCGGGTGGACGAGTACTTCGACCAGCTGTGGCGGAACACCGACGACGCCGACTACGCCCTCACCGGCAAGGTCCTCGCCGGCGACTACACGTGGCTGGAGGCGGGGGTCCTGGACCCGTCCGAAGGGACCGGCCCGTGGATTGCCGATGCCTCGCCGGGGCCGTCCAACAAGGAGGACCTGCACCGGAAATACCGGTAAAACCGCAGGTCACAAAATAGTAAGCACGCTTGCTATCAGTGTGGGTGGGTGGTTGAGTTGAACCATGAGCAGCTCAACGGACCCAGAGAACCTGCCTCCCCGCCGTGCCCGGGAGGATGAAACCACCCGTAGCGGAAGCTACCGGGACGCAGCCGCGGACGATGCCGCCACGCGCTCAGTGGACCAGGCCCCCACACGCCCACGGGAACGGGACTATTCCAACGCACCCTCAGCGGAGCGGGAGTACCATCCGGCCCCCACCCGGGCCACGCCCGTGGTGGAGCCGGTGGCAGACCCCAGGCTGGCGAACCGGGAAACCGCCGTCGCGCGCCAGAAGGAGCGTTTTGGCGGCATCAAGGTGGGCTCGGCGTTCTTTGGCTGGCTGACCGCCACCGGGATGGCCGTGCTCCTGACGGCGCTGGTGGCAGCCGCCGGGACCGCGGTGGGCCTTGCCAGCAATACCGATGTCAACGAGGCCGTGAACCAGGCCGCCCAGAACACCGGCACCGTGGGGCTGGTGGGCATTATCGTGCTGCTGGTGATCCTGTTCCTCTCCTACTACTGCGGCGGCTACGTGGCCGGCAGGATGGCCCGCTTCAACGGGGCCAAGCAGGGGCTCATGGTGTGGATCTGGGCGCTGATCGCGGCCGTCGTGGTGGCAATCCTCGGCGTCGTGGCAGGGCAACAGTTCAATGTCCTGGCCAACCTGAACAGCTTCCCGCGGATCCCCATCAATGAAGGCCAACTGACCACCACAGGCATCATCGCCGCGATCGTGGTGGCAGCCGTGGCCCTGGTGGGCGCAGTGCTCGGCGGCCTTGCCGGCATGCGGTTCCACCGGAAGGTTGACCGCGCCGGCTTCACCCCGGACAGCGAGTTTTACGACGACGGGGAATAGTCAGGCGAGGATGTCGCCGTCCACGTACAGCCACCGGCCGTGCTCCCGGACGAACCTGCTGTTCTCGTGCAGGACGGCCCGCTCCCTGCCGTGCCGGTAGTACGCCTTGAACTCCACCGTGCCGGCGGTATCGAAAGGTCCGCCTCCGCTGGTGGCGAGGATGTCCAGGCGGCGCCACTGCATCGCCGGGTCCAGGTCAAGGCCGGCCGGTGCGGTGGATGGATGGTGGGTGCGCAACAGGTAGTCCTCATCCAGCAGGACGAACGCGCTGTACCGGGACCGCATCAGCTGTTCGGCCGTTGCAGCCAGCGCCTGGCCGGAATGGAACCTTCCGCAGCATTGGACGTAGGGCTCCCCGGACAGGCACATGCAGTTTGCGGACTCATTCGATTCGGTCACCCGGTGATGCTGTCATATCGGATAACAGCTTCGCTACAACCTCGGAACAGGCCGGGCGCGCGGCGGCATGGCCGGACAAAAATCCGTATGGTGGAGAAGGAGCTTGCCCCCGTCACCGGATGCCGTGAGCGGACCAGGATGCTGGCTGGAGAGGAGAGAAGACGTGGAGAACCCGGACACTCTCGTCCTCAACCTGACCTTCCTGGGCACTGTTGGCGTGGCCCTCATGATGTTCGGCGTCCTCTTCCTGCTCGGCGTCATCACCCTGGTCCTCGCGGGCCTGGGTCGCCTGGCCGCCATTATTCTGATGGCCTTGTTCGGGCGGGTCCCCGGAAAGGGGAAACTCGCCCGGTTTCCCGGCTCATCCGCACAGCCTGCCCAAGCCCGCAAGCCGCTGACGGCAAAGGCCGCAGCACTGAAGCCGGACCGGCTGAAGGAGTCGCTGCGCACCGCCGTCGTACGCCATCCAAAGCTTGCCGCCGCCCGCCACGAACCGCCGGTCCTCGCCGAAGACTGGGCCTCCGCCGTCGCCGAGGCGGACAAGCGCGCCAAGGCCAGGGCACGCGCCGCCGCGCCCGAAATCAAGCTGTCGGTGCGGGACCTTCCGGACCCGGCCGTGCCCGCTGACAAGGTGTCCGAGGTAGCCCCGCTGGTGGAATCCGCCCTGCACAACCATCGGCCCCCACATGAGCTGCCGCGGTCTTTCAAGAAGCCGCAGCCGCCCCATCCGGTGCCGCCGCTGGATACCGGATCCCTGGTTTCCCTGACCGGTAAGCAGCAGGCGCTGAGGGAACAGGCGCAGGACGCGCACCCCCAGCCGTAAGGGAGAACGGCAAAGCCCTTACCCTGAGCAACCATCTGGGTTAGCGTGAAACCCATGGAATTCAGATACCTCGGAAACAGCGGCTTCAAAGTCTCGGAAATTACGTTCGGCAACTGGCTGACGCACGGCTCGCAGGTGGAAAACGACGTTGCCACCCAATGCGTGCGGGCTGCCCTCGACGCCGGCATCAGCACCTTTGACACCGCGGACGTCTACGCCAACACCGCCGCGGAAACCGTCCTGGGCCAGGCCCTGAAGGATGAGCGGCGCGAGTCCCTGGAAATCTTCACCAAAGTCTTCGGCCCCACCGGCCCTAAGGGCAAGAACGATCTTGGCCTGTCCCGCAAGCACATCATGGAGTCCATCAATGGCTCGCTGCGGCGGCTGCAGACGGACTACGTGGACCTGTACCAGGCCCACCGCTACGACTTCGAAACGCCGCTGGAAGAAACCATGCAGGCGTTCGCGGACATCGTCCGGCAGGGCAAGGCGCTGTACATCGGCGTGAGCGAGTGGACCGCGGACCAGCTCCGCGAGGGCCACAAGCTGTCAAAGGAACTGGGCTTCCAGCTCATCTCCAACCAGCCCCAGTACTCCATGCTGTGGCGCGTCATCGAAGCCGAGGTGGTCCCGGCGTCGGAAGAGCTGGGCGTGTCCCAGATCGTCTGGTCGCCCATGGCCCAGGGCGTCCTCAGCGGCAAGTACCTGCCCGGCCAGCCCGCCCCGGAAGGCAGCCGCGCCACGGACGAGAAGGGCGGCGCCAAGATGATCGAGCGCTGGATGCGCGACGACGTCCTGGCCGCCGTGCAGGAACTGAAGCCGATTGCCCAGGACGCAGGCCTGTCCATGCCGCAGCTTGCCGTTGCCTGGGTCCTGCAGAACCCCAACGTTGCCTCGGCCATTGTCGGCGCCTCCCGGCCGGAGCAGATCGCCGACAGCGTGGCTGCCGCCGGCGTGAAGCTCGAGGCGGAGGTCCTGAAGAAGATCGACGACGCCGTCGGCGGCCTCGCTGAACGGGACCCCGCCCAGACCAAGTCGCCGGCCACGCGGGAAGCGTAAGTGGCGTCCGCCTCGGAGCTGCCGAAGCTTGCGGTCACCGGGTCCACGGGAGGCCTGGGCGGAATGCTGGCGCGGCAGCTGGCCGCGTCCGGTTTCGCCCAGCGCCTGCTGGTGCGGGACGCCGGGCGCGCGCCGCAATTGGAGGACGCCCATCCGGTGGTATGTTCCTACGGGGACGGCGCCGCATCACGGCAGGCCCTGGAGGGCGCGGAAATCCTGTTCATGGTGTCCGCCGCGGAGGCCGAAGACAGGCTGCAGCAGCATTATGCGTTTGTGGATGCCGCTGCGGATGCCGGGGTGCAGCACGTGGTGTACACGTCCTTTTACCGGGCCGCACCGGACGCCACTTTCACCCTGGCCAGGGACCATTACGCCACGGAGGAGCGGATCAAGGCGTCAGGGATGGACTACACCTTCCTGCGGGACAACTTCTATCTGGACTTCCTGCCGCTGCTGGCCGGGGAGGACGGGGTGATCCGCGGCCCAGCCGGTGACGGCGTGTTCTCGGGCGTGGCACGGGAGGATGTTGCCCGCTGCGCCCATGCAGTGCTGCGGGATCCGGCCATCCACAAGGGCAAGACCTACGACCTGACCGGCCCGGAGGAATTGACCATGGCGCAGGCGGCCGAGGTGTTGAGCACCGGGACCGGGCGCACCATCAGGTACCAGCCGGAGACGGTGGAGGAAGCCTATGCGTCACGGGCGTCCTACGGTGCTCCGCGGTGGCAGCTGGACGCATGGGTCAGCACCTATACGGCAATGGCAGCGGGCGAGATGGCGGGGCTTTCCCCGGACGTCCACGGGCTGACCGGCCAGGACCCCATCAGCCTTGCCGGGTTCCTGACCCTGCCGGTGCTGTAGCTGGTTTAATTTCGTTGACGGGCGCTTGGACCCGGCGTAGACCTGTTGGCGGGGGCGTCCCTTAACTCCGCTACCAGAATCGCGTCGCCATGAACTACAGCAACCAGCAGCCCACCCGGGAACCGTCGGCGGAACAGGCAACCGTCACAACGCCCGGCGCGCAGCCAACGGCCGGTCCGCTAACCCGCGAGGAACTGCAGCTCGCGGCCCGCAACCATTCCATGCCGCTCGAGATCCTCCGCCGCGAAGTTACGCCGCCGGGGCTTCACTATGTGCTGACGCACTTCGACATTCCGGATCTCGATGCGTCGTCCTGGCACCTGCGGATCGGGGGTGCAGTGGAGCGCGCCCTGGAGCTGGGCATGGCGGCGCTGCGCAGGGATCCGGCCATCACGGTGCCCGTCACCCTCGAGTGCGCGGGTAACGGCCGCTCGCTCCTGGAGCCGCGGCCCGTAAGCCAGCCCTGGGTGCTGGAGGCTGTGGGTACGGCGTACTGGACCGGGGTGCCGCTGGCCTATCTCCTTGGCAAGGCGGGCGTGCTGCCCGATGCGGTGGAGGTGGTCTTCACCGGGGCCGATGCGGGGGTTCAGGGTGGCGTCCCCCAGCAGTACGCGCGAAGCCTGCCGATCCGCGAAGCGCTGCGTCCCGACGTCGTTCTCGCCTACAAGATGAACGGCCATGACCTGCCGCCGCAGCATGGCTACCCGCTGCGGCTGGTGGTGCCGGGCTGGTACGGCATGGCCAGCGTGAAGTGGCTGCAGTCCATCGACGTGGTCCGGGCGCCGTTTACCGGGTTCCAGCAGCAGCCTGCCTACCGGTACCAAAGCACCGCGGACGACGCCGGCACGCCGGTTACGCGGATCAGGGTGCGTTCGTTGATGGTCCCGCCGGGCGTCCCGGACTTCTTCACACGGCAGCGGTTCCTTCGCCCGGGCCCAGTGATGCTGGAAGGCAGGGCCTGGTCAGGGGAAGGTGCCGTGACCGCCGTCGAGGTGGGCATTGACGGCACCTGGCTCCCGGCCCACCTGGACAAGCCCGTTGGCGGCTTCGCCTGGCGGCGGTGGAGCCTGCCGTGGGTGGCCGACCCGGGCGAGCACGTCCTGGCATGCCGTGCCACGGACATCACCGGTGCCACCCAGCCACTGGAGCAGAACTGGAACTACCAGGGAATGGGCAACAACGTGGTGCAGCGGGTCAGCGTGACGGTGGGGTCCGACTAGGCCGGCCAGAGAAAAGGTGCGCCGCCGGTCTTTACAGCATGCTCGCCGGGGCCGCCACCAGCGCGACCAGGGCCATCACGGACAGTCCAACAACCATTGGCCCCGCCACAAGCATCCACGTCGTGGCGGGGTAGCCGCGGTAGCCCCTGCCACGCAGCCTGGCCGTCCACAGAGCCCCGTAGGTGACGCTGGCGAGCAGGTAGGGAATGGTCAGCGCGGTCAGCGCCAGGCCAAGCCAGATGGTCGCCTGAAAAACTGCCATCGTGTTGTCGTCGTACATGTCACCGATCCGTGACGTGCTCAGGGTGATCAAGAGCAGCAGAAGCAGAAGCAAAACGCCGGACAGGACCAGCAGGGTTGCCCGGAAGATCCTTGCCCATGCGGGCAAGGGGGCTTTCTTCATTGGATCCCCCTGACGGCTGAAGTCTTCGTGCTGGTTCGTGCGGTGGGGCTCCACGGTTCTCTCTTCCTGGCGGGGACTCCAAGTCTTCCATGCAACGGGGACGGTGTGACTCAGCCGAGGCTATACTCGGTGCCAGCCATGACCAGTCTCCCTGCCTCCCCCGCCAGTGTCCGCATCGATGCCTGGCTGTGGGCCATCCGCGCCTATAAAACGCGATCGGCCGCCACTGCAGCCTGCCGGGCAGGGCACGTCCGCCTGAACGGCAGCCCGTCGAAGGCGTCGGCGACCCTTGTTACAGGCGACACCGTGACCGTCCGCATGTCCGGGTACGAGCGCATCCTGGAGGTCCGGCGGCTGATCGCGAAGCGTGTGGGAGCCGAGGCGGCCTCACACTGCTTCACCGACCACACTCCCCCGCGGCCCGTTCTGCCGGCGCTCGGCCTGCCGCAACGCGACCGGGGAGCGGGCAGGCCCACCAAAAAGGACCGCCGCGAGATGGAGCGGCTACGGGGCCCTGCGTGAAAGGCGTGCCGGAGACGTCAAGCGCCGGACCTGGCACGCGCCTGCACGAGGTTGGCGAACGGCAACCGGCCGAATTCCGCCACGAAGGCTGAATGACAAGCCGCTTCCGCGCTGTTCAGTTGTTCCGCCGGAAGTTCTTTCCACGCAATGGCCAGTGATCCCGCGTCGGCAAGCTGCCAAATTGCGCGCCCGTCCCAATGCCCGGGCGGCTTTCCTTGCCCGAAGTCCACAAACTCCTGGATCTGACGCCGGAGCCCCCGGTTACCTTTGCTTCCGGGCCCGGCTTTTCCGACATAGAGAACCACGGCGCCGTCCACCCACTCGGCGGCCAGGGCGGCTGCGGGAAGCGACGGTTCCTTCTTCTTGAAGACGCCCGCTGTGCTTTTCGGAAGGAAGCGCGGTTGGAAGCCTTCCGGGGCCACAACGGTGAAGAGCCCCGTTCCTTGTGGGATCCTCATGGCCTCAAGGTCCTGGATCGGCCGGAAGCCAGCGAAACCTTCGGCCTTCAGGCCCTTCCTGGTGAACTGCATAATCCATTGAACAGCATGTCCTCGGAATGTCCTCGGACGGCTGTAGCCTGCCGTTTTCCACATAGGGCAGTTGAGTTGCTGCGGTTGTCACACCCTGATGGAAGACTTTGGTTATGGAAGCAGTATTGCGGTCGGTGCAAGCGGGTGGTGCGGTACTCGTTGCTGGGCCACGGACGCCCCTCGGTGCCGGCCCGCTTTCGTTTCCGTCCTCCCCGGCTGCCCCTTCCATTGCTGATGTCATTAGGCTGTTGGCGTCTGTTCCCATGGCCAGCGATGATGCCGGGAAGATTGACCAGGTGCGGGAGCTGGAGGACCTGAAGTGCCTGGCCGGTGCCCGTCAGGCCGATGCCACCGTTGCTTTTGATTTGTCGCAGCGCCGTGAGCAGGCCGCCGCCGGGGTTCCCGTGAATGAACAGGGCGCCGGGGTCGGGGCGCAGATCGCGTTGGCCCGGCGGGAAGTCCCGGCCCGGGGGTCCCGGTTGCTGGGCCTGGCCAAAACCCTCACCGGGATGCCGCACACCTTCGCCGCGTTCCGGGCTGGCCTGCTGAATGAGTGGCGGGCCACGCTGGTCGTGAAGGAAACCATCTGCCTCAGCCCGGAGGACCGGGCGGGGGTGGATGAGGAACTCGCCGCCGACACCGGCACCCTCGAGGGCGCCGGCGACAAGGCCATTGTGGCCGCGGTCCGGGCCGCCGCGTACCGGCGCGACCCGGCCTCCGTCACGAAACGGGCCGCACGCGCCATCACGGAAAGGACTGTGAGTCTGCGCCCGGCACCGGACACCATGACGTACCTGACCGCACTGCTGCCGGTCGCCCAAGGAGTCGCCGCCTACACCGCCCTGACCCGCGACGCGGACACTGCCCGCAGCGGCGGTGACGAGCGGTCCCGGGGTCAGGTCATGGCCGACATCCTCGTCGAACGCGTTACCGGTATCCCCGGCGGGATCAGCGGGGTTCAGATCCAGCTCGTCATGACCGACCGCACCCTCCTCCAGGCCGATTCCGAACCGGCAAGGCTTCCCGGTTACGGCACCATCCCCGCAGCAGCCGCCCGGGACATCGCCCTCACCCCTCCAGCCACCAAACCCGGTTCCCCCGCCACTGATGACACCGCCCAAGACCCCGCCGGCATGGTCGATATTGCCGGCCGGCACGACCTGGATCTCTGGGTCCGGCGGCTCTACACCGCACCCGCTACCGGCGAGCTGTTGGCAATGGACTCCAAGGCCCGGTTCTTCCCGGCCGGATTGAAACGCTTCCTCCAGATCCGGGACGACACCTGCCGCACGCCGTACTGCGACGCCCCCATCCGCCACCACGACCACATCACCGCCTGGCACGACGGCGGCCCCACCAGCGCCCGTAACGGCCAGGGCCTCTGCAAAGCCTGCAACCACACCAAAGAAACATCCGGCTGGACCACAAAACCCATCCCCGGACGTAGGCACACCGTTGCCACCACCACCCCAACCGGCCACCCCCACCACTCCACCGCACCACCACTACCGGGTTCACGGTTAGCGGGGACACTGTTAGCGGGGACACGGTCACGCTCAGGAACAGTGGTTGGCGCTGGCGCGTGCCCACCCCTGACATGGTCATTTCCTCCTGCAGGGGCCGGCTGGGCCGAATTCGGTGTGCCCACCCCTCGCCGCAAAAGCGTAGAGTGACATAGGACGCCTGATTCTGGACGCCTCGCTGCCAAGGGAGAAATCGTGACGATTGATTGGGACGAAAAAAAGGCCCTGCTACAGGAACCGAACATCGCAAAGGTAACCCAGCTTTGCGATGAACTCATGGAGAAGAAGCCCGGTTCCAGGGTCCCCTACATCGACCCCGTCCACGACGAAGATGAGTGCAGGATCATCAGCCTCCAGGCCAGCCCAGGCAAGGGCACCGAGTCCGGATTTGTCTCCCACAACAACGATGACGAAGCTGCCCGGCGGGCCACCCAGATCTACGAACTCGCTGAGCTGGATCCCCGCTACGTCATGCCGTGGAATGCCTACCCTTGGGTCCGTGAAAGCGGCAGCCCGTCGGCCCTGAGTGTCCAGGAGAAGACCGACGGCCTGCGTCCTTTCCGGCAGTTCCTCAAAATCAACTCCCGGGTGTCCGCGATCATTGCTCATGGGACTGACGCGTCCACGTTCCTCACCCTGTTCGAGAAGACCTACCATTCATCGCTGAAGAACGCCGGCATCAAAATCTACAAGGCCTCCGCCCTCGGCGGCAGGGCCTTTGCTGTTTCCGAAGCCAAGCAGGAAGAGCTGCTGGCCAAGAGCGTTGACACCTACCGTGACGCCATGCAGCGGGCAGGAATCCAGCACCTGTAGCCGACCTTTTCCCAGCCTTCTTTCAGCCGCGCAGGCGCATACTCGTAGGTACCCTGACCGGCGAAAGAACCAGGCTGAACCGTGACGCCCTACCCCAACCGTTCCCACGGCGCGGAACCCCCAGCGGAGGCCGCAGCCCTGCTGGCGCTGGCTTCCGCGCTGGCCATCGCTGTCTTCCTGCCGGTCCGGATGCCGTTCCTGGCAAAGCTCGGCCCTGTCCCGGCGCCCCGGGGCTGACGCCGCCGCCATGACGGGTTTCATCGACGGCCTCCTGAACGTCAGCCCGATCGTGGCGTACGTTGCCGTCTTCTGCCTGGTATTTGCCGAGGACGCATTGTTTGTCGGCTTCGTCATCCCAGGCGAAACAGCAGCCGTCCTCGGGGGCGTGGTGGCCAGCCGGGGCGAGGTGCAGCTGGGCATCATGATGGCCCTGGTGGTGGGTGCCGCCATCATTGGCGACAGCGTCGGCTATGAGGTGGGCAAGCATCTGGGCTCCCGCATCCTGGAGTCAAAGGCGCTCCGCCGCCACGCCGGGAGGTTGGAGAACGCGCAGGACTTCCTCCGCCGGAAGGGCGGTTCCGCTGTCTTCCTTGGCCGGTTCACTGCCTTCTTCCGGGCTGTCATGCCAGCCCTCGCCGGCACGTCCCGGATGCCCTACGGCCGGTTCCTCGCCTGGAACTCCGTGGGCGGCATCGTCTGGGGCATCGGCTTCGTCCTGCTGGGCTTCCTCGCAGGCAACTCCTACGAGGCCGTCGCCCAGGCAGTGGGCCGGGATCTCGCCGTCGTCATCGCTGCTGTGGCCGTGGCGGCGCTCATAGTTTGGCACCTCCATTCACGACGGCGGCGGCAGCTGCGGCGCGCCGCCAACCAACGGCAGGACTAGGGAGAGCTTGACAGCAACTGTGACCAGTGCCATATTTGAGGACGTGAACCTGTCAGACAGCCGGACAGCAGGACAGCCTGCACACCGTCCCCTTGCCCGGCTCAGCGCTGCCGAGGCGGTGTTCAACGCCATCCGCGGGGACATCGAATCCGGTGCGATTCCGGTGGGAAGCAAGCTCAGTTCAGAGTCCACCCTCTCGCAGCAGTACGGAGTCAGCCGCTCGGTCATCCGGGAAGCCCTCCGCTCCTGCACGGCCCTGGGCCTCACGGTCACCAGGACCGGAAAGGGCACGTTCGTCATTGCCAGCAAGGTGGCCAATGACCTAACCCTGGGGCAATACTCCGCACGGGACTTGACGGAAGCGCGTCCCCACATCGAGGTCCCGGCTGCAGGCCTGGCAGCGGAGCGGCGCACTCCGGAGGAACTCGACGTCCTCCGCGGGATCGTCGCCGCCATGGCCGCGGAAACGGATCCGGAATCCTGGGTGGCGCTGGATTCCAGCTTCCATGCCACCATTGCGCGCGCCAGTGGCAACAAAGTGTTCGCGAGCGTCGTGGCTGACATCCGCGACGCATTGGCCCACCAGTCCGAGACACTGAACATGGTGGCTGACCGCCAGCACGCCTCCGATATTGAGCACCAGCAGATCCTTGCCGCCATCGAGACCGGTTCCGCGGAAAACGCCCGCGCCGCCATGGCCCACCACCTGGAAGCCGTGGGCGAAGCCCTGGAATCCATCCTCAACAGCTAGCCGAATCCAACCAACGCTCCCAAGGACTCCATGCCATCCCCCGTGTTTTCTGCTGCCCACACCGCTGCCCCGGACAAGCTGGCCCTGCCACAGCACATCCCGCTGGCAGCCGCCCTCCGCGACGGCCTGTTGGAAAGTGTCCATTATGGTTCAGGGATTGCGCTTGCGGCTGACGGTTCAGTGGCGGCAGCCGCAGGTGACCCGCTGACTCCGTTCTATCCCCGCTCCGCTCTCAAGCCCCTGCAGGCCGTGGCCATGGTCCGTGCCGGCCTGGAACTCCCTGCAGATCTCCTGGCGTTGGCCGCCGCGAGCCATTCGGGCGCGGCAGTGCACCGGGACGGCGCCCTGCGCATCCTGGAACTGCACGGTCTGGCCACCACCGACCTGGAAAACAGCACCGATCTCCCCTATGGCACCACCGAGCGCGAGGACTGGCTGCGCAATGGCGGCCGCGCCACCCGGATCACCCAGAACTGCTCCGGGAAGCACGCCGCCATGGCCGCAACCTGTGCGATCAACGGCTGGCCCGTACAGGGCTACCTGGATCCCTCCCACCCGCTGCAGCAGCTCGTCGCCCGGACCGTCATTGACCTGACCGGCGAGGAGCCGGCCGGCGTGAGCACCGATGGCTGCGGGACCCCGTTGTTCGCCCTCACCCTCCAGGGCATGGCGCGCGCCTTTGGCCGGATCGCCCAGGCAGCCGCACGGCACGACGGCGACTTGGATCCCACGAACGCGGAAGCCGCCGTCGGGCTCGCCATGCAGCAACACCCACACATGGTGGCCGGGGAAGGCCGCGACGTCACCGAACTGATGCGACTTCTGCCCGGCGCCGTGGCCAAGGACGGCTTTGAGGGCGTCCAGCTGGTGGGCCTGGCTGACGGCAGTGCCGTGGCCGTGAAGATTTCCGACGGCGGCGACCGCGCCCGGATGCCCGCCACCGTGCGCCTGCTGGAGGCGCTGGGCGTGGACACCGAACCCCTCGGTGAGATCGCCACCGCACCCGTGCTGGGCGGCGGCCACCAGGTGGGCCTGCTGCTGGCCACTGACTTCCTGAACACCACCCAGTCCACGCCCGACAACGAAGCCCTGTGAGGACCTCAATGACCATGATCGACACCGCCGCGGACGCCACGTCTGCCCCCAGCACCAGGTCAGAGCACGACCTGCTGGGCGACCGGGACGTGCCCGCCCAGGCGTACTGGGGCGTACATACGCTCCGCGCCGTAGAGAACTTCCCCATCACCGGCCAGAAGCTGTCCTCCAATATGCACCTGGTCCGCGGGCTTGCCGCCGTGAAACTGGCGGCCGCCCGCACCAACCGGGAGCTCGGCCTGCTGGACGCCGAACGCGCCGACGCGATCGAGCAGGCCTGCCACGACGTCCTGGCCGGCCGGCTTGCCGACCAGTTTGTGGTGGACGTGGTCCAGGGCGGTGCGGGCACGTCGTCGAACATGAACGCCAATGAGGTCATCGCCAACCGTGCCCTGGAAATCCTTGGCCATCCCAAGGGCGACTACGCGCGGCTGCACCCGAATGACCACGTCAACCTCAGCCAGTCCACCAACGACGTGTACCCCACGGCCGTCAAGCTGGGCACCATCTTCGCCGCCAGGGAGCTGCTGGCAGCACTCGAGGAACTTGAGGACGCCTGCGATGCCAAGGCCATGGAATTCCGCACCGTGGTGAAAATGGGCCGGACCCAGCTCCAGGACGCCGTCCCCATGACCCTGGGCCAGGAGTTCGGCAGCTACGCCGTCACCATCGGCGAAGACCGGCTGCGCCTGGCGGAGGCCGAGCTGCTGATCCACGAGATCAACCTCGGCGCCACAGCCATCGGCACGGGCCTGAACGCGCCGCACGGTTACGCCGAAACAGCCTGCCGGCACCTGGCGGAGGTCACGGGCCTGCCGCTGGTCACCGCCGTCGACCTGATTGAAGCCACGCAGGACGTGGGCGCCTTCGTGCACTTGTCCGGCGTGCTCAAGCGGGTGGCGGTCAAACTGTCAAAGATCTGCAATGATCTCCGCCTCCTCTCCTCCGGCCCCCGCGCCGGCTTCGGCGAGATCAACCTCCCGGCCGTCCAGTCCGGATCCTCCATCATGCCCGGCAAGATCAACCCGGTGATCCCGGAAGTGGTCTCCCAAGTGGCCTACGAGGTGATCGGCAACGACGTCACCATCACCATGGCCGCCGAAGCCGGCCAGCTGCAGCTCAACGCTTTCGAACCAATCATCGTCCACAGCCTCCACAAGAGCATTTCCCACCTCGAAGCAGCCTGCCGCACCCTTACGGCCCGCTGCATCCGTGGAATCACCGCCAACACCGAACACCTGCGCCGCACCGTGGAGCAGTCCATCGGGCTGGTCACCGCTTTGAATCCCCACCTCGGCTATGCCACCGCCACTGCCATTGCGCAGGAAGCACTTGCCACCGGCAAGGGTGTGGCTGAACTGGTCCTGGAACACGGACTCCTCACCGATGCCCAGCTCCAGGAACTCCTGAGCCCCGAACGCCTGGCCAACCTCAGCAAGTAGTCCCCACATCCCCAAAGGACACTCCCATGACAAATACCCCCCTTCCTGACCACGTTATTGACGGCGGGCACGCGCACGCGTCCGAGACCTCCCTGCACGCGGAGGACAAGGGTTACCACAAGAACCTCAAGCCCCGGCAGATCCAGATGATCGCGATCGGCGGCGCGATCGGCACCGGCCTGTTCCTGGGCGCCGGCGGCCGGCTCAACGCCGCGGGACCGTCCCTGGTCATCGCGTACGCGGTCTGCGGGTTCTTCGCGTTCCTGATCCTGCGCGCCCTGGGCGAACTGGTCCTGCACCGGCCCTCCTCCGGCTCGTTCGTCTCCTATGCCCGGGAATTCTTCGGTGAAAAAGCCGCGTTCGTCTCCGGCTGGTTCTACTGGATCAACTGGGCCACCACCACCATCGTGGACATCACCGCCGCCGCCCTCTACATGCACTTCTTCGGCAACTACATCCCCTGGATGGCCGACGTCCCGCAGTGGGCCTGGGCACTGACCGCCCTCATCGTAGTCCTGGCCCTGAACCTGGTCTCCGTGAAAGTCTTCGGCGAAATGGAATTCTGGTTCGCCCTGATCAAGGTCGCCGCCCTCGTCGCGTTCCTCATCATCGGCACCTACTTCGTCATCTTCGGCACCCCCGTGGACGGCCAACCAGTCGGCATCAGCCTCCTGAACGACAACGGCGGGATCTTCCCCAACGGCCTGCTGCCCATGATCATCCTCATGCAGGGCGTCCTGTTCGCCTACGCCTCCATCGAACTCGTCGGCACCGCCGCCGGCGAAACCGAAAACCCCGAAAAAATCATGCCCAAAGCCATCAACTCCGTGGTCTTCCGCATCGCCGTGTTCTACGTCGGCTCCGTCATCCTCCTGGCCCTGCTGCTGCCCTTCACCTCCTACCAAAAAGGCGTCAGCCCCTTCGTCACCTTCTTCGGCTCCATCGGCGTCCAGGGCGTAGACGTCATCATGAACCTCGTCGTCCTCACCGCCGCCCTGTCCTCCCTCAACGCCGGGCTCTACTCCACCGGCCGGATCCTGCGCTCCATGTCCGTCAACGGCTCCGCCCCCAAATTCGCCTCCCGCATGAACAAAGCAGGCGTCCCCTACGGCGGCATCGCCATCACCGCCGTCGTCTCCCTCCTCGGCGTCCCCCTGAACTACCTCGTCCCCGCCGAAGCCTTCGAAATCGTCCTCAACATCGCCTCCGTCGGCATCATCATGACCTGGGCCACCATCGTCCTGTGCCAAATCCAACTCAAACGCTGGGCCGACAAAGGCTGGGTCACCCGCCCCTCCTTCCGCATGTTCGGCGCCCCCTACACCGGCTACCTCTCCCTGCTCTTCCTCATCAGCGTCCTCATCATGGTCTTCATCGACTCACCCCTGACCATGCTCGTCACCGCCATCGCCTCCATCCTCATGGTCATCGGCTGGTACGCCTGCCGCCAACGCATCCGCGACATCGCCGAAACCCGCGACGGCTACACCGGCACCTCACCGGTGGTAGCCAACGCACCGGCTGAAACCTTCAAGAAATAACTGCCGCCACGCGCAGTAACTGCTGAAACGCCCGACGGCGGCGCCCAGGTTCCGGTAATCGGGAACCAGGGTGCCGCCGTCGGACTTTAACGCACCAGGTGACCTACTTTGACGGCTTGACCACCATGGCGGAGCCGCCGCCGCGCCTCACCGGCTCGGCTGCCGCGAGGGTGCGGCCGTCATCGAGGAATTCGATGGCGGTGGCCGCCCCGATCTCGGAGGCGGACGAGAACGAGTCGCCGGACGGGGTGAACTCATGGCCGAAGCGCGAGGTCAGTGCGGCCCCGTACTTGTCAATGAACGCCGGCTCGGCAGTCACCTTCGCCGTGTTCCGCTGTGCTGCACGCGGCGCGGCGATGGCATCCGGGGTGCTCATGCCCAGGTCGATCCGGTTCACCAGGGTCTGCAGGACGGTGGTGATGATGGTGGATCCGCCCGGGGAGCCCAGGGCCAGGAACGGCTTGTCGTCCTCCAGCACGATGGTGGGCGACATGGACGAACGCGGCCGCTTGCCGGGCTCGATCCGGTTGGGGTCCGCCGCGTCAAAGACGGTGGAGAAGTCGGTGAGCTCGTTGTTGAGCAGGAACCCGCGGCCGGGAACCACCATGCCGGAGCCGCCGGTCTGCTCGATGGTCAGCGTGTACTCCACCACGTTGCCCCACTTGTCCGAGACCGTCATGTTGGTGGTGGAGATGTTTTCCGTGTCCTTTTCATCGCCGGCCGCGGCCGGTTTCACCGGGCAGGTGCCGTCGTAGTTGGTGACATCGCCCGCCGTCTTCAGCGGCTTCGCGGCTGCGTGCATGGGGTCGAGTTCACAGGCCCGTTCCTTACCGAAGATGGGATCGGTAAGGGCTTTGGTGGGCACCTTCACGAATGCCGGGTCTCCCACGTACTTGGCGCGGTCCGCGAAGGCCAGGGCGCTGGCCTCCAGGTAGTGGTGCAGGACGGCCGGCTGGTCCTTCTTCAGTGCGGGCAGGTCGAAGACGTCCAGGATGTTGAGCGACTCACCTACCGTGGTGCCGCCGCTGCTGGACGGCGCCATGCCGTAAACGTCATAGCCCCGGTAGTTCACGTGGGTGGGGTCCTGGTCCAGGGCCTTGTAGTGCTCCAGGTCCTTCTCCGTCATGGAGCCCGCAGGGACGGGAAGCTTGGTGTCCGGAGACTTGGGCGGGTTCTGCACGGTGTGGGCGATCTCCTTGGCCAGCGGGCCGTCGTAGAACGCGTCCGTGCCCTTGTCTGCCAACAGCCGGTAGGTATCGGCCAGGTCATGGTTCTTGAACACCGAGCCCACTTCGGGGAGCTGTCCGTCCCGGAGGTAGAGGTCCTTAGTGGAGGTGAACGCCTCAAACCGCAGCTGGTTGTCTTTGGTCTGGCTGCGGAACGTCTCATCCACCACGAACCCGCGGTCCGCAACCTTGATGGCCGGCTTCAACGCCTCGCGCAGGCTGATGCTGCCCCAACGCTCCAGCGCGCGCTCCCAGGTAGCGGGAGTCCCGGGGACGCCTACCGAGACGCCGCTGGTGACCAGATCGGGCGTGAATTTGTAGGCTTCCTTCGTGGCAGGATTAATGAACGCATCCGGTTTGATCCCCGCCGGCGCCGTTTCCCGCCCGTCGATGGTTTTGACCTTGCGGGATTTGGCGTCGTAGTAGACGAAGTAGCCGCCCCCGCCAATGCCTGCGCTGTAGGGTTCCGTGACTCCAAGCGTGGCTGCCGCGGCAACGGCTGCGTCCACCGCGTTTCCGCCCTTGCGGAGGACCTCGATGGCCGCCGCTGACGCTTCAGGATCCACCGTACTGACCGCCCCGCCATAGCCGGTGGCCGTGGGATTCTTATCGGTCTGCCGCGGATCGGCGGCGGCGGGGCTGATGGCCCCGGTGGTAACGCTCATGGCCAGCGCTGCCGTAACAGCTGCGAGCCGGCGTCCAATATGTGGCATCGTGGCTCCTATATGGGGGTTTGAGTGATGTGGGCCACGCTACTCTTCGGGTAGGACACACTCAACGGCTCGGGAAAGGGAGAGTGCACCATGGCAGGATCCAAGCTCGCAGTGGTGGGCGCCGGGAGCGTCGGAACGTCGCTGGCATACGCCGCGCTGATCCGCGGCTCGGCGAGCAGCATCGCGCTGTACGACGTCAATACCCCCAAGGCAGAGGCCGAAGCCCTGGACCTTGCCCATGGCAGCCAGTTCGCCGCGGCGTCGGCCACCGTCACCGGTGGCGGGGATATCGCCGTGACGGAAGGCGCCGACGTCGTGGTCATCACGGCAGGTGCCAAGCAAAACCCCGGCCAGAGCCGGCTGGACCTTGCCGGCACCAATGTGCGGATCCTGGAGCAGCTGATGCCGCCGTTACTTGAACGTGCCCCGGACGCCGTCTATGTCCTGGTGACCAACCCCTGCGACGTCCTGACGGTGGCTGCCCAGCGCATCTCGGGGCTGCCACCGGAACGGATTTTCTCCTCCGGCACCGTGCTGGACACCTCCCGGCTGCGCTGGCTCCTGGCCCGCGAGGCGGGGGTTTCCGTCACCAGCGTCCATGCCAGCATGGTGGGAGAGCACGGGGACACGGAGTTCCCCTTGTGGTCCGGCGCCACGATCGGCCCGGTCCCCATCCGCGACTGGACGGTCGCCGGGGAGCGGATCTTCACGCCAGAATACCTCGCCAACACTGCGCGGGAAGTGGTCCAGGCGGCCTACAAGGTCATCGCGGGCAAGGGAGCCACGAACTACGCCATCGGCCTGTCCGGTGCCCGCATCGTGGAGGCGCTGCTCAGGGACGACAACGCTGTCCTTCCGGTTTCCACCGTGCTGTCAGGACTGTACGGGATTTCCGGGGTGGCACTGTCCCTTCCCAGCGTGGTGGGCAGGGGCGGGGTGCACCGCGTCCTGGAAACACCCATGGACGACGACGAGCTGGCAGCCCTGCGGCATTCCGCGGACACCCTGCGGAACACGATGGACAGGCTGGGGGTCTGATCCGTTTGCAGGATGCGGGCGGTCAACGTCATGCAACGCCACTGCAACCCCGCCCGGCAGCTGCTTCACATATGCTCACTTGGGATGGCCAAGCAGGCTCAACCACGACTGGCTCAATGACGAACCAACAGGAGTAACGCATGACCAACTGGCGGATCAGGGATTTCCACTCGGCGGACCTGGACGGGATCCTGCACCTGTGGGAGACCCTGAAGGCACACAACGTCGAACCCGTGTACGCCCTGTCCGAGGTCCTCGCGTCCTGCGAAAAAGACCATGCCGTGGTTGCCGTCCAGGGCGAACAGGTGGTGGGCGCCGCCGTCGGCCGGGCCGCGCACGACCAGGGCTGGATCGTCTTCCTGGCCACCCTCCCCGAGTACCGCGGCAGGGGCATCGGCACCTCGCTGCTCGCCGCCGTCGAAAACCGGATGGCCCCGCACGGCCTGAACAAGCTCTCAGCCCTGATGCCCGAGTCCGAAACCCGCGTTGAGGCCTTCCTGGGCCGCGGCTTCGCCCTGAAAAAAAACCTGCGCTACTTCGAGCGGACCATCCCTGTCCAGCGCCAGGAACTCGGAGCGCTGGGGCAGCTGGGCGGCCGCGTCCTGGCCCGCGACCTCTGGGAAAACGTGGCCGGCATGCGCAGGGAAAAGGAACTGTTGGAACGGCGCCTGGTGCTGCCGCTCGCCGAGGCGGACCTCGCCGATGAATTCGGCGTGGTGCCGCCGCGCGCCGTCGTCCTTTTCGGCCCTCCCGGCACCGGCAAGACCACCTTCGCCAAGGCCATCGCCTCCCGCCTGGAGTGGCCGTTCGTGGAGGTGTTCCCGTCCCGCCTGGCCGGCGACCCGCAGGGCCTGGCCGGCGCGCTGCGCGAGACCTTCCTGGAAATCGCCGAACTGGAGCACGCCGTGGTGTTCATCGACGAGGTGGAGGAGATCGCCTCGCAGCGCTCCGGGGAGCCGCCATCGCCGCTGCAGGGCGTCACCAACGAGCTGCTGAAGATCATCCCCGCGTTCCGTGAACAGCCGGGCCGGCTCCTGGTGTGCGCCACCAACTTCATCCGGGCCCTGGACTCGGCCTTCCTGCGCCACGGCCGGTTCGACTACGTCATCCCCATCGGACTGCCGGACCGGCAGGCGCGCGAGGCCATGTGGCAGCGCTTCATCCCCGCGGCCGTGGTGGACGCCGTGGACGTGGAGCTCCTGGTGGAACGCACCGAAGGGTTTTCCCCGGCGGACATCGAGTATGCCGCCCGCAGCGCTTCCCAGCGGGCGTTGGAAAAGGCAGTGTACGACGACGGCGGGCTGGCCTCCGGGGGCGACGTTTCCGTCCGTACGGCGGTCAGGAAGGGGCCGTCCACCCAGGACTACCTGGACGCCATCGGTGATACCCGCACCACCGTGAGCGCGGAGGTGCAGGCGGACTTCCTGGAGGACATCGAGGCGCTGGGTCGGGTTTAGCTCGGCGGCTTCCCATCGGACCTTTGCAGGGACTTTTGCCCCTTTGCCCGGTTTCTGCGGGACGCCAGAGTGGTGGTCATGGCAAAGATCCTGATCCCTTATGGAACCTCGGAGGGCCAAACGGCCCGCATCGCCGACTACATCTCTGACGTGCTGCAGGCCCACGGCCACCAGGCCGACACGCTGGACCTCAAGCACGCGGAGCACGACCTGCCGGACGGCTACGATGCCGTCATTGTGGGCGCCTCCGTCCATGCCGGGAAGCACGAAGGGTTCGTGGCCGACTTTGTCAGCCGGAACCGGTCCAGGCTTGAGAGCCTGCCGGGCGCCCTGTTCTCGGTCAGCCTTGCCGCCCACGGGGATCCGGAGGATGCGGAAAAGTACGTCGCGGAGTTCGAGGACAGCACCGGCTGGCAGCCTGACAAAGTGGCGATGTTCGGCGGTGCCCTTCTCTACACCCAGTACGGATTCCTGAAGCGCATGATGATGAAGAAGATCGTCAGCAGCCACGGCAACCCAGATACCGATACCGGCCGCGACTACATCTACACCGAATGGGACGGGGTGCGGCGGTTTGCGGAGGAGTTCCTGGTCTACGTGGACAGGAACCCTGGGCCGTCGTCGTAGCGAAGGTTCTCGTAGTCGGTGTCGTCGGCCTCGTCCAGCTGTGCGTCGAATTCCTCCAGAAGCCAGGGGTTGACCCGCGCCAGGATCTTCCGGACCTCGTCCACCTCCACGGCGGCGTAAAGCACGGGCCGGGCATCCCGGTACTTGGTCACCGGCGGCTTGTCCGGCCACTTCTCCGCCAGCGCCTGGACCCGCTCGGGCAGCGAGTTGTGGGCATTGTCCGCGATCTTGACCAGGGCGGCGTCATGGTCCTCGGCGATCTCACGGATACCGGACTGATAATCGTCCGGATTGCTGTGCAGGCGGTTGGTAACGCGCTCGATGATGTCCACGGAGCGCTCCGGGACACCCATGTCCAGCAACGCCTGCCGGGTCATTGGCGTGTCCTCGGCGATGTCGTGAAGGTAGCCGGCGATCCGGATCTCGTCGTCGAAGTCCGCCAGGGCGTCCCCGACCGCAAGGACATGGTCCCGGTAGGGCCGCTTCAGCTTGTCCTTCTGCCGGTTGTGGGCCACCTCGGCCAGGACCTTGGCGGTCTCCACCGTGAACGTGGGCGTGCGGACCTGGTCCGGCATGTGCTCGTCTGACATCCCACAAGCTTAGCCAGCGGAGACGCGGTCCATTCCGGTCCACACCCAGGGTTTGCGCGGCAGCCGTGCGGGGTCAAGTGAGGGCAGTGCCTGGTCCAGCGTTCCGGCGGGCAGTCCCAGGGACTCCAGCAGCAGGTCCCTCACTTCATGGGCAGCCACCCCGGTCTGGGCGAGGTCCGCCAAAGTGACTGCGCCATCACGCTTTGCCAGCCTCACGCCGTCGCGGTTCACCACCAACGGAACGTGCACATATTCCGGAACAGGAATACTGAGGAGCGAGGCGAGGTAGGCCTGCCGCGGCGTGGAGGGGAGCAGGTCGTCCCCACGGACCACCTGGTCTATGCCCTGCGCAGCATCATCCACTACCACGGCAAGGTTGTAGGCAGTGACGCCATCGTTCCGGCGCAGCACGAAATCGTCCACCGCCGCCGTAAATGCACCATGGAGGACATCCTGCACCGTATATTCCCGCACGTCCGCCCGCAGGCGTATGGCGGCCGGACGTGCGGCTCGCTTGTACTCCAGTTCCGCGGGCTCCAGGTCGCGGCACGTGCCTGGATAGGCTCCCAGCGGGGCATGCGGGGCGGACGGCGCCTCCTGGATCTCCCGGCGGGTACAGAAACACTCGTAGGTCAGGCCGGCCTGTCCGAGCCGGCTGATCGCGTCGGCGTAGAGGGCCCCGCGGTCCGTTTGCCGGACCACGTCGCCGTCCCAGGTGACGCCCACTGCCGCGAGGTCGCGCAGCTGCACCGCCTCCGCTCCTGCGCGGGCCCGGTCCAGGTCCTCCACCCGCAGCAGGAAGCGGCGTCCGGTGGAGCGGGCGAAAAGCCAGGCAAGGATTGCAGTCCGGAGGTTTCCTACATGGAGCTCACCGGAGGGGCTGGGGGCAAAACGGCCGGCGGAGGTCATGGATCAACCCTAGACGGAAGCACACAAGAGCCCCTCAGCTACCGATGACTCCGCCGGGTGCGGGCGTCGGTAGCTCAGGGGCTCTTGCCGTGTTTACAGAATGAGCGTGGTGTGAACAAGCGTCAATCAGCGGCGGCCTCCTTGCGGGAAGCTGTGTCCAGGTGCCGGGTGGTGTGCCGGGAAACCTGTAGCCTGCGCGGACCAGCGGTAGCTTTTGTCCTTGTTGCCACTATTCCAGCAGAGACCATACAGTTGGAACAACTGGCAGAACTTCAGTTGATCAGTCTGACTAATCCCTGCAGTTCCGAACGACAGGAAATGATCAGATTGCAGGAACTTGATGCCACGGACCGACGGATCCTGAATGCCCTGGACCAGGATCCCCGCGTCCCCATCATGGTGCTCGCGCAGCGGCTGGGCCTGGCCCGGGGGACCGTCCAAAGCCGGCTGGAGCGGATGACGGCGTCGGGAGCCCTCCGGCCCAACAGCAGCCGGGTGCTTCCGGCAGCACTTGGACGCGGGGTGGCCGCTGCGGTCAGCGCAGAGCTGGACCAGAGCCACCTGAACGAGGCCATCGCTGCCCTGCGTGACATCCCCGAGGTCCTGGAATGCCATGCACCGGCCGGCGATACCGATCTCCTCATCCGCGTGGTTGCCAAAAGCCCGGACGACCTCTACCGGGTCTCGGAGGAGATCCGGCTCTGCCCCGGCATCGTCCGCACGTCCACCAGCATGTTCCTGCGCGAGGTCATTCCATACCGGACCACAGGGCTCCTGCAGGACCAGTCGGAGTAGCCGGCAGCACCAGGGCAGCTCTCCCCATCGCCGCAGGAAAGATGCCCGGCTAGGCTGGCACGCGGGAGATCCAACAGCGGGGGACCAACAGGGGGACAACATGGCGGGGAACTTTTATGGCGGCGATGTGGCGCAGCTGCGGCAACTGGCCAAAGACCTTTCCGCCGGCGCCAACCGCCTCAACGCCCTGGGGCAGCAGCTCAGCAGCAGCGTTGGTTCCGGGCTCTGGAAAGGGCGCGACGGCGACAGGTTCCGCAGCGAGTGGACGTCATCCCACGCAAAGCTGCTGAGGTCGGCAACGGCAGGGCTGGAGTCGGCCGCCAGAGCAGTCCTGGCCAACGCGGACGAACAGGAGAAGGCGAGCACCACCGGATCGGGCGGCCCTGGCGGCAGCGGCTCTGGCGGCAGCGGCTCCGCTCAGGATCTGACAGACACACTGAACGGCATGACCCCTGCCGAACGGCGCGCCTACCTGCAAAGCGACGAATTCCGCCGGTGGGCCGAGGCCAACCCCGACGCCGCCAAGGCCGCCATGGATGCCGCCGCGGACTCGGGCCTGATCAGCAAGAACTCCAGGGGGTACCAGGACTTCCTCAACTCTTACTGGAACCGGCAGGCGATGCTGGAGATGGGTATTGATCCTACTGACTGGGACACGTCAAAGGGTACGGAATACAACTGGGAGACCATTGCCAAGGTTTATGACTTCTACGGCCAGGCCTACCTTGCCAATCCGGACCTGCAGTGGGCAGGGATGGCCAACATGATCGGCCCGTCCTTCGCCGGCGGATTCCGGGACATGGCCATGCTGCGGGAGCTGGCCCAACAGATCACCGACAACCCCGCCTCCGACATTCCCCTTCCCATCCTGGACCAGCTGGAGCAGCTCGCAGGGATGACGGATGGTGAAATCCGGTTCTATGAAACCAGCATGCTGGACATGAACAAGGAAATTTTCCTGGATCAGGCCCGCCAGCACCAGGCGTACCTGAACGGCGGCCTCGATGAAATCAACCGCCTTCGCGACTCCGGCGCCATTGACCAGGCCACGGCCAACGCCTGGGCGCAGATCGATTCGGGAGATCCCGGCCAGGTCCGGGAGGGCAACACAGCACTCCTGTACCGCGAGCAAAACGAAATCATCGCCGACGATTACGACACCATGCGCAGCCATCCCGGCGGCGAAGCGGTGACCTACATGGTGACGCTCGCCGGCGAACCCTCCATCCCGGGCGCCAGGAGCTACCCCGAAGTATTCCCGTTCAGCTTCAGCGTGGAAAGCCCAGGTCCGGAGAACATCCCCTTCACCAACTGGGACAACCCCGCACAGTTCCGCACCGACTTCACCACCGGCTTCCCGGACGGCAATATTGCCGATGCGGACCAGCGCTGGAATCTCATCAGGCAGGACACCCTCCCCGCCTACCAACACCTCCTGGCCACGGACCCGGACCGCGCCGCGCAGATCATCGGCTCGGACTTCGACGGCCGCGTGGACCAGTACCGCCCCACCAACAACATTCAGGGCATCATGGACCGGTTCCTTGACGGGTTTGACGCGGAGGTCCACCAGTGAGTGCGCCACGCCGGGCCGCCGCACCGGGCGGCGGTGCCGCCGTCGTCATTGCCCTCCTCCCAATCCTTGTCCTGACCGGATGCCAGGCCACCGCCCCGGCCCCCGCCGATCCGACTGCCGCCACATCACCTTCTGCAGGGAGCACCATGAAAACCTCCTCTTTCTCCACCCTTGACGCCGCCGGCGTGGAAAACATCCGCGCCACCAGGACTGCCCGGCTGGATATGAGCTCCGGGCGCCTGGAGAAGGACGCCGTCCGCGTGACCAAGGACAGCTACGGCCCTGAAATCAACACCCGCGGCTCGGGCAAGATCAGCCTCAGCATCCTGGCACCCAACGGCGAAATCACCGCCGAAACAGACCGGATGCGTTTCAACACCGTGGACACCCGTACAGACTTCAGCGAGGTCACCTACTTCCTCACCGCCAGCTCTGCAGACGAGTACTTTGGGCTGATCCGGGATGGCGTCCGGCGGTACGGGATATCCGCGGAATCGGCTGAAGAATGGATCAGCAGCACCCAGGCGGACCCAGCCTCCAGGAGCGATTTCTCCATCACGCCCGGAACAGACACCGGGCTCACGGTGAACTACGATCTTCGCTACGACGGCAGCAAGGACACGCAGGTGATCATCGTTCACATCCTGCCCGCGTCCTGACCCGCCGGATCCGGCTCCTAGACCGGCGGGCCCGCGTTCGACTTCAGGTTCTTCATCACCAGCGTGGATGTCAGCCGCTCCACGCCGGGCAGGGACGTCAGCTCGGTGTCGTAGAAGCGCTGGTAGGCGGGCAGGTCCGCGGCGATCACCTTCAGCAGGTAGTCAGGTGAACCAAACAGCCGCTGCGCCTCCACAATGTTCGGGTTGTCCGCCACCCGGTTCTCGAAAATCTCCATGGTGGGCCGGTCCACCTGGCGGAGCGTGACGAACACAATCGCCTCGAACCCCAGGCCCACGGCGGCAGGGTCCACGTCCGCCTTGTAGCCGCGGATCACCCCGGATTGCTCCAGGTCGCGCAACCGCCGGTGGCACGGCGCCACGGTCAGGCCCACCTTTGCAGCGAGCGCGGTGGCAGTCATCCGGCCGTCCTCCTGGAGGTGGCGCAAAATATTCCTGTCGATTTGATCAAGCACGCAATAAACGTACTGCCTGCACCGCGGGGCTGGCGAAAACCGGACAGCACTTTTGGCGGGATTCTCCCTATGGTTGCTCCTGAGAGTCCGTCGACAGGAGAAACCCGATGAATCCGCAGCTGTTCCTGGCCTTCCTGGTGGTGGCCGCTGCCCTGGCCTGCACGCCGGGAGTGGACTGGGCCTACACCATCGCGGCGGGCCTTCGGCAGCGCAGTTTCGTCCCGGCCGTTGCCGGGCTTTGCGGCGGTTATGTCCTGCACACTGTCCTGCTGGTGGCCGGGTTGGCCGCCGTGCTGGCAGGCATGCCCGGCGTCCTGGGCTGGATTACCCTGGCCGGTGCGGGTTATCTGCTGTGGCTCGGAGTGGGGACCCTCCGTTCCTGGCGCGGCGCCAGCTTCAGCGCGGACGCAGCCGGCGCCGCCGGAACCCAGCTGCGCACCTTCCTGCAGGGGATGGGCACCAGCGGGATCAACCCCAAGGGACTGCTCTTCTACGTGGCCCTCATACCGCAGTTCGTCAGCTCCGAGGCCGCCCTGCCCGTGCCGGTGCAGTCCGGGCTGCTGGGCATGACGTTCGTGGCACTGGCAGGACTGGTCTACACCGTGGTTGCCCTGCTCTCGCGCACACTGCTGCAGAGCAGGCCGGGTGCTGCTCGGGCAGTAACCCTTGCCAGCGGCATCATCATGGTGGCTTTGGGGGCCGTGCTGCTCGGCGAGCAACTGCTGCCGTTCGCAGCCAGCCACATCCAGTAGCCGGCCGGGTTCCTAGTCCCCGTTCAGTTCCTTCCAGTCCTGCTCCCAGATCCGCCGCATTTCTTCGTCCTTGCGGATGGGCGCGGGGGCCTCCAGCTCGCGCTGCGGTTCCGGGTCCTCGCGCCGTTTTCCCCAGTCGCGGGGGTTCAGCGACCGCCGGCCCGATTCCAGCACGAGCAAAGCCCGGTCCGTCAGGGCGTCGTTGCGGAGCGCAAGGTGTGTCTTGCGGCGCCGGAGGACTTCGGCGATCGCCTGGTGCGCAGCATCGAGGCGGCCTTCCCGCCGCAGGGCGCGGGCGCGGACCAGCAGCAGGGCGGCGGAGAGGTCGTCCGCGTTCAGCAGTCCCTCCGTCCAGTCGATGACGGTGCGGCTTCGGCCCAAGGTGAGGGCCAGGGAGCAGCGGGCCAGGGCCATGGGGAGCGACGGCGGCAGCCCGGTCAGTGCGTCGAGCGCGGCTTCGGTGCGGCCGGTCTCGCGCAGTGAATGGGACAGGGCAAGGAACACGGATTCTTCGCTGAACAGGACGGGGATCTCCACCCGCTCGGCCAGTTCGATCCGGGTGACAATCCGGGTGAGGTAGGTCGATGAGTAGCGGTTGGCTTCGTCGTCGTTCCGGGTGGTGAGCCCGCGTTGTAGGAGCTCGGACGCACGCAGGTAGCCGCCGTGCTTGTACACCAGGAGCCCGCCCATGAGGTAGCAGAGGCCGGCCCATCCAGGATAGGCACGGGCCAGGGTGATCAGGCGTTCCGGTTCGCGGCTGGTGAAGACGGCTTCGTGGACCACCTTGGCGGGCTTGGGCAGCAGCCGCTTGAGCCGCGGCACCTCGCCGTCGATGGACAGCAGGGCAGGGTTGCGGCCGCCCAGGACGCCGGTCAGCAGGCCGCCCACTCCCCCGGCCAGGTCGTGGACCGGGGTGCGCAGCTGCGCCTGCCCGAAAGGGGTGAGGTCGCGGCTGTCCCAATAGATCGGTGCGGTGTCCCCGGCGCTCATCTTTCCATGCTAATTGTCCGGCTTCCTCGCCATGAACCATTCGGTAAAGGCGCTGGCGCGGCCGGATCCGTCGAATGTGACGACCCACAGGTTGTCGTACATGGGGCGTCCACCCGAGTAGGTGGTGACGCCTTGGACAAAGGCGGTGGACCCCTCGCAGCCCAGCAGTTCCCAGGTGAACGTCCAGTCCGCGGGCTCGTCACGTGCCGCGAGCCAGCCCTGGATGATCCCGTCCTGGCCCCGCCAGGGTTCGGGATCGCGGGGACGCGTCTCGTAGAGCGCGTCCGGGGTGAAGAGGGCGCGGATGTCCTCCGGGCCGTTGCTGGTCCAGGCAGCCTGGTATTTTTCCATCCAGGACCAGATGAAGTCGCGGGCTGAAGCGAGTTGGGTCATTATCCGGTTGTACCCGCGGAACATCCCGCGCGCAACAACCGGTTCAGCCGTTGGCGGCGGCGATCCACACGCCGATCACCCAGGTGCTGGCGGCAAGGCAGGCGAGCCCGAATTCCGCCAGCATCCCCAGCCCGGTGGCCTTCAGGGCAGCCCAGCTGGACCTCGCCGCCGTCGAAAAATCCCGTGTCCGGGTGTACTCGCTGAGGAGGAGCCCGGCCGCGAAGCCAACGAAAAGGCCCACCACCGGGATGATAAACATCCCCACCACGCCCGCCACAACGGCCACCACGATGCTGCGGCTGGGAATGGCGTGCTGCTTGAGCTTCCTGCCAGTGAGGACAGCGCCCGCGGTCATCCCCGCGGCGACAAAGATCATGGCCACCGCGAACACCACCCACCCTGCCGTCCCGGCGCCGCCCCAGATGGCCCAGGCCAGCAGGCTCAGGCCGATGAGGACGCTGCCGGGCAGGACGGGAATGATGGTACCGGCCACCCCCACCAGGATTGCCAGGCCGCACAGGATGGTCACTACGGTCTCGGAGCTCATGGACCCCAGTCTAGGGGCCGGTCCTTAATGCCCGACGGCGGCGCCTCCTTTGGGAAAGGAGGCACCGCCGTCGTGGTTTTTGCCGAAAAGACGCTACTCCGCTTCGACTGCCGCGGCCACGGCGGCGGTGACCGCCGGTGCCACCCGCGGGTCCAGCGGGCTGGGGACGATGTAGTCGGCCGAGAGGTCTTCGGCGGCGAGCCCGGCGATGGCGCGCGCTGCTGCGAGCTTCATGGCGGGCGTAATGCGGCGGGCACCGGCGTCGAGGGCGCCGCGGAAGATGCCGGGGAACGCCAGGACATTATTGATCTGGTTGGGGAAGTCGCTGCGGCCGGTGGCCACCACGGCGGCGTACTTTACGGCCACCTCGGGAAGGACTTCGGGGTCCGGGTTGGACAGGGCGAACACGATGGCGTCCTGGTTCATCGAGGCCAGGTGTGCCTCGTCCAGCTTTGAGGAGGAGACGCCGATGAACACGTCGGCACCGGCCAGGGCCTCGGCAGGTCCGCCGGTGACGCCGCGGGGGTTGCTGCGGCCGGCAATGTCGGCCTTCTTGCTCGCCGGGTCCGCGGCAAGGTCCTTGCGGCTGCTGTTGATGACGCCGCGGGAGTCGAGCAGGACGACGTCGGTGATCCCGGCTGCGAGCAGGATTTCGGCGACGGCGATCCCCGCCGCACCGGCGCCGGACACCACCACCTTCAGGCCTTCGAGGCCCCGGCCGGTCACCTTGGCGGCGTTGGTCAGCGCGGCAAGGGCAACGACGGCCGTCCCGTGCTGGTCGTCGTGCATGACCGGGCAGTCAAGGGCTTCGATCAGCTTTTCCTCAAGCTCAAAGCAGCGCGGCGCCGAGATGTCCTCGAGGTTGACGGCGCCAAAGCTGGGGCGCAGGCGGACCAGGGTTTCCACGATCTCGTCCACGTCCGTGGTGTTGAGGACCAGGGGGATGGAGTCGAGATCGCCGAAGGTCTTGAAGAGGGCGGACTTGCCTTCCATGACGGGCAGCGAGGCGCTGGCGCCGATGTTGCCCAGGCCCAGGACGGCAGTGCCGTCGCTGACGACGACCACCAGGCGCTCGGCCCAGGTCAGGGTGCGGGCCAGTTCGGGCTTTGCGTGGATGGCCCGGCTGACCTCGGCCACTCCGGGGGTGTAGGCGATGGACAGGTCCCGCTTGTTGGACAGCGGAACAGTGCTGGTCACGGAGAGCTTGCCGCCCTGGTGGGCGCTGAAGATTTCGTCTTCGGTCAGGGCCGTGGCTGCGGAACTGTCGGTGGCTGTGAATGCGTCAATGGACACGTCGTTGTCTCCTGGTGCTCGCCGTGGGCGCACGGCGCATGGGGCTGGAGCCCGGCCGGGCCCAAGCGGGGAAAGTAGTGCGGCAGCAAACCCAGGGGTGGCGGGTCCGTGGGAACGCCGGGGATGTTTCCGCCCTGCCGCTCCGGTCCCCCATGGTAGGCAGCCCGGGAAGGGCGATTTTGTCCTCCTTGACAAGGTTCAGCGGAGACAAAACGTTTAACCAGCCGTTTTAGTGACCTACCTCACGGCATTATGGCGTATTTAATACCTTTTTGGTCTAGACCAGTTACGCAGACTTGGCCACTGTGAAGCCCGCCCCTGCCGCACGGGACAGCCTTCCGCACGCCTTTTTCAGGTCCTCCTCGGCTTCGAAGAGGGACAACCGTCGGTTGCGCACGGACTGGACCAGACCAGTGACCGTCAGGAGGAGGACCCTCGCCCCCACGGCGTCACCGCAGGCGCCGGCGACGAGCTTCTCACTGAGTGCATCAATCTCACGCAGGAGTTCCGTGGTGTCCTTTTCCGGGTGGTACACGCCCCTGCTGAGGCATTGCTCCACGGCGGGTTGCATGACGCGCATGTGGAAGATCTCCATCAGCAGCCCGGACAGTGCACGGCCGCGGAAGCGTGGGGACGAGCCCCTGGTTCCGGCCTGCAGCTCATCCAGCTGCTGGCGGTACAGCGCCAGCATCAGGTGGGTGGGGGACGGAAAGTAACGGTAGAGGGTGCCCAGCGGGACGTCTGCTTTTTCTGCCACCCGGGAAAGTTCCACGGCATCCAGTCCCGTACGGGCGAACCCGGCGGCGGTGTCCAGGATCCGGGTGTAGCGGAGGCGCTGGCGCGGAGCGGAAGGCCGGGCGGCCATGGGCGGATGGTCTGAAAAAGTCTCGGGCATCAGCATTCCGGGGTTGTGATTTAGGGACTGCGGCCAGGAGCGCCCCCACTTCCGTACCGCCCTGCAGCCGGGTTCAACTATACGGCACAGCAATGTGCCCTAATTAGTCAGCGGCCTTAGTTTTGGGCCACCGGCCGGTCAGTCGACGCCCTTGATTTTCACCACGAAGACCGCGCCCAGCAGCCCGATGGCCGCGGCCGTGAGGAACAATGTCCGGTAGCCGCCACCGTAGGTCACTGCCAGCAGCGCCAGTGCCGGAGCAACCACCTGCGGGAGCGAGTTGGCCACATTGATGACCCCCATGTCCTTGCCCCGGCTCGCAGCGAACGGCAGGACCTGGGTCAGCAGCGCAAAGTCCACGGCCAGGTAGGCCCCAAAGCCGATGCCCAGGACGGCGGCGCCGGCGAGCGCGCCGGGCCAGACCGGAAAGAACGCCATGATGGCGCCGGCCATGGCGATGGTGGCGGAGGAGCCGATGACGAACGGTTTCCGCCTGCCCACCCGGTCACTCCACGGTCCGGCCAGCACCGCAGTGATCATCACCATCACCGCGTAGATACCCGTCAGGACCAGCACCCCCGTGGCGGGATCCTCATGCCCGATGACGTCCCGCAGGAAGAAGAGCAGGTAGACGATGGTGAGCTGGTTTCCCACATTGACCAGGAAGCGGGTGAGCCAGGCCCAGGCGAAGTCCTGGTGGCGCCGCGGGCTGATCCAGAAGCCCCGCAGGAAGCGGCCCATCCGGAACCTGCCGGCTGCCCCCGCCGGCAGCGGCGGATCATCCCGGTGGAACAGGTACGGCAGCACGGACAGCAGCAGGGCCCCCGCACACAGCCAGTAGCCCACCAGGAAGTTCCCTGACACCACCGCGCCGAAGACGGCCCCCGCAAGGATCCCAAGGGTCTGGCCCATGGCCGCGAGGCCGCCCACTCCCCCGCGCTGGATGAGGGGCACCCGGTCCGGGACGGCCGCGGTGATGGCTGCGTAGGCGGCGTTGGCACCCAACTGCACCAGACACCAGAAAAGGACCATCAGGGACACCGCCGCCGAGAAGGACATGGCCAGAAGCGCCGCCGTGGCGAGGACTGCCCCGGCCAGCACCCATGGGGCGCGCCGGCCGAACCGCGAGGTGGTCCGGTCCGAGAGGGCACCGAAGAGCGGGTTGGCCACCAGCGAAACCGCCGCGCCGCAGGCAGTGACCAGCGAGAGGATGGCTTCCTTGGACGGCGCATCGATACTGATGGCCTGCTGGCCGATGAACACGTTGATGGGCCCGAAAAAGGCCGCATTGATGCCCACATTCACCAGCACCAGCCCGGTCACCCAGCGGGCGGAGACCTTCTGCACCGGCTCGGCGAGCGCCGCCGGGACTTTCCCTGCCGGTGTGCCGTCCAGCGGCGCAGGCGTATTGAACGGACTCATTGGCTTGGCTCCCCCTGATGCGGCCGGCTGACGGTGGAATCAGACTATCGTGGGCGGTACCTGGCCGCTTTGCGGCGGGTGCAATATGTGCATAATCCACCACTACGCGAGGAGAACAGGTGACCACACCAGCAGGAAACGGACCCACTTCAGCCGTGAACACTGCCGACCTTTACGATGAGCGCGGCGACCAGCTGGCGTCCGTTTCCCTGCAGTTCCAGTCCCTTGGCGGCCGCTCGCATTTCAGCGGCCCGGTCCGGACCATCCGCTGCTTCCAGGACAACGCCCTGGTGAAGTCCACGCTCGGTTCACCCGGTAACGGGGCGGTACTGGTGGTGGACGGCGGGGGCTCGCTGGGCACGGCCCTGATGGGGGACATGATTGCCGAAAGCGCCGTGGCGAACGGCTGGGCCGGCGTCGTCATCAACGGCGCCATCCGCGACCGGCTGGCCATCGCGGACCTGGACCTCGGCGTCAAGGCCCTGGGCAGCAACCCGAAGAAGAGCCAAAAGGCAGGCGCGGGTGAGGTTGACGTCGATGTGGTGATCGACGGCGTGACTTTCCGCCCCGGAGCCACCATCTGGTGCGACCCGGACGGCATTCTCGTGGAGCCGTAGCAGGAATATCGGCAGTGCGGGGAATAGAAACAACGAGTAAGATAGTTACTGAAAGCAACTATCGCTGCTTATATCCTTCCTTTTCCTTGGAGCACCCATGTCCAAAGCCACTGCCGCGCCCCGCGCCGGAGAAGTCCTGACGCAACGCCAGATTGTCACCGTCATGGTGGGCCTGATGCTGGGCATGTTCCTGGCATCCCTTGACCAGACCATCGTCTCCACCTCCATCTACACCATCGCCAATGACCTGGACGGGCTCTCCCTGCAGGCGTGGGCCACCACGGCGTACCTGATCACCTCCACCGTCAGCACGCCGCTGTACGGCAAGCTGAGCGACATCTTCGGACGCCGCCCGCTCTACCTGACGGCAATCGTCGTCTTCCTGGTGGGCTCGCTGTACGCCGGCTCCGTCCACTCGATGACCGAACTCGCGGTTGCCCGCGGCATCCAGGGCCTGGGTGCCGGCGGCCTGCTGGCCCTGGCACTGACCATCATCGGCGACATCGTCTCGCTCAGGGACCGGGCCAAGTTCCAGGGCTACTTCATGTCCGTGTTCGGCATTTCCTCGGTCCTGGGCCCGGTGGTGGGCGGTGCATTCGCCGGCTCCTCGAACATCCTGGGCTTCGATGGCTGGCGCTGGGTCTTCTTCATCAACATCCCCATTGGGCTCGCTGCCCTGACGGTGGTATTCCTGTTCCTGCACCTGCCGGCGAAGCACCTGAAGCAAAAGATCGACTACTGGGGCGCCGCCGCCATCACCGTAGCCATCGTTCCGCTCCTCCTGGTGGCTGAGCAGGGCCGCACCTGGGGCTGGACCTCCCTGAACTCCTTCCTCTGCTACGGCCTGGGCGTGGTGGGCATTGCCTGGTTCCTGCTGGCGGAAAAGCGTGCCGGCGACTATGCCCTGATTCCCCTGCGGCTCTTCCATAACGTCACGTTCGGGCTGTCCTCGCTGCTGAACTTCATCATCGGCATCGGCATGTTCGGTGCCATCGCCATGCTCCCGATGTACCTCCAGCTGGTCAAGGGACTCACCCCCACCGAGGCCGGCCTGATGATGATCACCTTCACCGTGGGCATTCTGTTCGGCTCCATCACGGCAGGGCGCACCATCTCGGCCTCCGGCACGTTCCGCATCTTCCCCATCATGGGCACCGGCATCCTGACCGCGGCCGCCCTGGTGATGGGCTTCTCGCTGGCAGTGGACACCGAACTCTGGGTACCCGGCCTGATCGCCGTGTTCTTCGGCCTGGGCCTGGGCTTCTGCATGCAGCCGCTCACCCTGGCCATGCAGACCTCGGTGCCGCCGCGGGACATGGGCGTGGGAACCTCCTCCGCAGCCTTCTTCCGCTCCATGGGTGGCGCCGTGGGTACCGCCGTCTTCATCTCCATGCTCTTCAGCCTGGCCGCCAGCCGGATCGCCGACGGCATGAAGACCGCCGCCACCGATCCCGCCTACCTGGCCGTCCTCAAGGACCCTGCCGTCGCGTCGGACCCCGCCAACGCCAAGCTGTATGAATTCTTCAGGAACGGCGCCTCCAATGACTCCCTGAATGACACCAGCTGGCTGCACACCGCCAACAGCACGCTGACCCGGCCCATCACCGAGGGCTTTGCCACGTCCATCGACACCGTGATGCTGACGGCGGCGGCGCTCACCGGCCTGGCGTTCCTCATCAGCTTTGCCCTTCCCCGCAAGAAGCTGACCGACCAGAAGGCATCCCCGCAGGCCAAGGACAACATGGAAATTCCGGCGCACTGACCGGCAGCGCATGGGTGGGACGACGACGGCGGCACGGCCCGCCGTCGTCGTCCTGCGTTTAAGGGGCAACAGGCGCCAAGTGGAACCTCGGGCGGTGACGTGCCACACTGTTTAGCGCGTGTGCGCCGGCCCCCTCTGGCCGGTACCGCAGCCGACGACGTCCGCACCGCATCCATAAACCCCCCAAACCCAGGGAGAACCATGCCCACTGCACAGGAGCAGACCACAACCGGGATACCGCGGCGGGTGATCTGGCTGGCGCTCGCGGGGGCGGTGGGCGGATTCCTCTTCGGCTTCGACTCATCAGTGGTCAACGGCGCCGTGGACGCCATGAAGGAAGAGTTTGCGCTCTCGGAGGCCGTCACGGGCTTCGCTGTGGCCATCGCCCTGCTGGGCTGCGCGGCCGGCGCCTTCCTGGCCGGCAAGGTTGCGGACCGGTACGGCCGCATCCCGGCCATGAAGCTGGGCGCCCTGCTGTTCCTGGTCAGCGCCGTGGGCACCGGCTTTTGCTTCGGCGTGTGGGACCTGATTTTCTGGCGCCTGGTGGGCGGGCTGGGCATCGGGCTGGCGTCTGTCATCGCCCCTGCCTACATCTCCGAGATTTCGCCGCGGAAGGTGCGCGGCCGGCTGGCGTCGCTGCAGCAGCTGGCCATCACCACGGGTATCTTCGCCGCGCTGCTGTCCGACGCGCTCCTGGCCACCAGTGCCGGCGGCGCGGACCAGGCCTTCTGGCTGGGCATTGAATCATGGCGCTGGATGTTCCTGGCCGCCGCCGTCCCGGCCGTCGTTTACGGCTGGGTTGCCTTCACCCTGCCCGAGTCCCCGCGGTTCCTGGTGTTCCAGGGCAAGGAGGACCAGGCCCGGAAGGTCTTCGAGTCCATCGCGCCCTCCGAGGATGCCGACCGCCATATCCGGGAAATCCGCGAAGCCATCGAGGAAGACAAGCTGGCCGGCCAGAAGGGGTCCCTCCGCGGCAGGACGTTCGGCCTCCAGGCTGTGGTCTGGGTGGGCATCACGCTGTCGGTCCTGCAGCAGTTCGTGGGCATCAACGTGATCTTCTACTACTCCACCACCCTCTGGAAGGCAGTGGGGTTCCAGGAGAAGGATTCCCTGGCCATCTCGGTGGCAACCTCCATCACCAACATCCTGGTGACCCTGGTGGCCATCGCCCTGGTGGACCGGGTGGGCCGCCGGCCCATCCTGCTGGCCGGATCCGTGGGCATGGCCGTGTCCCTGGGCGCCATGGCCGTGGCCTTTTCCTCTGCAACGGGCAGCGGCGAGGACATCAGCCTGCCGGGCGCGTGGGGTCCCGTGGCCCTGGTGGCCGCGAACATCTTCGTGGTCAGCTTCGGCGCGTCCTGGGGGCCGCTGGTGTGGGTGCTCCTGGGCGAGATCTTCCCGTCCAGGATCCGTGCCCGCGCCCTGGGCCTGGCCGCGGCGGCACAGTGGGTGGCCAACTTCGCGATCACCCTCAGCTTCCCGGTCATGGCTGCAGCCTCGCTGCCGCTGACCTATGCCATGTACGCGCTGTTCGCGGCCGCGTCCTTCTTCTTCGTCATGTTCAAGGTGCCGGAGACCAACGGCATGTCCCTGGAGCAGGCAGAGACGCTCTTCGTCCCCAAGGGTTCCGCCAAGTAACGCCCCATCAGCTTCCGCAGGAAAACAACAAACCCTCCATCACATGATGGAGGGTTTGTTTGTTTGGATGCCTGGACCGGTGCCTAGACCACGTGCGGCTCGTGCGAGGACAGGTAGGCCCGGCCGCCGAACGCGACCAGGATGGCGATCGCCATGGCCAGCGCCCCGGCAAAGAACGGAACCTGCGGGCCAAAGTGCTCACCGAGCTGTGCCGCCGCGAATGGGGCCAGGGCGCCGCCCATCCAGCGGACGAAGTTGTAGCCGGAGGAAGCCACCGGCCGCGGCGAATCAGAGACGCCCATGGCCAGTTCCGTGTAGATGGTGTTGTTGATGCCCAGCAGCGCACCGGCAACAATGACCAGGACGACGACGGCCGGGACCGAGTGCCCCGCCGCCAGTCCCAGCCCGGCCAGGTCCAGCATGAGGACGAACAGGGTGCCGGTGAGAACCTTGACGGCGCCGAAGCGGCGCTGCAGCACCGGTGCCACGAAGACGGAGAAGACGGCCACGGCCACACCCCAGCCAAAGAAGACGCCGCCGATGCCATAGGCGTTCATGCCCAGGATGAACGGGGTGAAAGCCAGGATGGTGAAGAAGCCGTAGTTGTAGAACAAGCCGCTTGCCGCCGTCGTCCGCAGTCCCTTGTGGCCCAGTGCCAGCAGGGGGTCGCGCAGCCGCACTTTGCGCTCAGGCAATGGGGTTTTGGGGAGCAGGGCGATCAGGGCGACGAAGGCGGCGGCCATCAGGACGGCGGTGCCGAAGAACGGGGCGCGCCACTGCCAGCCGCCAAGGAGTGCGCCCAGCAGCGGGCCGAGCGAGATGCCCAGGCCCAGTGCTGCCTCGTAAAGGATGATGGCCGTGCCGGCGCCGCCGCTGGCCACGCCTACGATCACGGCGAGCGCGGTGGCGACGAACAGGGCATTGCCCAGTCCCCAGCCGGCCCGGAAGCCCACCAGTTCACCGACACTGCCGGACAGCCCCGAGAGCGACGCAAAGACGACGATGACGGCCAGGCCGATCAGCAGGGTCCGCTTGCCGCCAATCCGCGAGGAGACGTACCCCGTAATCAGCATGGCCAGAGCGGTGACCAGGAAGTAGCTGGTGAAAAGCAGGGACACCTGGCTGGGGCTGGCGTCCAGGTTGGTGGCGATGGCCGGCAGGATGGGATCCACCAGCCCGATGCCCATGAAGGCGAACACTGCGGCGAGGGCGGTGGCCCACACCGCCTTGGGCTGCTTCAGGAATGAGGCCTTTTCAGCCTTCAACGTTGATTCTGGTGCTTGCAGGGTTTCTGCGAGCTGGCCGTCCATGGAGGATGCTCCTAAGTTCGTGGCTGGATCAGTTCTGGAGGGATGCATTGATTTTGTCGATGACCGGCAGGGCCTCCGCCAGGGCCTTGCGGTCCCGGTCCGTGAGGGTGCTGAGGATGTCGGCCATCACCTGGTTCCGCCGTCGGTCGGCAGAGTCGACGGCGGCCCTGCCTTCGTCGGTCAGGATCACTCTGACCGCGCGGGAGTCCGCCGGGTCCGGCTCGCGGCGGACCAGGCCCGCGCGCTCGAGCTTGATGATCTGTTCGGTGGCACTGGGCACGCGGACCCCCAGGTTCCGGGCGATCTCACCGACGCGCTGGCCTTCGCCGAGCAGCATCTTGAGCGTGCTGAGCTGGGCGGCGCTAAGTTCGCCGTCCGCGTCGAGCCGCCGGACCAGGTACACGCTGTGGCGCAGGGCTTCGCGGAAGCCGCTGGCGAGCTCCTGCAGTTGGGTATCGTCGTCATTCATCATTAGGTAGCCTAACATTTAGGGCACCTAACGGTCAAGGGTTTACAGTGCCAGCTTCATGCCCACGTGGCTGGCCTCGAACCCCAGCTGCCCATAAAACCTGTGGGCGGCCGAGCGGCTTGTGTGGGTGGTCAACTGCATTAGGCTGCAGCCGCGGCTCCGGGACTCACCGATGGCCCATCTCACCATCAGCTTGCCGATGCCCTGCCCGCGCAGGGACGATGCCACCCGGACTCCCTCCAGCTGCGAGCGCCATGCCCCCTGCCGGGAGATTCCCGGGAGGAAACTCAGCTGGAACGTGGCAACCACCGGCCCGGCTTCTTCGCCGGGTGCTGCCAGCTCCCCCACCAGCAGCAGGTGAGCCGGATCGGCCTCGATCGCCGCGAAGGCGCGCTCGTAGGGCTCCATGTCCGCGGCTGCTTCGCGGCCGGCCCCCAGGGCATCGTCCGCCAGCAGGCGCACCATAGCGGGCAGGTCCGCCCGGTTGGCATGGCGGAGGCGGAACATCCCGCCGTCGACGTCGGCGGTGAGCAAGGCGGCGGCATCCGTATTCTGGTTCACCCGCCCAGCTTTGCACAGGATCTGCGCGGGGGTTCGGGAAGAACGCGTCAAAGGTGAGCGGGCGTTGGATGGGGCACAGCAAAAGGGCGACGCCGGCACTCTGCTGAGTGCCGACGTCGCCCTCTCTGCAGTACGTCGATTGGTTCGGAAGGCGGACCCGGTCAGGCGGGAGTGCCGGCCATTTCCGCCTGCCGCTCCTCCACAAGGGTGGCAACGGCGGCAAACAGCGGGTGGCCAGGCGCCAGCCCGGTGATCCTTTCGGTGGCAGCGGTGGGGCTGGCCGAGCCGAGGATGGCTGCCAGCTCGGTGGCCTCGGCATCAGCGGGATCGTTGAACCGGAGCGCTGCCGCGATGGCACCCAGCAGGGCCTCCGGCACCACGCCGCGTTCTGCCAGTTCCGCCGCCGGGCCGATGAACCGCTCGTTCCGGCTCAGCTTCCGCAGCGGAGCCCGGCCCACGCGGTTGACGGTGTCCGGCAGGTACGGGTTGGAGAACCTGACCAGGATCTTCTGTACATAGGCTTCCTGCTCGTCGTTGCTGAACCCGTGCTTGGTCACCAGGAGCTGCTTGGTTTCCTCCAGCACCGCCCGGACATCTTCAGCCACATCCTGGTCCGCCATGGCGTCGGAGATCTTCTCCAGGCCCGCCTCGAACCCGAAGTACGCCGCCGACGCGTGGCCGGTGTTCACGGTGAAGAGCTTCCGCTCGATATAGGGCGAGAGGTCGTCCACGAAGGTGGCACCGGGGATCGCGGGAGCGGAGTCACCGAAGGCGGTGCGGTCGATGACCCATTCGTAAAAAGTCTCCACGGTGACGTCCAGGCCCTGGCCGGCTTCCTGGTTGGGCACGATCCGGTCGACAGCAGTGTTGGCGAACACCGCTTTGCCGTCCAGGACTGCCGCGGTGGCACCGGGCTGGGCCGCCACTTCCTTGGCCAGGAGGTCCGTGGCATTGATCGCGTTCTCGCAGGCCATGACCTGCAGGGGAGCCCGGCCGGGCTCCCGCGCAACGATGCCCTTGGCGATCACGGGCGCCACGAACTTCAGGATGTGCGGACCCACCGCCGTGGTGACGATGTCCGCCGTCGCGATCTCGGAGACGAGTTCCGCTTCCTGGGCGTTGGAGTTCAGCGCCCGGAAGTTGTCCACCGTCCGCACGGCGGGGTCCTCCCCCACCTCGTGCACGGCGTAGCTGTCCGCTTCCTTGAGCCGGTTGATCAGGTCCTCGGCCACGTCCGCGAACACCACCTCGTAGCCGGCGTCATGCAGGAGCAGCCCCACGAAGCCGCGGCCGATGTTGCCGGCCCCAAAATGTACTGCCTTCACTATGCGTTGACCTTTCCGAAGAGTTCCAGGACTTCATCCTCGGACGTGGCGGCCTCGAGCCGGGCAACCTGTTCCTTGTTTGTGAAGACCTTGGCGATGGAGGACAGGATGTGCAGGTGCTCGTTGTTGATGCCGGCAACGCCCACCACGAACTTGACCTGCTTGCCGTTCCAGTCAATGCCTTCCGGGTAGCGGATCACGGACACGGCCGACTTGCGGATGTGGTCCTTGGCGGCGTTGGTGCCGTGCGGGATGGCCAGGAAGCTGCCCATGTAGGTGGACACGGATTCTTCCCGCTCGTGCATGGCGGCGATGTAGCCCTCATCCACGGCTCCGCGGGCCAGCAGCAGCCGGCCGGCTTCGTCAATGGCGGCGTCGCGGGTGGTGGCGGAGCCCCGCATGACCACGCTCTCGCGGGCCAGGATGTCCGAGCTTCCGCTCGCCGCGGCTCCGCTTCCGGCTGCACCTGCCGCGGCAGGGGCTGCGTCCACCGGGGCATCGGCGGCATGCGCACCGTGGGTGGTGCCGGCGTCGGACGTTCCGCTCTCGGTGTTGCTCTCGCGGACCAGCTCGACGATCTCGTCATAGCGCGGGCTGCTCATGAAGTTGTCCACGGAGTAGTGGACGGCGCTGGACGTGGCAGGCTTGGCCCGTTCGGTCAGGTCCTGGTGGGTGACCACCACGTCATAGGTGTCACTGAGGTTGGCAATGGAGGCGTTGGTGACCTTGACGTCCGGGAAGCCGGCCGCCTTGATCTTGTTCCGCAGCACCGAGGCGCCCATGGCGCTGGAGCCCATGCCGGCGTCACATGCAAACACGACGTTGCGGACGGGGCCGGCCAGGACGCCCACTCCGCCACGGCCGCCGGACTCGGCACCTGCGGAAGCGCCTGCACCGGTGAGGGTGGAGGACACCGAGCTCTTCTTGCCCTTCATTGCCTCCATGCGGGCGGTGGCGTCGCCCAGGTCGGCTTCGTCGCTGTGCTTGGTGGTCTTCATGATGACGGAGGCCACCAGGAAGGACGCCGTGGTGGCGAGCACCACCGACAGGATCACGCCGAGGTAGCTGTCACGGGACGTCTGGGCCAGCACCGCGATGATGGAACCCGGGGCGGCGGGGGCGACGAGTCCTGCGCCGGTGACGGCCAGGGTGGCGATGCCGGTCATGCCGCCGGCGATGGCCGCCAGGATCAGCAGCGGGCGCATCAGCACGTACGGGAAGTAGATTTCGTGGATGCCGCCCAGGAAGTGGATGATCGCAGCACCGGGGGCCGACGCCTTGGCGGCACCGCGGCCGAAGAACATGTAGGCCAGCAGGATGCCCAGGCCCGGACCCGGGTTGGCCTCGAGCAGGAACAGGATGGACTTGCCCTGGTCCAGCGACTGCTGGACGCCCAGCGGGGTGAGCACACCGTGGTTGATGGCGTTGTTCAGGAACAGCACCTTGGCAGGTTCGATGAAGATGCTGGTCAGCGGCAGGAGGCCGTTGTTGACCAGGAACTGCACCACGTTTCCGGCGGCGGTGCTGAACGCCGTCACCAGCGGCGAGATGCCGAAGAATCCCAGCATGGCGAGCAATGCGCCCCAGATGCCGGCGGAGAAGTTGTTGACCAGCATTTCGAAGCCGGGGCGGATCTTGCCGTCCCAGAGCATGTCGATCTTCTTCATGGTCCAGCCGCCCAGCGGGCCCATGATCATGGCGCCGATGAACATGGGGATGCCGGCACCGACGATCACGCCCATGGTGCCGATGGCTCCCACCACGCCGCCGCGGACGTCATAGACGTTCTTGCCGCCGGTGTAGCCGATCAGGAGTGGCAGGAGGTAGGTGATCATCGGTCCAACCAGGCCGATGTTCGTCTTGCCGGCGGCGTTGGTGCCGAACCCGCCAAGCTCCGGAACAGGCAACCAGCCCTTCTCGATGAAGAGGGCCGTGATGATGCCCCAGGCGATGAACGCCCCGATATTGGGCATGATCATGCCGGACAGGAATGTCCCGAACTTTTGGACGTGCACGCGCGCGCTGGTGCGGGGTTTTGCAACTGTCTCTGTTGCCATGTGATTTCCTAACCTTATTCCTGCTGCTCCGCAGGAGTGGTCCGATGATTACGACGACGTACTGTTGGGTATTACGGGGTTGCGGGGCTAACCGGCGGGGCTGGTGGAGATCCGGTGCAGCCATTCGAGGAAGAGCTTGAGTTCCGAGCTGGAAAGCTGGTCAGAGTGCGAAGCCTGAAGTGCGGCGTTCAGGGCGATCGCTGCCACCACCACCGAGGACTTTCCAGTGCCGCCCGGGGCCGGGCCGCTGGCGGGCTCGGCGGACACCGCGAAGATCATGGCGTCCCGGGTCATGGTGGACAATTCGAGGTTGCGTTCGGAAGCGGGCTCCGCAATCAGCATCAGCGTCACGCCCACGTTGGCGGCCAGGATGGACCTGGCTGCCTCCCTGGGCTGGACGTTCAGCTGGCCCGCCGCCGCTGCCTTGTTCAGCATCTCCTCCATGAGCGCCTCGGCGTCTGCCACGATGGCAGGCCTGCTCTCCGGGCGGATATTGCCGAACATCACCAGGTACAGCTCAGGCTGGTTCAGTCCGAACTGGACGTGGTTGTCCCACATTCTCCGGATGTCCTCGAGCGGCCGTCCGGAGGGGGCGAAATCCCTTTCGCCCGCGACATATTCTTCAAACCCTGCGGCGACGACGGCGTCGAACAGACCTTCCTTGTCACCGAAGTGGTGGTACAGGGTGGGCGCCGAAACCCCCGCCAGCTGGGTGATCTGGCGGGTGGACACCGGAGCTCCCGCGGATTTTGCCAGCAGTTCCGCGGCAGCACGGAGCAGCCGCATTTTGGGGGGAAGCTGGCCATCCAAACTCATAACCGCTACCCTAGCACCTATAGCGTTGCTATATGAACTGAATCACATACAATTTTTTCAGGCACGTTTCCCACCCCGGACGTAGCAGTCCCCGGGCGGACCCGGCACGGCGCCGGAGAATTTGGCGGGCCTGTCTACCGGCAGAGAATGAGGACCTTCAGTGCAGAACTTCCCAGGAGTAGGCGTCAGCCCAGGCCGCGTCATCGGCACCGTCCGGCAGATGCCCAAACCGATCAGTGAGCCTCCCGCCGGTGAACAGCTGGCCCCGGGCACCACTGCCGAGGAAGCCACCGCGGCACTGAAGGCAGCCTCACAGGCCGTGCACGACGAGCTGAAGGACCGCGCCGCCCACGCCACCGGCGACGGCAAGGCCGTCCTGGAGGCCACCGCGCTGATGGCCAAGGACACCATGCTGATCAAGGGGGCAGCCAAACTGGTGGCGCGGGGCACCTCCGCCGAACGCGCCATCTGGGAATCCGGTTCCTCCGTATCCGAGATGCTCCACAACCTGGGCGGCTACATGGCCGAACGCGCCACCGATGTCCTGGACGTCCGCGCCCGGATCGTGGCCGAACTCCGGGGGGTTCCAGCACCCGGCATTCCCGCCTCCAACACCCCGTTCGTCCTGGTGGCAGAGGACCTGGCCCCCGCGGACACGGCGACACTCGACCCGAACAAGGTCCTGGCGCTGGTTACTGCAGGCGGCGGCCCGCAGTCGCACACCGCCATCATCGCCCGGTCCCTCGGCCTGCCCGCAGTGGTGGCCGCCGTGGGCGTGGACGAGCTCCCGGACGGCATCGAGGTGTACGTGGATGGAGCGGCCGGCCTCATCACCGCCGACCCCGACGAATCCCTCCGGGCAACAGCGGAAGCATGGGCCGCCACGGCATCTTTGCTGGCTGAATTCACCGGCACGGGTACGACGGCGGACGGCCACGAAGTGCCGCTGCTCGCCAACGTGGGCGGCGGCAAGGACGCCGAAGCGGCGGCAAAGCTGGGCGCCCAGGGCGTGGGCCTGTTCCGTACCGAGTTCTGCTTCCTGGAACGGGACACCGAACCCAGCGTTGAGGAGCAGGCCGCAGCCTACAAGAGCGTTTTCGATGCCTTCCCGGGCAAGAAGGTGGTCCTGCGCACGCTGGACGCCGGCGCCGACAAGCCGCTGCCGTTCCTGACGGACTCCACCGAGCCCAACCCCGCCCTGGGTGTCCGCGGCTACCGCACCGACTTCACCACTCCGGGCGTCCTGGACCGCCAGCTGGAAGCCATCGCCCTGGCCCAGAAGAAGTCCGAGGCGGACGTCTGGGTCATGGCGCCGATGATCTCCACTGCGGAAGAAGCCTCGCGTTTCGCTTCCATGTGCGCCGATGCCGGCATCCAGACCCCCGGCGTGATGGTGGAAGTCCCCTCTGCTGCCCTCACGGCCGAGGCCATCCTGCGTGAAGTGGGCTTTGCCAGCCTTGGCACCAACGACCTGACGCAGTACGCCATGGCCGCCGACCGCCAGCTCGGGCCGCTGGCCAACTTGAACACCCCGTGGCAGCCCGCCGTCCTGCGCCTCGTGGGCCTTACCGTTGAAGGATCACGGGCGGAGGGACACAACAAGCCCGTGGGCGTCTGTGGGGAGGCTGCCGCCGATCCCGCCCTCGCCGTCGTCCTCACGGGCCTTGGCGTCAGCACCCTGTCCATGACGGCACGCTCACTCGCCGCCGTGGCAGCGGTCCTGAAGACGGTGACCCTCTCCGAAGCCCAGGAGCTGGCGAAGCTGGCCCTGTCCGCACCGAGTGCCACCGAGGCACGGGCGTGGGTCCGGGAAAAGCTGCCGGTATTGGAGGAGCTGGGACTCTGATGCGTCCGCGGCCAGGCCGGCCGGGGCCGGGATAGGCTACGTCCATGGCACTGATCGCTCCCCGCGTCACGGCCGGCCTGCCTGCCGGCGACGCCCACAGCCTTGCGCGCGCCCTGGTGGACAGCAATGACATCACCGTCTTCGTGGACGGCACCGTCCACCGCCTGCCCGGCCAGGCACGGGACGCCGTCGTGGATCTTCTTGCCCGGCTCAGCCGGGGCGAGACGGTGACGGTGAGCAGCGTGGAGGAAATGCTGACCACGTCGCAGGCGGCCGAGCTGGCTGGGATCTCCCACACCTACCTGCGCAACATGACGGACCGCGGTGAGATCCCGGTGGAGTACCGCGGCTCGCACCGGCGGATCCGGACAGCCGACATCATGGCGTGGCTCGAGGCCCAGAAACTCGCAGAACAAAAACGCAGGCATGACAAGACCGCCGGGGCCGACGCCGGCGGGGGCGAATAGTGCGCACCCGTATGGCCTGGACCCGGACCCGGAACGAGCCACTGAGGTCAGCCGACGTGGAGGCCGGCGGGCTCCACGGGCGCATCCTCTGGGCTGACGGTACACCTGCGCCGGGGCCGGAAAGCGCCGGCAGCCAGGCCGCGCCCGCCTACATCCTCATCCACGGCATCGGGGTTTCCCACCGCTACCTTCGGCGCCTCCACGACGAGCTCGCCGCCGTTGCCCCCACCTATTCCCTGGACCTGCCGGGTTTTGCCGGCACCCCCAAGCCCGGGCGGCAACTGTCGGTGGAGGACTACGGGGCCTTCATCGCGCAGGCATTGAAGGCCTGCGGCATTGGCTCGTATGTCCTGGTGGGACATTCGATGGGGGTCCAGTTCGCCATCGAAGCCGCGCTTGACGCACCGGAGCAGGTGCGCCGGCTGGTGCTGATGGGTCCGGTGGTGGACGCGCGGCACCGCAGCGTCCGGCGGCAGGGTTTGGCGCTGTTCCTGGACTCACTCCTCAGGGAAAGCGCCTCCTCCAACTGGCTGGTGTTCTCGGACTATTTCCGCTGCGGTCCGCGCTGGTACTTCACCATGCTGCCCGTGATGATGGCGTACCCCACCGAGCTGCGGCTGGCGGGCATCAATGTGCCTGTGCTGGTGCTGCGCGGAAAACATGACCCGGTGGCGGGTACGGATTGGTCGCTCCGGCTCTCGCAGGTTGTGCCGCAGGGAAGCTTCGTTGAGATTGGCCGGGCGGGACACGTGGCCCAGCACCTGCGCCCGGGGCAGGTCGCGGACGCCATCAAGTCTTTCGCCGGGGCCTCCGCCTAGCGTCGGGTTCCGGGCCTCAAATCCTGGGCCTTCCCGCCCAGCGCCGCATCTTGAGGGCGGCGTGCAGTTCCAGGCGGAGCATGCCCTTCAGCGGGTCCACCCCCAGCAGCTGCCGGATCCGGCCCAGCCTGTTATAGATGCTGCTGCGGTGCAGGTGGAGCTTGCCGGCTACGTCCTGCACGGATCCGTCGTTGTCATACAGGAGTTCAAGGACCGGGATGAGTTCGTCGTTGCGGTCGTGGTCCTCAAGCATGCGGAAGTAGACCGAGCCGGAGTCCGCCCAGGCTCCCACGCCGCCCCCGGCCGACGCGAGCAGCTGATAGACGCCCGTTGCGCGGCAGTCCACCAGTTCGCCCAGTTGCGGGTCCACCGCCGCCGCCTGCGCCGCCACCCGAGACTGCCGGTATGCCTCTGAAAGCTGGCGGGTTTTCGAGAAACCCTCGCTGATGCCAAGGATTATCCGGTGGACGGGACGGCCGGAGCGCTTGGCAAGCTCCAGCTGGTAGTGCACCAGGACCTGGGCGTGGTTCGCCCGGCCCGTGGACTCGCGGAACAGCACCACGGAATGCGTCTCCGTCCCGGCGCTGAACAGGGCGGCGTCCACCCCAACGGTTGCCTGGAGCGCCGTTGAGCGGTGGATCAGGGTGGACGCAATGGGGTCCGGTCCGCTGGCCCAGCCGTCTGCATCGAGTACCGTAACCATCTGCCACGGGCCCCGGCCCTGGACTTCCTTCCAGCCGGCCACGGCGGCCACGGCATTGGGTTCCCCTGCACAGGCGGCGAGGAACTCCCGCTCCCGGCCGCGCCGGAACTCGGATTCCGCCGTATTGGAGTCGAGCAGGAGGCCGGAGAGCAGCTCAAGCTCGTGGTTTACGCCCGGCAATTGGGTGAGGATCGCCGTCGGGCTTTCCTCCGCGGAGTCCTGCTGCACCCAGAGGTAGCCCACGCGGAATCCCCGCACCATGAGCGGAACGCAAACCCGGCCCAGCATGCCCAGGTCCGGGTTGGCGGGAACCACAACGGGCCGCACGGCAGTGGCGATGCCGTGGGAGAGCTGCCATGCGCTCACGTCCGCCGAAACCTTCTTGCTAAGGAGGAAGTTCACCCGCACCCGGTCTGCATGGGACTGGTTGGAGCTGTACGCAAGCAGCAGGCCGTCCAGGTCCTCGAGGGAAAGGCCGCGTCCCAGCTTCTGTCCCACCTGTTCCACAAGCTGTTCCACACCCTGCTGCTGCATGGGCCAACACTACTGCTCCGGAAGCCCGCTGGACGAACGGACACGAGGCGACACCTGACGCCCCACAACTCGACAGATGTCTACCTGGAAGCCGCAAAAACCGCGGAACTGCGCGGTCCCTGCGCAGGGCTTCAGGCTCCCTCGTGTCATGTGGCTCACAGCCGGATTTATCGTTGAAACACGAAATCCTTTCCGTTTTACGGCCCACCGGCCCCACACCCTGGAGCAGACGATGATCATCGGCGTCCCCAAAGAAATCAAGAACAACGAGTTCCGCGTGGCCATCACCGCGGCCGGCGTCCACGAGTTCCTTACTCACGGGCACACCGTCCTGGTGGAGCGCGGGGCCGGCCTGGGCTCAGGTATTACCGACGAGGAATACTCGATCGCCGGTGCCGAAATCGTCAACGAGGCCGATGACGTCTGGGGCCGCGCGGACATGGTCATGAAGGTCAAGGAACCCATCAAGGCCGAGTACCACCGCTTCCGCAAGGGCCTGATCCTCTTCACCTACCTGCACCTGGCTGCCGAGCCGGAACTGACCAGGGAGCTCATCAACTCCGGCGTCACCGCCATCGCCTACGAAACCGTGCAGGAGGGCCGGTCGCTGCCGCTGCTCGCCCCGATGTCCGAGGTTGCAGGCCGCCTGTCCGTCCAGGTGGGCGCCACCTCGCTCATGGCTCCGGCCGGCGGCAAGGGCGTGCTGCTGGGCGGCGTTCCCGGCGTTCGCCCCGCCAAGGTGGTTGTCCTCGGCGCCGGTGTCGCCGGCACCAACGCCGCCGCCATGGCCCTTGGCCTGGGTGCCGACGTCACCATCCTGGACATCAACATCAACCGCCTGCGCGAACTGGACGCCCAGTACCAGGGGCGGCTGAAGACGGTCGCTTCCAACAAGTACGAGATCGAAAAGTCAGTGGTGGACGCGGACCTGGTGATCGGTTCCGTCCTGATCCCGGGCGCCAAGGCCCCCAAGCTGGTCACCAACGACCTCGTGGCCCGGATGAAGCCCGGCTCGGTCCTGGTGGACATCGCGGTGGACCAGGGCGGCTGCTTCGAGGACACCCACCCCACCACGCACCAGGAACCCACGTACAAGGTGCACAACACCATCTTCTACTGCGTGGCCAACATGCCCGGCGCCGTGCCCAACACCTCCACCTATGCGCTGACCAACGTCACCCTGCGCTACGCGGTGTCCCTCGCCAACCTGGGCGTCAAGGCCGCCTTCGACCGCGACCCCGCCCTCGCCGCCGGCCTGAACATCGCCGCCGGCCACGTGGCACACCACTCCGTGTCCGAGGCCCACGACCTGCCCCTCGTCGCCGACTGGCACGAGCTGGTTTCCGCCTAGTCCACTCCATCGATTGCTCCGTACTTGTCCTTTTGAACGCTCAGAACGACAAGTACGGAGCAATCGATGAGTCTTTTAACCCAGTTCCCGGGCGGTCTCGATGATTTTGATGACCTCGACGGCGTCTTCCGGGTTTACGGGGAGGGGCAGGGCTGACGCCGTGCCGCCGTCGAGGATCTTCGCCGCCAGGATCCGGTAGAACTCCGGGTAGGCGCCGCGTTCGGTGGGGAGCCGGTCCAGGTGGCCGTCGCGGCCCAGGAGCCCTGCCCATTCCGGCGTCTCCTGGCCGTAGGCTGGGTCCTGGGGACTGCCGCCTGCCGCAATATAAGGCTCCTGCGGGTCCACGCCATTCTTGGTGAAGCCGCCTATTGAGCCCAGCACCCGGAAGCGCGGCCCCTGCTGCGCGCACAGCATGTTCATGGTCAGATGGCTGGTTACACCGGAATCGTGGCGGAGGACCAGGAAGACGTCATCATCCGCCCGCTCGTCGGACCGCCGGGCCTTCAGCTCCGCGTGCAGCACCGTGGCCGGGCCGAACAGCTGCAGCGCCTGGTCGATCAGGTGGCTGCCGAGATCGAACAGGGCCCCTCCCCCGTCGGCGGCCGTGGCCCTCGCCTTCCAGGCTTTTGCGATGGCCGGGGACCAGCGCTCGAAGCGGGATTCGAACCGGATCACGTTTCCCAAGGCCTGGGCCACCAGGAGCTTCCGCAAAGTGAGGAAGTCACCGTCCCACCGCCGGTTATGGAACACCGTGAGCACCCGGCCCCGCTGCTGCGCCAGCTCAATCAGTTCCTGCCCCTGGCCGCTGGTGACCGCGAAGGGCTTGTCCACCACCACGTCCAGCCCCGCCTCCAGCGCCGCCCTGGCCACCGGATAATGCGTCGCGGGCGGCGTCGCCAGGACCACAAGGTCAAGGTTGGCTGCGCGCCCCAGGACAGCATCGGCGTCGCGCACCACTGCCGCGCCCGGAAGCCGGGATGAGGCCGCCGCGCTCCGTCCGGCGTCAGACGTGGCCACGACGTCCAGCGAGTAATCGCTGTTGGCGGCCAGCAACGGCACGTGGAACACACTGCCGGCAAGCCCGTAGCCGACGACGGCGGTACGGATGGTGCGGGGGTCGCCTTCAGTTCCGGTCATGGAAGCAACGCTACCCCCGTCCCCGCGTGGTTAAAGAAGCCGGCACCCCTGGTAATCCAGGGGTGCCGGCTCTCCGCTACGCGGGCAAGGCCGCGGGAGTGGTGGCTACTTCTTTTCCCAGCCGATGGTGGTCCAGTCCGGAACCTGCGAGAGGCTCTGGAACAGGGACGGGCCGTAGTTGGCCAGGCCGGTGCGGACGAAGGAGATCTGCGGGCCGTTCATGACCACGCCCATGGAGAAGTATTTCGCCATGTGCTCCTTCTCTACGTCCATGGCAGCCTTGTTGCGGGCTGCGTTGTCCTCGATGGAGGCGAGGTCCGCGATCTTCTTGTCCAGCTCGGCGTCGCCCAGCTTGTTCTCGTTTGTCTTGGAGTCGTAGTACTGCTTGACGGCGTCGGTGGCGTCCGCGCCCACGGTGTAGCCGGAGACGCTCATGTCGAATTCGCGGGAACCGAGAACCTTACCGAAGTCGGCGGAGGCGCGCTGATCGATGCCCACGTCCATGCCGCCTGCCTGGAGCTGCTTCTGCAGGGTCTGGGTGAAGGCGAGGGTGGTGGGATCGTCGCCGAAGTTGCTGATCTTGAAGGCGGCGGCCTTGCCGTCCTTCTCCATGATGCCGTTGGCGTTGGCCGTGTAACCGGCGTCGGTGAGGACCTTCTTGGCGGCGTCCGGCCCCGTTTCCTTGACCGGGTAGTTGTCCTGGTAGTAATCCGAGAACGGCAGCAGCATCATGGAGCCGGAGCTGGGCTCTTCCCAGTTGAGGCCGTTGAAGCGCACCTTGCGGAGGGCTTCGCGGTCGACGGCGGCGAAGATGGCCTTGCGGACGGCAACATCGGTGATGCGCTGGGCGTTCAGGTTCATGCCGCCGGCGAAGAGGCGCTGGCCGCGGCGGATGTCTGAATCCTTGGTGCCGTCAAGCTGCTTGTAGAGAGAGATGGTGTTGGCGGACATGGCGTCGATCTCGCCGTTCTTGAATGCCGCAATCTGCGCGCTCGTTTCCAGCTGGCGGAAGGTGACATTGGCCAGGACCGGCTTCTGGCCCCACCACTTGTCATTCGGCACCAGGGTTACGGTCTTTGCGGCGGTGTCGTACTGGTCCAGCTTGAACGGACCGGCCATCCACTCGGGGTGCAGGTTGCCGTTGTAGCCCTCGTTGAAGATTTCAGGGGTGTTGACGGCAGGGTGGATGAGGCCGAAGAAGAGGGAATCCACCGGGAAGACCGGGCGGCTCGTCTTAACGATGACTTCCTTGTCGTTGCTGCCTGCCTCGACAGAATCAACGAACTCGTAGGCACCCGAGCTGACGATGTCGTAGCCGGCATCGGGGCTCTTGAGGGTGTTCCAGGTGTTCTTGAAGGCCTTCACGTCGATGGGCGTGCCGTCGTTGTAGGTGGCCTTGGGGTTCACCTTGATGGTGATGGTCTGCTTGCCGTCCTTGACTTCGCTGTCCACTGATTCACAGAAGTCAGTGTTGGGCGTGACCTTGCCCTTGAAGTCAACCTTCCAGCAGCCGCCGATGCCGCCGCTGTTCATCCCGACGGGGTTCATCGGAACCTGCAGGGCGGAGTTGTCCGCGCTGTTGCCGTTGTTGGAGAACCCGTTGAAATCCGGGCCAATGTTGCCCAGCGGAAGGGTGACCTTGCCGCCCTGCTGGAGGTCGGCTGCCGGCTTCTCGTTGATGCTGATCAGCTTGGACAGGTCACTTCCGGATTCCTGGCCCTTGGCCGTTTCGGGGCCGCTGGCACCGCCACCGCCGCAGGCCGTCAGCGCCAGGGCCGCAGCAACGGCTGCAGCTCCGCCGATCCTGTTCAGTTTCCTCATGGTTTTCCCTTCATTGTGGTGCGAGTGGTGGTGCTTGTGGGTCGAGAAATTCTAGGGCGCATGGTGGTCCGCCGTTTCGTGGACCACCAGCATGTCCTCATCCAGCTCCCCGTCCGGGAAGAAACAGGCGAACTGCTGGTCCGTGGCGGACACCGCTGCTTCCAGGGGCGGTTCCAGGGTCAGGCACTTCTCCTGCTTGGCCGGCGGCAGCGCCGCGAAGACAGGACAACGGGTGGCGAAGTTGCAGCCTTTGGGCGCCTGCAGCGGTGAGGGCAGGTCGCCCTGGAGGATGATGCGTTCGCGGGTGCGTTCCAGCTGGGGGTCCGGCACGGGGATGGCCGAGAGGAGCGCACGGGTGTAGGGGTGGCGGGGGTTGTCGAAGACGCGGTCCACCGCCCCGATCTCCACGATCTTCCCCAGGTACATCACGGCCACGCGGTTGGAGATGTGGCGCACCACCGAGAGGTCGTGCGCCACCAGCAGGTAGCTCAGGCCCAGTTCGGCGCGCAGGTGGTCCAGCAGGTTGATGACGCCGGCCTGGACCGACACGTCGAGGGCCGAGACGGGCTCGTCCAGGACCACCAGCTTGGGGTTCACCGCCAGTGCGCGGGCAATGCCGATCCGCTGGCGCTGGCCGCCGGAGAACTGGTTGGGGAAGCGGTTGACGTGGTCCGGCTGCAGGCCCACGAGCTTCATCAACTCCATGATCCGCTTCCTGATGGCGGCGCGGTCCATGCCCGCGTTCTGCAGGGGTTCGGCAAGGACTTCATAGACTGTGAACCGCGGGTCCAGGGCGCCGGTGGGGTCCTGGAACACCATCTGGAGTTCGCGCCGCATTTTGGCTTTGGTCTTGGCGTCAGCCGCCTGCTTGTTGCTCAGGCCGCCGATCACCACCTCACCGTCCTGGTCCGGGTGGAACTCCATGATTTCCAGGAGCGTGGTGGTCTTTCCCGATCCCGATTCGCCCACGATGGAGAAGCATTCGCCTTCGCGGATGTCGAAGCTCAGGCCGTCCACGGCCTTGACGGTGCCGATCCTGCGCTTGATCAGGGCGCCCCTGGTCAGCGGGAAGTGTTTCCGCACGTCCGTGAGCTGCAGTACCGTGGACCGCTCATTCCTTGGGATCGCATCGAAGCGGGACACCGGCACCGGCGGGGCGGCGAACACGTCGTGCACATCCATGCTTCCGCCCAGTGAATCGGACTTGATGCAGGCGGCCCGGTGCAGGGCCGCGCCGGCAACGGGTGTCAGGGCGGGCTCGCCGTCCAGGCAGGCGTCCGAGGCGAGGGGGCAGCGGGGCGCGAACGAGCACCCTGTGGGGGCGTGCAGCAGGTTCGGCGGCATGCCCTCGATGGGAACAAGCGAGGATTTTTCCGCCACATCCACGCGGGGCACGGCGCCGAGCAGGCCCATGGTGTAGGGCATCCGGGGGTTGTAGTAGATGTCATCAACGGCGCCGGTTTCCACCGGTTTGCCGGCATACATGACCATGATGTCGTCTGCCATCCCGGCCACCACGCCAAGGTCGTGCGTGATCATGACGACGGCGGCGCCGGTTTCCTCCTGTGCCGTGTGCAGCACCTCGAGGACCTGGGCCTGGATGGTGACGTCCAGGGCCGTCGTGGGCTCATCGGCGATCAGGACGCGGGGGTTGTTGGCGATGGCGATGGCGATCATGACGCGCTGCCGCATGCCGCCGGAAAATTCGTGCGGGAAGGCTTTCAGCCTGTCCCTGGGGCTGGGAATTCCCACCATGGCCAGCAGCTCGACGGCGCGGGCTTCTTTGGCTGTCCTGCTCATGGTGGGGTGGTGGATGGTCAGCGCCTCGACGATCTGGGTGCCCACCGTGAACACAGGGGTGAGGGAAGACAGGGGATCCTGGAAAACCATGGCGAGATCGTTGCCGCGGTACTTGCACATGTCCTTGTCGCTGAGCCCCAGCAGCTCCCGGCCCTTGAGCCGGACGGAGCCGGAGACCTGGGCCGTGGGCGGGAGGAGCCCCATGATGGCCAGCGAGGTGACCGATTTGCCGGAACCCGATTCACCCACGATTCCCAGCGTCTTGCCCGGCATCAGGTCGAAGTCGACGCCCCTGACGGCCTGGACCACGCCGTTCTCAGAGTTGAAGCGGACGTTCAGGTCACGGACGGACAGAACTGCGTCGGTGGGGGCGTGCAGTCCCGCCACGTGCAGGCGCTCCACGTCTGAGCGTGCGGGTTCAATGGCTCCGGTGGTGGTTTCGCTGCTCATGCCGTCTTCTTTTCCGCCGTGGTTTTCCGGGCTTTGGCCTTCTGGGCTTTGCCGGTGGAACTGGAGCTGGGGTCGAAGGCGTCGCGCAGGCCGTCGTTCATCATGGCCAGGGACCCGGTCAGCAGGAACATGACGGTGAGCGGAACCCAGAACATCCAGGGAAAGGTCTGCACCTGGGAGGTGGCGCCGCCGATCAGTACGCCGAGGCTGACGTCCGGGACCTTGATTCCGATGCCGATGAAGGAAAAGGCGACTTCGGCGAGGATGGCCGCGGTGACGCCGCGGGTGATGTCCAGGATCAACAGGGAGCCGATGTTCGGCACCAGGTGCCGCCAGACAATGCGCCGCGGGGGGACGCCCATGTACTGGGCTGCTTTGACGAAGTCCCGCTGCATCAGGGACATGGACATGGAGCGGATCAACCGGGCGGTGCCCATCCAGCTGAACACCAGCAGGACGATGATGAGCAGCAGCCAGGAGGGAAGGTTCCGCTTCAGGCCTTCACCTCCGCCGCTGGTGGCCACAGCAACCACCAGGAGTGCCGGCATCATGATCAGCGCTTCCAGGATGAACAGCATGACCTTATCCACTTTGCCGCCGAAGTAGGCCATGGTGCAGCCGTAGACGGCGGCGACCAGGACCGATACCAGGCCTACCACCAGGCCGATGAGGATGGAGATCCTGGTGCCCTCCACGGTCATGGCGTACAGGTCGATGCCCGCCTGTGACGTGCCGAGGTAGTGGTCGGCCGACGGCGGCATCCCGATGTTGAAGGGGTCGATGGTTTCCTTGTCCCACGGGGTGAGGAACCCCCCGATGAACGAGAAAACGGTCAGGGCCAGGAAGATGGCCAGGCCCGCCACAGCGGTCTTGTTCCGCAGGAAGCGGCGGAAAATGATGGTGTTCTTGCCAATGACGACGTCGGCGCTTTCCAGGTGCGCGTCCTGCGCCACGGCTGCCGGGTCAACGGCGTTCAGGTTGGTCATGGCTACTGCACCCGCACTCTCGGGTCGACAAGCGTGGTGGCGAAGTCCGCCAGGATGGCGCCCAGTGCAAAGATCACGGAGCCGTAGGCCAGGGTGGCCGTGGCGGCATTGACGTCCTGCAACGAGATGGCATCGATGCTCCAGGACCCCACGCCTGGCCAGGCGAAGATCTTTTCAGCGAAGAAGCCGCCGGCGAAGATGGCCGGGATGGTGAAGGCGATGCTTTGGGCCACCGGAATGAAGGACACACGAAGCGCGTGCCGGGCAATGGCCTGGTTCCGGGTGAGCCCCTTGGCCCGCGCGGTGCGGACAAAGTCGGCGTTGACGTTGTCCAGCAGGTATTGCCGCTGCGCAATCTGGTACGCGCCCCAGCCGACGAGTGTGATGGCCACCGTGGGCACTACATAGTGCGCCACCATGTCAACGAAGTGGGCCCAGCCGGGGGCGATGCCGGGGGTGGAAATGCCGGTGACGAAAAAGATCCGCTCACCCACGGATTCGTTGATGTTGATGGCTCCCAGCTGCACCAGGAAGTAGGCGATGGGCGCCGGCACGATGTAGGCCAGGTAGCTGTAGGACGTGATGACACGGTCCTGGAACTTGTACTGCCGTGCCGCCGAATAGACGCCGAGTGCGACGCCGATGACCAGGGTCAGGATGATGGAAGCCAGGAAAAGCCGGGTTGAGATCCAAACGCGGTCCCCGAATTCGGCATTGATGTAGGCACCGTTGGGGCTGCGCCCCCAGTCCCAGCGGGTGACAATGCCGGTGAGCCAGTCAACGTAGCGCTCCCACGGGCTAAGGTCCGGGTCCAGACCCTTGAGCCGCATTGAGTTGGCAACCTGCTCCGGGGTTGGCCGCGGGATCCGCTCCTGCTCGAGCAGTGCCGGCTTGAGCGAGCTGACAGCCAGGAAGTAGCCGGCGGACGTGGTGAGGAAGATCATCACCACATAGGTGATGCCGCGCTTGGCAAGGTACTTGAGCATGGGCGCTGCTGGATCCTTCCGTCTCCCCCGGACAAGCACGGGTTGTGCCGCCTCACCGGGTCCTGCACCAGCGGGTAGCTGGCCTCCCGCAGCCCCAAGGGCAGGTCCTGGTGCACTATGTCGCGGGTCACATTCCAGAGGAAACTATCACAAGCCGTCACCGGAAAAGTGCCGCAATCCCCGGAAACCAGGCGGGCCGTATCAGATCGTTATGAATAGTTCTGTGAAGTTGGTTTGACTGGACGCAAGGGCTCTGAACCGCGTAATCTACGCGCCGCCCGCCACCCGTGTGACAAGATCGCGCCAGGAAGCCGCCAGCCGCCCACTGGTGACTCCGTGCCCGCGGACGAGGTGCAGGAGCCGTTCAGCGTCCAGCGTGGCATTGAGGGATCCCGCCATCAGCCACGGTTCAGGGGAATCGACGCCGGCTTCGCGCAGGAGCATCTCCACGTGCTGGTTCCAGAGCGCGGCGGCCGGGACGTCAAACCTGTCGCGGGAGGCATGGCCGGCGGCGAGGACCAGGTCCCCGTATTCCAGCACGTAGGCGATCCGCTCGGCGCCAAAGGCGACGAGCCGGTCGAGTGGCGCGGCGCCTGGCCCCAGGGGCGGGGGGCCGAACAGGACGCGGGCCTGGAAGGCGGCCTCCGAGTCGTTCAGCAGCGTCAGCATCAGTCCGGCCCGGCTGCCGAAGCGGCGGAAGACAGTGCCCTTGCCGACACCGGCGTGTTCCGCCAGGCGGTCCATGGTGAGTGCCGCCACCCCGCCCTGGCCGATCAATTCCCGGGCGGCCACCAGGAGCCGTTCCCGGTTCCGGGCAGCATCGCTGCGTTCCGCGGCCGTTACCGGTGTCATTCCCGGCCGCACTGGGATGGAACTCACAAAGACAGTGTAGCCACCGGGAATAGAACCGGACTGCGGTCCGTTTAGTCCAGTGATGGCTCTCGAGCCTCTCTCTAACCACACGCGGTCCCCGCCGCGACCCTAGCCAGGAGTTTCCATGACCAAGAGCACCGTCCTTACCCTTGTTGGCAGCCTCCGCGCCGAGTCCACCAACCAGAAGCTGGCCGAAGCCATCCAGCTCAACGCCCCCGAGCAGGTGGACGTGGTGATCCACGAGAGCCTGGGCAACATCCCGTTCTACAACGAGGACATCGACGTGGAGGGCCAGGTGCCGGCTGCCGCCGCCGCACTGCGCGCCGCCGCCGAAGAGGCCGACACCCTCCTGCTGGTCACGCCCGAACACAACGGCACCGTTCCCGCCGCCCTGAAGAACGCCATCGACTGGCTGTCCCGCCCCTTCGGTGCCGGCGCCCTGGCAGGCAAGCCGACCGCCGTCGTCGGTACCGCGTTTGGCCAGTACGGCGGCGTGTGGGCCCAGGACGAGGCACGCAAGGCCGCCGGCATTGCCGGCGCTCAGATCCTGGACGACGTCAAGCTGGCTGTTCCCGGCTCCATGGTGCGTTTCGCCGAAGTGCACCCCAAGGACGACGCCGAGGTGGTGGAGCAGATCAAGGGCATCTTCGACGCCCTGGCCGCCGCAGCACCGGCAGCCTGACCCCACCCACAACCCGGCCGCGCCCGGCACGCAACTCCGCGTGCCGGGCGCGGCTTCGTTAAGGGGCACTTCCCGGGCCGTGACCAACTCTTGTCCCAACCGGTACCTTCCGGACATCCGGGCGGGCAAGGGCAGCCGTAGCGTTAATCCACTGGAAACTACCGGATCGGATTGCGGTGCCGCATGGCAAAAAGACGGAGTTGGGGCGGCGGTGGCCCCGGCAGCCTGACGGCGGCCGCAGGCTGCCTTGCGCTGCTGCTCTCCGCTTGCAGTGCTCCGCTCCCCCAGCCCGAAGGGTCTCCCCTGCCCGCGGCCAGTGGAACTGCCGGAACCAGTGCCGCCCCGCTGGCCCTCCTGCCGGCCACGATGGGCAGCAGTACCACTGGCGCGCAGTATGGACGGGCGGCAGGAAAGCCGGAAAACACCCCGCAGGCAACGGCAGCGCCCACGGCCCCACCGGTAACGGCCTACATGGTGATGGTGGACGACGGCGGGAGGCACGGCGTCCGCTTCGGCTGCAACGACAGCCTGGTTGGCTCCGCCCCGGCGGGCAGCGCCGGGGATGCACGGCTTAAGGCGGCGATCGTAGCCCTGCTTGACGGCGAACAACAGCACGGCGGGCTGTTCAACGCAGTAGGCGGTTCCCGGCTGAAGTTCCTGTCCGGGAGTTTTGACGGCACCACGGTCACGGTTTACCTGGCGGGCAACCTGAAGCCCGGCGGGACCTGCGACCTTCCCCGCATAGAGGCCCAGCTCACCCAGACGGCCCTTCAGGCGGTGGGGGCGATCAGGGCCGACATCTACATCAACGGCGAGACCCTCGCCGATTTCCTGAAATTGAAGCAGGTCAGCCGGTAAATCGTTGATAAACAACTGTTGCTTTTCAAGCAACAAGTAGCTGTATCCTGACTCTGTGACCCACGAAACACTTGACGCTTCCGCAGGCACGCTGCCCGCAGAAGCCATCGACGCGATCGAGCGTGCCGCCACCTCCGCGCACCGGCACGAGGAGCTGTTCTCCGAGCGCGCGGCAAACATCCGGCAGTCGGCAGTCAGGGATGTCTTCGACATCTCCCTGCGGCCCGGCCTGGTGTCCCTGGCGGGGGGAAGCCCCTACCTGCAGTCGCTGCCCCTGGACCGGCTGGCAGCAACGGCAGCCAAAATCATCGCGGAGGATGGCCTGACCGCCCTCCAGTACGGGGCCGGGCAGGGAACGCCGGAGCTCCGCGCGCAGATCTGCGAGGTCATGGCCGCCGAAGGCATCCTGGATGCCCGCCCGGAGAACGTGGTGATCACCGCAGGTTCGCAGTCGGCCCAGGACGTGGCCACCAAACTCTTCTGCAATCCGGGGGACGTGGTGCTGGTGGAGGACCCCACGTACGTGGGCGCGCTCAACACGTTCGAGTCCTACCAGGTCCTGGTGGAGACGGTGGAGATGGACGAATACGGGCTGGTTCCGGATCTGCTGGAGGCTCGGATCGCCGCCCTGCAGCTGGCCGGCAAAAGCGTCAAGTTCCTCTACACCATTCCCAACTTCAACAATCCGTCCGGCATCACCCTAGCCAGGGAGCGCCGGCAGCAGGTGGTGGATATATGCCGCAGGGCGAATATTCTGGTCCTGGAGGACAACCCGTACGGCCTGCTCCGCTTCGAGGGGGAGCCGCTGCCGCCCTTGCGTGCCGCCAATCCTGACGACGTCATCTACCTCGGGTCCTTCTCCAAGATTTTCGCGCCCGGCCTGCGCATTGGCTGGGCGCTTGTGCCGGAGCACCTGCAGCGCCGCTACTACCTGGCGGCGGAGTCGGTGACGCTCTGCCCGCCCGCCCTGAACCAGATGCTGGTCTCGGCCTACCTGCGGGATTACGACTGGAAGGGCCAGATCGGAACCTACCGCGGGCTGTACGCGGAGCGCTGCCGTGCCATGCTGGCCGCCCTCAAGGAATACATGCCCGCGGGGACCACCTGGACCAGCCCGCAGGGCGGCTTCTTCGTCTGGGTCACGCTGCCCGAGGGCGTTGATACCTACCCGCTGCTGCACAAGGCGATCGATGCGGGCGTCGTGTTTATCCCCGGTGCCGCCTTCACGCCGTCGGACGATCCGTCCAACAAGCTCCGGCTCGCCTTCAGCGCCGTACCTCCCGACGCCATCGCCGAGGGAGTGCGCCGCTTGGCGCCGGTGCTGCAGGAAGCCATCGCCGCGCTGTAGCGTAAGCCACACGAGTGCCGAAAACCGAGCAAAGGAGCATGCATATGGCTGGAATCATCGTTGTAGGGGTTGACGGCAGCGAGACCGCGAAGAGGGCGGCGCAGTCAGCCAAGGACCTGGCGGCAGCCCTGGGCGCATCCCTGCACGTCGTGTCCGCCTTCGACAGCGACAAGACCGAAGTGTTCGGCAGCGGCAGCGACCGTTGGATCGTCTCGGACGCCGACGCCGCGGAACAGGTTGCCAGGACGGTGGCGGAATCGTTGGGCCGCGACATCACGGTGACGTACTCTGCCGCCCGGGGACGGCCGGCAGATGCCCTCATCAAGGAAGCCCTGCGGATGGATGCGCGGATCATCGTGGTGGGAAACCGGCGCATGCAGGGCATCGGGCGCGTCCTTGGCAGCGTGGCCAACAGCGTGGCCCACAACGCGCCCTGCGACGTGTACATAGCCAACACCTACGACGCCGACTAACCCCCGGGACGGTCTGCCGGCGTAACGCCGGACACGCCCCGTGGTGGCGGATATCGCTGCGGGGGGTGTCCGTTCTCACCGCTATATCACCGTTTCGGCTGCCGGCGCAAAGATAAAATTGAGGGAGGGCCCCAAAGGCGTGGACACTGACGAATCCACTCCCAGCGAAGGGCTCCCCTTGATTACCTTGCAGCGCCGCCAGCTCGTTGGCCACGACATCCTCCTGGCCCGCCACGGCAACCACATCTCCTCCATGCGGGTGGACCGCAGCAACGGCAGGGTTGTCGCCCTCCTTGATGACGGCACCCTGGACAGCGCCCCCAACCTCATCGCGCCGGGGCTTGAGCTTCCCCAGACCGTGCGGAGCGTCCTGCGCGAGGACTGGAAGCTCCTGGGCGCCTGGGCCGGAATGGCCGCCCTCATGGGCGGCCTGATGACCGCAGCCGCGGTGGTTTTGGGAACCACGGCTGATCCTGCCCTGCTTGAGGCACTCACCGCCTACTCCGCGTACTAATATGTAGTTGATTCTGTCAAGAGGGCCAGGGGAAAGCGGTCCCGGGTTGAGAGCCCGTGGGCCGCTTTTCTGATGTTGGCCATGGCGGGTTGGGCGTGGCCGCATCTTGTGTTGGTCCGGGGCGTCTGGTGGGGTTGGTCAGCGTGTCGTTGGCGACGTGGCGTTGTCAGACTAATATGCGCGGGTTGGTTACCGCAGGACGAGGTGTTCGGCTGGAGCGGATCGCTTCTCTAGGGTCGAGCGTGGCCCCATTTTGGGGTTACTCATAGTCGCGACGCGAGTTCACTCCACGCGCTGCCTTGTGGCCCAACCTGTTCCCAGACGTCCCGGACGTTTCATGGAGCTGGTTGGCTTGTGGCCTTCTGTGCTTCGCTGGCCAATGACCAGCACCAGCTTGCCAGTTCGCGTGCGATGGCGACGTTGGCGATTACAGGCCTTTTCCGGTGTTCCAGGTAGACCAGCCAGCGTTCGTGCAGCCGGCGGTTGCCGGCCTGTCCGCGGGTTCTGGCTGCGGGGGTTGCTGCTTCCCAGCGGGCACGCATTTGCATGGAAGGCCGCGTGTAGGCTCGTCGGTGGTGCCAGGCCGCCTCAATCAGAAGTCGACGCGCGTGGGTGTTTCCGGTCTTCGTGATGCTGCCCTGGGACCGGTGCTGGCCGGACGAGTTTTCGCTGGGGACAAGGCCGAGGTAAGCACCGATGGTGCGCCCTGTGAAGCGGTTCCAGTCTCCGATCTCGACGGCCAGGCCGAATGCTGTGAGTGTGGAGATCCCGCGCAAGCATTCCAGTGCCCTGACGACGGGCGTGTATTCGCTTTCGTAGGCGATTTTAGTGATGGCTTTATCGAGGCGATCGCGCCGGTTCAGTGTTTCTGTGACGGTTTCGACGGCGAGGTCATAGGTCAGTTGCAGGGCCGGGGAGTCGAAATGCTGTTGATAGAGCCAGCCCATATGGGCTTGGGTCCAGGTGTCGCCGCTGTAGCGCAGACCTTGGCGCAGCAAAAGTTTGGAGACCCGGTGTCGGGCGCGCATCAGGTCCCCGCGGGTGTCTTCTCTTGCCCGCACCAGGTCCCGGGCCGCTTCCTGCCCGGGGCTCGGGACGGTGACCTCGGTGATTTGGTCGAGTTTGAGCAGCCGCGCCAGATGCAGGGCGTCGTTCTTGTCGGTTTTGACGCGGTCTCCGCTCGGTCGCTGAAGCTTGGAGGGGGCCGCGACCACGCAATCAATGCCTGCTGCCCGAAGTGCCCTGGCCAGGACAAAGCCAGTAGGACCTGCCTCATAGACCACTCGGGATGGGCCCGGCAGTGCTTTGATCCAGGCGAGAATTTCACCATGATCCGGTGTCAGCCGGTCCCGGAGTATCTCACCCGTCTGGCCGTCGATCGCGCAGGCGACGACCGTGAGCGCGTGGACATCCAGGCCGACGTGAGTACGCTCGTGCATAGCTGGAACCTCCAAACTTCAATTGTGGCTCTGTCCCCAATGGATTAAGTCTGGGGAAAATCCACGTCGTCTTGAAGAGAAGGTTCCAGCCTCCAAAGCGACCAGGTCCTTCTGATAGAGGCCATCACCGGCCCGGTGACAGGATCCGGAACGCGTCGCTCCCACGATACAAGCGTCGAGCACTAAAGCTCGCGGTCCGGATCCGCCGGGCCAGTATGGACTCCAGAAGGACCTGGCCCCCTTCCCCTCAAGGCGCCCACCCATATCGTCTAGGACGGGCGCATCCCGGCAACGGTGCGTTCAGGCCAGCAGCAAGCCCTGCAGCAGCCACCAGATTCCGGCCATCACCATCCCGCCGAACAGCGAGCCGGCCACCACCTGCGCAGGGGTATGAGCCCTCAGGACCACGCGTGACCAACTGACCGCGGGAACCAGGAGCAGCAGCGGCGCCCAGGCGGGGCCGAGCATCAGCACCAAGACGACGGCGGCGCAGGACACGGCAGCGGCGTGGCCGCTCATTTTCCAGAAAGGACTGACGGCCGCCAGGACGGCTACTCCGCCCACCACCGCCAGGACCATCGCGGTCACACTCCGGGGCGCGTCCACAGCGTTCAGCACCAGCAAACCCACCGCAATGCAGCCCAGCGCCATGAGGAGTACAGGGGCGCGCTGCTTCCGGTCGCTCACGTGGTGGTCGGTGACCTTCCCCAGCCGGACCAGCACCAGCAACACCAGGAGCGGAACCACACACACAAAAAGTGCCGCCAGTGCCCCGTAACCGATGGTCCTGGGGAATCCGGCCTCCGGCAAGGGGCTGATCAGCAGTTGGATGCTGACCACCACCGGGGGCTGGAGGACCTCCGTCAGCCACTTGGCGGTGTGGTTCCTGACCCGGATGGAGCCGCTGCTTACCGTCACGTCCTTGTCCAAGACCCCTGGCCCTAAGGCCCTAGTCCAGGAGGAGCGCGGGCTCTTCCAGGATGGCTGCGACGTCGGCCATGAAACGGGCAGACAGGTCACCATCCACCACGCGGTGGTCGAAGGACCCTCCCAGCGTGGTGATCCAGCGCGGAATCACCTCACCGTCCAGGACCCACGGCTTCTGCTTGATGGTTCCGAAGGCAACGATGGCCACCTCGCCCGGGTTGATGATGGGCGTGCCCGTGTCGATGCCCAGGGCGCCGATGTTGGTAATGGTGAGTGTGCCGCCCTGCATCTCGGCCGGCTGGGTCTTCCCTGCCCGGGCGGTGGTGGCCAGGTTGTTCAGCGCCAGCGCCAGCTCCTTCAGGGAGAGGTCCTGGGCGTTCTTGATGTTGGGGACCATCAGTCCGCGCGGGGTTGCAGCGGCAATGCCGAGGTTCATGAAGTGCTTGACATGGATTTCAGCGGTGTCGGAGTCCTCGTTGTCCACCCATGAGGCATTCACGCTGGGGTTCCGGGCGGCCGCCCAGATGACGGCCTTGGCCAGGATGAGCAGCGGCGAGACCTTGACCCCCTCGAAGTCCCGGGAAGCCTTGAGCCGTTTGACGAATTCCATGGTGCGGCTGGCATCGACGTCCACGAAGATGCTGACATGCGGCGCGGCGAAGGCGGATTCCACCATCGCCTTTGCCGTGGCCTTGCGGACGCCCTTGACCGGGATCCGCTCCACGCGCTGGTCCTGCGGCTTACCGGCCTTGCCCCAGAAACCCTCTGCCTTGTCCAGTTCGGCGTCGCGCTGCGCCTGGTAGCTGACCAGGTCCTCGCGCGTCACCTCGCCCCGTGAACCGGTAGCAACAACATCCGCGAGGTCGATGCCGAGATCCCGGGCGATCTTGCGCACCGGCGGCTTGGCCAGCACCCGGTTGACCAGGCCCGTAATGGTGCCGCCAAGGGTGGGCCGGTAGTCGACGGCGGCGGGTTCGGTAGCAGCAGTTACAGCGGCGGGCGTGTGCGGCTGGACGGGCTCGACCTGCGGGGCGTTGACCGTCACGGCGGTGGCGGGCGTGGTCTTCCGCGGGCGTCGCTTGACGGCATCGGCTTTGGGGCCGGAACCCACCAGCGGACCGGCGGCCGGGGCACTTCCACCAGTGCCGCCGTCGGCCGCCGTGTCCTCTGCCGCGTCCTCCGGGAGCTTGCCGTAAAGCGGCTGCACCGGCGTTTCACGGGCAACGGGCGTCTCCGGCGCGCGGACGTCTGCCGGCGTCGGATCGCCGGAGACGTCGTCGCTGACGCTGATGATGGCGGTGCCGACGTCCACGGTCACCCCTTCGTCCACCAGCAGTTCGGTGACCGTCCCGGCAAACGGGGAGGGCAGTTCCACGATGGACTTGGCGGTTTCAATCTCGCAAAGGACGTCATTGATGGCGACGGCGTCGCCCGGCTTGACCTTCCAGGAGACGATTTCCGCCTCGGTGAGGCCCTCGCCGACATCAGGCAGGTTGAACTTGTTCAGGGTCATGGTGTCCTCAGTAGGAGAGGGCGCGGTCCAGCGCCTCCAGGATGCGGTCGATGTCCGGAAGGTAGTCTTCCTCCACCTTGGCAACGGGATAGGGCATGTGGAATCCGCCGACGCGGATCACCGGCGCCTCGAGCGAGTGGAACGCACGTTCACTGATGCGCGCGGCGATTTCACCGCCGATTCCACCGAACGTGGGTGCCTCGTGCGCCACGATCAGCCGGCCGGTCTTCTGGACGGACGCGGTGACGGTGTCGAAGTCGATCGGCGAGATGGACCGGAGGTCGATGACCTCCACACTCCTGCCGTCCTCCGCCGCGGCGTTGGCGGCGGCAAGCGCAACGGGAACCAGGGGACCGTACGCAACCACCGTGGCGTCAGTGCCTTCGCGCAGCACGTGGGCCTTGAACGGGTCTTCAGACGGGCCCGGCGTCTGGACGTCGACGTCGCCCTTGAGCCAGTAGCGGCGCTTGGGCTCGAAGATGATCACCGGGTCCTGGCATTCCACGGCCTGCTGGATCATCCAGTAGGCGTCGTGCGGGTTGGAGGGGGTGATGATGCGCAGGCCTGCCGTATGGGCGAACAATGCCTCGGGGGATTCGGAGTGGTGCTCCACGGAGCCGATGCCGCCGCCGTACGGGATGCGGATGACGACGGGAACGGTGAGGTTGCCGTGGCTGCGGGCGTGCATCTTGGCCAGCTGCGTGGTGATCTGGTTGAAGCCGGGGAAGACGAACCCGTCGAACTGGATCTCGCAGACCGGGCTGTACCCGCGCAGGGCCAGGCCGATGGCGGTGCCGATGATGCCGGATTCGGCCAGCGGTGTGTCCACCACCCGGTCCGGGCCGAACTCGCCGATCAGGCCGTCCGTCACCCGGTAGACGCCACCCAGGGGGCCAATGTCCTCGCCCATCAGCAGCGACTTGGGGTTGGCGGCCAGGGTGGCCCGAAGGCCCTCATTAATGGCCTTGGCGATGGTCATGGTGGTCATCAGTGGCCTGCCTTTGCTGCCTGCCCGGCGGACTCTTCCCCGCCGGCGAATCCTGCACTGTACTCCTCGAACCACGCCAGTTCCTCGGCCACCAGCGGGTGCGCCTGGGCATAGACGTTGGCGAAGGCCTGCCGGATGTCCGGGTTTTCAAGGTCATGGGCGGTGCGCCGGACATACGCGGCCAGCTCGTCGCCGTCGGCTTTGACCTTGGCGAAGAAGTCATCGTCCGCAAGATCCTGGCCCCGCAGGTACTTCTCGAGCCGTGTTAACGGATCCTTGGCGCGCCAGGCGTCTTCCTCTGTTGACGGGCGGTATTTGGTGGGGTCGTCGGCGGTGGTGTGGGCACCCACGCGGTAGGTGAACGCCTCGATGAGGACGGGCCCGTTGCCCTGGCGCGCATGCTCCAGCGCCCACTCGGTGACCGCGTGCACGGCGATCACGTCATTGCCATCCACCCGGATCCCGGGGAAACCGTAGCCCTTGGCGCGGTTGGAAAGCGGCACCCGGGTCTGGACGTTGGTGGGTACCGAGATGGCCCAGTGGTTGTTCTGGCAGAAGAACACCACCGGCGCTTTGTAGGAGGACGCGAACACCATGGACTCGTGCACATCGCCTTCAGAGCTGGCGCCGTCGCCAAAGTAGGCAATGACGGCAGCATCGGGCTGCCGGCCGGCCGCGTCCGATGCTGCGGCAAGCTTCTGGTCGCGCTGGATCCCCATCGCGTAGCCCACGGCGTGGAGGGTCTGGGCAGCCAGAACCAGGGTGTAGAGGTGGAAGTTGGTGTCCTTGGGGTTCCAGCCGCCGTTGGAGACTCCCCGGAACTGGCGCAGGAGTTCGGCCAGATCCACGTTGCGGGTCAGCGCGACACCGTGCTCGCGGTAGGTGGGGAAGATGTAGTCCTGCGGCTGGCTGGCCCTGCCCGAGCCGATCTGCGCTGCTTCCTGGCCCGTCAACGGTACCCACAGTGCCAGTTGGCCCTGGCGCTGAAGGGCGGTGGCTTCAACGTCGAACCTGCGGATCGCAGCCATGTCCGCGTACAGCCCGCGCAGGTCCTCCTGGGTCAGTTTGTCCGCGTAGGCACTGAAGACCGGGTCGGTGCCCAGCTTCCCGTCGGGGCCGAGCAGTTGCACCATCTGGGCCGCGGGCTCGCCCATCACGGCCTCAGCATCGGCTTCCCGCTGGTCGTCTACCGCTGTTCCGTCGAACTCGGTGGAAGGCAGATGAGTGCCCATACCGTCTCCTTGCTTGCCGCATCCGGATGCAATGCAAATGTCGCTGGGATATATGCCTCACAAGGAATACATTCCCTTTACGGCATATACATTGGCTTACTGATCCTAACTTTATCTTCGGTAGGTAGCGGGAGGGCTACTTGTTAAGTGCTAGGAAGTTGCCGGTGCCTTTGTATAGTCGGCACACAACTGGAGGAATCGCGTGTTCGCGTCCGGTTCCCCTATGCTGACTCTCACACCCTCCCCGGGGAAGGCCCGCACGGAGAGCGCGCGGGTCCCTGCCAGTTCCGCGAATGCGGCACTTTCGGCACCCAGTGCAAGCCATACGAAGTTGCCCTGGGCATCCGGAATATTCCATCCGAGCTCCCGGAGACCTGCTGTTACCCTCGCGCGTTCATCCACCAGTTTTTGTACCCTTTCCACAACCTGGGCGTAATTCCCAAGGGAAACAATTGCGGCTTTTTCGGCTATTTGGGAGACGGCGAACGGGGTAGCGGCAACCCTGAGGTACTGGGCCAACTCCGGATGGGAGACGCTGTAGCCCACACGCAGGCCAGCCAGGCCGTGTGCCTTGGAAAAGGTCCGGAGCACCACCACGTTCGCGTATTTGCGGTAGAGGTCGATTCCGTCGACGGCGTCGGCGGCCCTGACAAATTCCTGGTAGGCCTCGTCGATGACCACCACGACGTCGGCCGGCACGGACCGGATGAAGGCTTCGGTTTCAGCCGCGGCAAGGGCCGGCCCGGTGGGATTGTTGGGGGTGCAGAGAAGAATGACTTTGGTGCGGGCGCTCACGGCGGCCGCCATCGCCTGCAGGTCATGCCGCCCGTCAGCGGTCACGGGGACGCGCACGCTTTCGGCACCTGCCAGGCCCACGCTGATGGGGTACGCCTCAAAGGAGCGCCAGGCATAGATGACTTCGTCCGCCTTGCCGTCCTCGTTCTGGCCGGCAAAGGCGGCAAGGATCTGGTTCAAGGCGCCCAGGCTTCCAGCCCCGGTGACGATGTCTTCGGCGGGCACGTCAAGGAATTCCGCGAGGGCCGCCCGGAGTTTGCTGCTCAGCGGATCCGGGTACCTGTTGAAGTCCGTCTGGTTGGCAATCGCCTCAAGGACGGCCGGAATCGGCGGCAGCGGGTTTTCGTTGGATGACAGCTTGTAGCTGGCGAGTCCAGCAACGGCGGCCGGCGGCTTTCCTGCGGCGTAGCGGGGCAGCCGGTCCAGCACGGGGCGGGGTGCGATGCCGCCGGCCCTGGTCTCAGGTGAAGTCATGGCTTATAGCCTACTTCCAGGGCACCGGGGGGCTCCGGGAGCAACCCGGGAAATTGAGGGTATGCCGCCAGCCACCCACCAGGACCCGTATGGAAGCATGGTGCCATGGGTTCACTTATCCTCCGGGTCATTGTCAATGCCGCAGCTCTTTGGGTGGCCAGCTGGATCCTGCCGGGAATGGACATCTCCAGCACGGCGGCATCGGATGCGGTGGCCAGGACAGGCATTTCGCAGGACACTGACACCATTGGGATTGTCGTGGCCTACCTCTTCATCGGCCTCATCTTCGGTTTGGTGAACGCCTTCGTGCGGCCACTGGTCAGGCTCATGGCGCTTCCCATCACCATTCTGACCCTCGGCCTGTTCGCGATCGTGATCAACGCCGCCATGCTGTACCTGACAGCCTGGATCAGCAGTTACACGCCCGTACACCTCACCATCGATTCCTTTTTCTGGACCGCTGTCCTTGCCGCGATCATCATCTCCCTGGTCTCACTGGTGGCGGGCTTGCTGCCGGGCGGCAGGCGCTGACTACAGGGCCGGATGAGAACCCCCAAGTAGGCGGGCGGGCGGAAACAGGTACCCGACAGGTGCGTCCCCGTGGGCTATTCCCAAAACTTCAGTACCCGCCACCCATGACCCCCAAGGTACGGCCCGCTTAGGCTGCCAAACGGGCCCCTCCAGAGGCCTGCTTGCTGCCAGTTTCCACACACGGGGGGCCACGAATGAAGCCCATCAGAATCCTGCTTGCCGCCTGCCTGCTTTTGGCTTGGCAGGCTGGCCCGGCCCAGGCGGACGCCGAAACATGGCCGGGCCCGCACGGCGCCGCCGCGCTGGGCAATGACATCTCGTGGCCCCAGTGCGGGGGCGATCTCCCGGCACCCCCGGCGTTCGCCGTGGTGGGTGTCAACGGCGGGAGGCCGGAAACCGTCAACCCCTGTCTGGCGGCCCAACTGGCCTGGGCGGACCAAACGTCAGATGCAGCCGGGGGAACTCCCGCGGCGGTCTACGTGAACACCGCCGCGACAGGACCTGTGGATTCGCTATGGTGGCCGGCAGGCAACACTTACCACGGTAGGGACATTAATAATCCCTACGGGGTGTGTGATGGCAGTGATACACCTGCCTGCGCCTACGTCCACGGCTACGCCATGGCCCTCACTGACGTGGCGATCCTGAAGGAATCGGGCGATGCCGGGGAGCGGCGCATGTGGTGGCTGGACGTGGAAACCGGAAACAGCTGGCTGTGGGACAAGGCCGTCAACGCTGCCGAACTGGAAGGCATGACCGCGTACCTGGAGAGCACCGGCGTGGACGTGGGCATCTATTCCACCGAGTACCAATTCGACGAAATTGTGGGCGAGGTGGGTCCCGGCAGTAACCTCTACCGGCTGCGGAATTGGCTGGCGGGTGCGGAATCCACATCCTCTGCCCAGGAATACTGCACCGCTTCCCCCCTCACGTCCGGCGGCACCGTCGCGCTGACCCAGTTCACTGAAGGCGACCTCGACTACAACTACCGTTGCCCCGCCGCCGCCCCGGCAACGGCTCAGCACCCGGAGCCGCAGCCGGCTCCGCAACCGGAGAAGCCGCGCAGCAGAGCGCACGCGGAATTGCATGCCGCGCAGATCTCTTGAACCCTGCTGACCTGGATGGCTGCAAGGTTCCCCCCGGCGCCCGCTCCTGACAGGCACATTCCTACTTGGCACCCGGCTGCACCCGGCCTGAAAACGGGTCCCTGCGTTCCCTCGGAAGGGCAGGCGGTGGCGGCTTGGTCAGGGAAAACCGGGTGGCAGTGGCAGCACCGCCCGCGCCCAGGACCCCGCCCAGCACGGCCGTGGACTGCATCAGGGAAGGGTCCCTGCTGGCGGTTACCAGCCGGGCCGCCTCCTGGTAACCGCCGAGATTGTGGCCCGGTCCCAGTCCGGCCTTTTCTCCCCCGCGGACATAAAGGTCGTTGGTCACTGTCACCGTGACTTGGTTCCGGGCGTCCCGGTTGGCCACGCCGTCGCTGCCCGGCACCCAGTCCGTGCGGTGTTCCAGGTGCAGGGTGCTGACGTCGGGGGGAGGCATGATGCGTGAAATGGGCGATCCGGCAGTCAGGACGTACTTCATGTCGTACTCCTTCAGGAACTCCCGGTCTGCCGCCAAGTTCATGGCGTGGATGCCGCCCTGGCTGTAACCCACCGCCACCACGTCCGCTCCCGGCTCGGCACCGGCCGCCCGGAGCGCCTGGAGGACAGCGGCATTCACCTGCCGGGAGCTGCTGCCCAGGCCATCGGCAATCCCGGCAAGATCGAAAGGATTGGTGCCCTCGTCTTCGTCATGCACCTGGGTTCCCGGTACCACCACCACGTATGCCTTCGCACCCCTGTTGTCCACCTCGATGACTTCGATGTAGCCGCTGCCGCGCTCCTCGATCAGCCTCACCCGTTCAAGCAGGCCGGCAGGAGTGGCATCCAGATCGATGGGCACCTGTTCCTGCTGCCGGGCCGTGACCATGCCCGGTCGCAGCGCGGGGTTGACTCCCTCAACCAGTGACTTAAGCATCGGAAGGCTGGTTACTGCATTCGCCACCAGCATCTCCATGGCATCTCCATTGAGGAATCCTGTGCGCCAGAAGTCCACATGCTTTTGGAGTTCAACATCCGGATCCGACAGGCCCAGCATCCACTGCGTGTGGGCAGCCGATTCAGCGATCTCGTAGTCCCGCCTGCAGGTCCGCACCTGGCTGCTGATCCGCTGCAGCTCCAGCCGGACTTTGACGACCGCCTCGCGCGCATCCCCCACGGCAATGAGCGCGGCCGTCCCCGTGGTTCGCGGCTGGTTCTGGTAGGAACCAAGCTCCTGCCACGTCCCGGAAAGTTCCGCCTCGATCGCGGCGAGGCTGCCGGCGAGTTCATCGAGCTTTCCGGCCCCCACATCCAGTTCCTCCAATTGGACGGTGATGCCACCCACGCCACCTGAAACTGTCAGGATCCCGTCCGGGGGCGGGGGTGAGACGTGGATGGATCCTCCTGAGCCGGAGGGTGTTGCATCGGCCATCAGAAACGGTTGCCAGGCGAACAATCGGCGGTCAACGCCGCCCGCGCGTGGGCGGCCACTGCGGCAGAGGCTTCCCGCAGCCGGTCCAGCGCCCTCCGGACCGCCACCGCCTGCAGGCTTACCGAATCGCGGTACGCCTGCCCGGCGGGCGATTCCCAGTTCGCCAACTGAATCTCGTGAAATCCTGCAAGTACCTCTTCCGTCCTGTCAGAGCATTGGGCCACCCTTCGGGCCAGCTCCTGGACTTCAAGGCTGACGCCCAGCCCGCGGCCCCATATTCCGTCCGTCAGATCGTTCCCCATGCCAGCTTCCTGTCGCCGCCTCCCGGGCGCATGATTCGCCCTGACCTTGCCGATACCAACGCTAGGGAGGCCTCCTCCCCGGGGTAAGCACCGCCGCCCGCTATGTGGATAAGTAACGTGGTTGCCCGGCTTAAGGCCGCGCCGGACTTCGTGAAAGAATCAGCACATGCCTGAAACTGCCGCCACAGCTGATACCCGTACGCCCTCAGGACGCCTGGCCCTCGCCGCGTCATCGGAAAAAATCGCGCTCGGACCCCTGGACGGCCGCTACCAGTCCGCCGTCGCCCCCCTCGTTGACTACCTGTCCGAGGCAGCCCTGAACCGTGACCGCGTTGCCGTTGAAGTCGAATGGCTCATCCACCTGACCAGCAACAATGTGCTGCCGGGCGCCGGGCCCCTGACCCGGGAGCAGCAGGACCAGCTCCGCGCCATCGTCACCGAGTTCGACGCCGCCTCCGTGGCCGAACTCGCAGAGATCGAGGCCGTCACAGTCCACGATGTGAAGGCCGTGGAGTACTACATCGGCCGCCGCCTGCCCGTGATCGGCATTGAAAACCTGACCGCCATGGTGCACTTCGGCTGCACCTCCGAGGACATTAACAACCTGTCCTACGCGCTCGGGATCAAGGGTGCTGTGGAGGACGTGTGGCTGCCCGCAGCCCGCGCCCTGGTGGGACAGATCAGCAAAATGGCGGAAGACAACCGAGCCGTCCCCATGCTGTCCCGGACCCACGGGCAGCCGGCCACCCCCACCACGCTGGGCAAGGAGCTGGCTGTCATCGCGCACCGGTTGACCCGCCAGCTGGACCGGATCGCAAAGACGGAGTACCTGGGCAAGATCAACGGCGCCACCGGCACCTACGCCGCCCACGTGGCCTCCGTACCGGGCGCCGACTGGCAGCACGTCTCCAAGTCCTTCGTTCAAGGGCTCGGGCTGACCTGGAACCCACTCACCACGCAGATCGAGAGCCACGACTGGCAGGCAGAACTGTACGCCGACGTGGCCCGCTTCAACCGCATCCTCCACAACGTCTGCACGGACATCTGGAGCTACATCTCCATTGGCTACTTCGCGCAGATCCCTGTTGCCGGCGCCACGGGTTCGTCCACGATGCCGCACAAGGTCAACCCCATCCGCTTCGAGAACGCCGAGGCCAACCTGGAGATCTCCAACGGACTGCTGGACACGCTGGGCGCAACGCTGGTTACCTCCCGCTGGCAGCGCGACCTCACAGACTCCTCCAGCCAGCGCAACATCGGCGTGGCGTTCGGCCACTCGCTGCTCGCCATTTCCAACGTGGCCAAGGGCCTGGAACGCCTGGACGTCGCTGAGGACGTGCTCGCGGCGGACCTCGACACCAACTGGGAAGTCCTGGGCGAGGCAATCCAGATGGTTATGCGCGCCGAGGCGATTGCCGGCGTCGAAGGCATGGAAAACCCGTACGAGCGGCTCAAGGACCTTACGCGCGGCCAGCGCGTGGACGCTGCCCGCATGCAGGAGTTTGTGCAGGGCCTGGGCCTTTCACCGGAGGCTGAGGCACGCCTCCTGGCCCTCACGCCGGGCAAGTACACGGGCATCGCTGACCAGTTGGTGGACCACCTGAAGTAAGCCCCGCAGGAGGGCAGGAACGTACGACGGCGGCGCCGGGCTCCCAAGGGGCCCGGCGCTTTTCTGCGCCCCGGCAGCGTGACGGCCCTCCGCCGTACCTCGGCCACCTTCCGGGGTGCGAAACTGGAATCATGAAGTTGCTCCTGATCCGCCACGGCGAAACCCCCGGCAACGTGCTGGGCCAGTTGGATACCGACCACCCCGGCCCCGGACTGACCGAACTGGGCGAACGCCAGGCGGAGGCCATGGCACGCTCCCTTGCCAACGAGCGCATCGGCGCCCTCTATGCCTCCACGCTTATCAGGACCCAGATCACCGCTGCACCGCTGGCGCGGCTGCATACCCTTGATATCGAGGTGCTGGACGGGCTGCACGAAATCGAGGCGGGGTCGCTGGAAAAACTCACTGACCACGAATCCCACAAGCGCTACATGGGGACGGTCATCTCCTGGGCCGCCGGGGACCTGGATCTTCGGATGCCTGCAGGTCCGAACGGCCACGCCTTTTTTGAACGGTTTGACGCCGCCATCGCCGAGGTGGCGGAGCGGGCCGAAAGGCAACAGCATGGCACCGTTGCCGTGGTCAGCCATGGTGCCGCGATCCGCACCTGGGCCGGACTCCGGGCGGACGGTGCCGACCACGAATTCGCCGCCCGCCACGTCCTAGCCAACACCGGGATCGTGGCTTTGGAGGGCGACCTGCGTGCGGGCTGGAACCTGATCCACTGGGACGGGAGCCCGGTGGGTGGCCTTGCCCTGGCAGACCCCACCGCCGAGGACCCTACGGGGCGGGACGTGTCCGCGCCCTAAACCCGCTGCCGGTGGCGCCGGGGCGAAAATATGCCCATTGCCCTGCACGGGACTGCGTCCGCATGCACCCGCGGGGGGCTGTAGCTGCGCTGGCCGTCCCGGCTGCCTTCTCCGGGCACTGGCACCAGGGGAATCAGGCGCGCGGCCATCCCCGCGGCGCCTGCCGCCGTCGGCCGTTCCCTGGGATCCATGGCGGTGAGGGCACGCAGCAGGACCGCCCATTCACCGAGCTGGTCGGGAACGTCCGGGGACCGAAGGGTCCGCGCCACGAGGGATTCGATGGCGGTGCCCGGAAACGCCTTGGAGCCGGTGAGAAGCTCCAGCAGGACCAGGCCCATGGAGTACACATCCCAGGAGGGCTCAACTGCGCCGCCGGATGCCTGCTCGGGGCTCATGTAGTGCACGGTGCCGGAGGAAATTCCGGGTTCGGGCGCAGACCCCGCCGCGGCGGCGATGCCAAAATCAATGATCCGGACGGGACTTCTCCGCAGGCCGCTCAGCATCAGGTTGGCCGGCTTGATGTCCCGGTGAACAAGTCCGTTGGAGTGAACGTGCGCCAGCGCAGCGAAAAAATTCCGTGCCCACAGCGCAACATCGGCCGGACCGGGGTTCTGTACCCGGATGGTTTCGGCCAGGCTCGTGCCAAAAGCCAGTTCCTCCACCAGAAAGGGGCGCCCGGAATGAGGGCCGCCCTGAGGCATGACGCCCTGGGCAAGAAGCCGAGCAATGGAGGGGTGGTTGAGCCTGGCCAGCACGTCGGCCTCATTGCGGAGCCGCTGGTGCTGCTTCCGGCCATTGGCTGAGGCGATCTTTACTGCCGCATCAGGACCGCCCTCCAGGTCAACCGCGCGAAAGACCTCGGCAGCAGCCCCACGGCCCAAGCGTTCCCTGAGCTGGTAGCGGCCGGCAATAAGACCGCCGGCCCCAGTTTTCATCGGGTCAAGCGGCAGTGTCGGCGCTGCTGTCGCCGCGATGCTCATGCGGAAAGGGCGACGGAGGCGCGCGGTGCGCCGAGATCGGCGGCAGGCCACGCGTCCAGCTGGAATCCGCAGGCGCAGCGCCATACTGGCGGAAGCTCAACGCCTCCCGTATCGGTTGGCCCGAACGTGTAGCTGGCACCTTCCCATCCCACGGCCGGGGTCACCAACCGCATGGCGGCACCGCAGTGAACCGCGGGCTCTCCCTGCGGCGCAATGGTGCCGTCCAGGGGAACTTGCAGCAGCCCGCCCGTCACGTACGTCACGGCAGCGCCGGGACTGGGCGGTGAAACTTCGGTGAAAGTAACCAACACACTCACGACTCCGTTGGGAAGCAACTTCGGGAACGATCGTAAGCTTACATATAACTAGCTGATCTAGCTAGTCCAGCTAGTGAATTTTGTTGTGTCAGGCTTCAGGAGCTTGAAGGGCGTCCGTCATCCGCTGGAGGAAATCCACCACCACGCGCGCCTCGTCCACGGTCAGACCTTCGGCCACCTGCATCATCCGGCGATGCATTGCACCAAGCGTCTCGCGGACTTCCTTGTCCGATTCACCCGTGGGGATGACAACGACGGAACGGCGGTCGGTGGGGTGTGGCTCGCGGCGGACATGTCCGCTGGCAACCAGCCGGTCGATCAGGGAGGTAGTGGAGGCGCTAGTAATATTGAGGAAATGGCTCAGGTCCTTGGGGACAACCTGCTTGCCGGAGGCCTGGACGCGCAAGAGGTACCGGAGTGCAAGAATGTCGGTTTCCCCCATGCCCATGGAGTCCCTGGTGGACCGGCGGATTTCCGTCTCGGCTGCCCGATAGTCCCGGAGCGACTTCAATACCGCAGCACTGTAGTCCAGCTGCCCATCGGGTCCGTACCAGTAGCCGGATCCCTCGTTGCCCATGGAAACCATGTAACTATTTTAGACCACCTGGTAACTAGGCGACCGAGCAATCCTGAAAAGGCCCTCCCCGTTCACGTTATCCAGGTGCTAACCGCCAGGAAACACCTCCGTAACTCCTCGCGCCTAGCCTTGTGAGGCATACCCCTCCGGCGAATCGAGGCAGATATGCAGACCAACCCAAGGCTGAACATCCGGCAGGTCTCCTGGTCCCACCCGGTTGGCGCCGACCTCCGCCGGGCCCAGCAGGCCGAACTTGACGCCCGCTTTGGCCGGCCTGACCACGAACCCGGCCAGCCGCCGTCGGGCGCCGACTGCGCAGTCTTCCTGGTGGCATACGACAAGGGCTCCGGGCAGCCCGTGGGCTGCGGGGGACTGCGGCTCCTCGATTCATCAACAGCCGAAATCAAGCGTCTCTACGTACTGCCCTATACCCGCGGGTCCGGCGTGGCCAGCTCCATCCTGGCAGCCCTCGAAGCGGAGGCACACAAGCAGGGGATCACCCGCATCAAGGCGGAGGCAGGGTCCGCGCAGCCGGACGGCCGGAACTTCTACGAGAATTCGGGGTTCGAGGCCATCCCGAACTTCGGGCCCTACGTCGGAGTGGAACACTCCTACTGCTACGCCAAGAGCATCAATGCCCGCAGCGCGGCCCACACCGCCATGGCCTAGCACCGGAGCCCTGGCATCGCGCGTCCCGCATGCCATCGCTTGGCACCGTCACACTGGGATTGCATGCAGCCCCGTCAGCTAATCTCAGCCTATGGAAACAGCGGACATCACCTTCCGGACCCGCAAGTGGGTCCGGCCTGAGGACCTCAACGCCAACGGGACACTCTTTGGCGGCAGCCTGCTGAAGTGGATTGACGAAGAGGCCGCCATCTACGCCATCCTCCAGCTGGGAAACGGCCGTGCCGTCACCAAATACATCTCGGAGATCAACTTCGTCAGCTCCGCCGTCCAGGGCGACCTCATCGAAATGGGCCTCACGGCCACCCGGTTCGGGCGGACCTCGCTGACCATGCGCGCGGAAGTCCGCAACATGATCACCCGGCAAAGCATCCTCACCATCGAGGAGATCGTCTTCGTGAACCTGAACCAGGACGGCAAGCCCGAACCGCACGGCTACACGGAGATCACCTACGACAGGGATCGGATCCCCACGCATCACCTGATTGGCACTGTCGCCAAGGACTAACGTTCGCCCCTGGTTCACACCCAGGGCCTCCGCCGTTTCCCCAACTGGACCAATGTGGGCAGCCGGGCTGTTTATCGAATCGATAGCTATAACAGCCCGGTTTTTGTCATGCCCGGCTATAGGCTGTGCGGACATGCTCCGATTCCAGTCCAGAAATGAGTCCTGATCGTGCGTAAATTGCAGACTTTGGTTGCCGCCGCCGTCGCCGTCACCCTCCTCGCCGGATGCGGTGGTGGTTCCACTCCACCGACGTCATCGGGGGAAGCAACCGGCGCGCCGGCAGGTGGTTCCGGGGACACTTTGGTTGTCTATACCAACTCCAACGGAGAGGGCCGGGGCGATTGGCTGGCCGGCAAGGCGGCCGAGGCCGGGTTCAAGATTGAGATCGTGGGGGCCGGCGGCGCCGATGCCACCAACAAACTCATTGCCGAGAAGAACAATCCCATTGCGGACGTCGCATTTGGCCTGAACAACATGTACTTCTCGCAAATCAAGAACGAGGGCGCATTGGAGGCCTACCAGCCCGCCTGGGCCGGTGACGTGGACAAGGGACTTGGCGACGGGGAGACGTACTGGCCCCTGGTGAAGCAGGCCATCCTCCTCGGCTACAACTCTGACAAGTTCACCAAGGAAGCAGCACCGAAGGACTGGACCGACCTGTGGACCAAGGACGAGTTCAAGGACCGTTATGAAAGGGTCACAGGCCTGGGAACGGCCACAGCCCAGTTGGTCTTTGCCGGCATCCTCTCCCGGTACCGTGACGACTCGGGTGATTTGGGTATCTCGGACGACGGTTGGAAGCAGGTTGAGCAGTACTTCAAGAACGGCAGTCCCGCTGTTGCAAAAACCGACCTGTTTGCCCGCATCGCGTCCGGCGAAGTGGACATGGGGCAGATGCCGTCCTCGATCATCGCCGAGCGCGAAAAGTCCTTCAAGGTGAACGTCGACACGGTCATCCCTACCGTTGGCGTCCCGCTGGCAGTGGAGCAGATCGCACTGGTGAAGGGCACCAAGAAGAAGGAGCAGGCGCAGAAATTCATCGACTGGTTCGGCAGCGCCGAAGTTCAGGGCGAGTTCGCCCAAAAGTTCAATTCCATGCCCGTCAACAAGGCGGCCCAGGCAAAGGCAAACCCCGACGTCGTGGGCTTCTTTGCCGACCTTAAGCAGCAGGACATCGACTGGGGCTTCGTCCAGAAGAACATGGGTGCCTGGGTGGAGAAGATCGAGCTCGAATACATGACGTAACCTGCCCTGCCAGCCGCCGTTCCCGCGTTCCATCAGACAGGTATGCCATGATCCGTTTGGAAAACATTGAAGTTACCTTTGGCGATTTCACCGCCATTCCGCATCTGGACCTGCATGTCCGGCCCGGCGAGTTCTTCACCCTCCTGGGACCCTCCGGTTGCGGAAAGACGACGGCGCTGCGCACCCTGGCCGGCTTCATCCAGCCGTCCACGGGTACGGTCCGTGTCGATGGCAAGGATGTGACCCGCCTTCCCAGTGATAAGCGGCAGGTGGGCATGGTGTTCCAGAACTATGCCCTGTTCCCCAGCATGAGTGTGTGGGAGAACATCGCCTTCGGACTCCGGGTCCGGAAGGAAAAACCGGCAGACAGCGACCGTCTTGTGCGGGACATCGCACGGCGCGTGGAGCTCAGCGATGAGCAGCTGGCGAAGAACGTGGCGGAGCTGTCCGGTGGCCAGCAGCAGCGGGTTGCCGTTGCGCGGGCCCTGGTGCTGCGGCCAAAGATCCTGCTGCTGGACGAGCCACTGTCCAATCTTGACGCCAAGCTCCGCCACCAGCTGCGCCAGCAGCTCAAGGACCTGCAGAGCGAGTTTGGCATCACTACCGTCTATGTCACCCATGACCAGGACGAGGCACTTGCCATGAGTGACCGCGTCGCCGTCTTCAACAAGGGCGTTATAGAGCAAGTGGGGACGCCACAGGACATTTACGACCATGCGGCCACTGAATTTGTCTGCAATTTCATCGGTGACAGCTCTGCACTTACACCTGGGTTTGTCTCGGAGGTCAGCAGGCTCTCAGGTGCCGGTCTCAGCGCCGACGCCAAATCCTACCTCCGTGTGGAAAAGGCCTCCCTTGACCGGCCCGCTGACGGGGGCACCGCCGTCGGACTTCCCGCCACCGTTGTTTCCCGCACCTATCACGGCCTGCACAGCCGCTACGTGGTGTGCAGCCACGGCGCGGAAATCCGTCTCCTGGTCAGGGAGGATGGAAGCACGCACCCGGAGTCCGGCACGAACACCACCGTCTACGTCCAGCCTGAGCACATCCTCCAGTACCATCCGGGGACTGGAGTCTCACTGCGCCAGGACCAGGCGGTTGCGCTGCCATGAGCACCAACACCACAGCGCGCAGCATGGGCCGATCACCCTTCGTCCTGGTGGTGGGCGTGGTCCTCACCTGGTTTATTGCCGCGTTCCTGGTATGGCCCAACGTCAACATCCTGATTGCCACCTTCTTTCCTGACGGGAGCTTTTCGGGCCGCGCCGCGGAGAAACTGTTTTCCTCGCAACGGGCCATGAAGGCATTGGGCAACAGCTTCCTCCTGGCCGTGGCTCTGTCTGTCACCGTCAACCTGGTGGGCGTCTTCATTGTCCTGGTCACCCACTACTTCCGGATTTGGGGCTCGCGCATCCTCTTCCTGGGCTACGCCTCCACCTTCATCTACGGCGGCATCGTGCTGGCCGCCGGGTACAAATTCATTTACGGGGACAAGGGCATCGTCACCTCGCTGCTGACCAAGCTGATCCCCGGAATGGACCCGGCGTGGTTCTCCGGGTTTTTCGCCGTCCTGGTGGTCATGACCTTTGCCACCACCACCAACCACATGCTGTTCGTCGCGAACGCGCTGAAGGGCATCGACTACCAGACCATCGAGGCCGCGCGGAATCTTGGCGCCTCCACCTGGACCATCCTGCGGCGCATCGTCCTCCCAATGCTCAAGCCCACGCTGTTCGCCGTCACCATCCTGTCGTTCCTCACCGGCCTGGGCGCCTTGAGTGCCCCGCAGGTGCTGGGCGGCCGCGACTTCCAGACCATTACGCCGATGATCCTGACCTTCACCAACAGCCCCACCTCCAGGGACCTCGCGGCGCTGCTTGCCGTCATCCTGGGCCTGGCCACCATGCTGATGCTCGCCGTCATGTCCCGGCTGGAGAAGGGCGGCACCTACTTCTCGGTGTCCAAGGTGTCCTCAGAGCTGCAGAAGCAGGACATCACCAACCCCGCAGCCAATGTGGCCGTACATGCTGTGGCATATCTCCTGTTTGCCATCTACACGCTCCCTGTGGTGTTGATCGTGCTGTACTCGTTCGCCGACGGCGCGGCCATCCAAACGGGACAGCTCTCGCTGGCCAATCTGACGCTCGACAACTACATCCGCGTCCTCACCCAGCAATCCGGGCTCCGTCCCTTTATCGTCAGTGTTGTTTACAGCGCCCTGGCCGCCGTCATCGCCGTTGGCGGACTGCTCTTCGTGGCCCGGCTGCTGCAGAAATACAAAAACTGGGTGGCCTCGGCCTTCGAATACCTGCTGCACATCCCATGGATCCTGCCGTCCGCGCTGCTGGCTTTGGGCCTGATTGTCAGCTACGACCACCCGAACCCACTGGTGGGCGGAGCCGTGCTCACCGGAACAACGGTGATCCTGCTCATCGCATTCGTCACCGTGAAGATTCCATTCACCCTTCGGATGCTCAAAGCGTCCTTCGCCTCCGTGAACTCTTCCCTGGAGGAGGCTGCTGTCATCATGGGCGCCAAGACCCTGTACGTCTTTCGGCGTATCCTCCTGCCGTTGGTGCTCCCGGCGGCAGCAGCCATTACGGCCCTGAACTTCAACAGCCTCCTGGATGACTACGACACCGCGATCTTCCTGGCCCATCCGCTGGTACAGCCGCTGGGCCTGGTGATCAAGGCCAACACCGACGGCGCAGAAGGCACTGAAGGTATTGCGAACACCTTCGTTTACACCGTGCTCCTCATGATCATCACCGGCGTAACGATGTACCTGGTCTACGGCAGGTCAGGGCGAAGGCGGAACAGGAAGCGGCTTGCTCCGGTAGCGCCCGTCCCGCAAGGCGCCGGGGTGCTTCCCGGCGCCCAGGCTCCAGGTGGGGACGACGCTACACGGCCCGCCGCTGCCATCCGCTGATCACCTGTCGGAACCGCTGCCGACGGCGGCGCGTTCGTGCCGCCGTCGGGCCAGGTTGAGCAGGCCGTCACGCAGCGGTTGGGCGCCTTCCGCCAGGGCCACCCGCATCATTGCCGCAGAGGCCATGCTCAGGGCACGGGTCCGCAGCCGCCGCTGCCGGTTGTAGGCGGCGAGCGCCCTGTCCTGCGGCAGGCTGTTCAACAGATCCGCAAGGGTGACGGCATCCACCAGTGATTCGCAGGCTCCCCGGCCCAGGTTGGGCGTCATGGCGTGGGCGGCATCGCCCACCAATACCGCAGTGCCGCGGACGTAGGAGCGCAACGGCGGGGTGGTCCAGATCCGCTGGGCCAGGGAAAGTTCGGGAACGGCGGCCGCGAGCACCTGGCGGATGGCGGGGGCGTGGCCCGCAAAACGCAGCCGGGCCTGGTCCAGCGCCTGGGCAACATCGATCCCTGTGGGACCAAGATCAGAACGCCAGCTCGCATACCAGTTGGTCCCGCCCGGGGAGGCGGCGATACCAAACAGGTCCCCCCGCCCCCAGTACTCCCCCACCTCCTCGGGATTGACCGGTGCCGGGATAGTGCCACGGACTGCAATGCACGACTGGACACGGGCATTCGTGCCGGCACCCCAGATCTCACGGCGGACCATGCTGTGCACGCCATCGGCGCCAACTACCAGACCATGATCGCCTGGCAGCGCCCGCAGGTGCACAGCGACCCTGCGGACAGCACCAGGGACGGCCGAATCAAGAAGCCTCAGGAGGTCCACCCGGGACATTCCGAACAGCTCGCCCCCGTTGACCGTGGCCCACGGTTCGCCTGCAGCATTGCGGATGGATCCGCTGCCAAGGACCGGGCTGACCGCCCGGGCCTGGCCAAGGATCCCCACCCGCGCCAGCGCTCTCTGGGCGTTCGGCCACATCGCGAGCACGGTGCCGACCGTGGGCAATTCCGGCCGCTTCTCGTAGACCGTCACCTCGAAGCGGTCCGGCTCCAGGCAGGCCGCCAGGGCCAGTCCAGCGATGCCGCCGCCAACGATCGAGACCGTTTCCATGGCATCATGTTATGCCTCACCCACCGGGCAGTGGACGCAGTCCGGCGGCTGCTGGGTTCTTAGGCGCCGACGGGCCAGCCCGTGTAGGCCTCGGCCAGGTAGGCCATGCCATGCCGGGAGGAGACCACCGAATTGAGTTCGCCGAGCTGGCGCGCCCGGGAGAAGTCGTCCGCGCCGGCGGGGGTATGCAGCATGGTGGTCATCCAGTAGGAGAACTGCTGCGCCTTCCACACCCTGTCCAGGGCGCGTTCGCTGTAGGTCTCCAGCAGCCGGTCGGAGCCGGCGTTGTAGTGGCTGTCCAGTCCCTCGAAGAGGACCTTGACGTCGTTGATGGCCAGGTTCAGTCCCTTGGCACCGGTGGGCGGCACGGTGTGTGCGGCGTCGCCGGCCAGGAAGAGGTTGCCGTGGCGCATGGGCGTGTGGACGAAGCTGCGGAAGGGAAGCACCATCTTCTCGATGACCGGCCCTTCCTTGAGTTGAAAGCCGTTGCCGTTGACCCGGCTGCGGAACTCGGCCCAGATCCTGTCGTCATCCCACTCGGCCACGTTCTCCTTGGGGTCGCACTGGAAATACATCCGCTGCACAGTCTCCGTGCGCTGGCTGATCAGGGCGAAGCCGTTGGCGGAGTTTGCGTAGATCAGCTCGTCGGAGCTGCGCGGCGCCTCGGCCAGGATGCCGAACCAGGCGAAGGGGTATTCATGGAAGTACCACTTGCGGTGGGCCTCCGGGATCTGGAACCGGCAGTGGCTGCGCGATCCGTCTGCACCCACCAGGAAGTCGGCCTGGATCTCGAACTCAACGCCCTCGGAATCGGTGAACCAGACCTTCGGCCTGCCCTCAAGATCATGGACGGTGGTGTCCGTGACGCTGTAGCGGACATCGCCGGCGTCGTCCTTCCGGCGTGCCGCGAGATCCAGGAAGACGTCCGTCTGCGGGTACAGCCACACGGACTCCCCCACAAGGTCCTTGAAGTCGACCCGGTGGCTCTCGCCGTTGAACCGCAGCTCGATCCCGTCATGCCGGTCCCCGTCGCGCAGCACCCGGTCCGAGACCCCGCTGTCCACAAGGAGATTGACGGTGCCGTGCTCCAGGATGCCGGCGCGCACCGTGTGCGAGATTTCCTCATGGCTGCGGACCTCGACCACCGTGGACTCGATGCCTGCCTTCGCCAGGAGGTGGGAGAGCATCAGCCCTGCCGGACCGCCTCCCATGATGGCCACTTGGGTGGTGATGACATTTCGTGCCATGATCTGTTCTCGCTTCATTGCGGGCCCCGCCGTGGGCGGCACCGTATCGGTTCGTCTTCCAACAGTGTGGGCGGGAAGCCGTGACTGCCGTTACACCGATTCCGTTCAACGGATCAGGCATCAGCCAGCTGCCGCGCGATTCCGCGGGCAGCAGTCTGCAGTGCAGGAACCAGAGCCTGCAGGCGCATCTCGCGCAGCGGAACCACGACGCCGAGAGACGCCACAGCGCGCTGCCTCCGGTTCAGGACCGGGACGGCGATGCCCCAGGTGTCGGGATCCACGACTCCCTTTAGTTGGGCGAAGCCCTGATGGAACGTTTCGGCCAACAGCGTCCTGACGTCGTCCGCTGCCAGCCTTCCATCGGGATCGGTGAACTGGCCCAGGTACTCCTGCTGCAACGCTTTATCCTGGTGGGCCATCAGCGCCAGGCCGGCGGACGATATATGGATAGGCATCCTTCCCGCCACCTGCGCCCGGTTGGCCACCGATCCCCTCCTGGACAGCCGCTCCACGAACAACGCCTCCCAGCCTTCCAGCACCGCCAGGTTCACGTTCTGGTGCAGTACCTGCTGGATGTCCTCCATGAACGGCATGGCCGCCTGGCGCAGGGCGAGCGTGGGCGAGGTCCGGTTCACCAGCTCCCACAGCCTCAACCCGGGCCGGACCATGCCGCCCGGCGCCGCCTCGAGCAACCCATGGGCGGCAAGTTGGCCTACCAGCCGGTGCGTTGTGGTCAGCGGCAGGCCCGCACGCTGTGCAAGGTCGCCCAGTTGCAGGGCGCCGACGTCCTGGGGAAAGGCGGAGATCAGCCGGACGATCCGGTCCACCACGGAGTCGCCGGACGGGGAGTTGGCCAGCGCGAACACCTGCTTCCATTGAATGGGAAAAGTTGTCCCAGATTACACCCCTTAGTGATACAAACCTCACTGGGGATATGGGCAATGCTGCCCACACCACCACCGGCAAAGCAGCCTGCCGCGAAAACTCCTGGACGATACACCGAGGTATTCCTATGTCATTTGCGCCACATCAGCACCGCTCCAAGTGGCCGGTCTGGCTTTGCTGGCTGGCGATGGTTCTTGACGGCTTTGACCTGGTGGTTTTGGGCACCGTCATTCCCACGCTGATCAAGACCCATGACCTTGGCTTCGACGCGGTGGGCGCCACGCTGGCAGCCACAATCTCACTGGTTGGCGTTGGCGCCGGCGCCCTGTTCATCGCCCCCCTGTCCGACCGCTTTGGGCGGCGCCGCCTTCTGGTGGCCTGCGTCCTGTGGTTTTCAATCTTCACCATCGCCGTGGTGTTCGCACCCAACGTTGCGGTGTTCTGCGCCTTCCGGCTTCTTGCCGGGCTGGGGCTCGGCGCCTGCCTCCCGGCCGCCCTGGCGTACATGAACGACTACGCTCCGGCAGGTACCGCCGGAAAGTCGACCACCCGGACCATGACCGGCTACCACGCCGGCGCTGTGGCCACGGCCTTCCTTGCCCTGCTGCTGATCCCGGACTGGCGGATGATGTTCATCGTGGGCGGCCTCGCAGGCTTTGCCCTGGCACCTTTCCTGTGGTTCAAGCTCCCGGAAACCCTTCCCTTAGCCGCGGAAGGAAAAGAACCTGCCGCAGCCCGCACGGGCTTCCGGGACCTGGCACGGAAGCCCTACCCCCTGGTGGCGCTGTCCATCGCGGCGGCTTCTTTCATGGGCCTGCTCCTGGTCTACGGCCTGAATACCTGGCTTCCGCAGCTGATGGCCGGCGCCGGGTACACCGTCAGCACCGGCCTGGTTCTCCTGCTGGTCCTCAACGTGGGGGCAGTGGTGGGCCTGGTGATCGCAGGGATCCTGGCTGACAAGCACGGCACCAAGCGTGTGGTGCTGCTGTGGTTCGGGCTCTCCGCGGTCTTCCTGGCGGTCCTGAGCGTCAAGATCCAAAGCGAACTGCTACTCAACGCGGCGGTCTTTGTCACGGGCGTGTTCGTGTTCAGTGCACAAGTACTGGTTTACGCATGGGTCAGCCAACTGTTCCCGGCAACCCTGCGCGCCACCGCGCTTGGTTTTGCAGCCGGTGTAGGCCGGCTTGGCGCCATTGTGGGCCCTGCCGTGACGGGCACACTGGTGGCTGCGAACATCGCCTACCCGTGGGGTTTCTATGTCTTTGCCGCCGCTGCCGCGATCGCCGTGGTCGCGCTGATGGCAGTGCCACACACGATCCGAGCCGTGCGGGAAGAAGCAGCCGCGGAACGTCCGTAACGGGACACCCGTCCGGCCTGCCCCTGGGCTGCAGGGCAGGCCGACGGCAAAGGCGGTCAGGCCGCCGTCGTCCGCTGCCTGATGCGGCGCCGCTGCCTGATGCGGCGCCACGCGCCCGGAGCCAGCACCACGGCGATGCCGACGGCGGCGCCGATCACCGTCTCGATGATGCGGTCCCGCAGCAGGATGGAGGGTGAGGCCGGGACCACCAGCAGTGTTGAGACCAGCGCGAGGGGTGTCACGAACACCTGGGCCAGCAGGTACTGGCGGATGATGAACATCTCGGCGCCGAACTGGCACAGCGCCATCACCAGCACGGTCTGCCACGGCTGCAGGCCAACGAGCAGGACGGCAGCCAGGACCAGCAGCCCCAGGACTGTGCCGATGATCCTTTGGACGCCCCGGCGTACCCGGTGCCGCGTGGTGTGGCCCACCAGCGGCACCACGGCAGCCACCATGGCCCAGTAGTTGTGCCCGAATCCCAGGCGCTCCCCTGCCCAGGTGGCCAGCGCACCGGCAAGGCCGGCGGCCGCCAGGTAGCCGAATCCCTCAAGCCAGGCCGTGCGCTTCTCCGCGGGAGTGCGCCGGATCCGGGGAGGCCTGGTCCAGGGAGAGCGGTGGCTGGGAAGGATCCTGGACGAGAAACCCACCAGCAGGGCGAACACCGTGGTGAGGACGGCCACCAGCATGCCCTGCCACAGCGGCGGCTGGTTGGGAATGGAGGCGATGGCGGCGAAGGCGAAGATATGGAACAGCGAACCCGCAGGGCGCAGTCGAAGCCAGGAAATGGCAACGGAACAGGCGCCGGCCACCAGCGTGGTGGCCAGGACCAGCAGCCAGGTGTGGGCGGCGGCGTCCAGGCCCCAGGCGGGACCCATCCGGGCCGCGAGCGCCGCCAGGAGCATGACCAGCAGCATCAGAAGCCCGGCCCGCAGCTGCAGCACAAACCGGACCGCATGCGGTTCACCGCGGCCGTAGATCCCGGTAAAGGCACCGAAGGACGCGAAGATTGCCAGGTCCAGCCTGCCGAGCAGCACCAGCGTGATCAGTGGAACGAAGACGCCCACGGCACACCTCAACGCGGGGTGGTGGTCCTTGTTGCCGGGGGCAATGCTGAACATTTCAGCAAACAACTTCACGGGCAGCGCCTTCCTGGGGTTCCTGGGTGGATTCTCACGGGCGGCCGCGCTGACGTTCCTGGTAAATCCTACGGGGCGGGCCCTGGAAGTACCCCGGCGCGTTCCCCTGAATGGAATCAGGAGGCAACGCGGCGGAAACAGCGCAGGGCGATGCTGGTGTCATGACACGCCCTGCACACAACACGCCCGCTGCCGAACTGCGTTGCGAGGTCTGCGGCCTGATGCCCGAACCGCCCAAGGCGCGTTTGACCTTGGCCAACATCGCAGTGATGCTGCCCATCGAGCTGCTGGTCCACGCCCTGGTGGTGGAGACCCACCTTCCCTATGTGGCCAAGGTCCTGGTGCTGACACTGACCGCGACAGTGCTGGTGATCTGGGTGGCCGAGCCCTCAGCGGCCCGGGTGCTGCTGCGCTGGCTGCACGCCCCGGCCCTCCGGCACCGGCGGCAATTGGCGTCGGCGCCGTCCCTCTGGCGGGCGCGCACGCTGCTCCGGGACCAGCCGGGCTCGCTGCAGCGGATCACGGGGGCGCTGGCCCGGCTGGACACCAACATCCTGAGCATCCACGTCCACCCGGTTCCGGATGGGGTCCTGGATGAGTTTGTCCTTTCGGTTCCTGGGGAGGTGGGCGAGCACGAGCTGCTGGCGGCATTGCACGACGGCGGCGGCGGCAGTCCGCACGTCTGGCCCACCACTGCGCTGGCCATGGCTGACGGGCAGACCAGGGCGCTCAGCCTGGCAGCGAGGATCGCTGCCGCCCCGGACGAACTGCCCCTGGCGGTGGCCGAGCTTTTGCACGCACGGATTGTGCCGCCGTCGGACGCCGGCTTGAAGGTGTCCGACGGCGGGACGCACCTTAAGATCCCCACCGCATGGCATGGCCCCATCACCTTCGCCCGGCCGGGAGAGCCGTTCACACCGGCCGAGTCCGCGCGGGCCCACCGGCTGGCGGAACTGGCCGAGATCATGTCCTACCGGCCGGCCGGGTCCCCAACAGCGCGTTGAGCCCCCACCCCACAACGGTCACCAGGACGATGGCAGCAGCCATGGACACCAGCTGCATGGGTGCGGACAGGATGCCAAGGCTGACAATCAGCGTCGTGGCGCCCGCTGGAGGGTGCGGCAGGCCAAGCCAGGTCAGGACAAGGGTGGTCAGCCCAACCGACAACACGCCGCTGAGGACATGCAGCGGCGTCAGTCCGCCCACCGCGGCGGAGGGTTGGTCCTGCAGGCCCAGCGCATACAGGCAGAGCGCACCTGCGGCCAGCCCCACGCCGTGGCCCACCAGGGTGTTGGCCGGCCTTGATGCTTTCTGCTCGGGCGATTCGAAGAACAGCATCACCGTGGGGCCGAGGCTTGGGAACAGCCAGGGCAGGTGGAACAGGAGGCCCACCAGGCCGCTGGCGGCAAGGACCAGGATACTCAGGACTGCGGCGTAAAGGCCGGCACCCAACTTGTCCCAGCGTTGCTTCGCGCGGTCCAGGAGTGCGGTTTTCATGGCTGTTCCTCTCTGCGGGTACGACTGGCGGCCTGGGAGCTTTTAATGCCGCCCTCACCCCGGCCTTACCCCATGCGTGGCGGTCACAATCCGTCAGCAAGTCCCCGTCACGTTGCCGGAAGCAAAAACCCTTGACAGTGGCCCGAGTCACTTCTACCGTTGTTTTTGGGATCCCAAAACGGGATCCCAAAACGGCACTTCCCGTTGCACGCTCCGGATCGTCCAGCGGACCTTTCCCCCCGGCAGGCCACACCTGCACTGCCGGGCATGTACCACAACATTCGCATCCTCCCCATCCGTAAACTTCCCCGTGAAGGAGAAGCTGTGTCCATCCCAAACACTGAAACAACGGCCACGTCCGACGAGGCCACGCCCGGCACTACCGAAACGCACGGAAAGGACGGAACGCAACGGCGCACCTCCGTCCGCTGGAAAATGTTCCTGCTCCTGCTCGTCCTGGTTGCCGTCAACTACATCGACCGCGGCTCCATTTCGGTCGCACTGCCCATCATCCAAAAGGAGTTCAATCTCGCCCCGGAGCTTGTGGGCCTGCTGCTTTCCGCCTTCTTCTGGACCTACGCCCTCATGCAGATCCCTGTGGGCCTGCTCATCGACAAGTTCGGTCCCCGCAAAGTGATGACCGCTTCCTGTGTCGGCTGGGGCGCGGCAACTGCCGCATCAGGGATGGCAGGAGGCTTCCTGAGCATGTTCATCGCCCGCCTCGGCATCGGCGTGACCGAAGCAGGTGTCATGCCGGCCGGCGGCAAGCTCAACGCCATCTGGATGCACAAGTCGGAGCGCGGCCGCGGAGCCACCATTTTGGACGCCGGCGCCCCGCTGGGTGCAGGCCTCGGCGGCATCCTCATCGCCGGCCTCATCGCCGCAACGGGCAGCTGGCGCAGTTCCTTCGTCATCGCCGGCGCCGCAACAGTCCTGATGGGCCTGGCCGTCTGGTGGTACGTCCGGGACAACCCGCGGCAGCATCGCGGTGTCAATGCCGCCGAAGCCGAGTACATCGAAGCGTCGCACGCTGCCGAGGATGCCGAAGCCGAGCTCGACGGCAGCCAGGGCAAGCGCGCGCTGCTCCCCTACCTTAAGTTCCGCTCCTTCTGGGCGATGTGCTTCGGCTGGCTCGGCTTCAATGGAGTGTTCTATGGCCTGCTGACCTGGGGCCCGCTCTACCTGGCCCAGGCCAAGGGCTTCGACTTGAAGACCATCGGCTGGTCCACCTTCGTCATCTTCGGTGCCGGCTTCGTGGGTGAAATCCTGGGCGGCACCATTGCGGACAAGTGGCGTGCGTCCGGCGCCTCAGCCAACCGGGTGATGCGCACCCTCCTGGGCATCTCCAGCGCCGTGGTGATCGGCGGCCTGGTGGGCGTCACCGTGGTCCCGGACCCCACCACCGCGGTGGTCCTGCTCTCCCTCGTCATGTTCTTCCTGCGCTGGGTAGGCCTGTTCTGGAGCATCCCCTCCATCCTTGGCGGCCGCACCAACGCGGGCGTCCTGGGCGGCGCCATGAACTTCAGCGGCAACATCTCCGGGTTCGTCACTCCGATCGCCGTCGGCCTGATCGTAGGGGCCACGGGTTCCTATACCTGGGCGCTGCTGTACTTCGTCGCTTCCGCGGTGATCATGGGCGCATCAGTGCTCACCCTGAACTACAACAAGCGGCTTCCTGTCTAAGCTGACCCTCGCAGGGAAACTTGCAAACAACGCCCCCGCAGCCGGGAGCAGTGCCAACAAAAATCCGAATGGAGCATCATGCTGACCGCCGAAGAGACCCAGGACAAGGACCGCCCCCTCCGCGAAACCGTCCGGGACACCCTCCGCACCAGGATTTTCGAAGGACACTACGCTCCCGGCACGCGGCTGGTGGAGCGCGACCTGGCAGCCGAATTCTCCGTTTCCCGGCTGCCGGTCCGCGAGGCCCTGCGCATGCTCCGCCAGGAAGGCCTGATCAGCGACCGCGGCGCACGCGGGGCTGAAGTGAGCAGCCTCAGCCCGAAGGACGTGGAGGACCTCTTCGACGTCCGCCAGTCCCTGGAAGTCCTGGCCTGCCGGCTCGCCGCCAAGCGGGCCACCGCAGAGGATCTCGCATACCTGGAGGGGCTGCTGGACAACGCCGAAGCCTTCCTGGCCAAGGGTTCCGTGATGGAGGCGCACCGCTCCAACAGCGAATTCCACGACGCCATCACCGCCATCGCGGACAACAACTTCCTCAAATCCGCCCTGGAACCCCTCCAGGGCCGAATGCACTGGCTGTTCCGGCACGTCAGCGACCTGCCCGAACTCATCCGGGAACACCGCGAACTGTACGCCGCGATTGCCAGCGGCGATCCGGACAAGGCAGCCGCCCAGTCCGCATCACACATCGGAAAGTACCGGGACCAGTTCCCCGAGGACTTCCAGAAGACCGAACCAGAATTCCACCGGAAGAGAAAATGAAACTCCTGGTCATCAACCCCAACATCAGCGCCGATGTCACGGCGCTGATTGAATCCGAGGCGCTCCGATCCGCCTCCCCCGGCACCGAACTGCTGGTCCGGACGGCCGGCCACGGCGTGGAATACATCGAGACCCGCTTCGAATCCCTGATCGCCGCCGGTGCCGTGGCAGAGCTCATCGCCGAACACACCCGCCCCGGCGCAGCCCGGGTGGATGCCGTGGTGGTGGCCGCCTTCGGCGACCCCGGCATGCCGGCCCTGAAGGAACTGGCGGACGTGCCGGTCATCGGCATCACCGAGGCCGCATTGTGCGCAGCCGCACTGCAGGGCCACCGTTTCTCCATCATTGCCATCTCGGACCGGATCAAGCCCTGGTACCGGGAGTGCGTGGAGCAGTTCGGCCTTGCCGGGAGGCTGGCCTCCATCCGTTCCATCAATGACTCCCTGAACAGCATCGCCTCCGTGCAGCAGGACTTCAGGGAAACCCTGCTGGCACTCAGCCGGCAGGCCGTGGCTGAGGACGGCGCCGACGTCGTCATCCTTGCCGGCGCCCCGCTTGCCGGCCTTGCCCGCGAACTCAAGGGGCAGATTCCCGTCCCCGTCGTGGACGGGATCTCCGCCGGCGTCCGCATGGCCGAGGCAGTCGCCGCACTCCAGTCCGGCCCGCACCGGGCCGGCGCCTTCGCCCCGCCCCCGGCCAAGGACCGCAAGGGACTGTCAGGCAACCTGGACTCGGCCCTCGCCGCCCGCCAGGAACACGCCGGCACTCCCCAGCCCACCCCCTAGCCAAACCCACCAACTTCAGGAGGACACCGATGTCCCGCCAGCCTCAACTTGTCATTGCCAACGCCACCGTGGTGAACAGCCACGGCCGCCAGGAAGCGCACATCGTGGTGCAGGACGGCCGGATCGCCCGGCTCGTCGACGCCGCCCAGCCCGTCCCCGCGGCGGACAACACCATCGACGCCACGGGCAAACTCGTGATCCCCGGCGGCGTGGACGGACACTGCCACGTGGCCCAGGTGACCGGGCGCTTCCGCACCCTGGACGACTACCGGACCACCTCCACCGCAGCGCTGTGGGGCGGGACCACCACCATCATCGATTTCGGCATTCCCCGCGACGCCCAGGAAACCCCGCTCGCCGCCGCCCTGCACAAAAAGGAACTCGCCACGCAATCCCGCTGCGATGTTGCCCTCCACGGTTCCGTGGTCAGCTGGGACGAAACAGTCCCGTGGCAGCTTGAGCAGCTGGCAGCGGAAGGCATCAGATCGGTGAAGATGTACACCACCAACCGGGGCAGCACCATGGCCGACGGCGACACCATCCTGAAGGTCATGCGGGAAATGGTGCGGCTGGACGGGCTGACATACATCCATGCCGAGCACGATCCGATCATTGCCGACTGCACGGGGCAGCACGCCCAGGATGGCCGGATCGGCATCGAACACCTGCACCGGACCCGGCCGGAGCTGGCCGAGGAGATCTCGGTCAAGGAAACCCTGGCCATGGCCGAATACACCGGCGCCCCGGTCTACTTCGTCCACCAGTCCACGCCCGGGGCGGTTGACCTGGTGAGCCAGGCACGCGACCGCGGGCTGGAGGCGTACTCCGAGACCTGCCCGCATTACGTGACGCTGGACGACTCTGTCTACGGCTCGAGATTCCCCGAGTGGTTCGCCTGCTGCCCGCCCATGCGCAGCGCGGAAACGGTGGCCGCCCTCAAGGAGCGGCTGGTGTCCGGAGCCATCCACACCATGTCCTCCGACCACTCCTGCTACGACCTGTCCCAGAAGCGCGAGCGCACCGATGACGTGCGCGCCATGCCGCACGGCCTGCCCGGCGTAGAGACGCGGATGCCGGTCACGTTCACCGCCATGACATCCGCCGGGGCAACCGTGGAGCAGTTCGTGGAGGCCTTCGCCGCCGCGCCTGCACGCATCAACGCCGTACCTGCCAAGGGCCGCATCGCTGAGGGGTTCGACGCCGACCTGGTGGTTTTCGACCCCGCCGAGGAACGCACGGTGGACGGCTCAGCCCTGCACATGGGAACGGACTTCTCACCCTTCGACGGGAAGGCACTCAGGGGCTGGCCCGCCGTCGTTGTTTCCAACGGTCGGGTGGTCCTGGACGCGGACGGCTTCCATGACCCCGGGTCGGTGGGCCGCTTCATCGACCGCAACGGCTTCCGCGAGCACCGGTCCGGCGCCCCCGAAGCCTCCCAGCTCACTGCCGCCCTCTAGGAGCCACCATGCCCGCAACCACACGCCCACGCAGGATCGGCATGATTGTGCCGTCCTCCAACACCTGCCTGGAGCCCCAGACCTACCGCATCCTGGGCAGCCGCACCGACGTCACCGTGCACTTCACCCGGATCCCGGTCACCCGCATCGCCCTGGACGATTCCTCCGACCGCCAGTTCGACCCCGCAGTCATGCAGGAGGCAGCAGGGCTGCTGGCGACGGCGGATGTGGACGTGATTGCCTGGAACGGCACGTCCGGCTCATGGCTGGGGTCAGCCCACGACCAGGAACTGGCCGGCGGAATCACGGCGGCCACCGGCATCCCCGCCACCACCTCCACCCTTGCCTACCTCGAGGCCTTCCGGAGCTTCGGCACGGAGCGGATCGGCTTGTTCACCCCGTACACGGAGGACGTGAACCACCGGGTCATCGCGTCCTACGAGCGCGAAGGCATCAAGACCGTGGACCACCGGGCGCTGGGCCTCAGCGACAACGAGTCCTTCGCCCGGGTCACCCACGACGAAATGCGTCCGGGCTCTCTGGAGCTCGCCGCCATGGCCCCCGATGCCCTGGTATACCTGTGCACCAACCTTTACGGAGCCAACATCACTGCAGAGATCGAGGAAGCCACCGGGGTCCCCGTGCTGGACTCGGTGGCCGTCACGCTCTGGCACGCCCTGAAACTGGCGGGCGCGCCGCTGCTGGAACCTCGTTGGGGCCGGCTGCTGGCGTAAGGAAGCCTACATCCGCAGGGTCAGGGCACCGGGCTCCATGGTCATGAGCACGTGCTTGCCCTGGCCCTCGTGGTCCCCGTCCAGCTGGTAGTCGTCCTTGTGCTCCAGCGTGATCTCAACGGTCTTGCCCTGGAAGTACTCCACGGCGGTGTCCTTGCCTCGGCCCTTGCCGATGATGCCGGCCAGTACGGAGAACCAGCCCAGCTTGCCGTGGTGCGGCGCCAGGACCGCGACGTCCAGCAGGCCGTCGTCCACCTTGGCGTCCGGGAAGATCTCCAGGCCGCCCTGGACCTTACCGCAGTTGCCCACCATGACGCTGCGGACACCGCGGTGTACCACGTCCTTGCCATCGATGACCACGGTGGCCTTGATGGGTTTGCCTTGCAGGTTGCGGATGCCCGCGTCCACATAGGCGAGCCAGCCCACCTTGTGCTTCAGTTCCTGGTTGGTGTCAGCCATGATCGTGGCGTCGTAGCCCACGCCGGCCATGACCAGGAACAGCTGTTCCTCGTCAGGATCGCTGCGGCGGGCCCGGACCACGTCGATCTTCCGTTCGGTGCCCACGAGGGCTCCGGACAGGGCGCCGTCATAGTCGGTCACGTCGATGCCCAGGTTGCGGGCCAGCAGGTTTCCCGTTCCCAGCGGCAGCAGGCCCATCGGGATGTCGCTCCCGGCCAGGACTTCGGCGACGCAGCGCACTGTGCCGTCGCCGCCGGCGGCGATGATAAGGTCCGCCCCCTGCGCCAGGGCTTCCTTCGCCTGCCCGACGCCGGGATCCTCCTCCGTGGTCTCGAACCAGAGGGTTTCGCCCCAGCCATTTTCCTGGCAGTGCTTGGCCATGAGCTCCCGCACGTCGATGTCCACCGTCTTTGCGGGGTTGATGACGACGGCGGCACGTTTGGGTGAAGGGGAATGGTTCTCAGTCATGGCGTCCTCTGATGGCGGATGGAAAGCAAGCTTCTGAAAGAAGGGTAACCCGCGTCTGGTGCCTTTCCATGCCTACAGTGCCTTCACGGCACCCAGCACCTGGGCCAGGGAGTCCTTGGCGTCGCCGAACAGCAGTGACGTCTGTGGCTGGTACAGCAGGTCGTTCTCGATGCCGGCAAACCCGGGGCGCATGGACCGCTTGAGGAACACCACCTGCCGCGCCTCCGCCACCTCCAGGATGGGCATCCCGTAGATCGGTGAGCCGGACGAGGTCTTGGCTGCCGGGTTCACCACATCGTTGGCGCCCACCACCAGGGCCACGTCCGTCGTCTTGAACTCCGGGTTGATCTCGCCCATCTCCTTCAGCGACTCGTATGGGACGTTGGCCTCGGCCAGGAGCACGTTCATGTGGCCCGGCATGCGGCCGGCCACCGGATGGATCGCGAAGTCCACTTCGATGCCGCGGGCTTCCAAGGCCAGGGCCAGTTCGGCGGCAGTGTGCTGGCCCTGCGCCACCGCCAGCCCGTAGCCGGGGACGATGATCACCCGCTGCGCGTAGCCCAGGAGAACCGCCACGTCCTCCGGCGAGGACGAACGGACCGGACGCTCGCTCACTGCGGTGGACCCCGCCGTCGAACCTCCCCGGAACGCCCCGAACAGGATGCCCGCCACCTTCCGGCCCATGGCCGCAGCCATGGCACGGGTGAGGATGGTGCCCGAGGCTCCCACCAAGGTGCCTGCCACCACCAGCAGCACGTTGCCCAGCACCAGGCCGGACGCCGCGACGGCCAGGCCGGTGAAGGCGTTCAGCAGCGAGATAACGATGGGCACGTCCGCGCCGCCCACGGGCAGCACCAGCAGGACGCCGGCGGCAAGGCCCAGGGCCAGCAGCAGGACCGCGAGGGCCAGCGACCCAGTGAGGACCACAGCCACGCCGGCGGCCACCGCGGCGAGTAGCACCACGGCCATCACCACGGGGAGCCCGGGGAACATCACGGGACGGGTGGTCATCAGTTCCTGCAGCTTGGCGAACGTGACGCCTGAACCCGCGAAGGACACGGCACCCACCAGGAGCGTGAAGACGATGGCCACCCGCACCCAGGGATTCTCCGAATGGGCCAGTTCCAGAAGTGCCACGAGGGCGGCCGCGCCGCCGCCCACGCCGTTGAACAGTGCCACCAGCTGCGGCATCTGCGTCATCTTCACACGCCGGGCCACGGGCGCCGCCACCGCGCTGCCCACGGCGATTGCCGCCAGGATCCAGGGGATGTTGTCCAGCCGGGCGGACAGGAACACCGTGACGACGGCGATCAGCGCTCCGAGTGCGCCCACCAGGTTTCCCCGCCGGGCCGTCCGCGGGGAGCTGAGGCCGCGCAGGGCCAGGATGAAGCAGACCGCCGCGGCGAGGTAGAGCAGGGAGGTCCAGACGGGGTCAAGGAGGCTCATTTGCCGCCCGCCTTGGGTTCCGTGATGGTCCGGGCAGCGTCCTTCTTGGCGTGGAACATATGCAGCATCCGGTCCGTCACCACGAACCCGCCCACCAGGTTGGCAGTGGCAAGGACGACGGCGAGCAGCGCCACCGCCAGGACCCACGGGTCTGCCGCCTGGCCCGCCACGATGATGGCACCGACCAGGATGATGCCGTGGATGGCATTGGCGCCGGACATCAGCGGAGTGTGCAGGGTGCTGGAGACCTTGGACACCACTTCGAAGCCGACGAACACCGCCAGTACCGTGATGGTCAGCAGGGCTGTTCCGTCCATCAGAGCGCTCCTTCCTGCCGGGCCGCAGCCGCGGCAGGCTCTGCGGCTGTACGGGCCCGGGCCACCAGCAGCTCCGCCGTGGGCTGGTGCCGCACCACGCCATCGTGGGTGAGGCAGGCGCCGGCCACCACTTCGTCGTCGAAATCCAGGTTCAGGATGCCGGCGGCGTCGTCCGCGCGGACCAGCAGGGCCAGCAGGTTGGCCACGTTCTTGGCGTAGAGGCGGGAGGCGTCCGAGGCCATGGCCGAAGCCGGGTCCTTGAGGCCTACCAGGGTGATGTGCCCGGTTCCGTCGGCGGTGGGGATCGGGATGTCCTGGCCCGGCACCGACCCTTCCACGTTGCCGCCGGATTCCGCGGCGAGGTCGATCACGACGGATCCCGGCCGCATGCCCTGCACCATCTCGCGCGTCACCAAAAGGGGCGCCGGCCGCCCGGGGACTGCCGCCGTCGTAATCAATACGTCCGATTGCGCCACGTGCGGCGCCAGCAACTGCCGCTGCCGGGTGCCGGCGTCGGAGCTCAGCTGCCGGGCGTAGCCGCCGGCCGCCTCCGCCGTCTCGAGGTCCAGGCGGATGAAGGTGCCTCCCATGGAGGCGACCTCGTCCGCGGAGGCGGGGCGGATATCGTTGGCGAAAACCCGGGCACCCAGGCGCTTGGCGGTGCCGATGGCCTGAAGTCCAGCCACACCGGCGCCGAGCACCAGGACCCGGGCGGGCGGGACGGTGCCGGCGGCGGTCATGTACAGCGGAAAGAAGCGGGGCAGCCGGATGGCCGCCTCCAGCACGCAGCGGTACCCGGCCACCAGCGCCTGGGAAGTCAGGGCGTCCATGGACTGGGCGCGGGAAATGCGGGGCACCAGTTCCATGGCAAAGGAGGTCACCCCGTTGTCCGCGAGCGCCTGCACGGCCGGCAGTTCGGACGACGGCGACGCGAGCCCCACGGTGACGGTGCCCCTTTTCAGGGACGCGGCAGTGTGCGGGTCAAGGGGGCGGACGTGGGCGAGGATGTGGAGGGCAGCAATGTCCAGCTCCGGGACGATGGTGGCGCCGGCCTTTTCGTATTCCTGATCAGCATGCCCCGCGGCGTCCCCTGCCCCGGTTTCCACCAGGACCTCCAGCCCCAAACCTGCCAGTTGCCGGACGGTGTCCGGAGTGGCGGAAACGCGCCGCTCACCCTCCCGGCGTTCCCGCGGTATGCCCAGTTTCACCTGGCAGCTCCCTCTTCCCGACAAACAGTGCAGCGGCTCTGCTGCACGCAGTTGGCTAGAGTCTAGGGCCACTGCTGCCGGGACGGGAGTGGGGCGGCCCGCTTGGATGGCAAACAGTTATCTCGCGCCGCGTGCCGATCTGCGCAGCGACGGTCCGGTTCGCTGCGCGGGGACTGTCCCTGCGCAGCGGGACTGGAGGCGGCTGCGCAGTGCGGGGTGCCTGCTACCCCCGGGCCGTGAGGTCTGCCGAGATGAGCTTCGCGGTGGCCACGATCTCCTGCGCAACTGATGCCAGGTAGGCGTCCCGGTCCGGTTTGGCCTCCACGGACTGGGCCTGCAGGGACACGTTCACCGCGGCCACCACTTTGGACCCGTCGTACACAGGAGCGGCTACGGACATCAGGCCCAGCTCCAGTTCCTGGTCCAGCAGGCACCATCCTTGGGCGCGGACGGTTTCCAGGACAGCCAGCAGGTCCTGGACAGAGCCGAGGGCACGCGGTGTCAGCGGTTTGATGTCGGCAGCAGCAAGGTAGGCCTTGAGCTCTGCCGGCGGCAGGTGTGCAAGCAGCACACGGCCCATCGACGTCGCGTAGGCCGGGAAGCGGGTGCCCACCGTGATGCCGATGGTCATGATCCGGCGCGTGGTCACGCGGGCGATGTAGGCGATGTCCGTGCCGTCCAGCACGGCGGCGGAGGTGGACTCCCCCAGTTTGAGCGAGAGCTCCTCCAGGTGCGGCTGCGCCAGCTGCGGCAGGGACAGCCCCGAAAGGTACGCGTACCCCAGCTGGAGGACCTTGGCCGTCAGCGCGAACGTCTTGCCGTCGGTGCGCACATAGCCCAGCTCCACCAGGGTGTGCAGGAACCGGCGTGCGGTGGCCCGGGTCAGACCGGTGCGGCCTGCCACCTCGGTGAGCGTCATGACCGGACGCTCGGCGTCGAAGGCACGGATTACGGCCAGGCCCCGGGCCAGCGACTGGACATACTGGTCGCTGGCCTGGGGGGCGGGCTGGTTATCGGTACCTGCGGCGTCGGTCATGGTTACCAATCCTAGGGCCGTCCTCAGGCGCCGGCTTTGAGGGGAACGGGCACCAGTTCCTGGAGCTCCTCGAGGGTGCAGCCGAAGGTTTCACGGACGGTGACGCCCTCGGGGCCGGTGAGGAACACGGCTTTGTCGGTGTAGACGCGGGTCACGCAGCCGACGCCGGTGATGGGGTAGGTGCAGGACTCGACGATCTTGGAGGCGCCTTCGCGGGTCAGGAGGGTCATCATGACGAAGACGTCCTTGGCCCCGGTAGCCAGGTCCATGGCACCGCCGACGGCGGGAATCGCCCCGGGTGCCCCGGTGTGCCAGTTCGCCAGGTCACCGGTGGCGGATACCTGGAAGGCGCCCAGGACACAGATGTCCAGGTGCCCGCCGCGCATGATCGCGAATGAATCGGCGTGGTGGAAGTAGGACGCCCCGGGGAGCTCGGTCACGGGGATCTTGCCCGCGTTGATGAGGTCGCCGTCGATCTGGTCCCCTTCAGCAGCAGGGCCCATGCCAAGCATCCCGTTCTCCGTGTGGAGGGTGATGTTCTGTTCGTCAGTGAGGTAATTGGAGACCAGGGTGGGCTGCCCGATTCCAAGGTTCACGAAGGAGCCCGGTGCGATGTCCCTGGCCACCAGCCGGGCGAGGTCGTCCCGGCCCAGCGGTGTGGTGGAGGTCTGGAGCGTTGTTGCGGTGCTCATCTCACGCTGCCTTTTCGGTGGTGGTGGAGGTGCCTGCGCCGCTGCCGGCAACCTTGACGATGCTGTTGACGTAGATCCCCGGGGTGACGACGTTCTCCGGGTCCAGCGCGCCCGTGGGGACGATCTCCGAGACCTGGACGATGGTCTGCTTTGCCGCCGCCGCCATGATGGGGCCGAAGTTCCGGGCGGTCTTGCGGTACACCAGGTTGCCCTTGCCGTCGGCCTTGAGGGCCTTGATCAGGGCGACGTCGGCGTGGATGGGGGTTTCGAACACCTGCCATTTGCCGTCCAGGAACCGGGTTTCCTTACCCTCGGCCAGCATGGTGCCGTACCCGGTGGGGGTGAAGAACCCGCCGATTCCAGCCCCGGCAGCCCGGATCCGCTCGGCGAGATTGCCCTGCGGCACCAGCTCCAGCTCGATCTGCCCGGCCTTGTACTTGGCGTCGAAGTGCCAGGAATCGGACTGCCGGGGGAAGGAGCAGATCATCTTCTTCACCCGGCCTTCCTTGATAAGGAGGGCCAGACCCTGGTCACCCTGGCCGGCGTTGTTGTTCACCACGGTCAGGTCCGTGGCGCCGCATTCGAGCAGGGCGTCGATCAGTTCGAACGGCTGCCCGGCGTTGCCGAACCCGCCAATCATCACGGTGGAGCCGTCCTTGATACCGGCCACGGCCTCCTGGACGGAATCTACGAAGTTCAGCATTACTGGTCCTTTCCAGCGGTGACGTTTTCGAGCACGACGGCCAGGCCCTGGCCCACGCCGATGCAGATCGCCGCGACGCCCCAACGTTCGCCGGAGACCTGCAGGGACCGGGCCAGGGTGCCCAGGATCCGGGTTCCGGAAGCACCCAGCGGGTGGCCCATGGCGATGGCCCCGCCGTGCCGGTTCACAATCGAGGGGTCGATGCCCCAGGCGTTGATGCAGGCGAGGGACTGGGCGGCAAAGGCTTCGTTAAGTTCGACGGCGCCCACCTGGTCCCAGCCGATGCCCGCCTTCGCGAGCGCCTTGTTTGCCGCCTCCACGGGGGCGTAGCCGAAGTACTGCGGATCATTCGCATGCGCCCCGCGCCCGGCAATCCGGGCCAGCGGGTCCAGCCCCAGCAGCCCGGCGGCAGCCTCGCTGCCCACCCATGCCGCGGAGGCGCCGTCGGACAACGGCGAAGCATTCCCGGCAGTGACCGTGCCGCCGACCTCGGCGCCCTCGGGCTCGTTACGGAACACGGTCTTCAGGGCGGCGAGCTTCTCGGCGGTGGAGCCTGGCCGAATGCCCTCGTCCCGGACCAGGTCCGTGCCTGGCACCGGCGTCACAAGGTTGTCGTAGAACCCCTCGTCCCATGCCGCAGCGGACAGGTTGTGGGAGTTCGCCGCGAACTCGTCCTGGGCCTGCCGTGTGACGCCGTACTTCTCGCGGAGCCGCTCGGTGGCCTCGCCGAGCGAGATGGTCCACTCCTTGGGCATGGCCTTGTTCACGAGGCGCCAGCCCAGGGTGGTGGAGGCCAGGGTCATGTCACCGGCCGGATAGGGCTTCTCGGTCTTGGGCAGCACCCAGGGCGCGCGGGACATGGACTCGGCCCCGCCCACCAGCATCAGGTCGGCGTCACCGGCGTTGATCTGGCGGGACGCGATGATGGCGGCGTCCAGGGACGATCCGCACAGCCGGTTGACCGTGGTGCCGGGGATGGACACCGGAAGGCCCGCCAGGAGCGTGCCCATGCGGGCGATGTTGCGGTTTTCCTCGCCCGCGCCGTTGGCGTTGCCGAACACCACCTCGTCAATCCGCTCAGGATCAAGGCCGGGGGCGCGCTTCACGGACTCCTTGATCACATGCGCGGCAAGGTCATCCGGACGAACTCCCGCCAAACCGGAGCCGAACTTGCCGAAGGGTGTGCGTACGGCGTCGTACACAAAAGCCTGGTTCATCACTGTTCCTCTACATTTCTGTCTGGTGTGCCCAACTAGGTAGCAGTTGATGTCGTTTTGGGGGCCCATAGCGACATCTGCTGCTACCTAGTTGGGTGGGGTTCGTCGGCGTGGGTGCTGTCGATCTCGCGGAACACCTGCTGTGCTGTCTTGAAGGCGGTGTTGGCGGACGGGACGCCGCAGTAGATGGCGGTCTGCAGCAGGATTTCCTTGATCTCGTCCCTGCTGAGGCCGTTCCGGAGGGCGGCGCGGATGTGCATGGCCAGCTCTTCCCAGTGTCCGTGGGCCACCATGGCGGTGATGGTCACGGCGGAGCGCATCTGGCGCGGAAGCCCGGGCCGGGTCCAGATGCCGCCCCACGCGATGCGGGTGATCATGTCCTGGAAGTCCTCGGTGAAGCCGTCCTTGTTGGTGTTGGCCCGGTCCACGTGGGCGTCACCCAGGACTTCGCGCCGGACCACCATGCCGCCGTCGTAAATTTCCTGGCTGGTGGCGCCGGGCTGGACCACCCCGTGCCGCTCATTGCCGCTCACTTGGCTGCTCCCTGTGATTCGGCCCAGGACATCAGGCTGCGCATCAGGTCTGCCACGTGTGCCGGCGCCTCGGCGGGTGCCAGATGCGCCACGCCCGCAAGCGTGACGGCGGTGGCGGTGCCGCCCCCTGCGGTGATTCCTGCCGCGACTTCTTCCGCCATTTCCGGTGTGGCCACGCCGTCCAGCGCCCCGGCGATGACCTGCGTGGGCACCTTGATGCTGCCGAGTTCACTGCGGACGTCAAAGGCGGCCAGGGCTTCGCAGCAGAAAGCGTAGCTGTAGCGGTCGGCATCGCGCAGGGCGTGCAGGAGGCGGCTGCTGAACTCGGGTTCCCGGTCCATGAAGCCCGGCGCGAACCAGCGCTGCGCGGAGCCCTGGATCATCACGGGAGTGCCCTGGGTGCGGACCGTTTCGGCGCGCTCCAGCCAGCCCTCCGGGGTGCCGATTTTGGCCCCGCTGTTCTGCACGGACAGGCTCTTCAGCCGCTCCCCGTGCTTGATGCCAAGCTGCAGGCCTACGGTGCCGCCCAAGGAGACACCGGCGTAGTGGAATGCCTCACCGGGGGCGATCGAATCGACCAGGTCCACCACGGCGTCCGCGAGGGCCGCGACGTCGAACGTTTCGGTGGCCGCGGGCGAGACACCGTGGCCGGGGAGGTCCCAGGCCACCAGGTCGATGTCAGCGCCGAGCAGGGTGGCCACGCGGTTCCACAGGATGGAGGAGGTGCCCAGGGACGGGCCCGCCACCAGCAGGGGGTGATCGCCCAGGGGTCGCTGGGGTGACAGCAGCGCTGCTTTGAGGGCCGGTTTAGCCACGGGGAGCTCCGTTCGCATCGGGGGTCGGGGATACAAGGTCGGGGTAGGCCGCCAGGATGCGGCGGGAGATTTCGGCCGCCTGGCCAAGGTAGCTGCCGGGGTCCAGGAGTTCTTCCAACCGCTGGTCCGGGACGACGACGGCGGGGACGGCGTCGCGGAGCAGGCTGCGGTAGGTGGCGGCTTGCTCCGTCGCGGGCGCCTGCAGGGTCCGGTCCACCACGTCCTGCAGCTGCTGCTTGCCGCTGCGGCCGTCCTTCCCGTCCAGCAGCGGTGCGACCGCTGCGTTGATGCCCTCAGCCAGCAGCAGCGGGCCGGCGAGATCCAGGTTGCGGCGCATGGCGTCGGGGAAAACCTGCAGCCCTTCGGCCAGTTCGCGGATATGTCCGGCGGCGCCGAGGGCCAAGGCCAGGAGTTGCCGGAGGGCAGGCCACTCGATGTGCCAGGCGCCGTCCGGGCGTTCGTCGTTGAAGGTGGCGGCGGCCAGGTGCAGCTGGGCAGCCAGGCCCGGGGCCTGCAGTGCCGCACTGCGGACCAGGACAGACAGGACGGGGTTTTGCTTCTGCGGCATGGCGGAGGACACCCCGCGCCCGGCAGCGCGCGGCTCGGCCAGCTCGGCCACCTCCGGGCGGCTCAGGAACAGGACGTCCGCGGCGATCTTGCCGAACGCGTCCAGGACCGACGCCAGCGCGTGCCCAAGGGACGTCACGGGCAGGCGGTTGGTGTGCCAGGGAGCCGCTGCAGGGGCCAGGCCCAACTGGGCTGCCAGGGCATCGGCAAGGGTGAAGGGGGTAGCGGAGGAGCCTGCCGTCAGTACGGTTCCGGCCGCGAGCGTTCCGGCGGCCCCGCCGAACTGGACCGGGAACTCCAGGCCTTCCAGCTGCCGGCCGGCGGCGGCCACGCCCTGGAACCACTGCGCAGCCCGCAACCCGAAGGTATAGGGAAGCGAATGCTGGGTCAGGCTCCTGCCCACGCACAGTGTGCCTTCATGTTGGCCGGCCAGGGCGGCCAGCGCGGTGGTGGTGGCTTTCAGATCTGCCACCACGGCGTGCACGGTGTTGCGTGCCACCAGCATCAGGGCGCTATCCAGCACGTCCTGGCTGGTCAGGGAGGTGTGCACGGCTTTCCCGGCGCCAACCCCGGCGGTATCCAGCGCTGCCACGTTCTTCCGGAGGTCCGCCAGCAGCGGAATCACCGGGTTGCCGCCGCCCTGGGCACGGAGCGCAATATCGGCCAGGTCGTAGCGGCGCGCTTCGGCAGCGGAAACCACGACGGCGGCGGACCCGGCAGGTGCCAGGCTGGCCCGTTGCAGCACGGCTGCCCAGGCGGATTCGACAGCGAGGATTGCCGCCAGCACTGCCCGGTCCCCTGTCAGCGCCGCCACCAACGGTGACGCTGATACGGGGCTGAGCAGGCCGGCGTCGGCCTCTTCCGCAAATGCGCGCAGGTTTCCAGGGGCGGCGTTGGTCACTGGAAGTCCAGGAAGACCGTCTCGCCCTCACCCTGCAGGCGGATGTCCCAGGTGAGGCCGCCATCAGGGTCGCGGCGGGCGATCAGCGTCTGGCGGCGTTCCGGATCCAGCGAGCTGAGCAGCGGGTCATTGGCCAGCGCCTCGGTGTCCTCGGGCATGTAAATGCGGGTGAACAGGCGGTTGGTGAGGCCGCGGGCGAAGAGCGCCACGGAGATGAACGGCGCCGCCCCCGGGTTGGTGGGGCCCGGGTTGACGGTGGTGAAGGTGAACACGCCGGAGTTGCCCACGGCGCCGCGGCCCCACCCAGTGAAGGTGTAACCGTCGCGGACCAGGGAGCCCGTGCGCTGGACAACCTTGCCCTGGGCGTCCGGCTGCCAGATTTCCAGGATGGCGTCCGGGATGGTGTGGCCGGCGCCGTCGTAGACGGTGCCCTGCAGGCGGATGGAGCCCGGGAAGCCGGGAGGCAGCAGCTCGTTGTCCTTTTCGAACGGAAGCGCGTAGCCGTAGAAGGGGCCCACGGTCTGGCCGGGGGTGGGTACCAGTTCGGTGCTCATCGTCTACTCCTCGTCACCTTCTGCGCCCAGCGCCTCGTTTTCGGTCCAGGTCCGCTTGGGACCGGTCAGGACGATGTCCCAGTTGTACCCCAGCGCCCACTCGGGCTCGGTGAGGCTGTGGTCGTACGTGGCCACCAGCCGGTCGCGGGCGTCCTGGTCCACGATGGTCTGGTAGATGGGGTCCAGCGGGAAAAGCTGGTCGCCCGGGAAGTACATCTGGGTGATGATCCGCTGGGTGAACTCGGTGCCGAAGAGCGAGAAGTGGATGTGAGCGGGGCGCCACGCGTTCAGGTGGTTCTTCCACGGGTAGGCGCCGGGCTTGATGGTGGTGAACCGGTAGGAGCCGTCCGGTTCGGTGATGCAACGGCCGATGCCCGTGAAGTTGGGGTCGATGGGGGCCGGGTGCTGGTCGCGCTTATGGATGTAGCGGCCGGACGCGTTCGCCTGCCAGATCTCCACGAGCTGGCCCGCCACCGGGCGGCCGTCGCCGTCCAGGACCTTGCCGGACACGATGATCCGCTCACCCAGCGGCTCGCCGTTGTGCTGGATGGTGAGATCCGATTCCAGGGCGTGCACGTCCTGGTGCCCGAACGCCGGCGAGTACAGCTCGATGGTTTCGGGGTCTGCGTGCTGCAGGCTCTTGGTGGGGTGGCGCAGGATGCTGCTGCGGTACGGCGCGTAGTCCAGGCGCGGCTGGGTCTCGGGCTGGCCACCGTCCTTGAGCGCCCGCTGGTAGGCCTCGCCGATGGCGTTGATCTCGGCGCTGAGGTCCGCCTGTGACTCGATGGCCTTGTCCAGGGGCTGGTGGGCAGCCTTCGGTTCAGCCGGGGGCACGAGTTCCTCCGACTCCAGCTCCGCGGTGATGTCTTCCGGCATTGCTGGCTCCTTTCTGGTGGGTTGTTCTCTTAAAGGTCTGGCTTGGATGGAAGATTTTGCTTGATGGTTCAGGTGCGGTGCAGGGAGTCGTACTGGACTGCGTGGCGGACCGGGGCATTGGGGGCCCCGTAGCCGTCGTAGTTGCCGCGGCGTTCCACCATTTCGAAGAACACGCTGCCCACGGTGGCGGTGTAGAAGTGCAGGAACTCGCCGTCGGCGTCCCGGTCGAACAGGAGGTTGAGCTCCTGCAGGGTGGCCAGGAAACCGGGCTCGAGGTCGAACCGGGCGTCCAGGTCCTCGTAGTAGTTGGCCGGGATCTGCAGGAATTCCAGGCCCCGGTCCCGTGCTGCCCGCGCCGTGGCCACGAGGTCGTCCACCGCGAAGGCGATGTGTTCCTGGTAAGTCTTCCGGGCATCGTTCTGCGCCTGCTGCACCGGTGCCAGGTTCAGCACCAGACGTACGTCGCCGTTAGAGGTCTGCATGACCTGCGAGCGCACCAGCCCGCTGGGGCTGGGCACCTCCGCGAACGGCTGCGGCTCCAGGGCCAGCGCGCTGGTGTAGAAGAGGACTGCTTCATCGAAGTGCTGCCATGGCTGGGCAAGGTTGACGTGGTCGATCACGGCGCTGGCTCCGGCGGAAGGGTGTTCCAGCCCTTCCCCGAACTCATGGGTCCATGCCGCGGTGCCGTCAGGGCTGCCCTGGCAGAGGAAGATCTCGGTGGAGTCCGGGGCGGAGATGCCCTGGAACACTTCCTCGTCCGCCTGCACCTTGCGGGCCACCACGGGGGCCTTGAGCTGCTGGGCCCGGGCGGAGGCAATCACGGGGGAATCGACGTCGAACCCCAGCGCGGCGATGGCTGGTTCGGCGTGCTGCGCGGCCTGTTCGTTGATGATCACGCGGGCCTGGCCCATGGTCCAGAGCTGGACGTCCTTGGTGCGGTGCCGGCCTTCGAACGCGAAGCCGAGCTGGCCAAGGAGCCGCTCCAGCTGCGCGGTGTCGTCCGCCTTCACCTCGGCGAAGTTGAAGCCGGCAGGCTCGTTCACCTTGGGCAGCGTGGCAAGTTCCATGGGATAACGACGGCGGAGGCCGGCTCCGTCGTTCGGCGCCCCTTCGGCGTCCGCGAGCCATTTGGCGCTCTGCTCTTCAAGCCAGATGAGCGAACGCATGGCGTCCACGGCCGTGCGCTCCACGTCGGACTGGCGGAAGACGTCGTTAAAGACCTCCAGCGAAACAGGTCCGGTGTAGCCCGCACGGACCACGTGGCCCATGAACTTGGCCAGTTCAAACTGCCCTTCGCCCGGGAAGACCCGGTAGTGCCGGCTCCAGGACAGCACGTCCATGGAGAGCTTGGGGGCGTCCGCTACCTGGACGAAGAAGATTTTGTCCGGGTTGAACGCCTCGACGTGGGCGGTTTCCCAGTCACGGGACAGGATGTGGAAGGAATCCAGGCAGGTCCCGAGGTTGGGGTGGTCCACCATCTCCACCAGCCGGTAGGCGTGCTCGTAGTCGTTGACGTACTTTCCCCAGGCCAGCGCTTCATAGGCAACCTTGACGCCGTGGTCTCCGGCCAGGTTGGCCAGCTGTGCCAGCTGTTCGGCGCGGAGGCCGTCGTCGTCGATGGTGGCTGTGGCGACGTTGGAGCACACCAGGATGGTGTCCATGCCCAGCCGGGCCATGAGCTTGAACTTGGCCTCAGCCCTGCGGAGGTTGGCCTTGAGCAGGTCCGGCGTCACGCCGTCGAAATCCCGGAACGGCTGGTAAAGGTCAAGGCCAAGTCCCAGGTCCGCGGCCATCTTCCGCACGTCCTCGGGACTGAGCGGCGAGGTGACGAGGTCCTGTTCGAAGATTTCGATGCCATCGAACCCGGCGATGGCGCATGCCTGCATTTTCTCCTTGAGGGTGCCGGACAGGCAGACGGTGGCGATTCCGGTGCGCATCAGGCGTTCACCTCCTCGGCGGCCACAAGCTCCAGGAAGTGGCTGCGCATGCGGTCCGGATCAGCATCCAGGCCGGTGAAGATCCGGAACGCGTCCGCGGCCTGGCCCACCGCCATCCGCCCGCCGTCCAGGACGTCGCAGCCCTTGGCCCGCGCGCCGCGGACCAGTTCGGTGTCGATGGGGCGGTAGACGATGTCCGCCACCCAGTGCCGGGGCTCCAGCAGGTCCAGGTCCAGCGGGACACCGGGGTGGGCGGCCATGCCCACGGGGGTGCAGTGCACCAGGCCGTCGGCCACGCGCATCAGCTGCGGCAGCTCCGCCGTCGTGCCTGCCGTCACGGTGCCGTCCGGGAAAAAGCCCGCCAGCTCGGCAGCCCGGGCCTCGGCCCGCATCGGGTCCACATCCACCAGGTGCAGCGTGCGGACGCCGGCCGTCAGCAGGGCGTAGGCGACGGCGGATCCGGCACCGCCGGCGCCCAGCTGCACCACACGGTCCAGCCGGGCTCCGGGGAGGCCGGACGCCAAAGCGGCGGCGAAGCCGGAGAAATCAGTGTTGTGGCCGATAAAACGGCCGTCGCGGATCACCACGGTGTTCACGGCCCCCAGCCGGCGGGCATCCGGGCTCACCTCGTCCAGGTGCTGCAGGACCAGCTGCTTGCAGGGGTGGGTGATGTTCAGGCCGTTGAAGCCAAGGGTCCGGGCGCTGTGCAGGATGGCACCCACCGACTCTCCGGTCAGGCCCAGCTCCAGCAGGTCAATGGGGCGGTACAGGTAACGCAGGCCCTGCACGTCCCCTTCCCGTTCGTGCATGGGCGGCGTGAGCGATGGCGTGACGCCATCACCAACCAGTCCCACCAGGTAGGACTCAATTCGATTGCTCATGCGTGCAGCTCCTTTGGTACGGCACCGGGCAGGCGCGGAAGTTGGGCGCGCTGCGGGTGACAGGGATTACGGTACATCAATTGTTCACTCCTCGCACTCTTGTTCTACATACGAACAACGAGGCGCAAAAACGGGCGATTCTTTGGCTGCTAGCGCTGCGGCAGCCTTGCGGCGAGCTCCGCGGCAGCTTCCTGCAGTAGCGGAACGTGGGCCTTCAACTCCTCGAGGCCCAGGCGGAACACCGGCACGGCAGTTGCGAGGGATGCGAAGGCATGGCCCTGGCTGTTGAGGAGCGGGACGGCCACGGCGCGCATGCCCGCCTCGTTTTCCTCATCCATGACGGCGTAGCCCTGCCGGCGCACCTGCTCGATTTCGGCGCGGAATGCATCCCGGTCCGTGATGGACTTTTCGGTGAGCGCTTCGAGCGGCAACTCTGCCAGGAGCCTTTCCCGCTCCGCGTCCTCGGCGAAGGCCACCAGGGCTTTCCCGACGGCGGTGGTGGACAGGGAGCCCAGATGGCCGGGGTCGCTGGTCACCCGGAACATCTGGGGACCGTCCACCTTGCTGACCGTCAGGTGATGGTGGCCGTCGCGGACGCTGAGGATGGTTGCCTCGCCGGTCTCGGCGGTGACCCGGCGCAGGACCGGCGTGGCAGTACCAGCGAAACCATGATGGTTGGACACACGCTGGCCCAGCTGGAAGATGCGCAGGCCCAGATGGTAGCGGCGGCCGTCCGGCTCATAGTCCACAAAGCCGTCACGGGTCAGGGATCCAAGCAGGCGATAGGTGGTGCTGAACGGCAGTTCCGCCCGGCGGGAAATCTCCGCGGCGCTGGCACCGCGGGGCTCGTCCCCCAGCAGGACCAGCAGCCCCAGGGCTTTGCCCACCATGTCCGTACGGTCCGCAGGACGGCCGCCGACCTTGGCTTCCGGGGGCATGGCGTTCACGGGCTCTGCGACGGCGGGGACGGCAGCAGCGGATTCTTCATTGACCGCTGTGGTTTGGTTCACACTCATAACCCGATGTTCCCACAATGTGAGAGCTATTTCTAGATGGTGAGTATTTTCTTGACAGGTGACTGCCCTCACAGTCATAGTTTCTATATCGCACAAGTAGCTCCCACCATGTGGCTACAAATGCTTGGGTCTTTTCCGGACTCCAGCCGCATCGCGCCCCGCCCGCACCAAGGCAGCGGCGGCTGCGACCCCCAGATCCACATCCGCGACAATGTCGTCACACCAAAGGAACACCATGAGCCAGACACTTCCGTCCGCCGGGGCGGGTGCCCTCACCTCCGCCGGGACGCCCAAGAAGGCCGCCCTCGCCAGCTTCCTGGGCAGCGCCGTCGAATACTATGACTTCTTCATCTTCGGATCCGCTGCGGCGCTGATCTTCCCCAAGGTCTTTTTCCCCGATGCAGACACCAACGCTGCCATCATGTCCTTCGCCACCTTCGGGTTCGCCTATGTAGCGCGTCCCGTGGGCGCCATCATCCTGGGCCACTTCGGTGACCGGGTGGGCCGCCGGAAGGTCCTGATGTTCACCCTGCTGCTCATGGGCGCATCGACGTTCGTGATCGGCTGCCTCCCCGACTTCCGGACTGTCGGCTGGTGGGCTCCGGCCCTCCTGGTGATCGCCCGCCTCTGCCAGGGCCTCAGCGCCGCCGGTGAGCAAGCCGGCGCCTCCTCAATGACCCTCGAGCACGCCCCGGACAACCAGCGGTCCTTCTTTACCTCCTGGACCCTCACCGGTACGCAGGGCGGCCAGATCCTCGCCGCCCTGGTCTTCATCCCCGTCCTGGCACTGCCGGATGAGGTCAAGTACGGCATCGGCTGGCGCATCCCGTTCTGGCTCAGCGCCGTGGTGGTCATCGTTGCCTTCTTCATCCGCCGCACGCTGCACGAACCGCCGGCATTCGAGGAAGCCCAGAAGAACGCCCAGATCTCCAAGCTTCCCGTCGCCGACCTCCTCAAGGGCCACTGGCGCGACGTCCTGCGTGTTGTCGCCTGCGCCTTCATCGCCGCTGTCTCCACCGTGTTCGGCACGCTGGCCATCAGCTACGCCAAGACCGTCGCCGGAGTGGACGGCACCACCACCCTCTGGCTCGTCGTGGGCGCCAACCTGGTGGCCCTGGGCACCCAGCCGCTCTTCGGGAAGCTCGCGGACAGGATCGGCCGCAAGCCCGTCTTCATCTACGGCGCCGTGGCCAGCGCAATCCTGACCCCGCTGTTCCTGCTCAGCCTGGAATCCGGCAGCATTCCGCTGATGTTCGTTGCCGCCATCGGTTTCTTCTCCTTCGGCTACGCCGCCTCCAACGCCGTCTGGCCGTCCTTCTACGCCGAGATGTTCAGCACCAAGGTCCGCTTTTCCGGCCTGGCCATCGGCACCCAGCTGGGCTTCCTGATGGCAGGCTTCGCACCGGCCATCGTGGCTGCCATGGGCGGCATCAAGCCCGGCGGATGGGTGCAGATCAGCATCTTCACCGCCATCATCTGCACCATTGCCGCAGTATCCGCCCTGACCGCCAAGGAGTCCTTCCGGACCCCCACCAAGCTGCTGGGCCTGAAGTAGCGGCGACACACGCGGGCGTTCCTGCCCAGTTACTGATTAGTCAAAGCCCGCCACCTCCGGAAACGTCCGGAGGTGGCGGGCTTTTGCGTGCGATCCGCAGTGGAACGGCGGCAGTAACCGGGCAGGAATGCACGACGGCGGGGGTCTCGGCTACCCCCTGCCGGTCTCCAGCACCGAGGCCAGGTCAAAGTTGACCGGTTCCTCCAGTTGTTCGTACGTGCAGGATTCCGGGTCCCGGTCCGGCCGCCACCGGTTGAACTGGGCAGTGTGGCGGAACCTGTCGCCCTCCATGTGGTCATAGCGGACTTCCACCACCAGTTCGGGCCGCAGCGGAACGAAGGACAGGTCCTTCCCGGCGCTCCACCTGCTGCCTTCGGCGTTCCGCGGGGTCCGTTCCCCCTCTTCCTGCTTGGCCCACGCCCAGGGGTGGTTGTCGAAATCCGTGACCAGCGGCTGGAGCTGGTCAAACAATTCCTTCCGGCGCTTCATGGGGAAGGCGCCGATCACGCCCACGCTGGCCAGGCCGCCGTCGTCCTTATAGAGGCCCAGCAGCAGGGAACCGATGGCGTCCGGGCCGCTCTTGTGGAGCCGGTAGCCCGCCACCACGCAGTCCGCGGTGCGCTCGTGCTTGACCTTGAACATCACCCGCTTGTCCGGTTCGTACCGGCCGTCCAGCCGCTTGGCCACGATGCCGTCCAGCCCGGCCCCCTCAAACTGCTCGAACCATTGGGCGGCGGTATCCTTGTCCGTGGTGGCGGCGGTCAGGTGGACCGGAGCGCTGCTGGCCGCGAGCGCCTTCTCCAGCGCCGCCCGCCGCTCGGAAAAGGGCCTGCCGGTGTAGTCGTCGCCGTCCAGTGCAAGGAGGTCGAACGCCACGAAACTTGCCGGCGTTTGCTGGGCCAGCAGCTTTACCCGGCTGGCGGCGGGGTGGATGCGCTGCTGCAGGGCGTCGAAATCCAGCCGGTCGCCGGAGGCGCCCACCAGGATAATCTCGCCATCCACCACGCAGCGCTGCGGAAGGTTTTCCTTCAGCGCGGCCACGAGCTCCGGAAAGTAGCGGGTCATGGGCTTTTCATTGCGGCTGCCGATCTCCAGGTCATCACCGTCACGGAAGATGATGGACCGGAAGCCGTCCCATTTGGGCTCGTAGCTAAGGTCACCACTTCCTGGAATGCCGTCAATACCGCTGACGGCCTTGGCGAGCATGGGCGGGACGGGCGGCATCACGGGAAGTTCCATAGTGCCCATTCTTGCCCGGCCCGCACCCTGGACGGTAGGGCGCCACGGTGCCCAGAAGGTTTTCAGCCGGCCAGCAGCCAGACCACCAGGACCAGCACGGGCGCTGCGGCGGCGGTGGAGAGCAGGATGGTTTCCCGTGCCACCGCCACGCCCTTCCCGTATTTGCTGGCAAACAGGAACACATTCTGGGCGGAGGGAAGCGCCGCCATGAGCACCACGCCCAGCAGCATGCGGTGGTCCAGGTCAAAGAGGAAGCGGCCGACGACGAACGCCACCGCCGGCATCACCGCGGACTTGAGTGCCGTGGCAGTGAGGATTTCGGCCGTGTGGCCGCCGCTTCGCAGCATTTTGGTTCCGTGCAGCGACATCCCGAATGCCAGCAGCACCACGGGGACGGCCGCGCCGCCCAGGAGTGTCAGCGGTGCCATCACCGGGGCCGGGGGCTGCACATGGAACGCGGCCAGGACCACGCCCAGGAGCGAGGCGATGATCATGGGGTTCCGGAAGGGCTGGGTCAGCATGAGCCGGGGCGAGAACCGGCCGGCTTCGGAGAGGTCCAGCAGGGTCAGGACCAGGGGGGCGAACAGAAGCAGCTGGACCAACAGGACCGGAGCCACGGGGGTGGCGTCCCCCAGGGCGTACAACGTAATGGGGATGCCGATGTTGTTGGCGTTGACGTAGGAGCCGGCCATCGCACCGATGGCCGTCTCGGCCAGCGGCCTTCGGAACCAGATCCGGCTGGCGGCCACATAAAGAAGCGCGGTGACGGCCGCCGTAATCAGGGCGAGCGGAACATAGGCGGAGAAGACCACGGAGAGGTCCGATTTCAGCACCACCGTGAAGAGCAGCACGGGGTTGGTAATAAAGAAGGCGGTACGGGTCAGGGCCGAGATGGTGGGTTCATCGCCCAACCCGCACCGCGCAGCGATATAGCCCACGGCGATCACCACGCCGATCACCGCCAGTCCAATGAGCACACCGCCCACGTGGGGTACTTCCTTCCCGTTCCGCCGCACCCTGCGCCCCGGCAGGGCACAGTATTACAAGTCCTAAACTTATCGGACAAGCAGCCCGCGCTTTCGCCACCTGTCCACCAAATGGCCGGGTACCCCTCGACAGGCCGCCCTGCGGGACGGTACAGCTTAACGATGGTTACCGTCGGCTTCCACGCATCCCACGAACAGATCAGTCCCGGCCAGTTGCTCAAGGACGTCCAGCACGCCGAACGCGCCGGCTTTGACGCGGCCATGTGCTCCGACCACATCGAGCCGTGGTCCGCCCGGCAGGGGCACTCCGGCTTCGCCTGGTCCTGGCTGGGCGCGGCGCTGGCCACCACCAGCCTGCGGTTCGGCGTTGTCACCGCTCCCGGCCAGCGCTACCACCCCGCCATCATCGCCCACGCCTCCGCAACCCTGGCCTGCATGTTCCCGGGCAGGTTCTGGTTCGCCCCCGGCAGCGGCGAAAACATGAACGAGCACATCACCGGCGACGCCTGGCCGGCCAAAGACATCCGCCAACGCCGGCTCGAAGAGTGCGTGGATGTGATCCGCCGCCTGCACCGCGGGGAGGAGGTCAGCCACCGCGGACTCGTCACCGTGGAGCAGGCGCGGATCTGGGACGTCCCCGACTCCCCGCCCCCGCTCATCGCCCCTGCCATCAGCGTGGACACGGCCCGGCGCGCGGCAGCCTGGGCGGACGGCCTGGTCACCGTCAACCAGCCGGCGCCGAAGCTCCGGGACATGCTCGCCGCTTACCGCGACAACGGGGGCAAGGGCAAGGCGGTGCTGCAGGTGCACCTGTCCTGGGCCGGCAGCGAGCAGGAGGCGGCGGCCGTCGCCCTGGACCAGTGGCGGACCAACACGTTCGCACCGCCCATCCCCTGGGACCTGCCCTCCGCGGGGCATTTCGACGGCGTGGGCGAGCACGTGGGCGAGAAACAGGTCCGCGGCGCGGTCAATGTTTCCGCCAGCCTCAATGCGCACGCGGACTGGCTGTCCGAATACGTGCACCTGGGCTTCGATGAGCTGTACCTGCACTTCGTGGGGCAGCGGCAGGATGCATTCATCGACGCCTTCGCCGCTGAGGTACTCCCGCAGGTCCGCACCCCTGACCCCACCAGCGCGGAACCGCAGCTTGCGGCGGCAACCGCCAGCCCGGCGTCGGACACCCCGGCATGAGGATCGCCGAGACCTCGGACCTGTGGTGGAAGAACGCGGTGATCTACTGCCTGGACGTGGAGACGTTCTTTGACGACGACGGCGACGGCACCGGCGATTTCGCCGGCCTCACCCAGCGGGTGGACTACCTCGCTGCGCTGGGCGTGACCTGCATCTGGCTGATGCCGTTCTACCCGTCCCCGGACCGAGACGACGGCTATGACGTCACGGACTTCTTCGGCGTGGACCGCCGCCTTGGCACGTTGGGCGACCTGGTGGAATTCATCCGCGCCGCGAAGGACCGGGGCATGCGGGTGATCGCCGACTTCGTGGTGAACCATACCTCGGACCAGCACCCCTGGTTCGTGGAAGCCCGGAAATCCACGGACAACCCGTTCCGCGACTTTTATGTGTGGCGAAAGGACACTCCCCCGGACACGTCCTCGGAGGTGGTGTTCCCTGGGGAGGAGAACTCGCTGTGGACCCTTGATGAGGCCACCGGCGAATGGTACCTGCACATGTTCGCCAAGTACCAGCCTGACCTCAACGTCACCAATGCCGGCGTGCGGGACCAGATCGCCAAGGCCATGGGACTGTGGCTGGAACTGGGGCTTGATGGTTTCAGGCTGGACGCCGTGCCGTTCTTCCTGGAAACCCGCGGCGCACCCAAGGACGAGGCAGCGAACATCAACCCGCACGGGTACCTCTGTGCGCTGCGGAGCTTCATTAACCGGCGCAACGGCAGCGCCGTGCTGCTGGGGGAGGTGAACCTGCCCTACAAGGAGCAGCTGGAATACTACGGCGGCCCCGAGGGCAACGAACTGAACATGCAGTTCGACTTCCTGGCCATGCAACACATCTACCTGTCGCTTGCCCGGCAGGATGCGCGCCCGCTTGCCGAGACGCTCAAGAGCAGGCCGCCGATCAACCCGGACAACCAATGGGCCATGTTCGTGCGCAACCATGACGAATTGACCCTGGACAAGCTCAGCGACGGCGAGCGCCAGGAAGTCTTCGCCGCGTTCGGGCCGGAGAAGAACATGCAGATCTACGGCCGTGGCCTCCGGCGGCGGCTGCCTCCGATGCTCGGCGGAGACCAGGAGCGGATCCGCATGGTGTATTCCCTGATGTTCTCGCTGCCCGGCACCCCGGTGCTGTTCTATGGCGAGGAGATCGGCATGGGTGAGGACCTCCGGCAGAAGAGCCGCGCCGCAGTGCGCACGCCCATGCAGTGGAACACTGAAAAGAACGGCGGCTTCTCCAATGCCAAGGCATCAGAGCTGGTGGCCCCGCTGGTGCGCGGTGAATACGGGCCGGAGAACGTCAACGCCGCTGCGGCCAAGCGGGACCCGGAATCGCTGTTCAACTTCATGGCTACGCTGATCGCGCGCTACCGCGAGGCACCAGAGCTGGGATGGGGCTCGTTCGGGATCATCGACCAGCCGGAATCTGCGGTCTTTGCCCACACCTGCAGCTCCGACGGCGGCACGCTGGTGCTGCTGCACAACTTCGGCGAAGAGCAGGTGAAGGTCACCGGACGGGTGGGACCGGAGGATGGCCCGCCCCAGGCTTACCGGGACGCCATGCTGCTGGACCTGTTCGACGGCGGCAACGCCCCCTTGGAGCCCGACGGCAGCTTCACGGTGGAACTGGGACGCTACGGCTGCCGCTGGTTCCGCGTGCACCGCAAAGGCGACCGGCTGGCACCGTAACCCGCCGCCCGCCGTCGTGCTTTGTGAAAAGATCAACCATGCACGCAATGCAGCACTCCAGCAAGCTTGAAAACGTCCGGTACGAACTCCGGGGCCCGGTCCTGCAGGCTGCCAAGAACATGGAGGCTGAGGGGCACCGGATCCTCAAGATGAACCTCGGGGACACGGCGCCGTTCGGCCTGGAGGCGCCGGAATCCGTGGTGGTGGACATGATCCACCACCTCCGCGGCGCCCAGGGCTACAGCGACTCAAAGGGCATCTTCACGGCACGTACCGCCATCTCGCAGTACTACCAGACGCGTGGCCTGATGAACATCGGGGTCGAGGACATCGTGATCGGCAACGGCGTCAGCGAACTGATCTCCATGAGCCTTCAGGCGTTCATGGAAAACGGCGACCAAATCCTGGTCCCGGCCCCGGACTACCCCTTGTGGACCGCCGCCGTGACCCTGACCGGCGGCAAGCCGGTGCACTACCTCTGCGACGAGGCGGAGAACTGGTGGCCGGACATGGCAGACGTGGAAGCAAAGATCACCAGCCGCACCAAGGGCATCGTGATCATCAACCCGAACAATCCCACCGGTGCCGTCTACCCCCGCCACATCCTGGAACAGTTCGCGGCGCTGGCCCGGAAGCACAACCTGGTCCTGTTCTCTGACGAGATCTACGAGAAGGTGCTCTACGAGGACGCAACGCATATCCACACCGCCTCCGTGGCCGAGGACGTGTGCTGCCTGACCTTCAGCGGCCTGTCCAAGGCCTACCGGATGCCGGGCTACCGGGCGGGATGGGTGGCCATCACCGGGCCGCTTGCCGCTACCGCCGCATACCGTGAAGGCCTTGAGCTGCTGGCCTCGCTGCGCCTGTGCGCCAACGTTCCCGCCCAGCACGCCATTCAAACCTGCCTGGGCGGCTACCAGAGCATCGAGGCCCTGGTGCAGCCCGGCGGCAGGCTGCGCGAGCAACGGGACCTTGCCCACCAGCTCCTGACTGCCATCCCCGGCGTAACCTGTGTGCCGGCGTCGGGCGCCATGTACCTGTTCCCGCGCCTGGACCCGGAACTCTATCCGATCGCCAACGACGAGAAATTCGTCCTGGACCTGCTCCGGGACCAAAAGATCCTGATCTCCCACGGCTCGGCCTTCAACTGGCCCGCGCCGGACCACTTCCGGTTCGTCATCCTTCCCTCGGTACTGGACATTGAAGAAGCTGTCCGGAGGATTTCCACCTTCCTTGCCGCCTACCGCAACGGCAGCGACGCCTGAAAGCGACAGACATGAAACCGGTGCGGCGCGAAGAACTAACCGCACGCTAACCGCGGGGAAACCGCTGCGCAACATTCGCGGCCCACACTGGGTAGTGCAGGCAAGAGCCGGCACCAGCTCCAGCCAGGAGGCCCCCGATGTTGAAGAAAGCGACCACGCATGTAACCAGAATCCGCGCACTGGACCAGCTCCACCGCGGTGACGAAATCGAAGCCCGCCTCTCCGTGGGACCTTCCTACGACGACGTGGTGATCCGCCGCGGCAGCGTGCAGGAAACGGCGCCCGGCATCGGAGTGGTGTGGATCCTGGACCGGATCACGGGGGTCCGGAAGGCAATTAATACAGACGAGTGCAGCGTTTGGCGTGTGGCATAGCGAACTGGACGTGAGGCTGCGGGCGTAGCCAGTAAGGGCTGCCCGCGCCTTACCCGTCTCACATTCAGCCTCTCAGCCGCCTGCGACAGACTGGATCACCAGGACGTCCTGGCCCGGCGCCACCTCGGTATCCAGGCCCTGCAACCGCCGCACCTCGTCACCGTTGACGTAAACATTGACGAACCGCCGCAGCGCGCCGGTTTCGTCACGAAGCCGCCGGCCCAGCACCGGATAGTCGGAGGCCACCGCATCAAGCAGGCTTCTTACCGTCACCGGCCCGTCCGCGGGCGCAGTCAGCACCGACTGCCCGCCGGCCAGGGGCTGCAGGACGCTGGGCAGCAGCAGCGAAATCTCAGCCACCGACCACCACGGCTGCCCTGACGCACAGGACATCCGGCAGGTGGGAAGCCACCTCCCTGAACGTCTCCCCTTCATCCGCACTCGCATAGACCGTCCCGCCGCGCGTACCGAAGTACACCCCGGTGGGATCTGCGGTGTCCACGGCCGCCGCGTCCCGGAGCACGCTGTTGTATTCGTGCTCAGGGAGTCCGGTACTGAGGCGCTTCCAGGTGTTCCCGGCGTCGTCCGTGCGGTGGACGGCGAGCTTTCCTTCGGGAGGGATGCGTTCGCCGTCGGCCTTCAGCGGAACAACCCAGGCGGTGCCGTCCCGGCGCGGATGGGTGAGCATCACGAAGCCGAAGTCGGCAGGCAGGCCCTCCGCGATGGAGTTCCAGTTGTCTGCGTTGTCGTCCGTCCGGTAGACCCCGTGGTGGTTCTGGGCGTACAGGCGTCCTTCCACCGCGGCATCCGCGGCGATCTTGTGCACGCACTGGCCGAACTCCGGGTTGGGGTCCGGCATGAAGTAGGCCGAGATGCCCTTGTTGCGTGCTTCCCAGGAGGTGCCGCCGTCGAGCGACCGGTACACGCCGCCGGTGCTCATGGCAACATGCACCGTTTCCCCGGCCGGCTGGACCACGATCGAGTGCGCCGCCGCCCCGCCGTAGCCTGCTCCCCATTCAGTGCGGTGCGGGTGGTCCCACAGGCCGCGGTTCAACTCGAAGTGCTCCCCGCCGTCCGTGGATTTCCAGACGGAAATCGGTTCTGCTCCCGCCCACACAACTCCGGGACGGGAATCGGCGTCCGGGTAAATCTGCCAGACGCGCTCAAGTGCCGCCCCTGTGTCCTCCGGGAAGGTGATTGCGCCCTGTTCCGGCTCGGACCAGGTGGCACCAAGGTCATCCGAGTGGGCAACCGTTGGTCCCCAGTGCGGGCTGCGGACACCGACCAGGATGCGGGTGCGGCCCTCCCTGGTGTCGATTCCGATGCTGGGGATCTCCGCCATGAGGAAGTGCGGTCCCGTGAAGGACCACTCCTGCCGGTCCCGGCTGGTGGCCAGCCAGAGCCCTTTCTTGGTGCCGATTGCCAGGACGAATGATTCTGCCGCCGTTGCCATGCGCTCCATGCAACCACCGCAGGGGCCCGCCCGCAATGCTTTTCACCCCTGCAGTGCCCCCCTACCGATCCGGCAGGGGCTTCAGTCGACGAACTCGGACTGCGTTTCGATGAAGTCCCAGTCCGCAGCCGTCAGTACGGCGGCGGGATTGCCGGGGTGCGGGCCGCCGGCTTCGGCAATGCCCTGGAGGACCGGGAGCGGCAGTTCGTCGGCGCGGAGGTTCCCGCGCAGCCACTCCTTGCTGTCGAGGTCCAGGTCCAGCCACCACATGAAGATTTCCATCATTCCCCCTTCCCGGGTTGATTTAAACGTTAGGCGTGGCCCCGGCGGCGGACAAGGTGCTGCAGCGGAAGCAGGTGGACGCAGGCGGTGCTTAGGGTACTGGCAGGTAACGTGGCTGGTCAGCGCCCGATAAAGACGAGTACTCCCTACTGGCGACTGCCGCAGGACGCGCCCCTAGCCTGAAATCTCAAAGCAAGCTGACCGTGCTGCTGGGGCATACGGCGTCACCGCTGGCCTTTCCTCACCATGGTCCGTTTCACACACATATGGGGAGAAAAAATGAAACGCACCTTAGCAACAATGGGGGTGGTAGGGCTCGGCCTTATCAGCCTCACAGCGCCTGCCATCGCGGCTTCCGACCGGGCGGTGCTCGCCCCCTCGGACGGAGGCGCGCTGATACCGCTGGAATTCAATATCAACGGCACAGGCGGAGGCACCAACAACGGCGGCGGCACCGGCGGCGGCACCAACAACGCCGGCGGCGGCGGCGGCCAAGGTGGAGGCACCAACAACGGCGGCGGCAACGGCGGCGAAGGTGGAGGCACCAACAACGGCGGCGGCAACGGCGGCGAAGGTGGAGGCACCAACAACGGCGGCGGCACCGGCGGCGGCGGCACCAACAACGGCGGCGGCACCGGCGGCGGCGGCGGCACCAACAACGGCGGCGGCAACGGCGGCGGCAACGGCGGAACCAACAACGGCGGCGGCAACGGCGGCGGCAACGGCGGCGGCAACGGCGGAACCAACAACGGCGGCGGCAACGGCGGCGGCAACGGCGGAACCAACAACGGCGGCGGCAACGGCGGCGGCACAGGCGGCGGCAACGGCGGTGGAAACACAGGCGGCGACACCGGCGGCGACACCGGCGGCGACACAGGCGGCGGCGACACCGGCGGCGACACCGGCGGCGACACCGGTGGCGGCGACACAGGCGGCGACACCGGTGGCGGCGACACAGGCGGCGGCGACACAGGCGGCGAGACCGGCGGCGACACAGGCGGCGAGACCGGCGGCGGCGACACCACCGGTGGAAACACCACCACCGGCATAAACACCAACACCGGAACAGGTCTCGTCACTGTGGTTCCGAACGCTACAGTCCCCGCCAAGAAGCCGACTGCCGCACCCAAGGCTGCTGTCCCGGCCCCGGCCGCCGTCGGAACCAACCAGGGCTACAACGCCCAGACGGCGGTGGGAGCACCTGACGGCTTGCCCGGCTGGCTCGTAGGCCTGGGAGCGCTGGCTGCCGCAGGGACCGCGGTGGCAGTACGGCGCCAGTCGCGTCCGATGCACACCGCCGGCTAGCCGGAACACCGCCACTACAGGTGGCCCTCTGACAAGGAAGGCGTTCTGCCAGTGCCCGGCAGGACGCCTTCCTTCCACCTCCGCCGACCCCTAAGGAATGCAATGCGCCAGCACCGAAGCCAGCACGCAGCGCCCCTGCGGCGCGGCATCCTGCGGTGGAACCGGGGCGATCTGGCCATCCTGGTGTGTGGATTCCTGGCCTTCCTGTCGTTCACGTTCGGCGCTCCCCTGTTCCAGCCTTCGGCCTTGTCCCACCCCGCAACCCTTTCCCACCCCACAGCCCTCGCCCACCCCGCACCGCTGCCTGCTGCCGGGAATGCCCCTGCGGCCACGGCACCCTCTGATGGCGGGGCCGCGGACGGGGCAGCTCCGATCGCGGAGACCGGCGGACCGGCCGGGGCAGCTGTGCCGGCCAACCCTGCGGAAGCCCAAACGCCGGGCTCTCCGGGAGCGGCAGGGCCCGAACTTCCTGCTGCTGCCCCGCCCGTCCGCATCCATTACCCAGCCGCGGACTTTGACATTGCAGTCCACCCTCTGGACCTTGACGGCGTAGCCCAATCCAGCCGGACCATAGAACCTCCGGCCACCAAGGACGGCTACTGGCTTACCCCGTTCGGGATTCCCGGCAAGGGTTCCGGCAACACTACCTACGTCATTGGCCACAGCTGGGAGGGTGCGGACGCCCCCTTTAACCACTTGAGCTCCGCGGCCGCCGTCGGCGACAGGCTGGAAGTGGGGACTGCCGAGGGAACCATTACATACCGGGTGGACAGCATCACCACCTACGCGAAGTCCGGCCTCAAAGACAGCACCGTCTGGGACATGGTGCCCAACCGGCTGGTCCTCATCAGCTGCTACACCGAGGATCCCTGGGGCAAGAACGTGGTGGTCACTGCGTACCCCGCGCTTTCCTGACGCCTTCACTGCAGGCGTCCCTTAGGCCTCGGCGCGCTGGTTCGCAGGGCCCAACGTACCTGTTCACAGCCCCTTGGGCGGGCGGACAATTGTCTGCATGACATGGGAAAACTTCGACGTCGCCCCGCTGCTGGTGGGAATCATGCCCAAACAGCACCCGGAGGTTCTCCGGGCTGCGGCCATGCTGGCCTCCCGGCTCTCCGTGCCGCTGGTCTGCGCCTACGTGGACGAAGCCAGCTACCTGGTGGAATGGGATCCGGCCCGCTCCGCCCACCGGCTTTCCCTGCACCCGGACAAAGATGACGACATGCTGGCACTGTCAACGGAGTTGAAGGAACAGGTCCAGGCAGCAGTGGACAAGCTCCCGTCCGGCGGCAGGTCCATCCAGTGGTCCTTCCGCACCCTGACGGGGGACCCCGCCCGGGCCCTGGCCCAGCTGGCCGCCGAAGTGGACGCCCCAATGATCATTGTGGGCACCTCCGAACGCGGATTCACGCACCGGCTGTCGGAGGCCCTCAACGGCTCGGTGGGGCAGTGGCTAAGCCACCACCAAGGCCGGCCGGTGCTGGTGGTTCCCTACCGGATGCCTGCTCACGAGGACAGGCCCTGAGCAGTGGAATTCCGGGGAAAATACGCACGTTGGAGGCCGGCTTAAAGTAAAGCGAAAGTAGTTATTCCTGGTGCTGGCGCGGGGCCGGTACCAGCCACTAAGCTGATTCAAGCAAGGCCGGTCCACACCAGTGGAAACCGGTATTGCCCAAGAGCTGCTCCGGAGTGCGTATCCCCCAATAACGCACTCCGGAGCTTTTTTGTGCCCTGAAATCTGCCGCCGGACGGCAACATACCCCTCGGGGGTACTTGTAATGATACCCCCGTGGGGTATATCTTTACTGCATGAACGCTATCAAAGAAGCCGTCTCGGCGCTGGCAGCTGAAGCTCCGGCCACGGAGGCCGGCGGTGCAGTCCACCACGGTTACACGGGAAACAAGGATGCATACCTTCGCCGGCTGAAGCGCATTGAGGGGCAGGTCCGGGGCATTGCCCGGATGGTGGATGAGGACAAATACTGCATCGACATCCTCACCCAGGTTGCCGCCGTCACCAAGGCCCTGCACGCCGTCAGCCTCGGGCTGGTCGAGGAACACATCGGCCACTGCGTGGTGGGTGCCGCCTCAGAACCGGACCCGGAAGCACGCGCTGAGGCCATCGATGCCAAGGTCAAGGAAGCCGCCGACGCCATCGGCCGCCTCCTTCGCTGACACCACTCACACCCAAACCCCGGCCACCGCCGGCCCCCACAAAGGAGCAAGCCATGAGCACCACCTCCCCCACCACCACGACAATCAGCGTCTCCGGCATGACCTGCGGGCACTGCGTGTCGGCCGTCAGTGAAGAACTCGAGGCCCTGGAAGGCGTTGAAGCAGTGGACGTCGATCTGAACGCCGGCGGCATTTCCACCGTGACCATCACCTCAAGCAAGGAACTCCCGCCCTCCGACATCGGGGAAGCCGTCGCCGAGGCGGGCTACCTGGTCGTCGCCAACGAGGCCTAGAAACCCCAATACGACCGGAAAGCTGACATGAGCCACCAAGAACTGCTGCACCAACCGGGCACCCGGATCGTCGAACTGGACATCGAGGGGATGACCTGCGCGTCCTGCGTCAACCGGGTGGAGAAGAAGCTCGGGAAGCTCGACGGCGTGTCGGCAACGGTCAACCTCCCGCTGGAATCCGCCTACGTCACGGTCCCCGAGGGGATCACCGACGAACAACTCACGTCAACGGTGGAAGCAGCCGGCTACAAGGCACACGTCCGCCAGCAGCGCACTGAAGCCCAACGAGCAGACCAGAGCGCAGCGATCCCCGTATCGAGCATCCGCCCGCGGCTCATCCTCGCCGCGGTGCTGACCATCCCGGTGTTCCTGGTCAGCATGATCCCGGCGTTCCAGTTTCCGAATTGGGGCTGGGCGGCGGCGGTGCTGGCGTTGCCGGTGGTCACGTGGGCGGCGTGGCCCTTCCACCGGGCGGCAGCGGTCAATGCGCGCCATCTCGCCTCCACCATGGACACCCTGGTGTCGCTCGGGGTGGCGGCCGCCTACCTGTTTTCGGCGTGGCAGCTGCTGGCGGACCCCCGCATGACGGAGCATCCCGGCATGGAGGGCATGCCCGGGGGCCTGTATTTCGAGGTGGCATCGGTGGTCACCACCTTCCTGCTCCTGGGCCGGTACCTGGAGGCCAATGCCAAGCAAAAGGCAGGCGACGCGCTCCAGGCCCTGCTAAACCTTGGCGCCAAGGATGCCACCGTCCTGCGTGGCGGCCTGGAAGAGAAGATCCCTGCGGACCGCCTGCAGGTGGGCGATGTCCTGGTGGTCCGGCCGGGCGAGAAGATCGCCACCGACGGCGTGGTGGTGGACGGCGCCTCCGCCGTGGACGCCTCCCTGGTCACGGGTGAGTCCGTCCCTGTCGAGGTGGGGCCGGACAGCCGCGTCACGGGTGCCACCATCAATACCTTCGGCCGCCTGCTGGTCAGGGCAACAAGGGTTGGCTCGGAAACCACGCTGGCCCAGATGGCGCGCCTGGTATCGCAGGCGCAGACCGGCAAGGCCCCCATCGCGCGGCTCGCCGACCGCATCAGCGCCGTCTTTGTCCCTGTGGTCCTGGGCATCGCCGCCCTGACATTCGTCCTCTGGCTCGTCCTGGCCGGCCCGGGAGCCGACGGCAGTAACCTGCGGCAGGCATTCACGGCCGCCGTCGCGGTGCTGGTGATCGCCTGCCCGTGCGCACTGGGCCTGGCCACCCCGGTTGGCCTGCTGACGGGCACCGGCCGCGGCGCGCAGCTGGGCATCCTGATTAAGGGCCCGCAGGTTTTGGAGGACACCCGCACCGTGGACACCATCCTGCTGGACAAGACGGGGACGGTCACCACCGGTGTCCTCGCCGTGGACGCCACGGCAGCGTTCCCTGGCTTCCTGGAAGGGGACGTCCTCCGGCTCGCCGGAGCCGTTGAGGCCGCCAGTGAGCACCCGGTGGCCCGCGCCATCGCAGCAGCAGCTTCCGCCGCACCTTTGGTCCATGCAGCGCACGACGGCGGTGCGTCGCCTTCCGCACACTTGGCGGCAGTTAGCTTGCCGGCAGTTCAGTGGTTCAGTTCCGCTCCCGGCGGTGGCGTATCGGGGACCGTCGAGGGCAGGCGCGTGATGGCTGGACGGAGCGTTTGGCTGCTGCAGTACGGCATTGCCCTGGACGCCGGCCAGCAGGCGCAGCTGGCGGCTGCCGAGGAAGGCGGCGCCACCGCCATCTGTGTTGCAGTGGATGGCACGCCTGCCGGAATCATTAGCCTCAGGGACACTGTCAAGGAAGGCTCCGCCGCCGCCGTCGCCCGGCTGAAGGCGCTGGGCCTGCGGCCCATCCTGCTGACCGGGGACAACGCCGCCGTCGCCGCCCGGGTGGCTGCCGCCGTCGGCATCGCTCCGGACGATGTCCATGCCGGTGTCATGCCGGAAGGGAAGGTGGAGGCAGTTCGGAAGCTCCAGGCGGGCGGGGCCACGGTGGCCATGGCCGGGGACGGCGTCAACGATGCTGCAGCCCTTGCACAGGCGGACCTCGGAATTGCGATGGGCTCCGGGACTGACGTGGCCATCGAAGCCGCCGACCTGACGGTGATGGGTAACGACCTGGCCCAGGTGGCCCAGGCCATCGAACTGTCCCGGAAAACCCTGGGCACTATCAAAACCAACTTGTTCTGGGCGTTCTTCTACAACGCGGTGGGGATCCCGGTGGCCGCGCTGGGCCTGCTGAACCCAATGATCGCCGGCGGGGCCATGGCAGCCAGCTCGGTCCTGGTGGTGGCCAACTCGCTGCGGCTGCGCAGCTTCGGGAAACGCTGAGGGTCAGGCGGCGCCGTAACGGACAGCGGCGCGCGCCCTGGCCTTGGCCGCTTCCGCTTCCCGGTCCTTCGGCGGCGCCTGCGTCACCAGGGAATCCAGCAGGTGCTGCGTGATGTGCGCTATCTGGTGCACGGCCTCGTCAAAGGCCTCCTGGTTGGCCTTGGACGGCTTGGTGCTGCCGCTGACCTTGCGGACGTACTGCAGCGCGGCCGCATTCACCTCCTCGGACGTGGCGTGCGGCTCAAAGTTGTGGAGGGTTCGGATATTCCGGCACATAACCACATGCTAGGCTCTTCCAACGCCTGGGATCGACCCCTTTTTTCATGGTCTCCACCCGGCGTCCATGGGGAGCCCGGCATGGGCAGGGCTGCCCATCGACACTGTTTGGGGGCCGGGATAGGTTTTAGGCAATGGATCTTCCGGATGAGCCGGGGGGCCGCTGGGGATGCCGATCTGGTTCGGATCCACTACCTAACAAGGAGAAACTGATGGCTATTTGGGGTGCAGACGTTGAGCAGCTTCGCCAGCTCGGCAGCAAGCTTCAGGCAGGGGCGTCCGAGATCGAGACGCAGAAGTCCACTCTTACCAAGGTCCTGAGCGGCACTGACTGGAAGGGCCCGGACGCTGACAAGTTCCGCCAGGAGTGGTCCGGAACCCACACCACCATGCTGACCAAGGTTGCCGAGGCACTGAAGGAAGCCGGCAGCCAGGCCAAGCGGAACGCCGAGCAGCAGAGCCAGGCCTCCAACTAGGCTTGCCGCCACATTCCGGCAAAGGGGCAGGGACACCGAAAAGTGTCCCTGCCCCTTTTTTATTGGCGTCCGACGGCGGCACCTGGCTTGGCGGGCCTTCGCGCCTAGGGGACGGGCTCGACGTCGTTGGCGTGGTCCAGCGGCGACGCCGGCACGTGGGCGCCCTTGCCGCCGTCGTTGGAAGCAGTGGAGGCGGGAGAACGCAGCTCATCGAGCCGGACCAGGATGACCCCGCCCACGATCAACAAGCCGCCCAGGAGCTGAATGGCACCGGGAAGTTCCCCCAGCAGCAGCCACGCCCAGACCACGGCGAACAGCACCTCGGTGAGTGACACAAAGGACGCCACCTTGGAGCCGAGGGCCCGGGCCGCCATCACTCCCGAAACGTACGCCAGCACGGTGGCCAGCACCACCAGCCCGGCAAGCGAAACCCACCACGGCACGGTCCATGGGCCTAGGGCTGTGTCCGCAGTGCCGAAGGCCATGGGCAGCAGGCCTGTGGCGGCAGCGAGCCACATGACGGCGGCACCCACCATGAGGCCGCCGGAGGCCAGCACGATGGGGGGCAAAGTGTCGTTTTCCTTTGCCGTGATGAAGAAGTAGATGGCCAGGCAGACCGCCGCCGCCATCCCCCACAGCACACCCACCAGGTCAACCTTGACGGCCCCGGTCAGGTCAAGGACCAGCACGAGCCCGGCCAGGGACAGCAGCGTCCCACCCGCAGTCAAAACGCGTGGGCGCCGGCGACTTGCGGCCCAGAGCCACAGGACGATGATCACCGGAGCCAGGTACTCCAGCAGGAGCGCGACGCCCACGGAGAGCCGGGCCACAGCGTTGAAGTAGAACAACTGGCAGGCCGCCACCCCAATAAGCCCGAACAGCACGATGGTGAGCCAATTGTCCTTCAACTGGCTCCAGCGGCCCTTCAGTGCCCACGCCGCGGGCAGCGCAAGGATCAGGGCAGCTCCCGTCAGGCGGGCGGTCACGGCAGCCCCCGGGGTCCAGCCGGTTTCCAGAAGCGACTTGGCGAAGGATCCGGACAGGCCAAAAACGGCGGAGGAGAACAGCGCGATGCCCAGCCCGGAAGCCTGGAAGCCGGCACGCCTTATGGGCAGTTCCCGGATGGGGGTGTGGTTTTGGGCGGCAGGCACCGTCGCCTCCTGTCAGGAGTAAAGTGGGGTAACGCCCATGACACTACGCTTGGCTGCTGTAAGGAGTCAACATGGTTTTCGCCCCTGACACTGAAGTGGCGCTGCGGACGGTGGTGAACCTCATCAATACCGCCGCGAACGGCAGGGAAGGGTTGGTCTCCGTTGCGGACCTGGACCGCTTCCTGGCCACGGAGGGATTTTCCGGCTCCCGGAGCCGGGACGCCGGGGAACTCGAAAGCGTGCGGCAGTTGCGGCGGGAACTGTGGGCAGTGTGGACAGCGGATGAGGACGCCGCTGTGGATACGGTCAACCGGCTGCTGCGGGACGCCAACGCGCTGCCGCAGCTGGTGAAGCACGATGGATGGGACTGGCACCTTCACGCCACGGCACCGGAAGCACCCCTTGCGGACCGGATGAGCACCGAGGCGGCCATGGCCCTGGCTGATGTGATCCGCAGCAAGGAGATGGACAGGTTGCGGATCTGCGGGTCTGAGGACTGCGATGCGGCCGTGCTGGACCTGAGCCGCAACCGGTCCAAGCGGTACTGCGATACCGGCAACTGCGCCAACCGCGCGCACGTTGCGGCCTACCGGGCCCGGCAGGCTGCGGCGGGATAGTGCTGTTCCCGCTCAGTGTCCCTGCGTCTGGGAATCAAGTGGAGATAGCCGCAGCTCAGCGCTGGGGCGTGCCGTCCGTGTCCTCGCCGGATGCCGGCGGGTTCTGGCTGCCGGGAGCACCGAAGCCGTGGCCCGGCGCTGCCTGGGATGGCCTCTTAGGTGCCGAGCTCAGGTTCACCCCTGATCCCTTGCCCAGGTGCTCGGCGTTCTCCTTGTAGCTCATCGACAGCATTGCGGCGACCACCAGGGTGGCTATGAAGGCGATGCCGGCGGCTGTGAAGGCAAGGTCGAACCGGGGTGCGCGGGCGCTTCCCCCTGAGGCAAAGATCAACACTGCAACGAAGGCTACGACGGCCCAGAATGCCGAAAACATCAGCGGCCCCTTCACCGAGGTCCGCAGCCTGCGCGGTTTTCCTTGATGCTGGTCAGCCACAGTGGTTCCTCCCTGCAGGCGGCGCACGGCCGGCCTGGTTTACGAATTGCGGTGTCGCACCGGATTTTCTACAGAAAGTAGAAGGGCGCTCCTCCTAGTTTACGGCTTCCCCGCGCCGGCACGGGCATCGTGCCGAAGCGTCAATCCGGAAAGTACCCACAGGACGCCGGAAATAATGGCGCCTCCACCGGCAACGCCCAGCAGTGCATGGGCGCCGAGGTTGATGAAGAAGGGCAACAGCACCGCGGTTCCGATCCCGATCACACCGGACGCAATCCAGTCGCGGGCAAGTACATGGCGGCCCCTGTACTGCAGGCCGCAGGCAAGCTCGAGAACGCCGGCCACGCCCAGGCCAAGGGCTGCGATCACCCCGAACAGCAGGTCACTGTGCAGGAGGAGCACGGCAAAACCGGCGCCCGCCAGGACCGCACCGCTGGCGGACAGCAACTTGCCGGGCGCCGAGTTCTGCGCGAAGCCGGCTGCGGGGACGGTCCGCAGGAAGACCAGGCCGGACGCCAGGAGGTAGAGTCCCCCGGCCCAGCCCATGACCTCCACGGACGGTGACGTCCAAAAAACGGTCACGGCACCAAACACCAGGGCGACGGCCGCGCGGAGCAGGACCGGCTTCCAGAGGTGGTTACGGGGCGTGGTTCCGGGAGCTGCGCCCGCGGGGGTGGATGGTTGCGTCACCGGTCCAGTTTAGTGGCGGCAGCTGGAAGATCTAACCGGACCGTTGCCCCGCCGGATCGTCATGCTGCGCCACGCCCCGGGCAGAACCTCACTGTCAGGCAGAGCCCAGCACCATCCAGCGGTCCGACCGGGCACGCAGGCCAAGGGTCACGGCACGCGCCGCCATGTACCCCAGCGCGAAAGCCACCCAAAGCCACACGAGCCCGGCGCTGCCGGCAGCACCCGACAGCGCAACCCCCGCCAGGAGCGGCACGTAGACCGCAAGGTTCACCAGCCCCGCCAGGGCGAGGTACCGGGCGTCCCCCGCGCCGATCAGCACACCATCCAGGACAAACACGTAGCCGGCGATCGGCTGCCCGGCCGCCAGGATCCAGAGGGCAGTGGTGAGCACCTGCTGTACTTCGGGATCGGTCGTGAACAGCAATCCGGCCCACGGGGCGGCCGCTGCCAGCAGCAGGCCCGTCACCACGCCGAAGCCCGCACCCCAGCGGATCATCGTCCGGGTCAGCAGCCGGGCCCTGTCCGCATTGGACGCACCAAGTTCCTTCCCAATGAGCGCCTGCGCAGCGATGGCCAGGGCATCCAGGGCGAACGCCAGGAAGGAAAAGATGGTCATGGCCAGCTGGTGGGCGGCAAGGTTGACCTCGCCCTGGGCCGTCACCACCAGCACCGTGGCCAGGATGGCGGCGCGCAGGCTGAGCGTGCGCAGCATCAGCCAGGATCCCACCCGCGTCATGCTGCGGATCCCGCGCCAGCTGGGAAGCAGGCTGACGCCATGCCGGACGGCGCTGCGCCGCACCATCACCACGTAGACAGCCGCCATGGCCCATTGGGCCAAGCTGGTCCCCACCGCCGAACCCACCACGGACATTCCCAGGCCGTACACAAGCCACAGGTTCAGGAGGATATTGACACCGAATCCTGCCGTGGCTACCACCAGCGGCGTGCGGGTATCCTGCAGTCCGCGGAGCACGCCGGTGCCGGCGAAGATCAGGAGCATCGCCACTAAGCCGGGCATGGACAAGCGGAAGTAGTCGATGGCAAAGGTCCGGACGCTTCCCTCGGCGCCCATCAGGTCGATCAGCGGCTCTGCCGCCGCGAAGCCTGCCACGGCGAGGAGCACGCCGAGGAGCAATGCCAGCCAGACGCCGTCGCGCCCTGCCGCAAGGGCTTTGCCCGACTGCCCGTCACCAATGGCGCGGGCCACGGCGGGCGTGGTGGAGTAGGCCAGGAAGACCATGAGTCCGACGGCGGTCTGCAGCACCGCGGATGCCAGCCCCACACCCGCGAGCTGGGCAACACCAAGGTGCCCCACGATGGCGGAGTCCGCCAGCAGGAAGAGTGGTTCAGCCACCAGCGCGCCGAAGGCCGGGACGGCAAGGCGGAGAATCTCGCGGGCATGGCCCTGGGTGCCGGTCACGGCGGCGGGAGCGGGTTGTTGGGGCACGGTGCCAGCCTAATGGTGACCGGAGACAGTGACCCCGGGGCATGAGAAAGGCCACAGTCCGTCACAATTAGTTGACAGTTCAACTATCAGCTTGGGAGGGTGGTATCCATGAACCAGTCACGACTCACCACCACCGCCCTCGCCGCCCTGCGCATCATCCTCGGCTTCCTGTTCGCAGCCCATGGATGGCAGAAGTTCAATGAATGGACCATCGCCGGCACCCAGGCATCCTTCGCCAAGATGGGCGTACCGGCAGCGGAGGTCATGGCACCCGCCATCGCCGTACTGGAACTCGCGGGCGGCATTGCCCTCATCCTGGGGATCCTTACCCGCGTGGTGGCTGCCCTCCTCGCCCTGGACATGCTGGGCGCCCTCTTCCTGGTGCACGCTCCCGCCGGCATCTTTGCGGCCAACGGCGGCTACGAACTCGTCCTGCTCCTGGCGGCGGCCGCATTCGCCCTGGCACTCACCGGAGCCGGCCGGCTTTCCCTGGACAGCGCCCTCTTCGGCCGCGGCAATTCCCGGCTGGCCGTCCTGGCCTAGGAACACCTGCCCCAAGCGTGCGACGGCGGCTGGACACCCAAGGTGCCCGGCCGCCGTCGGGCATTTAAGGGCGCTGCTCCAAGGCCCCCCGGACGCGCCAGCCCATCTCCGACAGAACATTCGGGACCCCCTCGGGAAAGTTGGGAAAACGCTTGCCAGGGCGGTGCGTGGGCTGATAAACCAGAAGCTGTTGCAGTGAGAGCTGCATCACCCGCACCCAGGTCTCAGTTATCCACAACGGGTATTTTCCCGGAACGTCATTCGCCACGCCTATCCAGGTGGAACGGCTGCGCGTATTTGAATCGTTCCAATACCGCTCCCTAGGAACCGCTTTGCCGCTCATCGAAGGAGATGTCAGTGAACAAACCCCCGCAAGCGATCCCCCGGCCTCCGGAAGGGCCGCCATCCCGCAGACGCCCTGCCATGTCTGCCGTGCGCGCGCTGACGGCCACAGCAGCATCTGCCGCCTTGGCTTTCACCGGCCTGCCGGCCGTCCACGCCGAAACTGCTTTGCCTCCCGTGGGAAGCGGATTCAAGTTCGACTTTGGCCCCGGCGCAACCGCCGAGGGCTATACGGCCGTGGATGCCGGCGCGCAGTATTCGGCAGCAGCAAAATTCGGCTTCACGGACACCACCGTCACCTCCGGCGCTGACCGCGGGACGGGTGATGCCCTCCGGTCCGACTTTGTCCAGGCCCAGGGCAGTACCTTCCTGGTGGACCTGCCCAACGGTGACTACACGGTAAAGCTCATCGCCGGGGACGCCACGGAAGCGACGAACATCGCCATTACCGCGGAGAAGATCGCCAAAGTCCAGGCCACGGACAAGCCTGCGGGCCAATACCTGGAGATGGAATTCCCCATCTCCCTGGTGGATGGACAACTCAACCTCGACTTCAGCGGTACTGCCGCCAAGATCAATTCACTGGTCATCGCTGCGCGGGCCCCCCGCACGGCCACCACTGACCCCGGCGTCTACCTTGCCGGAGACTCCACAGTCCAGACCTACGATGCCGGGTACGTCCCGCAGGCGGGCTGGGGACAAATGATTGACCGCTACTTCGACAGTGCGGTGACGTTCCGGAACCATGCCATCGGCGGCCGGAGCTCCAAGAACTTCATCAGCCAGGGCAGGCTGGACGAGATCCTTCGGGTCATCAACCCCGGGGACTACCTGATGGTGCAGTTCGGCCACAACGACGCCACCATCGGAGTGGATGACCGCTACGCTTCCCCCGCGGACTACAAGGAATACCTGCGGACCTACGTCCACGGGGCACGCCAGCGCGGCGCGGTCCCCATCCTGGTCACTCCTGTGGGCCGGCGCGATTATGACGAAGCCACGGGCAAGTTCAACGTCAGCTTCCCGGAATACGTCGCGAAGATGCAGGAGCTGGCAACCGAAGAGAGCGTGGCCCTGGTGGATCTCTCCGCCTCCAGCCGTGCCTACTACGACGCCATTGGACCCGAGGACACCAAGTCTGTGTTCCTTCATGTGGATGCCGGGATCTACCCCAACCGGCCCACGGGAACCGTGGACAACACGCACTTCCAGGAGTACGGCGCCATCCAGATCGCACGCCTGGTGGCCAACGGGGTGAAGCAGCTCAACCTTCCGCTTGCTGCACACGCCAAGGAGATCGCGCCGCCGTCGTCCGTTCCCGCACAGCCGCAGGGCCTGGTGGCGGGCAGCATTTCCAACGCCGGCGCGCTCTTGAAGTGGCAGCCGGTTGACGGTGCGGACATCTACAAGGTGTACCGGAAGCTGGCCGCCGAACCGGACAGCGAATACAAACTGACTACGACGGCGACTGTGGCCACCGCCAACCTCGCAGGCCTTGCTGAGGGCACCGCGTACAGCATCCGGGTGGCGGCCATGAACGGCAAGGGCCTCTCCGAGCCCAGCACACCGCTGGCGGTCACTACCAAGCTGGCCAAGTACAAGTTCGACTTCGGCCCGGCGGGAGCGCCCGTGGAGCCCGGCTACACCGAGGTCAACCGGACCATGCCCTACACGCCCGGGCGTGGATTCGGCTTCAAGGACATCTCCGTCCTCAGCGACCGGGACCGGGGCGCCGTCACCAGCAACCTCTTGCGCGACTTCGTGCTCAGCGGGTCCAGCTTCGAATTCCAGCTTGACGTGCCCAACGGCACCTACGCGCTCAAGACCTACCACAGCGACTGGATCGGCTCCACCCGGACCGACGTTGCCGCCGAGGGCACCCCGTTCGGACAGGTGTCCTCCAGCAAGGCTTCCTCCGCCACCAAGATCATCAATCAGGTCCTGGTCACCGATGGCCAGCTGAACCTCACCATCAGCGGCTCCGGCCAGCGGTTGAACGGACTGGAGGTGACCCCGCTGCTGGTGGGGCCCACGAACCTGCACAGCACCGCCGTCAATGCAGCAGCTGAACCGCCCACGGTGGACCTGGCATGGGACGCGGTGCCTGACGTGGCTTCCTACAAGGTCTTCCGGCAGGCATCCTTCGAGTCGGAGCCACAGGTCATCGCGTCTGATGTAAAGGACGCGGCGTACCGGGACACCACCGCATTTGCAGGGCTGAAGTACAAGTACTTCGTCACCGCCGTCGACAACACTGGGCTGGAATCGGTGCCTTCGAACACGATGGAAACCGCCCTGGTTGATCCCTCCACCCCGGCGCCCACAGCCCCGGTCAAGGTGGACGTCAAAGCCGTTGAAAAGACGAGCGTCACCCTGAAATGGCAAAAAATCAAGGACGCGGCGGCCTACCAGGTGTACCGCTCCACCTCCCCGGACGGCCCCTTTGAATACGCAGGCCGCGCCAGTGAGGTGAATTTCACCGACTTCACTGTCCTGACCACCATCCGCTACTACTACCGTGTCACGGCAGTAAACAAGGGCGGCGAATCCGCACCTTCCCCGGTGGTGGGCACGGAGAAGGTCACCGTGGTGAACCGGCAAATGGAGAACCTGGACCGTGCACCGGTGGCCCTGCTCACCAGCGACGGCGTGCGGGTGGGCTGGCGCATGCTGGGACTGGACCCGGAGCAGGTGGGCTTCCACGTCATCCGCGACGGCGTCCAGCTCACCGACGAGCCAATCCGCAACAGCACCACCTTCCTGGACCCGGCAGGAACGGCTTCCTCCAAGTACGTCATCAAGGCCGTGGGCAACGGCGGGGACCAGCTGACCGCAGAGTTCCAGCCGATGTCCCGGAACTACCTGGCCGTTAAGCTCGATAAGCCGGCGGACGACTACACCAAGGACGGGCAGCCCTACACCTACTCCGCCGGGGACGCCAGCGTGGCGGACCTTGACGGCGACGGGACCTACGAGATTCTCCAGATGTGGTCCCCGTCCAATTCCAAGGACAACTCGCAGTCCGGCTACACCGGAACCGTGTACGTCGACGCCTACAGGATGGACGGCACCAAGCTCTGGCGCATCAACATGGGCTCCAACATCCGGGCGGGCGCGCACTACACGCAGCTGCTCGCCTACGACTTTGACGGCGACGGCAAGGCCGAAGTAGCCATGAAGACCGCTGACGGCACACGTGACGCAGCCGGAACCGTGATCGGAAACGCCGGCGCTGACTACCGCAACAGCAGTGGCTACGTGCTCACGGGACCCGAGTTCCTCACCGTGTTCCATGGAGCCACTGGCACCATCATGGACACCGTGCCCTACGATCCTCCCCGCGGGGACGTCGGCGCGTGGGGCGATACGTACGGAAACCGGGTGGACCGGTTCCTGGGCGCCGTGGCCTACCTCGACGGCGAGCACCCGTCCATGATGTTCAGCCGCGGCTACTACACCCGGACGGTGCTGGCCACCTACGACCTGGTGGGCGGCAGGATCAGCAAGCGCTGGACGTTCGATTCGGATATTGCCGGTACCCAGTACCGCGGCCAGGGCAACCACAACATGTCCGTCCTGGACGTCGATGCTGACGGCAAGGACGAATTCGTCTTTGGTTCAATGACCATCGACGACAACGGCAAACCCCTTTACAGCACCGGCCTGGGCCATGGGGACGCCATCCACACGAGCGACTTCGATCCGTCCCGGCCCGGGCTGGAGACCTTTGCCGTGCACGAGGAAATGGGCTCGAGCGGAAACCTGGGCGCAACCTTCCGGGATTCAAGGACGGGCGGGGTGCTGTGGAGTATCCCCGCCGTCAAGGACACCGGCCGCGGCGCCATGGGAGACGTGGATCCCCGCTATCCCGGCGCCGAAGGCTGGGCCATCGGCGGCGACGCTGCCTGGAATTCGCCCGTGGGGCAGCTGCGCTCCGTCAAGGGCGAGCTGATTTCGGAAAAGATCCCGGCGGCCAACTTCCTGGCATGGTGGGACGGTGACCTGCTGCGCGAAATCGTCGACCACGACTGGGATGCAGCAGCCAACAGCGGAACACCCAGCATCGCCAAGTGGAACTGGGAGACCCAGTCCAGTGACCGGCTGCTGACCACAACGGGTGCCAAGTCCAACAACGGCACCAAGGGAACGCCTGCCATCCAGGCCGATCTCCTTGGCGACTGGCGGGAGGAAATTGCCTGGCCCTCCGCGGACAGCACCGAGCTGCGCATCTACACCACCACGGCCACCACGGACATCCGGCTCCGGACCCTGATGCACGATCCCGTGTACCGCCAGTCGGTGGCCCGCGAAAACGTGGCCTACAACCAGCCCCCGCACCCGGGCTTCTTTATCGGCGTGGGCATGGAGTTGCCGGCCCAGCCGGACATCGTTTACACCCGCCGCTAGGTATTGCACCCACAGCTGCCCCGTCCGCCGTTTCGGCGGGCGGGGCACTTTGTTTCGGGCACAACCGGCCGGTAACCAGAGCCCTCAGTAAGATCGCAGCATGACTGAGACCGGCCGCCCCAACTCCGTGACCCTCCGCTTCCTCGCCGCACCCATGGACGTGGGGCACAGCGGCTCGGTGGACGCGGGGACGGTGCTCGAATGGGTGGACAAGGCCGCCTATGCTGCGGCGGTGGGATGGGCCAAGTCCTACTGCGTCACCGCGTACGTGGGAAACATCCACTTCGCCGATCCCGTCAACAGCGGCGACATGGTTGAGGTGGAAGCCACCATCGTCTACACCGGCCGGTCCTCAATGCACATCCACACCGTGGTTTCCTCCGGCGACCCGAAGGGCGGCCCTGCCACCATGCGCAGCCAGTGCATGGTGATCTTCGTGGCCGTCGGCGAGGACGGCAAGCCCATCCCGGTTCAGCAGTTCGAACCCGGCACCCCCGCTGAGATCGAGCAACGCGACCACGCCCTGGCCAGGATCAAGGTGCGGGAACAGATCGTTGAAGCCATGAACCGGCAGGAATATACCGACGCCGGTACCGCCGAACGCGTGACACTGAGGTTCATGGCTGCCCCCACCGACGTGAACTGGGGCGGCAAGGTGCACGGCGGCATCGTCATGAAATGGATCGACGAGGCCGCGTACGTGTGCGCCTCACGCTACTGCGGGATGGACACCGTGGCGGTCTTCTCCGGCGGCGTGCGCTTCTACCGCCCGCTGCTGATTGGTCACGTGGTGGAGGTGGAGGCCCGGCTGGTTTACACCGGGACCAAGGGGATGCACATCGCCGTCCACGTCCGTTCCGGCGACCCCAAAGGCCGTGAACTGGCCCTCACCACGTACTGCCTCACCGTGATGGTGGCGCGCGACGACGAGGGCAACTCCGTGCCTGTTCCGGCCTGGGTGCCGGTCAGTGGTGAAGACAAGCGGCTGCACGCTCACGCGCGCGAACTCCTGGAGATCCGGGGAACGGCGCCGGGCAACCGCCTGCCGAACCACCTGCTCACCCAGGGCTGACCTAGAAGCCGCCACCGCCGGTGTCGCCGGCCATATTGGCGAAGCGGGAATAGTGGCCCTGGAAGGCCACCACAATGTCCTTGGTGGGACCGTTACGGTGCTTGGCCACCAGGATGTCCGCTTCCCCGGCACGGGGTGATTCCTTGTCATAAACGTCCTCGCGGTGGAGCAGGATGACCATGTCGGCGTCCTGCTCGATGGAGCCGGACTCGCGGAGGTCAGAGACCATGGGCCGCTTGTCCTGCCGCTGTTCGGATCCACGGTTCAGCTGGGACAGGGCGATCACGGGGACCTGGAGTTCCTTGGCCAGCAGCTTGAGGGCACGCGAAAACTCGGAGACTTCCTGCTGGCGGGACTCCACCTTCTTTCCCGAGCTCATGAGCTGCAGGTAGTCCAGGATGACCAGCTTGAGATCGTGCTGCTGCTTCAGGCGGCGGCACTTGGCGCGGATTTCCATCAGGGACATATTGGGGCTGTCGTCAATGAACAGGGGGGCATCATTCATGCGGCCCATGGTGGTGGCGATCTTGGACCACTGCTCATCCTTGATGGTTCCCTTGCGGAGGTCCTGGAGGCCGATGGTGGCCTCGGCGGACAGCAGGCGCATGGCGATCTCGTTCCGGCCCATTTCCAGGGAGAACATCACGGTGGAGAGATTGTTCTTAATGGCCGCGGAGCGGGCAAAGTCCAGGGCGAACGTCGACTTACCGACGGCCGGGCGGGCTGCGATGACGATCATCTGGCCGGGGTGGAGCCCGTGGGTGAGCTCGTCCAGCTCGTAGAAGCCGGTGGGCACGCCCGTCATGCCCTCTCCGCGGTGGCCGGACGCCTCGATTTCGTCCACGGTGGACTCCATGACGTCCTTCAGCACCACGTAGTCCTCGGCAGTGCGGCGCTCGGCGACGGCGTAAACCTCCGCCTGCGCCTGGTTGACCAGGTCCTCCACCTCGCCGTCCGAGCCGTAGCCCAGCTGGACGATCTTGGTTCCGGCGTTCACCAGCCGGCGAAGGACTGCCCGTTCGGCCACGATCTCCGCGTAGTAGCCGGCGTTGGCTGCGGTGGGGACGGTCTGGATCAGTTCGTGAAGGTAGGCAGGGCCGCCGATCCTGTTGATCTCCGCGCGCTTGGTGAGCTCATCGGACACGGTGACCGCGTCCGCGGGCTCCCCCCGGCCGTAGAGGTCGATGATGGCCTCATAGATGGTCTCGTGCGCCGGACGGTAGAAATCCTGCCCGCGGAGGATCTCAACGACGTCAGCAATGGCATCCTTGGACAGCATCATGCCGCCCAGGACCGATTGTTCGGCAGCAATATCCTGCGGGGGCTTCCGGCTTGCGTCCGATCCACGGGTTGTCTCGACAGGGTCCAGATGCGCGATTGACAAAGCTGCCGTCCTCCATTTGTGCCGGGCCTGGCGGCCTGGCGATCCATCCTGTTCGCGGCAGCCGACAACCGGCTCCGCCACCCGTCCAGGTCTACCCGCAGGCCCTGACAATCAAGCGCCGGGGTCCGGACGCCGGGCTCCGGCCGGAGTTATCCCCACTATCCACAGCTTTTCCACAGAGATGCGCAGGAGGCGGTCCGCCGGGGTCCAAACCATGGCAGGAACGCCCTTTTTGGGCTGGGGAGAACAGGTACCCCGCTACGCTAACCGCCGTGGCCCCCGCCGCAAAGCCAGCAGTCCGCAGATGCTGTGGATAACCTGTGCAGTACAGGGAATACCTTGTGCACAGCCTGTGGGGAACTCTGTGGATATCAACTTTTTTTGCCGCCCGCCCTGCCTCTGAACTGCGGAAACACTCGCGCCAGCATGTGGAGTAAATATTTCTTTCACGGAATTTCATCCACAGGCCCTGGAGGGGGCACTTGGGGGAAACAGGGCGGAAGGCGCTGGCCGGGAGTATTTGGCATGGGACGTGTCGCTCCTCATATTCCCGGCCGGACGTTTGACCTGCCGCTACGGGCACTGTATGCGAAGCAGTGAATATTGCTGTGGATAACTGCGATCTGGAATAAGCTCTACATATGGGCGATCTACTGCTGGTGCTGTTGCCTGCGATTGTTTTGGTGGCGCTCATGTGGGGCGTTGCCACCGCCCTGCGGCCTCGCGATGCCGGGACGTCGGAGGCCGAAAAGTACCAGCGCGAACTCGCCGAGCGTTCTGCCCGGCACTACGCAGCCCAGGTCGAGGCGGCCACCGCCGCACGCGCACGGCTGGAGGCGGCTACCCACCCAAGCCAAAACAGGCAGCAGTACATCCAGCAGCAGGAACATGGTTTGGCGAATGGCAAGCCAGGCAACACCACCTGGCGAGGGCCAGGAAGTACATAGAACGGCTTATGAAATGGAATCGCTTGTGGTCCCGGTCCTTATCCTGCTCGCCGTGGTCGCGGGGGTCACGCTCGCTTACCGTGCCGCCCGCCGGCGCAAAGCAGCGCACGCCTCCGCCCAGATCCAGCCTGTTGCCACTCCGCAGGAACTGGCCCGGGCTGCGGCAGCCCGGCTGTCCGAAGACGAACACCGGCGGCTGTATGCGTTGATTGCACAGGGCCAGGCCATGGCCGCCATCAAGCTGTACTACGAGGTCACCGGAGAGGGGCTGAGGGCCTCGCGGGACGCCGTAGGCGCCCTGGCAGCGCACCCGCAGCCCTACCGGAGCCCGGAGCCGGCGCAGGCGCCCGAGGAGGACGACGACGAACCACAGAGGTTTCCGTACCGCTACCGCGCGATCGCCAGCAAGGGGGACGTAACCCGCGAAGTGAGCAGCAACATGCTCAACGACGAGATCTACGGCAGGATCCGCACCCTGGCCCGCAGCGGTGATACCGAAGCGGCAGCCACCGCGTTGACCAGGCACTCTGACATCTCCCTGAAGCAGGCCCGGGAGTTCATCGCACTGCTGGACGACTAAAGACGCTTTCAAAGCATGCTGGGGCCGCCTACGGTCAGGGGCCAGCGTGCAAAAGGAGGCCGGGACCGCATCCTCACGGATACAGTCCCGGCCGTCCATATCTTCTTTGCTCTTACCTGGCTCAGGGCGAAGATGAGCCAGGGTGCGACCGGCCTACCCAGCGCCGCCAGTGGAATCGTAATAGGACCAGTACCGGTTTGTGGCGTTCACATCAGCGAGCACCAGCAGACCGCTGTTGGCCGTGCCCCGCGCAGAACTGTTGAGGTTCTGCTTCGTCGATGTCACGTTATGCACATACTGGTCGGCGTCCACGATACGGGCGGTCTTCGTGGTGGTGAATTTGATGTCGTTCAGCGGCGTGGATTTCTCGTAGATGGCACCCCCCGAGCTGGTGCAGACACCGGCGTTCGTGGTGCCGCTCGGCTTCGGATAGGTGGCGAAGGTACGCACCTTTTGCGCGGCCTCGTCGATCATGACGATCACCCTGTTCGGGCACTCAGCCACGGTGGCAATCGTGCTTGCGGTCCAGGTCGAAGTCGACGTATTCAATGACAGCAGCTGGATCAGCGGCTGGGACGATGATGTGTAGGAGGTTTTGATTGCAGCAAAGACCTTGTCAGCCGTAGCGTCCAGCCACTTCAGGTTCATGTGGTCGTCGCCGCTGCGCTGCCCCTTCACCGCCGCAACTGGAGTGGTCCAGGTGGTTTTGGACGCTCCGTCGACATGGTAGCTCCAGTACATGCCGTCAGTGGAGTCCCCCACCTGCCTGCTCCACATCACGCCGATCTTGTTGCCGCTATAGGCGATCACAGCCGAGTTATCGTCCACGGACACATTGCTCAACGAGGCCGGATGGGCGAACGGGGTGCCCCACGTGGCACCATCCGTGCCAGTGACATTCATATAGATCCGGTTCCCCTGCTGCCAGGTGGCCCAGACGCGGCCTGACGGCTCCTTATCAATCGAGATGGTCTCGATTTTTTGGTTGTTGATTTGGGACGACCCCAGACTGGTGTACGACTTGGTGCTCGAGTTGTAGCTGTAGCGCCGCATCGTCGTCGGGAAGTTCGGTTCGGCCGGCAGGCCGTCATTGACGAACCGGAAGCTCGCGACATACAATGTCTTCCCGTCCCACAGGACGTCATGATGCGTGTTCGCCCTGGACTCGGTCACCACACCCGTACTGGTCCACGACTTTGTCGAGGCATTGAACCGGAAGATGCGGAAGCTGGAACTGGCGGCATCCCACAGGTTCCCCCACCAGATCCCGTCATTGAACCACAACGAATTTGTTTGCCGCTTGGTACCGGTCGGCGTCCCCGTTCCTGAGTGCGACGGGCCTTCCGTTCCCACGTCACCCGTGGCGGCGGATGCGCCCACGGGTGCCACCAGCCCAGCAAGCACAACCAGCAGCGCTGTCAGCAGTGCGGGCAACCCCAGCCGGGATCGACGCAAGCGGCCGCTCCCGGGACTGGCAGGTCCCCTTCTGTAAAAAGGCCAGGAAGCTCTGGCAGCGTGATCGTGCCCGTCCCCGTCGGATATTTGATGGTCTCTCAACTTCACTCCCCGGTGTTGAATTATCAGTCAACCCCCAGATTGCTCAGTGTTGGCTGTGGCGCCACCAAAAACAATCCCCGGCGCGCCCCCTAAACCCTGCGGCCCCGACCCCCTAACCCCCGAGTGCATAGGGAGTGACGTCAGTTCCATTCCGCCCATGCCGCCGCTTCATCCCGCTGGAACGCGCTGCCGACCGCCGGTCAGCGGCTCCCGGAAATGCCGGCCAGCAGCTGCTCGAACGGAAGGGACTCCAGCGGGGCGGGCTTCCGGCCGGGCTGCGGCCCATCGAGCAATCGCGCGAGCTCACCGGCGGCCCGCTCGATCCGGTCGGCGAGTGACGCCCCGCCCTCGTCGGCGGTTCCCCAGTCCTGCGGCCCGGCGAAGACGCCGGTTGCAGCGATACGTGTGCGGAGGTAACTGAACAGCGGACGCAGCGCATAATCCAGGACCATCTGGTGCCGGTCCGTACCGCCCGTGGCACCCAGCAGTACCGCCTTGCCGTCCAGTGACTTTGGGTCGAGGACGTCCATGAAGGATTTGAAGAGACCACTGTAGGAGGCGCTGAAGACCGGCGTCACGGCAATTATGCCGTCCGAGGCCTCCACGCCGGCAATGACCTCCGCCAGGCGTGGCGCGGCGTAACCGGTGACGAAGTTGTTGGCGATGTCCACGGCCAGGTCCCGGAGTTCGACGACGTCCACGGCCGCTTCGTAGCCACTGGCCCTGAGCTGCCGCTCGGCAGCGGCCGACAGCTGGTCAGCCAGCAACCGGCTGGATGAAGGTACGCCCAGTCCTGCGGAAAGGACGGTGATACGACGGGTTTCCATGGCGTTCTCCTGGTTCTCGTTCTCACAGCATACATGCATATGCATCTACACTTCTGAACTGCCGGTGGCAGGGAACTATTCCCGGACACCAACTCCAGGCCACCGGATTAGAGCAGCACAGTCCCCCGGATGCACGTGGTGGAATCACCACCCACCCAGATGTCCCCGCCCTCAGAGCTGACGTGGATGCGCCCGGACCGGCCCAGGACGGTCCCCTGCGAGGCTACGTATTCCTCCGGTGCCCTGCCGCTTCCAATGAGCCACTGGGCGGCACCAGCGTTGAAGCTGCCGGTGACCGGATCTTCCGCCATGGCATCACCGGGGAGGAAGGTGCGGACCTCGAAGTCGGTACTGGCGCCGGGCTCGTGGGGCCCGATGACGCCGATCTTCAGGTCACCCATCGCCGCCTGGTCCGGCTCAAGAGCCAGCACCTGCGCCGCTGACCCCAGCAGGACACCGATCCATTCAGGGCCGTTGACCAGCCATGACGCGTCGACAATGCCGGAGGCGGGCAGCCGCAGCGCCTCGGCCAGCTGCCGGCGCACGGCTGCATCCACCGGGCCGGAACGTGTCAGCGGCGGTGCCGCGAAAGCCAGCCTCCCGCCGTCGCGCTTTATCCGGACCAGCCCAGCCGCGCACTCCTGCACCAGGTGGCCGTCTGACCGGGGTACTCCCCCGGCCTGCAGCCAGGCGTGCGCCGATCCCAGCGTGGGATGGCCTGCGAATGGGAACTCCTCGGTACCGGTGAAGATCCGGACCCGGTAATCCGCGAGGGAATTCTCGGGGGGCAGGAGAAAAGTGGTCTCCGAAAGGTTGGTCCAGTTGGCGAAGTGCTGCATTGTTGCCGTATCCAGCCCTTGGGCATCAAGGATGACGGCGAGCGGATTGCCGCGGTAGGCCTGGCCGGCGAAAACATCTACTTGGTGGAAGGGGCGGCTGCGCGGTGTCGGTTTCACCGGAGCAGGCTACCACCGGACAACGAAAGACCCCCGCCGCCGGAACCGGCAACGGGGGTCTTCTGATGCAGTTGAGGACTACTTTCCTGCAACCACGTCGAGTTCGATCACAGCAGCAACGTCAGCGTGAAGGCGGACGTTGGCCTGGTAGGAACCAACCGACTTGATGTGGGCGGGCAGTTCAACCTTGCGCTTGTCGATCTTGCCGAGGCCAGCGGCCTCAACAGCGTCGGCAACGTCGCCCTGCTTGACGGTGCCGAACAGGCGGCCGGACTCGCCGGCCTTGACGACCAGCTTGACCGGCTTTGCGGACAGTGCAGCGGCCTGCTTCTGAGCATCTTCCAGGGAAGCGTGCTCGCGGGCGGCGCGGGCAGCCTTGATGGACTCAACCTGCTTCTCGCCACCCTTCGACCAGGTCAGGGCGAAGTTGCGGGGCAGCAGGTAGTTACGTGCGTAACCATCCTTGACCTCGACAACATCGCCAGCAGCACCGAGACCGGTTACTTCGTGGGTCAGAATGAGCTTTGCCATGTTAGTTAATCCCTTCCTTAGCCGCGGCCAGCGCCGGAGTAAGGCAGCAGAGCAACTTCGCGGGCGTTCTTGATTGCCTGGGCGATCTTGCGCTGTTCCTGCACCGTGACGCCAGTGACGCGACGGGCGCGGATCTTTCCGCGGTCGGAGATGAACTTGCGCAGCAATGCTACGTCCTTGTAGTCGATGACAGTGATGTCAGCGGCCTTCAAGGGGTTGGACTTTGGTTTGGGCTTACGGAGTTCAGCCTTAGCCATCGTGGAGCTCCTATTCTAGGGAGCCCGTGGATATTGATCCACGGGATGGTGGTGGTCCGACGGCGGCAGTACCTTGGGTGCCTTTCGGCACCCGGCAGCCCCGCGCCGGGCCGTTGTTTGGGTTTTAGAAGGGAGGTTCGGAATCGGGGCCGTTGCCCCAGCCACCTGCGTTGGAGACTCCGGGCGTAGCCCAGGGATCGTCCTGTGCAGCCTGCTGGTTGCCGCCACCCCATCCTCCGCCGGCGTTGCCGCCCTGGTTTCCACCAGAGTTGCCGCCGCCGAAGCCACCGCCGCTGTTGCCTCCGCCGAAGCCGCCCCCACCCTGTCCGCCGGAGCGCTGGGTGCGGTTGACCTTGGCGTTGGCGTAGCGCAGGCTGGGGCCGATTTCGTCGACCTCAAGCTCGATAACGGTGCGCTTTTCGCCTTCTTTTGTTTCGTAGGAACGGCTCTTCAGGCGGCCGGTAACGATGACGCGCATTCCCTTGGTCAGGGATTCGGCAACGTTCTCGGCTGCTTCACGCCACACAGCGGCGCGGAGGAACAGGGTCTCCCCGTCCTTCCACTCGTTGGACTGGCGATCAAAGGTGCGGGGGGTGGAAGCGATGGTGAAGTTCGCTACTGCCGAACCGGACGGTGTGAACCGCAATTCCGGGTCATTGGTGAGGTTACCGATGACCGTAATGGTGGTCTCGCCTGCCATCTACTGCCTCCTTGTTCGATCCTGGGTGAAGAGTGCGTGTCCTGCGGGGTGAAGAATGAAGAAAGGTGCTGAATTACTCAGCAACAACCTTCTGCTCTTCGGGGCGGGTGATCTTGGTGCGCATGATGGTCTCGTTAAGAGACAGCTGGCGGTCAAGTTCCTTGGCGGTTTCCGGCTTGGCGGTGAAGTTCACCACGGCGTAGATACCTTCGGACTTCTTCTTGATGTCGTAGGCCAGACGGCGACGGCCCCAGATGTCAACCTTTTCGATGGTTCCACCATCGTTGGTGATGACGTTCAGGAACTTCTGAAGCGACGGCTCAACGGTACGCTCTTCGACCTCGGGGTCGATGATTACCATCAATTCGTAAGGACGCATATGTGAACCCACCTCCTTTGGGCTAAGCGGTTACGGCATTTCCGTAACAGGAGGTTCATTTGCGATTCCGTGCGATGCCCCGCTTCCGGAACGGAGGCAGGACGCAGCACAGACTTCAATATCCTAGTGCATTTGGACCCGATAGGCGATTCGCGCTTGACTCAAGGCTAGTGGCGTGGTTCAGCACGCGCAGTCCGTGCCATGGGCTATGTGGAAAACCGGGCCTATCATCTGACGTATGCGTCGACCCTTGATGGCCTTTGGCATGGCGGCCCTGTTCCTGTCCGGTTGCTCGGCTACTTCAGCCCAACCCATGACAGACTCCGCCGCCGCAAAGCTGAACTGGGGCAGGCCGATCGCCGGCGACGAATTCGACTACGCCGGCGCTCCGGACGCCGCGAAGTGGACCGTGTATGACAGTGACGGGCACGCGGGGAACGGCATTCGCAGTCCCCGCCAGGTCTTGGTGGACGGTTCCAAAATGGTCATCACCGGAACGCCGGACGGGACAACCGCCGGGATCAGCGCCAAGTTCGGCCTCCAGCAGTACGGCCGCTGGGAGGTCCGGGCAGCCGGTTCCGGGGACGATGAATACCATCTGGTGTCGATCCTGTGGCCGGACAGTGGAAATTGGCCCTGTGACGGCGAAGTCGACTACGCAGAGACGACGGGTGACTGGAACCGGATCAGTTTCTTCCATCACTACGGATGTTCGAACTCGAAGACGTCTCTAGCCAAGACCCTCGACGTCAGCCAGTTCCACAACTACGCAGTTGACTGGTCTCCCCAAGGCATCGTTGGCTACATCGATGGGGTGAAGTGGTTTGAAGACAACGACCCCGCCCACCAGCCTCCGGGATCAATGCACCAGACGCTGCAACTGGACTGGTTTCCGGACAGCACTCCCAACGGACCCGGCGAGATGCGGGTGGACTGGGTTCGCGTCTATGCGCAGGGTACCCCCTCTACCTGACGCCTGAACGGGCTAAACCCCCAACGTACGTAACGCGCCAGTCGGAGCTGCCCCTCCACCCCCTGCCCTGCCGAAAGCACGCCATTCCCCACGTAGGAGGCGATGCAAAAGCCGAGTACTCACTACCGGTGTTTACCTGCCCGGCCTCACCTACGCTCGATTCTGCCGGCGGCGTTTCACGGCCGGGGGTTTCGAATCCGTCTACGGGCACTGGGTGGATTGGCCCGGGCCGGAGCTGAATTCGGCCGACACCAATCAGACAGGGGAGGACTATGAGCACCAGGCGGGCGAAGGCACTGCACTTCGACATTCACGGCCGCGTCACGATCAGCGTCGACGCGATGGCCCCCACGGCAAGGCAGCTTCAAAGCATGTTGGCGTGTTTCGCCACCGATACTGAGCGGCAGCCCGACATCATCGTTGACGACCAGCCGGAACCCATGCCCGATGCCGGTTTGGTCGAGCATGAGCTGGCGTACACGGACAACAGCGTGCGCTTCCAGGCCGACCGGGTCCAGGTGGTCAGGGATGCAGATCAGTGGCGCGTGCACGGGCCGGGGGAGCTGTTGACTTCCGTGGTACCGGTTCTCGATGCCGCAATGATCGGTAAGGGAGCGGCCATGATCCATGCCGCAACCATGGCCTATAAGGGCCACGCAATCGCACTTCCCGCTGCCGGCGGCACCGGCAAGACGAGCACCGCCGCGAAGTTGATGCGGCGCGAAGGCTGGTCGTTCATGGGCGACGACTGGGCATTCCTCGCCGAGGATGCCACGCTGCTCGGTTACGCCAAGCCCATGTTCATCAAACCGCATCACCGCGCAATCTATCCGCACCTGTTCGAGGGAGCGCGCAAGCCGCTCGTCCCTTCGCGGTTCTCCGGGAGCATCGGACGCCTCACCACCGTGGTGCACCCGTTCGTCATCCGCTATCCGCGCCTGGCAGACTTCTCCCGGCGGTGGTCCCCGGAGCACCGGATGGTCACCCCTGAAGCCGCATTCCCGGGCCGGAAAGTGACCACCTCGGCACCGCTTGCCGCAGCCATCTACGTCGAGCGCTACGAGGGTTCACGCTCCCGGGTGGTCGAAAGGTCGCAGGACTGGATGGTGGACCGCATGATCGGCAACTTCCACATCGAGATGGCCGGCTTCTCGCAGCGGGTCGTGACCGGCCTGGCCGCCACGTCCGTCGTCCCATGGCGCGAGCACTTTGCGGCGAAGGGGCTGGTCTTGAGCAAAGCCCTTGACGGGCGTCCCTGCCACCTGTTCCAAATCCCATCCGCCTACTCCGCGGACCAGGCATCGGACGATATTGTCCGGCACCTGGACGAGCTGCTGCCGTCGATCCTTGACGAGCAGGTCTAAGGGGGACAGCGTGGGCTACAGTACAGCAGACGTCACCGCGGTCGTCCCGGCCCGCAACGCGGAGCAACTGCTTCCGCGCTGCCTGGAAGCCCTGCGCCAGTCCGGTGTCGCCGAAATCATCCTGGTGGACGGGCTGTCCACCGACCGCACTGTCGAAATCGCCCGTGAGTTCGGCGCCCGCGTCCTCAGCGACGAGGGGCGAGGCCTGCCCTGGGCCCGGACGCTCGGTGTGCAAAGCAGCAGCACCCGCTGGGTCCTGCTCGTGGATGCCGACGTGGTCTTCGGTGCCACGGGAGTCGCGGACCTTCTCATTGAGTTGGTGGAGGACGGGTACGACGCTCTCCAGGCAGGCCTGGAGAGCGTCGCCGGCCCCGGTTACTGGGGGCAGGCCCTGGCGCATCACCACCGCACCGGGCGCAGCCGCAACTGGTTCGGACTTGTCGCGACGCTCGTCGACCGGGACCTGATGCTGGGCCTTGGCTTCGACGACGCATTCAAGTCGGGCGAGGACATCGAACTTCGGTGGCGGATGCGGCAGTCAGGCATGAAGACAGGGGTCTCACAGCGGGTCATGGTCGAACACAGGTTCGCAGCAGACGACTTTGACTTCGCACTCGACCAGTTCCTCATGGACGGTACGGGCCTTGGCCGGATGGTCCGCAAGCATGGCTGGGGCGGCGCCAGGCTGGCGCTCCTGCCTGCTGCCGCGGCAGTCCGCGGCAGCGCACTAAGCCTCGCCGCAGGCCAACCGAAATGGCTGCGCTATTACATCGCCTTCTGCTGGTACAACTATGCGGGTATGGCGAGGGGTTTAGGTCGTGACGGCTGAACGTGAGCTCGTTCCAACGGAGGCCCCGCCCGTCGTCCGGCACTCCCCCCTGCGCAGTTCGCTCGGGCTCGTCCTGGCCAAGGCTGCCCAGACGGGTACGGGGTTCGCCTTCTGGGTGGTGGCCGCGCACGCGACGTTCGACCGCGAGGTAGGGCTCACCACTGCTGCGGTTTCGGCGGTGATGATCTGTACGCAGCTTGCCGTCCTGGGCACCGGATCCGCCGTCATCGTCTCGGTGGGGCGGGGGGAGCCGCCCGCGCGGGTGCTGGACGCGGCGTTCGGCATCGTAGGCGTGGCCGGGACCGTACTGGCCCTCGGCTACCTCGTGCTGGAGTTGTTCGTGGCGCCGAACACAGCCCCGATGTCTGTCCTCTTCTGGATGACGTTCGTGGTAGCCGCCGTCACAGGAACGATGTGCACCGTGCTGGACCAGGCCCTTGTAGCGTTGGGACGCGGCAGCAGCGCAACGCTGAGGTACACGCTGGGCGGGCTGGTCTCGCTTGGGGCCGCTGCAGTGGTGGCATGGCTGGCCCACGGCGCCTCGGCCGACGTCCTGATGGCCTGCTGGACCCTCGGCTCGGCTGCCTCCTGCATCATCGGAGCTATCCAGCTGCGGAAACTGGTCGGCTACCGGCCGCGACCGTCCCTGCACCCTGCACGCGGGCGTTTGCTACTGAAGATGGGGATTCCAAACCAGCTCCTCACCCTCACCGAACGTGCCCCCGGGCTGGTGCTGCCACTCCTGCTTGCGCACCTGGTGTCACCGGAGGTGGCGGCGTACTGGTATCCCGCATGGATGATGGCCTGGGCTGCCTACACCGCACCAATGCTGATTGGCATCGTTCAATTCTCCGAGGGTGTCCGTGAACCGGCCCGTCTGGCGGCAACTACCTGGGCCAGTTTCCGTTGGTCCCTTCTTTTTGGTGGCCTCGCTGCCACAGTCCTCATCGTGTTAGCCCATCCTCTGCTCCATCTGCTGGGTGACAGGTACGCCAATGCCTCCACCAGCACCCTGCGGTTGTTGGCCGCCGGGGTGGTGGCATATGCAGTGCTGCAGGCCTACAACTCCGTTTGCCGGGTCCTCGGCCTTTATACGGAGTCCATTGCGGTCGGGGTGATCCTCGGCGCGGCCCTCTGCGCCTCGGCCCTGTTGGCCGCTGGCAATGGCTCCAGCGCCATGGCCCTTGCCTGGCTGGTGGTGCTCTCCGTCGGGGCCGTCATTATCGGACTCCGGCTTATAGCTATTCTCCGCCGCACCAAAAAGGAGGCATCATGACCAGTACGCTGAAGGAGACCATCCGCCCCCAGGCGCGCTGGAAACCCCGCGATATCTGGTGTGCAGTGGCCGGCGGGGTGTCGCTCGCGCTGGCTGTGTGGGCCGCCTCCACGGTGGCACTGCCCGTGAACAGCGACCTGGGGCTCGTCGGCGTGCTGCCCTTCCCGTTCTGGGCAGGGGTGGTGATCCTCAACGTCGCCTTCGTCATGGCGCTGCGGGGGGATGCCGCAGGCCCGGCACGCAGCCCGGTCATGGTGTGGCTCCTGGTGGTATTGGTGCTCGTTCTCTTCGGTGCCGCAGTCTTCGTGACGGACGTACCCCGGGGTGAAGTCGCGTTCCGCCATCTCGGCATCGCGGACGCCATGTCGCGCAATGTGGCGATCGACCCCAACATCGACGCGTATTTCAACTGGCCGGGCTTCTTCGCCCTCCTGGCAACCGTGCTCGGGGCCGCCGGGCTCGATCCCGTGACCCTTGCACTCTGGGCACCGGTATTTAATGTGGGTCTGTGGCTCGTGGGCGTGGCCGTGGTGACACGCTGCCTGACGAGCGACCCGCGACGGCGCTGGCTGGTGCTCTGGCTCTTTTGCCTCGGCAACTGGCAGGACCAGGACTACCTTTCCCCCCAGGCTTTCGGCTTCTTCCTGTACCTGGTGGTGGTGGCGCTGGCCCTCGGTCCGCTGGCCGCAAACGCCCCGCCCTTCCGCGGCTTCCGGCGCGCCGACCTCGCAGCGTGGTGGCGCGGCCGGTACCCGGCCGAGCCCCGTCCGGGTTACCGGGTGGCTGCCCTGGCCGCAACCCTCCTGCTGATCGTGGTCATTTCTGCGAGCCACCAACTCACGCCGTTCATGGTACTTATCGCCCTCACCGCCCTTACCTTGAGCGGACGTCTCCTGCCCAGCAGGCTGCCCCTGATTGCCGGCGTCGTACTGATGCTCTGGCTCGTCTTTCCCGCAAGTACGTACCTCGTGGGACACCCGCCCCTGGCGGACGCAGGCTTGCAGACCGCCATCGAAGCGAATGTCGTCGACCGCACGAACGGGACTGCCGGCCACGTGCTGGTGGTGCAGGTCCGGATAGCCCTCACCCTCCTGCTGTGGACCCTCGCCGCGATAGGAACGGTGCGCGACTGGCGCAGGTGGCGTCTCGACATCCGGGTGCTCCTGCTCGCCGTCACCCCAGTATTCCTCTTTCCCGCACAGTCCTATGGAGGGGAGATGCTTATCCGCATATCGCTGTTCGCGCTCCCCTTCGTTGCGCTGCAGGCGTCTTCGGTCCTGCTTCCGACCAACACCGGATACCGGCCTTCTTCCCGGGTTGCGGGAGGCCTTGTGCTCACCTGCCTGGTATTCGTCGGGATGACCGTGACAGGCCGCTTTGGCAACGCACAGTACGACGTGTTCACCGACGACGAGATAGCCGCCATCACCACCCTGGACCGCATGGCACCCCCTGGCTCAGCCATCATCTCGGCTGCCCATCCAACGCCATGGCGCAACACGGACTACCTCGGACACCGCTACCGGACCATTGAGGACCTCTGCCCACCCGATCTGTCCGCCGCAACGTGCGGGCCAGTGGTCTATCACTACGCCAAGCACAATGCTGCCGGCAGCTATCTGCTTCTCATGACTTCGGCGGAGTCGAGCCTGGTAGTCCAGGGTCAGACCACCACAGGCGGATTCGAGGAGCTTGAGGCCTGGCTCGATGCCCAGGACGGCGTTGAACTCGCCTACAGCAATAACAACGCACGCGTATACAGGGTGGAACCATGAACTTCCGAGAATTGAGCCGGCCTACGGTGGCGCTGGGCATTGCGGCCGTGGTGCTGTCCCTGGTTACGCTGGTCGGGTTGCCGACACCGCTGCAGGCGGTCGCCGCGATAGGCGTCCTCATCCTGCTCCCGGGACAGGCGCTGGCCCGGCTCGTCCCAACCACCGACGGCGCACTTGGCGTGCTCCTCGCCCTGGGACTCGGCCTGGCCACACTCACTGCAGTGTCCACGGCCATGTTCTACCTCACCGTATGGTCGTGGCAGGCGTGCGTCGTGACAATGGCCGTCGTTACTGTCCTCGCCTGCCTGGCGCGGGCACGGCAGGAGGTCGCATCATGATCGAACTGGCAGGGGTGCTTGCAGCCGCCGTGCTGCTCGTCACCCTCGTAACCCTCGAGGTCCGGCGACTGGGACCAGACACCGGGCCAAACACCGGGCAAACCACTGGCCAGCCCGCAGGCCCTACGGTCCAAAACCGGGCAAGGAACACCAGGATCACCGTCGGTGTCATGTGGGCGGCTTTCCTGCTCCTGCTCCTGCCGCGCGTCCTCGGACTGCTTACGTGAGCCTGAGGCGGGCGGCGCGATGGTTGCTTCTCAGCGACCTCCACTTGGACGTGTCCGACGACGATCCCCGCCACCCGGGCAGGGTGTTGCCGGAGTTCATCAGCCGCCAGGTGCCCGCAGCCCCAGGTGCGCAGCAGCACCTGGTCTTCGTTGGTGACACCTTCGAACTCACAGGGTTGAACGAGGCTGAGAGCCTGGCCCGGCTTGAATCCATCCTCGCCCGGCACCCGGACACGTTCCGGGCACTGGAGGCGTGCGCGGCGCGCGGCGTCCAGCTGCACTTCGTGTGCGGGAACCATGACGTGGAGCTGGCCCGGCCCTCCGTGGCCGCGCGGCTGTCCGCGCTGCTGGCTCCGAACGATCCGACGCGGGTCCGGGTGCATCCGTGGCTCTTGTACGTCCCCTCCGTCCTCGTGGCCGAGCACGGGCACATGCACCACGCGCTGCACCGGATACCCGAGGTGCTGCGGACCGCAGTCAACGGCACCGACGAGCTGGACCTGCCGCCCCTCGCTGCCTGGCACGCCCAGCCGACGGGATCTCGCCTGAACCGTGCCGGCGCCGTCGCCCGGGCCTGCCTGGCGTCGGAGCGCGCGGAACGCCGTATCCGCCGCCCCGAATACGACGAGCTGCTGCAGACCGAATCGCAGCGGCTCAGGCTCAACGGGACAGCAGTACGCGAGCTGGCACGTCTGTCCCGGTTCCGTACGGTGTCGGCGCTCCCGCTCACTGCCACCCGCATGGTGCTGGCGGCCACCGGGCGCAATGTCAGGGGCGGCCAGGCTCCTGCTGCGGCAGCCCGCGTGGCCGGAATTCTTGACACGCACGCCTCCACGGTTGCCTGGTACATCTCAGCCCACACGCACCGGGCGCTTGAAGCGGCGCTGGAGACATCGTCAACCCGGTACATCAACACCGGCACCTGGTCATCGGACATCCGCGGCCAGGGCCCGGATGTACTGGACCGCCAGGCTTTCCCCTATGCGCTGATCGATGTAGCCGAGGACGGAACCACCAGCGGCGGGCTGCGGTACTGGCGCGCGGACGGCCGCTGACCCCCACCTTTGCAGCTTTGCAGCGCGGCAGACAGCTTTATGGCGCCGCGGGACGGCACGCGCAGCGGGCTCGCCGCGGGACGGAACGACCAGGTAGCTGATGGACCTCCCAACAGGAAAGACCTCTTAGGTTGGTAGGAACCTAAGAGGTCTTTCCTGTTGGCGACGTAAACGGCCTTGCCTAGAAATCCACCCTCATTGGACTTCCCGCCACACCGCACCCTGCGGAGTGGCGCTGGTCAGCTGGGTGGAGGAGGAGTGGGCCAGCCGGCGGCCCCGCAGATAGCCAGCTGACGTGAAGGCCAGCACCGCCAGGACCGAACCCGCACGCCCCAGTCCCATGGGGTTGTCGCCCCGGCTCCAATCGCGGATTCCCGAGAACACGGCGCGCGGGAGGGTGCTGCGGACATAACGCCGCTCGGGGCCCAGGGCCCGCTTGTGCCCCACAACGTGGCTGACCTGCGCTTTGGAGAGACCCTCAGACCAGGACCTCGAGAGCATGTAGCGTACAGTCCCCCGCTCCTCCGGCACGTGATGCCGGACCAAGGCGGCAGGTTCGTAAACGATCCTGGAGCCGGGTGTGCCCATTGTGGAGCGGATACAGATCTCTGTCTCCTCGCAGCCAAGAGGCAAATTGCCCTGCCGGCCAAGCGCAATGTTGAAACCGCCAACCTGCCGGAGGACGTCGAGCCGGAAGGACATGTTTGCCCCGATGAGGTTCCGGACTTCGGAGGCAACCGTGGGCATTCCCCGGTGGCTGCATCCGACGATCCAGTCGAGTTCCTCACCGAAGTAACCCGGGCGGCCGCGGTCCCATACGGGCTCGACCCGGCCACCAACGGCCAGCACATCCGGATCGTCGTAGAGGACCAGCAGGCGCTCCAGCCAGTTGGGCATGGCCACGGCATCATCGTCGAGGAAGGCCACGATGTCGCCCTCGGCCAGTCCAACGCCCGTGTTACGTGCGCCTGAAAGGCCGGGAGGGCCTTCGCTCTGCACCACCGTCACGTCATCGACAATCGCCAGGAGCCGTTCGTAGAGGTCCTCATTGTGGTCAACCACCACCAGGATCTCCTGGGGGGCAACAGTCTGGGCGCGGACGGACTCAATAACATCCAGCAAAAGGTCCCAACGGCGCTCCGTGTAGGCGCAAATCACAATCGAAACGCTCGGACGGACAACTCGATCCAACATGTTAAGCCCCCTGAACCAATGCAAGAATGCTCTGCGGGTCGGTTGGGGTCCGCGGAACGCTGACGTTGGCATAGGCGTACTTGACCCGGCGGAGCGCTTCGGGCCGGGCGCCGGCCGTGGGTGCCTCCCACATGGTGCACTCGTGGGCAAGCTTCCTCAGGACCCGCCAGCCATCGCGGAATGTCTGCAGGTTGGATGCTCCGGAGATCCTGTCAAGTTCGATGCTGGGAACTTCCGCGATCCGAAGGCCGGCCCGCGCCGCCCGGACGATCAGCTCGGTCTCGATTTCGAATCCGTCTGATTCCAGCTGCAGGATCTCGAGGCATTCACGGCGAAACGCAATGTATCCGTAGCAAAGGTCGGAGTAATTGCTGTGCAGCACCGCGTTGGCCAGCTTGGTCAGCGCCTGGTTGCCGGCTTTCCGCAACCGGGTGAGGTCTTCCGATCCCCCACCGGTGACATGGCGCGAGCCCTTGACGAAGTCGTAGTCATGTTGGAGCGGGGAAACGAACCATCCGATCTCCTGCGGGTCCATGCTGCCGTCCGCGTCGAGCATGACAATGATGTCACCTGAGGCGGCGGCAAACCCTGAGCGAAGGGCCACGCCCTTCCCCTTGCGTGGCTCATTGACAATGACAAGGTTGCCGCGGATGGCCTGGGCTACTCCCACGGTGTTATCGGTGGACCGGCCGTCCACGATGATTACCTCATCAACGTAGGACGGCATCCTGCGAAGGACCCATGGAATGTTCCTGGCTTCGTTCAATGTTGGAATGACGACGCTGACGGAGGCCTTACCGGGCTCCGCGCCCTGCATCGCTAGAGTTATTGGGAGCTGGATGGAAATGGACAAATACCTCACCACTTCATGACGTGTGCGGATAGTTACAATGAACCCGCCCGCTTGGAAGCCGAGCGCGACTTTGACGCTTTATCCGGTCATGGGTCTGGTCTCGGGCCCCAGCTCTCGTTAGCCTTTGACTCTGGCCGTGACGAAAGCCTATTTGGGCCTCTTTCGAGTGTCACCAGTAGCGAGTACTCAGTTTCTACAGCCAGGTTCCCTGTAATAAGGCAAGTACAGGGTTATAGGACTGATGCGGATATTAGGTATAGGGGATATTGCCTTGCCCAGGCTTTTAAGTAGGGGGCGGGGCATCCAACTCTTCGTGATTCAGGCTGCACAGGTGGTGCCAACGCGGCCACCGGCGCGCTGGCCGCGGTTCCCGGGCCTCATCGGGGGCCGGCGGCCAGGTTTCGCCAACGGAGACGGGGCCTTGAGTAATTATGGGCCCAATCTTGATGCAATCCAGCGGCAATTAGCGCGATGCCGGGTTTATATTCTCATGTATCGGGCTGCGCGTTGGGGTGGCGGGGCCGGCAATTAATCGGGCATTACAAGAAAGCGGTCTCCTTCTTCGACGATTGGGGACGCCATGCCGCTTGTGGGTCGAAACAAAGAGATTGACCGGATTCTTTCCGCGATCCGCGGGCCCAAGGAAACGGCCTTGGCAGTCGTCGGCGGCCGGGGTATGGGCAAATCAGCCCTGTTATCCGGAATACGCTCCCTTTCCGATTACCGGACAGTGTTCCTGTCCCCCAGCGCCGCAGAGTCCGGCTGGCCGCTGTCCGGGCTGACCGCGCTCCTGAACGAAATGGACGATCCGGTCCTCAACCGGGCCGCCGATGAGCTGGTGCGGTCCAGTGCGGAGACAGTGACAGTGCCTGCCGTGTCCGCCATGCTGCTCAGCAGCCTGCACCAGCGCCCGTCATCGCGGACCATCATCGTGATTGACGACGCCGACCAACTGGATCCGGCCACCCAGTCAGTCATTGGGTTCCTGGCACGGCGGCTGGCCGGCACGGAGGTGGTGTTGTTCGCCGGCATGCGGGAGGAACGTCCCGGGAGCCCGCTCAGCGGCCTTCCCGCGCTGCACCTGCGGGCAATGAGCCACAGCGATACCGTGCGGATGCTGGAAGGCATCCCCACTGCAAGGACCACGACGGCGGCGGCCCACGCAGTTGCCGCAGCCACCGGCGGCAACCCGCTTGCCGCCGTCGAGCTCTATAACCGGCTGCTGGCGAGGTATCCCGATGGCAGGTACGCCCTCCCTGTCCCGCTGTCCACCCAAAGCAGCTTTGACGCAGAACACGCGTCAGCAGTGGGGGCACTGCGCCCCGGTGCGTGTACTCTGCTGGACCTGCTCGCCCTCTCCTTCCACAGCGACGTCTCCACGATCGTGAAGATCCACCCGGAGGCGTCGACTGCGGCGGAGGAACTACTGACGGCCGGCCTGGTGAAGAGATCGGGACAACACCTCTGGATCGCGGACCAGCTGCTGCGGGGCCATGTCTACGCGGCCATGCCGGCGGGGGTCCGCACCGCCAACCACCGTGCCATGGCGGAAGCGGCACGGGACACGGACCGCCAGGGCCGCAGCTGGCACTTGAGCTTTACCGCCCCAGATGGTCAAACTCCCTTCCAGCTGCTCCGCCACGCGGTGCACCTGGTCCGGGGAGGCCACGTGCCTTTCGCCGTGGAGTTCATTGAGCGGGCCCTCACCCTCAACCCGTCGGAAGCGGAAACGGCTGAACGCCTGACCGGCCTGGCCGAACTGCTCTTCTCCCGTGGCGAATTGGTGTATGCGCGCCGGTACGCGGAATGGGCGCAGGGAGTGACGCGCAACCCCGCCCTGATCCTGCGGCTGACCGGACTGTCCTTCGAAATCCAGTTCGTCCAGGGCGCCGCCGTGCGGTGCAGCATGGTGCAGCGGCTTGTGCAGGAGTTTGGCCAGCACCATCCGGGATACTCAGCGGGATTGCTGGCCGTCGGCGCCCTGTATTACGCCGAGCGGTGGGAGCTGAAAGAGGCCGCTGAGCTGCTGCGGCAGGGCGGCGCATTCCGCGGCTCCGCATCCGTGCAGCACCTGGCCATGGCCGAGCACGCCAAACTCCTGCTCGAATCCATCAGCGGCGCGAGGTCCAACCCCGCGCGCAGGCACGAGCAGGCTGGCAGGCACGACCAGTTGGGCAGCGCACGGCAGGCCGGCCTCCTGCTGCGCGGCCGGGCCCTCGCTTACGCCGAGCAGCATGAAAGCGCACGTGAAATCTTCGCGATGCTCCACGGCTCCACCACACCGGAGCGCGCCAACTGGCGGCAAACTGCAGCCCTCATGGCCATTGATAATCAGATCCGGGCCGGAAACGTGGGAGCCGCCGTCAGGCTGATCGACGAACTTGAGCTGTCCGAACCCGGGATGAATTACCACCGGGGAACGCGGCACCTCTTCCGGGTTTGGCGTGCCTACTCGCTGGGTGACGACGAACTCGCGCGCGTCGAGGCCAGTGAAGCCCAACGGTATCTGCAGGCCGGGTACCACCCTGCCCTAACGGCGCAGCTGGCGGCCTGTCAGGGCAACTTTGCCCTCCTGCGGGGTGATCTGGCGGAGTCTGTTGCCCAGCTGTCCAGGGCAGCCGAAATTGGAATGGGGCTTGGCAATCCAACCCTGTTGCGCTGCGAGGCCGACCTGGTGGAGGTTCTGGTCCGCCTGGGCCGGCACCGCGAGGCCACGCAGGCCCTGCAGCGGCTCGAAAGCCGCTCGATGGGGCTGCGCTCACCGTGGCTGCTGATGGTGGTTGCCCGGAGCCGCGCCATGCTTGCCGACGGCGAGCAGTCCCTGCATCTTTTCAACCAGGCGCTCGAGGACAGGAACGGGAACAGGCTTGAGCGGGGCAGGACCCTGATGTGCTACGCGGAACGGCTGCATGCCTTCGGCCGGCTGCGCCACGCACGGGAGGCCTTGCTTCGGGCCAAGGTGATGTTTGATGAAGCCGGGGCAGATGCGTGGACCCAGCACGTGGACGCCCTTCTGCTGGACGATCGGTGGGAGCCCGCCCGCCCGCAGGGCAATCCGTCAATGCTGTTGCTCGCAGACCATGAGCGGTCACTGGCCATGATGGTGGCCCGGGGCATGCGCAACAAGGAAATAGCGGCCACGCTGTACGTTTCCGTCCGCACGGTCGAAGTACGCCTCACGGCCATCTACCGCAAGCTCGGCGTTGAGTCCCGGGCACAGCTGACCGCCCTTGCCGCGGGCAAGGGAACCACAGCGGTGCAGCCGTATGTCCTGCCCGTCCTGTGACTGCGCAGGTACCCGCAGTTTCCACATAGTTCCCGGGCGGGACCCACAACGCCTTCGATGTCCAGCCGGCAGATATGGGCCCTGCGCATATCCTTGTGCCACGTTCAGAGGACGTGAGGCACGGCCGGAAAGGTACAGCATGGAGCGGACCCCAGTAACGAACCCCCGGCAGGCTGCTGCCTGGGCGATCACGTGAGCGAACTGATCCTGGTAGATGCCAGTGGCCTGGCGCGTGAAGTGCTGGCCATGGTCCGCAGCAGCGGCCAGTACGACGTTGTTGGGCTGCTCGACGATGACAGGGAGATGGCCGGCGTCACGGTGGACGGCGCCCCCGTCCTTGGCAGTATCGACGATGCCGTGAACTACACGCACGCCTTCCTCCTGGTGTGCATCGCCGCGAGCAGGGAACGCGAGGCGGTGGTGTCGCACCTGGCCTCGCTCGGGATCGGCGAGTCGAGGTATGGCACTGCCGTGGATCCTTCAGTCCAGTACCCGGAGGGGTGCCGGGTGGGGCGCGGCAGCATCCTCCTGCGCAACGTCACCCTGACAGCCGCAGTCAGTTTGGGTTCCCATGTGGTGGCCATGCCATCCGTCACGTTCTCTTATGACGTCGATGTATCCGACTTTGCGACCTTTGCCGCCGGCGTTTCACTGGGGGGTGGCGTCAGGATAGGCAAAGGCGCCTATCTCGGACTGAATTCGAGCGTCCGGGAAAGAACGTCGGTGGGGGACTACGCAACGATCGGCGTGTGCGCGGGGGTGCTCAGCAATGTTCCCGACGGCGAAACCTGGGTGGGCGTGCCGGCCCGCGAGATTGATCACGGAACGTACAGCTACGGCAGGATCCGTTAGCGCTGCGCCGCAGTCCGGAAGAACAGCTCCGTCACAGCGGCCAGGCGGCGCGGATCCTCGACCCCGCACAGCTCCCGCGCAGAGTGCATGGACAGCAGCGGCACACCGACGTCCACGGTCCGGATTCCCAGCCGGGTAGCGGTGAGGGGCCCGATGGTGGAACCACAGGGCACCACGTTGTTGGACACGAATTCCTGGTATGGAACGCCGGCTTCGCGGCAGAGCCGCGCCCAGAAGGCGGCCCCAAACGCGTCCGTGGCGTAGCGCTGGTTGGCGTTGATCTTCAGCAGCGGACCCCCGTTCAGCACGGGATGGTTGGCGGGGTCGTGCCGCTCCGGATAGTTGGGGTGGACTGCGTGCCCGGCATCGGCGGAGAGGCAGAACGACGCCGACAGGGCCTGCCGCCGCTGGCTCACCGTTGCGCCCAGGCCGTCGGAGATGCGCACCAGCACGTCCTCGAGGATGGGCCCGCATGCACCCGAGCGGGAGTTGGAGCCGATCTCCTCGTGGTCGAACGCGGCAAGGACAGCAATGGGGCCGCCTTCAGACGGAGTCTCCGCATGGGCGGCCAGCGCCGCCAGGCCGGCATGGGTGGCTGAAAGGTTGTCCAGCCGCCCTGATGCGAAGAACTCCCCCTTGCCCCCGAAAACCGCAGGTGCCTGCGTGTCCGCAATGACGACGTCGTACCCGCCAATCTGCCCCGGATCAACGGATGCGCCGGCAACGGACGCTGCCAGCACACCCAGCAGGTCGGAGTCCGCCGGATTCCCCAGCCCCCACACCGGGTTCATGTGGCGCTGCTTGTCCAGCGTCAGCCCCTCGTTGGCTGCCCGGTCCAGGTGGATGGCCAGCTGCGGGAAGCGGAGCAGCGGCCCGGTGGCCGTGAGGTGCTCGGTGCCGTCGAGCAGCACCAGCCGGCCCGCGAGCCGCAGCTCGCGGTCCAGCCAGGAGTTCAGCAGCGGGCCGCCGTAGATCTCCACTCCGGCCTGGAGCCAGCCGTGGGCACCGGTGGTGGGCTTGGGCTTGAGCTTGAACGACGGCGAATCGGTATGCGCGCCCAGGATGTTGAATCCCGTGGCTGGTCCCGCACCTTCGGGGACCACCCACGCGATCAGGGCGCCGTCGCGGATGATGAAGAAGGAACCGGGCCCGCCCTCCCACGGCTGCAGCTCATCCAGGCGGGTGAACCCGGCCTCCTCCAGCCGCCGGCCCCCCTCATGCGCGGCGTGGAAGCTCGACGGCGATGCGCTGACATAGGCGCCAAGGTCCTGGATGTGGTCTGCGGCAGAGGAAGGCAAAGGCATGGTCCCGAGTCTAGCGAAGCGCCTACTCCGCAGGTGCCGATGCAGCCTCGGCTGCCACGGCTGGCTGTCCGGCGGTGGCCGGGCCCTTCCCGCGGTAGCGCAGGACGCCCAGCGCCACCACGATGGCGGCCAGTGCAAGCGAGAGCAGCAGGGACTCCCGGGTGGACTCCACGATCACCATGCCGATCAGCAGTGCCACGATGCTGATGATCGCTGCCCAGGTGAGGTACGGGAAAAGCCACATCTTCAGCTGCAGGTCCTTCGCTGCCGCTCCCATGCGCCGGCGGAGGACCAGCTGCGAGGCGGAGATGACCAGCCACACGAACAGTGCGATGGCACCGGAGGTGTTGACCAGGAAGAGGAACACCGTGTCCGGGGCAATGTAGTTCAGGCCCACCGTCACAAAGCCAACCACGGTGGAGGCGAGGACGGCGGCAGCGGGGACGCCCCGGCGGGAGATGCGGGTCCACGCACGCGGTGCGTCGCCCCGCGTGGAGAGGGAGAACAGCATGCGGCTGGCGGTGTAGAGGCCGGAGTTCAGGCAGGAGAGCACAGAGGTCAGCACCACGACGTCCATGATGGTTCCGGCGCCCGGGATGCCGAACAGTTCGATGACCGCTACATAGGGGCTCTTGGCCACGGAGGCCGAGTTCCATGGAAGCAGGGTGACTACCACGGCGATGGAGCCGATGTAGAAGACCAGGATGCGCCACACAGTGGACTTCACGGCCTTCTTGACCGCGTCCACGGGGTTTTCGGATTCGCCGGCGGCAATGGTGGCGATCTCGGCGCCAAAGAAGGAGAAGACCACCACGAGGATTCCGGCGAGGACCGCGCCCGGACCGTTGGGCATGAAGCCGCCGTTGTTGATCAGGTTGCTCAGGCCGGGGGCCGGGACGCCGGGGATGAGCCCCAGGATGGCGGCGGCGCCGAAGATCAGGAAGAGGACGATCGCCGCCACCTTGATGGAAGCGAACCAGAACTCGAACTCGCCATAGGACTTCACCGAACCGAGGTTGGTGAGCGTCAGCAGCACCATGAGGACCAGGGCCCAGACCCACTGGTCAATGCCCGGCACCCACCGGTGCATGATGGCCGCACCTGCGGTGGCCTCGATGCCCAGGACGATGATCCAGAACCAGGCATAGAGCCAGCCGATACTGAACCCTGCCCAGCGGCCCAGTGCCTTGTCAGCGTACGTGGAGAAGGAGCCGGTCTCCGGGTTTGCCGCGGCCATCTCACCCAGCATGCGCATGACCAGGATGACCACCAGGCCGGCGGCAGCATACGCGACGAGGATGCCGGGGCCCGCCTGCTGGATCGCGGCGCCCGAGCCGACGAAGAGGCCTGCACCGATGACGCCGGCGATGGCGATCATGGACAGGTGCCTGGGTTTCAGGGACTTTGAAAGTTGCTGGTCAGCATGCATGGAAGCGCCGTCCTGTTGGGGAAATAGCAGAGGTTGAGCGGGGTGCCGTGGCGGACCACCGGGGACCGTGTGATGCACCACATCGTCGTTTCACCCTAGGTCCGCCATTATGCGCCTTGCTTTGTGCACTCCAACAGATCTGATTGTGCCCAACAGGACGTGACTCCAAGCAGGAACCATGAGGGGCAAATAAAGTTTCCTCCCAGGCACTTTTGTAATGTGCCGGAAACCACGCGCCGTTCGTTCCTTGCGCGGCGGACGCGGGGGTTTCCCCTAGACGTCCCGCCGTTTCAGCAGGACTGCGGCGAGCAATACGGGGATGACCACCCAGCCGCCGAGGACCAGCGCCGCCTGCCAGGCTTCCAGTGTGTCGGGAACGTGCTGGGCGGCCGTCAGCGGCTCAACGGTGTTGCCCGGCAGGTACTTCCGGGCCTCCTTGAAGAAGTCCCCGGGGATGAGCTGGAAGGCGATGGGCGCCACAAAGAAGATGCCCACCAGGCTCATGATGCCGCCGGCGGAATTCCTGATCAGCGTGCCGAGCGCCATGCCGATGGCGGCGACGGCTGCCACGTAGATGCTGTTGACCAACAGGAGCTTCAGGGACTGTGAACTGCCAAGATCCAGAGTGAGCCCGTAGTTGTCCAGGATGGGCACGGCCACCAGCCCCGCCACCCAGGTGGACACGGCAGTGACCACGAACGATGTCACCATGACCACCACGAGCTTTGCCGCGAACGCAGGCAGCCTCCTGGGCACGGCGGCGAAGGTGGACCGCGCCATCCCGGTGGTGAATTCCGAACTCATGAGGAGCACGCCGAGGGACCCAAGGATCAGCTGGGCGAAGGCGATGCCGGAGGTGGGCACGCTGACGGCAAGGTCGCCGCCCTGCGATGCCATTCGGGCCGCGGCCTGCGGATCCCGCGTAGCGGCGTCGGCGAACTGGCCGGTCCCCCATGCGGACAGGGCACCGAAACCGACCATGACCACCACGGTGGAAGCGAGCAGGACCAGCGTGGAAAGGAGGCTGCGGAACTTGATGACTTCCGAGTTCAGCACCCGGAGGAACGTGGGGCCGGGCAGGGCGCGGCCCCCGTTGCGGACGTTGCGGCCCCCGGCGGATGCTGCAGGTTCGGGCGGGGACGTGGATTCAGTGGCCATTGCGTTCATTACTTGCTGACCTCCGCAGCGGGAAGGGAGTGGTATTCGACGTCGTCCTTTGTCAGTTCCATGTAGGCCTCCTCGAGGCTGGCGACGAGCGGCGTGAGTTCGTAGATCATGACCTGGTTTTCCAGGGCGGCTGCCGCGATGGTTCTGGGCTCCAGGCCCGTCACTTCAAGCATTTCCCGTTCCGGGACGTCGATGGATGCTCCCCGTGCGGCAAGAAGCTGGTGGAGCCGGCCAGGCTCGTCCGTGCGGACGCGGACCCGGGCCTGGCCCTTGCCCGTGATGATGTCGCGGATGGGTGCGTCGGCAATCACGCGGCCGCGTCCAATGACGATCAGGTGGTCCGCGGTCTGCGCCATCTCGCTCATCAAGTGGCTGGAAAGGAACACCGTGCGTCCCTGCCCCGCGAGGTAGCGGACCAGGTTCCGCACCCAGACCACACCTTCCGGGTCCAGGCCGTTCACGGGTTCGTCGAGGATGAGGGTCTGCGGGTCCCCCAGCAGGGCCGCCGCAATGCCCAGCCGCTGGCCCATTCCCAGGGAGAAGCCGCCGGCCTTCTTGCGTGCCACGGCGTCCAGCCCCGTCATTTCAATGACCTCATGCACCCGGGACTTGGGGATGCTGTGTGTGGCAGCCATGGCCAGCAGGTGGTTGTAGGCGCTGCGGCTGGTGTGCACGGCCTTGGCGTCCAGCAGTGCACCCACTTCGCGCAGGGGTGCCTTGTGCCTGACGTAAGGGAGGCCGTTCACGGTGACAGATCCCGACGTCGGCCGGTCCAGTCCCATGATCATCCGCATGGTGGTGGACTTTCCTGCGCCGTTGGGGCCCAGGAAGCCGGTTACTTGCCCTGCCCGGACTGTAAAGCTGACACCGGCCACGGCGGTTTTGGCGCCGTATACCTTTGTCAGCCCTTTTGCCTCGATCATGGAGAATCCTTTGCATCGCAGCGCGCGGCTGCGGACGGTGGTTGGTGGGTGTTCACGCCCTACGCTACCGACGCCGGGCCAGGTTTTCCCCGGAATCAGGGATGATTCAGGGGAGAATCAGGGTTCGACTCCTGCCGCCGCGACTGGTCAGCGGCGCGGTGAGTAGTACGTCAGGGCCCGCGGCCGGATCCGGTAGGCCACACTGCGCACTCCCGCCAGCGCTTCTCCATCCACTGCCAGCGCCATGGGTGCGCCGCCGGCGTCAATCCTGACCTCCGCGGCCTCCCGCAGATGGGTGATGCGGGAACTTGCAACCGTGCCTGTCAGCACGGACCACAGCAGCCGCACCCGCGCGAAGGATTCATCGGCGGTAATCATCCGCACATCCAGCATCCCGTCATCCATCACCGGCCGGAAAAGAGGCGCATGGTCCCGGGGGTAAAACCGGCCCCGGCCCAGATAGGCGATCCACACCTTGTGCACCACTCCGTCCACGGACAGGGTGATGGGGGTGCCCGCGGCAAAGGTCCTGAACATCGCCACGACGCCGGCCAACGGCTTCCCCAGCGCCGGCTGCAGGTGCTCCCGCCGCCGCACGAAGTTCGGATACAGGCCGATGCTTGAGGTGTTGAGCATAACCAGTTCGGATACCTCGGGGCTTCCCGCCAGGCCACGTTCCGCGGTTACGACGCCGATGTCAGCCAGGGCCGCATCACCTTTGCCCGCCGCTTCCACAGCATCCTTCAGGCTTCCCGTCCCCGCGTCGCGGGCAAAGTGGTTCAGGGTTCCCCCCGGCAGGACCAGCAGGGGAATGGAACGTTCGACAGCGGCTGCGGCCGCCGCTCCGACGGTTCCGTCCCCGCCCCACACGCCAAGGGCACGGGTGCCGGGGAAATCAGCGGTGGCGGCAATCCGCTGCAGCAGGTCCTCATCCGGCTGCACGGTGTTTATATGTGCCTTGGGAAATACTTCTTTGAGCGCGGAGGCGGTCTCCTCCTTGAACGATCCACCCAGAGTGTTGACCACGATGCTCAAGCCCTCGCCGTCCGGCAGTTCGGGTGCACTGGTCCAGGCCCTCGTGGTCTGAGGTATCGGCGGACGGACCGGCCACCAATGCCGGGTCACCAGGGCGGCGCCGGCACCAAGCGCTGAACCGAAGAGGACGTCCGAGGGCCAGTGGGCGCCGGTGTGCACTCTTGAATAGGCAACTCCCAGGGCGGCGGGAGCCAGGGCGGCACCCACGGCGGGGCGAACAAGGCCGGCGCCGACGGCAAACGCTATGGCAGACGCTGAATGCCCCGACGGCATGGACGAGCTCGTGGGCTGTGGATGCACGAAGCGGAAGACCGGCAGGTGCTCGGGGAGCGGGCGGGTCCGGGGGAGCAGGGTTTTGAACACCACGTTGGTGACCGCGGAGGCCACCCCTTGGGCAAGCAGGCCATGCAGTGCGGCCCTCCGCGTCTTGCCTGGAAAGAGCGCCAGGAGCGCCGCCGCCCCCATCCACAATTTGCCCTTGTTGGCTGAGGCTGAAAGCCGGCGGAAGAAGACGTCGTGGTTGCCGCCCGGCAGGTTGGATACATGCTTGAGAAGGTATCTATCGAGGCGGCTGATCCAGCTTCGTCCCCGCGGCCTTGCGCTTTGCATGTCATCACCCTAACCCCAACGGCTACTCCCGCTCAGCGGCTTGCTCCTCCGTCCGCAGAGGCCTGGCGGCTCCTGCCAGAAGCAGGGCCACCAGGATGGGCGCCGTGATGGCCAGCAGGGCAGTGTGGATGCCCGTCAGATCCCCGAGGTAGCCCAGCAGCGGCGGTCCGGCGAGGAAGGATATATACCCGAGAGTGGATACGACTGATACGCGGGCGGCGGAGTGCTGTGGGTCATCGGAGGCAGCGGACATGCCCATTGGGAAGGCCAGGGCGGCCCCTACGCCCCAAAGGGCCGCACCGATGCCGGCGAGCCAGATGTTGGGGGCCAGCACAAAGAGACCCAGTCCGGCAGCTGCAGCGGCCATGCTGGCCCGCAACACGGCGACCCGTCCGTACTTGTCAATGACGCGGCCACCGAGGAACCGCATTGCCGTCATGGCCAGGACGAAGAGGGCGAACATGAGCGCCCCGGTTGACTCGGAGGCCGCGAGTCCGTCCACTGTAGCCTTGGCAATCCAGTCGTTGCCCGCGCCTTCAGTGAGGGTGGCGCCCAGGACCACCACGCCAATCAGCAGCGTCCTGCTGTCCCGCCATGCGGAGGGTCCCTTGGCCGGCTTTGGTTCCCCTTCGGCGGCCGCCGTTGAGATGTGGGGAAGGAAATAGCGCGGAACCACCAGGGCCACGAGCACCACCACGGCGGCAATCACCAGGAGATGCAGCGGGAGGTCGATGCCCAGGGTGGAAAGCCCTGCACCCACGAGGGCTCCGACGAATGCGCCGCCGCTGAAGGCCGCGTGGAACTGGGGCATGATGGTGCGGCGAAGCTTATGCTCAACGTCGGCCCCTTCGATGTTTTGTGCCACGTCCCAGAGCCCGATGCCAATGCCAAAGAAGAACAGTGACACCGCCGTCCCTGCAATGGAGGTGGCTGAGAGTGACAGGGCAATGCCCACGCCTGCCGCCGCCGCCAGCAGGCCGGCAAAGCGGACCGTGTTGGCGGTGCCAATCCTGCCGACCACCAGGCCGGCGGTGGGGAGTGCCAGCAGGGAGCCAACGGCCGTGCACAGCAGCAGCGTGCCCATTTGGCCGGACGTGATGTGCAGCGTTTGCGTGACGGCAGGGATCCTGGCCGCCCAACTGGCGAAGACCAGTCCGTTGATGCCGAAGACCACGAACGTGGCTGCGGCGGCCGCCCTCAGGCCGGCCTGCTGTTCGGTGCCGGTATTGGTGCTCATACGCTCACTACTTCCACTGAGTATTTTTCGAGTTCGGCTTTGTCCCTGGCGCTGAATTGCCGGTCCGTCACGATCACGTCCACCCGGTCCAGGCCGGCGACGAGTACCCGGGCAGTGGCGTGCCACTTTGCTGCTGAGGCGGCCACCACCACGCGCGCGGCCGATTCCAGGCCGGCTTTCTTTACCGCTGCATCGTCGAGGTCGTGGGCCAGCAGGCCGTCGTCGAAATCGAGGGCGCAGGGCGTGACCACCGCGGTGTCAAAGCGCAGCGACCTGATGTTGGACTCGGCCAGGGGCCCGCGGAAACAGAGTTCGCCGGGCACCACGCTTCCGCCGGGCAGCAGCAGGGCAGGGCGGGCGTCCCCGGCACTGTCCCCGCCGGCGGCTGCATTGAGGGCCTGCAGGGACATGGGCATCAGGGTCAGTTCCCGGCCAAGCGCTGCCCGCGCCACCTCCGTTGCCGTGCTGCCGCTGTCAAGCCAGACGTGTTCACCCTGGACCAGCAGACCCGCCACGGCAGCTGCAATGCGCTTCTTGGCGTCCCGGTCCTCCAGTTCGCGCTGTCCGTAACCTGGGTTCTGCCCGTGGCCGATCAGGCTCCTGGCACCCCCGTGGACCCTGCGGAGGACGCCATGGCCGGCCAGTACTTCAAGGTCCCGGCGGATGGTTGCACCGGAGGCGGCGCAAGCCTGCATCAGGTCTTCGACACTCACCTCAGGCTGCCGCCGGAGAATCTCGGCAATCGTTCGATGCCGCTCATCGGTCTTCATGAGCAAATGCTAACAGTTCGTGATCATTTGCTCACTAAGAAAAAGCCATACTTTGTTTGCTCCATCAGTTACGGCTGCTAAACCATCGGTAAAACAGCCATATCTGATAGCGCATCCTCTCACCGTGCGCGCTGCACCCTCTGTTCGTCCCATACCGGCTCGGCAGACTCGAACACTTTGCCGTCGGAGCCGAACACCAGGAACCTGTCGAAGGTCCGCGCGAACCAGCGGTCGTGGGTTACCGCCAGGACCGTTCCTTCGAAGTGGTCAATGGCCCGTTCCAGTGCTTCAGCGGAGTGCAGGTCCAGGTTGTCCGTGGGTTCGTCGAGCAGCAGCAGGGTGGCGCCGCTGAGCTGCAGCAGCAGGATCTGGAACCGCGCCTGCTGGCCGCCGGAGAGGGACTCGTACTTCTGTTCCGACTGGCCAGCCAGGCCGTATCCGTCCAGGGCACCGGCGGCTGCCTCCCGGCCAAGGCCGGAACGGTGTTCATCGCCGCGGTGCAGGATCTCCAGCAGAGTCTTGCCCAACAGATCGGGACGGACATGGGTCTGGGCAAAGAATCCAGGCCGGATCCTGGCCCCAAGTTTCACGGTGCCTTCGTGCGGTACCTCGGCAATCTCGACGTCTGACACGGGCAGGTGCTCGCGTTCGGGGTCGGTGCCGCCGGTGGCCAGCAGCCGCAGGAAGTGTGATTTTCCGGAGCCGTTGGAGCCCAGCACGCCCACGCGGTCGCCGAACCAGACCTCCGTGGAGAACGGCTTCATCAGGCCGGTCAGTTCCAGCTGCTCCGCCACGATGGCACGCTTCGCGGTCCGCCCGCCCTTGAGCCGCATCTGCACGTTCTGCTCAATGGGCAGTGCCTCCGGTGGCCCCACTTCAAGGAACTTGGCCAGCCGGGTCTGGGCGGCGTGGTACCGGTTGGCCATATCGGAGCGGAACGCGGCCTTGTTCTTGTACATGTTGACGAGTTCCTTGAGCTTGATGTGCTCCTCGTCCCAGCGCTTCCGCAATTCCTCGAACCGTGCATTCCGGTCCGCCCGCGCCTCCACATAGGATGCGAAGCCGCCGCCATGGATCCATGCGGCGGCCCCGTTGATGCCGGGCTCCAGGGTGACAATGCGCCCGGCGGCGTTGTTCAGCAGTTCCCGGTCGTGGCTAATGAAGAAGACGGTCTTCCTGGACTCATTCAGCTTCTCCTCCAGCCACCGTTTGCCGGGCACGTCAAGGTAGTTGTCCGGTTCGTCCAGGAGGAGGAGGTCGTCCGGTCCGGCGAACAGTGCTTCCAGCACCAGCCGCTTTTGCTCACCGCCGGAAAGGGTCGACGCCGGGCGGTGCTGTGCGCGGTCAAACGGCAGCCCCAGCGCGGCCATGCAGACCTCATCCCAGACAGTCTCGACGTCGTAGCCCCCGGCGTCCCCCCAGTCCACGATGGCCTGGGCGTAGCGCATCTGGGTGGGTTCGTCGTCGTGCTCCATCATGGCCAGTTCTGCATCATCTACCTCGCGGGCAGCAGCAGCCAGCGCCGGGGGAGCGGCCGACACCAGAAGGTCCCGGACGGTGGAGCCGTCCCGCACCTGCCCCACGAACTGGCGCATGATGCCCATGTTTCCCGAGCGCCCGATCACGCCCTCGTCCGGAACCAGGTCGCCGGCGATGATCCGGAACAGCGTGGTCTTGCCCGTTCCGTTGGGCCCGATCAGGGCGGTCTTGGTACCGTCCGGAACCTTGAAGGTCACCCCGTTCAGCAGCTGGGTGCCGTCGGAGAGGAAATAGTCGATGCCGGAAACGTCAATATGGGCCACACCGTCAATCCTCCCACGGCCGTCCCTAGCCGGCTGCGGTGAGGAACTGCTTCAGCAGCGGCCCGGAGGTGGTGGCACCCAGGCCGCCCTCCTCCACGAAGACGGCCACGGCCAGGTCGCCGTGGACCGCCACGATCCAGGCGTGGGTCTTTGGCGGATTCTCGTTGCCGAACTCGGCCGTTCCGGTCTTCGCCCCCACTGGCGCCCCGGGAACGCTGGACAGGAAGCCTGCGTGGCCCGACGTGACGACGGCACGCATCATGTCTGCCAGCGATGCCGCCTCCGCTGCCGTAATCGGTTTGTCAGAGGCCGTGGAGGGCGCCTCGGCCGTGGCGGTGGCGGATGGTGCGGCGGCGGGAGCAGTGGAGCCCGCCGTCGTTCCGGCAGCCGGCGCTCCGGCGTCGGCGTTGAGGACCAGTTGCGCGGAGACGGGGGCGCCCTTGGCCACCGAGCCTGCCATGATGGCCGCGGCCAGGGGGGAGAGCAGTACCTTGCCCTGGCCGATCATGGACGCTGCGTGTTCGGTGCCCTGGGCCTGCCCGGGAACGGAGCCGAGAAAGGCTTCCGCACCGAGTTTCGGTGCCTCGACCGCCACCCCCATGGATGTGGCGGCGGCTTCAAGCTGGCCCTGCGACACCGCGTCGCGCTGGGAAATGAAGGCCGTGTTGCAGGAGTGCGCAAAGGCGTCCCGCAGAGTCACTGCCCCCAGGGAGGTCTCCGGGTACCCTTCGGAGTTCTTGAACGTCCGCCCGTCCACCGTGAGCGTGGGGGTGCACTGGACGGTGGAGTCCGGTGTCATCCCGTTGCGGAACATGGCCAGGGAATCCACCATCTTGAAGATGGAACCCGGGGCGTACTGCCCCAGCATCGCCGTGTTGTAGCCGTTGCTGCCCGGCCCGGAAGCCGCTGCCAGAACGGCACCGGTGGAAGGCCGAAGGGCCACGATGGCTGACGCCGGCCCCACTCCCTCCAGGGTGCTCTCAGCCAGGGTCTGCAGCCGCGGATCAAGGGTGGTCTTCAGCGGGGTCCCCGGCTTGGGCTCCACCTGGAAGAGGACGCGGCGGGGGTCGGTGCCCGCGGATTGGATTTGTTCGCGCGTGAGGTCCGCACGCTGTGCCCGGATGACCACGGCGTCCGATCCGCGAAGCTGTTCGTCGTATTGCTGCTGGAGCCCGCCAATGCCCGTGACATCGCCGGGAGCCAAGGCACCATCCGACGCCTCGATCTGTTCGGCCGTGGCCTGCCCCACCGACCCGAGCACGGCACGGGCGAACGTCCTGCTCGGAGCCAGGGGGATCGATGCCGGGATGCCGCGGGCGCCCGGGATGGCCCGGATCTGCTCATCGGAGATGGTCCGGCCTTCCTCACGGAGGGTGATGGCGGGAACAAAGGCCTGGGCACCGGCTGCCTTGACCTGCTGCACGTAGGCGGCAGGATCCACCCCTACAAGGGCAGCCAGTTTACCGGCGGAATCGGCGGGGTCCGTGGCGCCCAACTGGGGCTTATCGATGCCCACATTCACCACGGGACGGTAGGTCACCAACGGGACGTCCCCGGCGCCAAGGATGTCGGCACGCTGGGGGGACTGGGATCCCTTGGTCACGATTTCACTGTCCCCGAGGCCGGGCGCCAGGAGGGCCGGATCCCAGACGGTGAGCCATTTGTCCCCGGACTTCTTGAAGTTTGCCGGGATGGTGTACTTCCACTCCGCGTCGCCGAACTTCCAGGCGTAGTTCAACGGTGCGGAGGCCTTGTCGCCGTCCAACGTCAGTCCGCCCGCCTGGACCTGGGGCTTTTGCGGATCCAGGGCCGCGAAAACCTGGTGCAGCTGGTCGTTGGCTGCGGCGGCCTCCTTGCCGTCAAAGGCCACCGACCCTACATCGAGGGCCGAGACTGCGCTGGCCAGCTGTTGTGCCGCGGCTTCGGCGCCGGATTTTCCGTCATCGCAGGCCACCAGCGAAGTTCCCATGATGAGCGCAGCTATGGCAAGCGAAAGTTTTGTTGATTTCCCCATCGCGCCATTATCCCCCGGACCGGCTGCCAAGCACGCCACCGGCGTCTTCTGCCCTTGCCGCTTCGAAGCCTAGAGACCCAGGTCCGGCACCGGCAGTTTGAAGACATCCTTCAAGGCGTGCTTCGCCGCGTGCATCCCGGGCATGCCCGTTACCCCGGGACCCGGCGGTGTCGATGACGAACACAGGTAGACGCCCAGCAGCGGCGTCCGCCACGGGACCGGGGACAGTACCGGCTTCTGGACAAGGCCACGGACGTCCATGATGCCGGCGCTGAAATCGCCGCCAATGTAGTTCCGGTTGTACTCGGCCAACTCCGCTGCGGTGATGGCGTGCGATTCCACCACCAGGTCGCGGAAGCCCGGGGCGAACCGTTCCAGCTGTGCCGCAACCTGGTTGGTCATGTCCTTTGTAGAGCCGGAGGGGACGTGGCAGTACGTCCAGAGCGTGTGCCGGCGTGCCGGCGCGCGGCCGGGGTCGAAGCGGGACGGTTGGGCCACCAGCACGTAGGGCCGTTCAGGGTGCCGTCCGGCACTGACCTCGTTCTCCGAGCGCGCCAGCTCAGCCCGCGTACCGCCCACGTGCACCGTGCCGGCGTCGGAAAGTCCACTGGCCTGCCACGGCACCGGCCCGGACAGGATGAAGTCAACCTTGCACGAGCCATTGCCGTAGCGGAAGCGTTCAAGGGCCCGCTGGTAGCGTCCGGGAAGTGACGGCCCTGCCATGTCCAGCAAACCCCTTGGTGCCACGTCCAGCAAGGTGGCACGGGTGGCAGGAAGCTGCTCCAACCGGTCTATGGGGGTTCCGGTGTGGATGACGCCCCCGTGGGCGCGGATGTCCTCTGCAAGTGCTGCCGCAATGGAAGCGGAACCGCCACGCGGGATGGGCCATCCGCCGGCGTGCCCCAGGGCGCCGAGCATCAGCCCGGCTCCCGAGGCTGCCAGGGACGGCAAATGGGAGACGGCGTGGGCGGCCACCCCACTCAGGAGGGCGGGCGCCAGCTCCTCCCGGAACCGGAGGTTCCACAGCCCGGTCCCCTGTTCCAGGGTCCGCAGTCCGTAGACGCCGGCCACCAGGGGATTCCGGGGGATCCGGAGGAGCTGGTTTTGGGTGAAGTCCATGACGTCGTCAATATGGCGGACCAGCGGTTCCATGAGCCGCCGGTACGCAGGGCCGTCCTGACCCAGCCCCTCGACCGTCCGGTCCATCGATTTGTAGGCCAGGGCTGCCCGGCCGCCTTCCAGCGGTGAACCAAAGGACACGTCCGGGGTGATGAGGTCCACCCTTCGTGGCAGCTCGAATGCCCGGAAGAACGGGGACGCCACGGCCATTGGATGCACTGCGGAGCAGACATCGTGGAAATGTCCGGGCTGCATCAACTCCGTAGTCCGCGTTCCGCCGCCAATCTTTGCTGCTGCCTCGAAGACCTCCACAGACAGCCCGGCCCGTGCCATGACCGCAGCTGCCGAGAGTCCGTTCGGGCCCGAGCCCACTACCGCTACGTCAGGCACGGGCCCCCTCCTTCGAAGGCCGCAGTGGCTTCAGCCGGATCCGGTCCGGTGCGTTGGCGAACGGCCCCCCGTGCGGATCGTCGAGGTGGTGCCGGCGGATGGGATCGTAGGCGGGGTCGTAGATGTCCCACACGACGCGTGCCATCAGGTAGGCCACCGCGGCCATGTGCGCGGCGACAGCCAGGACGTAGTAGGGCATGTCCAGGTTGTGCTGGGAGGAACCTGCACTGGTCACCTGTCCAAGGTACATCCAGATCGCAGCCCAATGCAGGGCTTCGATGCCCTGCCAGACCAGGAAGTCGCGCCACCGTGGCCTGGCCAGGGCCAGCAGCGGGATGAGCCACACCACGTATTGGGGCGAATAGACCTTGCTGGTGAGGATGAAGGCCGCGACGATCAGGAACACCAGCTGCGCCAGGCGGGGGCGGCGGGGAGCGGTCAGGGCAACAGCGGCGATGCCTGCGCAGGCCACCGCAAAGAACCCGGCGGACAGGATGCTGACCGGGCCGTCTCCAAGCCCGGACCAGCCCAGCCTGTCCGCCACCAGGTTGTAGGCGAACCAGGCTGAACTGTAACCGGCGCCCCGGTCTGCGCTGTACTGGAAGAAATAGGCCCACCCGGCAGGGTTGGCGGCGGCAAAGGGGAGATTGACCAGAACCCACGTTGCGGCTGCGCTGCCCCCGGTCACCAGCAGCGGGCGCCACCGTCCCGTGCGCACGGCCAGCAGCAGGATGGCCCCCAGCACCAGGAGCGGATACAGCTTGGTGGCGGTTGCGAGGCCGATCATGACCCCGGCGGGGACAAGCCGCTGCCGGGCGAAAAAGTACATTCCCAGTGCCAGCAGGCACGCAGCCCACAGGTCCCAGTTGATGGTTCCGGCCAGGACGATCCCCGGGGCCACAGCTACCATGGCGGCATCCCAGGGCCTGCGGCCGGGCATGCGGGCAATCACCAGCACGGTGGCCATGGCCACCGCCGCGAGCAGCACGGCGTTGATGTCGAAGTAGGCCAGGGCCCGGGCACTGGCCTCGCCGCCGGGCACCAGCCAGGCCGTCACCCCCGCGATCAAGCCGAGGAGCACCGGGTATTCGAACTGGCTGCCTCTGCCCAGGATGGGAAAGACTCCCGCCGCCATACCGCGGTTCCGGAACAGTTCGGGGAAATCCGAGTAACAGGTGGCATAGAACTGCGTGGGCGTTTCCCAGCCGTTGACCCTGCAATACCCTTTCAGCAGGATCCCCGCCAGGGCTGCCAGCGCCGTGAGGACAATGAGCACCCGTTCCACCGAGTAGATGCCGGGGGAGACCACGCCCGGATCTGACCTCGTCCCCAGCGGCCCGCCGATCACCTCGGTGAATTTCTGCAGCAGTGCATCACTGCGGCTGGGCACCACGATTCGGGGCCGTCGTTTACCGTCCGGCGCCTGGGTCTCGTGCATGGCATCGAGCTTACAGCCGGCCCCGTCCCGCGGGATCGGGGCCGGCCGTCAGCGCAGGCCGCCCATCTGCTGGTGCATGAGCACGAAAACGTCATTCCTGTACTGCTCCAGCAGGGCAGTGTTCAGGGAACTGCGGTGCTGCAGGGGGCGGGACAGGAGCCCCATGATCATTTGCATCAAGGGAGCCACCTCCTTTCTCCGGAAATAGGGCACAAAAGTGCATGGCGAATTAGCGCCAGATTTCTGCGTGCAAAAGCGGCGCGAATTAAGGCGCAAAAAATCAATTGGAGGGGATTAGCGGGAAGTGCGTCCAAAGAGCACAATTACGGTGCCGATCACCGGGGAGACAAGGGCGAACCGTTGCCAAGCCCGGGACAGAGTTCTACGGACGCGGGATTATGCGGCCGCGAGGCGGGTGCCGGGGCAGCAGCAGTTCCGGAAAGCCAGCCGGAAACTCAGCGGGGAAGCCCGGCGGTCCTGCCAGGAAGCATTGCCGGCCTGGGCCGCGCGGAGCGGGTGTCCGGGAAGCCGGCGCCTGTTAGCGGCGCCGCAGCAGGCCCGGGAGGGCCGCCGTCCGGCGGTAACCGGAGTTGACCGAAGCCACGCATGCGTGATCAGCAAAGGCCGGGAATGCATTGATGGGGGCATTCCATTCGCCAGTCAAAGTCATCATTATCCCAACCTCCTTTTCTGCTGCGCGCTGCATGGGGTGCAATGCGGTCCATGACCCTGGCAGATGGCCGTGGGGTCAGGAATAAAGGTACCCCAGGATTGTAAGGAATACCAGCAATTCGCGGGAAAAGGAGGAAACTTTTTGAATATGGGGGATTAGAGGCCCCAGCGGACAATAGCGGGAGTCTTTTTATCCCAGCCAAGCGTGCAGACTTTCGCCGTGCCAAGAATAAAATGCCGGCCTTCCGTGGGCGGCAATTCCAGCCAGCGCGCCGTGAGGATACGGGAGAAGTGTCCGTGCGCCACGATCAGCACGTTGTCCATCCCGGATTCCAGGATCCGCCCGATGATCTTGTCCGCCCTCGCGGCCACCTCGTCAAGCGTCTCCCCGTTGGGCACGCCATGCGTCCAGATCAGGTAGTCGGGATTGTCCTTGCGGATCAGGTCCGAACTGATCCCCTCGTAGTCCCCGTAGTTCCATTCGACGGCGAGCGGTTCATGCCGGGCATCGGGGAAGCCGGCGAGTTCGGCTGTCCGCCGTGCCCGCCGGAGCGGTGAGGTGAGCACCAGGTCGAAGTCGACGCCGTCCAGCACTTTGCGGGCCTCCACGGCCTGCTGCTCGCCTTCCACCGTCAGGGGGAGGTCCGTAAGGCCCGTGTACTGCCCGCTCTTGGACCATTCGGTTTCGCCGTGGCGGAGGATCCATAGCTGGGGGCGCGGGGCGAAGGCGGGGTTGGTCACTTGGACTCCTCAACGGGGGAAGGTTCGACGACGGCGGGAGGGGCTTCGGGGCCGGGTGCGGCAGGTGCGGATTCAGGCTGTTGGGCCCACCAGCGGAGGAGGCGCGCCTCAGCTTCTTCGGTGGGCAGTGGCCCGTGCTCCATCCGTTCATTCAGGAGGAACTTGTAGGCACGGCCCACCACCGGCCCCGGTTTGATGTCCAGCAGCGCCATGATCCGGGCTCCGTCCAGGTCCGGGCGCACCGCATCCAGGGACTCCTGTTCGCGGAGGGCTGCGATCCTGGCCTCGAGGTCGTCATAGGCGAAGGCCAGCCGCTCGGCCTTGCGCTGGTTCCGCGTGGTGACGTCGGAGCGGGTCAGGCGGTGCAGCCGCTCCAGCAGGGGACCGGCGTCGGTCACATACCGGCGGACGGCGGAATCGCTCCAGCCCGCATCGCCGTAGCCGTAGAAGCGCATATGGAGCTCCACCAGCCGTGCAACGGCCTTGATGGTGTCATTGTCGAACCGCAGCGCCTTCATCCTCTTGCTGGTGAGCTTGGCACCCACCATGTCGTGGTGGCGAAAGCTCACCGCGCCGCCCGGTTCGAAACGGCGCGTCGCCGGCTTTCCGACGTCGTGCATCAATGCTCCGAAACGCAGCACGAAGTCCGGGGCGGGCACGGGCCCCTCCGCGTCGGTTTCAAGCTCTGCTGCCTGTTCCAGGACCTGGAGCGAGTGCTGGTAGACGTCCTTGTGCCGGTGGTGCTCGTCGGATTCGAGCCGGAGGGCGGAGACCTCGGGCAGCACATGCTCGGCCAGCCCGGTGTCCACCAGCAGGTCAATCCCCACGCGTGGCCGGGCCCCGCAGATCAGCTTGACCAGTTCGTCCCGCACGCGTTCGGCGGAAATGATCCTGATCCGGTCCGCCATGCCCGTCATGGCCTCCCGGACGTCGTCGGAGACCGAGACTCCCAGCTGCGCGGCGAACCGGGCGGCCCGCATCATCCGGAGCGGGTCATCGGAGAAGGACGCCTCCGGAGCGCCGGGCGTGGCCAGCACGGAGGCGTGGAGGTCCCGGACGCCGCCGAAAGGATCCACCAGCTCCATGGAGGGCAGCTTCAATGCCATGGCGTTAATAGTGAAGTCCCGCCGCAGCAGGTCGTCGGTCAGGGAGGAACCGAACGCCACCACCGGTTTACGGGAGTCGGGATCGTAGGCCTCTGCCCGGTAGGTGGTGATCTCGATCTGGAAGCCGGCCTTGCGCATGCCGATGGTGCCGAACGCCCGGCCGATCTCCCAGAAGTTGTCCGCCCACTTCTTGATCAGCGCCACAGTCTGGTCCGGGGTGGCGTCAGTGGTGAAGTCCAGGTCGGGGGAGGTCCGGCCAAGGAACAAATCACGCACCGGGCCGCCCACCAGGGACAACTCGTGGCCGGCGTCCACGAAGCGCTGCCCGAGCTCCAGGACCACCGGGTCCACCTTGAAGTCGACAGTGTGGGAATCAATCTTGTGATGTGCGTGCGACATAGTTCCTTAAGCTTGGCAGAAACCAGCGCCACGGCAGTCCAAAAAAGCGTCACGATCCGCGCGGATTGAGGTTCCCTGCCGGAAAGTCCGTCATATCCCGTCCATGTTGGTGTCATGTTCCGGTCATCACGGGAGGGCAACAGTCGTTAGAGTGGACTCCATGGCCCATCCAGTACCGAGCGCTCCCGGCAGGAGGACGAACGCACCATTGCCGTCGGCAATCGGGGCGCACGTTGCCCCTGCCCAGCAATCGGCACCGGCGTCCCTGCCCACGGTGGAGGAAGTCTCCGCCGGCGGCGTCGTGGTGGATACGTCCGACGCCGAATTGAGGGTTGCGATCATCGCCCGCCTTAACAGGGGTGGACGCCTGGAGTGGTGCCTGCCCAAGGGGCATCCGGAGGGCAAGGAAAACAACGAAGAGGCCGCGGTCCGGGAAATTGCCGAGGAAACCGGCATCGAGGGCACCATCCTGGCGCCGCTTGGCAGCATCGACTACTGGTTCACCGTGAGCGGCCACCGGGTCCACAAGACCGTGCACCATTACCTCCTGCGTGCCACCGGCGGCGAACTCACCATCGAGAACGATCCCGACCAGGAAGCCGTGGATGTGGCTTGGGTGCCCATCCAGGAACTCGCCCGGAAGCTGTCGTTCCCCAACGAACGCCGCATCGCCGACCTCGCCCGTGAGGTCCTGCCCGGACACCTCTAAGCCCGGACGCCGCCGTCGCCATTGCGGTGTTAAGTGCCGGTGGGTGAGACGATGAAGTCGATGTCAGCTACCAACTTTCCTTCCGACCGGTCCGGCCGGCCCGATGATGCCGCACCCGACGGGGTGCCCCCGGAGCCGGCGGCTCCGGACATGGCCCAGCCCGCAGCAGCGGGGGCCAGCGAGACCCGTTCCAGCGCCATCATGGCTGCCGGGACCCTTGTCTCGCGTTTCCTGGGCTTCGGCAAGACGTGGATGCTCGGTACCGCCCTGGGCCTGGGCTCAACGGTCAATGACACGTTCATCAACGCCAACAACCTGCCCAACCTGATCTTCCTCCTGGTGGCCGGCGGCGTGTTCAACGCCGTCCTGGTCCCGCAGATCATCAAGGCCAGCAAAGCCCCGGACAGGGGAGCGGACTACATCAGCCGGCTGTTGACGCTGGCTGTGCTGCTCCTGCTGGGACTGACGGCCCTGGTCACCCTGGCAGCGCCGGGCGTGATCGAACTGACCACGCAGGGTTATTCACCCCAGCAAAAAGCGCTGGCGGTGGCCTTTGCGTTCTGGTGCCTGCCACAGATCTTCTTCTACGGGCTCTATGCCCTGCTCACCCAGGTGCTGAACGCCAACGGGGCCTTTGGGCCCGCCATGTGGGCCCCCATCCTGAACAACCTGGTGGCCATCGCCGGCCTGGGCATGTTCATCTGGATCTTCGGCACCAACGAAATCAACCCCCACACGCTGGACAACTGGGGCCCCACCCAAACGCTCCTGGTGGCCGGGTTCTCCACTATCGGCGTGCTCTCCCAGACCGCCATCCTGCTGGTGCCGGTGTTCCGGCTCAAACTCGGCCTCCGTCCCCGGTTCGGGTGGCGCGGCGTGGGACTTGGCCACGCAGCCAGGCTGAGCGTATGGACGCTGCTGACGGCCGCCGTCGGGCAGCTGGCCTTCCTGTACGTCATGCGCATCGCCACCATCCCCGGCGCCGAACGTATCCGGCTGCAGCAGGCGGAGGACCCTTCCGCTGACACCCTCCCAGGCAACGCTGTCCTTGAAGTGGCCAGCCAGCTGTACCTGCTGCCGCACTCGATCATCGCCCTGTCCCTGGCCACGGTGCTTTTCAACCGCATGACCAGGGCGTCCCAGGACGGCAACCGCGCGGAACTGCGCGATGCCCTCTCCCATGGCCTGCGGACCATGGCCGTGGCCACCGTGTTCGGCGCCCTGGCGCTGTTTGCCCTCGCCGGCCCGCTGGGCATGTTCTTCTCCGGCGGCTCGCGGCAGGACGGCGTCATGCTGGCCCAGACGCTGACCATCCTGGCCCTCAGCACGCCGTTCATGAGTGCCAACTTCATGATGTCCCGCGTGTTCTACGCCAACGAGGACGCCCGCACACCGTTCTACGTGCAGCTGCTGCTCGCCGTGGTGTACGTGGCCGGCGCCTTTGCCATCCAGTTCCTGCCGGTGGGCCAGATCATCTACGCCATCGCCGTCCTCTACATGGTGGGCAACATCCTCTCCGTGGTCATCAGTGCGTTCTTCCTGCGGCGCATGCTGGGCCACCTGGACGGCCCGCGGATCGCCAACTCGTACATCCGGATGGGGTACGCGGCCCTTGGCTCGGCAATCGCCGCTGCGGGCGCCCTGTGGCTCATGGGCAGCTACAACCCGGACGGTTTCGCATGGCAGAACCGGCTCACCGCGCTGGTGACTGTCATCGTGGTGGGCCCCGTCATGCTGGTGGTGTATTTCTTCCTGCTCAAGCTGTTCCGGGTCTCGGAGCTCAGCGACATGCTCCGGCCCCTGCTGGGCAGGTTTGGCCGCGGCCGCCAGGCCGCTGCTCCGGACGCCGGGGACACGCCGTCGCCCACTCCTGGTGAAGGTGCCGAGGGGGAGCGCAACCACCGCCCCGAGCGGGCCACCACGTCCGTTGATACCGGGCTTATCCCCCGGATTTCAGGCGAGTTCGACGCCGTCTCCTTCCGTGCCGGCCCGGATCCGGAGCGCGGTTCCCGGCGGCAGGAAACGTACGACGACGGCGCGCGGCAAGGTGCCGAAGGCGCCTACCTGCCGGGTGAGGACCAGCCGGGCACCGCCCGGGGCGGCCTGCTCAGGGAGCAGATCCCGCTTCCCGGCCGCCGCACCTACCAAGGCAAGGCCGGCGAGAACCCGTATTTCAAGACCCGGCGCAAGCGGAAAAAGTGAGTCCCGTCCGGTCCGGCGCACGTCTTCTCCACGGCCGTTTGGGGCGGATCGGCTAGGATCGAACAGGTACAGGGGTAGTTGCATTCGGGGTTCTGCCATGCGCGGCACCCGAACGGCGGTTGCGTCATCAGACCGGCAATCCCGGACAGTCTAGGAGGAACACGTGTCCAACCCGATCGATGTCGGATCAGTACTGGGCGGCCGCTACAAGGTCACCGCCACAGTGTTGGCCTCGCACGACCACGATCTGGTGCTGGACGGTGTGGACCAGGTCCTCAACCGCCCCGTCAGTATCCTGGTAGCCGGACCGGAGAACACCGAACAGGTTGCGCAGAGTGCCCGCGAAGTCGCCACAGGCGAACGTCCCGGCACCGTGCAGGTACTGGACCTTGGCGTCACCGAGGACGCCACCTACCTCATCACCAACCACACTTCTGCCGCTGACCTGCTGGACCTCGCGGTAACGCCCAATCCGCCCTATGTGGAGCCGTTCTTCACGGACACCCTGGGCAGCGAAATCTTCGGCCAGCCGCGGTCACACGAGCCCGAGCCGTACGACGAGGAAGACCACGTCGACGCCGGATACATCAACTACGCCGATACGCACCCCAGCCAGGTTGATCCCTACCGTTCCGCTCCGGCCGTACCGCCCAGGCCTGCTGCCCGTCCCGCCGGGCAGCAGCCCGCTGTGCCTGGGCGCAACGGCGCAACCGCTGCGGGTTCCGTTGCCGGGGCCGCCGCTGCTGGTGGTGTGGCCGGTGCTGGTACTGCTGGTGCCGCAGCTTCGAAGGCCGGAGGCGGAGCCTCCCGGATCGATCCGGATGCCACTGCCGCACAGCCTGTCGCCCCTCATGACCCATCCCTACAGGCGCGCGCCGGCTCCGCGGACGCAGATACGGGCCCCAACGAGACGGCTGCCACAAGCACACCCCAGCCGCGGGTCCAGCCCTCCGAAGAGGAGCGCACGCCGAAGGTTTCCCTGTGGTCCGATGACGACTATGCGCAGGCAGAGGACAAGGACCACTACGAGGACAGTCACGAATCCCCGCGGGAACAGCGTCCGGCAACGGGCAAGCCGGCCTTCTTCGCCCGTGCGGCGGCACCCGCTGCCGCCGGCGTGGCGTTCGCTGACCGTGCCGATGACGACGATGATCGTGATGAGCCCGAAAACCAGCCCCGCTCAATGCGCTGGCTGGTTGGCGGCCTCCTTGCCGTCGTACTGATCGCAGGCCTGATCTTCGCCGTAACCAATCTCGGCAGCCTCTTCAGCTCAGAACCGCAGGCGAAGCCAACAGCTGCCCCGGCAACCACCAACTCACAGACCCCTGCAACCCAGGCAGCACCGTCTGCGCCCCCCGCCGTTCCCCCGGCCATAGAGAGTGTCAGCCGCCAGGGGAACTTCGACTTCGCCGCAACCTTCGATCGCGATCTGGTCAAGGCCTACGACGGCAACGCCGCCAGCTACTGGTCCGACATGGAATTCGCCACAGAAAACTGGGGTGGCTTGGCGCCGCAGGGCGTTCCCCTCGTAGTGAAGCTCAAGGGCACCGCCACTGTCTCTTCCATCACGCTCTCCCAGCTTGGAGGGTCGGGCGGCAACATCACCGTATACACCAATGACCGGCCTTCCGTGGAGGGAGCCAAGGCAGTGGGAACCAACAGCTTCACGTCCACAGACCTGAACATGCCGCTCCCGGAACCGGTCCAGGCACAGTACGTCATTGTCTCCATCAATTCACTCCCCAAGCTGGCTGCCCCCAAGACCCGCTACGGCTACGGCCTCCGGTTGGCTGAAATCAAGGTCCAGTAGCAAGGGTCCCAAGAGCAAGGGTCGGAGCACGCATCGTTACGGCTCCGGATATTACTGCCGCTATTACTGCTGCCCTCCGCGCAGCTGCAACGGGAATGTACTCTGGAAAGAGCGCCCTGTGACGGCTGGTCTCCCGTCTTCCCCGATGGTTCACCTTGCCCGGGCGCTGGAATATTCAGCACGCGCGCACAGTTGTGCCATGTGGCCGGCCTCCACCGGGAGGCGAGTCGAACAAGGAAGAGGTTCACGGTCCAGTGACCATCGAAGAGAAGACGGCGTCCGACGTTCGCGACGTCATCATTGTGGGCTCAGGCCCGGCGGGCTATACGGCAGCCGTCTATACAGCCAGGGCGAACCTCAAGCCACTGCTGCTGGCCGGATCTGTGACCGCCGGCGGCGAGTTGATGAACACCACCGACGTGGAGAACTATCCGGGCTTTCCTGACGGGATCATGGGGCCGGACCTCATGGAGAACTTCGAGAAGCAGGCAGCGCGCTTCGGGACCGAGATCCAGTTTGAGGACGTCACAGCGCTGGAGCTTGATGGTCCCGTCAAGACGGTGACCATCGGCACGGGGGAGACCTTCCAGGCGAAGGCGGTCATTCTCTCCACCGGTTCCGCCTACAGGGAGCTCGGTCTGCCCAATGAGAAGCGCCTGTCAGGACACGGTGTTAGCTGGTGTGCAACCTGCGATGGTTTCTTTTTCAAGGACCAGGACATCGCTGTCATCGGCGGCGGTGATTCGGCCATGGAAGAGGCGCTGTTCCTCACCAAGTTCGCGAAATCAGTAACGGTTGTCCACCGCCGTGATTCGCTGAAGGCCTCCAAGATCATGGCAGACCGCGCACTCGCCCACGAGAAGATCAAGTTCGTATGGAACAGCACCGTGGACGATGTGCTGGGAACCGATAAAGTGACCGGTCTCCGGTTGAAGAACTTGCTGGACGATTCCTTGTCGGAGCTTGCAGTCACCGGTGTCTTCGTCGCTATCGGCAATGATCCCCGTACCGACCTCGTCAAAGATGTGCTCGAGTTGACCCCGGAGGGAACCATCGCCGTGGAGGGTCGCAGCTCCAGGACCAGCGTTCCCGGTGTATTCGCTGCCGGCGATGTTGTGGACCCCACCTACCGCCAGGCCATCACCGCTTCCGGTTCCGGCTGCGTGGCGGCGATCGACGTCGAACACTACCTGGCAGACCTGCCGGCATAATCTGCGCCCATTGATATCCGAAGAGAAAGATAAGGTTATGAGCAACGCTAAAGATGTAACTGACGCAAGTTTCGGCACCGACGTCCTGTCCGCCGAGAAGCCGGTAATCGTCGATTTCTGGGCCGAATGGTGCGGCCCTTGCCGTAAGCTCGGCCCCATCCTTGACGAGATCTCCGTCGAGTACAGCGAAAAGGTGGACGTCGTCAAGGTCAATGTCGACGACAACCCCGCCATTGCCGCAGAATATGGAATCACCTCCATCCCGGCCGTGTACCTCTTCCAGGGCGGCGAAGTGAAGAGCACTGTGATCGGTGCCAAGCCGAAGCAGTTCTTTGAGAAGGAATTCTCTGACGTTCTTTCGTAACTGACTGCCCCAGTCACAAGCAGGGGAGTTACCGATATGAGAATGGCCACCGCCTTTCAGCGGTGGCCATTCTTGTTTAAGCCGGGCAGGGTGCGCTGGTTTCATCCTGATGTTTCACGTGAAACTCCTGCGGTACCTATCCTTTTCTATAGTTTGAATTGTCAGCACAATAACGCCTCGATTAGGTGCCCGATAGGCGCTGCTCCGTAAGAACGATGGGAGTGTCGTCTCCGGTATCCCCCCACTACGCAGTCGAAGGATCTGCTAAGGGCGCGGGTGACTCTGATTTTCGGACTGGAACCTGATGCAGCTTCACCCCCCCTGTGCTACCAGGTGCCTTTTCCCTGGAGCTCCGAGTTTTCCAAAATAGCGAAGGGGAGGACCACAGGTCCGCCGTGGTTTCACGTGAAACAGGATTGCTCTGAATCAAATCGGAGCCTAGCCCGCCAGCCCAGCAGCTCGTCCGCACGCACTGTATGACTCTCGCGAATGCATAGGAACACAACATGGTGGAACGCACGGCGGCGCGAGATCAGCGGTATGCACCATGCTTTCGACTGACTAGTCGCAGGTTTCCGTGCGCTTGCAGGCGGTGGCTCAACACTACAAACGAATCGTCACCGAAAGAGTAGGTGGTTGCCCTCACCGGCAGGCCCACTGTCAGGGGCAACGGGCGCGTGGTGTGGAGGATTTCGGCTGGGGCACCGCCAGAACGCCTGTACAGCTTCTATCCGCTTTGTAAGGATGCCTTGGATGTCCATGGCCTGCACCAGCGCCGCATCCTCGTCTGGGAGACGCGGGAGGATTGAAGATCTGTGACCGGGTAATTCTCCCTAGGGGCGTCTGTGCTGCTGCGCGGCGGCCTGCCGCGTAAGCACACTTCAACCTGTACCCGGCTGGATGCAGCCAGTACTTTGTCTAAGACCCACGCCACGCCACACGTCGGTTCTCCCAACGGATTTGGAGGTTGTCCTATGAGCTCCTGCGTGGCTGGAAGCCGCTACCTGGCGGGCACCAGACATGAACAATCCTTCGTGACATAAGCGGCGAAGGCATCGATTTCCGCGCACGACGGACCACACGGTTGCAGATATCCCTAGGGGAGTTTTTCCTCCCATCGTTGAATGTGTGCATCTTGACGTTTGCCCATTCACGACGGCCCCAACGGGTACCGCTACTGTTTCACGTGAAACAGAGGGGCATGTTTCACGTGAAACGCGACTCAAGGAATCGCATTCGCCAGGCTGGAGCTGCTTTGAGGCCTCTCCTCAGCAATTCAACCCCAGACTTCTACGCCAACAGACCATCGGTCACGTGGAAAAAGGATCCGCCGTCTGAGCTGTTATGAATCCGACGACCAAGGGTAGCGTCTGCAGCATCGGCTGGATAAGGAAGAAGTAGATTTCACCTTCTGCTATCCGTAGGAGGCGTGCACCTAGCGCCGTAGGAGCTGCGCGACTGCCACGACGATGTGCTGGCTGGGCTCAGGCTGGATCAACCCACTCCACAGCACTAGGTCGCCACAGCACTAGGCCTTCGGGAGATGCAAGCCGCGCCGGACGCCGCTTGCCCGGAAGGGGTTTGAAGTCCGGTATGAGATCGCACTCTCGGTTCAGGAGCATGGCCAGGCCTTCCCCCAATGGATGGAGCCTTGCGCTTGTCATAGTCGAGAGGACCGGTCGGCCTCCTCGCGGGCAAGAGCGCGCCAACAAGTATCCTGTAGCTGGCCGGCGACCAGTTCCTGCGGCACCGCCTAGGGAGGAGATCGTGGCTTTGTCCACACTGTTATCCACACCCGGATGGATCGCCTATCCACAGACTTATCCACACCCCTCTTGGGACGCCAGGATCGATGTCCACGTCGGAGTTTCAGAGTAAAACGCCACAGCAGGTATCGTTACGTCGCGTGTGACAAGCTGTGCGCGACAGCCGGGGACCGGGATGCGCTGTTAGCTTGCGCTGGGTCGCCGCTTTTCACACTTCTTCGGTTGCTTATCGTAGACCCACCAGCGTCATGCGCGGCCCTGACGTGTTTCACGTGAAACAATGCGTGCGCAAGGGTAGCGCGAATACCTCGCGAACAAAAGTGCAGGCCCGGCGGTTTGGAACGAAGCACCGCCCCCGATTCACACATCGCTCGTTATACCCAATCTTCTCCACAGCGTTATCCACAGGGATATCCACCGGTGAGATTGCCCACGTGCAGAGCGCCTGTTCGTTGATCCGGTAACTCAGAAGCGCAGGTCCACCGGCCTCCTCCGTCCTACGCTGACATTCCTTAGCCCATCTCAGGGCCCCCTCGGCGCGCTCGTTGCGTTCCAGTCGCGGCCTCATGAAGTCCCTGCTGGCCTTGGGTCAGCAATGAGAAGCCTACTAAATTCGCGGCCGCCGCCACTTACGGTACAAAATCCTTACCCAGCTTCTCCATGCGCTGTCAGCCTCGCAGTGCGCTACGGCGGTAAATAGGTCCCGATCGAGCGGAGTAACGCCACAACTACGCCCTCACCAATCACGTGCGCGTGTGAGCGCACCTACTTCGGAGAGGAAGGGTACGCTGCAGGGTGAGCGGAACCTCTGGCGTTGAGCGATTGTCGATCTCACAGTGGTCAGCCCGGCTGCCTGCCCTAACTCACGGGGTGTTTAGGGGGCAACTAGATCTTGGGGGAGACGAGGGACCGGCCATAGGACGATCGAGCATTGGGATGGAAAAGAGCACGACAATCGCAGATAGCCGGCAGGCCGAACCCGTGATGGAGCAGACAGTGCCGTTATTGCTGACGGACCCTGGCTGGTAAGCATCTGCACGGTCATGGGAAGGAGCATGCTCAGCAGGAGCTGTTTCACGTGAAACACTGGACCCGGTCGCGAAGATTTTGCCGCCCCGTCGAGGATCCTACGGGCAGCGAAATCCCCGAGCACGCAGTTTCACGTGAAACATACGAGCTCCTCCCGATGGTTCTGCAGACTCGTGGGTTAGGGTTCAACACGAGTCACAACCTGAGCGCCGATATTGCGACCGTGTTATAGGCACCAGGACTGTGTTCGAGCCCGACAGAACGGCCTAGCAATGGCGCTGGGCATTTCGGATACAGAAGATAACGGACTGGCTAACTACTTGCAGCCGCGAGACCCAAAGTACCGGTGTTAGCGGGTCAACCAATGACTTAGGGGCTGCCCATGGGACTGCCGAAAGCCACGCCCTAGGGAACGCATGCGACTCCCATACAAGACCCCTTCCTGCTTCACGCCCTCCTCGTAAGGGTTGCGGCCCCATAGCTACCCTGTAGAGCCCTCCCATACGACCGTTACCCGCGGAGCGCGCAAGAGTCAGGTGTTGCCTCCCCGCGAGCGGATAGACCGTAGGAGCACCAGGTGCACCTAGGCGCGCTGCCGTGCGTGAGGGCGGAATCCGGGGCAGGCAGCACCTACTGTGGCACCAGATCGGGCAATGCTCCCACCTCACCCAAACACGCGGTATCTCAGGAAGCGGATCCACTTCCGTCTATTCGCGCCTGCGCATTCTTGATAACTGAGAGTGATGGTAGGGGACTCACCTGGCAGATCCCTTCTCGGCCCCTCCGCAGGACTGAATACCCTTGCCTTGGTTTCACGTGAAACGAAGACAGCTAGACGTTTACGGGGTTCCCCAACTACAACAAAGCATTGGGAACATCGCAAAATGCAGCGCGGTCTGCTGCAATGGAAAAGCACTCATAACTAAATAGGGGATGCTGGCGGTCGGAACATGAACCGGGGCAGGGGTGAAGTCAGTAGGATTGGCCGCAGGAGCGGCGCTGTATGCAGCTCCAAGGCGCTCCGCTGCAATACGACCGTTCATCCGGCCATGGCGACGCGGCGCCACGGAAGGCTGTACGCGAACTTCAGAACGGACCCGATTCCAAATATAGGAGACATTCGCCCTTCCAAGACGGGCGCCGGCACCACGAGACGGCACGATCCGGATGCTACAAGCAAAATCGGCTTCACCGGGATGGACGTAGAAGCTCAACAGGAAAAGAAAAAGGCCCGATTCGTGATGAATCGGGCCTTTCGCTGCTGGATCAGTTGGTCGAACCAGGGGCAAGGACATCCATGATTCGGTTCAGGTCCTCCACGCTGGCGAACTCGATGCTGACTTTGCCCTTCCTAACCCCGAGGGAGATCTTGACATTCGTATCAAGGCGATCGGAGAGCGACGACGCAAGGTAGTCCAGGCGCTCATGCCGTGCACCGGGCCGCGGAATGTTGTTCTTTGCCGGCTTGGCAGGATCCTGATAGAGGGTCACAGCCTCCTCCGTGGCGCGGACAGACATCCCCTCAGCAACAATCTTCTGCGCAAGACGCTCCATGGCGGCAGCATCGGGAAGGGACAGCAGAGCCCTGGCGTGGCCTGCGGACAGCACACCGGCAGCAACACGCCGCTGCACCAGCGGGGGGAGCTTCAACAGGCGAAGCGTATTGGACACTTGGGGACGGGAACGCCCGATGCGGTCCGCCAACTGCTCGTGGGTGGTCCCGAAGTCCTCCAAGAGCTGCTGGTAAGCAGCAGCCTCTTCAAGCGGATTCAGCTGGCTGCGGTGGAGGTTCTCAAGCAGGGCATCCCGGAGGAGATTGTCATCCGTCGTGTCGCGGATGATGGCAGGGATGGTGTCCAGACCCGCTGCCTGCACGGCGCGCCACCGGCGCTCACCCATGACAAGCTCGTACGGCTCACTATCGTTTTCGGTTGATGTCCGAACAACAATCGGCTGGAGGACGCCGATCTCCCGCACAGAGTGGACGAGTTCAGCCATGTCGTCTTCATCGAAGACATTTCGGGGCTGTTTGCGGTTCGGATGGATGTCGGACACCGGGATCTCCGCGAACCGCGCACCGGGAACTTCCACCAGCTCAACACCGGAGTCAGCCCGTGTGTCCGCAGGGACGGTCTTGGCTGGCTTCGGGCTGTCTACGGCAGTAGCCTCCGTCACTTCGGTAGCAGCCGCTGTCTCCACGACAGGGGAGGGTCCAGGCTTCTCATTGGAGCCCGCGGAAGTCTTCCTGGCAGGAGTCTTCTTCGTCGGAGCCTCATCAGCTGCAGGAGCGGACTTGGTAGCGTTACTACTCTTGTCCGGATCCGAATTGGCAGAAGCTGCCTTAGCTGCAGACGGTCGCATCCCCGGGGCAGCGGCGTCCTTGTCCTGTACCCCGGCGGTGTCGGCTGCAGGTTGTTCCAACGGCTCGGTCTTTTTCCGGCCTTCCGGAAAAAACAGATCCACGGGTCGGGATACCGCACCACCGTTGCCGGCCCCATTGGTTGCGGGGGAACTCGGAATCAGCGCGCCAAGACCGCGGCCTAGGCCCCGTCGCTTCTCGCTCATGGGTAAATCCCTCCAGTGGTAGAGCCCCGGACCAGCCTGGCTCCGTGCGTTGCGGTAATGAAGATTTTAGCGTTCCGCTATTTCAGCAGCGGCTTCCAGGTAGGACAGTGCACCACTCGAGGACGGATCGTATGTCATGACCGTCTGCTGGTAGCTGGGCGCCTCTGAAATGCGTACCGACCGCGGCACCACGGCCGAAAGAACCTGATCTGGGAAGTGCTGCCGTACCTCCGCAGCGACTTGTGCCGCAAGATTGGTGCGGCCGTCATACATCGTCAGAAGGATCGTGGAAACAACGAGGTCCGCGTTGAGGTGCTTCTGGATCATCTCTATGTTCTTGAGGAGCTGGCTCAGGCCTTCCAAGGCGTAGTACTCGCACTGGATGGGAATCAGCACTTCACTGGCCGCACAGAAAGCATTGACCGTCAGCAGGCCCAGGCTGGGCGGGCAGTCAATGAACACATAATCCAGGCGCTCTTCGCCGTTCTTCTCGCGGCTCTTCGCATAGACATCGATGGCGCGGCGCAACCGCTGTTCGCGGGCCACGAGCGACACCAGTTCGATCTCGGCACCTGCAAGGTGGATGGTGGCCGGGGCGCAGATGAGCTTGCCTATGTCCGGGCACGGGGCGACCACATCGGCCAACGGGACGTCATTGATCAAAACGTCGTAGATGCTGTCCACATCGGCATGGTGTTCGATTCCCAGCGCAGTGGAAGCGTTGCCCTGCGGGTCGATATCGATAACCAGGACGTTCAGTCCAGCCGCCGCCAGTGCCGCAGCAATGTTCACGGTAGTGGTGGTCTTGCCGACGCCGCCCTTTTGATTTGAAACGGTGAAGATCCGAGTCTTTTCGGGCCGGGGCAGCTGGCGGCCCATCAGGCGCTCACGGCGCTTCGTCTCGTGCGCCAGCTCGCGCGCAATGGGGCTCGAGTCATCGATGGCATCAATAACGTTCGAACGACCAGCCGAGGTTGTTTCACGTGAAACCGCGCCAGCGGAAGCGGCAGAACCAACCGTCTTAGGGTGATTTCCGCCCCGTCCTGGAGCCATAGCGGTGCCCGCCAACCCCGACCCAGCGACAGATCGTGCCGACCCCAAAGACACAAACGGTGGGATCCGTTGTGCGGAGGCTTCACTACTGGTCACTGGGGCACACTCACTCTCGTTCAGCCAATTTTGCTGCCGTTGTCTAGCCTAACTGCTCCAGCCTGCTGACAGCCGTCAGCAGGCCCGCATTAGGACTTCTTTTGGGACTTGTTCACCACGATGCGGACCACCGTGGTGGGCTCCTCCAGGAGATTGTCGCCGACGGTCAGCACGGAGGTTGCGATACCACCCAGTTTGCGGATGGTCTTGGCCGCCTTTTCGATCTCTTCGCCCGCACTCCGGCCCTTGATGGCCACTACTTCACCGTGGCCGCCAAGAAGCGGGATTGTCAGGCCGGCAAGGTTGGTCAAAGCGGATACCGCCCGGGCCGTTACCACGTCAGCCTCCACGTGCCCCACCGCGAGCTCAGCCCGCGTGCGCATCACCGTGACATTGTCCAGGCCGAGGTCATCGACCACTTCCTGGAGCCAGATGACGCGGCGTTCCAACGGTTCAATGAGGGTCAGCTCAAGGTCGGGACGGGCAATGGCAAGGCAGAGCCCCGGCAGTCCGGCACCGCTTCCGACGTCGGCAACGTGGCTTCCGGGGGCAATCTCGCTTTCGATGACAGCACAATTGAGCACGTGCCGGCTCCACAACCGTGGAACCTCACGCGGCCCAATCAGGCCACGCTCCGTCCCGGACGTGGCCAGGTGCTCCACGTAGCGCTTGGCCAGTTCCAGGCGGTCGCCGAAGATCTTCTCAGCAGCGCGAAGCTCTGCTGCCGTGATGTCAACCATGGTTATCGGGTCAGCATTCTCTAGTCTGCGGAAACAACAATGTGGCGTCCGGCGCCTTCGCCCTCGGACTCGCTCACGAGGCCGAGGTCGGCTACGGCGTCGTGCACGATCTTGCGTTCGTAGGCGCTCATCGGTTCCAGCGCCACGGACTTGCCGGTTTCCTTGACAGACGCTGCCGCGTCTTCGGCGATCTTCTGCAGATGGCCGGTGCGTTCCTGCCGGTAGCCATTGATGTCCAGGACAAGCCGGGAACGGTTCTCCGTGGCGGACAGGACAGCCAGCCGGGTGAGCTCCTGGAGGGCCTCGAGGACCTCACCGTCTTCGCCAACCAGGCCTTCGAGCCCTTCGGATTCCTCTTCGGCAACAATGGAGATGTACGTCCGGCCGTTGCGTACCTCAATGTCGATGTCGCCGTCGATGTCGGCGATGTCCAGCAGTTCCTCCAGGTAGTCTGCGGCCACGTCCCCCTCTTCCTCGAGGCGGCTGACGGCAGAGACCTTGGGGGACGAAGCATCCTGGTTCACGGACTCGTCCTGATCTTCGATCTCTTCAGAGAAGGCGTGCTCGGTGCTCTCGGCTGACATTACTTCTTCTTCCTGTTCTTGCGCTGGGGCTGGACGCGCTGTCCTTTGATCTCAACTGCGGAGGAGCCGGCGGCGTCGACTGCTTCATCCCGCTTGCCGGTGAGGACGGACAAGGCCGGCAGGCCCTTGGCGGCACGGCGCTCGGCGAGGGCCTTGGCTGCGGGGGATCCCGGCGTCGGCATGCGGCGGATGACGAAGAACTGCTGGCCCATGGTCCAGAGGTTGGTGGTGGTCCAGTAAATGAGGACACCGATGGGGAAGTTGATGCCACCCACGCCAAAGACAAGCGGCAGGATGTACAGCATCATTTTCTGCTGGCGCATGAACGGGCTGGCCATGGCCTCTTCAGACATGTTCTTGGCCATGATCTGCTTCTGCGTGATGAACTGCGAGGCCGTCATGGCCAGAATCATCACAATCGAGAGGACCCAAACAACCACCTGGTCGCCGCCGCCGCCATGCAACAGGGATGCTGAGAGTGGGGCGCCGAAAATGCTGGATTCATCGAACTGCACCACCTGCTCGTGGCTCATGGCACCGATGCCTGCACCGGTCTGGCGCGCTGCAGTGATGCCCGACAACACCTGGAACAGGGCGAAGAAGAACGGCATCTGGATCAGCATGGGAAGGCAGGCTGAGAACGGATTGGTCCCGTGCTTCTTGTACATGGCCATCTGTTCCTGGGCCATGGCCTGGCGGGACAGCTGGTCGGTCTTGCCCTTGTACTTGTCCTGGAGCTTCTTCAGGTCCGGCTGCAGCAGCTGCATGCCGCGCTGCGCCTTGATCTGCTTCACGAATACCGGAATCAGGGCTGCGCGGATCACCAGCACGAGTCCGATAATGGACAAAGTCCAGGTCCAGCCGTTCGCAGCAGGCATCCCGATGGCGCTCAGGCCATCGTGGAATCCGATCATGATGATGGAAACCAGCCACTTGAACGGGGCCATGATTGTTCCAAAGAAGTCCATACTTATCCCTATTCGTCAGGCCGCACTGCGGCCTTCTTCATCAGTCCGAGCAACCAGGTACCTGTCCGGATTGTTCAGCACAACAATTGTGGGGGTCTGGCCTGCGGGCCATTCCCTGCGGCCGGCGGGGACGTGGTCCACTCCGCCGGCGTTCCATGGATGGCAGTGGCCAAGGCGCCGGACCGCGAGCCAGCTGCCCTTGACGGCGCCATGGACGGTGACCGCTTCAAGGGCATAGGCCGAGCATGAAGGGAAGAATCGGCAGACCGGCCCGTACAAGGGAGAAACCACCTTGCGGTAGGCCATCAGCAGAAGGATGAGGATGTTCCGGGGCAGGTTCCAGAGGAACCTCCCAACGGCGGCGGCCAGGTTGCGGAAAAGGGCGACGACGGCGGTGGCGTTAGGCACGCGTTGTCCCCTTCTGTGTTGTACCGGCCGAACCTGTCGCGGCAGCCCGTGAAGGGCGGCCAGCCAGCCGGTTCAGCGTAGATTCCAGTGCAGCGTTGTAGTCCGACAGCAGCTGGTCCCAACTGGCGGACGCGGACGCGGGAAGCGCCCGAACCACGATAGCCAGTCCCGTACGGTGCTCGCGCAACGAGGCAGCAGCTGCTTCTCTCAGTCTCCTCTTAACGAGGTTCCTGACCACAGCGTTCCCTACACTCTTGGAAACGATGAACCCGATCCGGCTGGGTTCGTCGGCAGCAATGGCTGCCGCATATAACACTACGTTCCGGCGCCCATTGCGGACACCGGAACGTACAGTTGTTGAAAAATCGGTTGAGGTCCTCAAGCGGTTGCGGGCGGCCAGCACCTTAAACTCGCAAAGGGATGTCTACCGACAAGCCAGTTATTTAGGCCGACAGTTCGGTGCGGCCCTTGCCACGACGGGCTGCCAGGATGGCACGGCCGGCACGGGTACGCATACGAAGGCGGAAGCCGTGCTTCTTGGCTCGACGGCGGTTATTCGGCTGAAAAGTCCGCTTGCTCACGTTAGTTACTCCAGTGGATCAAAGGTGCGCCCACCCGATCAGTATGGGGAAGAACTGGCCGACGCTAAGTTTTGTATATGCACGCTTCCCCCGGCTGCCCTGACGCACTGCGCCTGGGGAGTTCAGATGGGGCCAAAAAGCGGACACAAAGGACTTCACAACGTTAGGGCAATTTACGGCCCCGAGTCAAACCGGAAGGGTCCTCCCGGGCTATCCCCAGCTGTGCCTAAGTATCCCCAACGGCCTGTGGATGAAGTGGCTCACAGGGGCGTTTGAAGAACCACACCGGTGTAATTATCCACAGCCGGATCCCCAGCTATCTTCTAGGCTTTTCATCCCCTAGAGTGTCCCAGTAGCCGATTATCCACGCACTGTGCATAACCCTGTGGATTAAGTGGGGCCAGCACCCTGGTTCCGGACTTGGGCTGCAGGCAACGCAGGCAAAGCAAGTTTTGAGGGAACCGATTGATGACAGTAGACGAAGCCAACCACGCCAATACTGTCGGAAGTTCCTGGCGCCGGGTTGTCAGCCTGCTGGAACAGGACCACCGTGTATCCCCACGCCAAAGGGGCTTTGTCATCCTCGCCCAGGCACAGGGCCTCATCGGTTCCACCCTCCTGGTTGCCGTCCCCAACGAACTCACCAGGGAAGTGCTGCAGACCCAGGTCAAGGACGCCTTGGACGATGCCCTGCACAACGTCTTCTCCGAGGACATCCGCTGCGCCATCGACGTCGACACCGATCTGGTTCCCATCCACGAAGAGCCCGAGCCCGTCGTCGAACCCGCCTACGCACCCGACCAGCTGATCGAGCAAAAGCCGCAGCCCATGCTGCCCAGCACGTCACACGAATTCGGCCGGCTGAACCCCAAATACGTCTTCGATACCTTCGTGATCGGTTCCTCGAACCGCTTTGCCCACGCCGCCGCCGTCGCTGTAGCTGAGGCTCCGGCCAAGGCCTACAACCCGTTGTTCATCTACGGTGACTCCGGACTGGGCAAGACCCACCTCCTGCACGCCATCGGCCACTACGCCCGGCGGCTCTACAGCGGAATCCGCGTCCGCTACGTCAACTCCGAAGAATTCACCAACGACTTCATCAACTCCATCCGTGATGACGAGGGCGCCAGCTTCAAGACCACGTACCGGAATGTGGACGTGCTGCTCATTGATGACATCCAGTTCCTGGCCGGCAAGGACCGGACGCTGGAGGAGTTCTTCCACACGTTCAATTCGCTCCACAACAACAACAAGCAGGTGGTTATCACCTCGGACCAGCCGCCCAAGCTGCTTGCAGGGTTCGAGGACCGCATGAAGTCCCGCTTCGAGTGGGGCCTGTTGACGGACATCCAGCCGCCGGAACTCGAAACCCGTATCGCCATCCTTCGCAAGAAGGCACTGAGCGAGGGCTTGTCGGCGCCGGACGATGCCCTGGAGTACATCGCTTCCAAGATTTCCAGCAACATCCGCGAGCTTGAAGGCGCACTGATCCGGGTAACGGCCTTCGCAAGCCTGAACCGCCAGCCCGTGGATGTAGCCCTTGCGGAAATGGTCCTGAAGGACCTGATCACCGACGACGGCGCACAGGAGATCACATCCGCCCAGATCCTTCAGCAGACCGCGGACTACTTCAAGCTCAGCATGGAAGAACTGTGCAGCAAGTCCCGGACCCGGACGCTCGTTACCGCACGGCAGATCGCCATGTACCTCTGCCGGGAGCTGACTGACATGTCGCTGCCCAAGATCGGACAGGAACTTGGCGGCCGCGACCACACCACCGTGATCCACGCTGACCGCAAGATCCGCGAGCTGATGGCCGAGCGCCGTGTGATCTACAACCAGGTGACAGAGCTGACCAACCGGATCAAACAGCAACAGCGGGACTCCTGAATCCACATCAACCCCGCTGCTCTATACCTTATTAACAGGGGCATGTGGATAAGCCTGTGGATAGTTAAGGGGACAAGCGCGGTTAATGGGCTTAAAACCCTTAAGGCGTCTGTGGATCGTTAAAAACCGGCCTTGACGTTGTCCCCATCCACACCCTGTTTAAAACCCAGTAACGCACACTTCGTGAACAGGGCTTAACCGCGGAACCGTGGGGCAGGACCGGGTTATCCACAGTTTCCACAGCAGTTATTAACACTACGAATCCCAAAAAATTGAATTCCCTCAAACAACAAGATCGATGCGGGTGTTCGACGAGGGGGCCTGCCGGCCCCAAAGCGGCCGGGCCGGATCATGGGGGATGGGTTAATCCAGGATCTTCCGGCTAAGCTGTCAGCAGCGCTCCCATCCCTGGGTTTTTGTGTGGTTACGGTCCGAACAGACCATGCACCAGCCAGGGTGCGCCCAACTTCTTCCGGAGTTTCCCCTCGAAATTCCCGGGTTTACATGGCAGCAGCAATGAAAGGCGGCACCCTTCCGTGAAGTTCAGAGTCGATCGGGACGTCCTGGCAGAAGCCGTCACCTGGACAGCCCGTTCGTTGTCTCCGCGGCCGCCGGTGCCTGTCCTCTCCGGCCTGCTTTTGAAGGCTGAAGCAGGAACAGTCAGCCTGTCCAGCTTCGACTATGAGACCTCGGCAAGGCTTGAAATCACGGCGGATATCAGGGACGAAGGAACCATCCTGGTTTCGGGCCGGCTGCTCGCCGATATCTGCCGCAGCCTGCCTTCGGCACCGGTCGACGTCGAAACGGACGGCAACAAAGTCACGCTTACCTGCCGCCGAAGCAGCTTCCACCTGGCAACGATGCCGGAAGCCGAATACCCTCCACTCCCTGCCCTGCCGGCCATCAGCGGAACTGTTCCGGGCGACGCCTTTGCCCAGGCCGTTTCGCAGGTCATCATCGCGGCCAGCAAGGATGACACCCTTCCCATCCTCACGGGCGTGCGGATGGAGATCGAAGACGACCTGATCACCCTTCTGGCCACTGACCGCTACCGCCTCGCCATGCGGGAAGTACCGTGGAAACCGGTGACCCCCGGCATCTCCACCAGTGCGCTGGTCAAGGCAAAGACCCTCAATGAGGTCGCCAAGACCCTTGGCAACAGCGGTGACATCAACCTGGCCCTGTCCGACGACGACAGCCGGCTCATCGGATTCGAAAGCGGTGGCCGCACCACCACATCACTTCTGGTTGACGGCGACTACCCGAAGATCCGTTCGTTGTTCCCGGAGTCCACCCCCATCCACGCCACGGTCCAGACGCAGGAACTGGTGGAAGCCGTCCGGCGTGTGTCCCTCGTGGCCGAACGCAATACCCCGGTCCGGCTCGCCTTCACCTCAGGCCTCCTGAACCTGGATGCCGGCACCGGTGAAGACGCCCAGGCCTCCGAAGAGCTTGAGGCACAGCTGTCCGGGGATGACATCACGGTCGCTTTCAACCCGCATTACCTCATTGAGGGCCTGAGCGTCATTGAGACCAAGTTTGTCCGGTTCTCGTTCACCACGGCACCCAAGCCGGCCATGATCACAGCCCAGGCAGAGGCCGACGGCGAGGACCAGGATGACTACCGCTACCTGGTGATGCCGGTCCGCCTTCCCAACTAGTCCCCGCCGCCCCCCCTTGCCTCGCAAGCTCGGCCAGGGAACCCGGGCGGCGTGGGCCCACCCACCGCCAACCCCGTTCCTCCCACTAGCGCAGAAAAGAGTTCCACATGCACATTGGACTGATCGGCCTCGGCAAAATGGGATTCAACATGCGCGAGCGGCTGCGCAAGGGTGGCATCGAGGTCACCGGGTACGACCGGAACCCCGACGTCACTGACGCCGCCAGCGTCGATGACCTGATAGCCGCTGTCCCGGCGCCCAGGATTATCTGGGTCATGGTCCCGTCAGGGGCAATTACGGACGCCGTTATCATCGAACTCAGCGAAAAACTCGAGCAGGGCGACCTGGTCGTCGATGGCGGCAACTCCCGCTTCACGGAAGACCAGAAGCACGGCGAAGTGCTGGCCGCCAAGGGGATCCGTTTCGCGGACTGCGGTGTCTCGGGCGGCGTCTGGGGCCTCCAGAACGGCTACGGCCTAATGGCCGGCGGCGACGCCGCCGACATTGAACGCGCCCTGCCGGTCTTTGACGCGCTGCGCCCCGAAGGTGAACGCGCGGACAGTTTCGTGCACGTGGGCGGCATCGGCGCAGGCCACTACGCCAAGATGGTCCACAACGGCATCGAGTACGGCCTGATGCAGGCCTATGCCGAGGGCTACGAACTGCTGGCTGCCAAGGACATCGTCACCGACCTTCCCGGAACGTTCCGGGCCTGGCAAAAGGGAACCGTGGTCCGCTCGTGGCTGCTGGACCTCATGGTCAAGGCCCTTGACGAGGATCCGGGATTGTCCTCGATCGACGATTACGTGGAGGATTCGGGTGAGGGCCGCTGGACGGTGGAGGAGGCCATAGCCAACGCAGTCCCCGCTCCGGCCATCACCGCCGCGCTGTTCGCGCGGTTCGCATCCCGGGAGGACACCTCTCCTGCCATGAAGATGGTTTCCGCGCTGCGCCACCAGTTTGGCGGCCACGCAACCCGTCCCGCCAAGTAGCACCCACCGGGAACCAGCAGGGTTCCCAGAATTGCCGAAAACCGCGTGTATCTGGAACACCTTTCACTGACCGACTTCCGCAGTTACGCCCAGGTTGACCTCGCGCTGGGCCCTGGCGTCACCGTCCTGGTGGGATACAACGGCATCGGCAAGACCAACCTGATGGAGGCCATCGGCTACCTGGCCACGCTCAGCTCGCACCGGGTAAGTTCCGATGCACCGCTGCTGAGGTTCGGCACCGAGCGCGCCCTGGTGCGTGCCCGGCTGGTCCGCGGCACACAGGTCACTGTGCTGGAGTTGGAAATCAACGCCGGCCGCGCCAACCGCGGCCGCATTAACCGCAGTAATCCGGTCCGTGCCCGGGATCTGCTCGGCATCTGCCAGACCGTCCTTTTTGCGCCCGAGGACCTTGCCTTGGTCAAGGGCGATCCGGCCAACCGCCGCCGGTTCCTGGATGAGCTGCTGGCAAGCCTCATCCCGCACCATGCCGCCACCCGCAGTGACTACGATCGTGTCCTGAAACAGCGCAATGCCCTGCTGAAGTCGGCGCGCGCCGGAAAGTTCACGGCCGCACATGAATCAACCCTTGACGTCTGGGACCAGCACATGGCGCGGGCCGGAGCGGAGCTGCTGCATGCCCGGCTCGAGCTGGTGGAACGTCTTCGTCCCCATCTTGCCCGGGCCTACGCCGAGCTCACGGATGCAACCAAGCCCGCTGACGCCACCTACCGTTCAACTCTCCAGAACCAGATGGACGACGACGGGGTCCCGGCCGGAGGCATGCAGGGTGCCGCAGCCGGAACTACTTCGGGCGGCCCGGATGACCTGCGCCTTCTGTCGGTGGACCAGCTCACGGAACAGTATGTCCAGGCCTTTGCGGAGTCACGGAAAAAGGAACTGGAACGGGGCATATCGCTCGTCGGCCCGCACCGTGACGAATTGGAGCTGATGCTGGGCCAGGCGCCGGCCAAGGGGTATGCCTCGCACGGGGAAACATGGTCCATGTGCCTGGCCCTCCGCCTTGCCTCGTACTATGTGATGCTTGACGATGCCCGGACCGGCGGTTCTGCTCCCATCCTCATCCTGGACGACGTTTTTGCTGAGCTGGACGTCCAGCGGCGGCGTAAACTTGCGGCAATAGTCTCCGGCGCGGAACAGGTCCTGGTGACCGCCGCCGTCGACGCCGATATTCCGGAAGAGCTGTCCGGGCGGCGGGTGAAGGTCATCCCGGGAGGTATCGATGAGCAGTGACCAGGGCGGCGGGCCCCAGCCCGGCCGCGAGCCTGACAACATCGATGCCCCCCAGGCCGCGCTGAACAGGATGCGCGAAGCCGCCGCTGCACGCGGCGAAGTGCGCCGCAAGGTGGCACGGCCGGGTTCCCAAAAGGCCAAGGGCAGCATCCGTGACACCCGCGGCTTCAGCCAGTTCCACGCCACGGGCCGCGATCCCCTGGGCCTGGGAAAGGTTGTTGGCCGTCTGGTGGCAGAGCGCGGCTGGACGTCACCGGTGGCTGTGGGCTCCGTGATGGCGGAGTGGGCCACGCTGGTGGGACCGGAGATCTCGGCCCACTGCACGCCCGAGAGCTTTACCGACACCACGCTCCACGTCCGGTGTGATTCCACTGCCTGGGCCACCCAACTTCGGCTTTTGAGCAGCAGCCTCCTCGAGAAATTCCGCCGGGAACTCGGCGACGGCGTGGTGACCAGCATCCAGGTGCTTGGCCCCTCAGCGCCCAGCTGGCGCAAGGGCGGACGCAGCGTCAACGGCCGTGGGCCGCGGGACACGTACGGATAGCCCGGACGGCAGCTCTTGAAACTGCGCCCGAGGGCGTGTAGGGCGCTGTAAGGACCGAAGCGTGTATAGGCACCCGGAGGGGGTACCGCTGGGCCGCCCTAGGCGGGGCCAAGTGCCTTGCAGAGCCATATTCCGCCACTGGCGAAGGCCCTGGAATGCGGGGATATGGGCCTGTTCGCGGTAGAATTGGGGCAGATAACTGGGCGCGGATGAAACGTTGACATCAGTCCGTTCTCCGCGCGCTCTCCGCGTGCGGAGCGTGGATCACCAACCGTCAGCAAGTCACCGGCGCCATAAGTTTGTGCCTGTTGGCGGGTGGCTTTTCCCTGGGGAAGAGAAACCGGCCGGCCATCATCGAGAACAGAGGAGTCGCAGCGCCTGTGGCTAACGACAATACAGATATTCTGGCAGCAGATACAGCAGTCGAGGATGGCCGCACCCCTGATACCCCGGCCGCGCCAAGCACCCAAAGGGAATACGGCGCCAGCGACATCACTGTGCTGGAAGGCTTGGAAGCTGTCCGCAAGCGTCCCGGCATGTACATCGGTTCCACGGGCCCCCGCGGCCTTCACCACCTGGTCTATGAAGTGGTGGACAACTCCGTGGATGAGGCGCTGGCCGGCTACTGCAGCCACATCGAGGTGGTCCTGCAGGCTGACGGCGGCGTGAAGGTAGTGGATGACGGCCGCGGCATTCCGGTGGACATGCACCCCACCGAACACAAACCCACGGTGGAGGTTGTCATGACCATCCTGCACGCCGGCGGCAAGTTCGGCGGCGGCGGCTATGCCGTTTCCGGTGGCCTGCACGGTGTGGGTATCTCGGTTGTCAACGCCCTTTCCAGCCGCGTGGACACGGAAGTGCGCCGTCAGGGACACGTCTGGCGGATGTCCTTTGCCGACGGCGGCAAGCCCCAGGGCGGGTTGGTCAAGGGCGAAGAGACGGACACCACCGGCACCACCCAGACCTTCTATCCGGATCCGGCGATCTTCGAAACCACGGAATTCGATTTCGAGACGCTGCGCGCCCGTTTCCAGCAGATGGCCTTCCTGAACAAGGGCCTGCGAATCACACTCACGGATGAGCGCGACGCAGCCGGTGACGACGCCGATGACGACCTGGACCTTGACGACCTCAGCACCGAGGGTGAGGTCAAGGCTGAACACCGCACCGTGGTCTACCAATACAACGAAGGTCTGTTGGACTACGTCAAGCACCTGAACTCGGGCAAGAAGGTGGAGGTGGTCCACGAGGACGTCATCGCCTTCGAAACCGAGGACACGGAACGCAAGATTGCCCTGGAAATGGCGATGCAGTGGACCAGCGCGTACTCCGAGAGCGTGCATACCTACGCCAACACCATCAACACCCATGAGGGCGGCACCCACGAGGAAGGCTTCCGCGCTGCCATGACGTCCCTCATCAACCGGTACGCCCGGGAGAAGGGCATCATCAAGGAGAAGGACGACAACCTCACGGGTGACGACATCCGCGAAGGCCTCACCGCCGTTATCTCCGTCAAACTGGCTGAGCCCCAGTTCGAAGGCCAGACCAAGACCAAGCTGGGCAACTCAGAAGTCAAGGGCTTCGTGCAGCGTGTGGTCACCGACGGCCTTGGCGACTGGCTGGAGCGCAACCCCGGCCCCGCCCGCGACGTCATCCGCAAGGCTATCTCCGCCGCCCAGGCCAGGATGGCAGCGAGGAAGGCCCGGGACAACGCCCGGCGCAAGAGTCCGCTGGAATCCTTCGGCATGCCAGGCAAGCTTTCTGACTGTTCTTCAAAAGACCCGGAGAAATGCGAGGTCTACATCGTGGAGGGTGACTCCGCCGGTGGCTCCGCCAAGCGCGGCCGCAACCCGGAGACGCAGGCCATCCTCCCCCTGCGCGGCAAGATCCTGAATGTGGAGCGTGCGCGCCTGGACAAGGCCCTGGGCAACACAGAGGTCCAGTCGATGATCACCGCTTTCGGCACCGGCATTGGCGAGGACTTCGACCTCGCCAAGCTGCGCTACCACAAGATTGTCCTCATGGCAGACGCCGATGTGGATGGCCAGCACATCACCACCCTGCTGATGACGCTGCTGTTCCGTTACATGCGGCCGCTGATCGAGAACGGCTACGTGTACCTGGCACAGCCGCCGTTGTACCGGATCAAGTGGTCCAACGCTCCGCACGACTACGTCTACAGCGACCGCGAACGCGATGCCAAGCTGGTGGCGGGGCAGGCAGCCGGACGCCGTATTCCCAAGGACAACGGCATCCAGCGCTACAAGGGCCTCGGCGAGATGGACTACACCGAACTGTGGGACACCACCATGGATCCTGATCACCGCACTCTGCTGCAGGTGACCATGGACGATGCCCTTGCCGCCGACCAGATCTTCTCCGTCCTCATGGGTGAAGACGTGGAATCGCGCCGCAACTTCATCCAGCAGAACGCCAAGGACGTCAGGTTCCTGGATATCTAAGGACCCGCTCCTAAGTATTCGGAACCAGATATATACCTGAAACGGAAAATAAAGAATGAGCGACGAAACCCCCGAGATTCCCGCCCCCGAGGCCGGAACTCCGGACACCGTTCTTGAAGGCGACGTATTGATTGACCGCGTGGAGCAGGTGGACCTGCAGACGGAAATGCAGCGTTCCTACCTGGACTACGCCATGGCAGTCATCGTGGGACGTGCCCTTCCGGACGTCCGTGATGGCCTCAAGCCCGTGCACCGACGGGTGCTGTACGCGATGTTCGACGGCGGCTACCGGCCCGACCGTTCCTTCAACAAGTGTGCCCGTGTGGTGGGCGAGGTCATGGGTCAGTACCACCCGCACGGCGACACCGCCATCTACGACGCTCTGGTGCGCCTCATCCAGGACTGGACCATGCGCTACCCGCTGGCGCTGGGCCAGGGCAACTTCGGCTCGCCCGGCAACGACGGCGCAGCGGCACCTCGGTACACCGAGACCAAGATGGCCCCGCTTGCCATGGAAATGGTCCGGGACATCGACGAGGAAACGGTCGATTTCCAGGACAACTACGACGGCAAGAACCAGGAACCCACCATCCTGCCGGCCAGGTTCCCCAACCTGCTGGTGAACGGTTCCTCCGGTATCGCCGTCGGCATGGCCACCAACATCCCGCCGCACAACCTCCGCGAAGTAGCCGACGGCGTGCAGTGGTATCTGGCCAACCCCGGCGCCACCCGCGAGGAACTCCTCGAGGAACTGCTGGTGCGGGTCAAAGGTCCCGACTTCCCCACCGGTGCCACCATCCTGGGCCACAAGGGAATCGAAGACGCCTACCGGACCGGCCGCGGATCCGTCACCATGCGGGCAGTGGTTGCGGTGGAGGAACTGCAGGGCCGCACCTGCCTGGTGGTCACGGAGCTTCCGTACCAGGCCAACCCGGACAACCTGGCCATCAAGATTGCCGAACTGGTCAAGGACGGCAAAATCTCCGGCATCGCCGACCTCCGCGATGAGACCTCCGGCCGCACCGGCCAGCGCCTTGTCATTGTGCTGAAGCGTGACGCAGTGCCCAAGGTGGTGCTGAACAACCTCTACAAGCACACCGAACTGCAGAGCAACTTCTCCGCCAACATGCTGGCCATCGTTGACGGTGTGCCGCGGACCCTGAGCCTCGATGCGTTCATCCGCCACTGGGTGACGCACCAGATGGACGTCATTGCGCGCCGCACCCGGTACCGCCTGCGCAAAGCGGAGGAAGAAGCCCATATCCTCCGTGCCCTCCTGAAGGCACTGGATATGCTCGACGAGGTCATCGCCCTCATCCGCGCTTCCAACACCACCGAAGCCGCCCGCGACGGGCTGATGGAACTGCTGGACATCGATGAGCTGCAGGCCCGGGCCATCCTGGACATGCAGCTGCGCCGCCTGGCCGCACTGGAACGCCAGAAGATCCAGGACCGGCATGCCGAACTCGAGGCCCTGATCGAGGAGTACAACGCGATCCTGGGTTCCGAGCAGCGACAGCGCGAGATCATCAGCGTCGAGCTGGGCGAAATCGTGGACAAGCACGGCGACGACCGGCGGACCAAGATCCTCATGGGCTACGACGGTGACATGTCCATGGAGGACCTGATCCCCGAAGAGGAGATGGTGGTCACCATCACCCGCGGCGGCTACGTCAAGCGCACCCGCAGCGACAACTACCGGTCGCAGCAGCGCGGCGGAAAGGGCATCAAGGGTGCCCAGCTTCGTGGTGACGACGTGGTGGAACACTTCTTTGTAACCACCACCCACCACTGGCTGCTGTTCTTCACCAACTTGGGCCGCGTCTACCGTGCCAAGGCGTACGAACTGATGGAAGCGGGCCGGGACGCCAAGGGCCAGCACGTGGCCAACCTCTTGGCGTTCCAGCCGGATGAACATATTGCCCAGGTCCTGGACCTGAAGGACTACCAGCAGGCGCCGTACCTGGTGCTGGCCACCAAGAGGGGCCTGGTAAAGAAGACCAGGCTGGAGGATTACGACACCAACCGTTCCGCCGGCGTGATCGCGATCAACCTGCGCGACGGCGATGAATTGGTCTCAGCCCAGCTTGTTTCGGAAACCGACGACCTCTTCCTGGTGTCCCGCAAGGGCCAGTCCATCCGCTTTACTGCCACCGATGATGCGCTGCGCCCCATGGGACGTGCCACATCGGGTGTCACCGGCATGAAGTTCCGCGAGGACGACGAATTGCTGGCCGCCGATGTCGTCACCGAGGGTTCCTTCGTGTTTGTCGTGACCGAGGGCGGCTATGCCAAGCGCACGGCTGTGGAGGAATACCGCTTGCAGGGCCGCGGCGGACTTGGCATCAAGGTCGGCAAGTACCAGGAAGAACGCGGGCACCTGGTAGGGGCACTCATTGTCCAGGAAGAGGATGAAGTCCTGGTGGTCATGGAGGGCGGCAAGGTTGTCCGGTCCTCGGTTGCCGGTGTTCCCGCCAAGGGCCGTGACACCATGGGCGTTATCTTCGCGAAGCCGGACAAGAATGACCGGATCATTGAGGTGGCGCGCAACAGCGAACGTGGTCTCGAGGACGAGGAATCTTCCGGGGATGACGTAACGTTGGCTGAAGATGGCGGGACCGCTGGGGAATCCGCCGCGCCAGCAATGGCAGAAGAATCACCGGCCGTTGAGTCAGAGGACGCCTCGGGCGACGCTGAGCCGAACGAAGACAACACGGAGGTAACGAGTGAGTAATTCCGACTCATTTCCCAAGCCGAACAGTACTGTTCCCGACGGGAACCGGCCCTCCGGGGCGCCCCGGGTGAACGCCCCCGTACGTCCGCAGCAGCGGCCAGCTGCTCCTGCCGGGGCTCCGGGCCAGCGGCCTGCCGTGCCGGGCCAACGCCCGCAGCAGGGCGACCGCCCCGCACAGCCCGGCCAGCGTCCTTTCCAGGGCCAGCAGGGGCAGCGTCCGGCGCCGGCGGGACAGCGTCCTGCGCAGGGTGCCCAGGGCCAGGGTACGCCCGGCCTGGTGAAGCCCGCGCCCAAGGCGAAGGTCCGCCGCGCCCGGCTGCTGATCAGCAAGGTTGATCCGTGGTCCGTCCTGAAGATGGCATTCCTGCTCTCCGTGGCCTTGGGAATCGTCACCGTGGTGGCCGCCATTGTCCTCTGGACCGTTTTGGACCTGACCGGAATCTTCGACCAGGTGGACAGCCTGCTCGGTACGCTCGCCGGTTCTGAAAGCGGCGGCTTCGAACTGAAGAAGGTGGCCTCGCTGGGACAGGTGGCCTCGTTCGCCACCATTATTGCAGTGGTCAACGTTGTCCTGCTGACGGCGCTGTCCATGCTGTCTGCCGTGCTTTACAACATTTCCGCCACCCTCGTGGGCGGCATCGGCGTTACCCTTACCGACGATTAGGAAGCCATTTCCGCCGGCCGTAAACCGGCGGAAGGGCCCGATTTGAGATCGGGCCGGGATGTGCTGTAAAGTCATGTCTCGGCCCGATGAGGGATCGGGGCGTATAGCTCAGGCGGTTAGAGCGCTTCGCTGATAACGAAGAGGTCCCAGGTTCAAGTCCTGGTACGCCCACGGAACCTGTGCAGGTTTCACAATAGGCTTGGTCCGGATTCGTCCGGAGCTTGGCTGGAATGGGGAGCATGTGAAGAAGTTGCTTGTACTGGCAGCCGCGATCGCAGGCGTCCTGGTCTACCGGAAAGCACAGGAATCCGAAGCCCGGAAAACGGTCTGGAGCAAGTCAACCGATACGGTGGACTAGCACGGACACCCACTCCGGGAGCCCGTCAGAGGCTCTGCGGTTCTAAGGTATGATGGACGGGTTGCTTCTTATGGGGGCATGGCGCAATTGGTAGCGCACCTGCTTTGCAAGCAGGGGGTTCGGGGTTCGAGTCCCCGTGCCTCCACCATAAGGAAGTCCCGGTCAGCGGAAACGCTGGCCGGGACTTTTCGCTTTCCATCTCCGTCACGGACGAGCTTCAGGGGTGCGCCATGAACTTCTTCTTCGCCGCCTTGGGCGTCCTGGGTGTCGCCTCGTCCGGCCCCTTGATTGCGGCCACGCTCGGTGCCACCAGCGTCAGCGCCCTGGCCATTGCCTTTTGGCGCAACGCCATCGGAGCAGCCGTCATGGCCACCCCCACCCTGGTTCGTGAACCCCGCCAGTTCGGCCGGATTACCCGCCGGGAGTTCCGCTGGTCGGCCTTGGCCGCCGTCGCCCTTGCACTGCACTTTGCCTGCTTCATTACCTCCCTGCAGCTCACCTCCGTAGCCGCCGCCACAGCCCTGGTCTGCCTTCAGTCAGCCTGGATTGCGGTCTTCCAGCTCTTCCGCGGCACCCGCCACCGCTGGGAGGTCCTGGCCGGGCTGGGCATCGCCTTTGCCGGCGTGGTTGCCATTACCGGCTTTGACCTGGGAACCTCACCCCAGGCTCTCACGGGTGACCTGCTGGCGATGGCCGGCGGTGCACTGGCTGGCCTCTATACGCTGGCCGGGGGCAAGGCGCGGCAGAGCATGACCACGGGGACCTACACCACGCTCTGCTACGGGATGTGCGCCGCCCTGGTGGCCGTACTGGCCGCGGCGGCCGGCCAGCCGCTGGCCGGGTTCGAACCCACAGGCTGGTTTGGCATCGCTGCCATTACCGTCTGTGCGCAACTGGTGGGCCATACCGCGTTCAACCATCTGTTGGCCACCATGAGCCCGCTCGTGGTCTCCATGATCATCCTCCTGGAGATCCCGGGGGCTGCGCTGCTGGCGGCCGTGTTCCTGCACGAGACCCTGCCGGCCGGCACCTATGCCGGGCTCGGCCTGATCCTGTCCGGACTCGCCGTCGTGGTCCTTGGCCAGCGGAACGCCGGCAGGCGCGGAAGGGCACCCAAGGGTGAACCGCCGTCAGAACGCCTGGCCGAGCTCGGGGCCGACTGAAGCTATTGCCCGCCGCGGCGGATGGGCTGGGCTGTGTTGACCGTGTGGATGGCCCTGAGGAGCTTGGCCGGGAAATACACCGAGAAGAAGACCACCATTGGGGCCTTCAAGGCCATCTTCCTGACATTGTGGGCCTTGTAGGTGCGGTCAAAACGGGTGACGTAGTAGCGGTAGTCACGGGGCGAGTCCTCCAGCCGCCGCGCGGACATCCCCGACACCATTTGCGGCCAGTAGCGCACCGGAAGCTCATGGTCGGCCAGATGCAGGGACAAATCGATGTCCTCGTGCATCTCGTCCTTCTCGTCCCGGCACGTTTCGGAGCGGATGGTCTCCCAGGCAGTGGCGCGCAGGGCCATGTTGGAACCGAACAGGAAATGGTACTGGTGCTTGGCCAGCTTGAGCATCAGCTGGCGCATCTTGTCGTCGGCCTTGAGCCCAAAGCGGCGCATGGGCATGTCGTAGTAGACAACAGGGCCGGTGGCGGCCTGGACGGACGGGTCCGCGAAGGCCTTCTGCACCTGCTCCACCCAGTCGGGTTCCACGATCGAGTCCGCGTCGATGCGCCCCAGGATGTCCCCGGTGGCACTGTCCAGCCCGAAGTTGCGGGTGGGGATGAGTCCCTGCTCCCGGTCCTGGCTCAGCAGCATGATGGGGCTTTCCGGATACTCGAGCTGCATCTGGCGGACAATGTCAGCGGTCCGGTCCTTCGAAAGGTTGTCCACCACGATGATCTCGTGGGCGGGAACAGACTGGTAGATGGCAGCGATGAGGCACTGCCTGATCACGCTCTCCTCGTTGTACGCCGGGATGACAATGGACACGCGGAGCTGTACGGCTGCGTCGTTCACGGCATCCCCAGAGGGTCGATCGGCTGACATCACTACAAATCTAGCATCCGGGCCATGGCCTGCCCCCAGCGGTGGCCCGCTTCTGCCGTGGGCTCCGGAGAATGTGGACGGCCTGGCAGGAAGGTTTGCGGCAAGGCGTGCAGCGGTACGCGAAAGGGGCCCCGTCGTGAAACGGGGCCCCTTCGAGTGCGGGGTGGGAACTAAGGAAAATTAGGCCTGGCTGCTGCCCTTGTCGTCCCCGGTGGCCGTCTTGGCGTCGTTGGCGGCGCTCTTTGCACCCTCGGCGGCGTCGGCGGCCACGTGCTTGGCCTTTTCAGCGGCGTCCGCGGTCTTTTCCTTGACCGCATCGGCTGCGTCGCCGGCTTTGTCCGCGGCGGCAGCCGTGGCAGATCCGGCGGCAGAAGCAGCGCTGCCAGTGGTGTCCGCGTTGCTTTCCTTGAGATCGCTGACGGTGGTGGCGGGAACCGGAGCAGGAGTGGGCGTCACCGGCGAGGGAGTCTTCCAGGGATCCTCCACGGGCTTGGATGCCTTCCATGCGGCGACACCCGCGGCCACGGCGGCAGCAACAACTCCGAAGACCAGCCATCCGCGCTTCTTGGGCTTTTCCGGCTGCGCGAGCTGAACGTCTACTGCCCGGCTGGCGCCTGCTGCGGCTGCCTTCAGCTGCGTGCCGGTCGCCTGGGCCTGTTCCTGGAGGGCGTGAATGATTCCCACATCGCCCAGCTTCTGGGCCACGGCGTCCACCCGTGCCGGGGTGTTTTCCAGCGTGCGGTGAACTGCACCGGAGGCCACGCCGATCTGGTCCGAAAGCCTGGGCAGGTATTCCACCACCACCCGGTCACGGGCGTTCAGGACAACAGGAGTGGCCTTGTCCAAAGCTTCGTGAAGCCTGGGTGACGCGCCGTCGACAACGTCATTGATCCTGGGGGCCAACTGGGCCAGACCGTCCTGGATCCGGGGAGTCACGGTGGCAACACCGTCGGCCAGGCTGTGTGCAGCCGTCTTGAGGCCCTCCTGGATCTTGGGAGATGCGGTATCCAGGCCATGCTGGAGACGGGGAACAGCCCAATCAACGGCAGCTTCCACCCGGGGGGCCGCCCAATCCTTGGCGTTTTCCACCGCACTGGTGACCGACTGCTCAAGGTCACGGGCAATACGATCCGATTTCTTCACAACTACCTCCCGATTAATGTGACGGTTCTGTCGTTAGCCTACGTGCCCAGAACACCACGGGCTATTCACTCTGCGGATTTTAGGGCGATTTCACCCAGCGCGGAACTGTGCCTGCAGCCGTGGCCGCCCATATCCGGCGTGGAAGAATGGGGCCTATGACTGCCATCGCAACTGCAAAAGCAACCATCCACACCAGCCTCGGCGACATCGTGGTTAACCTCTTCGGCAACCACGCGCCCAAGACGGTCAAGAACTTCGTTGGCCTTGCCACCGGCGAGCAGGCCTGGACCCACCCGGAAACCGGCGAGGACAAGACCGGCACCCCGCTCTACAACGGAACCATCTTCCACCGCATCATCAAGGACTTCATGGTCCAGGCGGGCGACCCCCTGGGCCGTGGAACCGGTGGCCCCGGCTACCGGTTCGATGACGAAATCCACCCGGAACTGAGCTTCAACCAGCCCTACAAGCTGGCCATGGCCAACGCGGGCATCCAGATGGGCAAGGGCACCAACGGTTCACAGTTCTTCATCACCACCATTCCCACCGACTGGCTCCAGGGCAAGCACACCATCTTCGGTGAAGTGGCCGACGACGAATCCAAGAAGGTTGTCGACGCCATCGAGGGCGTACGCACGGGTATGGGAGACCGCCCGGTTGAAGACGTGACCATCAACAGCATCGACATCGAACAGCTGTAACGCTCCACCATGAGTTACGGAATTCCGTCGGCCGAGCCGTCCGCCCAGGTTCCGGTCTGCCCCCGGCATCCGGACCGGCCGTCCTACGTGCGCTGCCAGCGCTGCGGGCGCCCGGCGTGCCCCGAGTGCCAGCGGGCGGCCGCCGTCGGATTCCAATGCGTTGACTGCGTCAATGAGACAAAACGTACGACGCCGGAGGTACGGACCGTCTATGGCGGTGCCGTTGCCACTGGCAGGCCATTGGTGACGTTCGGCATCATCGCAGCGTGCGCTGTGCTGTACGTGCTGCAGTGGCTGGTTCCCAATGACCTGATTTACCAGAGCCTAGGCTTTGCGAACATATACGCGGAGCCACGCTGGGGTGAGTTTGAACCCTGGCGGATGCTCACTTCCGCCTTCCTGCACTCACAGGGCTTCATCCTGCACATCGCTCTGAACATGTACATGCTCTGGGTATTCGGACAGGCGCTCGAGCCGCTTCTGGGACGCATCCGCTTCCTGGTGCTCTACCTGGTTTCGGCATTTGGGGGCTCTGTGGGCTATTTGCTCCTGACCCCGCTCTATCTGCCCGGTCAGCCGTTGTATGGCGTCGTGGGTGCTTCCGGGGCAATCTTCGGGCTCTTTGGCGCGATGCTTCTCATTCAGCGCCACCGCGGCGGAGACACGCGCCAACTGTGGGTGCTGATCGCCATTAACGGTGTCATCGGCTTCGTGATCCCCCAGATTGCTTGGCAGGCCCACTTGGGTGGCCTCGTGGCCGGCGGCCTGTGTGCTGCGGTCTTCGCCTACACCCCACGTGGCCGCCGGCAGGGCTTGATCCAGGCGCTTGGTCTAGCCGCAGTGCTTGCGCTGCTCATAGCGGTGAGCTGGGTCCGCGTGACGCTATAGCCTGCCGCGCCAGCAGTTAGCGATGCCCCCGACACCAGACGGTGCCGGGGGCATCGTCGTTTTTCCACAGGCATTATCCACAGTGTTGGTAACTTACACGGCTGTAGTTCCCATGCTGGTCTCCCCATTCCCAGCTTGCACCCGGCCCTTTCGGCCGGAAACCTGACCGCGTTCTCCACATCTGTGGATAACCTGTGGGGATATCGCTGTGTGAAAGTGGATAAGCAGGAGGATTTCCCGCTTTCTGTGGATAAGGGCACTCCAAACAGCCTCCGACGGCTGGTTTCCCTGTCCCGCCGGCATGTTATCGACACCCTTATGCACAGTGTTAATAACTGACAGTTGTGTAGTTTGGGCGCTGGAAATCCCGCAGGAGTAGGCTGCAGCGGCGGTAATGGAACGATTTCCACGGCTTTACCCACAGTTGTGGATAACTTGTGGGTATTGCGATGTTGGTAAGTGGATAAGTGGCCGGCCAGCCCTCGACTCCTGCCTATGATGGTTGCCTGCCAAGCCTTTCAAGCGACAAGGATCCCCGTGGGCGTCACCGAGCACCTGTACCTGGACAAACAGCATCCGGCCCTTTGGAAGGCGATCAGCGGCCTGGGCCTCAAGGTGCAGGAAGCCGCAGAGGAAGCCGGAATCGGCCTGGGTCTGTTGGAACTCCTCAACGTCCGGATCTCGCAGATCAACGGCTGCGCCTACTGCCTGGACCTCCATGTGCGAAAGGCGGTCGAGGCAGGGGAAAGGGCGCAGCGGCTGGCGGTCCTGCCGGCATGGCGGGACACCGCACTCTTCACCGGCAAGGAGCGGGCAGCACTGGCACTGGTGGAGAGCATCACGGAGCTCCCGGGCCAGGAGTCACGCGAGCAGGCCGAGGCCGCGGCGCGGGAATGCCTGACGGTAGAGGAATTTTCAGCAGTGAGTTGGGTTGCGGTGACCATGAACGCGTTCAACCGGGTCTCCATCACCAGCCACCACCCCGTGAAGCGGGATCGCTGACAGCGCTCCGAGTCTTCGGCAGGAGGTCACAGAGTTCGGGCCGCCTATTTATCCACAGGTATTCCACACTGTTAATAACGGCATTTGCCCGGCCGGTTAACCGGATCGGCCTTGCCCGGCGGGCCAGCCGCTCCATCCGGAGACCCTTGGCGAGCTTTTCCACACTGTGGATAACTTTCCCAACAGTTGGGGATAACCGCGTAAGTACCGCAACGGTACTATCCGGGCCAGATGCCGGACGATCCACGCCGGTGGCTGTCCACAAGGTGGGTATCCACTATCCCCACAGCCTCCATCAGGGCAAACATGGTGGTGGGTCCCACAAAGGAGAACCCGCGCTTCCGCAGTGCCTTGGACAAGGCAACCGACTCTGCGGACTGGGTGGGGATCTCGGCGGCCACCCTGGGCCGCGGGGTGCTGCCCGGCGCAAAGCCCCACACAAAGTCCACCAACCCGCCGTCGTTCCTAAGCTCCAGCGTGGCCTGGGCATTCCTGATCGTGGCAAGGATCTTCAGCCGGTTCCTGATGATGCCCGGATCCTGCATCAGCCGCTCCACGTCCGTGCTGCCAAAGAGCGCCACAGCCTCCGGATCGAACCCTGCGAAGGCGGCACGGAACGCCGGACGCTTACGCAGGATGGTGGCCCATGACAGTCCTGCCTGGAAGCCCTCCAGGCAGATGCGCTCGTACAGGCCCTGCTCGTCAGTGACAGGCAGGCCCCACTCCTGGTCGTAGTAGCTCCGCATGAGCGGATCCGAGGCAGCCCACGCCGGCCGGGCCAGGCCGTCCTCGCCAATAATTACGCCGGCGGAATCGGGAGCCAGTGGAGTCCTCCTTGGAAGGTCCGCCGATCCGCTAGGAGCGCCAGCGGGTGGTCATCAGGAATCCCACGATCGCAATGCCGAAGCCGGCTACGATGTTCCACGATTGCCAGGCCTGTACCGGGAAGCGGCCCTCACTGATGTAGAAGGTGATGATCCAGAAGAGGCCAATAATCATGAGTCCAAACATGACCGGCTTGAACCACACGGGGTTGGGCTTGTAGGCCTGGGGGGAAGCCGGCTGGGCGGTGCTGGCGGTCTTCTTGCGAGGCTTTGACTCGGGCACTGGCTCTCCTTGGCAGGCTGGGCAAGCTCGGCGGTCCGGGCTTGGTATCCTGCAAGAAGGAAATTGCCAGCGGTCTGCGCGATCTTGGTCAAATCTGGATTCTTACTAGCAGCCAATTCTAGCCGCAGTTGATGGGCAGCCTGTGCCCACAGGGCGGACGCCCGGAGGAGAACGCGTGGTATTGCAGGAGAAGGCGGGGCCCGCCACTGCGCCCGCGTCCCGCCGTGCCCTGTTGCCTGGCATCATCCAGGTGCTGGGTGAGCTGTTGATAACCGCCGGCGTCATTCTCCTCCTCTTCGTCGCATGGCAGCTGTGGTGGACCAACGTCGAGTCCGACGCCAAGCAGAGCCAGGTCATCAAGGAATTTGCCCAGGACCTCAGCAGCGCCGCTCCCGCAGCAGCAGCCCCCTCCGCTCCACCGGCCGCAGCTGAAGATTTCGGCAAGCCCGTGGTGGGCACCGCCCCGGGCCATGCGGGAACGATCGGCATCATGTACATCCCACGGTTCGGCCCCGGCTACACCCGTCCCATTGTCCAGGGAACCAGCCAGGACGTCCTGGACACCCTGGGCCTTGGCCACTACAGCAACACGGCCATGCCCGGAGCCGTGGGCAACTTTGCCGTCGCGGGGCACCGGCAGACGCACGGCGCGGTGCTGGACAACATCCACACACTGGTGCCCGGTGACAAAATCTACGTCCAGACCAAGGACGGCTATTACGTCTACGTTTTCCGAAACAACCAGATTGTGATGCCGTCCCGCACGGATGTCCTGGAACCGGTCCCAACCAAGCCCGGCGCCACGCCCACCGAAAGCTACCTCACCATGACCAGCTGCAATCCCCGCTTCGGCGCGGAAGAACGCATCATCGCCTATGCCCTCCTGGACAGCTGGCGTCCGGCTGCGGCCGGGCCGCCGGCCGAGATCGCGGCGCAGGTTGCAGCAGCCACCGGAAGGAGCTGACCGTGTACGCCTGGATTTTCCGCCACCTTCCCGGACCGCTCTGGCTCAGGATCATCATCTCGCTGGCACTGGTCTTCATCGCCCTGGTATTGATGGTCCAGTTCCTGTTCCCCTGGATGTCCCATTTCACCCAATTCACCGACTCGACGATTGGTTCCACAGACCAGCCATGACCACAACCAAGATCCTTGTAGTGGATAACTACGACAGCTTTGTCTACACCCTGGTGGGCTACCTCCAGGAGCTCGGCGCCGAAACCACGGTTGTCCGCAACGACGACGTTACGCTGGCGGAGGCAATTGAACTTGCCGGTACCCGCGACGGCGTCCTCATCTCACCCGGCCCGGGCAATCCTGCCGAGGCCGGTATCTGCATCGAGCTGATCAAATGGTGCGGTGAAAACAGCGTGCCCATGTTCGGCGTATGCCTGGGTCACCAGGCACTGGCCGAGGCCTTCGGCGGCAAGGTGACCCACGCCCCTGAACTCATGCACGGCAAAACGTCCCAGGTGGAGCACATTGGCACCAGCGTTTTCGCCGGGCTCCCCTCCCCCGTCACGGCCACCCGCTACCACTCACTGGCCGCGGTCCGGGAATCCATTCCCGATGTCCTGGAAGTCACCGCGCAAACCGCGTCGGGTGTGGTCATGGGCCTGCAGCACCGCACGGCGCCGCTCTGCGGTGTGCAGTTCCATCCCGAATCGGTCCTTACCGAAGGCGGGTACCAGATGCTGGGCAACTGGCTGGAATCGCTGGGCATGAAAGGCGCGGCGGCGCGGGCGGCGAAATTGAGCCCCCTCATCCAGCACTAGCCGTCAGTAAAGCTGGCGGGAAGGGCCCCGGCCCACCAGGGGACGTCAGCCTTTCTTAGTGGGCGTCGGCGTCGGCTTCGGTGTGGCCGTGGGAGTCGGGGTTTCCGTGGGAGACGGCGGTGGCGGTGGCGGTGCCTTGGCCACAACGATGGTGATGGTCTTTCCCTGGACAACGGCGGCATTGGCAGGATCGCTCTGGTCGGTGACCTTGCCCGGCTCCACCTGCGAGTTTTCCGCCTCGACCACCGAAGGGACCAGCCCAAGCTCCTTCAGGGCCGCCTCCGCTTCTTCACGGGCCAGGCTCCGCAGCTCCGGGACCACCACCTTGCCGGTGGAAACTATGAGTTCCACGCTGGTGCCCACGCCAACGCTCTGGCCCGGTGCCGGGTTGGAGGTGATGACGATCCCGGCCGGAACAGTGGCGCTGTTGGCCGTGCTGGTGGTCGGTGCGCCGGCCAGTCCCGCCTGGCGCAGGATGTCGCGGGCGGCGGCCTCAGTCTTGCCGGGAAGGCTGTCCGGGACCTTCACCGAACTGGGGCCTTCAGAGATATTGAGGATGACGTCCGCCCCCGGATCCAGCGAACCGCCCGCCGCTGGATCAGTCCCGATGGCGGTTCCCTTGGGCACCGTATCGTTTGCCGCACGTGCGATCCTGGGGCGCAGTCCCGCGTCGTACAGTGCCTGAAGTGCCGCGCTCTCCGTCAGGGACGCAACGGCGGGTATTGGGACCTTGGGTGCAGGGGGGGCCGGCCGGTTGACCGTTTGGTAAAGCCACAGGCCGCCGCCCGCGAGTACCAGCAGGGTGAAGATCACCAGGGTGGCAATCCAGGCACGACGGCGGGACTTCTGCCGGGTGCTCGGCTCCCGTTCCGGAGGGAAGCCAAGCGGGAGCGGCGCAGCCGCGCCGTACCCGTCTGCCCCGTACCCGTTCGGCCTGTATTCATCCGGCCCGTCCCCACCCGCAAGTTCCAGCGGAACGCCGGGTCCGCCGTCGCCATGGAGGGTGGTTGCCGCCAAGCGGCCTGTGGGTGCGTCATCAAGGAAGCTTGCCCCCGTTGCGGCGAACGCTTCGGTGGGCGGAGCCGCTTGCGGGACGTGGTCGTTGGGATCGGTTGGCGCCTCGGACGCCGGCACGGCAGGGACAGGCACGCCGGCCTTCGCAGCCCTCAGGGCACGCCGGAAGGCTGCAGCATCCTGGAACCTGTCATCCCGGTTCTTCTGCAGGGCCTTGGCGAGGACGGTGTCCAGGGCCGGCGATACCTTCGGATTCAGGCTGCTGGCAGGCTCCGGAATCTCGCGCACGTGCTGGTAGGCGACGGACACCGGGCTGTCTCCGACGAACGGAGGACGCGACGTCAGCATTTCGTAGAGCAGGCACGCGGCGGAGTAGAGGTCACTGCGGGCGTCGACGGACTCGCCGCGCGCCTGCTCCGGTGACAGGTATTGCGCCGTACCCACCACTGCCTGGGTCTGGGTCATGGTGGCGGAGGAATCGGCGATGGCGCGGGCGATGCCGAAGTCCATCACCTTCACCGAATTGGTGCCCGGGCAGTACATCACGTTGGCCGGCTTGATGTCCCGGTGGACGATCCCGGCCTTGTGGCTGTATTCGAGAGCCCCCAGAACTCCCAGGCAGTAATCGATGGCCTGGTCGATGCCGACCTCATTCGCGCGGATCAGGTCACGCAAGGTCCTGCCCTCGACGTACTCCATCACGATGTAGGGCACCCGGACGTCTTCGCCAGTGCCGTCGTGGACCAGGTGTTCACCGGTATCGAAAATGGCCACGATGGAGGGATGGTTCAGGGCGGCCACGGCCTGGGCTTCACGCTTGAACCGTGCCTGGAACTGCGGGTCCCGGGCCATGTCCGGCCGGAGCAGTTTGACGGCCACTGTCCTGCCCAGGCGGGTATCGGTTCCGCGGTACACATCCGCCATGCCACCACGTCCGATGAGGCTGCCCAGCTCGTAGCGGCCGCTCAGGACACGCCGGTTATCCACCGGCAGGCTGTCCTCCCGGTGCAACGGTGTGCGTGGTGACTCATTCACTGGTGGTCCCGGTGTTTAGGGCGCGCAGGTTGCGGGTGTTCCGGGCGTTTGGCCGGCCGCGCAGGTTGGCAAGGGCGAAATAGGGGTGGGACCCGCAACGGGTGAGGACGTGGTGGGGGTAGGCGTCGGCTTGGGCGCCGTGGTGGTGGTGGGGGCGGGGGATGGAGCGGTTGCGTAGATAACGGTGATAAGCGATCCCTTGGGCACCGGGCCGGTGGGATTCAGTTCCAGGACGGTGCCGGGGTCGGCGGTTGCGCTCTCCTGGGGCAGGACGGTCACTTGGAGTCCAAGGTTCGCAAGGGCAGTCTGGACCTGGCGGTAATCCTTGCCAAGGTAGGCGGCAGGTATCACGTTGACCGTGTCCTGCGTGGGCTCGGGCGTGGGTGTGGGCGTCGGGGTGCTGCGTGTCTGGGTGGGCGTGGCCGACGGGGTCCGCGTAGGTGTCGCCGAGGATGGGGCCGCGCTGCTGGTGGTGGTGCCCGTCGTCGGGTTGCCGGACGGCGAGAACAGGCCCATCTGGTTCAGCAGGAAACCCACCAGCGCAAACAGGAGCAGCAGGATCAGGGCCACCAGGGGCCATGTCCATGGACTGCGCCCCTTGCGCCGGGGCTCATCGGAGGGGACGTCGTCGTACGTTTCCTCCTCCTGGTCCCAGTTCCGTTCTGCAGCCAGCGCGTTGGCGCGGGCCAGCGGGCCCTTGGACGCGTCCCCTTCGGCGGCGGCGCCTGCGGCCATTCCGGCGGCAGCACCGGCAGCACCGGCACCGAGAACCGGCAGGGCGGACGTGGCTGTGGGGGTGGAATCGTGCTGGGCGCCAATGACGCCGGTGGGGGCAGTGGCGGTGTCAACGGGGGCCGTGATGGGCCCGGTATCGGCGTCGAAAAGAAGCATGCCCGGAACCGCGGCTCGTGCTGCGCTGATATCGCCGTTGCGGATCGCCTCGGCTGCTTCGGCCAGCTTGATGGCGTTCGCCGGGCGGTCCTTGGGGTCCTTTGAAAGCATGGACATCAGGAGGGCGCGCACCGGGGCCGGCAGGCTGTCCGAAAGGGGAGGCGGAGCGTCGTTCACCTGTGCCAGGGCAATGGCGATTTGTGATTCACCGGAGAACGGACGGTGCCCGCTGAGGCACTCGTAGCCGATGACACCCAGCGAGTAGATGTCCGAGGATCCCGTGGCGGTCTGGCCGGTGGCCTGCTCCGGTGACAGGTACTGCGCGGTTCCCATGACCTGGCCGGTCTGGGTGAGGGGCACCTGGTCAGCGAGGCGCGCGATGCCGAAGTCGGTGACCTTGACCCGCCCGTCAGGGGTGATCAGGAGGTTGCCTGGCTTGACGTCGCGGTGGACCAGGCCCTGCGCGTGGGCAACGGCCAGCGCGCGGGCGGTCTGCGCGATGATCGACAGCGTCCGGTCCGGTGACAGCACCTGTTCGTGCTCGATGATGCTGCTCAGCGGCTGGCCGGGGACCAGTTCCATGACCAGGTACGCCGATCCCTCTTCTTCGCCGTAGTCAAAGACGTTGGCTATCCCCACGTGGTTCAGCAGGGCAGTGTGGCGGGCCTCCGCACGGAAGCGCTGGAGGAATCCGGGGTCGCCCGTGTACTCCTCCTTTAGCACCTTGATGGCGACGATGCGGCCCAGGACGAGGTCTTTGGCTTTCCAGACTTCCCCCATGCCGCCGATCGCAATCCGCGTGGTCAGCTGGAATCTGCCGCCGAGGGTGATTCCGGTTGTAGGCCTCACTTATTCAACACCGCCTCAAAAATCTTCTTCGCGTTAGGACTGGTCAGCTGTGCGCCGGTGGTGATGTTCACGCCTTCCATGACGATCGTGACACTCACCTGCGGGTTGTTTGCGGGGGCGAAGCCGGTGAACCAGGAGTTGTTGGTTCCGTTCCCGAGCTCCGCGGTTCCTGTCTTGCCGGCCACCTGGACGCCGGGGACCGCTGCGCCCTTGGCAATGCCCTCGCTGACGGCGCTTGCCATCCACTCGGTGATCTGGCTGGCGATCTGCGGGGTGGTGGAGGAGCGCAGCTGCTGCGGCTGCGGTTCGTCGATCACCCGAAGGTCCGGGGAGCGCAGGGTCTTGATGAGGTTGGGCTGCATCTGCTTTCCGCCGTTGGCAATGGCGGAGGTCATCATGTTGATCTGCAGCGGCGTGGCGCGGACATCCTTCTGGCCGATTGCAGACTGCGCCAGGCCGGGTCCGTCCAGGTTCGCAGGGAACCCATTGCCCAACGCGTGGCCCAGTTTCAGCTGGTCTCCGACGTCCTCGCCAAAGCCGAACTTCTTGGCCTGTTCGGCGATGGCATCGCGGCCAAGATCCAGCGCAATGCTGGCGAACGGAGTGTTGCAGGACTGCTGCAGTGCGAAAGCGAAGCTGGCCGTGTCCCTGGTGTAGCAGTTGCCGCCGGCGTAGTTGGGCAGCTTGTACTGGATGCCCGGGAAGGGCATTTCGGCAGGGTTGGGAAGTTGGCTGTCCTTGTTGTACTTCCCCGAGGCAAGCGCGGCGGCCGTATCCACGAGCTTGAAGACGGAGCCCGGTGCCAGCAGCTCCCCAGTGGGACCGCTGACGTTCTGGTTCAGGTTAATGCCCGGGATCTTGACCAGTTCGTTGATGTTGGCCCGTTCGGCGGCAGCGTCCTGCGTGGCCACTGAGTTGGGGTTGTAGGACGGCTTGGATGCCATGGCAAGGATGGCACCGGTCTTGGGATTGGTCACCACAATGGACCCGCGCTGGCCGTCCGGAATCAGGCTGTAGGCCAGCTGCTGGATCTGGGGATCGATGGTGAGCTCCACTGACGCGCCCTTGGGCTGGTTGCCAAGGAAGAGCTGGCCCACCCGGTCCAGGAAGAGCTGGTCGGAGTCGCCCGCGAGTTCGGCGCCCATGGACTGCTCCAGCCCGGTGGCACCGTAGTTCTTGGAGAAGTAGCCGGTGAGGCCCGCATAGAGCTCCGGCTGGGTATAGGTGCGCTGGAACTTGCAGGTCTCCGAACCGGTTTCCACCGACTCGGCAATGGGGGTGCCGCCAACGATGATGGCCCCGCGGTCGTTGCAGTAGTTCTGCAGGATGGCGCGCTGGTTCAGGGGGTTGGTCTTGAGGTCATCCGCCCCCACCACCTGCACATAGCTGATGGCACCGAACAGCAGTGCAAACATGGCCACAGCGGCCACCCATGAGTGCCGGATTGCCTGGTTCACGCCTGCTTCACCGCCTCGGTTGGAGTGTCAATGCCAGTTGCAGCTGCGGCGCCGGCCGGCGGGAGCGGTGTGGTGTCCACCGGGCCGCGGGCTGCGTGGGAAATCATCAGGAGCAGTCCCACGATGATCCAGTTGGCCAGGAGGGACGATCCGCCGGCTGCGAGGAACGGCGTGGTGAGCCCTGTCAACGGAATGAGCCGGGTGACACCGCCAATGACCACGAAGCACTGAAGGGCCACCGCGAAGGACAGGCCGCAGGCGAGCAGCTTGCCGAACGCGTCGCGGGTACCCAGCGCGGCCCGGAATCCGCGGGTGACCAGTAGCAGGTACAGCAGGACGACGGCGAACAGGCCGATCAGTCCCAGTTCCTCGCCAAGGGACGCGATGATCATGTCGCTGTTGGCGAAGGGGACCAGGTCCGGGCGTCCCTGGCCAAGGCCGGTGCCCACCAGGCCGCCGTTGGCCATGCCGAACAGGCCCTCGATGACCTGCCGGCTGCCGTTCTCGTAGACGTCCGGAGAGAAGGCGTTGAGCCAGCCGTAGACGCGCTGCTGGACGTGGGAGAACACCTGGGCCGCCACAAAACCGCCGCCGAGGATCAGGGCCAGGCCGATGACCACCCAGCTGATCCGGCTGGTGGCCACGTAGATCATGACGATGAACAGCCCGAAGAACAGCAGGGAGGAGCCAAGGTCGCGCTGGAAGATCAGGACGCCGATGCTAACCAGCCAGGCCGTGATCATGGGGCCCATGTCCTTGAACCGGGGAAACTGCAGGGGGCCGATCTTGCGGCCGGCGAGCAGGATGAGGTCACGGTTGGACGAAAGATACCCGGCAAAGAATATGGCGAGGGTAATTTTGGCTACTTCACCCGGCTGGAACGTCATGGGACCGAACCTGATCCACACCCGTGCGCCCAGGATTTCGCCGGCGCTGATCCCTGGCACAAGGGGCAGGATCAGCAGCAGGGCCGACGCAGCCAGGGAGATGAAGGTGAACCGGCGCAGGATGCGGTGGTCCTTGAGGAAGAATACGACGGCGATGGCCACTGCCATGGCGATCAGGGTCCACCGGAGCTGGTTGTTTCCCGTGTCCTCGCCGGGAGCATCGAGGCGGTGGATCATCGCCAGGCCCAGGCCGTTCAAAGCAACCACGATCGGAAGTATTACTGGATCGGCATACTTCGCACGGAAGCGAAGGACACCATGGAACACCAGGGCGGCGACCGCCAGCAGGCTGGACTGGAACCAGAAGTCCGAATCGAACGCCTTCTCCTGGTCCACGCCCACCAGCATGTTGGCGCCGATGCCGACGGCAAGTGCCAGCAGCAGGAGCGCAAGTTCAACGTTGCGGCGAGGCTTGGGCAAAGTGCTTACCTGGCTCATTTCGCCGCCTCGCAGGTGATAGTCGGAGTGGGGGAAGGAGAAGCTGCGGATGGTGCGGTTGAAGGCGCAGGGGCAGGGGCATCCGATGCGGGCGGCGGAGCGGCTGCGCTGGCCGGGGGTGCTGCACTTTCTGGGGGTGCTGTGCTTCCTGAGGGGCTGGGGCTGGCTGAAGGCTTGGGGCATTCGTCCTCGGGCGAGGTGGTTCCGGTGAGCTCCAGGTTCTTGACGATCCGCTGCGCGTCGTAGAGATCGTTGGCAGGGACGGTCTGGCGGACCCGCTGCTGCGAGAACGGCGGGAGCGAGTCCAAGCGGATCTCCGTCACGGTTTCAAGCGAGGACAGCTGGATGGGGCCCAGCCTCTGGGACACTCCGTTGTAGATGGCCACGCGGGAATCGAACTCGCCCACGTAGTAGCGGGTCTGGGTCCACGCGTACCCAAGCCAAAGGCCTAGGGCCACGACAACCAGGACGGCGGCTGCCACGGACCAGGCCACCCAGCGGCGGGGACGCAGTGCCGGCAGGGTGTCCTCCGGCTCGCCGGCCGGTTCCGCCTTGTGGGTGAGGAGCGTCGCCGCCCGCCGTGCGACCGTACGCCCGGCCACGGTTGGAATGGAGCCGGATTCGGCTGCGGCGGCCGCTGCGCCTACGAGTTCATGCGGGCGGGAGGCAAGTTCTTCCCTGAGGACTTCCGCGGAAAGATGCTCGCCAAGGTGTGGGTCGGTGCTGCCGGGGTCAGGGGAACCGGCTACCCCCTCCTTGGCGCCGCCGTCAACCGGGTCCGGCTGTTGCCGGGCATCTTCCGGGGCGGACCCGGCTGTGGCGGCATCCTTCCCGTCCCCGGGGATGGATGCTGCAGCGGCGCCACCCGCTGCCGCGGCAGCGGACTTGCTGCCCTGCACCGGCGGAACGATTTCGACGGCGGCGGTACTGACGTCGTCGGGCGTTTCCTCCACGATGTCCACCATGACGACGGTGACGTTGTCCGGCGAACCGGCCTCAAGGGTCAGCTGGACAAGGGTTTCGGCGCACTCGTGCAGGTTGTGCGTTTCCCGGACGGTCCGCTCCACGGCGTGGGCGGCAACGTAGTTCAGCCCGTCAGAGCACAGCAGCCAGCGGTCGCCGGGCCGGGCGTCGAGGGTATCCAGATCGAGTTCGGGGCTGGCGTCAACGTCGCCCAGGACACGCATGAGGACGTTCTTGTGCGGGTGCGTTTCCGCTTCCTCCGGCCGCAGCCGGCCTTCGTCGATAAGCCGCTGGACGAAGGTGTGGTCCACGCTGACCTGCTTGAATTCGCCGTCGCGGAGCCGGTAGGCGCGTGAATCGCCGATGTGCGCGAAGTGCAGCTTGCCGTCAGCGAGCAGGAGCGCCGTCACGGTGGTGCCCATGCCCGCCAGCTTGGGATTGATGTGCACCAGTTCGGAGAGCAGTGAGTTGGCGGTCTGGATTTCATCGGCGAGGATCGTGCCGGCTTCGTCGCCGTGGTCCGGACTGTCCAGGTGGATCATGTCCAGGACGGTCGCGGCAGAGGCAACGTCACCGCCCGCGTGCCCTCCCATGCCGTCCGCGACGACGGCGAGGTGGCGTCCGGCGTAGGCGGAATCGTCATTCTTCGAACGGATCCGGCCGACGTCGGACCGTGCCGCGAAGCGCATGATGAGGGGCCGCTGCGCCGGGCTGGAGCCGGTTGCGGGGTTTTCGGCCTCGGCCATGGTTACGGCCTCAATTCAATGACCGTCTTGCCGATTCTCACGGGTACCCCTGGCTCGACGGGCAGGGCACGGGTAAGTTGCTGGTCTCCCAGGTAGGTTCCGTTGGTGGAGCCGAGATCCTCGATGAACCAGCGGCTGCCCTGGGGGAAGAGCCTGGCGTGGCGGCCGGAGGCGTAGTCATCCTCCAGCACCAAGGTGGCTTCCTGGGCGCGTCCCAGCAGGATGGGGCTGGCTGCCAGGGGCAGGGTCCTGCCCTTGAGCGGTCCTTCGACCACTACCAGTTGGCGGGCCTGCTGCTTGACGGGCTGCTGGTTCTCTGCCAATTCCGGGTTCCGGCGGACCTGGCGGGCGGTCGGGACGCCCGAGGCGGCTTTCCGGCCCAGCATGAGGTCCCGGCGCATGGCGGAAACGATGCTGAAGATGAGCACCCAGAGGAGCAACAGAAAGCCGAACCGCAGCGCGGTGATGGTCAGGTCGCTCATGCGTGGCCACCCGGGTTGGCAGGAAGCAGGCGGAAGATGATCTTTGTCCGTCCCATCGTGATGGTGGATCCGTCTGTGAGTTCGGTGCTCCCGGAGACCTTTTGGCCGTTGACGTAGCTGCCGTTGGTGGACCCCAGGTCCACGGCGCTGGTGACGCCGTTGGCAGTGCGGATTTCCAGGTGGCGCCGTGATACGCCGGTGTCCTCAATGTGGATATCTGCTTCGGATGACCGGCCCAGGACGATGGACGGGGCGTTCAGCGAGTAGCGCTGGCCCTCGATGTCCAGGACTGGCTGCAGCCGCACGGGCGCGCGGCTTGGTGCTGCCGGGACGTTCGGCCTGGGCTGGTTCCCGCCGGGGCCCTGGGACTTCTCGGTGGAGGAGGCAATTTCGAAATCACCGGCGCGAAGTGCGCTCTCGCGGAGGAAGGAAATCCGGACGGGCCCCTGGAGGATGTAGCCCTGGCTCCGGACGTGGTTGATGACCACGTCGCAGAGTTCTTCGGCCAGCGGCGTGCCCCACTCCTGTGCGCGTCCGAAGTCGTCGTCACTGAGCTGGACGTCGAAGACGTTGGGAACCAGAGTCCGTCCGGCCGCCACGGTGATCGCTTTGTGGTCCACCTCGCGGCGGAGCCTGCTGGCGATCTCCACGGGCTCGACCTGGGCTTTGGAACCGGTGGAGAAGACACCGCGGACGGCCTTTTCAATGCCACGTTCAACCTTGTCCAGCAGACCCATGGTTCTTCTCCTTTCCCCCCGGCTCCGGGGCAGTAGTTGTTGCTGACCAGCACCTGCAGGGCGGTCCGGCACTGCGCGGCGTGCCCGCCGGCAGCGGCCACTCCTACACCCGATACTACTGGCCACCCCTGCGAATGACCTTAATCCACAACGGCCGGGCGCCGGCAAAAGTTCAGATCCGGCCCTGCCCGAGGCGGTCGGGCCGGGGCTCCGGCGGGCAGATTTGGGCTGGTGTTGCCGCTCATTTGAGCTGCTGTTCCGGGCGTGTGGAAGGGGCAAGGCCGGCCAATTGGTAATTTGCGGCATCTGTCCGTTATGCTTGATCTCGCTGCTTTTACGAGGCGCGGAACGGGAAACCGGTTCGGCTGAGTGGAAGAAGTTGCGCGCGAGTGGCGGAACGGCAGACGCGCTGGCTTCAGGTGCCAGTGTCCGAAAGGGCGTGGGGGTTCAAATCCCCCCTCGCGCACGCAATGGGAAGAGCCCCGGTCTTAGGACCGGGGCTCTTCTGTTTAATTTCTGACCGCTGGTTCCAGCGCGCTTCGCCCCCCGCACGCCCCAGGTTACGGGCGCGCCGAAGCCTTGAACCGGCGGCGCGAATTGGCCAGGTGGCTGCGCATCGCGGCCGCCGCGGCAGACTGGTCACCGTCCGCAATCGCGTCCAGGATGGAGCGGTGCTCCAGCACCACCTGCTCAAAATGGTCCCGGGCGTAATGCTCGACGCCGGTCATCAGGCGGGTGCGCGGCATGGCGATCATGGTCTGCCCCAGCGCAGCGAGGCAGTCGGAGTAGTAGGGGTTGCCGGATGCCGCCGCCACGGCCCGGTGGAACTCGAAATCCGACTTCATGGCGTGGGCTGGATGGTCCGCGCTTTCACTGAAGGCATCCAGCGCCGCGCTGACGGCGCGCAATTGCCGGTCGGTGCGGTTCTGGGCGGCCAGTGCGGCAGCTTCGGTCTCCACCCCCATCCGGAAGGCCAGCAGCTGCAACCTGTCTTCGGTGCTGGCCACCGGACGGCTGCCCGCCACCGCAGGGGGCCCGTACGTGGGGGGAGTGAGGGCGAAGCTGCCGCGCCCCCGCTCGGTCTCGACAAGCCCCTCAGCTTGGAGCCGGGTGAGGGCGGCACGGACCACCGTACGGCTCACGCCAAAATCGCTGATGAGCGTGTTCTCGCTGGGCAGCTTCTCCCCGGGCTGGATCACGCCGTCGACGATGCGGTTGCGAAGGTCAGCGGCAAGGTCCGCGGTGAGGTTCCGGCTCATGGCTCAAGATTACGCGCCGAACTCCACGCTCTCGGTGGTCCAGGCGCGGGCCTGCTCGGTGAGCGTGACGCCGAGGCCGGGGCGGTCCGGGACGATCATGCGGCCGTCTTTGGTCTCGAGCCGCTCGTTGAACAAGGGGTCCAGCCAGTCGAAGTGCTCCACCCAGGGCTCGCGCGGGTAGGCTGCGGCCAGGTGGAGGTGGATTTCCATGGCGAAGTGCGGGGCCAGGCCCAGTCCGCGTTCGTCCGCGAGGGCGGCAAGGCGGAGGAACTGGGTGATGCCGCCGACGCGCGGGGCGTCCGGCTGAATGATGTCGCAGCCGTTCGCCGCGATGAGGCCCTTGTGTTCGGCGACCGAGGCAAGCATCTCGCCAGTGGCGATGGGAGTGTCCAGGACCTGGGCCAGGTGGGCGTGGCCCTCGAAGTCATAGGCGTCCAGCGGTTCCTCGATCCAAACTAGGTCGAATTCCTCGAGCCGGCGTCCCATCCGCAGGGCGGTGGCGCGGTCCCACTGCTGGTTGGCGTCCACCATCAGCGGGACATCCCAGCCGATGTGTTCCCGGATTCCGGCCACCCGGCGCAGGTCTTCCTTGCTGTCCGGGAGGCCCACCTTGATCTTGATGCCGCCGATGCCTTCCTCGATCGATTGGGTGGCCCGTGCCTTTACCTCGTCCAGGGTGGCGTTCAGGAAGCCGCCGGAGGTGTTGTACGTCCGCACTGAGTCACGGTAGGACCCCAGGAACTTCGCCAGCGGCAGCCCGGCGCGCTTGGCCTTGAGGTCGTACAAAGCGATATCGACGGCGGCGAGGGCCTGGGTGGCGACACCGGACCGGCCCACCGAGGCGCCCGCCCAGAGCAGCTTGGTGTAAATCTTCGCGATGTCATTGGGGTCTTCGCCAATAAGGCCAGCGGCGACCTCCTTTGCGTGGGCGTACTGAGCCGGGCCGCCTGCACGCTTGGAGTAGCTGAAACCGATGCCGGAGTGCCCCAGCTCCGTGGTGATTTCCGCGAACAGGAAGACCACCTCAGTCATGGGCTTCTGCCTGCCGGTGAAGACCTTGGCGTCGCTGATGGGAACGGCGAGGGGAAGACGGGCAGAGGACAGTTTGACGTGCCGGATCAGATCGACGGTGCTCATGAATACTCCTGGAAGCGGGGACTGGGCTCCTTCGCCCACCCTCTTAGGGTATAAGTGCGCTACTTGTATTACAAGCACTGAAGGGCGATGCGATGTGCCACTCCTGGCAGGGGAATGGAATAGCAGCGTCAGGTTGAGTGGTTGTCGAAGGCATGAAGGCAATTACCTACAGTGAATACGGAAGCCCGGACGTCCTCGAAATGGCCGATGTTCCCCTGCCCAAGGTGGGGCCGGGCATGGTCCTGGTCAAAGTGAAGGCAGCCGCTGTTAACCCGGTGGACTGGAAGATCATGGCCGGCTACCTGGATGCGGCAATGGACCTGCAGTTTCCCGCGATCCCTGGATGGGACGTAGCGGGGGTTGTTGAGTCGGTGGGTATCGATGCCCGGCAGTTCCAGCCTGGCGACGAGGTCATTGCTTATGGCCGCAAGGATTATGTCCATGGCGGAAGTTTTGCCGAGTACATCGCCTTGCCGGAAAGACTGCTGGCCCGTAAACCCGCCTCGCTGGACTGGAATGAATCGGCGGGGCTTCCCTTGGCCGGGCTGACGGCGTACCAGGTCCTGAACCGCCTGGGCCTCAGGTCCGGTGAGACTGTCCTTGTCCACGGCGGCGCCGGCGGGGTGGGATCACTCGGCATCCAGATCGCGGTGGCACTGGGTGCGAAGGTTATTGCCACGGCCTCTGAAAAGAACCATGAATTCCTCCGCTCCCTGGGAGCCGAACCGGTTGCCTATGGGGACGGCCTCGCTGACCGCATACGCGCGCTGAGTCCCGGCGGTGTGGAAGTGGTTGCCGATTTTGCCGGGGGCAATCTCGAAGCGACCCTGGCGGTACTGGCCGAAGGCGGCAGGCATGCATCCATCGCTGACAGTGAGGTGGAGGAGCATGGCGGCACCTGGATGTGGGTCAGCCCGGTCGGAGCTGATCTCCAGAAGCTCGCCGAATTGGTGGACCGGCGGAACATCCGGGTGGAGGTTGCCAAGGTTCTCCCGTTGGCCCAGTCCGCGGAGGCTTTCCGCCTCAACATGGAGGGGCATACCCGGGGCAAAATCGTGGTGGCCGTGGACGCCTGATTCGGGTGTCCGGGTCTCCTAGTTGCGCAGCGCGCCCAGCCCGGAGATCAGCGCATCAAGCCCCAGGCTGAAGGCGGTATCGGCAGGTCGGCCACGCTCCTGGCCGGCTGCCGAACTGCGCACCGCGGCGGAGAAGTTGGGGGTGGATCCGGCCATGGAGCCGGAATCGAAGATGTCTTCCGGGGCGGTGACGTCGTACGCCGACCCAAAGATAAAGGACTCCAGTGCCACGATGGCGGGGATGATGCGTTCTTGGGGGAACCCGGCGTCGAGGAAACCTTTACTCACGGTTTCGTACATGGCAAGGGTCTGCGGCGCGTCCGTCACGGGCAGGACTGCGATGACCGGAATCAGGGGTGTGTGCTCTGCGAAAACGTCCCGGTAGCTCCATGCCCAGGCCCGGACGGCGTCCTCCCAACTCCCGCTGCCGAAACCCGAGAGGTCCACCAGGGACATCAGGTGGTCCTCGACCAGGAGCAGCACGTCCTGCTTTGAGGCCACGTGGTTGTAAAGGGCGGAAGGCGCCACCTCCAGCACCTTTGCCAGCGCGGCCATGGTCAGCCCGTCGTAGCCCTTTCGGCTGATCAGTTCCAGCGCGGCGGCCGTAATTCCGGCCTTGTCCAGTACCGCCGCAGACGGTCGTCCTGCCCGCCTCCTCTGTGCTCCGCCGTTGCTGGTGGAGCGTCCCTGTGCGGCTGATACTGCCGGCATTGCTGCCCTTTCGTCGGTGTCCCCTGCATTATTCCATCCGGCTCTTCCGCTCCCGGCAGGCACCGGTTATAGTTCTAATAAATGAATGGCATTCATTTAGTGGTCCCCGTCACCAAGGGACGCAGAGAGGACATCATGCTGAACCTGAACCGCGACGTCGTGGTCGTTGGAGCCGGGCCGTCCGGACTCACCGCCGCCCGTGAACTGAACAAAGCCGGCCTCACCGTCGCCGTGCTGGAGGCCCGCGACCGCGTGGGCGGCCGCACCTGGACCGATACCGTGGACGGCGCCATGCTCGAGATCGGCGGCCAGTGGGTCTCCCCGGACCAGACCGCCCTCCTGGACCTGCTCCAGGAGCTGAACCTCGAAACCTACCCGCGCTACCGCGACGGTGAGTCCATCTACATCGGCGCGGACGGCATACCGGTGCGCTACACCGGCGAGACCTTCCCCGTGGACCCGGACACCGCCGTCGAAATGGACCGCCTGGTGGCCCTGCTGGACGGCCTGGCCGCGGAAATCGGCCCGACCGAACCGTGGGCCCATCCCAAGGCGCGGGAACTGGACACCATTTCCTTCCACCATTGGCTGCGGCAGAACTCGGCCAACGAGGAAGCGTGCAGGAACATCGGGCTCTTCATCGCCGGCGGCATGCTCACCAAACCCGCCCATGCTTTCTCCGCCCTGCAGGCGGTCCTGATGGCAGCTTCCGCAGGTTCGTTCACCCACCTGACGGACGAGGATTATATTCTGGACCGCCGTGTGGTGGGCGGGATGCAGCAGGTCTCGCTGCTGCAGGCGCAGGAGCTGGGCGACGACGTGATCCTTAACTCCCCGGTGCGCACCATCAAGTGGGAACCTGATTCGGAGGGCGGCCACCGCGTCTCCGTTATTTCGGACCGCGCCATGGTCAATGCCCGGTTTGTGATCATGGCTGTTCCGCCCAACCTCTACTCCCGGGTCTCCTTCAACCCGCCGCTGCCGCGCCGCCAGCACCAGATGCACCAGCACCAGTCCCTGGGCCTGGTGATCAAGGTGCACGCCGTCTACAGCACGCCGTTCTGGCGGGACAAGGGGCTCTCCGGCACCTGCTTCGGAGCAGACGCCCTGGTCCAGGAGGTCTACGACAACACCAACCACGGTGACCCACGCGGAACCCTGGTGGGCTTCGTGTCGGACGAGAAGGCGGACGCCGTCTTCGAGCTCAGCGCCGAAGAGCGCAAAAAGGCCATCCTGGAATCGATCGCCGGCTACCTCGGCGACGAGGCCCTGGCCGCGGAGGTGTACTACGAGTCCGATTGGGGCTCGGAGGAATGGACCCGCGGAGCCTACGCTTCCAGCTACGATTTGGGCGGACTGCACCGCTACGGCAAGGACCAGCACACGCCCGTGGGCCCCATCTACTGGTCATCCTCAGACCTTGCCGCCGAGGGCTACCAGCACGTGGACGGCGCCATCCGGATGGGCCGCATCACCGCTGCCCGCATCGTCGAAGTGGCGAAGGTGCCGGTTACCGCGGGGTGGTAAATAAGCATGCTTACTAATAGGCTGGCGGCGGGGAGCGTCCCCGACTTTCGACGAACGAGGTGAGGCATGACTGACGCCCAGGGCATCAGCAAGGTTACTGACATCATCAACGATTCCAAGATCGGGATGGTCACCACCATCAACGAAGAAGGCGCCCTCGTCAGCCGGCCGCTGGCCGTCCAGGAGGTTAAGGACGACGGCGACATGTGGTTCTTCACGGGCCTTGGCACGTCCCAGGTTGCGCATGTCCGGGCTGATCCGCGCGTTAACGTCGCCTTTGGCAAGAACACCGAATGGGTGTCCGTGGCCGGAACCGCCGAGGTGGTCACGGACCGGGCCAAGATCCATGAACTGTGGAACCAGGCGGTTGAAGCCTGGTTCCCGGACGGCCCGGATACTCCCGAGGTGTGCCTGTTGCGCATCGATTCGGACTCTGCCGAGTACTGGACCAGCCCGGGCGGCACGGCCGCCACGGTTCTGCAGTGGGTGAAGGCAAAGGTCACCAACAGCCGGATGAGCGTTGGCGAAAGCGGCACCGTGGAGTTGTAGGGCCGGATATGGAACGGGGCGGGGCGGCTAAGGCTGCTCCGCCCCTTTCAGTGCCGCGAGCACTGCCGGCAGCAGCACGTCATTGCGCCCCCACACCGGATCCAGGATTTCCACGTACCAGGAGTCTGCAAGCAGGAGGGCCAGGGCATCGTTGGTTTCATCTGCCCAGTCCCGGATTTGATCCTCCTCCACGGGATTCTCGCTGGAGCCCAGCACCGTGGTGATCTCAGGCCCGGCGAGCGTCACGGGAATGGCAGCGTTGCTTGCTTCGCCCGGTGCGTGGGCAACGGTCACCAGTTCCGTGCGGGTGGACAGCGCCAGCAGGCTGCCTGCAGTGCCGGCGCTGCAGAATCCCGTTACGTACTGCCGTTGTGCAGCACCGCCGGTCCGGATGCCCGGCTGAGATTCCCTGGTAAACAGCCCGTTCCGGTTCAGTTCGGCCAGGGCTGCGGCGATCGGCGTGGTCTCGTCGTCGAAGCCGGCGGCAAAATGGCCCGGCTGGTACGAACTGCCGCCTTCCAGCCACCGGGCCGTCAGTTCGCCGGCGGCCTCCAGGGTGGTGGCCTGGCGCCAGACTCCGCGGTCCTCCAGCAGCCGGCCGTACTGATCGTGGACAGGAACTTCTTCAGGCTTCATCTTCGGATGCTATCGCCGGGCCTCCCTGCCGATGCAACATTCGCGACACAGCACTTAACGTCAGCCCGCCTGTTCAGCCGGCAGCCCGGCGGGAATCCCCGCCGCCCGTTCCGCTGCAGCAAGCGATGCTGCCAGGCTTCCGACGGCGTCCGGGTAACCCTTGTGCGTGGCAGTCCGCAGCTGGTCCGCTGTCCGCATCGCCTTGATGAGGGCGGAGGTTTCCGGCAGCCGGACGTCGGTCAGTTCCGGATGGTCGATGCTGCACGCCGGGTCCAGTTCGTAGCGCCGCCACCGGCGCATGAGTTCGTCGTGCCGGAGCCTGGCGGCCTGATGGGCAGAAAGCCGCTGCCGCTCTTCCCGTCGCGCGTTGCGCCAAGCCAGGAACCGTAGGCTGCCGCGGTAGGCGGCGATGCCTGACGCAGCAGCCGCCCCTGCCAGGACCAGTCCCGCCCACGGCGATACCAGGGCGGGGATCAATAATGCGGGAAGGGCCACGCAGGAACCAAGGAAGAGATCCCAGAACAGCTGGTCCCCACCTTCCGGTGCGCTGCCTGTGGAAGCCAGGGCCCGGCGTCGTACAACAAAAACGGTGGCGGCCACGCTGGCCACCAGCACGGGGCCGCACAGCAGGACCGCCCACGCACCCTGAAGCAGACCGTGCATCAAGGACTCCACCACGACTGACATCCTGCACCTCCAGCATCCAATGGAAGGACCAGACCCCGCCGGCAAACCCGGGCTGGTCCTTCCATTGGACCGTCTTCCGGGCAGAGCGTCAATGGCGGCCAAAAGGGGGAAGCGGGGTATGCCACGGACCTGCGGTGGGCGGTAGCGTGAAGGCATGCGACTCAAGATGTGCAGCATCCACGTCCAGGACCCCGCCGCGGCCCACGCCTTCTACACGGGCACGCTGGGCTTTGACACGCTCATGGCCATGCCGGAGTACAACCTCTACATCATCAAGGATCCGGGAGCGAACGACAGCAGCTCAGCAGGCCTTCTCCTTGAACCCAGCGACAATCCGATCGGGGCGGACTACATGAACGCTGTTCGCGAGGCGGGGCTTCCCGCGATCGTCTTCGGGGTTCCCGATGTGCAGGCGGAGTACGAGCGGCTCGTGGCCGCAGGAGTCAGTTTCAAAACCCCGCCCACCACGGATCAGTTCGGGACCAGTGCCGTGTTTGACGACGGCTGCGGCAACTACATCCAGATCCACCAGGACTGACGGCTATTTGGCCTGTGCCCGGTCCTTGTTGGCCTGCTTCTTCGCGGCCTCTTCCTTGACCCGCTGTGCCTCAGCGCGGACAGCCGCGTGCGTGGCTCGTTCGGTGACCAGCCACTGTGGCGGAGCCTGCAGCAGCGCGGTGATTTCCGCAGTCGTGAGCGCTTCCTCCACTCCGCCGCGGGCCAGGCCGCTGATGGACACGTTCAGCTTCTGAGCCACCACGGGGCGTGGGTGCGGGCCGTTGCGGCGGAGCTCCGCGAGCCATTCCGGCGGGTTGGCCTGAAGTTCGGCGAACTCCTCGCGGCTGATGGTTGAATCCTGGAACTCCTGCGGCGTGGCCGGGAGATAGATGCCAAGTTTCTTGGCAACGGTGGCCGGCTTCATGGACTGGGAGTTTGCAGAGGTCATGCTTCAAGGGTATCCGGGCGGCGGGTACTGTGAAGACGTGCCCGCCGACAATGCCCCCACGCCCGACGCCCACGCCGCCCCTGATGAGGCGGCGCCACGGGTGCTTCGCATCGCGTACGTAGCCGGGGTCACCCCGGGCAAATGGATCCGCCGCTGGGAAGAGCGGATGCCACATATTCCCCTTGAAGCATTTATGGTCGACGACGGCGCGCAGCTTGGGACGCTCCGGGACGGACAGGCGGACATGGCGTTCGTCCGCCTGCCCATCGACCGGGACGCGCTCAGTGCCATACCCCTTTACGAAGAACAGCCCGTGGTGGTTGCACCGAAGGGTCACGAGATTTCCGTGTTCGAGGAAGTGGACCTCGCTGACCTGGCGCAGGAATCGTTCCTCGACGTTGCCGCCCTGGGCGGACCGGAGGCGGCGCTCCAGGTGGTTGCCGCCGGCGCCGGCCTGGTGATCCTGCCCATGTCGGTGGCCCGCCACTTCAACGTCAAAGATACGGTGGCGCGCAGGCTCAGCGGGGCGGACGGAACCGAAATCGCGCTGGCCTGGCCCACCGAGGCAACGGATGAGGTGCTGGAGGAATTCATCGGCATCGTTCGTGGCCGCACCGCCCAAAGTTCACGCCAGCCATCCGCGCAGCCTGAGAAGGTGAAGAAGGAGCCCAAGCCGGACCGTCGGGGCACCGGTGCCAAGAAGGCCCCCAAGGTGGCCCAGCGTTATGCACCCAACCCGGACAAGGGCCGCGGCCGGGGCTCACGCAAGAAGGGCAAACGATAGCCGGGCTTGCGGGCGGCCACTTTAGGCCCGGCAGCAGCAAAGCCGGGTCCGCGGGTGCGGATCCGGCTTTGCCATGGTGCGTGGTTACCCATGCGGTTTAGGTGTTTTGGACGTTGTCTTTGGCGTCGGTGGCGCGGTCTTTGACGTCGGCGGCGGCCATTTGGCCTTCGGCTTTGACGTTTTGGGCGGCGTCGGTGGCGGTGGCCTTGACGTTTTCCATGGCTTCCTGGGCTGGTTCCTTCAGGTCCTGGGCCATGTTCTTGGCGGCGTCGGTGACCTGGGTGGCCAGGGGCTGGGCTGCGGTTTTGAGCTGGTCCGCGGCTTCGCGTTCCTTCTGGCTTGCCGGGATCAGCGAGGAGACCAGCATGCCGGCGCCGAACGCGATCAGCCCGGCGGCCAGGGGGTTGCCGGCGGTTTTGGCTTTGACCTGGTCCGGGGCGGCGGAGACGGCCTGGCCGGCGTCGCTGAGTTTGGCCGAGACGGTATCTTGTGCCTGGTGCAGGCTGTCGCCGGCGGAGTGCATGGCGTTGGTGGTGTGTCCGGCGCCGGTGGAGGTCGTGTCGTGGACCTTGGTGGTGGCGGTGTCTGCTGCTCCCATGATTTTCTCCTTCACCCCGGTCACGGCGTCTTTTACTTTGTCGGTTTGGCGGTGGACGATGTTGGACGGGGTGACCTTGTCCGCCACGGCGTCCACGTTGGTGCCCAGCCGTGCCCGGGTGGCTTCTATGTCTGCGCGGATGACGTCAGGGTTTTCGCTCATCGGTTTACCTCACCTGGTTTTAGGGTTGGGGGAATTTCTGAGAGGGTTTCCCCGGTTTGGGGCAGGCCCTTGATCTGCTTGAGTTCCTTGCGGCCGATGGAGGCCAGGACCGCGGCGATGATGGCCCAGACCACGGCGACGATCAGCGCGGACCAGCCCAGGGGCATGATGGCCCCGAGGGCCCACATCAGGGCCAGGGACAGGAAGAGCAGGACGAAGTGTCCGCCCACGCCGGCGCCGGCGAGCATGCCGGCGCCTTTCCCTGCCCGGGAGGTGGATTGCTTGAGTTCGGCCTTGGCCAGTTCCACTTCCTGGCGCATCAGGGTGGACAGGTCCCGGGTCACATCCCCCAGCAACTCGCCCAGGGACGCGTTGTCCGCTTTCATATGCGCCTCACTCGGCGGCATCTCCGGAATCTGGCTACTCATCACAGACCACCCGTGCCGCGGCGGCCGGTGCCGGCGGTGCCTTCGCTGCCGAACGGCTCGTCGTCGTTGTAGACGCCGTTTTCGGCCCGGTAGGGGTCGTCATCCAACCGAAGCGGTGTCTCCTCGGCGGTACCCGAGGGCAGGGTGCTGGTGGAAACCGGGGCCCCGCTGCCTATCGTTGGCTCTGCGAAGAGGTCATCCGTTCCGGCGGCGTACACGGTCTCCGGGTGCAGGGGCGCTACGGGCGGTGACTGCACGGCGCGGTGCTGGCCCAGGCCCTGCTGGCCTGAAGCCCGGACCTGTCCCTGTGATTCGGGGGCGCCTGCGGTGAGTCCGCGGGTGAGGCGTCCTGCCAGGACGCCGGCGCCGGCGGCGAGGAGCAGGAACGTTCCGGGCCGGTTGCGGGCAAACCGCTGGACCTCGTTCAGGAGGTCACCCGGCTCCCGGTTCTCCAGCCAGGACGCCATGGAGGACGTGCGATCGGCTGCCTGCCGGATCAAATCGCTGGCCATGCCCTGCTGGTCCGGTGCGCTGGCCATGCTGTGCAGCTGGCTGGAAATGTTCCGGATGCCCTCGGCAGCCTTCTGCTGCTGCGTGCCGGCCTGACTGGTCAGGCCCGACTTCGCCTGGTGCAGCAGGTCCTGGGCGTTGGCCTTGGCCTCGTGGGCCACGTTCGCGGCCTCGCCCTTGGCCGTCTGGGCTACTCCCTGGGCGGCAGATGCAGCTTCACCAGCAACGTTGGAAGCCTCCTCCTTTGCCGCCTGGGTCTTGGAGGTGTCGGCTGAGGTCCCCGTGTAGGGGGCCTGGCCTGGTGCTACCTCGGTTGCGCCGTATGGATCGACGACTGCCGGGTCGGCAGTGGTGCGCGGTGTCTGGGGCCATTGGTTCTCTGTCATCATCACTCTCTTTCAGAAAGGGTTAGCTGGCGAACAAGAACCAGCAGTGCTGGCAACTTAGTAAGCAAGGTTACTAATTAGATACTAAGCACACTTCCCATTTCGATTGCAAGGGGTAGTGCCCTGCCGTTTGAAGTCAGGAGTGCCCGATGTGGGGCCGGCGGGGCGGATGGATAGTAAGCCTACTTGCGAATAGGTTGCTAAGCATGCTTATTGTAGGGGTGTAGCGACGCAGGGTGACCAGCACTTCGCCACCTACAGGAAGGCCGCGGCCGATGACCAGCAATCTCGATCCGGACGCCCGGAGCAGCTACCGCCTTATCACTTTGGCGGCGCGGCTGATCCAGCGGCGCCAGGACGATGCACTGGCCCCCCTTGGCCTCACCCGTGCCGCTGTTATTGCACTGGAAGGCCTGATGGGGGGCCCACTGAACCAGGAACAGCTCGCCGACGCGATCAGGGTCCAAAGCCAGACACTGGGCCGGGTCCTCACGAGGCTTGAAGCCACCGGACTCATCACCAGGATGCGCCACGCTTCGGACCGAAGGCAGCTGAAGGTGGAGCTCACCGATGCCGGCGTTGCCGCCGTTGAAGCCGCACGGAAGGCCGAGGTCAACGCTTATCCGGATGACCCGGACATTGCATGGAATGTACTCCGCGAGGAGCTGACGAAGTTTGTCCGCGCAGTACCGCCGGGCCGTGATACCGGCGTTGTCCCGTTTGCCCCGCCCGAACACCGGGCCGGGCACGGGCACGCGCACCGGCCGCAGGCCGGGCGGGCAGGCGGCGCGCGGAGCTGGGACCAGCCCCGCCAGAACTGAAGTCCTCGCCGGCACTGACAGCCTTGCCGGAACCGTCAGCAGGAAAGAGCAGTGGCCGGACCTTTCGGACCGGCCACTGCTTTTACTTAACCCTTGTCTTCGTGCTCATCCTCCAGCAGTCCCCGTTGCGCCAGGTCGGCTGCGTCGGCTGCCTCCGGGGGCAAGGGGTCTGTCGCCGGGGGAACGTCGCCCGGAGCATAATCAGCCAGGCCCGCCGCAACCCTCTCCTGTTCGACGGCCCGCTGGTAATCGTCGTCGTCAACGTCTTCCGGCATCTTGCCGTGGCCGCGGCGGGTGGGGTTCGGAAGCGCATCCTCCTCCGGGACTATCACGGTGTCGAGGACGTCATCGCGGTTTTCATCTGCAGTGCTCATGGTCACCTTCCACTCGTTGGGTTCCTCCAGGAACGGGGCCGTATGGCTACTTACGACGGGACGTCCGGTCCCGAAGACCAGCGCAGCAGTGCCGCCACATCGACGCCCTCCGGCAGGACTGGCCCGGGAACCAGGAGGACACGGGCGTCAGTGAGGGCCGCTGCCCGCAGCAGGGCCGCAGGGGCCGGAACTTCGCCAAGGATTCCCGCCGCCAGGGCTTCCTCCTTGGCGGTGGCAATCCACGGTTCGGCATCCAGTGCCAGCATGGTCCGCTGCGACAAGGCGGCGTCATTGAGGATCAGGACATCCACCTGTGCCTGCTGGAGTGCGTGGACCACAGCTCCAACGCCGTGCGCGGCCTCTGGATTCGCCTGGCCCTCCTGGACCGCCAGCCTGTCCATGACCGACTGCTGCTCCTCAGCCCAGACCTCGGCCACCCGCTGGTTGACCTGGTCTTCCAGGTTGCTGCTGTCCGCCCCGGCGGTGTGGGTGTGGGAATCGACGATTGACACCAGTGCCTGGGCGGCTTTGGAAAGTTGCTCCTGCACCAGCCCGCGGGCATGGATATCACCGGCGAGAACAATCAGCCGCGCACCGCTGTTCTCTGCCAGCCGGTCGATTTCGCCTGCCACTTCATCTGCATTCCGACGCCAGACGTCCTCGGTGTGGTGCTGGAAGCGCAGGTGCGACCAGCCGCCGCCCTGGAACTTCTTTATATGCTCGGACTCGCCCTCCACCTCCTGGACGCTCGTGGGGGCACCGGCCCCGGCGCGGTACAGCCGGATTTCCCCGTGCTCGCGGCTGACCTCGGCCACGATGTAGGCAAACTCCTCGGGCTGGTGCTTCAGCAGCGGGAGCAGGTCCGGGACGGGGTCCACTGCCAGCCGCTCCGGGAGGACGAGTTCGCCGGGGAGCACCTCATTGAGTTCGGCTTTTCCGCCATGGACCAGGACGAACCTGGACACGGGGGAGGGCACTCCGGTTGCAGGTTTCAGGGACTGTTCCATGGCGTCGACGTCAGCCGGCGCTGCACCCTGTGCTTCAAGCTGGGCCCGGGTGTTTCCGGGGCGGACATCGCCCGCTTCCAGGCTGTCCACCGTTCCGGTTCCGGCGTCCACGTAGGCGGTGCACCAGGGGCCGGGGAGGCGGTACAGGTCTGCGTATTTTTGCAGGCCGGTGGTCACTGCTCCCCCTCCTCGTCGTCGAGAGGGTCTGGTGCTGCCAGATTCAAGGCTTCCTGCACCTCGGCGGGATCCGTGTCATCGGGGAAGGGCTCTGTTTCGCGCCATTCCTCCGCATGGGGCGGTTGGTTTCCGTGCACCACCCCCTGCGTTTCATGCTTCATCTGGTCATCCAGATTCTGGCCATGGGTGGTGTTGCCGCGTTCTGCCATGACGATCTCCTTCGCGCGTGAATTAGTATCACAGGCTTACTAGTTCGTCACTTCACCGTAGCACCAAGACGGTGCCGGCTAAAGGGGTAAAACGAGGCTTTCCCCGTCAGGCCTGGCAGGCTTCCTTCAGGGCCCGGACGGACTCTGTTGGCACCTGGTCGCCGGACTCCGCGATCTGGCCCAACGGCGTCGTAATTTCCGCCGGAACCCCTGCTGTCCGTGCTGCCGAGACGAGGCCTGCCAGCGCCTGGCGGTCCTCCACGCTGACCAGGCCGTCCTGTACCACCGCGCAGATCTGCCGGTTGACCTCGTGGGAGGCGGCCGAGGCAACCTTGGAGGCGGCGTCACTGGCCGCGTTGCCGGCGGCCTCCTCCACGGCACCACATCCGGTCAGCAGCAACAGGGCGGTGGACAGGGAAGCGGCGGTAACGACGGGCGGCGCGGAAAGTCATGCGTCCAGCGTACCGGCGGTGGCTAGCGGCGGGCGGGGACGCCCAGGATGCTGTCCAGGAGTGCGTTCCGGAATTTGCCGTCCGGATCATGGCCGGCGGCAAAGGAACGGAAGTCGGCGAAGCGCGGGTACAGCTTCTCCCAGTCATGTGCGTTCGGGGTGAACAGCTTGCCCCAGTGCGGGCGGGCCCCGAAAGGCCGGAGGGCCTCTTCCAGCACCGGGAGGAAGGCTTCCACTTCCGGCTGAAGCGGCTTCCAGGTGAAGTGCAGGGCCACGCTCTGCTGCCGGTAGAACGGGCTAAGCCAGAACTCGTCCGCCGCGCCCGTGCGGATTTCCGAGACGAAGAGCAGGGGTGCTAGTTGTCCGGCCAGGCCGCGGACCGCCTGGAGGGCGGCCGGGGCGTGCTCCAGGGGCAGGATGAACTCGCTTTGCAGTTCGTCCCCGTTGCTGGGCGTGAATTCGTGCCGGAAGTGCGGCAGCCGGTCCAGCCACAGCCCGGGTTCATCCAGCTGTGCCGTGCAGTTCTCGGCAGACATGTCCGGCAGCGGGTGCCGCGGGTTGAGGGCGGCGGTGGCGCCGAACAGGTTGGCGAGCGGCTGCTCTTCATCAAGTGCCTTGAGCCAGACCTGGTTGATCCTGTCGCCGGCGTAGTCCGTAAACAGGCTCACGCTGTAGGCGCTGGATACGATGGTGCTGAAATCGGCCAGGGCGTTGTCCCAGGGGAGATCCTCGAGGACGCGCTGGCGCATTCTGAAGCTGGGGCGCACGGCCAGTTCCAGTCCGGTGACGATGCCCAGGGCGCCGATGCCCACCACGCTGGCGAGGAACTCGTCCCCGTCCGCCCGGGTGAGGGTGACCTGCTCCCCGGAGGCCCGGACCAAGTCGATGGACTCCACGGCGCCGGCAAGTGAAGGGTTGTCCACCCCGGAGCCGTGCGTGCCGGTCTGCACCGCACCGGCCACCGAGATGTGCGGCAGCGAGGCCAGGTTGTGGATGGCAACCCCGGACTCCTCCAACGTCCGGCACAATGCCCCGTAGCTCACCCCGCCACTGACGCGCACGGTGCCCTTGGCTGCGTCCAGTTCCACCTGCTGCGGCAGGGCCTCCAGGAGGACGTGCAGGCCGTCGGTATCACCTATCCGGTTGAAGGAGTGCCGGGAACCCAAGGCCTTGACCCGGGGCGCGGCCGCCACGATGTCCGCCAGTTCCGCTACGGATTCCGGCCGCCGGACTTTCGCGGAGGAGTATTCGAGGTTTCCTGCCCAGTTCTTCATCGGTGGCTTTCGCTTGGGGTCGGTTTCCTCCACTGTCAGCGCTAACAATCTCCGCTGTCAAGAAGCTTCCACGGTGCGGGCGGGGGTTGCACTGCCCGCACCCAGCCAGTGGCCGGGCCGCTCAAGACCGGCTGGCAGCCGGGTGGAAGGGGTGCCGCGGGCCGCGGTGATTTGTGCCTGGGTGAGGAAGAGCGCGTCGGTGAGGTCGGCGTCGTCGAATCTGGCATCGCGCAGGTCGGCCCCCAGCAGGTCCGTCGCGGCCAGGTCCGTGCCCCGGAAATCCGCGGCGATCAGGCATGCGCCGCGAAGGTTCGCGCCGCAGAGCGTCACGGGGCGCAGGTCTGCTCCCGCCAGATCCGCACCAGGCTGCAGGTGGCCCAGGGGCCGGCCGTCGTCGAAGTAGCCCGCGCGGACCTCCTCGCTGACCCCGCGTAATGCGTCGCCTACCTGAACGTGCAGGGATCCGATGTCGGCGGCCAGGATGACATCGAGGGGACCGTCTGCAACTTCCCGGACCATGGCCTGCAGGTGGCGCACGTCCGCGGCAGTATCCGGGCCGTAGGCCTTCTCCTCGGCCTGGCCAAGGAGCCACTGCATTTCGTGCAGCTGGCGCAGGACTTTGAAGGCCGCGAACATATCCGGCGCCAATGCGGGGTCCTCCCGCCAGCTGGTGCCCCCGAACAGCCGCTGGCTGACGGCCTGGCCGGCGGTTTGTCGATGGCGAAGTCGGCCGATCGGGTGAACCCGAAGGCAGTGCAGCACAATGCAAAGCATTGCGAACAGTCAGGCCGAAGGGCGGCTTGGTCGGGGGAGGCGGCAGCGGAAATCACTGCGTCCAGAGTATCCGCTGCTGCGGGGATCGGTCAGTCGTTTTTGGTATTTCCTGCAGGCGTGGTGCGCGGCGGCGGAACGCGACGGCTTCCGGTGGCCTCAAAGGCCGCCGCCAACCGGAGCAGTTGGGTGTCGCTGTAGGCCCTGCCGGCAATGGTGAGGCCCACGGGCATCCCGAGGTCGGAAGCGATGCCCATGGGAACCGTGACCGTGGGGATGCCGAGGTGGCGCGGAACCAGGTTTCCGTTGGCAACCCAAACACCGTTGCGCCAGGCGATGTCCGCAGAGCCTTCATTGATATCCGCGTCCGCGGGCGCCACATCGGCGGCTGCCGGGAACACCACCGCATCCAGGCCCAGCCGGTCCATCCACTCCTCCAGGTCCACCCTGCGGGTCTCTTCGAGTCCTGTCAGGCCTTGGGGCAGGTGCGGAATGTCGGCGAGGACGGGAACCCCGTTTTCGCGGACCCAGGCGGGGTAATCCGCAATGTCGTCGTCGAACCCGTCGTACCGGTCCGGCAGCGCGCCTTTGGGGGCCGGGAAGATGGTGGAACCGACGACGCCGGCAAGGCGGTTCAGGCGAGGGTCGCCGTTGGCATCGAGGAAGTCATTCCACGCCCAGGCGGACAGGTCCACGATTTCCCGCCGCAGGTATTCCGGTGACACCAGTCCGCGCGTGGCAATGGTGGGCGTACCGGGCCGGTCGCCCTCATAGTTGGACACCACCGGGAAATCCACCTCCACCACGTCCGCGCCTGCGGCTTCCAGGTCGCGGCGCGCAGCTTTCCACAGCTCCAGGATGGACGCGCGCGTTTCGATCCGCTGCCCGGTGGGGCCGCCAATGCCGGGTGCCTCCGACGTCCCGGCCTCCGGATCCGCGTTGATGTACATGCGGGGAATACCGAAGCATTTACCCGCCAGCACGCCTGCCGCCCCGGAACCGTCCTGCACCGCGAGGTCCATGTACGACGACGGGCGGACAGCGGATGCCTTGGGTATCCGGATCCAGGGCTGGACACGCCAGAAATCACCTCGGGTCTCGGCATCGTCCGCCACCACTACGTCCAGGACCTCCAGCAGGTCCGCCATGGTGCGGGTGTGCGGAACCACCACGTCCATGGTGGGGACAAGGGGCCAGTTGCCGCGGACGGAAATTACACCGCGTGATGGGGTGTAGGCGCAGAGCGCATTGTTCGACGCCGGCGCCCGCCCCGAGGACCAGGTTTCCTCTGCGAGTCCGAACGCGGCGAAACTGGCGGCCGTGGCGGTACCGGAGCCATTCGATGACCCGGACGCGAAGGCCGCGGTGAGGTAATTCTCGTTGTAGGGGCTTTCCGCCCGCCCATATGCTCCACGCTGCATACCTCCATTGGCCATGGGCGGCATGTTGGTGAGTCCGATCAGGACCGCCCCGCCGGCCCGCAGCCGTTCGATGGTGAAGGCGTCACGCTGGGCCACCAGGTCCTTGAAGGCCGGTGAGCCGGCGGCGACCGTGAGACCCTGCACCTGGTAGCTGTCTTTAGCGGTGTAAGGGATGCCGTCGAGGGGGCTGAGTGTGAAACCGGCGGCGCGGCGCCGGTCTGACGCCCGCGCCTCGATGATGGCGTCCGGGTTCATCACCACCAGCGCGTTCAGGCGTATGCCCGTGGAGTCATACTTCTCGATGCGTTCGAGATAGAGCCGGACCAGTTCCTCGCTGGTCACCTGGCCGGATTCCAGCGCGGCGCGCAGCTGCGCGATGCCGGCCTCCACAACGTCGAACGTTTCGTTGAGTGGCAGCGGAGCCTGCGTTTCGGCCAGCTTCACAGTGAGCCTCCGTCCCTGGTGGCTGGCTGCTGCTGGGTGATGCAGTGGATGCCGCCGCCGAAGGCGAAGATGTCCCTGGCATCCACCAGCTCCACGGTCCTGCCCGGATAAGCGCGTGCCAGGATCCCGGCCGCAATGGCGTCGTTGGGATCGTTGAAGCGGCAGAGCACCACCACGTCGTTGCCCACGTAGTGGTTGATGTAGGACCAGTCCACCCAGCCTTCCTCGTCGCGAAGGACTGTGGGGGCCGGAACGTCGATGATGCGCAGCGGCCGGCCCTGGGCATCCAGCTGGCCGGCAAGGACAGTCTTCAGCTGCAGGTACACGGCGTGGTCGGGGTGGGCAGGATCGTCCTGGCGGTGCAGCAGGACGGTACCCGCTCCGGCGAAGGCTGCCACGATGTCCACGTGGCCCCGGGTGCCGAACTCGTCATAGTCCCGGGTCAGTCCACGGGGAAGCCAGATAGCTTTGGTGGTGCCCAGGGCCGCGTGGATTTCTGCTTCAACCGATTCCCTGGTGGCGCCGGGATTGCGGCCGGGATCCAGTTGGACGGTCTCGGTCAACAGGACCGTGCCTTCGCCGTCCACATGGAAGCCGCCGCCTTCGTTAACCAGGGCGCTTGGCCGGACGGGGACTCCGGTGCCCGCCGCCACTGTCCGGGCCACAGCTTGGTCCTGGGTCCAGGCCGCCCACTCCTGCCCGCCCCAGCCATTAAAGATCCAGTCAACGGCAGCCAGTGAGCCGTCCGGCTGATGCACGAAAGTGGGGCCGCTGTCCCTCAGCCACGCGTCATCGAGCGGAACGGCCATGACGTCGATGCCGCCGCCCAGCCATTCCCTTGCAGCTGTGGCGTCCCTTGGGTCAGCCACCACCGTAACGGGCTCGTAGCGGGCGATGGTCTGGGCCACCCGGGTCCAGGCTCCACGTGCGCGGTCAAGGGTGGGGCTGCCTACGGGGCCGAAGGTGTCATTTGGTGGTGGGAACGCCATCCATGTGCGCTGGTGGGCCTCCCACTCTGCGGGCATGTGGGCAGTGGTGCCGGTGGAAACGTGGTCAAGGGCGGCACTGTCCCCGACGGTGGAATAAATGAATGCCATTCATTTATTATGGGTACGGTGCAGGCCCGGCGCAAGAGTATTTCGTTTTTAGGCCGTGCCCGTCCGGTCCACCGCCGCCAGGATGGCATGCGCCAGTTGGTCCGGTTTGGTGAACTGCGGCCAGTGCCCTGTCGGCAGGTCGACGAATTCCATCTCCCGCACCTTTGCCAGTTCCGCCACGAACGGATGGCGGGCCGTGATCCACTCCCGGAGCATGGCGGACGGGAATTCGCAGGCGATCACGGTGGCGGGCACGTTGTAGCGCCGCTCGTCATGCAGGTGCTGCCTGCCGTACGCCACGCCCCGGGGCTCAGGAACGGCCCGGGCCCGGAATGCCTGCCGCAGCCCGTCGTTCAGATCCACCAGGTCGGCGTCGTCAAAACTCTCCCAAGGCGGCAACGGCACATCGTCCCCCTGCGCCGGCAGCTCGTCGTTGATGACGCCGCCTTCCCCCAACGGCCCGCTGTCCACGTAGATCGCGCGTTCCACCCTGTCCGGCCGCGCATCCACCACCCCATGAATGATGGCCCCGCCGCCGGAATGCCCCACCAGGACCGTCTTGGCCGGCAAGCCATCCAGGACCTGCACCACGGCATTGATGTGGTCCTGCAGACTGATACCCGCACGGCTGGCCTCCGCTGATTCCTTGCCGGGAAGGGTGAGGGGGCGGGGGCGGTGTCCCGCTGCTTCCAGGACTGGTGTCACCTTCTCCCACGACGATGCGTCCAACCAGAAACCGGGTACCAGGATGATGTCCATGACCGAACCCTACTCCCCGCCCCCGACACGGAAGGGACTTGTCCTATCGCCTCCGCTTCCGGTCCTTGCCTCCTGTCCGGCTCCCGCGCTCGGCGGCCTCGCGCTCTGCCCAGCGTTGTGATTTGCCCGCCGCAACCACTTTCTGCTGCCACTCCCGGTGGTAGGCACGCTGGGCGGCCACGTCGGATCGGCGTGCCAGTGCCGCCATTTCCCGCTGCATCTTCAAATAGGAGTTCCAGCGGCGTTCGGCCAGGGCACCGCTGTCGATCGCTTCGCGGACCGCGCAGCCGGGCTCACTCCCGTGGCCGCAGTCAGCGAACCGGCAGCCGGCGGCCAGTTCCTCGACGTCGCCGAACATCCCGTCCAGCCCTTCGCCGGCGTCGAACAGCCCAAACCCGCGCACGCCGGGCGTGTCCATCAGCCCCGTCCCGTTGGACAGCGGCACCAGCTCCCTGGCAGTGGTGGTGTGCTTGCCTTTGAAGTCGCCGGACCGCACCTCCCCGGTTTCCTGGACCTGGCGGCCCACGAGGGCATTGATTAGCGTGGATTTGCCGGCACCGGACGGGCCCAGGAGCACGACGGTCCCGCCGGGCGGAATCCGCGCCAACAGTTCGTCGATGCCGTCCCCGTTTTCGGCCGACGTGGTGACCACTTCCACGCCTGCAGCCTGCAGGATGACTTTCCCGACGACGTCGTCCGCCACCTCCGCCAGGTCTGCCTTGGTGATGATTACCAGCGGGGTGGCGCCGGAATCCCGCGCGGCGACGAGGGTCCGTTCCAGCCGGTTGTGCGTGAGGGGCCGGTCCACGGGCACCACCACGCCCACTGTGTCCATGTTGGCGGCCAGGACCTGGGCGGCGGAGGAGTCCTCGAATGCGCGTTTTCGGCTAAGTTCCGAGCGGCGCGGGAGGACGGCCAGGATCTGCCGATCGCCCGCCCGGTTGGGGCCGATCCAGACCCAGTCACCGGTGACCGCCTGCCCGCCGGACAGGGGGTATGGCAGGTGCAGGAGCCCGTCGTCGACGGCAACGAGCAGCAGGGTGCGGTCCACGCGCACCACCCGCCCGGGTGCAGTTGCGCCCGGGCAGGGGTGCTGATGGAAATAGCGTGCGACGGCGGGCGTGTAGCCGTAAGCGGACAGGGCCCCGCCTTGCATGCGACCGCTGTTTGCCGTGCTGTCAGTGTGTTCGTTGTTGGTGGCGTCAGGGGGGTTGCCTGAAGAAGTATGCACTGTGGTTTCCTTGGATGTCCCCGGTGCACTGGCAGGTGGACGTGCAGCGTCAGGAAACGCGAGTGCAGCCGGGAGGGATGGTTGATGTAGTGGATGCGGGGCGCTCAGGGCGCGCGGCAACAGCAGTCATCAAAACCACCCCCATTCCCTCGTGCGGGTTCCCGTCCTCCTGCCGGTAAGCGGCAGGGCGGGACCGCGTCCCACTCTAGCCGCCGCCGGCGTCGGGGGCTAGAGGTGGAAGTTTTCCGTTATCACTGGGCTTCGGTTCGCGCGGCAACGCCGGCGGGGGCAGGTCCGCCTATTCGTCGAAATGCGTGAGCAACGATGCGTTGGGTGACACGGACTCCACCACTCCGGCCGCAACGTCCCGGAGCTTGGCATTGCGTGAGCTTGAGGCTTTCCTCAGCACGGTCAGGGCAGCCTCCTGGCTGCACCGGTTCTGTGCCATGATGACGCCGACGGCTACATCGATTGCCGTGCGGCCCTTCATTGCTGCTTCCAGGTTGTCCCGCGCCTCCTGCAGCCGGGCCAGCCGCAGCCCCAGCCGGAGGGTCTTGGACGACTGCTCCGCGAACAGTTCAGCCCTGGCGATATCACTGCCCGCAAAACCATGGATCCGCGAGGCGTAAATGTTCAGCGCCGCGGTGGAATCGCCCTCAAGCTGCAAAGGCACAGCGAGGATTGAACCCACGGCATGGTCGGCTACAGCGCGGATGTACTGGGGCCAGCGATGTTCACGGGTCACATCCGGGACGTGGACGCTGGTCCGGGTCCGCATTGCCGACAGGCCCGGCCCGTCGCCGAAGGCGTACTGCAGTTCGTCCATCGTCCGGGCCCTGGCCGTGCTGCAGGCCACTGTGACAGGTTTCTTGTGGCGGACCACGCTGAGGTTGCAGAAGATTTCGGCGCCCCTGGGGGACAGGAGGGAAGCGGAAAAGATTGCCAACCCCTGGAAGAACTCTTCGGCATCAGAGGTTTCCAGCACCATATCCTGCAGCCGCGAGGCGACGCTGTCCTGCAATTCCAGGGGGATGGAGAAAGCGTCCACGGCACGTCCTTAGGCGGTTCTTCAGCAACTTCCAGGTTGCGTGTGAAGACGCCCACTTCCAAACGTTCAGTTCCACCCTACCTTGCCCACCAACTTCTACCGCCGAAGCTCCAGCGCCCGCTTCTGCCGGGCGGTGATGGACGAGACATAGCCGCAGTTACTGCAGGTAATCCGGAATTTCCGCGACACCGTGAGCACTGGAATGAAGAACAGCGTGAACCTGGTGGCCTGCTCCTCCAGGAGATGGTGGACGAAGGCCCCGCAGTTACGGCAGGTTGCCGCCCTCCCGGGGAGTGCCTTGTGGACGGTCTTGAAACCGAAGAGAAGGAGCATGGCATGCCTTTCGTGGTGCCCGTGGTTACCTGCCAGCTTAGGTGGGTTTGAGGAGTGCCGGCGGGGGTACGAGGTCTTCTGCGCCGTGTTGGTGGATGCAATACTTGCGTGAGCAACATCGGGGCTTTGGGGGGGCTACTGGCAGATGGTTCTGGATACGGCGACCCTGCGCATCGCTTTTGGCCTCATGGCCCTTGTCCTGGTGGTCCTCTTCTACTTTTCCGCCTACCGGTTGACGCGCTCGCCATACAGCGCCTGGTGGTGTGGAGCCCTGCTGTTCTTCCTGTCCGGGTCAGGCTGCTTCCTCCTGGACGGCACACCCCACCAGGTGTGGGCCAACCCGGTGGGGAACACCCTGCTGGTACATGGTGGTGTTGCCGTGTGGGCCGGGGCGCGCTCCCTGCGGACCGTGCGGCCGCCCAAGTGGGCCTTCACCGGCATTCCGCTGGTTACCCTGGTGGCCTCCCTGCTGGACCATCCGGCCACCAACACCTGGTCCGGCGGCCCCGTGTTCCTCGCCGCCATGAGCCTGACCATTGGCCTGGCGTCACGTGAGCTCTGGCGCCTTGAGCCTGGATATTCACGGGTCCGGATTCCCATGGCCGTTGCTGCCGGAGGGCTTAGCGTTTTCTATTTCTTCCGCTGGCTGGCATTCCTGGTGGTGGGCCCCAATGCGCCACTCTTCGACGCCGTGTTTGGATCCGCCGTCACCACCCTGGTGACCATGGTGCTGCTGGTGGTGGTCTCCTTCAGCATGGCGGCGCTGAGCACTGAACAACAGACGCGCGCCCTGCGCGTGGTGGCCAGCCGGGATGACCTCACGGGGCTCCTGAACCGCAAGGCCTTCCTGGACCTGGCCGGGGAGCAACTGGCGGACCGCTCCATTACCGGCGGCTCAGGAGCGCTGATCCTGGCCGACCTTGACCACTTCAAAACCGTCAACGACACCTACGGCCATGCCGCCGGAGACCTCGCATTGCAGGCGTTCGCTGACGCCTGCGCTGCCACCGTACGCTCCACTGACCTGACCGGGAGGTACGGCGGGGAGGAGTTCGTCATCCTGGTGCCGGGGGCAAGTGCCGAACGGGCCGAGACGATTGCCGGGGAAATCAGCAGGCGCATGGCCGGGGCGGTTGCGCCGGACGGCATGGAAATGCCCACCGCGAGTTACGGCATTTCCACCTACGACGGCCGGGCATTGGATGTTGATGAGCTCATCGCCGCGGCGGATGCAGCCCTGTACAGGGCCAAATCCCTGGGCCGGAACCGTGCCGCCCATAGCGATGGAGTGCACTAGCTCCACTGCGACGGGCGGCGCGGTTCCGGATGGCTACTTGGCCTGAAGGGCGTCTGCCTGCTCGGCCAGGACAGTCAGCGCCACGCTTTCCGGCCGCTCAACACTGCTCTGGATGCTCACCGTCATGCCGCTGTGCGCGGCCTTCAGGACAGATTCCATGACCTCCAGGACATGGTAGGCCAGGGCACCGCCGGCGCGGGGTTCCTTGCCCTGCGGGGTGGCGGCCAGGTCCGCGATGCCGAACCCGCGTCCGGAATCGACGTACCCTGCCGAAGCGGGGAGGGTTTCCCAGTCCTCGGCGCCCAGGGAGAACAGCTGGACGTCGCCGTCAAAGTGGTTGGGATCCGGGACCACCAGGGATCCTTGCTCGCCGTGGATCTCGATGTTTGACGATTTGGACTTCACCGCGTCGAAGCTCATGAACAGCGTGGAGAGTGCGCCGGAAGCATGGACCAGGACTCCGGTCACATGGGAGTCAATGGTGACCGGCACCTTTTCACCCTGGCGCGGTCCGGAGCCGATGGTCCGTTCATTGCGCGTGTGGCTCGCGGCGCCCATGACCGAAACCACGGGGCCGAGCAGGGTTACCAGGGCGGTGACGTAGTAGGGGCCCATGTCCAAAAGGGGACCGCCGCCCGGCTGGTAGTAAAAGTCCGGGTTTGGGTGCCAGCGCTCGTGGCCGGGGGTCACCATGGTGGCCGACGCCGAGATGGGGGCCCCGATCAGGCCATCATCGATGGCTTTGCGGGCGGTCTGGATGCCGGTGCCCAGTACAGTGTCCGGAGCACAGCCGACGACGACGCCTGCCTGGCGTGCCGCATCCAGCACCTGGCGTGCCTCCGCAGTTGTGGCGGCCAGCGGCTTTTCGCCGTACACGCTCTTGCCCGCCGCGATTGCCTTCAGTGCCACGTCCGCGTGCGCGGCGGGGATGGTCAGGTTCAGGACCAGGTCGACGTCGTCAGCTGCGAGCAGTTCCTCCACGGAGACAGCGCGGACGCCGTCGTAATCATCCGCCACCGCCTGGGCACGTGCCGGATCCAGGTCCGCTACGGCTACCAGCTGGACCTGGTCCAGCCGCCGGAAGTTGGTGAGGTACTGCGCGATGATGGCTCCGCAGCCAATGATTCCGACTTTCAACGGCTTGCCCACAGCAGGCCCCTTTCAATGATGGTGCGGACGTTCTGGTCCTGGAGGATTTCCACGCGGTGTCCCGGGGTGGCCACGAAGATCCGGCCCTTGCCCCACTGGCGGGTCCAGATGGCAGGTGATGTCACTTCGCGGTTCCACGGGTCCCACTCGCGGACTTTTTGGGTGGTGGTGGCCAGGACGTCGATGTAGTCGTCCGAGAGCACCCAGTACTGCTCGGTGACCAGGTCGAAGTCCTTGAGGCCTTTGGTGATGGGGTGTTCCGCGGCTGCGGGGAGCATGTTCACGGTGTAGGGGACGTAGTTGTCCGACTGCTCGCCGATGCGCTCGTCCGGGTGCTTGCCGGGGTGGCAGGCGAACTGGCCGCCGATCAGGTGGAGGTAGTCGGAGTTGTTCCGGTAGGAGTCGGCGATTCCGCCGTGCCAGCCGGCCAGGCCGGTGCCGTTTTCGACGGCGGCGCGCAGCCCCGCGAACTCGTCCTTTTCGATGGTGGTCATGGTCATGCACTGCATGATCAGGTCCACGCCCGCCATGTATTCGGCGTCCGCGTAGACCTTGGGGGATTCCTCCACGCGGACGTCGTAGCCATTGTCCTTGAGGAAGGGGATGAAGAGCTCGGTGGCCTCGTAGGGCTGGTGTCCGTCCCAGCCGCCCCGGACCACAAGGGCTGTCTTTTTCTCGGTCATGAAGTGGTTCCTTAATATGTGGAAAGGTGGCGTAGGTTTCAGCGGCTGGAAAAAGCGGCGTCGAAGGCAGCTGCGGGCGGGGCGATGCGGGCCAGGTCCTGGACCATGGCCAGCGCCTGCGGGGCGCCGATGAGGCGGTCCATCCCGGCATCCTCCCACTCGATGCTCGTGGGACCCTCGTAGCCGATGGCGTTCAGGGTCCGGAAGATCCTGTTCCACTGGACATCGCCATGTCCGGCAGTGACGAAATCCCAGCCGCGCCGCGGGTCCGCCCAGGCCAGATGCGAGCCGAGGCGGCCATTGCGGCCGTCGAGCTGGCGGACGGATTCCTTTACATGCACGTGGAAGATCCTGTCCGCAAAGTCCTGAAGGAACATCACCGGATCCAGGTCCTGCCAGATGAAGTGCGAGGGATCGAAGTTCAGGCCGAAATTCTCCCTGTGGCCAATCGCCTCAAGGGTTCGTTTCGCCGTCCAGTAGTCGTAGGCGATTTCGGACGGGTGGACCTCGAGTGCGAACCGGACGCCCACCTCGTCAAAGACGTCGAGGATGGGGTTCCAGCGGTCCGCGAAGTCCTGGTATCCGGCGTCGATCATTGCCTGGGACGCCGGCGGGAACATGGCCACCGCCTTCCAGATGGAGGAACCGGTGAACCCCGTCACGGTCTTGACGCCAAGCCGCGCGGCCGCCCTGGCGGTGTCCTTCATGGCTTCCGCTGCCCGGCGGCGGACTCCTTCAGGCTCGCCGTTGCCCCAGACCTCCGCTGACAGGATGCCCTGGTGGCGCTCATCGATGGGGTCATCGCACACGGCCTGACCGGTCAGGTGGTTCGCAATGGCGAAGACCTGGAGGTTGTTCTTCTCGAGGATGTCCAGCCGGCCCTGGAGGTAGTTGTCGTCCTCCGCTGCCCGGCGGGTGTCCAGGTGGTCGCCCCAGCAGGCGATCTCCAGCCCGTCAAAGCCCCACTCGCCGGCAAGCCGCGCCACCTCTTCAAAAGGCAGGTCGGCCCATTGCCCTGTAAACAACGTGATTGGTCGTGTCATGTGTGTTCCTTGGTCGGTTGAAGCTGGACGTTGCTTAGACTTTTTGCCACTGGCTGGAGTTCGCGGCGCTGGACTCCACTGCGGCGAGGACCCGCTGCACCTGCAAAGCGTCGCCGAAGGACGGCTCCGGCTGGTGGCCTTCGCCGATTGCGGTGACCAGGTCCACCACCTGGTGGGTGAAGCCGTGCTCGTAGCCCAGGCCGTGGCCGGTGGGCCACCAGTTTCCGACATAGGGGTGCTCGGGCTCGGTGACGAAGATCCGGCGGAAACCGGCGTCAGGGGATTCGGCCGCATCGTAGAAGGACAGGACGTTCATCTCCTCGAAATCGAAGGCGAGGGAGCCTTTTGTGCCGTTGACCTCCAGCCGCATGGCGTTCTTCCTGCCCAGGGCGTAGCGCGTCGCCTCAAACACGCCGATGGCACCCGGCGAAGCGCCGCCGTCGAACTTTGCGCTGAAGATGGCCGCATCATCCACGGTGACCTCCCCGCGCGGGGTGTCGCTGCTGAGGTCACCATGGCCGCCAAGGCCCACCAGGTCGCCGGCCAGCGGACGCTCCCGGACAAAGGTTTCCAGCATCGCGGATACCCCGCTGATGTATTGGCCGGTGACCCACTGGGCGGCATCGATGCTGTGGGCTCCGATGTCGCCCAGGGAGCCGGAGCCGGACTTGCTCTTGTCCAGCCGCCAGGTCATGGGGGCGTTTGCGTCCGAGAGCCAGTCCTGCAGGTACTGCGCCCGCACATGCCGGATCTCTCCCAGCCTGCCCTGGTCCACGAACCGCTTGGCCAGTGCCAGGGCGGGGGTGCGGCGGTAGCTGAAGCCGCACATGGAGAAGACGCCGTTTTTTGCGGCGGTTTCCGCAGCGAGCGTCATCCGTTCGGCCTCCTCCACGGAGTTTGCCAGCGGCTTTTCGCACAGTACGTGCTTGCCGGCTTCAAGGGCGGCGATGGCAATCTCGGCATGGGTGTTGCCGGGGGTGCAGATGTCGATGAGGTCGATGTCGTCACGCTCAAGCAGGCGCCGCCAGTCAGTCTCAACCGACTCCCAGCCCAGTTTGTCTGCCGCCGCGCGAACGCCGTCGGCGTTCCTGCCCGCCACCGCGGTGAGCTGTGGCTGCAGCGGCAGGTCGAAGAACCGTGGTGCCGTGCGCCAGGCATGGGAGTGGGCGGCACCCATGAAGGCGTAGCCCACCATTCCTACGCGCAGGGGTTTGGTCTGTGTCATCGGTGATCCTTTCTACTTGCTGAAGCCGTTACTTGCTGAAGCCGGCCGTCAGGCCTGCGAGCAGCTGGCGGCGGCCGATGACGTAGAGCACGAGGATGGGCAGGGTGCTCAGCACCACCGAGGCGAGCACGGCGGGGATGTTGACGCTGAACTCTCCCTGGAAGCTCCACAGGCCCAGGGGCAGGACCCGCAGGCTGGGGCTCTGGGTGAGCACCAGAGGGAGCAGGAAGCCGTTCCATACATGCAGGCCGTTGTAGATGGCGACGGTCACGATCGCCGGGCGGGTCAGCGGCAGGGCGAGCCGCCACATGGTCTGCCACTCGCTGCAGCCGTCCAGCCGCATGGACTCGAACAGTTCGTTCGGTACGTCGCGGATGAAGTTTGACAGGATCAGTACCGTCAGCGGGATGGCAAAGGCAATGGACGGCAGCATCAGCGCGAGCAGGCTGTCATACAGGTTGAGCCGGATGATCATCAGGTAGATCGGGATGATCGTCGCCTGCAGCGGGATGGCAAGGCCCATGAGGAACATGCCGTTGACCAGCTTGAGGAATCGTCCGCTGCCGCGGACGATGGCGAACGAGGCCATGAAGGAAATCAGCACGGTGGGAATCACGGAACCGAGCGTCACGATGACGCTGTTCATGAAATACGTTGCGAAATCCTTTTCCAGAACCAGCTGATAGTTCTCCAGTGTCGGTGACGTGGGCACCGCCAGGGGATTCTGGCCAAAGTAGCCGGCCTGGGTCTTCAGGCTGGTGATGACCACGTAGTAGACCGGCAGGATGATGATCGCCAGCCAGATCCAGCCGCCCAGGCCGCCCGGGATGTTGAGGCGCCTCAGCCGTGAGCCGAGTCCCCGCCTGGGGCTCGGGGCGTTGGTGGGGGAGCCGGAGGGAGCCCCCGCCGTGCTGCTTTTCAATACGGTGCTCACCCTACAAACCTTCCAATTGGCTGCCCTGCTTGTCCTTGCCCCCAAGGCGCTGGAGGAACAAGGCAAGTGCAAGGCCAATGATGACGAGAATGACGGCGATGACGCTGGCCGGGCCCATCAGGTTGGCCCGGAAGCCCCGGAGGTACATGTCCAGTGCCAGGATCCGTGTGGAGTTTCCCGGGCCGCCGCCGGTGAGGATGAAGATCAGGTCGAAGTACGTCAGCGAGCCGACCACCATGAGGGTGGACGAGGTGATGATGGTGTACTTCAGCTGGGGGAGGGTGATGTGGAAGAACTGCTTCACCGTCCCGGCTCCGTCGATTTGCGCGGCTTCGTAGAGGGACTTCGGGATCTGCCGCACGCCGCCTTGGTAGATGAGGGTGTGGAACGGGACGAACTGCCAGGCGATGACAAAGATGACCAGGCCGACGGCGAGCTGCGGGACCCCCAGCCAGTCCTGGGCCAGGAAGGGTAACCCCAGGCCGGTGGCCAGGCCGAAGTTGGGATCCAGCAGGGCCTTGAAGGCGATGGCGACAGCAGCGGATGACAGCAGCAGGGGCAGGAAATACAGCACGGCCAGTGCCGCCCGGTACCGCTGGCTTCCTGCCGTGAAGACACCCAGCAGCAGGCTGATCGGAGTCTGGACAAGCCAGGAGACGATCATGATCAGGAAGGTCAGGCCCAGGGCGTTATACAGCCCGGGATCCACAAGCACGGAGAACCAGTTGCTCATGCCCGCCACCCCGATGGCACCGATGCCGTCCCAGCTGGTGAAGCTGAGGATGAGCACACCGGCCAGCGGGATGACGGCGAACACCACGAAGAAGAAGAGTGCAGGCACTGTCAGCCACGCCAGGGCGGCCCCGCGCTTTTCGGTTTGCTTGGAATCGTTCACCCCGGCGGCGGCCCTGGGGGCAGTGGAAACAGCGTTACTCATTTCCCGAGGGTGCCATTCATGTTCTCGGCGAACTGCTGCGGGGTGATCGACTTCAGGAACAGCTGGTCGATGTTGTTCAGCAGGGCCTCCGCTGCGGTGGGGCTCAGCGCCTGGTCCCAGGACTGCTGGAAGCTCGGCGCGTTCTTGGCCATGTCGTAGACGTAGTTCAGGAACTCCTTGTCAGGGGAGGTGTTCAGCTTGTCCTCGATGCCGTTGACAATGGGAACCGAGCCGGAGTTGATGTAGGCGTCAATGACGGTGTCGGTCAGGATCCCGTCCTTGAAGAACTTCTTGGCGGACTCCTTTTCCTTGTCACTGGCCTTGGCGGAAATGGACATGTAGGCGGCCGGGTTGCCGACGCCGTTCTTCGGGTCACCCTTGCCGCCGGCAACGGTGGGGAACGGGACGAAGCCGAGTTTTCCGTCCTGGACGAAGTTCTGGCCGGCCTTCTTCATGGCGCCGTAGGTCCAGGAACCGTGCAGCATCATGGCAGCCTTGCCGGAGAACAGGAGCGCCTGGTCTGCCTGGGAGTCCGCGGTGATGGAGGAGAAGCCCTTGATGAAGCCTTCGGCAGAGACCAGTTCCTGGATTTTGGTGCCGGTCTCGATCACGGCAGGGTCCAGCCAGGCATTGGGCTTGCCTTCGAAGATGGCCTTGAAGACCTCGGGCCCGCCGATGCGGTCCAGCAGGTATTCCAGCCACATCATGGAGGTCCAGCGTGACTGGCCGCCCAGTGAGAACGGTGCAACACCCATCCCATTGAAGGTCTTCACCAGCGACATGATGTCGTCCCAGGTCTTGGGCGGCTGGACGCCTGCCTTCTGGAAGAGTTCCTTGTTGTAGAAGAGCACGATCGGGGCGACGTACTGGTTGGGCAGGGCATAGATCTTGCCGTTGACAGTGGCTGCTCCGAAGACGGACGGGAAGAACTTCTTCTTCAGGTCCGGGTTCTGGTCAAACCAGCCGGTGAGGTCCTCCACCTGGTTGGCCTCGGCGTAGGTCTTCAGGCCACCGCCGCCCCAGCCGTAGATGATGGTGGGTGCCTGGTTGGCGCCGATCGCGGTCTTGATCTTGGTCTTGTACGCGTCGTTCTGGAAATAGGTGACCGTGATCTTGTCGGCGGAGTTTGCCGAATTGAAGGCATCCACCGCTTTCTGCATGGTGGTCTGGTTCGGCTCGCCGGACAGGTACCACATGCTGGCGCCCCCGCCGCCGCTGGAGGCGCCCGGTCCGGACGTCCCGCAGGCACTGGTTGCGGCAACGGCAAAGGGAGTAAGGGCAGCGAGGGCGAGGAAAGAGCGCCGGGAGGTCTGGGGTTGCTTCATTGCTTCTCCATTGTGATTTGCAGTTGGGTTCCGGTCGTCATCTTCGACAGTCCTTCGAAATATTTCGACTCGGTGATATAAGTCACGTTGTAAACTAAAGCGGGAAAATCCCGCGCGGTCAAGGGATCATGGAGGATATTTTTTCCGTCACGACCCGAGTTCCTCATGGGCCTTGACCCGCGAAGAGCCTGTTCTGCACAATGAAAACGTTTCCCCACCTTCGAAAGATTGCGAACCCATGACGACCAGATTGTCGGAGCGGAATAAGCCCACGCTCGCTACGGTGGCCAGGCAGGCAGGGGTTTCGGCCCCCACGGTGTCCAAAGTGGTGAACGGCCGTGACGACGTTGCCCCCGAAACCAGGGCCAGGATCCTTGCCGCACTGGAGCAGGCGGGGTATCAGTCCCCGCTGCAGCGACGGGCCGCCGCGGAAAGCGGGACCGTGGTTGAAGTGGTGATCGACGTGCTCGACTCCGCCTACACCATCCAGGTCCTGAACGGCATCCTGCAGTCCGCGGCCGGCGCCGACGTCGAAATCCTGGTCAGCGTGACCGGTCAATCCACCCCTGGCCGCCACACTCCGGAGCGCCGGGCGCAACGGATGCTGGAAGAGGGCCGGGCCGGGATGATCGTGGTGACCTCGGCCTTCAGTGAGGCGCAACTGCATGCGTTCAGGCGCCGCCAGATTCCCGTCGTCGTCATTGATCCCCTGAATCCGCCCTCAGCGGATGTTGTCAGCGTTGGCGCCACCAACTGGGCCGGCGGAAAAGCGGCCACCGAACACCTGTTGGGACTGGGACACCGCCGTATCGCTTACATCGGCGGCATAGAGGGCGCCGAATGCAACCAAGCGCGGTTGCACGGCTACATGGCCGCCCTCATGGCACAGGGCATCAAGGTGGACCCCAGCTACATTGTGTCCGGCGGCCGGTTCCGGACCGAGAGCGGGGTCAGCGGCTTTAAGGAGCTGCTGAAGCTCGACTCCCTTCCCACGGCCATCTTTGCCGGCAGCGACGCCATTGCCCTGGGTGTGCTGAGCGAAGCGCGGCACCATGGGATCAGGGTTCCCGAAGACATCAGCCTCATCGGTTTCGACGGCACCAACCAGGGTGAGCAATCCGTGCCATCGTTGAGCTCTGTGGCCCAGCCGCTCGAGGAGATGGGCCGGGCGGCCCTCGGGTCGCTGCTGCGCCAGGTGCGCGGCGAAGTCCTGGATTCCCACCGGGTGGAACTGGCCACCCAGGTCATCGTCCGTGAATCCACCGCTCCTCCGGCCGGCTGAAAGACGTTAGATGAAAATAACCAACCTCGATACGGTGGTGGTGGACTTCTACCGGACCAACCTCATCTTCGTGCGGCTCACGACCGATGAAGGCCTCACCGGTATCGCCGAGGCCACCCTCGAAGGGCAGGAACACGCGGTCCGCGGCGCGGTTGCCGTCCTCGCCGATGCTGTCAGGGGCAAGGACCCCACCAGGATCACGCAGACCATTTATGAGGTGAACCGGGACGCCTATTGGCGTGGCGGCCCGGTGTCCATGACGGCACTCAGCGCCCTTGAGATGGCGATGTGGGATGTTTCGGCCCGCGCCCTTGGGGTCCCGGTCCACCGGATGCTGGGTGGACAGGTACGTGACAGGGTCCGGGCCTACGCCAACGGCTGGTTCTCCGGAGCCAAGACGCCTGAAGAATTTGCTGAGGCAGCCGTACATACAGTTGCCCAAGGTTTCCGTGGACTGAAGTGGGACCCTTTCGAGGCCGCGGATCTTTTCCTGGAACCGCGCGACCTGCGGCGCATGCTTGAGCCCGTTGCCGCGGTGCGGGAGGCGGTGGGCGATGACGTTGAATTGTTCATCGAAGGCCACGGCCGCTTTGATGTCCCCACGGCCATCCGGGTGGCACGTGAAATGGAGCAGTTCCAGCCGGTGTTCTTCGAGGAGCCCTGCCCGCCGGACGGAATCGATGCACTCATCGAGGTGCGCAGCAAGTCCCCGGTTGCCATTGCCGCGGGCGAGCGGTGGATGGGACGGAACGTCTTCATCCCCGCCCTGGCAGGCAAGGCTGTGGACTATATCCAGCCGGATGCCACACACGCCGGCGGACTGCTGGAACTCTCATTCATTTCCACGCTCGCCTCAGCCCACTATGTGCCGTTCGCCCCCCATAATCCGAGCGGGCCGCTCAGTACTGCGGCAACGCTGCAGCTTGGCGCGGCGCTGCCGAATTTCCGGTACCTGGAAATCATGGCCACGGATGTGCCGTGGCGCAGTGAGATTTCGAACGAGCGCCTCGAGTTGACGGAGGAGGGCGACGTCATGATCCCAGAAGGAGTCGGACTTGGTATCGAGCTCGACTTTGACGCGATCGCCGAGCACCCTTTCACACCGCATCCCATGCGGATCTTCAGCGACGTGGTGGCCGATATCCGGCCGCCGGACGCGCGGTCCTACTTCAACCTCGAGCGCACGTCCGCCAAGTGAACCGATAGGCGTGGAACAATGCGGCCCGGACCGACATGGTCCGGGCCGCAGTGCTTTTGGCGGTATTTAGCAGGCTGCTACTTCTGGTAGGCGGGGTGGTGGGCGTCGCGCTGCTCTCCGCCCGGGTTTGCCTTCAGGAGGGTGGACTGCAGCGCGTAGTACGAAGGCTTGCGGGTGTAGTCCTCCCACATCACGGTAGCCTCCCCCTCCTTGGCGAAGAAGACCGGGACCCAGGAGTACTTGTCGTTAAAGCCCCAGATGGTGAACGACTTGCAGTGCCCGACGTTCAGGCATGCTTCGAGGGCCAGCTGGTAGTAGCTTGCCTGCTTCTGCAGTTGTGCCGCGGTGGGCTTGGTTCCCGCGGGGACGTCCATCCGTACGTCGATTTCGGTGATGGACGTTTCCAACCCCAGATCGTTGAAGCGCTGGAGGTTGGTTTGCAGGTCTCCGGGGAAGCCGTACCGCGTGCTGAGGTGCCCCTGTACCGCGAAGCCGTCGACCTGGACGCCTGCGGCCCGAAGCTTCGGAATGAGCGCCAGGTAGGCGTTGCTCTTCGCGTTGACGCTTTCCACGCCGTAATCATTGAAGAAGAGCTTGGCGTTCGGATCCGCTTCGTGAGCCCACCGGAAGGCGTCGGCGATGATCTCCGGGCCAAGTTCCCGGATCCAGATGTTGTCCGTGGTCCTGAGGGTGCCGTCGCCGTTGAAAATCTCATTGGCTACATCCCACTGCTGGATCTTGCCTGCGTACCGACCAACAACTGTACTGATGTGGTCCTTCAGGATGGAACGGAGTTCGACCTTGCTGAAGCTGCCCTGCTCCAGCCAGGCGGGGTTCTGGCTGTGCCAGAACAGCGTGTGGCCGCGCACAACCTGGCCGTGCTGCTGCGCGAACTCGACGATGGCGTCCATCTCCGCGAAGCGGTACTGGTCCCGCTGGGGGTGGATGAATTCCCACTTGGCTTGGTTTTCGGGTGAGACCGAGCTGAATTCCGCGGCCAGGACCTCACGGTATTGCTGGTCATAGGTGAAGGGGTTGGGGTAAGGCATGTTCTCATGATGTCCGCCGCCGGCAACTGCGGTGCCGATCCGGAAGTCCTTTGGTGCCGCCCAGCGCAGGGTGTCCTGCTTGGCAAGGCCTGGGGGCTGCGGGTTTTCGTTCCCGCCTGCGGAAGCAGGCAATGCAGTCGGAAGGACGAACGTCGACGCCAACAACGCGGCGGCCACAAGTTTTGCAACCTTCATCAAGAGCTCTCCTTTGAGATACGAGGTTTGGCAGCAGTGATGCGCTGACCGGGACCTTCCGGAAATTTCCGGAAGGTCCCGGTTGAAGCCTAGAAACATTCCGGAGAGAACGTCAAGGGTTTTCAGAGAAAGTGTCCAGCTTTACGCGGCGGAGAGGGCCTATACTTGCAGCGGACCAGGAGGAATGCGTGCAGGAAAGCCAACGCCCGGCAGTCACGATCTCGGCCATTGCTGCCGAAGCGGGCGTGTCAGTGCCCACCGTTTCCCGTGTCCTTAACGGCCGCTCCGATGTTGCGCCGCGCACGCGTGAGCGCGTTGAAACCCTTCTCCGCGACCACGGATACCAGCGGCGCGGAGTCCGCCCGGAAGGCCGTTCAGGCCTTATTGACCTGGTCTTCAATGACCTGGACAGCCCTTGGGCCGTAGAGATCATCCGCGGAGTTGAGGAAGCCGCCAATGAGGCCGGCGCATCAACCGTAGTGTCGGCAATCCATCGCGGAACCAAGCCCGGCTCTACCCGCCAGTGGCTGGACAACGTCAGCGCCAGGGCAAGCGACGGGGCCATCCTGGTAACTACCGACCTCGACTCGTCCCTGCGGGCCGAACTGCAGCGCCTCCAGGTTCCCGCCGTTGTCGTGGATCCTGCCGGCGTGCCGGACCTTGACGTGCCCACCATCGGCGCCACGAACTGGACCGGCGCGGTTGGGGCAACGGAACACCTCACCGGAATTGGCCATCGCAGGATCGGCTTCGTAGCCGGAACGCCGGGGCTGTGGTGCAGCCGGGCCAGGCTGGACGGCTACCGGGCCGGTCTTGATGCGGCCGGAATCCCCTTCGATCCCAGCCTGGCGATCGAGGGCGGCTTCGACTACCAGTCCGGGTTCCGGGCGGGGTGGAAACTGCTGGAACTGCCCGAGCCCCCCACTGCCGTCTTCGCCGCCAGCGACCAGATGGCGCTCGGAGTCTATGAGGCCGTCCGCAAGAAGGGCCTTCGTGTTCCCGAGGACATCAGCGTGGTGGGCTTTGACGACCTGCCCGAGGCCCGGTGGGCATCTCCTCCCCTCACCACCGTGCGTCAGCCCTTGGCTGAGATGGGAAAGCTCGCCGCCCGCACTGTGCTCCGGATGCTGCAGGGCGAAGTTGTTGAAAGCCCCCGCGTGGAACTCTCCACAAGGCTGGTAGTCCGCGAGAGCACCACTGCACCCCGCCAGGCCTGATCCACCAGCCTGCACCCTTGACGCGGCACCGGAGACGACTTTACGCTTGGCCCACTCCGGAAACTTCCGGAAACTTTTCAGCGACTTCAGTGAGGCAGCGATGAATTTTCCACCACGACGCCCGGCGGCTGTGCGCAAGGCGGTACTGCCCATCTCTGCCACCATGTTGGCATTCGGCGCAGTCATCCCGGCGAGCCTTGCAGACGCCGTACCTGCCCACGCGGACCAGGCAACCACCGCCACTGTTGATTCCACCCGGCATGAGGGCAAATATCTGAGCCTGACGTTTGACGACGGCCCCGACCCCATCAACACGCCCAAATTGCTGGCCGTCCTCGAGAAGCACCACGTCAAGGCAACCTTCTGCCTGTGGGGCGACCATGTAAAACAGTATCCGGACATCGTTCGCCAAATCGCGGACGCGGGACACCTGCTGTGCAACCACACCATGCACCACGACGACATGACCAACTGGAGCGCCGACGCCATCAGGGCCGACCTTGAAGAGACGAGTGCCGCGATTCGCGATGCGGTTCCGGATGCCGAAATCAACTACTTCCGGGCGCCCTATGGAAGCTGGGGCGGAACCCCGCAGGTGGCCGCGGACATGGGAATGCAGCCCCTGGGCTGGGCCACCGCCTTCGGAGATTGGGAACCGCCGGGAACGGCGGAGCTGGTTCGGCGCCTGAGGGAAGGCATCACGCCAGGAGGCGTCGTGTTGATGCATGACGGCGGTGGAGACAGGGCCCAGACCATTGAAGCGGTTGACCAGATTATCCCCGAACTGAGGTCAGAGGGGTGGCGCTTCGACAAGCCCGCCCGCCGCGGCTGACTTTTCCGCGCGGCCCAACTCTCCCGGGGTCGGTCCGTCCGCGCGCGGAAGCATCAACCAGCAAGACCAAAGACGGCTGCCACCCCCGCCAAAAGAGCAGGGTGGCAGCCGTCGTTTGCAGGGCGTTCCTAGCGCTTGACTGCCTCGAGTTTGAGCATCTTGGCGATGACGCCGTCGAGTTCGGAGTCGTCGAAGATCCTCTTCCAGTCGTCCTTGATGATGGTGTCCTTGCCATACTGGATGGCGATCTCGCAGGCCTCGGAGAACGGGTTGGAACCGCGCAGGGCGTTGGTGAGAGCGATCTGGACGTGGCCGAACAGCATGGCCTTGGCGGCTTCTTCCGGGACGCCGGCCGTGTGGACGGTCTCGTGCAGGGCTTCGTTGAGCAGGGTGCCGATCATGCAGGCAACAGTTTCCACCAGGGTGGGTTCCAGAATGGCGAGCTGCTTGACGGTCACCCAGTGGACGTCGATGACGGGGGCGTAGATGGTGCGGATGACGGCTTCAGCACTGTCGCGGGTCGCAGCGGGGGCGTCCTCGTCGATGGCGGCCACGACGTTCTGGGGGGCGCCTTCGCCACCGAAGGTGTCGGCCCATTCTTCCTTCGTGGTGCGCTCCAGGAACACGGACGGGTGGCACGGGTGTGCAACTGCCTGGACGACGTCGTCGCGCTTTGCCAGCAGGCCGGCGTATGCGGCGGCGGGGTCCAGGGTGAGGAGGATGGCGCCGGACTTCATCTGGGGGACAACGCCTTCGGAGACGATGCCCAGTACGGTGTCCGGGACGGCCAGGATCACCACGTCGGCGCCCTTGACGGCGTCGTCGGTGGCGGTGATATCCCGGCCTTCTGCCTGGACGCGTTCCTGGCCGGCAGGCGAGTTTTCGCTGTAGAAGACGGTGTGGCTGGATTTCTGGAGGTTGCGCGAGACGCGCATCCCCATCTTGCCTCCGGCTCCGATGACGGCGACGGTCAAAGTTTCTGCTGACATTTTCACTTGCTCCTTAGGAATTCGATACTTTGCCGGGTCCACTGGTTTTCGAGGCGGATGGTTTCCGCCTCGGAGTCCTGCCAGGGCAGCCAGTGTTCGAGAATCTGGTTGATGTTTCTTTCGTGCGGCCGGATTTTTTCGACCATGTACGTGTAGTCGAGCAGACCCTCGCCAAGGGGTGCGCCCGAGTATGTGAAGCCCACCCACCCGTCCTTGCGGCTGAAGGCAAAGTCCTTGATGTGCATGTTCAGGACATGGGGCGCGACGGCGTCAATCACCTCACGCGGCATCTCCAGCGCCGCGACGGTGTTGGCGGGGTCGCTGCAGATCCCCAGGTACGGGCTGTCCACGCCGCGGACCACGTCCAGGACCCGGGACGTGGGCACCTGTTCGTAGGTTTCCACCGCGATCTTCACCCCGGCCGCCTCGAACTGCGGCAGCACCTCCGTGAAGATGGCCACCGCTTCCTCCGTGGCGGGGGTGTGGCCCGGGACGTTGAACATGGTCCGCAGCAACGGCGAGCCGAGGATCGCGGCGATGTGCAGGAACCTGCGCAGGTGATCCGGGCGGATGCCCTTGGTGCCCAGCTCCAGGTCGATGCCGAGCCGGTCTGCGGTGCTCCGCACGGCCTGGAGTTCACCATCCGTCATGGCTTCCAGCGGGGCGTAGTCGCAGACCTGGAACAGGTCCACGCCCAGGTCCGCGGTCCGCTCGAGCGCCTGGTGGATGCTCAACGGCTCCGAGACCTTGTCCGAGAGCTGCCAGAAGAACGCGTAGCTGCTCAGGCCGATCCGCGAGGTCATACCGCCACCTCCACTGCGGCGGGCCTGGCGGCGGCCTCGTCCAGGATGGCCTTCAGTGCCTTCGGGTCGTGGGCAAAGCGGCCCAGGAACAGGCCGGCGACGGCGTGATCCAGCTGGGGGATCAGGCCGGGGCCGGCGCTGCCGCCGTAGATCACCCGGCTGTTTTCCTGTCCCGGCAGGCTGCGCAGGTGCGCGTCCAGGCCATTGATGATCGCGCTGATGTAACCGGGGGTGGCTGGTTCCGGGGCGCCGATGGCCCACTGCGGCTCGTACGCCACGATGGTCCGGCCCGCGGGAACCAGGGACGAAGCGCGGTTAAGTGCAGCGCTGATCTCCGCGGAGCACTGTGCGATGGCTTCCTCCACGGAGCCCCGGTGGAGTTCCCCGACGCAGAGGACGGGGGTCAGGCCGTTGCGGTAGGCGGCCGCGGTCTTCAGGCCGATGACCCGGTCATCCTCGCCGAAGATGCGGCGGCGTTCGGCGTGACCCACCTCGGCATAGCGGCCGCCCAGTTCGGCGATCGTCTTGCCGCCGACTTCGCCGGTGTAGGCGCCTTCGTCTTCCCAGAAGATGTCCTGCGCTCCGCTGGCAGCGCCGGCGGGGCCCAGGATCCGGGCGGCCTCCGGCAGTGCCGGGAGGATGGGCAGGATGAACAGCTCGATGTCCCCGCTCTGCACCGCCGGGTGGGCGAAAGCGATGGCAGCCACGTTGCGGCAGTAGTCCACCGAGCGGGCGTAGCCGAAGTACATCTTCAGGCTGACGCCGATGATGGCCTTGGGCTTCTTAGCAGGAAGTGACACCCTCATAGTCCTTAATCAGGGAGACCTTCTCTGCCGAGGCGGAGGTTTCATCGAAGGTGTAGGTGAGCCATTCCCTGGCCAGGCGGCGGGCGAGCTCCAGGCCGACCACGCGCTGGCCGAAAGTGAGGACCTGGGCGTTGTTGGACAGGATGGCGCGTTCAACGGAGAAGCTGTCGTGCGCGGTGACGGCGCGGACGCCGGGGACCTTGTTCGCGGCGATGGCCACGCCGAGTCCGGTGCCGCAGACCAGCAGGGCGCGGTCGGCCTTGCCGGCGGCGATGAGCTCTGCGGCGGCGATGGCTACGGACGGGTAGGGGGTGTGGCTGGTGGCGTCCACCCCCACGTCGGTCACGGATTCGACCAGTTCGGAGGCTTCCAGGTCAGCCTTGAGGGCTTCCTTGTAGTCGAAGCCGGCGTCGTCGGCTCCAATGACCAGGCGGAGTTTGGTGCTCATGCGTTCTCCTTGATGGTGTTGTACGCGGTGTTGTTGTTCTGGTTGAGGGTGTTGTGGATGGCCCGGACAATCAGGGCCATGGAGACGGCGCCGGCATCCGGGGTGCCCAGGCTCTTCTCCGCGTGCGGGCGGGCGCGGCCTATGAGGGGGAGCAGGTTGGCGGTGTCCTCGGCAGCCTGCTGGGCCGCGGTGGCGGCAGCGTCCCAGGCATCGGCCAGGGACTTCCCGCCGTCCACGCCAGCAGCCAGGACATCGCGGAACGGGACCAGCACGTCCACCAGCGTCTTGTCACCCACCTTGGCCTTGCCGAACTTCATGATTGCCGCGGCCGCACCGGCCACGCCGGTGGCGACAGCACCGGCGTCGGGAGCTGTCTTGTCCCCAACAGCGTTGCCCACGGCGCGGAGGGCCATTCCCCACAGGGCGCCGGAGGTTCCGCCGGCTTTGTCCGCCCAGGCGTCGGCGGCGAAGTACAGGGTGGTGGCAGCCCCGGCACCGCGGGCGACGGCGTCTGCCGCGGCTTCCACGGCGGCACGGACACCGCGCTCCATGCCGATGCCATGATCGCCATCGCCGGCGACCGCATCAATGCGGCCCAGTTCCGCGGCGTTGGCTTCCACCACGTCCTTGGCGGCGCCGAGCGCTGCCAGGACACGGGCGGCGCCGGCGCGGGACTCGGCGGTCGCTTCGGGGATGGAAAGTTCGACGTCGGCCGCCTCGCTTCCGTCACTTGCCTGCAGGGCTTCGGCGCTGACGGCGCCGCGGCGGAAGGCCGGGGCATCGGCGGGGGCGTTCCAGAGGGTCTCGAGCTCGTCGTCGAGCCAGAAGAGGGTCAGGGAAGTGCCGGCCATGTCGAAGCTGGTGACCAATTCGCCCACCTGCGGATCCACCGCTTCCAGTCCTGCTTCGGCCAGGAGCTGGGCCACGCGGCGGTAGACCACGAAGAGCTCCTCGTACTTCACGCCGCCCAGGCCGTTGAGGATGGGAACCACACGGGCCCCTGTGCTGGTTCCTGCGGCCGCGACTCCATCCGGCACCTCAGTCAGGAGCTTGGCCACGAGCAACTCGGCGAGTTCATCCGCCGTCGGAATGTCCGTTTCCCCGATGCCCGGCTCGCCGTGGATGCCCATGCCGACTGCCATCCGGCCCTCAGGGACGGAGAACAGCGGCGTTTCGGCGCCCGGGAGGGTGCAGCCGGTGAAGGCGACGCCGAAGGAACGGGTGCGGTGGTTGGCGCGTTCGGCGATCTCCACCACCTGGTCCATGCCGTAGCCGGCCTCCGCGGCCGCGGCGGCCACCTTGAACACCGTCAGGTCCCCGGCAATGCCGCGGCGCTTGGTATGTTCCTCGAGCGGGGCGGAGGAGACGTCGTCGGTGACGGCGATGCTGCGGCAGTCGATACCTTCCCTGATCAGCTTTTCCTGGGCCTGGGTGAAGTGCAGGACGTCGCCGGCGTAGTTGCCGTAGCCCAGCAGCACGCCTGCGCCGTTGTTGGCCGCCTTGGCCACGTTATAAACCTGCTGCGCCGATGGCGAGGCGAACAGGTTGCCCATGGCGGCGCCGTTCGCCAGGCCCTGGCCCACGAGTCCGGCGAAGGCGGGGTAGTGCCCGGAGCCGCCGCCGATCACCAGGGCCACGGTGTCCGGGGTGCTCCTGGTGTTGCGGACAACACCGCCGGACACGCGCTTGACCCAGCGCTGGTGGGAGGCGACGAAGCCTTCGATCATTTCGTCAGCGAAGGCTGAGGGGTCGTTGAACAGGCGGGTCATGGGAAAAGCTCCTGGGCCTAGCTGGGAAGAGTCTGCGGGGATGGGCGGTAGTTGGTGCGGGGACGCCCCCGGACAAGGAGGGCGCCCCCGGGTTCTTGCGGCTTTACGCCCTTAGGGTTCGGCGTGCTGCCCGGCGCCGGCGGGATCCAGGGCCTCGGCCCGGACGCCCTCGGCCGTGCGGCCGGAGCGGCTGAGGGCGACCATCAGGACGGCTGAGAGGAGCATGAAGCCGCCCACTACGAACATGGGCACAATGTAGTCGCCGGTCCAGTCCTTGAGCCAGCCGGTGATGTAGCCGGCGCTGAAGCCTGCCAAGTTGCCGACCGTGTTGATCAGGGCGATGCCGGCCGCTGCTGCCGCGCCGGTCAGGAACTGGGTGGGGACTGTCCAGAAGTTGGGCAGGGCCGCGAAGATTGCCATGGCCGTGATGGTGATGACGGCGATGGTGGCCGCGGGGGAGCCTGCGAACAGTGCCAGCGGGATGCTCAGTCCACCCACCAGGGCGGGGACGGCGATGTGCCAGGTCTTGACGCCGCGCTTGGTGGCGTCCTTGGACCAGAAGTACAGCGCGAAGGCTGCCGGCAGGTACGGGATGGCGGTGATCAGGCCCTTCTGGAACACATCGAACTTGGTGCCGTAGATGCCTTCGAAGCCGGAGATGATGGTCGGCAGGAAGAAACCGAGGGCGTAGAGGCCGTAGATGAAGCCGAAGTAGATCAGGGAAAGCATCCACACGCGGCCGTTGCCGAAGACGGTGCGGACGCTGACGTGCTTGTTGCCCGCGGCCCTTTCGTTCTTTTCCTTCTCCAGGGCGCCGGTCAGCCACGTTTTTTCCTCGGCGGTGAGCCACTTGGCCTTGGCGGGGGAATCGGCCAGGTAGAACCAGGAAATGATGCCGATGAGGATGGCGGGGATGGCAACGCCGAGGAACATGACGCGCCAGCCTTCGAGTCCGAAGAGGCCGTGCTGCTGGATCAGGATGCCGGCCAGGGGTGCGCCGATGACGGTGGTCAGCGGCTGGGCCAGGTAGAACAGGGCCAGGATCTTGCTGCGGTGCCGGGCGGGAACCCAGAGGCTGAGGAAGAGGATGGCGCCGGGGAAGAAGCCGGCCTCGGCTACGCCCAGGATGAAGCGCAGGATGTAAAGCTGCTCAACGTTGGCTACCCAGGTGAACAGCAGCGAGACGATGCCCCAGCTGACCATGATGCGGGCCAGCCAGCGGCGGGCGCCGAACTTGTGCAGGGCCAGGTTGGAGGGGATCTCAAGAAGGATGTAGCCGATGAAGAAGACCCCGGACGCGAAGCCGAACTGCGCGGCGTTCAGGGCCAGGTCCTTGTTCATGCCATTGGGCCCGGCAAAAGAGATGGCGGTGCGGTCGAGGTAGTTGATGAAGAACATCAGGGCGACGAACGGCACAAGCCGGACCGCCACTTTCCTGATTGCGGATTTTTCGACCACCGATTGTGTGGTGTCCACATTGACTCCTAGATGTTGGTGTCCCGGCCGCGTCCGTCACTGGAGGCGTGTGGGGCTGTCTCAGATACGCGCGGCCTTTGGCGCCACGTTCATGAAGCTGTGAGTTCCACCATAGGGTCGAATCCAAAATTGGTCAACCGGTTGACTTATTTTTTACGTCGGTCGTGGGTTGGCTGCTGCTGGTGCACCGTTGCACGTGGCGGCAAAAACCAGTTGTTACGCTTGGGGGGTGTCCGTAGAATCCGCCGCCGCGACGGCCAAGATCAGCGCCGCCCTCGGTTCCCTGGGGCAGGGCTCGGTGGTGTCGGAAGTCGCGGAGCGCCTGCTGGCCTTCTTCACCAGCGGAGACATCGCACCGGGCACCAGGCTTCCGGCAGAGCGGACGCTCGCTGCCTCTCTGGGGGTCGGCCGCTCAGCCGTCCGTGAGGCGCTCGCAGCCCTGGAGATACTCGGGATCGTGGTGGTCCGCCCTGGCTCCGGCACCTATCTGCGTGACGGCATCTCCGAACTCCTGCCGCGGACGCTGAGCTGGGGCCTGATGCTGGGCGCGCCCCGCACGCGGGAACTCGTCGAACTGCGCAGCGGCCTCGAAGTCCAGGCCGCCCAACTGGCCGCGGACCGCATCACCGACGAGGCGCTCGAGCGCATGCGGGGGAACCTTGACACCATGGCCGGGACCTTGGACGACCTGGGGGCGTTCGTCGAGGCGGATGCCGCCTTCCATCGTGAGATCGCGGCGGCTTCCGGCAACCAGGTCCTGCAGGAACTCCTGCAGAGCATCCGCTCACTGCTCCGGATCTGGGTGGATAGGGCCCTCACGGACGAAGGGCATGCCGCGGCGGCCCTCAAGGAGCACACCAAAATCTACGAGGCTTTGGCCGCCAGTGACGTGGAGGCGGTCACGGCGACCATGAGCTCACACATGCAAACCGCGTCCCGGCGGCTGCTGGCCGGCCTCGACGCTTCGCAGTAGTTTCCCGCCTCTCAGTTGAGGGTGGCCGCCAAGTCCTCCTTCGTCGTCGGCTGCCCGTCCGGCCGCCGGGGGCCCACTGAACCCCGGCGGACCAGGGTGGCCGTGAACTGCGCCGGAGCGGCAGGCGGCAGCCCCTCCATCTGGCGGATCAGCGCCTTGGCCGCTGCCACACCCATGTTGTAGACGGGCTGGGCGATGACGGTCAGGGGCGGCGTGGTAAGCCTCGTCCAGGCGAAGTCGTCGTACATCAGGAACGAAACATCGGCCGGAATGGACAGGCCCAGTTCCTGGATGGCCTCCACCACGCCGAGGGCGATCAGGCCGTCGGAAGCAACCACCGCTGTGGCGTGGTCCGGGCCGCGGAGCACCTCGCGGGTGATGCTGCGGATGGAGTCGGCGTCACCGGCGTTCAGCCTGACAAGGTCCTCCGGAAAGTCCAGCCCCGCCTCAAGGAAGGCCTGCCGCATGCCCGCCAGGCGGTCGGCGATCTGCGATGACTCAAGGGGCATTCCAGCGGTGTAGGGCGCGTCGGTGGTCAATGTTGAAATGAAGGCAATGCGCCGGTGCCCGGCGTCGAGCAGGTACTGGGTGGCCTCCCGGGAAATGCGTGCCATGTCCACGGCCATGGTCTCCACCTGCAGGTCCCCGGCGGTGCGGTCGATGAAAACCAGCGGGCGTCCGGACCGGTGCACCTCCTGCAGGTGTTCGGTGTCCACGGAGGAGGCGGGAGCGACAATGAGGCCGTCCACCCGCTTGTCCAGCAGGACCCGCACCGCGTCCACTTCCGCCGCCTGGTCCTCATCGGTGTTGACCAGGATGACGTTGTAGCCGGCTTTCTTCGCCGTGTCCGTGATGCCGCGCGTGGCGAGGCCGAAGTGCGGGTTTTCGATGTCACCCACCACCACGCCGATGGTGTGGGATTTGCCGGTGTTCATGCTGCGGGCAAGCTCGTTGGGCCGGTAGGACAATTCCTCCGCGGCAGCGAGGACGCGCTCGCGCACCTCGTCGCTGACGGCCCCGTAATTTCCCAGCGCGCGGGCGGCCTGGGCCTTGGATACTTTTGCAGCCTTTGCGACGTCGGCAACGGTTACGTCCCGCCGTCGTGCTCCTTCACCGTTCATCTTCACCTTTCGACGGGGTGTTGACGCCCCTTGTGACTTCGGCTACATTTCTACTCATCGATGTGAGTCCGGTCTCAATCCTAGGGTGTGAGACCGGACTCAACAAGAGCATCGGCGACTTTCTTCGGCGGCCCTGACAGCACCGCCTTCCCACCAACGATTGGAAAACGCTGTGAAGAAAATGAAATTCCGCCCGGCCGGCATTGCCGCGGCAGCACTCGCCGGGGTCCTGGCGCTCTCGGGCTGCAGCTCCACCTCGGCGGCCTCCACCACCGAGAACAACCCCTACGGCCTGATCCAGCCCGGCACCATCCGGGTGGCCAGCCTGGGCGACTCCAAGCCCTACACATTTGCCGACGCCTCCGGTAACTTCACCGGGTTCGATGTGGAACTCTTCAAGGACGTGGCCCACCGGGCCGGTGTGGACAATGTGGTCTTCACCGGGCAGGACTTCTCCGGGCTCCTCGCAGCGGTAAGCAACGGACAGTTCGACGCCGGCGTTGCCGCCATCGGCATCACCGACAAGCGCAAGCAAACCGTCGATTTCTCCGACGGCTACCTTGCCGGCTACCTGACCGTCATCACCACCAAGACCTCCGGCATCACCAATGCGGACGGCCTGGCAGGAAAGCGCCTCGGCGTGGTCCAGGGAACCCTCCAGGAGGCCTACGCGGTGAAGAACTTCACCACAGCCAGCCTGGTGCGCTTCCCGGACAACAACACCGCCATCGCCGCCGTGAACAGCGGAAGCGTGGACGCCCACTTCCTGGACTACGAGGCCGCCAAGGCCTACGAGGAACAGCACGGCCTGGTCAGCGCCGCGGACATCCCCTCCTTCGACGCCCCGGCAGGCTTCGCGGTGGCCAAGGGCAAGACGTCGTTCAGGGAGGCCCTGAACAAGGGCCTCGCCGCAGCCATGGAGGACGGAACCTGGAAGAAGCTCTACCAGAAGTGGTTCCCGGGCTCCCCGATGCCCGAGCAGTACCTGCCCAAGGCCGAGCAGACCGCGTCCACGGCGCCGAGCAAGTAAGCACCGGCACGTAAGCGCCCAGCAAGCAGGCCTTCGGCCGCCTGACCGGACGGGCCGCAGCACGCGGCCCGTCCGGAACCTCTACACCCCTACGTCTGAGAGCAACCATGGACTGGCTCAACACCATCATCCGAACCTTCTTCGACTTCGGCGCAATGGCCGAGGTCCTGCCCCAACTCCTGGCGGTCGGCCTGCTGAACACGCTGATCATCTCCATTGCCGCCACCGTCCTTGGCACGATCCTGGGCATGGTGGTCGCCGTCATGGGCATCTCACCATCCAAATGGGTGCGGGTGCCGGCCCGGGTCTACACAGACCTGTTCCGCGGCCTGCCCGCCATCCTCACCATCCTGCTGATTGGCCAGGGTTTTGCCCGCCTCAGCCAGTCGGTCTTCGGCCCCTCGCCCTACCCGTTGGGCATCATCGCGCTGAGCCTGATCGCCAGCGCCTACATCGGCGAAATCTTCCGCGCGGGCATCCTCAGCGTGGACAAAGGCCAGGGCGAGGCCTGCCGCGCCCTGGGCATGAGCTACCCCAAGTCCATGGCCCTGGTGGTGGTGCCGCAGGGCGTCCGCCGGGTGCTTCCGGCACTGGTGAACCAGTTCATCGCCATCGTCAAGGATTCCTCGCTGGTCTACTTCCTGGGCCTGCTGGTCACCGAACGCGAACTCTTCCGCGTGGGACAGGACGCCGCCGTCCTGTCCGGCAACCTCTCGCCGCTGGTGGCATCCGGCCTCCTCTACCTGGTGGTCACCGTTCCGCTGACCCACCTGGTCAACTACTTCGACAACAAGTTCCGCACCGGCCGCCGCCGTGCAGCACCGCCCACCAGCGGGCTGAAGGAAGTCAAGGAACTCGACGCGGCCTCGCCGCTCACTGCCGGGAGCAACACATGAACACGCCCACCCCCACCACTAACAACACGGCCACCCGCACGGGTGCGCACGCTGCGTCGGACGTCCCGACATTCCACGGATCAAGCCTGGAACTGCGAAACATGACCATGGCCTACGGCGACATCGAAGTACTGCGCAACGTCAGCCTCACCGTGGCCCCGGGCACCACCACCTGCATCATCGGCCCTTCCGGTTCCGGCAAATCCACCCTGCTCCGCGGCGTTAACCGGTTGCACGAACCCAAGAGCGGTGACGTGCTGCTGGCCGGCGACAGCACCCTGGCGGCCAACCCGGACACCCTCCGCACCCGCATCGGCATGGTGTTCCAGCACTTCAACCTCTTCCCGGACCACACCGCCGAGGAAAACGTGGCCCTTGCCCTTTGGAGCGTCAAGGGCATGCCCAAGGCCCGCGCCATGGAAACCGCCCGCCGCCGGCTCGCCGAAGTAGGGCTGGCCGAACGGGCCGACCACCGCCCCCGGGACCTCTCCGGCGGCCAGCAGCAACGCGTCGCCATCGCCAGGGCCCTGGCCATGGAACCGGAGGTGATGCTCTTCGACGAGGCCACCAGCGCCCTTGACCCAGAACTGGTCAAAGGCGTCCTGAACCTCATGGCCGGCCTCGGCAGCCGCGGCATGACCATGCTTGTGGTCACCCACGAAATGGGCTTCGCCCGCAAAGTCGCCGACCAGGTGGTCTTCATGGATGAAGGCGAAGTCGTGGAAGCCGGGACCCCGGCGCAGCTTTTCGACAACCCCCGCAGTGAACGCCTCCAGCGCTTCCTCTCGGAGGTGCTCTGATGGACGGCGATTCCATGGCAAAGCCCGCGTCAGCACCCATCCGGACGGCCGTCGTCGGCTACGGAATCTCCGGCAAGGTGTTCCACGCCCCGCTGATCGCGGCGGATTCCGACTACTCGCTGGACGTCATTGTCACGTCCCAGCCGGAGCGCGCCGCGGAGGCGGCACGCCTCTACCCGCAGGCACGAATTGTTGGGACGCCGGAGGAACTGTTTGCCAGCGCGGCGGACCTGGACCTGGTTGTCCTTGGGACCCCACCGCACACGCACTACGGCCTGGCCGCAACGGCGATCGCCCACGGCCTGCACGTGGTGGTGGACAAGCCCTTCGTCCCCACGTCCGCCCTGGGTGAGGAGCTCATCAGCAGGGCGGCCGACGGCGGGGTGCAGCTGACGGTGTTCCAGAACCGACGGTGGGATGCGGACTTCCTCACGCTCAGGAAGGTCCTGGCGTCCGGTGCCCTTGGCCAGGTCAGCACCTTCGAATCGCGGTTCGAATGGTGGCGGCCGGAAGGCTTTGGAAACTGGCGGGACACTGTTTCCCTGGCCGAAGGCGGCGGCATCCTGCATGACCTCGGCGCCCACCTGATCGACCAGGCCATCCAACTCTTCGGTCCCGTGGAGCGCACCTACGGCGAAACCGCCTACCGTGGGCCCCATCCCGACGCAGCCGACACTGAGGCCTTCGTGTCACTGCTGCACACCTCGGGGGTCCGCACCCGGCTTTGGATGAACGGGATGGCAGCCCAGGCCGGGGCCCGGTTCCACATCCTGGGCTCGCAGGCCGGCTACACCAAGTGGGGCCTGGACGGGCAGGAACCTGCCCTCGCTGCCGGGCTGCCGCCGTCGGACCCTGCTTACGGTGTGGAGCCCCAGGAGCGTTGGGGGCTCCTGGGCGTGGACGGTGCAACAACGCCCGTTCCTGCCGAACGTGGCGCGTACCCGGAGTTCTACATCCAGCTGGCCGCCGCCCTGCGCGGGAACGGTCCGCTGCCGGTCGATCCCGCCGAACCGCTTGAAGTACTGAAAGTCATCGAGGGCATTCACGCCCTGGCCTGACCTTCCCACCAAATTCTCCCCACCGGCGCAGTGTCCGCGTCATCCGCCCTCCGAACTTCACCAGAAAGGGACACCATGTCCTCTGCTCCAGCCACCAAGCGCGTCGCCGTCATCGGCGGCGGTATCCTCGGCGTCTCCACCGCGGTCCACCTGCTCCGCGAAGGCGCCTCCGTGATCCTGCTGACCGAGCGCGGCCTGGCCAGCGAAGCCAGCGGCCGCTCGCTGTCCTGGCTCAACTCCGCCGGCGAGCGGTCCACCCCGTACCACCAGCTCCGGGTCGCCGGCGTGGACCGCTACCGCACACTCTTCGCCTCGGACCCCAGCCGGGAATGGCTGCAGTTTGGCGGCGGCCTCATGTGGAACGCCGAAGGGCAGCGGGACACCACCGAAGCCCGGCACGCCTATGAAAAGTCCATCGGCTACGACTCCAAGCTGGTTGCCCCGGCTGCGATCGCAACCGTAACCCCCGGAATCGATGCGGACGCGGTACCGGAAAACGCCATCTTCAATCCCGGTGAAGGCTGGGTCAGCCTGCCGGACCTGATCGACTTCCTCATGGAGGAGTTCCACGCCCGCGGCGGCGAACTGGTCCTCAACGCCGGCAAGGCTTCCGTCATGGTGGATGACGGGCGCACCACCGGTGTGGAGACCTCTGCGGGCGGGACCTACCCGGCCGACGCCGTCCTGGTGGCCTGCGGCGCAGCGACACCCGCCGTCGTCGAACCCCTGGGAGTGCGTATCCCCAATGGTTCCCCGGTATCCATGCTGGTGGTGACCAAGCAGGTGCAGCACGACGTCGCCGCGGTGATGAACACCCCGCGCGCCGCTGTCCGGCCGAACCCGGGCGGCACCTTCGCCCTGGACCACGACTGGTACGAAGAACGCATCACCGAGCACGCGGACGGCTCCTTCAGCATCCCCGACGAGGTGGTGCAGGAACTGGCCGATGAGGCGTCCAAACTGATTGCCGGCAACCCGGAACTCAAGCCCGCGACCTGGAAGATCGGCTACAAGCCGATTCCCGGCGATGGCGAACCGGTCCTGGGTGAACTGGGCCAGGTGCCCGGCTGCTTCGTTGCCTTCACCCACTCCGGCGCCACGCTGGGACTCATTGCCGGCGAACTTCTCGCCGGGGAAATCCTGACCGGCCGGAGGCACCCGATGCTGGCCACCTTCCGGCCGGGGCGTTTCTCCTAGCCTGTCCCGGACGTTGCAGGGGACAGGGGCGGGGCCGCACGTTGCGCGGTCCCGCCCCTTAAGCGTGGTCAGGGGTCAACTGCCTAGATGACCGGTGAGGCGGCGGTGGAAGCCGGTGCTGCGCTCATCAAGGCCTTCGATCGCCACCGTGGCCCCGTGGTCCGCGTACTTCGTCTCGATGGAGTCCAGGGCGGCGACGGTTGAAGCGTCCCAGATCTGGGCACGGCTGAGGTCGATGGTCACCAGGGCGGGATCGTCGGCATAGGCGAACTGCTCCACGAGGTCGTTGCTGCTCCCGAAGAACAGCGGCCCCACCACGTCGTAGCGGACGCTCTGGCCATCCCCGGCCGGGGTCCGCTCAACACTGATGACATGGGCAACCCGGCGGGCGAACAGCACCATCGCCAGGACAACGCCCACCAGGACGCCGTAGGCGAGGTTCCCCGTAAGGACCACGACGGCGACCGTGACCACCATGACCAGGGTCTCCGGGATGGGCATCCGCTTCAGGGTGGACGGTTTGACGCTGTGCCAGTCCACGGTGGTGACAGCCACCACCATCATGACCGCGGCAAGGGCCACCATGGGGATCTGCCCCATGATCGAGCTGAGGCCGGTCACCAGGGCCAGCAGGAACAGCCCGGCCACGACCGTGGAGATGCGCGTACGGGCCTGGCCGGTCTTCACGTTGAGGACCGTCTGGCCGATCATGGCGCAGCCGGCAATCCCGCCGTAGAAACCGGCCAGGATGTTCGAGACGCCCAGGCCCCAGGACTCACGCCCCTTGTGCGATGGGGTGTCGGTGATGTCATCGACGAGTTTCGCCGTGAGGAGGGATTCCATGAGGCCCACGAACGCCACGCTCAGTGCGGTGGGCAGCACCAGCTGGAAGGTCTCCAGGTTCACCGGGACAAGGAACGGCGTGATTCCTGGCAGCTTGCCGGTGAGGGGACCTTCGTCCAGGACGTCCGGAACGGAGAGTCCCGCGATGATGACGATCGCCGTCACGACGACGATGGCCACCAGCGGCGACGGGACCACCCTGGTGAAGCGCGGAAGGATGAAAATGATCGCGAAGGTCAGGGCGAACAGCACGTAGGCGAGCCAGGGGACATTGAGGACATGGGGCACCTGCGCCATGAAGATCAGCACACCCAGGGCATTGACGAACCCGATCATCACCGACCGGGGGATGAAGCGCATCAGCCTGGCAAGACCGGCCAGGCCAAACACCACCTGGATCACTCCGGCGAGGAGCACCGCCGGCAGGACATACTGCGTTCCGTGCTCATGAACCAGCGGGGCGATCACCAGGGCGACGGAACCTGCGGCGGCAGTGACGACGCCGGGCCGTCCGCCAAGGATCGACATTGCCAGGGCCAGCACGATGGAGGCGACAAGGCTCACCATGGGATCCACCCCGGCAACGATCGAGAACGAAATGACTTCCGGGACCAGGGCCAAGGTGGTGACCATGCCGGCCAGGACCTCGCGCGACAGCTGCCGCGGAGAGCGCAGGGCGGTAAGGACGGTGATCGGTTGCCGAATGGGGCGGGGACGGTCGGCGACGGCCAAGGAGCGGCTCCAGGGGAATTGGCTCTTCTGCGAGAGCGGTGTGCAACGTCTTTGCGCGCCACGATGCGCGGTGGTCCAGCCCTGCCATGGAAGACAATGGGGTGGAGAAAGAATGCGCCGGTGATTCCCGGCCGCATCTGCAACACTACCCCAACGTGAGGGTTGAGCCGGATTGGTGACGTGATGGTGAAAGAGATGACCGCCGAAGAAGTGGTGGCGACGATGCACATCGGGGAGCTGGCAACCCGTTCACAGATGTCCCTGCGAACCATTCGGCATTATGACGAGGTGGGCCTGCTCAAACCGTCCGGCCGCACCGAAGGCGGATTCCGCCTTTACACCGAACGCGACTTTGCGCGCCTGCTGTTGATCCGCAGGATGAAGCCGCTGGGGTTCACGCTCGACGCGATGTCCGGGCTGCTGCGGGTGATCGACGCGTTGGAGGCCTCCGGGCCGGGTCAGGATGACACGGACATCAGGTCCGACTTGAATGAATTCATTGAAGAAGCAGCGAGGCGCCGGGCCAAGCTGGAGGAACAACTCGGCATGGCCGACGAATTCCTGGCGCTGCTTCGCGCCCAATAGCGGACCCCGGGCCCAGACAATGCCGGACGGCAGTGGGATGGAGTGTTCGCCGCCGTTGCCAAACTGTGGCGTATTACCCCGGCTCCGGCCCCGGCGGCAGTAAGCACGGCTGATAAAATGGCCGGGTTGCAGGGCGGCCTTTTTGAAGCTGGGGCAAGCAGTGCCGTAACAAGGTAGGGGACCACAATCATGACGGCAGGCGGGTCACACCTCAGGATGTCGGAGAGCCGGCCGGGCACACCGGCCGGGGTTTCCGTGCCCGCCAAGGGCCGTGCCTACCTGGCAACCCTCGAGGGTTTCATCGGCGCCCTCATGATGTTCGTCGGCTCCATTGGGACGGGCTGGATCGCCAACGGCTCGCCCATGATCCGCCAGCCGGTGGTAATTGCACTCCGCACCGAGGGCTGGGGCGTGGCGGTGTCCACCGTGCTGCTGACGGCCGGTGCCATGCTCATGATGCGTTCCTGGCTCCGGTTGGGCCAGCGGCTGGGGGACTGGGGACAGTCATCGCTGCGGTCCGTGGTGGTGGCCATATCCGCCTGGTCCCTGCCGCTGTTGTTCTGCGTTCCGGTCTTTTCCCGGGACGTCTACGCCTACACGGGCCAGGGCCGGCTGGTCCAGGAGGGCCAGAACCCCTATGAGGTGGGCATTTCCACCCTCAACAACTGGTTCGCGCTGGGTGCCGATCCCGCCTGGGCGGAAAACCGGACCCCCTATGGACCGTACTTCCTATGGCTGGCGCGTGCGGTGGTAGGACTGACCGGTGCCCAGCCCGACGCGTCCGTTTTGCTCTTCCGCCTCCTGGCCGGCGTGGGCGTGCTGCTCTGCGTCATCTACGTACCCAAGCTCGCCGAACTGCACGGAATCAACGGTGCCCGCGCGCTCTGGATCTCCGTGGCCAACCCGCTGTTCCTCATCAGTTTCATCGCCAGCGCCCACAATGACGCCCTGATGGTGGGCCTCGCCGTCGCTGGGGTCTACTTCGCCGCCACACGGCGTTACCTGCTGGGGATCCTGCTGGTGACCGCGTCCATCGGCATCAAGCCGATCACTGTGCTGCTGCTGCCGTTCCTGGGGCTCATGTGGGCCGGCCCCGGCGCATCCTGGCCGCGAAAGTTCCTGATGTGGGGCGCGACGGCGGGCATCAGCTTCGGCGTCCTGGCCCTCAGCGGCGTCCCCTACAATCTGGGCATCGGCTGGACCTGGGCCATCATGGACCCCACCCCCGGCTATACCGGCTACTCGCCGTCGGGCTTCCTGGGCCAGCAGGTGGAGATGCTCGCCAACGCCCTGGGACTGCCCGGCGGAACGCTGGCCACCTGGCTGCGGACCGGCATGAAGTGGGGCGCGATCGCGCTGGTCCTGCTGCTGATGTTCCGCGGCGACTACTCGCGGGCGGTGCGCCGGATGGCCCTGGCGTTCACCGCCGTCGTGATGCTTTCACCCATCATCCAGCCCTGGTACATCCTGTGGTTCCTGCCGTTCCTGGCTGTTACCGGGATCCGGGACGACTGGCAGATCCGCTCGCTTTACGTGGGCGTGACATTCTTTGTGGTGTTCGGGGCGCAGGACCAGCTCTCCGTCTGGTCCTTCGTGGAACTTCCCATCGACGCCTCGTCGCTGGCGTTCTTCACCGCCCTGGCGTTCACGTTCTACCTGCTGGTCCTGGACGTCCACACCCGGAAACTGCTCATCGAAGGCAAACCGCTCGACCTTGCCCGGCGGGCCTGGCAGTGGGCGGTGGAGCGCCGGGCCGAGCGCCGGGCTGATGCCCGCGCCGCCGCCGTCGAGCAATCCGAGGACAGCTAGGCGCGAAACCTGTCAGGCTCCCGCAGGTACCTGCGCTGTGGTTTTCCGGCCCAACTCGGCGGTGCGCTTCACCGACCACCACAGCAGCACCACCAGGAGCACGTTGCGGGTGGTGAGGATGGCCGCCATGACCGGGTGGGCGTGGATGAGCGGGGTGTAGAACAGCGGGTATATCACGAACGTGGTCATGGCGATGCCCATCAGCAAAGCTGCCGGAACCTTCCAGCGCTCCCAGTCGTGGGTGAGGCCGGCGATGATCACCGGTGCCAGCCAGATGATGAACTGCGGGGACCCCACCTTGTTGAACACTATGAAGGCGGTGACCATCATGAGCGCGCCCTCGAGGAAGAGTTCCTCCCGTTCGGCGCCGCGCCGAAGGGCACGCACCAGCAGGATGGCCGCGGTGATGGCCCCAAGGACCAGCAGCGGCTGCATCAGGAAGGCCACGGTACCGGCCCCCGGGCCGTAGACCTCGGTGGAGTTGATGGCCGTGTTGTCCGCCATTCTTGACCCGGCGATGTGGAAGACGCTCAGCCAGACCCAGGGTGTGGAGAAGGTGGCCTCGAGCTGCATGCCGCGCTCGCCCTGGTTGGTGAGGAAGTCCATGATGTGCGGCAGGCCGCCGGTCAGCCAAGTTCCCAGGCCGACGACGGCGGTCACGGCAGCGCCGGCGAGCACCACCTGGATCCGCTTGTGGCTGGCGATCACGATGGGTACCAGCACTGCTGCGGGCCACACCTTGATCCAGGTGGCGATGCTGAGCAGGACGCCTGCCACCACGGGCCGCTCCGCCACATAGAGCAGTGCGATCAGCACGATCGGCGCCGTAATGCCTTCCACCCGGGCGAAGCTCAGGTAGCCCATGAACACCGTGAAGAACAGCCACCACCAGGCCGGCGCAATGCCAGTCACCTTCCGCGGGCCGCGGGTGAGGTAGACCAGGCCGACGGCGTTGAGCGCGCTGATGATCAGGAACCAGACCAGCAGGTAGAGGCTGGGCCCGGCGATGTTGGCGAGGAAGATGGGGATCTGCGCCAGCACCGGGTAGACCCAGGGGCTGATCTTGCCGGTCAGGTCCGATGGGTTGTAGCCGTCCATGGCCCACTGCCGGTACTGCTCGGTGTCGCTGAAGGTATCGCCGTTCAGGAAGAAGGACGCCATCCAGCCCAGGAAGTACACATGGACGACGGCGAAGCCCCACCAGACACTGGATGGGCGGGCGAACCAGTCCACCACTTTTGCCGGGAGCAGTTTGGTGCGGACCGTCACCAGGCGGTCAAAGAACCTCGTGGAAATCTCAGGTCTCCTTGAGCGCGGGGGCGGGTGCGGTGGTCTTCTTGCCCAGCGTGTACAGCCGCCGGACGCTCCACAGGAACAGGACCACCAGCAGGACGTTGCGGATGGTCAGTACCAGCGCCATCCACGGGTTGTTGTGGCTCAGGGCGTCGTAGAAGAGGGGGTAGATGAAGTAGGTTGCCACCGCAATGGCGATCAGCATGGCCGCCGGTACCCGCCATTCGCGCCAGCTGTGCGCCAGGCCCACCGCGACGGCAGGGCCAAGCCAGACCATGAACTGGGGCGATCCCACCTTGTTGAAGACCACGAATGCCGTGGCCAGGGTCAGGGCGCCGGCCAGCAGCAGTTCGGTGCGGTCCACACCGCCGGCCACCTTGTGCTGCTTCCCGTTGTGAAGCGCCCAGAACGTCAGCCCGGCCACCAGGAGGGCGGCCAGGACCAGGAGGGGCTGCATCAGGACGGACATGGTGGCGGTGCCCGGGCCGTCCACCTGCATGGAGTTGATGTCCGTGTTCATGTACATGCGCGAGCCGCCCACGTTCAGGACGGAAAGCCAGAGCCAAGGCGTGGTGAAGGTGGCTTCGAGCTGCATGCCGCGGTCGCCCTGCTGCGTAAGGAAGTTCAGGAGCTTGGGCACGCTGCCCAGGGCTGCCGCCAGCGCAACCACGCCCGCCGTCGTCGCGATTCCTGCCAGCACCACCAGCAGGCGGTTCTTCACGACGGCGAAGAGGGCCAGCATGATGGCCGCGGGCCAGACCTTCACCCAGGTGCCGATGGCCAGCAGGACTGACGCGACGAAGGGGCGCTTGACGCCGTAGGCAAGGGCCACGAGGACCAGCGGGGCGGTGAGGCCGTCCACGCGGGCGAAGCCCAGCCAGCCCATCAGGAAGGTGAAGGCCAGCCACCACCAGCCGGCCGGGATGGCGCTGGTGTTGCGGCCCCGCTCTGTCAGCTTCAGCAGCGCCCAGCCGTTGAGGAGCGTGGTCATGAGGACCCAGATGAAGAAGAAAGGTCCGGGTCCGGCCAGGCCTGCGATCGCCATGGGGATGAGCGCCAGGATGGGGTACACCCACGGACTGGGACCTCCGCTGAGGTTGGCGTCATTGAACCCCGCCATGGCCCAGTCGCGGTAGATGAAGGTGTCGCTGAATGCTTCGCCGTGAAGGGAGAGGGAGGCGGCGAAGACCAGGAAGACAAGGTGCACCACAATGAAACCGCCCAGGAGGCCGCGACCGGTATTCAACCGGTTCCGGACCGGGCTGGGAAGGATGACGTTGCGGATCCTGGTGAGATTGCCGAAGAGAGCGTCGGTGGAAATGGCGGATCCTTGTCAGGTCGTGGCACAGGTGTGGCGTCGTGCTGGTGGCTGGGTTCTGCCGCATGGCTGGTTCAGGGGCGTCGGAGCCGTCCGGAAACAGCTTCCACTCCTGTCCAACTCTAATTCACAGGGCTTGGGCGCCAGTAATTGCTGAGCCATGCCCGCGACGTCACCCTTTTGACCTGCGGCGACTTATTACTTGATTTTTCAAGTTGCTGGTGATCCATTACTGGGGCACCATGGTGCGAGGCACGAAAGTGCCCACCGCCTATGCAGCCAAGGGGAGCGCTGGGCGGCGCATGCCCACCCACCCCTCGAAAGACATAGGCACTATCCATGAACTTCCCGCTGACCCTCACCGTGTCCGACCGCCAGAGCATGGACCGCGAGCTCGACGCCGCTGTCGCGGCCGCCAAGGCCCACGCGCTGGACGGCAAGAGCCACGGCATCCTGGTTACCCGGCACGCCGTGGACAAGTTCACCGTTGCCCTCAGCGACGCGGTTCCCTTCGGCCTCACCCGCGAACACCAGGCCTGGTAGGTCCTCTCCGGCTTAGTTGCCGGAGTTGTCCCCGTCTCCGGAAACACGGTTGCTGCGCTGCTGCAGCCGGTCGATGTGCTTTGACGCCTCCGCCTTGCTCAGGTCCGCGGGAAGTTCTTCGCCGGCCTCCCGTGCCAGCGTATCGAGGTAGCTGCGCTGCGCCGCTGTCATGGGTTCATCCCCGGTAACCCAGTCTTCCGGGTCCCTGTTGAGGCCTGCGTTGGGCTCTGGCTCCGGGCTGCCGATGGTTTCCTGGTTGCTGTCGCTCATGGTTACGAGTCTAGGGCGGGGTGCCGACATTCGGCAGGAGCTGACCTTCTTCAGACGCACACATCTTCATGGCAGCGGCTTTTTGGGCAGGCACCCGCGCGGATACCGCTGGCCGGGTGCCTGCCTGCCGCTCTAATTGCCCGCTCCTGCTACTGCAGGGACTTCTCCGCGGGCGGCAGTTCCTCCTTGCTGCCCGTCCTGCGCCACAGCGGCTCCAGGGCGTCGAGTTCTTCCGACGTGGCATTCCGGAACGGCGGTTCGGCGGGGACGGGCGGTTGCTGCGGGCCCGTGCGCCGGGTGGCGATGAGGCTTGCGCCAATGGAAATGCCCAGGATGGCAGTGATGACGGCGAGGGAGACCGGCGTGGGGATGTAGTAGACGTCGATCTTGAGCGCCATCTTGATGCCCACCCAGATCAGCACCAGCGCCAGGCCCGCCTTCAGGTACACGAAGCGGTGGATGAGGTCCGCCAGCAGGAAGTACATGGCACGCAGGCCCAGGATGGCGAACGCGTTGGCCGTGAACACCAGGAAGACCTCGTCCGTGACGGCGAAGATGGCCGGGATGGAGTCGACGGCGAAGATGATGTCCGTGACTTCAACCAGCACCAGGACCGCCAGCAGGGGAGTGGCAAGCAGTACACCGCCCTTCCGGATCAGGAAGCGCTGGCCATGGAAGGCGTCCGTCATGGGCACGTGCCGGCGGAACAGCTTCAACGCCCGCGACTTCCCGGGGTCGATGTGCTCATCACGCTGCCTGAGCATCCGGTAGCCGGTGAAGAGCAGGAACGCCGCGAACAGGTAGAGGACCCACCCGGCGCCGGCAATGATGGCCGAGCCCGCCGCGATGAACAGGCCGCGGAACACCAGTGCGCCCAGGACGCCGAAGAAGAGCACGCGGTGCTGGTACTCCCGGGGGACGGCGAAGAACGTGAAGATGATCGCCCAGACAAAGACGTTGTCCACGGCGAGGGACTTCTCGATGAGATATCCGGCGAAGTACTGCTGGCCGAATTCCGTGCCGTACAGAAACCAGACCAGTCCGCCGAAGGCTACGCCGAACAGCACCCAGACCGCGGACCAGGCCGCGGCCTCCCGGACGCTGATGACGTGGGCGCGGCGGTGGGCCACGAGGTCGATGGCAAGCATGAGGAGGATGAATCCGATGACGGCGAACCACATCCAAAGGGGCACGTTCAAGGGGTACCTGCTTCCAGTCAGTAACTACCAACTGGAGGTCTCTCCCGGCCATCGCCTGGCCCGTCCACCGGAAGGCGCAGGGGCCTCCGTACTGACGATGGACTGAAGTGGGGGATACTCCCCTCCGTATGAATAATGTACAGAATCTTTGGAACGTTGGGTAGGTAAGCAAGAACCAAAGCGAAGCGGAAGGCTGATTCGATGGATGCGAAGCTCAAAGTGGCTGTGCTGGGGACGGGAATCATGGGAGCGGCCATGGCCCGGAACATCCAGCGGGCCGGACATGATGTTTCAGTGTGGAACCGGGACCCGGCCAAGACAAAACCGCTGGTTGCCCAAGGTGCCCGGCGTGCCGCTACCCCTGCCGAGGCTGTCGAGGCAGCCGACGTCATCCTGACCATGCTCCACGACGCCGCCGCGGTGGAAGAGGTCATCCGGAGTGCAGCGCCGGGTGTGCGGCCCGGCACTGCCTGGGTCCAGTCCACCACCGTTGGGGCGCAGGACGCCCCCTCGTTGGCCGCCCTGGCTTCAGGGCTTGGCTTGGACCTGGTGGAGGCGCCTGTTTCCGGAACGCGGGCCCCTGCCGAGGCCGGCCAGCTCCTGGTGCTTGCCGCCGGTCCCGAGCCAGTGCGGCACCGCGTGGCACCGGTCCTCGATGCCGTGGGCGCCCGAACCATCTGGACGGGTGACGACCCCGCCACGGGTTCGGCCGCCCGCCTCAAGCTCGTGGTCAACAGCTGGGTCATCGCAGCCTCCAACGCCGCCGGTGAAGTGGTTGCCCTTGCCCAGGCGCTGGGCGTTGACCCGCAGCAGTTCCTTGGCGTGCTCGACGGCGGTCCGCTGGACCTGCCCTATCTGCGCACCAAGATGGACCTCATCCTGAACGACGGGCTGGAACCTGCCTCGTTTGCCGTGGACACCGCCCGGAAGGATGCCCACCTGATTGTCGACGCTGCCGCCGGGCAGGGCTTGAAGCTGGACGGCGCTGTTGCGTATGCCGCCCGGCTTGACCGGGTGGCCGGGCAGGGGCGCACCAAACAGGACATGGCTGCGGCCTATTTCGCCAGCTACTAGAGTGCCGGGCGCAAGGCTGGCCAAGCTACCGGGATAGCGCTTGCCATTGACGTAATCCTCGTCACCTTCTATATTTGATGAATCGATTCAAAGAGCTGACGCCCCATAGCCAATAAGTCCAGTACTGAGCAGGACTGCCCCGGGCGCAGACACCACCAAAGAACAGCGTGAATCCCACCAGTTCCGGTTCCTTGCCAATGAAGACGAAGGACATAAGTACATGAGCACCACCCCAACCCTCGTTCCCCTCAGCAGCCAGGGAGCTGGAACAGGTCCGCGGGACCCGAGGAAAGCGGCGATGAGCGGCTGGATCGGAAGCGCCCTGGAGTACTACGATTTCGCGCTGTACTCCCTTGCGGCCACGCTGATCTTCCCCACGATTTTCTTTCCTTCGGAGAACCCCACCGTGGGAATCATCGCCTCCCTGGCAACATATGCTGTGGGGTATGTTTCCCGTCCCGTAGGTGCCGTCGTCCTTGGAGCGTACGGTGACCGGCACGGGCGCAAGAAGGTCCTCGTCTTCGCGATGCTGCTCATGGGCTTTGCCACCTTCGCTGTAGGACTCCTGCCCACCTACGGACAGGTGGGCCTCCTGGCGCCCGCCCTCCTGGTGCTCCTCCGCCTGGTCCAGGGCTTTGCCGTAGCCGGCGAGCTTGGCGGTGCCAGCGCCATGATCGTGGAGCATTCCCCCGACGCCAAACGCGGATTCTTTGCCAGCTTCAGCCTCCAGGGCACCCAGGTGGGTTCGATCGTGGCCACCGCCGTCCTCCTCCCGCTCGCCGCCATCCTCCCGGCTGACCAGTTCGGCACCTGGGGCTGGCGCATCCCGTTCCTGCTCTCCGCCGTCGTGATCCTGGCCGGCTACTTCATCCGCCGCCGGGTGCAGGAACCGCCGGCCTACGCAGCGCAGTCAGGCAAGCCGGAAAGCAAGCGATTCCCGCTCGTTGAACTCCTGCGCACCCGGCCGGGAGCCCTGGTCCGCTGCATCGCCATGACCTTCACCAATGTCATCGGCATGGCCACCCTCATTTTCGGCGTCTCCTACGCCACCCAGAAGGGCTACGGCAACGGCTTCTCCAGCAGCGAGTTCCTGTGGGTGACCCTCGTGGCCAACATCGCGGCCGTCGCCACCATCCCGCTGTTTGGCGCACTTTCCGACAGGATTGGCCGGCGGATGCTCATGGCTGCCGGCGGTGTCATCGGCGGCCTGCTGGTGACCGGGTACCTGTGGGCCATCGAGCAGGGGAGCCTGCCGCTGGTCTTCGTGTGCGTCGTGATCGTGCAGGGCATCTTCTTCCAGATGTGGAACGCCACCTTCGCCACGTTCTTCCAGGAGCAGTTCCCCATGCGGATCCGCGTGACCGGTTTCGCGGTCTCGCAGAACATCGGGCTCATGATTGCATCGTTCTTCCCCAGCATCTTCACCGCAATCGCGCCTCCGGGCTCCACCAACGTCCCGCTCACCATCGGGTTGACCACGCTGGGCATCTGCCTGGTCTCCGCGGTGGCCACCCTGATGTCACCGGACACCAAGGGCAAGTCACTTGAGGACCTCGAGGTGCAGGAAACGGCGAAGGCCGGGGCATAGCCCAGCCGACGCGCACAACTGCAGGTTCAGGAGGGGGCAGCGCATGCTGCCCCCTCCTTCCTTATGTCCCACCCTAATGCCTGAATGTATAGATGTATACAAGTATGATGGCGGGTGGAGGTCCAAGATGCCAGAAACACCTGCCCGGAACACCGGTGCCCACTTTGTCTACGCCGAACTGAAGCGGCGGATCCTTAGCCTTGAGCTGAAGCCGGGGGAACGCCTCTACGAGCCGGCCATGGCGTCGGCCCTGCAGGTGAGCCGCACACCGCTCCGGGAGGCCATCAGGCGGCTCATCTCGGAGAGCCTGCTGGAACAGCAGCCCACCGGGGGAGTGCTGGTGCCGGTGCTGGACGAGTCCGCCATTTCCGAACTGTATGAAGTCCGCGCGGCCATGGAGTCCCTCATGGCCCGCAATGCCTGCATGAAGGCGACGCCGGCCGACATCGAAGCCCTCCAAGGCATTCTTGAACGCAACGCGGCCATGGTCAAGTTTGCCGACGACGCCATGCAGCAGGGCATGGCACTGCACGCAAAGATCGCCACGATCGCAGGGAACTCCTGGGCCCGCCGGTTCCACAGCCAGATTTCCAGCCAGATGGAACGCTACCGGCACTTCACCAACAGCAGCCAGGAACGCCGGGACCAAGCGCTGGCCCAGCACCGGGTCCTGGTGGCGGCCCTCGCCGGCGGGGACCCGGACAAGGCAGCCACGATCGCGTTCGACCACGTCATGGGCGCCCGCGACGCCGCGGTCCGGGCCATCTCCGGCAACAGTGCCTCCGGCTCATGATCGGTGAGCTGGGGCGGCGCCCGGCCGTGGCCCTGCTGGTCCATTCGGCGCTGATCCAGGCCGTCACCTTCCTGGTCCGGCCGGCAGCCACCTACCGTGCGCTGGAGCTGGAGGTTCCGGACTTCGCCCTGGGCCTGCTTGCAGCCAGCTACGCGGTCTTTCCCCTGCTGCTCGCCGTTCCCACGGGCAGCCTGGTGGACCGCCTGGGTGAGCGGCGGCTCATGGCGATCGGGTCCGCCGTCGTCCTTTCCTGCTCTGCCTTCCTGCTGCTGTGGGGTTCGTCGATTTTGGCCCTGGTGGCCGGGACCGCGCTGCTGGGGGCCGGGCAGCTGGCCTGCGTGGTGGGGCAGCAGGCGGTGGTGGCCAACAACGCTGCCTCGTCGCGGATGGACTCCGCGTTCGGTTACCTGACGTTCGCAGCATCCCTGGGGCAGGCCCTGGGGCCGCTGGCGATTTCGCTGGTGGGCGGCGCCTCGGTCCGGCCCGACACCCAGGCGATCTTCCTGCTCTCGGTGGTCATGAGCCTGGTGCTCTTCCTGACGACCTTCGTCCTCCCGGCGCACGTCAGCGTCCGGAGGAAGAAGGGCGCGGCCGCCACCAAGGGCAGCGCCCTCTCGCTGCTGAAGGCCCCCGGGGTGGCCCGCGCGCTGGCCGCCAGCGCCACCGTCCTTGCAGTGGTGGACCTGACCATGGTGTACCTGCCCGCCCTGGGCGCCGACCGGGGACTCACTGCGGCAACGGTGGGTGCCCTGCTGACCGTGCGGGCGGTGTTTTCCATGGTTTCCAGGCTCCTGCTGGGCAGGGTGTCCCGGAGGATCGGCCGGATGCGGCTGCTGGTGGTGAGCCTGGCCCTGTCCACGTTTGCGTTGGCCGTTGTGGCCATCCCGATGCCCGTGTGGCTGCTGTTTGCCATCATGGCGGTGCTCGGGCTGGGGCTCGGCATCGGCCAGCCCCTGACCATGTCCTGGCTCTCGGCGCAGGCCCCGGCGGGGCAGCGTGGCAGGGCGCTGGCTTTGAGGCTCGCCGGGAACCGGGTGGGGCAGGTGGTCCTGCCGAGTGCCATCGGCGGCGTGGCGGCCGGGCTCGGCTCGGGCGGGGTGTTCCTGGCCTCCGCGGTTGTGGTGGGCGGGACGCTCCTGCTGCTCCGGGGCGTGCAGCTGGACTGATCGCGGCACGCGCGTCACGCAGGGCATGCTTTCGGGATATGGCCGACGGCGGCACCCCGGGTTTCCGGGGTTTCCCCGCCAAAGGTGGGCCGGAAGCGTGCCGTGCGTGACGCCGTCGTTTGGCCTCCTACGGCAGCCGCGACGGCCGCAGCAGGCTTGCGTCCCCGCCCCGGGCCGGATCCAGCGGCACCGGGCTGACCAGCACCGCCTGGCCCCGGCGCAGCAATCCGCTGGAGACGGCACGGCAGCGGATGCCGCCCCGCCCCCGCATGGCGGGATGCGCGCCGGGGGCCAGCACCTCGTTCATCCACGCACAGGGCTGGGCGTGCCGGCCACCGTGGAGGGTAACCGAGGACCCGCCGGACTCCAGCGCGAAGTCCTGCCCCAGCAGCGGTGCCAGCTGGGCGCCGCGAAGCACCACGTTCCGCCGGGTCAGCAGGGGGTCGAACGGCCCGGCGCCGAGCTCCTCGGCGATGGCCTCAAGGGACTCGATGGCGAACAGGGTCACCGCGGCGTCCATGTGGGCGGCCTTGCCGAAGAACCGGTCACCCACGATGCCCTTGCCGCCCACCACCTCAGCCTGTTCAGCATCAGTGGTGGGAACGTCGGCGGCGCCGTCCCTGGCGCGGCCGAAATAGGCGTGCGCGGGGGACACCAGCAGGTGCAGGATCTCGACGTCGTAGCGGAAGTTTTCGGCCATATGGCCAGCGTACGCGCGGATTCAGGCCCCTACATACGCTGCCAGATGCTGCCCGGTGAGCGTGGCCCGCCCGGCCACCAGCTCGGCCGGCGTGCCCTCGAAAACGATCCTGCCGCCGTCGTGCCCTGCTCCGGGACCAATGTCGATGATCCAGTCCGCGTGCGCCATCACCGCCTGGTGGTGCTCGATCACGATGACCGACTTGCCGGAATCCACCAGCCGGTCCAACAGTCCCAGCAACTGTTGGACGTCGGCCAGGTGCAGGCCCACTGTTGGCTCATCCAGGATGTAGACGTCGCCGGTCTCCGCCATCTGCGTGGCGAGCTTGAGCCGCTGGCGCTCGCCGCCGGACAAAGTGGTCAGCGGCTGGCCGAGCGTGATGTAGCCCAGGCCGACGTCCGCGAGACGTTCAAGGATTTTGTGTGCGGCCGGCGTCCTGGCCTCACCCTCCGCGAAGTAGGCCAACGCTGCGTCCACGGACATGGCCAGCACGTCGGCGATGTTCTGCCCGCCCAGGGTGTACTCCAGGACGGCGGGCTGGAAGCGGCGGCCCTCGCAGTCCTCGCAGGTGGATTCGACCGTGGCCATCACGCCGAGTTCGGTGAAGATCACGCCCGCGCCGTTGCAGGTGGGGCAGGCGCCCTCGGAGTTGGAGCTGAAGAGTGCCGGCTTCACGCCGTTGGCCTTGGCGAAGGCCTTGCGGACGGGCTCCAGCAGGCCGGTGTAGGTGGCCGGGTTGCTGCGCCGGGACCCCTTGATGGCGCCCTGGTCGATCACCACCACGCCCTCGCGCATGGCCAGCGAGCCGTGGATCAACGAGCTTTTGCCGGAACCGGCCACGCCCGTCACCACGCACAGCATGCCGAGCGGAACGTCCACGTCCACGTTGTGCAGGTTGTTCGTCGAGGCGCCGCGGACCTCCAGTGCGCCCGTCCGCTGCCGGAATGAATCCTTCAGCCGGGCGCGGTCGTCCAGGTGGCGTCCGGTGATGGTGCCGCTGGAACGCAGCCCGTCGACGTCGCCCTCGTAGACAATCTCGCCGCCGCCGGTGCCGGCCTTGGGGCCGAGGTCGACGACGTGATCGGCAATGGCGATCATCTCCGGCTTGTGCTCCACCACCAGGACGGTGTTGCCTTTGTCCCGCAGCTGCAGCAGGAGGGTGTTCATCCGCTCGATGTCGTGCGGGTGGAGCCCGATGCTGGGCTCATCGAAAACATAGGTGACATCGGTCAGGGAGGAACCCAGGTGGCGGATCATCTTGGTCCGCTGTGCCTCGCCGCCGGAGAGGGTTCCGGCCGGCCGGTCCAGCGAGAGGTAGCCCAGGCCGATCTCGGCGAACGAATCCAGCAGGTCCCGCAGCCCGACGAGCAGCGGGCGGACGGAGGGTTCATCCAGGCCCCGGATCCACTGCGCCAGGTCGCTGATCTGCATGGTGCAGAGGTCCGCGATGTTCTTCCCGTTGATCCGTGCGTTGAGCACCTCCGGAGTGAGCCGCGTTCCGCCGCAGTCCGGGCAGGTGGCGAACGTGACGGCGCGCTCCACGAACCGCTTCACGTGCGGCTGCATGGCCTCCACGTCCTTGGAGAGCATGGACTTCTGGATCTTGGGGATGACGCCCTCGAACGTGAGGTTGACGCCTTCCACCTTGATCTTGGTGGGCTCGGCGTACAGCATCGTGTCCAGCTGCTTCGCCGTGAACTTGGCGATCGGTTTGTCCATGGGCAGGCCCATGCCCTCGAACAGGCGGCCGTACCAGCCATCCATGGAGTAGCCGGGAACGGTGAGCGCACCTTCGGACAGGGACTTCGTATCGTCGTACAGGGCGGTCCGGTCGATGTCGCTGATGTTCCCCATGCCCTCGCAGCGCGGGCACATGCCACCCAGGTAGGTGACCTGGCGGACCACGTTCTTCTCCACCCGGCCGCCCTTCTCGGTGCTCATGATGCCGCTGGCCTTGCGGGTGGGCACGTTGAAGGAGAAGGCCGTGGGCGGGCCGACATAGGGCTTGCCCAGGCGGCTGAACAGGATCCGCAGCATGGCGTTGGCGTCGGTGGCCGTGCCCACGGTGGAGCGCGGGTTGGCACCCATCCGTTCCTGGTCCACAATGATCGCCGTGGTCAGGCCCTCCAGCCGGTCCACGTCCGGCCGGGCCAGGCTGGGCATGAACCCCTGGACAAAGGCGCTGTAGGTTTCGTTGATCATCCGCTGCGACTCGGCGGCGATGGTGGCGAACACCAGGGAACTCTTGCCCGAGCCGGAAACACCCGTGAACGCGGTCAGCCGGCGCTTGGGCAGATCCAGGCTCACGTCCTTGAGGTTATTCTCCCGCGCACCCTGGACGCGGATCAGGTCGTGGGTGTCGGCAACGTGCGCCGCCTGCCTGGTTTCCATGTCTGCTTCCGTGCTCAAGGTGTCCCCCTTCTTCCTGGAGCGGCGCCGAAGCGTAGCTGGCCTGCAGCCCCGCTCCGGCGTCGTCCGTTATATACGTGTCTGTTTATATGCCTAGGGCTGCTGGTTGATGCGGACCGTGTTGCCGGCGGGGTCGCGGAAGGCGCAGTCGCGGATGCCGTACGGCTGGTCGATGGGTTCCTGGACGACGTCGGCCCCGGTTGCCTCCACTATGGCGAACGCGGCGTCCACGTTGGGGGAGGAGAGGACGATGGTGGCGTAGGTGCCTTTGGCCATCATCTCGGAGATGGTGCGGCGTTCGTCCTCGGTGATGCCCGGGTCCACGGCAGGCGGGTGCAGGACGATGGAAACGTCCTTCTGGCCTGCGGGGCCAACGGTGATCCAGCGCATGGTGCCGCGGCCCACGTCGTTGCGGATTTCGAAGCCCAGGGCGTCGCGGTAGAACGCCAGGGAGGCGTCCGGATCGGTGGCGGGAAGGAAGGTTGAGGAAATGTTGATGTCCATGGCAGTCATGCTAGTAACGGCTCGGGGAGGGGCGCTTCTCGATTCCTGACCGGTCTGGTGACCTGCTTGGCCACGCAGGCGGGGATTCCCGCCGCCGCGCTTTGTGCCTCCTGTTTGTAGACGCTGGGCGGCATGCCCACCAGCTCGCTGAAACGGGTGCTGAAGGTCCCCAGGGAGGAACAGCCGACGGCGAAGCACACCTCAGTGACGCTGAGGTCGCCGATGCGCAGCAGCGCCATGGCCCGTTCGATCCGGCGGGTCATGAGGTAGCTGTAGGGGGATTCGCCGTAGGCGAGCTTGAAGCGGCGGCTGAAATGGCCGGCGGACATGTGGACGTCCCTGGCGAGGGATTCGACGTTCAGCGGCTGCGCGTACTCCCGGTCCATCCGGTCCTTGACGCGCCTCAACTGGGTGAGTTCGCGGAGGTACGGATCGGAAGCGGGGCTGGTGGTCACAGCTCTGATCGTGCTACGCGGCAAGGGTCTCGTCCACCCTTCGGGCAGCGGGGAATGGTGCGTCAAATGAGCGCTTCGGCGCGGGGTATGATTATGCCGCCGCCAGCGAATGAGGTCCTCGCCCGAACAGGGCTTGAGGCAACGCAGAGCTGGACGCTGCCGGTCCTTCCAGGACGGCATCCGGCGCAAACCAAACCTTGAATTACCCATCTTCAGCCCTGCCCTGATACTGCGCAGGCACCACTTTGGAAGGACGCCATGGAACTGCTGTGGGAAATTGCCGGCTGGGCAGGCGCGGCGGCGATACTGAGTGCATACCTCGCCGTTTCCATGGGCTGGCTGAAAGCCGGCAAGGGTTTCCAGACGGCCAACCTGTTCGGCTCCGTGGCCTTCATCATCAACGGGACCCTGCACGGGGCGTGGCCCTCCGTGGTCACGAACGTAGCGTGGTTCCTGATCTCCGCAGTGGCGCTGGTCCGCATGCATTCCGAAGGCCCCGTTGCTCCCGTTGAGCCGGCGCAGGTTCAGTACCCCGGGGTCCCCGATACAACCGGCCAGATGGCTGTTGTGGAGGCGTTGACCGGTTCCATTCCTGTTGTAGCTTCCAGGCCTGTTGTTGGTTCCGTGCCTGTTGCGGCGGACGGGCCGCGCCTGGCGTTATAGGTTTCCACGGCGGTCCAGGCCTGGGTGCGGCCGCTACAGCAAGGGGTGGTCCTGGTCCTGCGGGTCACCGCCCTGGACGGTTGCCCGTTCCACGATTTCCTGTGCGATGGCATACACCTTGCGGTTCGAATCCTGGCTCAACTGGCTGATGAGTTCAAAGGCCTGGTCCGCGGTGACCCCGGTGCGCCCCATCAGGACGCCCTTGGCCTGTTCGATCACTGCCCGGTTGACCGCTGATGCGGCGACGGCCTCGGTGGCAAGTCGGTGGCGGTCCGTATGGATTGACTGCGTGAGGTCCACCACCACACCCCAGACACCAACGGGAGTGTCCCCTTCAAGGATGTAGTCCGCGGAGTAGAGCAGTTTGTGCTGGCGGTCCTTCCGGTCCCGAATGGACACGTAGATGGACGATGGCCCGCCTGCGGACGAGACGCGTTCCCAATAGGCCTGGACCCTTGGCCGGTCTTCCGGCTCGATGTGGGCCATTGCCATGTCCATGGACGGGACAACCTCGCCGCGCTCATACCCGTAAATCCGGTACAGCCCATCCGACCAGCGGAAGATGCCGTCTGAGAAGTAGTACTCGACCAGTCCGGTGGGACAGTCGAGGAAATCCTCATGCGGGAGGTTGACTGACGCAAGTCCTGGAAGATCGCTGCTGGGAATCATTGAAGGGCCATTCGACGTGCTGTGTCCTGGCCACCCCCTGGACCGGATTCAAAGGAACAGAATATCGCAGGGTTAGTAGTCCGTGGTGAGTCCTTCGGCTGGGGTGGTGCCCGGCGCAAGGGATCCCGCACCCAAGGGTGCGGGATCCGTGGCGTGGGCGGGGTGGTGTGGTTGTTTAGCTGGCATCCTCTACGAGCACCAGGTCGCGGCCGTTGGTTTCCGGGGTGAAGAACGTGGTGGCGAACGAGATTGCCGCCAAAACCAGCGAGTAGAGCGCGGGCACCAGCCAGGAGTGGTTGGTGGCCGCCAGCAGTGCGACGCCGATCATCGGGGCGAAGCCGCCGGCGAGCACCGCGGACAGTTCACGGCTGAGGGCCACGCCGGTGAAGCGGTGCTGGGAGCCGAAGAGTTCCGGCAGCAGGGCGCACTGCGGGCCGAGCATGGACTGCACGCCGAGGGCGATGCCCACCACCATGACTGCCCAGACCAGTGCCACATTGCCGAGCGTGACCAGGTAGAAGGCCGGCAAGGCGATAACGGCCTGGAAGAGTGCGCCGTAGCGGTAGACGGGGACCCTGCCGAAACGGTCGGACAGGGCGCCGAAGGCAACAACCAGTACCGCGGCGAAGCCTGCGGCGATCAGCAGGCCCGTGGGGCCGATGAACTTGTCGCCGGCGAAGACACCGGCCGGCATGCTGATGAAGGACACCAACAGCGCGGAGTAGATGGACGAGTTGCCGTTTTCCCCCATGCGGAGGCCGATGCCGACCAGCACGTTCTTCTTGGAGTGCTTCCAGATCTGGCCTACCGGGTTCTTGACCACGGCCTTGTGCTTCTCCAATTCCTGGAAGACCGGGGTCTCTTTGAGCCGAAGCCGGATGAAGACGGCGACGGCGATCAGGATGATGCTGGCCAGGAAGGGAACGCGCCAGAGCCAGCCCTGCAGGACCTGCTTGTCCGCCAGGGCCATCAGGGCGAAGGTGCCGGCGCCCAGGAGGGTGCCCAGCTGGATGCCCACGAACGGCAGGGCGGCGAAGAAACCACGACGGCGGCGCGGTGCCACCTCCGAGATGAGGGTGGTGGCACCTGCCTGTTCGGCACCGGCGCCCAGGCCCTGCAGGATCCGCAGTGTTACCAGGAGCACCGCTCCCAGCATGCCTGCCTGTTCAAAGGTGGGCAGGAGGCCGATGGCGCAGCTGGACAGGCCCATCAGGCCGATGGTCAGGATCAGCACCATCTTGCGGCCGAAGCGGTCCCCGATGTGGCCGAAGACCACGCCGCCGAAGGGCCGCGCCGCGAACCCCACGCCGTAGGTGGCGAAGGAGGCGATGACAGCGCCACTTTCACCCAGCGGCGCGAAGAACAGCGGACCGAAGATCAGGGCCGACGCAAGGCCGTAGATGTAGAAGTCGTAGTACTCCAGGGCTGAGCCCACGGAGCTGGCAAGTGTTGCACGTCGCAGCTGGTCCGGATCGACGACGGCGCCGTCCGTGGTGGCCTGCGGTGAGTTAGTACGAGTTGTCACGAGAACTCCCTCTAATGCACTCCAGGCCCCCGTTGGCCTGGTGGGATAGCGACAACACCTGTTGTGTCGATCACTATGCTGAACACAATACAGCAAGCTGAACGGCTGGCAACAGTTTTGGGTTTGAGTTACGACCCGGAATGCTCGGCCCTCCAGGTACCTATCCCATGGGGTTGCCCAGGGAATGAGCCAGTTCCTGCAGTTCCTTGACTATCTGGGAACCCTGTTCCGGCGTGTAGGTGGCCTTGAGCGCCGTTACGGACAGGCCCAGGCTGGGACCGTGCGCACCCCGCGTGGGGACGGCAACGGCCAGGCAGACCACGCCGGTGGTGGATTCTTCATCCTCGAAGGCGAAGCCCTGCTCGCGGATCTCCCGCAACTGGGCCTTCAGTTCCGCGCCCGTCCGCAGGGATTTTGGCGTGAGGACGGGCAATTCTGCATCATCGGGGAACATCTCCTCAATGTCGTGCACGTTCAGCCGGGCGATCAGCGCCTTGCCCACTGCGCAGAGGGATACGGGCATCTTGTCCCCGATGTTGGAGGTGAGCCGGACTGCGGGGTGGCCCTCGTACCGGGCAAGGTAAATGACGTTGGTTCCGTCCAGCATGGCGATCCGGACCGTCTCGCGGGAAAGGACGGAGGCTTGTTCGCAGTAACGGTAAAACTCCTGGACTTCGTCCATGCGGCCCAGGTAGGCGGCACCGAGTTCCACCAGCTTGCGGCCGAGGGTGAACTCCGCGCCCTGCCTGCTGACCAGGCGCGCCTCCTCCAGGGCCAGCAGGAGGTTGGAGGTGGATGACTTGGGAATTCCCACTTCGCGCGACAGGTCGCTCAGTGTCAGCCGGCCGGTTGCCGAGGCGGCCAGGGCATCCAGGACGGCCGCGGCGCGCGTGACGGCGGGCGCCGGAGAGGCGGTTCCCGATTTATCGGATGAAGCGGGAATGGGGGAATCGGCCATGATTCTCCTTAGGTTGCCGGACGGGCTTCGCTGGTGTTCAGTCAACTGAACGTTATCCATCTTAAGGTCTCGCGACGCCCCCTAATGCTGCCCCGGCTCAGGCCACGGCGCTGCTCAGGGTTCCGATTCCCTCCACTACAACGTCCACCCGGTCACCGGGCGCCACGGGTACCGCGGTGCCGGGTGCGCCGGTCATCACCACGTCCCCCGGCTCAAGGGTGAGCCAGGACGTGACGTAGACAAGGCATTCGGCCACGCTGGATGGCAGGTTGAAGGTGCCGGAGTTGGCCCTGGCTGTTCCGTTCACGTACACGTCGATGCGCGTACGCTCCGGGTCCGGGAGTCCGGTTTCGATCCACGGTCCCAGTGGCGTGTAGTTGACGCCGGCCTTACCCTGGAAGTTCCTTTCGTCCACCGCGTTTTGGTCAACGTTGGTGATGTCGTTGACGCAGGTGTAGCCCAGGACGTGGTCCAGGGCGTCCTCCACCGTGAGGTTGGTGGCGGTCTTGCCGATCACCACGGCGAGTTCCCCTTCGGCATTGACGATGCCGCGGTTGCGGGCGGCCGTTACCGTGTCCCCGGGGTCGGCGATGGTGTGCACCGACTTGTGCCAGGCCTGGATGGGCAGCGGATGGTCATTCAGGGTCAGGTTGTGGCCGATGCCGAGGACGACGGCGGGCGTCACCGGGGCGAGGAAGATGGCCTCACTGTGTGCCGTGGTGCCGCCGGTGTACCGGAGAGCTCCCTCAAACGGGTCGATGATGTGGTCCCACGTGCCGTCGCGTTCCACTGCGTACTGGGGACCTGCCGCTGTGTTGAGCCTGGCGATGCGCATCTTTTCTCCCTGCCGCGGCCTAGTAGAAGTGCACCGTGTCCACGAGGTGGGGGAGATCCCCGCCGTCGAGGAACGTGCGCAGGTTGCTGCAGAAGCGCTCGGTGATGAGGCGGTTCTCGGCTGCGCTGAGGGCCGAGGTGTGGGGCGAAACCATGACCCGGGGGTGGTTCCATAGCGGGCTGTCCTTTGGCAGCGGCTCCACGGCGAAGACGTCCAGGCAGGCGTAGCCCACCTGGCCGTTGTCCAGTGCCTCCAGCAGCGCATCCTCGTCCACTACGGTTCCGCGGCCTACGTTGACGAAGGTGGTTCCTGGCTTCATGGCGGCAAACATCTCGCGGTTGAACAGCTTTTCCGTGTACTCCGTGCCCGGCAGGGTGTTGACGACGGCGTCTGCCGTGGACAGGAGGGCGGGGAGGCCGGCGTTGTCCACAACCTCCTCGATCCCGTCGATGGGCTCCACTGTCCGCTTGCTGCCGCTGACCTTCATGCCCAGGGCGCGGGCGATCCTGGCTGTTTCCAGGCCGATTTCCCCCAGCCCGCTGATAACCAGGGTCGATCCGTTGACCAGCCGGGTGGGGACCCGGAGGTTGGGCCAGGACTTCGCCGCCTGATCCTGGGCAAGTTCGGCGCTGCGCTTGAAGCCGTTGAGGATTCCCATCGCTGCGAACTCTGCGAGGGGCAGGGCGTGTACCCCGGCGGAAGTGGTGATCTTGAACTTCTGGAGGAGATCCTGGCTCAGTCCGGACGCCTTGACCGCTCCGCCTGCTCCCGCGGCCATGGCATGGACCCATTGCAGTCCGGGGTTGTCGAGGGCGATGCGGGCAAGCCCGGCAGGGCTTTCGTTGGGAAACCCGTAGAGCACCTCCGCGCTGTTGAGCATGGCCCAGTAGCGTTCCTCCTGCTCGTCGGTGCGCTTAAAGGCGGGATCACCGGCATGGTCTGCCGGGTAGCGTTCCGGCGGCAGGAGGTCCGGCTCATAAAGGACGGTGACTGATGGATCGACGGCGCGGATGCGGTCCACGAGCTCAGCTTCGAGCGGTACTGCGATGGCTACGGTCTTACGGGAAGTCATCTGTTCATCATAAAGGATGACGAACAGTATGCTGAACGATCTTTCGAAGTCGTATCTCTTGTAGAGCACCCGTATTTGATCTCCGGAATAAAGGGCTCTCGGGTACGGACGTCCTGAGGGTAGGTGTCAGGTTGAGGTCTTTGAACGTCGGACTAGGGCGTCAGGAATATCGGTTTTGGACTCCAATTGGACGTAGTTCAGACCCTTACCTGACGTCAGGTTGGGGTGTGCTTCAACCTGATACGAAAGTTGCGCCCAAGTTCATTGGGCTGCGGATTGCTGTTGCTAGTGGCCCATGTGCCCCTGCTGTCAGCTACTCGAGTGGAAGGAAGAGGACGGCATAGATTCCGAGCAGGGACAGGATGACGACGCTGGCTGCGAGGGCTGCTGCGGAGGCAGTGTCCGGGACCATGCGCTCGTGTTTAATGCCATAGATGGCGCGGTGGAAGCGGCGCCTGCGCGTGAGGCTGATGGCTATTGCGGTGAGCGTGGCGGCTGTGACGAGGGTGCCGATGAACCAGCCGTGGTGGGGCAGCCAGCGCAGGAAGAGGGCGGCGGCTACGACCAGGGACAGGGTGGTGCGGCCCCAAGCCAGGTCAGTCCGTTCGGGTTGGAGGCCGGCGTCGCCGTGCGTCAGCGTATTCCTTGGCGCAGGCATGGGTTAGGCGGGGTGAGCGATGACGAACACGACCATGGCGGCGGCGACCAGGGCGCCTCCTGCTGCCAGGATCGGCGTGATCCAGGGCAGCGGCAGGGGGATGTTGTGCCGCATGGCGCGTTCGACCTTGAGCCAGCGGAAGAAGGAGCCGCCGGCGATGGCGAGGGCCAGGACCAGTAGCAACACGGCGACGGTCTTCCGCAGTTCCGAGCCGAAGAGGTCGGCCATGAAGGCTTCGACTGCAACACCTCCGGCGAGCAATGCCAGCGAGGTGCGGATCCATGCCAGGAAGGTACGTTCGTTAGCGAGTGTGAATCGAGGATCAGGCTCGCTGCCGCCCTGGAGTATTCGGTCCGTGAACCCGCTGCGGCGTTTGTTTTGCGGGGTTTTTGTGGCGTCTGTCAAGCGACGGCAACTTCATGTTGCCGGACTCTAGGGATGCGGCCATGTATTCGACTACGACTTTTTGGGAGATGGCCACGTCGAGGACGAAAACGCCGGTGTCATGTGTGGCTAGCCAGTCTTCCAAGGTGGTCAGGTCGGCTAGGGTCCGGGCTTTTGTTCCCTCTGCTCCGAGTGCATGTCCGATGGCGGCGAAGTCCACTTCATCGATGAGCATGGCCTTGTCATCCAGACCCTTCGAGGCGTATTGGTGCAGTTCGGCGCCGTAAGCGGAATCATTTAGCACTACGACCACGCCGCGGCGGGTGGTGCGCAGGAAGGTTTCGAAGTCGGACAGGCCCATGAGTCCGCCGCCGTCCCCGGTGATGAAGACGGTGGTGCGGTCCGGTCTGGCTGCGGAGACGCCTGCGGCGGAGCCGAATCCCAGTCCGATGGACTGGAAGGCGGTGCCGACCGTGATCATGGCCTGGGGGTCCGGCACAGACATGTACATTGGGGCCCAGCCCATGAAGTGGCCCCCGTCCATGACCACTGAGCGTTCCTTGGGCAGGATGTCCTCGAGGGCAGCCACGACGGTGCGGGGATTAAGCCGGCCGTCGGGGCCGAATTCGGAGGGGTCTTCTACTGGTTCAGCGGAACGAAAACTGGGGCTGGCAACCTCTGGGACACGCTCTCGCCACACGCCTTGCGGCTCAATGCTCTCGATGCGGGGGTTGAGTTCTTCAAGGAAAGGACCCAGATCCGCGCGGACGTAGTCGGTTACCTGAGCGTGGGCAGCGTCGGGTTCGTTGTCCACCCGGATAACCTTGGCGTCCGGCCCGAACAGGGTTCCGTAACGGAGTTGGAAGGCGTTCATGGATGCCCCGGCCACCAGCACGACGTCGGCGGCTTGGGCGAGTTCCAGCCGGTGGGCCCTGGTGAACCCGCCGGCGATGCCCAGATCCCAGGGACTCGCGAAGGCGTTCGCGGCCATGACGGAGGTCATGAACAGGGCTCCGAGCCGGTCTCCCAGTTCCCGAAGGGGCGCCACCGCGTCTGCGAGCAGTATGCCGCGGCCGGCAAGAATCAGGGGGCGTTTGGCGGTTCGAAGAGCCGTTGCCACCCGGTCCAGTTCAGGAGTGGAGGCGGACCAGGACGATTTGGCTGGCAGCGGGTCCAGGCTAACTGGATCTGTGAGCGGGGCAGTTGCCAGATCATAGGGGATGGCCAGCACCACGGGCTGGACAGTTTGCAGTGCCAGGTCGAACGCGCGGTGGGTGATGGCGGCGGCGTTGTCCGGTGCCGCCATCAAGGTGGTGACCCCGGTGGCTGCGGCGGCGGCCGTCTGGTCGATGTCAAAGCTACGTTGTGCGGCGGAGGGGGCATCACCGACGACGAGAACGAGTGGGATTCTTGCCAGACGGGCCTCGGCCAGGGCGGTGTAGGCGTTGGTGAAGCCGGCCCCGTAGGTGGTGGTCGCTGCCCCGATCCGGCCGGTGGAGCGGTGATAGGCGTCCGCCATGGTGACTGTTGCCGCCTCGTGCCGGGCGGAGGTGTAGGGGAAACCGGCCTGGGTGAGGTGGCTGATCAGCTGGGCGTTGCCGTTGCCCATCAGCCCGAAGAGGTGGCCAGTGCGCTCTCTCAGCGCCTCACCTACGGCAGTGGAAACGGTCGGGGCTGCCGGGGTGTAGTAGGAGGAGGTGGAGACTGTCGCAGTAGTGGTCACGGCGTTCTTTTCTTTGAAGGGCTGTCGGGCGGGGTGACTGCTAGCTGTCGGCGAACACTTTTCCGGGGTTGAGGATGTTGGCCGGGTCGAAGACCGCCTTGATTTGGCGCTGCAACTCGTACTGGTCGGGCCCGAGCTCCTCGGCGAGCCAGGCGCGCTTGAGCAGCCCGATACCGTGCTCGCCGGTCAGAGTGCCGCCGACTTCCAAGGCGTAGGTGAACAGCTCCCCGGCGGCCGTCCAAATGGTTTCCGGGACGGTGGTGCCCTCGAAAACAAAGGTAGGATGCAGGTTTCCGTCACCGGCGTGGCAGGTGGTAGGGATGATGAGAGCGTACTTTTGCTCCAGTTCACGGATCTTGGCGAAGGTAGCGCTCATCATGTCCCGGGGCACAGCGATGTCCTCAACAAGCATGGTGCCCATGGCTTCGAGGGCAGGGAAGGCTTGGCGGCGCAGGCCCAGCAGGTGTTCAGCCTCGGCTGGATCGACAGTTGTTTCTGCTCTGCCGCGGGCGGTTTGTATGAGGTCGGTAATTAGTTGTGCGGTCTCTGCAGCGTCGGGCCCGTCACACTGGACAAGGAAGTACGCCCCGCCCCGGGCAAGCAAATCAGTGCCGGTATATCGGGCCACGCACTCCAGTGTGCGGCGGTCGATGAGTTCCATGATCGCCGGGACGTGGCCGGCGCCTGTGATGGCAGCGGAGGCACGTGCACCTTCTTCGATGGTGTCGAAGAAGGCTCCGATGGTGACGACGTCACCGCGGACGAGGGGCTGCAGCTTCAGGGTTGCCTCGACGATGATGCCGAGTGTTCCTTCCGAGCCGATCATCAACGCGCAGAGGTCGTAGCCGGTGACACCCTTGACCGTGCGGTGCCCGACGGACAGCAGGCGCCCGTCTGCCAGAACGACCTTGAGGGCCAGCACCGATTCCCGGGTCACCCCGTACTTGGCGCACAGCAGTCCGCCGGCATTCATGGCGATGTTGCCGCCGACGGTGGAGATGTCCCTGCTGGCCGGATCCGGGGCCCACCACAGGCCGTGCTGCTCGAGGGTACGGTTCAAGGTTCCGTTGAGGATCCCGGGCCTGACAACGGCCAGTCGGTTCTCGACCGAGATCTCCAGGATCTGGTCCATCGCCTGGGTGGAGAGGACAATTTCCCCGGGGCTGGCAATGGCGCCGCCGGCGAGGCCAGTGCCGGCACCACGGGTGACGATGGGGGTCCGGGTTTCGGAGGCGATGCGGCAGGTTTTCTGCACGTCCTCGATCGTGCGCGCGTGGACTACCGCTGCCGGCACGCCGTCGGAGCGGTGGCCAGAGCGGTCAGAAGTGTAGGCCAGCAGGTCACCGGGTTCGGTTTCGACGATCCCGGGAAGGGCTGCCCGGAGTCGTTCGGTAGCTTGCGAGCGTTCAGCGACGTGCATTTTTCCTCTGGTTTCTTCACGTAAGGGACCGGGCGGTGCGGAATCCGCAGTTACCGCTGGCAGAGTCAGCGGGGGAGAAGCTGCGGGCGGCGACGCGGTAACGGTTGCAGTAGGACTCATGGCACAGGTAGGAGCCGCCGCGCATCACACGTCCGGCGCCGATGGTCGGGCCCTGGGGGTCGTTGTCAGGTGAATTGCGGTAGTACTTGGGCAGGAACCAGTCCTGGCACCACTCCCACACGTTCCCGCTCGTGTCGTACAGGCCATAGCCGTTGGGTGGAAAGCTTCCGACTGGGGCTGTGCCCAGATAGCCGTCGGCCTCGGTGTTGAGCAGTGGGAATTCTCCCTGCCATATATTGCAGCGATGCTTGCCGTCCTGGGGGTGCAGGTCATCGCCCCAGGCGTAGCGCTTACCGGCTAACCCGCCCCGTGCCGCATACTCCCACTCGGCTTCGGTTGGCAGGCGCCGTCCACCCCAGGCGCAGTAGGCCATGGCGTCATTCCAGGACACGTGGACCACCGGATGTTCGGCGAAGTCCTCCCAGGCTGAGCGGGGGCCGTGGGGGTGTGCCCAGTCGGCGCCGCGTACTGTCAGCCACCAGTTGGCGCCGTTCACAGGGCCCAGGATGTCTTCTTCCTTCGCCTGCACGAGAAGATGGAACACGGCCGAGGAGCCGAGTTGTTCGGATTCAGTCCGATATCCGGTGGCCTCGATGAACTTGGCGAATTGCGTGTTGGTGACAGGCGTGGCATCCACGGCGAAGGAAGATACTGCCACTGTGTGGACCGGGGTCTCCCCGTCGGCGGGATAGCCCTCATCGAATGCATCCCCCATCTGGAAAGCCCCCGCGGGAATGACCACTTCCTGACCCGTTTGAGTTTCCCTTCCCCCGCGTGGCATTTCCGCGCGAGACAGGAGAGCTACGGCAGGGGGGAGGAATGTCGTGTCGGCAGAGGCGGTGCGGGGTGTGCAGCAGCTGCCGTGCGGGGCACCGGCAGTCATGAGAGCTGGGTCTGCTGAATGCGGGTCGCTGTCACCTGCCGGCGGCCTGACCGGACGGAGCGCAGGAACAGCAGCGAAACGAGGGTGACGGCGCCGCCGGCGGCCAGGTACAGGGACACCGTCCAGGACTGCCCGCCGGAGCCTTCCATGAGGAGGCTGGCGATGAAAGGTGCCAGGCCGCCACCGAGGACAGCGCCGAGTGAGTAGCCGACCGAGACTCCGCTGTAGGCGACCTTCGTGGGAAACAGTTCTACCAGGAATGCGGCCAGGGGCCCGAACACGGCCGAGGCGCCGATGAAGCCGATGACCATCGCTGTCATGACCACCGGAGGTTGGGCGGTGTTGAGCAGCCCGAACATCGGGAAGGGGTACAGGACAAGGAACAGGGCTCCGGCGAGCATAACTTTCATCCGGCCGATGCGGTCAGAGAGCCAAGCGAAGAGGAGGATTGAGATGATCATTGCCACCGATCCGATCTGGGTGCTTTGAAGCATGAAGTCCCGGTCGAGCTTCAAATACTGGGTCCCGTAGGCCAGTGAGTAGCTGATGAGTACCCACACGAAAGCGTTGAAACCCAGGTTTACACCGATGGATACCAAGACCAGGCGCCAGGATCGTTTGATGACCTCGACCATAGGTGCCTTGGCGTGACCCTCGGTTTTTTTCAGCTTCTGAAACTCCGGGCTTTCGGTGACGGTCGCGCGAATGACAACACCCACTCCGAGCAGGATGAAGCTGATCACAAAGGGCACGCGCCAGCCCCAAGTGAGGAAGTTCTCACCGGTGGTGGCGATGGTGATGCCCATGACCCCGGCCGCCAGCAGGGTGCCTCCGGGGCTGCCCAGGAAGGCCCAGCTGCCGTACCAGCCGCGGCGGTGGGCCGGTGCGTGTTCGACGGCCATCAGTACGGCGCCGCCCTGCTCGCCTCCATGGAAAAGGCCTTGGAGCAGGCGCAGTGCGACCAGCAGGATTGGTGCCCAAAGCCCGACCTGGGCATGGGTGGGGAGCAACCCCATCAGGGTGGTGCATCCGCCGGCTCCCATTAGGGAGATGACCAGCAGCTTTTTGCGTCCCAGTTTGTCCCCATAGTGCCCGAAGATCATGGCGCCCAAGGGGCGGGCCAAGAAGCCTACGCTAAGGGTGGCAAAGGAAAAGACAATGCCCAGTGAGGTAGGGATGTTGGAGAAGAAGACGGTGCTGAAGACCAGGGCTGAGGCTACGCCGTAGATCTGGAAGTCGTAGGCTTCGATTGTGGTGCCGACGGCGCTGCCGACGGCGGCCCTGCGCACCATGTGCAGCTGGGCAGGAGAGGTTTCGGTTGTTGCGGACATTTGCACACCTTTGTGATTAGACCGGCTGGAATTCGGTTGGCTGGGTAGGCCGGGGCTTAGGAACTGGCGGCTGGTGAGTAGGCCATCAGAGGCTTCTTGAGGACGTTGGCGACTCCGCCGTATTCTTCGATCCGCTGCCGCTGGCGTTCCCGTACCTGCTGGTCCACCAGATCTGGGTCGCAGATCTCGCGCATAGCCGCCCGGCACTGCTCCAGCTGATCGGCGTAAGCCGGTTCCGGGGCAAGATCGTGCTCCTCCCACTGGTCGGACTCCAGGTTGTACAGCCGTTCCTCGAAGCCGGTGTAGTTGACGTACTTCCAAGGGCCGCGGCGGATCATGAACGAGCCCGTGTAGGAGTTGGCCGAGTGGTACTCGCTGAAAACAGTCCGGGTCGTATCATCCGGCTCGTTGGCGATGCCCAGCAGCGATCGCCCGGGCAGATCGGCGTCTTCAAGGGCGGGGGACAAGCCGAGGGCGTGGAGGACCGTGGGGAAAACGTCGATCAGGCTGACGTTGGTGCCGCAACGGTGGCCGATGGGGACTCCTGGCCCAGAAAGAATGGTCGGGATGCGTACCGAACCCTCGCCCATGGTTCCTTTGAACCACAATCCGTCGGTGCCCAGTAGTTCTCCGTGGTCCGAGACATAAAGCACGATGGTGTTATCGGCCTGGCCGGTCTCCTCCAGAGCGTCCAGGACAATGCCGACCTGCGCATCCATGAAGCTGACCAGCCCATAGTATGCCTGCACCGCCTTCAGGGTTTCCTCGCGGGTCAGAGGCTGGTCTAGGCCACAGGCCTGCCGGTAAATATCCACCGCCGGATGCCGGTCCCATTCCTGTGAGTCGTTCCGCCGAGGCAGCGGCAGCGTTTCGAGCGGATACAGATCCAGGAATTCCTTCGGAACAGTGAACGGATAGTGGGGGGTGACAAATGAGACTTTCCCCAGCCACCGGTCCTGCTGTGCGGACCGCTCCTGCAGCCAGTTGGCTGCCTCAGAAGCGACAGAACGATCGAAGCGGCTGTAGTCAGACTCGCCGGGCCGGGCGTCAGCGACGGCGGCCCGCAATTGCAGGGCGGGAGGCTGCAGGCTTCGCAGGGTATGGAACAGGTCCCCCATGCCGTCCCGGACGTGAAGTGGCCGGCGCTGATCAGGGAATCCGGTGTCATCCTCAACAGACCTGTAGTGCAATTTGCCGATAGTGGTGGTTGGGATGCCTGCCTGCGCCGCCCGGTGGCCCCAACTGGCAGCCTCAGTACCCAAATAAGGGGAAGCATTATCGGGATTACCGGTCTGATGAACATACCGACCCGTGGCCATGGCAGCCCGGGACGGAACGCAGATGGGCGAGTTGCAGTAGGCAGCGTCAAAGACCGTGCCGCGCTCAGCCAGGGCGTCCAGATTCGGTGTCCGAGCCATCGTGCTGCCGTAGGCCCCACAGGCGAAAGGAACGTGCTGATCAGACATCATGATGAGAAGGTTCGGTCCCGAGGACTTAGTGGAATCCGTCATGTGATCCACGTTACTTGCGCGGCCATATAGCGTCCAATGATAATTTTCTAAGAAATCAATAGCTTTTCTCTATGGAGGCTTCAATGGAACGGCGACAGCTTGAGTACTTCCTGGCCGTGGCGGAGCACGAAAGCGCGACAGCGGCCGCTGCCCAGCTCCACGTAGCGCAACCGACCATCTCAGTCGCCCTGCGTTCGCTGGAAAAGGAATTTGGGGGCCAGCTGTTTGAAAGGACGTCAATTGGGCTCGCTTTGACTGCGGCGGGGTTGGCCCTTTTGGAACCGGCCCGACAGGTGCTCCGTGACTTCGCCGTGGCGCAGGAAAGCGTCCGTGACGTCTTGGGGCTGGCGGCCGGGCATCTGGACATAGTCGCCGTTCCCGCGGTCGCCGCGGGATGGCTTTTGGAGGCGTTGGTCGGCTTCCGCCGGGCATATCCTCAAGTCGGCGTGAGGGTCTACCCCGAAACCGACGATAATGCCATCGCCGCCGAAGTCCGCAGCGGGCGTTACAACCTCGGCCTGACGGTCTCTTCCCCGGTTACGGGACAGTTGACTAGTCAGCAGGTGGGAACCCAACGCCTGAATGCCCTCCTTCCCCCCGGCTCATCAGATGCAAGCGAACCAATTGGGGTCGATGAGCTCGCGGCCATGAGTCTGGTCACCATGCACCCCAGCCTGTCGACCTCCAGGCGGTGGCTCGAAACTCAACTAAACCAAAGAGGGACCAGTCCCAATATCCGAATCGAACTGGGCAGTACTGAAGGAATCATGCCCCTGGTTACCGCAGGAGCAGGCTACGCGCTCTGGTGGACGCCAATGATGGGATCAGACATAGGCGAATGCGTGCTTCGGCCCATCCTGCCCTCTCTGGAACGACCTATCATCATGTCTCACCGCAGCGGTGCCCTCTCGCCCGCAACAGAGGCCTTCCTGAAAATCGTGGGCACTGATGCGGCCAATACGACCAGTCATGTCACTAAATGAGGTCCCTCAGTGGTTGGGGGAGCCTCACAGCGCAATGAACGGAGGGGGGTCTACGCGCATTTAGACGACCGCCCTGGCTTTAGGCAAGCGTTGGAATCTTTGCCCTCTTTGACCGACCGGCTTACGGGCACGACTGCTTTCCATGAAGCAAGCAGGTTCTTTCCTTGGCGCTGGGCGGCCCTTGAGACTCGTCTTCTTCCCGCGCTCCCCGGGCCGCTTTGAACCGCCGATAATCGACCTTCCGTCAACCTGCCGCGGTTCCATATATGGCATGTCAGCCTTGGCGGCGGGGGAGTGTTTAGTCCAGCTTGGCGTGGCGCAGGTATTGGTAGACCGTTTCCCTGCTGATTCCGTAGTCCCGGGCCAGGTCGGCTTTCGGAACACCGCTGCCGGCGCGCTGGGCCAGTTCGGCCGCTTGGTCCGGTGCGAGGATCTTTTTCCGTCCTTTGTAGGCGCCCCGCTGCTTGGCCAGGGCGATGCCTTCCCGCTGCCGCTCCTTGATGAGGGAGCGTTCGAATTCAGCGAAAGCACCCATGACGGAGAGCATGAGATTGGCCATGGGGGAGTCCTCCCCCGTGAAGACCAGGCTCTCCTTGACGAACTCCACCCGCACCCCCTTGCGTGTCAGGCCCTGGACGAGCGCGCGTAAGTCGTCGAGGTTGCGGGCGAGCCGGTCCATGCTGTGCACCACCACGGTGTCCCCGTCGCGGGCGAACCGCAGCAGTTCGGTGAGCTCTGGTCTGGCGGTGTCTCTGCCGGAGGCCTTGTCGGTGAAAACCCTGTCAAGAACTTGGCCTTCGAGCTGGCGTTTCTCATTTTGGTCCAAGGTGCTCACCCGCACGTACCCGATCCGCTGTCCAGCCATCCGCGCCTCCAAGCCTCATTCTGTCAGGTTGACTACTAGGCCTGTCCCAGAAGAAAGTCAAGGCCTACCGCGCAGGGGTCGTCAGGTTTGGGTGTAGTCCAGGTTGTCGTTTGTTGGAGAGGTAACCAGCTGCCAGTGACGAAGAGCGGCGGCGGGAAGGTTCCCGCCGCCGCTCTTTTACGGAAGATTCAGCCTTTGTCCCTCGCGGGCGCGGCTGTGTTTGAACGTGCTCTGGTGTCCTATTCTGATGTCAGCATCTCGTTAGGCTCTGACAGTCAGGACCGGGCAGTCGGCGTTCAGGAGAATGTTTTGGGCCGTGCTTCCGAGGAGAAGTTTTCCTACCGCTGAGCGCCGTCGCAGTCCCAGGATGATCATTGCGGCTTCGCGCCTGTTGGCGACGTCGAGAATATCTGTGGCTGGGTCGCGGCCAATGTGCTGAATAATCTCGTGTTTTAGGCCTGACGCCTGCAGCGTGTCGTGAAGCGCCTTGAGTTGGCTTTCTTCGGCCAGGTTTGTGTCGACGTAGGATTCGGCGCGGCTGACGTTGACCACGAGCAGAGCAGCTTTATGGGTTTGCGCTTGGGTGACGGCAAGGTGAAGCGCAGCTTCGCCTTGCGGTGTGGGAGTGTAGCCCAAGATGAAGGGACCGGAGTGGCTGTTGGACATCGAGACTCCTTCCTTAGTCTTCGTCGCCGAAGGACAATTTGCCCGCGGTTGCCGGTGAGCGGCCGCGGAGCTTTGCGGTGATTTTCGGCAGGTAGGGGAGCAGCAGAGCCAGGAGGGCCAGCAGGAGGATCGCAACTGTCAAAGGGCGTTCAATGAACGTGCCGAGGTTGCCGTTGGACAGTGTCAGGGCCCGGCGGAACTGTAGTTCAAGCTCGGGGCCGAGGATCGCTCCCAAGATTGCCGGGGCGACGGGGAAGTCGAACTGCCGCATGAAGAACGCGATAATTCCTATTCCGAAGGCGATCATGACGTCGGTGATTGAGCCGGACACGGAGTAGATCCCCAGGCTGGCGAAGACCAGGATGCTGGCGTACAGCACGGGGCGGGGTACCTGCAGTACTTTCACCCACAGCCGGATCAGGGGTAGGTTGAGCGCCAGCAGCAGGACGTTGCCGATGAAGAGTGAGGCGATGACGGCCCAGACCAGGTCCGGGGACTTCGTCATGAACTGGGGCCCGGGCTGGAGGTTGAAGATCTGGAAGGCCGCGAGGAGGACTGCCGCGGTGGCTGATGTGGGCAGGCCGAGCGTCAGCAGCGGGACCAGAACCCCGGAAAACGAGGCATTGTTCGCCGCTTCGGGCCCGGCTACGCCTTCGATGGCGCCGCTTCCGAATTCGTGTTTGCCTTTGGAACGGTTCTTTTCGTAGGTGTAGGACATGAAGGTCGGAAGTTCCGCGCCGCCGGAGGGCAGGACGCCGAACGGGAATCCGAAGGCGCTGCCCCTGAGCCAGGCGGGGATGGAACGGCGCCATTCGCTGCGGGTCAGCCACATGAAAGTGCCGGGCTGCTTGGGTTCCAGGGGAGTGACCTGGCCCGGGCGGGTGCGGCCTTTGACCATGACGTAGAGTGTCTCGCCGATGGCGAAGAGCCCGATGATCAGCAGGACTACGTCGATGCCGTCGAACAGTGCCGGGTTGTCGAAGGTGAACCGTGCCTGCCCGGATTGGTTGTCCAGTCCAATGAAGCCGATGAGTATGCCGAAGCAGAGCGAGATCAGGCCTCGCACCAGGGAGCTTCCGACTAGGGCCGTGACTGCCACGAGGGCCAGTACCATGAGCGCGAAGTAGTCTGTGGCCCGGAAGGTTACGGCCAGTCGACCCAGCGGTTCTGCCACGAAGGCCAGGAGCAGGGTGGAGATGAGTCCGGCGACGAAGGATCCGATGGCGGCGGTGGCCAGCGCTGCACGGGCTTTGCCGCGTCGTGCCATCTGGTGGCCTTCGAGGGCCGTTGCCACTGATGCGGATTCACCTGGGGTGTTGAGCAGGATCGACGTCGTTGATCCGCCGTACATGGCGCCGTAGTAGATTCCGGCGAACATGATGAATGCCCCGACCGGATCGCTGAAGTTGTAGGTGACTGGCAGCAAAAGCGCGATGGTAACGGCGGGTCCGATGCCGGGCAGTACTCCGACCAGGGTTCCGAGTGTTACACCGATGAGCGCGAACAGGAGGTTTTCAGGAGAGATGACGGTGGCAAAGCCGCCCAGGAGGCTTTCGAGATTGTTCAAAGTCCTAGTATCCCTTCGGGCAATCGCACGCCGAGTGCCTGGGTGAATGAGAAGTAGAGGACGGCGCTGAGCAGAACGCCGACGGTGATGTCGCGTGCCCAGTTCCGGCTTCCCAATAACCTGGCTGCCACGATGAAGAACAGCGCGGTGGCAATCAGGTACCCGATGTAATCGAGTATCAGCGCGTAGACGATGAGGGCTAGGACCAACAAGGCCGCCGGAACCATCCGGGCAAACTTTTCCGCGGCCTCGCCTTGTCCGGTGCGGATGATTTTGGCCATGTGGGTGGCGAGGTAAATGACTGAGAGTAGCAACCAGACCAACACGACGCAGAGGGGAAAGAAGCGCGGCCCTTGAGGGTCGAAGCCTTCGCCGGGAATCCGGAACGTCTGGACCAGCAGGACCACCCCGATGGCCAGCATGACCGCTCCGACGATGAAAGGGCCCGCTTTGGAGGTGCTGCTGTGGTCTTCGTCGAGTTCGTGTACGTCAGCTGGCGGGGAGGCTGCGTCGGGGAGTGTCACAGCCCCAGTTCTTCCAGGAGGCCGGCGACACGGGTGGTTTCGTCGGAGATAAACTTTTTGGCTTCGTCCCCAGTGCGGTAGAAGTCGGTCCAGCCGTTCTTCTGCCGCACATCGGCCCAGGCCTGTGAGCTGTGGATCTTGTCGATCATGGCGGCGACTTCTTTCGTCTCTTCCTCGGAGATTCCCGGGGCGGCAACGATGGCGCGCCAGTTGTTGAAGTCGACGTCGAACCCGGCTTCCTTGAGCGTGGGGGCAGGGGAGCCCGCCACGTCCCGCTTTTCCGCGCTGCTGATGGCCAGCAGGCGCATGTCGCCGGATTCGATCTGACCTTCAAATTCGCTGATCCCGGAAACTCCTACTGCAACATCGCCCGACAGGATGCCCGCGGTCGCTTCTCCGCCGCCGGAGTAGCCGACGTACTTGATGTCAGAGGGCTTCGCGCCGGCAGCCTTGATGAGTTGCCCCACGACGAGGTGGTCAGAGCCGCCGGCGCTGCCTCCGCCAAAGGTGACTGATGCCGGGTCCGCCTTGAAGGCCTGCACGACATCGTCGATGGTCTTGAATTTCGACGCTGCCGGGACAACAAAGGCTTCCGCTTCGGCCGTCAGGGTTGCGATCGGGGTGGAGTCGGTGAGTTTGACCGGGGAGTTGGCCTTCTTCAACGAACCGATCATGACCAGCCCGGTCATCATCAACTTGTGCGGGTCACCCTTGTCGCCCTGAAGCTGGGAGAGACCGGTGGCTCCGCCGCCGCCTTCGACGTTGAAGACCTCAACGGGCTTACCGGAAACTTTTTCGCTTTCCATGACTTTCTGGAGAGCGCGTCCAGTGGAGTCCCATCCGCCGCCGGCTGCCGCGGGGACCATGATCTCCAGGGTCTTGGATGGATAGGCGGCGTTGGATGAGCCTGCGGGCGCACCGCAGGCGCCCAGCAGGACGCTCAGGCTGAGGGCAGAAGCCGTTACAGCGAAGGTACGGCGGGTCATGGGTGAGTTGACAGTCATTGCTTCTCCTGGGACGTCTTCGTCGAAATTCCCGAAAACCGCTATGCGGTTTGCAAAAACCATAGAATGGTTTGTGGGTCAGGTCACTATGGAAGCATGGAAGAGTGATAGGCGCAACCTTCCGTTCGCGGAGCTGGATGCAGACGAGGTGAGGAAGCATATGGAGCCCGACCAGGAGCAGGTCCACAAGATGGACGGCAGTGTACGCAGTATCGGACGGGCGGTGGATGTCCTGTCCCTCTTTGACACCCACCATCCCCTGCGCGAGTTGCGGGAAATTGTGGAACTGACCGGCCTGCCAAAGACGACAGTCGTGCGGATCCTGGCCACGCTGGGCGCCAGGGGACTGGTCTCAGCCCGGCCGGACGGGACGTACGGGCTGGGTGCGTCGTTTCTGCGCTGGGTGAGACTCTCGCAGTCCATTTGGGACGTTAACGCCTTAACCCGTCAGCTCATGCGGGAACTGGTGGAGCAGTGCGGGGAAACCGTCAACATCTATGTCCGTCTGGACACCCACCGGGTCTCGATCGCCCAGGAGGAAGGCACTGCCACGGTACGCAGCGTCATCGACGTTGGCGTCGAAATGCCCATCACCGCAGGGGCAACGGCAAAGATCCTCCTGGGAGGGGCCCCTGAGGCCGTCATTGATGAACTGGCCCGCTCTGCCGGGCCGCTGGACAGCACATCATTCAAGGCGGACATTGAAACCGCCGCGCGCCTTGGCTACGCCGTGACTCATGGGGAAAGGGAGCTCGGCGCCTCTGCCGTCGCTGCCCCCATCTTCAACCAGGACGGCCGCGTGATTGCAGCCGTCTCCGTCAGTGGCCCTACGCCGCGCTTCACCGAGGAACGGGTCAGTACCTACGTTCAGCATGTCACCCGGACCGCCGAGAAGATTTCCGCGGCCGGCCTCGGAAGCGTCGAAGCGTTCCTCTGAACCGGGGAAGTCTTAGCGGGCCGCCGCTGAGGGGGCACCGCGGTGGTTACTTGTCCCGCTCAAGGCCGTTGAGAGCGCGGCGGCCCGTTCGAGCAAAAGATCCCTGATTTCTTCTGCCCTGCCCTGGTCTGTACGGCTCAAGGCAGCAATCACGCCAAGGGCTCCCATGAACTGGTGCTGCACGCCAAAGACCGGCACCGCGACAGCGGCCGCCTGCGGGTTGCGTTCACCCATCGAGATATAGAAACCGGCCGCCCGGACATTTTCATAGAACTCACCGGCGCCGGTGGTGTAAGCGGTGAGAATATGCCCGCCCGCCCCACGGTCCAGGGGGAGCTCAGCCCCCTCATCCTGGTGGTGGCGCAGCGACTGCCGCGGCTCGTGCCGGTACAGGCAGATCCGGTGTTCACCCTCACGGATGTAGTAGGCGGCCGTTTCATCGACCTGCTCCGCGACATCAGCCAGCACAGGCCGCACGTAGTCCGCGAGCTTGAAGCTGCGCTCATACAGCGATCCCAGCCGCCATAACGTTGCCCCCAAGCGGAACTGGCCATCGGCGCTGCGCGTCAAATATCCGTTGCGCTGCAGCGAGCCGGCAAGGCGCAGGATGGTGCTCCGGTACATCTCCGTGCGCTCCGCCAGCTGAGCCAGGGACAGGCTCTCTGAGCCGTCGCCGAAGCACTCCAGCAGCGCCAACGCGCGCTCGACAGCTTCCACACGCTGCTCTGCCATGATTCTCCTCCTGCTAGTCAGTCCGCCTTGCGCGGAAGACCTCTTTGATTCTAGGTGCGCACCCCAGCGGTCCCGACGGGGTTGACGTGCAAGTGTGACATCTCTTACTATTTCTATCAGACGCACTACCGTTCTGCACAGTAGAAAGGTAGGGATGGAAAAGGTTCCGACGCCGGGAGGCAGCATGAGCAGCAGTTCTGAAATCGACGTTCTCGTCAGTGAAGTTGGTCCGCGTGACGGGCTCCAAAGCGTGGACCGCATTATGCCTACGCAGGCCAAGAATCACTGGGTGTCCGCTTTGGCGGCCTCCGGGCTGAGGGAAATTGAGGTTGGGTCTTTCGTTTCCCCCAAGCGGCTTCCGCAGATGGCCGACGCCGCGCAGGTTGTGGCTCATGCACTGACCCTGGACGGATTGAATGTCCTTGCCCTGGTGCCGAATCTGCGCGGGGCCGAAGCGGCCATTGCCGCCGGCGCCCACGCCCTGACGATGCCCGTGTCAGCGTCCCGGCTTCACAGCCAGGCGAATATCGGCAAGACCCCGGAAGAGGCCATTGCCGAAGTCGCCCGGGTCTGCGCCTACCGGGATGCGGTGAACGACCCTCGGGTGAGCGTTGAGGTGGGTCTCTCGACCGCTTTCGGCTGCACGATGGAGGGACCGGTGTCCGAGGACTGGGTCATGGAGATGGCCGTGCGCTGCGTGGAGGCCGGTGCAGACAGCGTCGGTTTGTCCGACACGACCGGGTACGCCAACCCCGCCCAGGTAAAGCGCATGTTCACCAGACTCCGCGAGGAAATCGGGGACAAGAGCGGCGGAGCCCACCTGCACAACACCCGCGGCCAGGGGCTGGCAAACGTTGTCGCAGCGCTTGAGGCAGGCGTGAGGACTTTTGACTCATCCCAGGCCGGCCTCGGGGGTTGCCCGTATGCTCCCGGTGCAAGCGGAAACATTGTTACCGAAGACCTGGTGTACATGCTCGAATCCATGGGTCTGCGCACCGGAGTGGACATCGAGCGCCTCGTGAAGGCGCGGCGGTACATCCTGGAAGGACTGCCCGGCGAAGAGCTCTACGGAAGCGTTGCCGACGCGGGGCTCCAAAAAGGATTCACCTACGCTGCTGCAGGAGCAACGGCATGAGCCGGCTGCCGCTGCAGGGCGTGAAAGTCGTCGAGTTCTCACACATGGTGATGGGCCCGGCCGCCGGCCTGGTCCTGGCAGACCTGGGCGCCGAAGTCATCAAAATCGAACCCGTGGGGGAGGGGGATAAGACCCGCAGGCTCCCCGGCTCCGGGGCTGGCTACTTCCCGATGTTTAACCGGAACAAGCAGAGCCTTGCCGTGGACCTGAAGTCCACCGAGGGCCTGGAACTGGTCCGGAAGCTGGTCGCCGGCGCCGACGTCGTCACCGAAAACTTCCGTGGCGGTGTCCTCGACAAACTCGGACTGGGCTACGAGGAGCTGCGCAAAGACAACCCGGGACTGGTCTACCTGTCGATGAAGGGATTCCTCACCGGCCCGTACGAGAACCGTGCCGCTATGGACGAAGTGGTGCAGATGATGGGCGGGCTGGCATACATGACCGGCCCTCCCGGCCAGCCGCTGCGCGCCGGGACTTCGATCAACGACATCATGGGGGGCATGTTCGGTGCGCTTGCCGTCATCGCAGCTCTATATGAACGCGTCCACACAGGCGAAGGCCAACTGGTCCGCAGTTCCCTCTTCGAAAACAACGTCTTTCTGGTGGGCCAGCACATGGCCCAATTCGGGGTCACCGGCAACGCGGCCCGCCCAATGCCCGTCCGTCTTTCCGCATGGGCCGTCTACGAAGTGTTCGAGACCCTCGATGACGAAAAGATCTTCGTCGGCGTAGTCAGCGACACGCAATGGGCAGCGTTCTGCCGAGCCTTCGACCTGGAGGACCTGGCTTCCGTGGAGGAGTACCGCACCAATCCCGGCCGCGTTGCTGGCCGGGAGACCATCATCCCCATCATCAAGGCAAAAATCGCGTCCATGACAAGGGCCGAGGCGGCAAGCCACTGTGAGGCCGCAGTTCTCCCGTTCGCACCGATCAACCGCCCCGAAGAACTGTTTGATGATCCACAGCTTGCTGTTCCCGGCGCAATGACACCTCTGACGCTTCCCAACGGCAAGCAACTGCCGCTGCCTGCCCTCCCTGTGGAATTCGACGGGGAACGGCCCGGGCTAAGGCTCGATCTTCCCGGAATCGGAGAGCACAGTGCCAGCGTGGCCGCATCGCTGGGCTACAGTCCGGAACAAATCGACCGCATGCTTGAGGATAACATCATCTCCGCCGAAACTGCCGGCGTCCTGAGCGCCCGCGGCTGATCCGCATCCCCCACCCTCCCCGCTTCGGGGCCACCCACCACTGTTGCCAAAGGGGCCAACATGTATCTCGATAAGCAACCCACCGTCACGGACTCCGGGGTCTTCAGCACCATGCCCGTGGAATTCCGCAGCAGCGGGGCCTCGGAGTGGGCGGCGGTCAACAAACCCGGCCAAAGAGTTGATTCCTTCATTGAAGGACCCGCCTTTGACCGTGACGGAAACCTGTACCTGGTCGACCTTGCCTTCGGCCGGATCTTCCGGGTCACCCCGGAAGGCGAATGGACGCTTGTTGCCGATTACGATGGTGAGCCCAACGGTCTGGCGGTCCACCCGGACGGGCATTTGATCGTGGCCGATTACCGGCGCGGGCTGCTGGCCATTGACCCGCAATCGGGCAGGGTCAGCACCTTGCTTGGCCGGCGTAATGCCGAGTCCTTCAAGGGCCTGAACGACCTCACCATCGCCGCCAACGGGGACATCTACTTCACCGACCAAGGCCAAACCGGCCTTCACGACCCGACCGGGCGCGTCTACAGGCTCCGCCCCAATGGCCAGCTGGAGTGCCTGATGAACAACCTGCCCAGCCCCAACGGACTCGTCCTGGATGTAGAAGAACGTGTCCTCTTCGTCGCCATGACCCGGGACAACTCCGTGTGGCGGGCACCGCTGACAAGCGACGGCAATGTCAGCAAAGTAGGAAGATTTTGCACCCTGTTCGGCACCAGCGGACCTGACGGGCTCGCCATGGACGAGAACGGCCGGCTGGTTGTCGCCCACGCCTCACTGGGACAGGCGTTCGTGTTTGCCCCCGACGGGCAGTGCGTCGAACGCATCCGGTCCACCGCAGGTCCAACCTGTACCAATGTCGCATTCGGCGGCAAGAACAACGCAGAGCTCTACATCACCGAGTCATCCACAGGAAGTGTTCTCCGGGCGACTCTAACTACCCCGGGAGTCCCTGTGCCCAGAAGCGGCTGGACCGCTTAGCGTCCGCCCCCCTTTGAACAGGACGCATCCGATCCGCCGGGAACCGGCGAATCTTCCGAAGCAACATTGCGCTAATCACCACCCCGGACGCCCCAAGACCGTAGCCCAGACGGGTCATCCACCCGTCACCAGCAGGAGCAAGCCATGACAACCACCACAACGACCGAGCCGATCATCTCGATCCGCGGCGTCAACAAACACTACGGACCCCTCCACGTACTCAAGGACATCAACCTCGACATCGCCCCCGGCGAGGTCGTCGTCGTCCTGGGCCCCTCGGGATCCGGGAAGTCCACCCTCTGCAGGACACTCAACCGACTTGAGACCATCGACAGCGGCGAGATCTTCTTTCAGGGTCGTTCCCTCCCTGCCGAAGGCAAGGAACTGGCCGCCCTGCGCGCCGAGATCGGCATGGTGTTCCAGTCGTTCAACCTTTTCGCCCACAAGACGATCCGCGAGAACATCACCCTCGCCCCGATCAACATCCTGAAGCAGAAGAAGGACGCCGCCATTGCCAAGGCCGACCAGCTGCTGGAAAGGGTCGGCGTCGGACGTCAGGCCGATAAGATGCCCAGCCAGCTCTCCGGGGGCCAACAGCAGCGTGTCGCCATCGCGCGTGCCCTGGCGATGGGCCCCAAAGCGATCCTCTTCGACGAACCGACTTCCGCGCTCGACCCCGAAATGGTCAACGAAGTGCTCGAAGTCATGAAGGAACTGGCCGCGTCCGGCATGACCATGGTCGTAGTCACCCACGAGATGGGCTTCGCACGCTCAGCAGCGGACCGCATCATCTTCATGGACGCCGGAGAGATTGTCGAGGTCGCCGCTCCCGAAGAGTTCTTTGCCCGCCCAAAGTCCGAACGCGCGCGAGACTTCCTGTCCAAGATCCTCGTTCACTAGAAGGCCAGACCCATGCAAACAATCCGAAGCGTCACCGCACCGGCCGTCTTCCTCCTGGCCCTGGCTTTGGTCGCCCTTTTCGGCTCCACCTCCATGGTCAGCCCGGGCCTCGAACCCCAACCCGTCCAAGCACCCCAACTCGTTCCAGGGAGCACACCTGCCGCCATTGCCCAGCGCGGCGTCCTCAGGGTGGGCGTCAAATTCGACCATCCCGGGCTGTCCATGAAAAACCTTCAGGGCACTCCCGAAGGCTTCGAAGTGGACATGGTCGAATACATCGCCGCGAAGATGGGTCTGCCCAAGGGCTCCATCGCTTGGACCGAGGTCACCTCAGCCAACCGCGAGCAGCTGTTGAACCAGGGCAAGGTCGACATGGTCGTCGCCACCCTCACCATCACGGACAAGCGGAAGCAGATCATCGACTTCGCCGGCCCCTACCTGGACATCACACAAGACCTCATCGTGCCTAAAGGCAACCCCGAGGGCATCAAATCCCCTGTCGACCCAGCCGGCATCCAAGTCTGCTCGACCCTCGGCGGCGCCGTTTCGCAGGCAACCCGAAAAATCTACCCTGACGTCAAACTCATCGAGTTCGACAATTCCGCCAAGTGCATCGATGCCATCAAGACCGGAGCCGTCGACGCGTACGCGACCCAAAGCGCAATCGGCGCAGGCTACGTGTCCAAGGACAAGGAATACCTCGAAATGCTCGGCAACCCCTACGCGCCGGAGAAATGGGGCATCGGGCTCAAGAAGGGCGACCCCACCATGTGCTCCTTCGTCAACGAACAGCTCACCTCGTTCGAATCCGACGGTTCCTACGCCGAAGCCTGGAACAAGTCCATCGGCCAATACTCCAAAGAGCCAGCCGCCCTTCCCGAGCTGGTGACCTGCCAGTGAACACCCTCCCGTCCACCCTCACCCGACCCCACATTCTAAGGAGCCTCACGTGGACGTCGTGCTAAACAACATGGACCTCCTCCTTCAGGGGTTCACGGTCACCCTGCAGCTCATTGGCCTCTCGACCATCTTCGCCTTCGCAGGCGGGTGCATCCTTGCCATGATGCGCATCTCCCCGGTGCCCCTGCTCCAGAAGATCGCCACCGCCTACACCGAAACCTTCCGCAACGTGCCCACAGCGGTGATCCTCTTCTTCACCCTGTTCGCCCTGCCCCAGGTCGGCTTGAAGCTGTCCTTCTTCGGAGCAGCGGTCGTGGGCCTGTCGATCTATTACGCGGCGTTCTTCGCCGAATCCATTCGCTCCGGCATCAACTCCATCCCGGCCGGACAATTCGAAGCTGCCCGGGCCGTGGGCATGCCCTTCGATATGACAGTCAGGCTCGTCGTGCTGCCGCAATCCCTGCGTGCCGTTGTACCACCGCTGATCAACAACTTCATCGCCCTGGCGAAGAGCTCCGCCATCGCCAGCGCCTTCGGCGTGGCCGAACTCCTGACCTCGGCAGACCAGCTGATCCCCGCAAACCCCGACGCAGTCATGGTCATCCTCGCCGCCGTCGCCCTCTTCTACCTCGCGATAACTGTTCCCGCAGGACTCGCCTCCCACTACCTCGAACGAAAGGTGGCGATGACCAAATGAGCGCCCCAGCCATGTACGACGTCATGGGCCCACGCGCCGAACGCCGCGTCCGCCGCTTCACAGCCACCGGAGCAGTCATAGCCGCAGGCTTGGCCGCCCTTGCCCTCTGGCAACTCGGCTCCAACGGCCTGTTGCGCTGGGAGGTATGGTCAATCCTGGGCAACCGCGACTTCGCCCGGCTCATGTTCGACGGCGCCTGGGCCACTCTCCAAGTCGCTTTGATCGCCATCGTCCTCTCCTTCGCCGGTGGCCTGGGGCTGGCCCTCTGCGCCCTGTCCGAATCCAAGACCCTGTACTACGCCGCCAAGGTGTGGATCGAGATCTTCCGCGGCATCCCCCTGCTGGTGCTCGTCTTCTTCCTTTACCTCGGGCTCCCCGCCATCGGCATCGTCCTGAACCCTTTCTGGTCCCTGATCCTGGCCATCGCGCTCTACAACAGCGCAGTCATGTGCGAAATCCTCCGCTCCGGAGTCAACGCCCTGCCACGTGGTCAATCCGAAGCCGCCTACGCCCTGGGATTCCGCAAATACCAGGTCCTGGCCAAAGTCGTCCTCCCTCAGGCCATCAAAATCATGCTCCCCGCACTCGTGAGCCAAATGGTCATTGTCCTCAAGGAAAGCTCCCTGGGCTTCGTCATCGGCTACGGCGAACTGCTTCGCAACGGACGCATCACAGTGGACTACTCCGGCACCATCCACGCCATCCCCGTCTACCTCACCATCGCGCTGCTGTACTTGTCCATCAACATCCTGCTCTCCAAAATCGCCCGCGAAATCCAGCGGCGCAACTCCCGAGAAGCAATCGCCTGACCCAGGCAAACCCCCAAGACGACCCACCCCAAAGCCCCGGCACAACAGAAGACAAAACGCCCCTATGGAAAATGCAAAATCCAACACCCAGTCCGCGCTAAAGCCCAGACCTACCCACTACGGATACCGGCGCACCGCAGTCGCCGACTGGCGCCACCTCATTCCCGGCGACAAACTCATCCTGGAACCAGCGAAAACCAACGAAGACAGGATCTCCGGAACCGTGGATGCCGTTTCCGAGAACGGCGCATTCCTCTGGGTCGTTCAAGACGACTGCGGCGAACGGCGACTCTTCTGCCGCACCGACGGGTACAAAACCTTGATGAATGCCCGCATAAAAAGTTCCTGCTAGCGCCTACGAGGGCGCACTCATCCAGGACTAAGTTAGCCCTTCTGCGCCTAATTCAAAGAGCCGATAACCGGCCTTCTGTCAATCTCGCGATTACGGACCTAGCAGTCGGTTGGGCGTTGCCGACTCGCAGAGGCAGTCGACATTAAGCGATTGAGCCAGTTCAGGTTTAAACACCGTGATGTTGTTCCCGCACAGCCTCGTGGCCGTGCGGGAACAACAGTAGTTCGTGTCCTTATCCGACCTGGATCATGAACCCGAGGGGTGGCTGCTCCGGGTGCTGTGGTTGGGCCAGTTGCCGGTGTGTGCACGCATGGGATCTGGCCAGTTGCCGGTTGCACGTCCCGCGGGATCCGGCCAGTTGCCGACGTGGGAGCGGCGGGACTGGTCTGAGGCAACGGAAAGCGGGGTGTGGTTGGACATAGCATTTCTCCTGAACTGAACGTTGAGTCCGTAGGCCGAATGCGGCGTACGGCTGGTCTTATCTGGCTGTGTGAAGGCAGAGCTGACCTGTTCAGTCGGGGGAAGACCCCGGATCGGCGGCGGGACCGGAAGGGGGTGTTACCGCTGCGCCGGCGGCGAGGGCACCGGCAGCGGGGGAGAGCCCCTTCCAGGAGGCGGCGATATCGGCCGTGGGTGAGGCGGAGCTGTTTGAGCCGGAGGAGCCCGCCTCGCCGTGCGTTACAGCATTATTCAGCCACTCGGTGAGGGGGTGTTCGTGCGGCAGCCCTCGGACCGGCGCCTGGATAGCGCTGGCCAGAGGGCGGGTTGAGGCAGTGATCTTCAGCCGGGCGAGTGTCTTGAACGGCGAATCAATGTTTTGCACTGCATGCACCTTCCCGGACGGATGGTCAGGGCCGGGCTGCCCGACGTCCGCAACAGGTGATGGCAGCGCAGTGGACACCGCCGCCGGCGGTGTCTCGCGAACGGTAGCGACAGGAATGTCCGGGTCAGTCAGTTCTGGGGGATTGACCGCCGGAAGGGGCAGCCGCGGTAGCGGCTGGGTCATGGAAGCAACGGCGTCGTCCACGAGAGCGGACACTAAAGGGGCCACCGTCCTGTTCACGGTGGCGGTCACCGATGTGGCTGTCTGAGAAACGGCGGAGACTGCCGGTGCCGCAATCCGGGTCACCGGCAAGACCACCGGCTCGGTCGCCGCGGTCACTGTGGAAACAGCGGGCGCGGTCGAGCCGACGACGGCATCTGCCGCAGTTGCAACGTGCTGCACGGTGGAACTGGCGGGGTCCTGCCCGGCAGGCAGAAGCTGAGCAGCCGGGGATGACGGAGCATTGACGAGGCTAGGGCCGAGCGCGCTTTCAGAGATGGCGGCCTTGGAAGGGTCCGTTGACGCCTGCGCGCTGCCAGCACCCCACACGAGCCAGGCCAGTGCAATCAGGGCGGGGACCAGAAGGGCGCGCACAGACATCATGCGGGAATAGTGAAGCAAGCTGCCCATTCCATTCACCCCCCCGAGCAATGAGAGATCAGAATATGCCCGGGGGAGGAAAACATCCAGAGAATATTTGGAGGCTGACTGGGCATTTCTGCATTCCGGGTCAAGGGAAAACGCCCGACCGTTGCATCACGGACTCAGCAGGCGAGCCATTCACTCCAGCTTCGCGTGGCACAGGTAGGGGTAATCCGTTTCCCTGCTGATTCCGTAGTTACGTGCAAGCAAGACTTTGGGACACCGCCGCCGGCGCGTTACCGGCTGACCTGCCTTGTGGTGGCGGCGGCGCCAAGTTTGTCCGGGTTCCGGACAAGGTAAAGGCCGGTCACGTGGTCGTTGCTGGACTCCACCATGACGGCGAGGTCAACCTTGTCTCCGCTGTAAATCAGGATGGCCGGCATCCCGTTCAGTGACGACATCTCGACCCGCATGTCGGGAATGGGTTTGCCTGCGATACCAAGCAGGAAGCGGGCGACGTGATCCGCACCGATAACGGGTCTGCGGGCAGCCGAGGCCTTGCCGCCACCGTCCGAGAGGAGGACGGCCCCGGGCGCGAGTACGTCCATGAGCGTCTGGAGGTCGCCGCCAAGAGTGGCTGCGATAAACCGCTCTGTGACGGCTTTTTGCCTTTGAGCGTCCACTTCGAAGCGCGGTTGCCTCGCTTCTACGTGTTCCTTGGCCCGGTGCGCCAGTTGGCGCACCGCCGGCAGGGTCTTGCCGGTCGCCTCCGCAATTTCGGAGTACGGGAAATCAAACACCTCGCGGAGGACGAAGACAGCCCTTTCCTCCGGGGAGAGGCTCTCAAGGACAACGAGCATGGCGAATGACAAAGAGTCAGCCAGAACGGCGTCTTCGGCCACATCAGGGAGGGTCACTACCGGCTCTGGCAGCCAAGGGCCGATGTAGTCTTCCCGCCGCCGCTGGCTCGTCCGAAGGGAGTTCAAGGCCTGGCGCGTTACCGTCTTAGCCAGATAGGCCCGCTGATTTCCAATGCGGTCGCTGTCCACCGCCGACCACCTCAAGTAGCTCTCCTGAAGGACGTCCTCCGCGTCCGTGACAGTTCCAGTGATCTCGTAGGCAATAGTGAACAGCAGGGAGCGGTGTTCATCGAATGCGCTTGCAGAGCCCATCCCGCTACCGGGCTTCCAGTGGCACGGCAACGTCGACCGGCAGGGGGCCCTTTGGCCACGCGAACGAACCACTCCTGCGCATCTCGCCCCTGATCCACGACAACGTCAACCTGCAGATCTGCTCTTTTGCCAGCCCCGCAAGACGACCCCCAACGGCAAACCGCCGTGGCCGGTCATCAGCGGTGACGGCCTGGATCACGCCGTACCTGCGCCCCAGACTGATGCACCTGATCATGTACCCCACCGACAGGGTGGCCGGTGACCGGTTCTCAAGACGTGCCATGATGCTGTCTGCAGCGTGGTCGCCCAGCGGCAGGGCCGACGCGCAGCTCATCCGCAGATGGCGGCCCACTGAGTCCGGAACGCGGACAGCATCGCCTGCCCCGAAAATTTCCGGATACTCCAGGCAAGACAGCGAGCCGCTGACGAGGAGCCTGCCCTGCGCATCCGTCCGGAGCCCGCTGTCCCGTGCCAGGCACGGCACCGTGAATCCTGCGGCCCAGACCGTGCAATCCGACAAGAGGGCCTCCCCGCCAGAGGTTGTAAGCGTCCGATCATCGCAGCGTTGCACCTCAGCATTCTCCACGACGTGGACGCCTAACGCTGCCAGCCGGCCTCGCACCGCTTGCGCACCCGAACGTGACAGATCGCCGGCAATAATCCCGCGGGACATGAGACGGACCCGCAATTGGGGATGTTGCTGGGCTATTTCTGTCGCCAGCTCGATCCCGGTCAGGCCAGCGCCGACGATGCTGACGACGGCGCCCTGGTCCAAGCGCGATAACCGGGTCCGGAGCCGGGCCGCTGACTCCGGGTCGCCAAATCCGTATGCGTTGTCCGGGACTCCCGGGGATGCCGTGCCGCTGCCCACGGCGTAGAGCAGCGCGTCGTAGCCCACCGGTGTGCGGCCGCTTGCGAAATGTACCCGGCGGTTGTCCGGATCGATCCGCGAGGCACTGTCCTCCACGATATTCACCCGCCCGCTCAGGAGCGACCTCATCGGCACCGCCGCCGTTGCCCTGCTCCCTGCTGCCACCTCGTGGAGCCGGATCCGCTCAACAAAGTCGGCCAGGGGATTGATCAGGGTGATACTCAGGTCCTACCCATTCCCGGCAAGCCTGTTCGCTGCCATGACGCCGGCATACCCGGCTCCGATGATGACCACGCGCCGCTCTGACATGTTCAACTCCGATCGATAGATCAACTGGTGAACATAGGACACCGTCGAACCTTGAAATGTGACAGACGGGGCCCCCGTCAGCCCCCGGAGGAGTTCCTGAGGGTTTTCCCCGCCCTGCCTGCTGATCGGCCGGTCATTCAAACCGCTCCTACTGTTTCGTCATCCTGTACCGCTCGATCTGCCGTAGCCGCCGCAGGAGGCTGTCGCGCCGCGGGTGCGGGACGGCGTCGGGCTCTTCCGCGGTGAGGTCGATGTGCTTGGTGCCGTACTGCCAGAGCAGGAGGTCGTCCAGGAGCCGGTCCGGGCCGGGGGAGTAGCGGTGATCGAGGGCCTTGCGGACTTCCGTGATGCGGTTGGCGCTGAGCAGGCCGGCCAGCTGCATGGTCTGGTTCATCCCGTGCGCGGCGAGGAGTTCGGCGGCCCAGCCCCAGTCATCGTCCACCTTGCGGTCCACGTGCGGGAGGAGCGTGCGCCATACGTCCCGGATCCGGTTGGGCGTGAGCGGTGCGGCCCCTTCGCCGTCCACATCCCAGAAGCTCCGGACTTCCTCATACCGTTCGTGCAGGTCCGCGAAGGCCGTCTCCACGGTTTCCAGCATGGCCGCGGTGGCCGTGAACTGGCGGTCGAAGTGGGGGGTCCAGGCCCGCGGGTCCTCGGCCTTGAACCGGATGTCATGCTCGATCTCGCTCCAGGCATGGGCAAAGATAGTGCGGATCTGGCACTCGAAAAAGTAGCTGCCGTTGGGCTGCAGGTCCGGGTTGAAGACCTGCTGGTACTCCTTGACGGCCTCGTTCTGGATGGTGCGCAGGATCAGGTGCCGGCTTGAATATCCATACGTGCCGGATTCGATGGACCCGATGTCCTTCTCGCGGTCGCCGCGGCAGTCAAACAGCTGCCGCTGGCGCTTGATGATGTTGGCCACCGCGGCGTTCTCGGCCGGCAGCTTGGTGATCACCCGGATGCCCACCATGTCATTAAGGGTGCGGAACGGGTCAGGGAACTTCAGCAGCCGGCGGCCGCCGGGCTCCAGCGGCTCCTCGGTCCGGGAGATCTTTTCCTTGAACGATTCCACGGTCTTGGTGCGGCCGGTGACAAAGAGCGGCGTGACCTCGCTGTCCTTGAGCATGTCCCGCAGAACCAGCAGAACGTCCCGGGTAACCAGCTTCAGGGCAGGCCGGACGCGCTCATAGATCTCCACGTTGTGCTGCACCGACTCACGCAGCGGCTCGTCCAGGTTTTCCCAGTTACTCGGCATGGTCCCAGCTTACGGCGGAGGTCCGACAGCCAGCCGTTTTGTTGCCCCTACGTTGAGGCGGCCGATGTGGACCCGCGCACCACCAGGGAGCTCTCCAGGATGAGTTCCTCCTGCTCCAGCGGCTGCCCCTCCATCAGGTGCCGGAGCTGCTCGCCGGCCTTGAGGCCCAGGAGCGCTGCGGGCAGGTGCACGCTGGTCAGGCCCGGGCTGCTGGTGGCGGAGTAGGGCAGGTCATCGAAGCCGGCTACGGCCAGCTCCGCCGGAATCCGGACCCCTTCCACGCGGGCCTCCTGCAGCACACCGTACGCATGGGTGTCAGTGGCGCAGACGACGGCGGTCACCCCCTCGCGCTGCCAGTCCGGCCAGGCGGCGGCAAAGGCCGCCGCCGCTTCGCCGACGTCGATGGTGGTGGCCGGGATATGCTCCGGGTCCACTGTCATGCCCCTGGCCGCAGCTTCCGCCAGGAACGCCTCGCGCCGGATGGCGAAGGTTTCCGTTCCGGTGACGCTGTCCAGGTAGGCCACGCGCCGGTGGCCCCCGTCGGCGAGGTGTGCGGCCAACGCCCGGGCGCCCTGCGCGACGTCAAGGTTCACGGCCGGGGCGGCCGATTCGAGGCCGGGGGCGTCCAGCAAAACCAGGGGGCCCGCAATGGAGAGATCGGCCAGGAAGCCGGCGTTGGGTGCGTCAACCAGAAGCCCCGCCGGGCGCAGGGACATCAGCTTCCGCACGTCGTCGGCCTTGGGGAACTCGCCCGAATCCGTGACGGAGAGCAGCAGCTGGTAGCTGGGGCCCAAGGCCTCCCGCACCCCGCCGATCACCTTGGCGAAGAACGGGTTGGAGATGTCCGGCGCCACCAGGATCACAATGGAGCTGACGCCCTTGGCCAGCGAGCTGCCGATGCCGTCCACCACGTACCCCAGCTCGGCGATGGCCTCCCGCACCCGGGAAATGTTGTCCTCGGAGACCCGGCCCGCCGTCTTGCCGTTGGCCACGAGTGACACCGTGGCCACGGAGACGCCGGCCCGTGCCGCAACCATTGCCGCTGTCACCCGCCGAGGCCGCGCCCGCTGCTGCACCTGTTCCCCGGAATCCATACTTCGATCCTAGCCGCCGCGGGGAACGCACCAGCAGCCGCAGGACATCAAGCGCTTGACGTGCGACAACGTAAGCGGAACGTTAAGCGCTTGACGCAAGCCACAAAAGCCTGCCATGATCACTCCCGGAATACTGAAACCCTGCCCGGCAGGCCCCAATGACGTGGAGAACCATCGTGGAACCAAATCCCCGGTCCGCAGACATCAAGACAGAGCCCAGGAAGATCATCCTGGACTGCGACCCCGGCCACGATGATGCCGTGGCCCTGCTGCTGGCGCACGGCAACCCGGACATCGAACTGCTGGCCGTCACCACGGTGGTGGGCAACCAAACGCTTGAAAAAGTCACCCGCAACGCCCTGGCCGTCGGTACCATTGCCGGCATCACCGGCGTCCCCTTCGCCGCCGGCTGCCCCCGGCCCCTGGTCCGAAGCATCGAAACCGCGCCGGACATCCACGGCGAGTCCGGCATGGACGGCCCCGCCCTCCCCGAGTCCACCATCGAACTGGACCCGCGGCACGCCGTCGACCTCATCATCGACACCGTCATGGCGCACGAACCCGGCACCGTCACCCTGGTCCCCACCGCCGGCCTGACCAACATCGCCCTGGCCGCCCGCAAGGAACCGCGCATTGTGGACCGCGTCAAGGAAGTGGTCCTCATGGGCGGCGGCTACCACGTGGGCAACTGGAGCGCCGTGGCGGAGTTCAACATCATCATCGACCCCGAGGCCGCGCACATCGTCTTCAACGAAAAGTGGCCCGTGGTCATGGTGGGCCTGGACCTCACCCACCAGGCGCTCGCCACCCCGGACGTCGTGGAAAAGATCGCGGCCATCGGCACCCAGCCTGCCAAGTTCGTCACCGAGCTGATGGACTTCTTCGCCCACACCTACAAGGATGCGCAGGGCTTCGACTACCCGCCCGTCCACGACCCCTGTGCCGTGGCGTACGTGATCGACCCCAGCATCGTCAGCACCCGCAAAGTGCCCGTCAACATCGAACTGCAGGGCACCCTCACCCTTGGCATGACGGTGGCGGACTTCCGCGCCCCCGCCCCGGCCGACTGCAACACCAGCGTGGCCGTGGACCTGGACCACAAGCGGTTCTGGGACCTGGTCACCGACGCGCTGGAACGCATCGGCGAGCCGGGCGAGAAAACCAAAGCGGACGACGGCGACCCGCGCCAAGGTGCGGACTGCGCCGAAGGCAACGCGGCCGACGTCGTACGCCCGGAAAGTGCCCGCCTCACCGCCGGAGGGGTCAAGTAGATGACTACCGCAACCATGGCCGAAGCCAAGACCGGCCGCGGCAACGTTGCCGCCCTCATGACCGCCCTGCTGGCAGCCTGCGTGGCCTTCCAGTTGAACGCCTCGATGCTCAGCCCCGCCCTGGTGACCATGGGCGAGGAGCTCAACACCGACCAGGCCGTCATCGGCCTCTCCCAGACCTGGTTCTTCACCGCCGCCGCGCTGTTCTCCCTCTTCCTGCCCCGCCTCAGCGACATCATCGGCCGCAAGAAGGTCCTGGTGGGCATGATGCTGCTCATGGCCGTCGGCTCCGTGATCGCAGCCCTCGCCCCGGACGTCACCTGGCTCTTCGTGGGCCGCATCATCCAGGGCGTCAGCGGACCCACCGTGCCGCTCTGCCTGATCATGCTCAGCTCGGCCGTCAGCAACCCGCGCAAGTACGGAACGCTGATGGGCCTGATCACCGCGGTCAACGGCGGCGTGGCCGGCGTGGACTCCTTCGTGGGCGGCTACTTCGCGGAGCACTTCGGCTTCCGCAGCATCTTCTGGCTGATGGTTGTGCTGGCCATCGCCGCCACCGCCCTTATCCTGTTCCTCGCCTCCGAAAGCAAGCCCGCCGCCGGCACCCGGATGGACTGGCTGGGCGTGTTCTTCATCGTGGTGGCCGTCGGCGCCCTGCTGACCGCGCTCAACGAGGCCGCCAAGCTGGTGGGCGGCTTCTCCGCCGCAACGCTGATGCTGAGCCTGGCGCTGGTCCTGGTGGCCGCCGTCGCGTTCTTTGCCTTCTGGCGGACCGAACAGCGCGCCGCGCAGCCCATGGTGGAAACGGTGCACCTGCGCCAGCGCTCCACCTGGGCGCCGCTGCTGACCACCACGCTGACCATGACCGGCATCTTCGCCGTCATCAACGGGATCGTCCCCGCCTACGTCCAGGCCGCAAACCCCGGCTTCGGCGTGGGTCCCACCGAGATGTCGCTGATCATCCTCACCCCGTACGCGCTGCTGGGCTGGCTGGTGGGCCCGCTCTCCGGCAGGCTGGCGCCGGTGCTCGGCTACACCAAGGTGCTGCGGATCGGCCTCCTGGGCAGCATCGCGGCGCTTGCGCTGGTTGCGTTCCTGGGCCTGAACAGCCTGCCGCTGATGATCGCCGGCACGGTCTTGCTGGGCATCATGTACGCCGGTACGGTCAACATCATGCTCAACGGACTCGGCGTTGTCCTCTCGCCCGCCGGCAACCCCGGCTTCCTGCCCGGCATGAACGCAGGCGCGTTCAACCTGGGCGCGGGCCTCAGCTTCCTGATCCTGCCCGCGGTACTGGTGGCGACGCAGGCACTTGGCGATGCCAAGGCGTCCTACCTGACGGTCGTGGTCGTCGGCCTGGCCCTGACGGTGGCCGCGTTCGCCGCCTCGCTCCTGATCCCCAAGCCTGTTGAGGCCGAGGTGGCCCCGGCTGAGGTGGCCCCGTGAGTGCCGCGGCTGGGAACACCGGCCGGATCGTCGTCGTCGGCTCCCTCAACGCCGACCTCACCATCTACTGCGAACGCCTCCCGCAGCCCGGCGAAACCGTCCAGGGCAACGGGTTCGCCGTAAACCCCGGCGGCAAGAGCGCCAACCAGGCCGTGGCTGCCGGCCGGCTGGGCGGGCGCGTCAGCCTGGTGGGTGCCGTGGGGAAGGACGCCAACGGTGCCATGCTCGAGGCCTCGGTGGCCGGCGCCGGCGTGGATGTTGGGCATGTGCGGACCTCGGATGAGCCCACCGGCGTGGCCGTCATCGCCGTGGACGCCAGCGGCGAGAACAACATCATCATCTCGGCCGGGGCCAACGGCACCTTGTCCCCGGCCGACGTCGCGGACGCCGCGGACGTCCTGGACGGGGCCGCCGTGGTGAGCCTCTGCCTCGAGGTGGGCATGGACACGGTGCTGGCCGCCGCCCAGGCAGGGCACGACGCCGGCGCAACAGTTTTGCTGAATCTCTCGCCCTACGCGGAGATCCCGTCGGCGCTGGCCGGGCTGGCCGACGTCCTGTTGGTCAACGCCCACGAGGCCGCGCTGTTCCTTGGAGTTGCCATACCCGATGCCCGTGCGGCTGCCGGCGAGTGGGACGCGGTGCGTGAGCGTTTTGCTGCCCGCGGGATCGTGCAGGTGCTGGTGACGCTGGGATCGCAGGGGTCCATGGTGCTGGACTCGCTGGCTCCGGCTGGCTCCCGCGTGACTCTTGTCCGGGCCACCCAGGTGCACGCTGTGGACACCACCGGCGCCGGCGACGCGTTCACGGGGGCGGTGGCCGTGCGGCTGGCCGCCGGCGATGGGCTCACCGATGCCGCCGCCTTCGCCTCCGTTGCCGCGGCCCTGGCCACCACCCGCAAAGGGACGCAGGCAGCGTACCCGGACACAGCCGACGTCGAACGCCGCCTCCGGGCCTCCTGACCCCCAATAACCGGCCCCAACTCAAAAAATCCCATCCATTGCTCCGTACTTGTCGTTTTCAGGCGCGGAAACGACAAGTACGGAGCAATGGATGGGACCTACAGGGCGTCGAGCGTGACACCGGTGTGCGCGGCGAGCCGGGCCAGGAGGGCGTCCTGGAACTGGGGGTCCTTCACGGCCGAATGCGGGGTTTTCCGGCGCTGGTGGTACCAGTAGCCGCCGCTGGCCAATGCGGCCGGATCATCGCTGGTGGCCAGCCATTCCTGGGTCCGGTGCCCCAATTCGAGGCTGTCCGGTGCCGAGCGGCCACCCATCCGCGTGGGCACCCAGCCAGGGTCCACGGCGTTGCTGGCGACGCTCGGCACCAGCCGGGCCACCGCTGCCGACAGCGCAGTCACCTGCAGCTTGGTGGTGGAGTAGGAGGCCGTCGTCGTCCGTCCTGCCCAGTCCAGGCCCTCCAGCCCGGTATCGCCCCCGCGGTGCATGCCGCTGCTGAGGTAGATGAGCCGGCGCGGTCCGGGGATGAGGGCGGTCAGCAGGTATGGCGCCACCACATTCACCGGCAGCAGCGCCGGGCCGTCCAGCACTCCCGCGTTGTGGATGACCGCATCAATGCCGCCGATCCCGCTGGCCTCATCAGCGACCTGCCGGACTTCCTCTTCAATGCTGAGATCACCCGTGACCAGCTGGGCGCCGCGGTCCAGGAGGTGCTGGACTGCGGGGACCCGCCGGGAGGAACGGGCGTGCACGATCACCTCGTGGCCGTCCCGCAGCAGTGACGCCGCCGCTGCCCGGCCCAGCCCGTCGGTGGATCCGGTGATGAAGACGCGTGCCATGCGGGGCCTCCCTGGTTCTCGGGTGTTGTACCAGTATCCCTACTCGATGTGGACGGGCACCCCCGGCGCGGCAGCCTTCCCGCGGAAGAACCAGGCCAGCAGAATGGTGGCGAGCACCGTTATCGCGGTCGATACCATTGCCAGTGAGGGTGCCAGCGGCACCACGCCGAAGACGACAATGGCCGACGCCACCAAGGCGATCACGGTTGTGCGCGGCTGCTTCATGGACACGATGGCCTGCACCAGCACCGCACCGAGGACCGCAGGCAGCACGTACAGCCGGGTCACCAGGAGGACCGACGGCGGAATTGCGCTGATCAGCCAGCTCCCCAGGAGTCCCACGAAGACAGCCAGGGAGACCAGGTGCACCGCGGCCGCACCGCAGATGGCGACGACGGCGGCCAGCTCGGCTCGCTTGCTGCCCGGCTTCGCGCCGATGTTGGTCTGGGCGATCAGGGCAGCGGGCAGGAGTTTGTTGGAAATGTTGCCGATCATGAACGCCTGGTACATGGCGGCAGGTCCAAGGACGGGGTAGTAGGTGAGGGGTTCGACGATCCAGATGATCCCGAACGTAGCGGCGACGGCGGCGAACGCGATCCAGAGTTGCGCGGGCGCGATGTCCAGGCCGCTGGCGAAGACAAGGTACAGGGGGCCTGCTACTGAGATGAGGAGGCCGGCGACCATGGTGATCTGGCCCCAGCGGGACGTGGTGCGTGAGAAATCCGCCATGGCGGTGCTGGCGGCCGGAGCGGCTGCGGTGGTGGAGGTCATGGTGTTCCTTTCGGGGAGGTGGGCCTAGGCGCCAACAGCGGGGCCGACGGCAATGAAGGCTGCGCCGAGGGCGCTTACGATGGCGAAGCCAAGCCCCCATTCGCGCAGCCAGCTTTTCCGGAGCTTCCGGGCCAGCAGCAGGCACAGGCCCATGACCGCGCCAGAGACCAGGAAGGACAGCACATGGATGCCTGACTTGGGCAGTTCGCTCAGGCCCAGGCACGCGAACGCCCCGATCAATGCAGCGGCTGGCACGATGGCCATGGCCAGGGGGTTGATGGAACGGATTTTTGCGTCGCCCCTGCGCAGGACCGGCGTAAGGATGAGGGTGGCCAGCATCCACATGGCCCCGCCGATGCTCATCGCGAAGAAAGCAACCGCAAAGACGCTCTGGGTGTAGGTGGCGTCCCCGAGCTTCGCTCCCATCGAGCCCGCAGCAATGCCCGCCGCGGACACGTCGTAAGCGGCCGAACCGATCAGGCCGATCCGGGACAGTACCGCCGGGGCACCGAACAGGCCGAGCAGGGCAACGGCCACCAGGGACACGGCCAGAGACGGCCCGATGGCCGAAACCGCGCCCGACCTGAAGGATGTCCTGATGTCCGCGGGGCTCATCTCCACCGCCGGCGCGGCCCGGCGGGCCGCTTTCAGGAAGATCGCCGACTGGATGATGATTACGGCGAAGACGCCCGCCACGCAGATCCAGAGAACGGGATTGTTGGCCACGGCGAGGATGTCCGCAGGGCCGGAGCCAGCGGCCGTTTGAAGTGCCAGGGGTAGATGCATGGAGACCTCCGGGTGAGTGCTTTGGGCAGTGCAGTCCGACGGCCTTGTGCGGCCTGCATCACCGAGGGCAAGTTTGTCCCGCAGAACGAATCGGCCAGCGGGTAAACAACAGGCTCTACTAGGAGGCGGATCACAGGCAATGACTGACGGAATCGGCCAACCTGATGACCGAAACCGTCAGAATGCCATCGCCGGGCAGGCTGCACTTCCTTGCTCCACTTGTGACGAGGCACACTTTCTGGCAAAGGATACATTCAGCAAAGGAGCACCATGCCCGGCACCATTGGCGACCTTTCCGCCGTCGAGCTCACCGCAGCCATCCGCAACAAGACAATTTCTGCCCGCGAAGCCCTGGAAGACCATCTGGCACGCATCGCCGCGGTCAACCCGGTCATCAACGCGGTGGTCACGCTCGACGCCGAAGGAGCACAGGCGATCGCTCTGCGCGCGGACCAGCTCACGGCGTCGGGCGAGGAACTGCCGACATTGCACGGGCTGCCCATGACGCACAAGGACACCAACAACACGGCCGGGATGCGGACCACACAGGGCTCACTGGCCCTGCGGGACTTCGTTCCCGGGGCCGACGACCTCATCGTGGCCCGTTTGAGGGCGGCAGGCGTGGTCACCACGGGAAAATCCAATGTTCCCGAGTTCGGCGCCGGTTCCCACACATTCAACGAACTCTTCGGCACCACCACCAACCCCTATGCCCCCAGCTTGAGTGCCGGCGGCAGCAGTGGAGGAGTGGCCGCCGCCATCGCGGCCCGGATCCAAAGCATCGGTGACGGCAGCGATATGGGAGGTTCGCTGCGCATCCCTGCGTCGTTCTGCAATGTGGTGGGGTTCCGGCCGTCGACGGCGGTCATCCCCATGCCGTCGGCCACCAACGCGTACGCCTGGCTGGGCAGGACCGGACCCATGGCCCGGACTGTGGAAGACATTGCGTTGTTCATGTCCGTTACCGCCGGCAAGGATCCGAGGGTTCCCTATCCGCAGGTCCTTGGTCCTGAGACCTTCCGGGCCGGCCTCGAAACGGACATGACAGGGGTCCGCATCGGTTGGTCCAGCGATTTTGGCATCGGTGTGCCGGTGGAAAAGGAGATTGTTGAGCACCTGGAGCGGCAGCTCGCCGTGTTCGAAGGCTTGGGCGCGGTTGTCGAGGAGGCGACACCGGACTTCAGCGAAGCAGACCTGGTCTTCGGCAACACGCGAGCCCTGGACTTCGCCGCGGGTCTGGGGCCGGTGGTGGAGCGCTCAGGCCACGTAATCAAACCCGAGGTGCGCTGGAATGTGGCGAAGGGACAGGCGCTCACAGCCCGGGACCTGATCGAGACCACTGCCGCCCGGACGCGCCTGGAACTCAGCGTGCAGGACTTCTTTAGCCGGTTCGATCTCTTCGCCAGCCCCTGCGCCCAGGTGCTGCCGTTCGATGCCTCGCTGCGGTACCCGGCCGAGGTGGCGGGCGTGGCAAGCGAAACCTACCTGGACTGGATGCGTTCGGCCTGCCTGCTGTCCGCTACTGGGTTGCCTGTGCTGAGTGTCCCCGCCGGCTTCAGCTCGGCTGGTTTGCCCATCGGCCTACAACTGGCCGGGAACCACTACACGGACATGCAGTTGCTGCGCTGGGGCCGGGCCTTCGAGGAGCGCAGCGAATATGCTTCCGTCGCGCCTGTCCTGGCGGGTGCGGGGCTCAACGTGGCGTCCGCATGACGCGGCCACCGCGTTTGCACGCATCCAGCAGCACGGAGACATCAACCATGGAGGCGTGCTGCGCCCAGTCGGATGCGGTGATGAAGCGGTAGAGCGAGGGCATATCGCTGACCGTAACGTCGGCGACAATTTGATAGTCGCCCGCTATTGCCGCGGCGTAGCGGATCATTGGAAGCTCAGCCAGGCTCTTGCCCAACTGTTCCACGTGCTGCGGGGAGGCGCGGATCCAGAGCAATGCCTCCACGTCCAGTCCGAAGGCACTGGGCGCGACGACCGTCCGCAGCTGGATCTGGTTATTGGCCAGCAGCCATTCACTGCGGCGCCTGGCGGTGGCCTCGGAAACCCCAACCCTGCGCCCCAAGGCCTCATAACTCATCCGTCCGTCCGCGCAGAGTGCTTCCACCAGTTCCACATCCTGCCGGCTCAGTTCGTTGCGGACTTCAAGGGTTCCAGAGTCAGGGGTCAGGCTGGAGCGCAACGCCTCGACGCTTGCCGGGCTGAGAATTTCCGGGCGCCAGCCGCGGATTGTCCGAAAGTAGCGGAGAACCGGGTAGCTGGTGGAGTCCCGGAGGCCAATGGTTGACGGGAGTTCGTCCGACAGGACGTTAGCCATACGTCCTGTTTCCATAAGGAGCTCGGCCACGCAGTCGCCGGATCCGGTGGTGGTGTAGACGAACGTGGTGTCGCTCCGCTGCGCAAGGGCCTGGGCCGCGGCGCGGGTTGTCCCCGGCATGCAGCGCATTTCGATCAGCACGGCCGCTGGCTGTGGCCTGATCCCCACCACGGCAACGGCACCGGATTCCAGCAACTGGGATCCGCGCCGTGCCACGGTCCGTTCGGCCTCACCCAGTACCGCCGCCACCTTGCGCCAGGGGCACCTCGGGTCCAGCTGAAGGGCGGCAACAATCTGCCGCTCCAATGCGTCAAACACCACGCCAACTCCGTCCGTTCCGTCCGCTCAATTTCATCACGGCCGGTTCGGTGGTTTGTGAATACTACTGACGCCGGCTGAGGGGAATCAGCTGCGCTTCCTGCCAAGGATCAGCGCAAGCAGTCCTCCGAAGGCCAGGAGTAAAACTCCCACCACCAGCAGGCCGCTGTTGGCGCCTGCGGTGACGGCCGAGGGCTGGGCTGCAGGGAGTTCCGTGCCCAAGCCGGCAAGCTCGGGAGTGGCCACGGCGGCCTTCGTTACAGGCAGCAGGGTATCCGCCAGGGGAGTGGCCCCGAGGCTAGTGGAGGTGTTGAACGGGGCTACCGCGTGAGTGCCGGACAGCAGGCGGTGGGTCCCGGAGGTTGTGTCCGCCGCGTTGGCGGCAACGCCACCAGAGCCCAGCAGGCTGAGGGCGATCAGGGCGCCGAGCAGGCAGCCACGGATATTACGGTGCATCATGAAGTTCTCCTGAAAGATGGAAGGGGCCTACTGCAGGGCCCGGAATGGGCTTGTTTCCGCGGAGTAAAGCGGAAGGGCCTCAACTAGTCAGGAGATGAACCGGGGTCGAAGGACACCGGTGCGGGGACAGCTAACAACCTGGCCTGGGCGGCAGCCCAGCCGGCCGGAGGGATCTGGAAATGATAGGCGCCGAGCCACCCCGGCATGGCTGAGCCGTGGCCGCCGGACGGGCTGCTTCCGCCGGCAGTGACCGCTGGGCCGGCCGGTTCTTGCGGTGCATCGACCGGTGCTTTGCCAGGTCCTGCCGCGGGCAACACCGCAGGTGCGGATGCCGGCATCATCTGGGCATCGCAGGCCGCGCCGTTACGGTGCAGGGTGTCGAAGCTGGTCGCAGGGGCGGAAACGGGCACAGCGCCCTCAGGCTCCGCTGCCGTTTCGGCCGGGTGGGCCGCCGTCTCCCCACTCACCTGAGGCGCCTCGGTAACCGCGGGTGGAATGCCGTCGGGTGCACCTTCCGGCGCCGCCACTGGCAGCGGCACGGTGCTGATTGCCGGTTCAAGGACGGGGTCAAGGGGTTCAAGGGCTGCGCCGGCCAGGGGAACAAGAGTCCCCACCGCCCCGACGAGGCCGTCCACGGTGCCCGTGGCGGGATCCACCACGGCCGCCACCGTGCCGTCCGGCACCATCCGGTCGACCGCCGGAACGGTCTCCACAACCTGACCAACCAGGCCGGTGGCTTCCTCCACTGTCGCGTGGAGGGGTGGCGTTGTGACGGGCGGTGGGGTGGAGGAAGCGGGCGCTGATGCAAGGTTGCCGTCCAGCACTGCTTCTACTGGTTCCACGACGTCCTTGGCCGGATGGGTGACGGTGGTGGGCGCCGGGATCAAGGTAGCCGGGCCAGCGCCGTGGAGCGGGTAACTGGAAGCGGAAGAGTCAGCGGATGCGCCGGCGGCCGACAAAACGATCCACGATGCGGCTGCCGCCAGGGCAAGCAGCAGGGGGCGGAGAAACGCCCAGGCATCCAGTCTTGACTTCACGAAGTACGCCTCCCCCAGGCTCACCGGCAAACAATGCTGCCCACCATAAGCACAGGTCAGGGGCAGAGTCCAACCACTGACCGGCGCAACCCATAGGAAGCTCTCAAGGAGTTTGGGCAGGTCAGGCGGCGTCGGTGGGGGCGGCGCGGTGGTCGATATCGGCCGTCAGTTCGTCGATGCGGTCCATGGCGCCGTTGAGCTTCTCGACGGCGGCCCACAGCTCCGGATGCTGCTCCCGGACCTGGTCCAGGGTGGCGCCGGCGGACCGCAGGGACCCGAGGTCAAAGCTGACGTTGGTGCGCGCCCCGGCCACGGCGGCCCGAAGGGCACCAAACGCGACGACGACATCAGCCACCAGCGACCGGTTGCCGTTGGTTGCCAGCCAGGCGAGGTCGTCAATGGCGGCAATGGCCCGCTCGCCGAGCACGGCAGAGGAGGCGGCGGCGTTCACGGAGGCGCGGCGGATCGCTTCGTCCCGCTCCGGTCCCGGCTCCAGCCGGAAGGCGGCCCCGAACGCCTGGGAAGCGGACGCGTCGTCATCCGCCAGGCGCAGGGCTTCCTCCCGCAGTGCCCGTGCCCGCGTCCGTATCCCTGCCGGCTCCCCGCCGTCGTCCCCGCTGTAGCCGGCCACCATGGACGTGAGCGAGGCGGCGACGGCGAGCATCAGCCCTGTTCCGGCCCCGCCGCCTGGGGAGCCCGTAGATTCTGCCAGCGCGCGGGTCCACTCTTCCACCGTTGACCCCTGGGTGGTCACAACAGGTTCATCCATGCCAGGAACCGTGCCCAGAAACGCGCCCGGCTAAACGGGGGGAGGACGACGGCGCTCGGCACCGCAGGATTACAGCCCGGTTTTGGCGGGTCGAGCCCCGGAAATATGCGGTACTCCCGGCGATTCGGGCAGCTAAAGTGGGCCACTGTGACACAACGCCACCGCTACGACTACGGCCAAGACCCCAGCCAGTGGGGTGAGCTTTTCCTCCCCGACGTTCCGGTCGGCGCCAGGCACCAGGGCGTGGTGGTGGTGATCCACGGCGGGTACTGGCGCTCCACCTACGGGGCCGAACTGGGTGAGCCGCTGGCGCAGGACCTGGCGGAGCACGGTATGGCGGCCTGGAACCTCGAGTACCGGCGCGCGGGCAACGGCGGGGGCTGGCCGGCCACTTTCGAGGACATCCTGGCCGGTATCGACAAGCTGGCCGACCTGGGGGAACAGCATGCGCTGGACCTAGGCAAAGTGGTTGCGCTGGGGCATTCCGCCGGCGGCCATTTGGCGGTGTGGGCGGCAGGCAGACACAAGCTGGAGGGGCTTGTGCCGGGGGAAGGCGGCCAGGTGAACAACAGTAACGACGGCGTCCGCCTCACCGGAGTGGTGAGCCAGTCGGGGGTCCTCAACCTGGGCGAGGCCGAGCGGCTCAACCTTAGCGATGGTGCGGTGGCAAACCTGCTGGGCGGGCCGTCGTCGGAATTTCCCGGGCGCCATCGCATGGCCGACCCTATGACCGCGCTGCCGCTGGACATTCCTGTTTATGCCGTGCACGGCATAAACGACGACGACGTCCCCCTCAGCATGTCCACGACCTTTGTTGACGCCAGCGAGGCCGGACCCGTGCCGGCACAGCTGGTCATGGTGCCGGGGGACCACTTCGCCCTGATCGACGTTACGGCGGAGGCATATCTCACGTGCCGGGAGCTCGTGGGGCGGCTGCTCCGCTGACACGAACTGCTGGCGGCGCCCTGTTTCTGGCAGAGTATGACCATGCTCACAGTTATCGGCGAAGGCCTTGTTGACGTTGTCCAGCGCGCCTCAGGAATCGAGGCCCACGTGGGCGGCAGCCCGCTCAACGTTGCGGTGGGCCTGGCCCGGCTGGACCATCCGGTTCAGTTCATCGGCCGCTACGGCCGGGACGCCTACGGCGATTCGGTGGCGGCCCACCTGCGCGCCAGTTCGGTGATGCTGCCGCTGCCTCCGGACGGGTTGCCCACCAGCGTGGCCACGGCGTTGATTGACGACGACGGCGCCGCCACCTACACATTCGACCTCACCTGGGAGCTGCCGGGCATCGCAGACCGGCTCGGCTTCATGCTGCAGGGCACCACGCTGCTGCACACCGGCTCCATCGCCACGATGCTGGCGCCTGGTGCCACCGAGGTGCTGGCCGCCGTCGAATACGCCCACCCCTCCGCGACCATCAGCTTCGATCCCAACTGCCGGCCCAGCATCATCGCGGATGTGGACTTTGCCCGGCGGCAGGCGGAAAAGTTCGTGGCGCTCGCCGACGTGGTCAAGGCCTCCGATGAGGACCTGGCCTGGCTGTACCCCGGGCAGGACGTGCTTGATTCGGCCCGCAAGTGGCTGGAGTTGGGCGGCGAGGAAGGCCCGGCGATGGTGGTGGTCACCCGCGGCGCGGACGGACCTTGGGGTGTATGCCGGGCCGGCGAGGCATCCGTGCCCGCGCCAAAGGTGGACGTGGCGGACACTGTGGGGGCCGGGGACTCCTTCATGGCGGCGCTGTTGTCCGGCCTGGTGGACAGGGAGCTGGACGGCGCGCAGAACCGGCAGGAGCTGCGGGAACTGCCGGCGGAGGGGCTGGCTGAACTCCTGGAGCACGCAGCCCGTGCGGCGGCCGTCACCGTCTCCCGTCCCGGTGCCAACCCGCCCACGCGGGCCGAGCTTCACGGGGCTGAAGATAACTCCCTGGAATGAATCGATTGCTCCGTAAATGTCGTCATGAGGGCTCAAAAGGACATCTACGGAGCATTCGATGGTGGTGGGCGGGCCTGGTCCTCGCCGAGGTCCTCTTGGTGTTCGAAAGGCGGCTTCAGTTCTCCAGGTGCGGCTGGTTCGTCCCGGCGCTAAAGCTGTGGCACGCAGGGGCCGGTCCCCAGCAGGGCGAGCCCGGCGCGGTCACCTGCCGCGAAGTCTGTAACGCCCATGTTTTCGGCGTACATGAGTTGCGTCGGATCCTTGACATGGTCGAGGCCCAGGACGTGTCCCAGCTCGTGCATGATGATCGCGCGCACGTCTGCCGCACCGTGCGGCCGGCTGCCAACGATATCGGCAAGATCAGGTGCGTCAAGGCGCACCTGGCCCGCGGCGAGGACCAGCGGCAGCAGTGGCTGCCCTGCGGCCTGTGCATAGCCGCTTCCGCCGAGTCCGGCAACGTCTCCCGCAAGAGCGGGAGTTTCCGCAGGCGTCGACCAGGCGATCAACACCGGCGCCCACCGTTTCCCATAGCGGTCAGGCTGGAATGCCTGCCGATCATCGGTTGGAGCCTCTGCAGTGGTTCCGTCATATACAAACTGCAGCCCGGATGCCTGGGAAGCTGCTGCTACTGCTTCCCGGATCAGGGTGTCTCCCCCTGCCAGCGCGTTGTCCGGCCGGACAACGTAATGGACTGGGCGGCATGGATCATAGGCGACCAGCTGCTGGCCTGCTTTGGGTGACTCCTGCAGTACAAAGGCGGTGGAGCCTGTGCCTGCCGGCGGGGTGCCCAGGGGTGCGGGAGCCTCCTCATACCCCGGCGGTGGGACTTTCGCTCCGGGGAGATAGGGAGCCGCAAGGGGAAGAACCACGCGGTCGAAGAGCGTCGGTGTGAAGTACAGGCACACAACGACGGCGATCCCGACTGTGGTTCTGAACCGTACCGACCGCCCGGTCGGACGCGGCTTCCTGTACCACCGGTGTGTCTTCTTCCGTTGCGTTGGTGTGGGCTCAGCACTCCGCCACGGTGCAGCCGTCCCGGCCTTTCCGAACGCCTCATCGATGGCCCACTGGGGGATCCGTCCGCTGGGGGAACGCCGGACAGCCGGGGGTGCGAATTCACCCGAATTTTCTGGCCGCGCATTGCTGCTCTTCCCCAAACCGGTCACCGGCATCCCCCTAAGCCCTGCCGCCCGCCGCTGGGCAACCTCATTAGCGTAGCCGCGGGCTGCCCAGCCTTGGCACTGCAAAAGCGCAGGATTTCCGCAGGAATCGATTGCTCCGTAAATGCCGTTCTGAGGGTTCAAAAGGACATTTACGGAGCAATCGATGGGGGCGCCTACTCCTTGCCGAGTCCCGCCGCCGAGGTCTTCTCGCTCGAAGCGCTGTTGAGCGCCCGCAGGTCAAAGATGCCGTTGATGTCCGCCTGCTTTGTGGTGCCGGCAGTCACGCCATCGGCCAGGAGCTTTTGGTAGGTTCCGGCCAGCGGGTCCACCGTGAAGACAATGTTCTTGAGGGACCGGTCAATGACGTCGGCCTTCAGTTCGGCGCCGGCCGCTTCTTTGAGTGCGGCATTGATGGCTGTGGCCTTTTCACCGGCGGGGGCGGCGTTCAGCCACTCAACCGACTTCACGTGGCCCTTCAGCAGGGCTGTGACCGTGTCCGGGTGGTCCGCGGCAAACTTCTGATTCACGATCAGGATGGTGGTGGGAAACTCTCCCGGCTTGCCGGACAGCGAGCCGTCCCACAGGTCCTTTTCATCCACCAGCACCTTCGCTCCGGCCGTCAGCACCAACCGTGAGGCCCACGGCTCAGGCAACCACGCGCCGTCGAGCTTTCCGTCCTGGAACAACTTGAGGGTCTGCGCGTTTTCCGTGGGGTTGATGGCCACGTCGCCGCTGCCGTCCACGTTGGTCTTGTAGCCCTGGGATGCCAGCCAGGCGCGGAGGGCCACGTCCTGGGTGCCGCCGAGCTGCGGGGAGGCAAGGGTCTTGCCCTTGAGGTCGGCCGCGGATTTGATCTCCGGCTTGACCACCAGCTGGGCGCCGCCGGCCGCAGCTCCGGCGATGATGTTGATCGACTCGCCACCACTCTTGACGAACGAGTTGATGGCCGGGTTCGGGCCGATGTAGGTGGCATCGATGGCGCCCGCGTTCAGTGCTTCGATGGCCGCGGGGCCGGCGTTGAACACCTGGGTGCTGAGCTTGGTGCTGCCGAGTTCACCGGCGATGAAACCCTTGCTGACCCCTACCAGGGCCGGGGCGTGGGTGACGTTGCCGAAGTAGCCAAGCTTCAGCTCGGCGGCGGGGTTGCCAGCCGGGGCCACGTCGGCTGCCGGTGCGGGCGCACCGCTGTTGATGGCGGAGGCGACGGCGGCACCACCGCCGATGAGGGCCAGGGCGGCTGCGGCGACGCCGATCTTCAGGCCGAGCGGCCGTTTAGGTTTGGCGGAGCCGCCGGCGACGATGCGGGTGGAGGCCGGCTGGTTTTGCGGACTCGTCTCGTGTGGGTTTGCCATGGCGAAATTCCTTTGCTGGGGCGGATGCTGAGACGAGATTACGGAGGGCCCAGCAGCCCCACAATCATTCGTGTCGCACTGGTTCATGGGGCGACTCGAAGGCTCAACGCGGCGTAGCGGGGCGTCAAAAATCGTCGCGGACCGTCTTTTTCATCGGCAGCTGTCGGCCTTGATTTGCCCCACGTACTTGTGGGTACGTGCAGGTCATGGGGACTTTAGGAAACTGAACAAGGAGACATCATGTTGCTTTGGATCGCTATTGTCATCGCCGTTCTCTGGCTTCTCGGGCTGCTGACGAACATCGGGGGTGGGCTTATTCACATCCTTTTGATCGTTGCCGTGGTGGTCCTCATCTTCCACTTCATCCAGGGCAGGTCCCGGGTCTAGAGACGGGCGTCCCGCCGCTGGCTGTGGTGCTTGCGGCGGGACGCGACGCGAAGCGATTCATGCGGCCTTTACCAAGGGCAACTCGTCCCAGTGCGTGGTGTAGCGGGGCGAACGCATCTCCCGCTTCATGGTCCAGTCCAGGCCCGACCTAATGCCCGCATGCCCCAAACCAATGGACCCGCGCCCAAACCGGCGGCTCACGTCCTCAAGCAGTGGACCGATGTCTCGTTCCTCGTGCCGGTTCTCGAAGATCTCCAATGGGGGCTGGTTCCCGGTGGGCCGCAGGTCGGTGAGCATCAGGCCCGCCTTGGCGTATTTCAGCCCGTCCCTGATGCTGGGCAGCAGCGCATGGGCCGCTTTGGTGAGCAGGAGCGGATCCGCCGTGGGCATGGGCAATGAGACGCAGACAGAAGGATGGTGCTGTTCGTGGTCCCTGAAGGGGGACGTGGCAACGAACGCCGTCAGGACTTTCGCCTGCAGTCCGTGCTTGGAGAGCCTGGCGCTCGCCTGCTGCCCATAGATGCTGAGTACCTCCCGCAGGCCGGTCGCGGTGGTCACCGGTGTGGCGAAGGACCGGGAAAAGATCAGCTGGTCGCGGCCGATGCGCTCTTCCTCCATGGGTATGCAGGGCGTGCCGCGCAGTTCGAGGACCGTCCGCATGAGCACCACCGAGAACTTGTCCCTGATGGCCACCGGATCCGCCCGGACCAGGTCCAGCACGGTGAAGATCCCTAAGACGTTGAGCCGCTTCATCAGCCGGCCGGCGATGCCCCAGACCTCATCCACCGGCAACCGGGCCATCAGTGCCTCGCGGACATCGGCGGGGACCGACTCCCAAAGGCAGACCCCACCGAAGACGGCGTTGTTCTTGGCCCACTTGTTGCACAGCTTCGCCAGGGTTTTGGTGGGTGCAATGCCTACGCAGACCGGCACCCCCACATGCCGCCGGACTGCCTCCTTCATCCTGCGGCCCAGGGCCAGCAGTTCGTCCGCTCCGCCCTTCACCCCCAGGAACGCTTCGTCGATGCTGTACACCTCAAGCCAGGCCGAGTACCGGCCCAGCAGTTCCATCACCCGCGAGCTGATGTCTCCATAGAGCTCATAGTTGCTGGACTTCGCCACCAGGCCCCACTCTTTGGCCCGCGGCGCGAGCTTGAACCAGGGCTCCCCGGTGGTGATGCCTAGCGCCTTGGCCTCGGGGGAGCGGGTCACCGCGCAGCCGTCATTGTTGGACAGCACCACCAGCGGGCGCCCCTCCAGCGAGGGATCGAACGCGCGCTCGGCGGAGGCGTAGAAGCAGTTGACGTCGACGTGGGCAATCTGGGGCATCCGCCGCATGAGCGCGGGCTTAGGCATGGTGCTCCTCGGGCCGGCGTACCTCAGACATGGTGCAGGCACCGGGTGGCAACACCCCAGATGGTCAGTTCGGACAGCGCGGGGACGTGGATGTCCGGGTACTTCGGGTTCTCCGCCTGCAGCACCACGCCGGTGCGGGTGATGCGGAGGCGTTTTACCGTCAGTTCCCCGTCCAGCACCGCGATGACCACACACCCGTCCTTGGGCTCCAGCGCCCGGTTGACGATCAGTTCATCGCCGTCGCTGATGCCGGCGCCCTCCATGGAGTCCCCGGTGACCCGGACCACGAAGGTGCTGGTGATGTCCTTGATGAGGTGCGCGTTCAGGTCGATTCGGCCGTCGAAGTAGTCCTGGGCCGGCGACGGAAACCCTGCCGCCACCGCCACGGGGGAGATCAGCACCGAGAATAACGAGGCGCCCGCATCTATCACGCGGGGACCGATAATAACGCCCACAACACACCCTTATTCGAATATATGTTCGATAACTTCAGTGTAGCCCCGGGCGCTGACAACCGGCACCCACCCAAAGGCCGGGGCGCTTCGCAAGGGAGTGCGACGGCGGCCGGCAGCCCACGTAGACTGGCAGGATGCGGCTGGTAGCAAGCGATATCGACGGAACGATTCTTGGGCACGACGGAAAAATCAGCCCCCGTACTATCCGCGCCTTCCACGCCTGCCGCAATGCCGGCGTCGAGCTTGTCTTCGTCACGGGGCGCCCGCCGCGCTGGCTGCACCCCCTGGAGGAGCAGTTGGGCCACACGGGGCGCGTGATCTGCTCCAACGGCGCCGTGGTCTGGGACCTGGAGGCGGACCGGCTGGTCTCCGCCCGCACGCTGGCCATCGATACCGTCCTGGAAGCCCGCCGCATCATCAAGGGGCTCCGCCCCGCCGCCTTGTTCGCCGCTGAAACGCTCACCGGATTCCACCTCGAACCGGGCTTCATCGAAAACGAATCCAGCGAACTGCTGGCCGAATTCACCCCGGCGCCGCTGAAGGACACGCTCACGCGCGACGATTCAGTGGTCAAATTCCTTGCCATCGTCCGCGACGGCACGCCCGACGACTTCCTGGCCGAGGTGGCGCCCGCCGTCGAACATCTGGCCGCCACCACGCACTCCTCGCCCGGTGTCCCCATGCTGGAACTCTCCCTGCCAGGGGTCAACAAGGCCGTCACCCTGGCTGAGTACGCCTCGGCCCTGGGCATTGACGCCGCGGACGTGGTGGCCTTCGGTGACATGCCCAACGACATCGAGATGCTGCGGTGGGCGGGCCATGGCTATGCCATGGCCAGCGGCCATCCGGAGGCCATCCGGGCGGCGGGGCAGCAGGCGCCGCATTTTGACGACGACGGCGTGGCCCAGGTTCTGGAGGCAAGGCTCGCCTCCCTGGGCGTCCAGTCTTCCTGATTCCCGCTACCCCCGTATTCACAGCCTGCGCTCACCTGGCGTTTACTTTCCCGCCGTAGCGTAAAGCGTGGAAGGCAGGCACTTCGCAGGCCGGCTCACAGGGGGGCAACCATGGCAAGAAACGTCAAGCAGCACATGGCAGATGGGCCGCTGCGCAAAGCAACGCCCGCTCCACACTGGAAGCAGCTGCGCCAGGGCGACCGCGTCCGGGTCCTCTTCTCACCCGGCTTTGAGGCGGGCGGCGTAGTGGACACGATCACCGCGGACCACGCGGCCGTCTGGGTGCACCTGGACGGCGGCCGCGGCCGGACCCTGCTGCACTGCGGGGATGGGGTGGACATTGTTCCGTGCGGGAGACCGGCTGCCGGGACTGACAGGCACGTCCGGGGTACGCTCGCAGTGTGACCCTGCCCTTTTTCGAGCACAAGGACGACGCCGGGCGGCAGCTTCCCATCGCCATGGCCCACCGCGGATTCTCGGCCGAGGGTCTGGAGAACTCCATGGCCGCGTTCCGCTCCGGCGTCGAACTCGGCTTCCGGTACCTCGAAACGGACGTGCACACCACGGCCGACGGCGTCCTGCTGCTCTTCCACGATGAAACCCTTGATCGGGTGACCGATGGCAGGGGGCGCGTTGCGGAGCTGCCGGCCGCGGACGTCGCGAAGGCGCGGATCAACGGCCGCGAGCCCATCCCCACGTTCGATGAGCTGGTGACCCAGCTGCCCCACGCCAGGCTGAACCTGGACGTTAAAGACTGGAATTCAGTCCAGAGCACTGCCGCGGCCATCGAGCGGCACCAGGCGCACCAGCGGGTGTTGGTCACCAGTTTTTCGGACCGCCGACGGCGGGCGGTGCTGAAGCTGCTCAGCCGGCCGGTCGCCTCATCGGCCGGCGTGGCCTCCAGTGCCCTCTTCACCCTGCTGGGCCCGGTGCTTCCGCGCCCGTTGTTCCGCCGGCTCATGCGCCGGGTGCTCCGGGACGTGCACGCGCTGCAGGTCCCCGTCCGCTATGGACGGGTGCCTGTTGTCAGCGCCGGCTTCATCCGCCGGGCCCACGCCCTGGACCTGGCCGTGCACGTCTGGACCATCAACGACGCCGACGAGATGCACCGGCTCCTCCAGTTGGGCGTGGACGGCATCGTCACGGACCGGGCGGACCTGCTCCGTGGCGTGCTGATGGAGCGCGGCGAGTGGCCAGAGGGCCACTCGCCTGGCGCGGCCTCCTAGCCGCGGCCCGTGCTGGTTGACGGGTCCTGGTCTCCCTCAGTGGGGTCTGCCCGCAGCTCATCAGGATTGCTGTCAGGAAGTCCTGCCGGTCCGGGAGCTGTCCCTGCCCCGCCCGCGGGCGCTGTGGCGTCTCCGGCCAGCGCGGCGTCGTCCGGAGCACGGCCGGTCTGCCCGCCACCGTCTGCGTTGCTGGTTTCGTCCACATCCCCGCCGAACGGGTTCTCGGACACCGGCCCCGGGGCTGCCCCCGTCTTAAGGCCGGGCGCCTTCTGCTTCTCCGCCTCCATGGCGTTTGAACCTTCGCTCAGGGACGAGTGGACTTCCACGTCGTCATTGGGGTCCGTGGGGTCGGGCACATCCATTTTTTCCGTTGGCTTGGATGTCCCGGCCAGGTCCTCCATGGCGTTTTCTGCTGCCTTGCCGATGCTGTCGCCGATTCCCATGTGACTGCTCCTTCCGACATCGCATGCCGGCGCCCCAGCGGCATACCGGCCCTACTCCTCCAGAATTATCAGCATGCTTACAATTAGTCCAGTGCTGGGGAATCAGACCGCAGCCGGAAAGGAAGGAAGAGCAGCATGAGCACTTACCATCCGGAAAATGACCCCGCGAACCCTGACCGGCCGGGGAAGGAAGAGGTTGGCGCCGCCCAGTCCCACCTGTCGGAGCAGCGCAGCCGCGAGTCGGCCGGCTCGCCGAATCCGGACCCGGCGGAGGGCAATGTCACCGGCCTTGAACCGGGCGGGGGAGTGCCGCCGGGAGAGACGCCGCCGGCCGAGGACCAGATGAGCCGGGACCAGGGCCACTCCGAATAGCGAGCAGCTGGTCAGCGCGGCGGCGAACACTTTAGCGGGCCGCGCTGACCCGCGTCAGGAAGGCTTTTTGCCGTGGCGGCCGTGGGACTCTGCCGGGCCCGCAGGTCCGGCTAAATGACGCTCCAGGCCGTCCACGTCCAGGCGCGTGTTCCAGTTGGCCCAGTCCTGCGGCCGGACCGACGGGCGCCCCAGCAGGTACCCCTGGCCGGCGCTGATCCCAAGTTCGGTGAGGACCGTGAGTTCGCCCACCGTTTCGATGCCCTCGGCCACCAGGGTGGTGCCGATCTGGTCGGTGAAGTCCACCAGGCACGCAGCCAGGGCCCGCTGGAGGCCGTCCTTGTCGACGTCGCCGATCACGTTGCGGCCCACCTTGAGGAAATCGGGCCGCAGGTGAATCATGCGGCTAAGCGCGCCGGCACCGGTGTGGGCATCATCGACGGCGATCCGCAGGCCTTGCTCCCGGAGCGGATTGATCGCGGAAATGAACTGCAGATATTCCTCTTCGGGAATGTCCTCGGTCATTTCGAGCACCACGCGGTGGATGGGGAGTTCAATGTGGTCGAACAATTCCGGCAGGCGCGGGTCCATGCAGGACGTCGGCGAAATGTTGAGGGACACATAAATGTTTTCCGGCAGGTCGCGGGCCGCGGCTGCCGCGGAACCCAAAGCTGAGAATTCAAGGTTTGCGCCGAGGCCGACGGCCGCTGCCTCGGCGAACCACAACTCCGCGGCAGCGCCGTCGTCGCTGACGAAGCGGGAGAGGGCTTCCGCGCCCACCACGGTTTTTCCTTCCAAGCCGTAGATGGGCTGGAAGGCGGTCATCAGCATCTGGTTTTCAAGCAGGGCGCTGATCCTCGAGATGCTGCGGATGGCGTCGAGCTGCTCGGCGAAGTGCGGCGGCAGCGTGGGCGGCGTGAGGCGCATTTCCCGAGCAGTTTCCAGTGTTTCCACAGTGTTGGCGTCGCTGCGCCGGGTCTCGAGGAGATACTCCAGCAAAGCGCGTTCGGGCACGCCGGGATTCTCATCGAGGCTGTTGCTCAGCCGTTGCCGGACGGCGGCTCCCGCAGGATCCGTATCCGCCAGCACGCCGGCGATAATTCCCCATGCCTGTACCCGAACCGACATTAGCGACGCCCCCAGTTGACGAAGTAATGACCCCATGGCCCATTAATGTTCAAATTTTCCAAACGCCTTATAAAAGTACGGTGTTGCCAGACCTGAATTCCGCGGCGGCGAAAAACGTGACACCGCACGCTGATCGTATAACGGCGGCCACAAAAGCGCAGTAGTTTTCCGTTACTGGTTAGCGCTTTCCTGCTGGTCAGCCAGCAGTTGGGGAATCCGGTCCGGGGGAACAGGGCGGCAAAAGTAGTAGCCTTGGGCGCTGCGGCAGCCCAGACCGCGCAGGATCTCCGCCTGCTCTGCCGTTTCCACGCCTTCCCACACGGCTTCCAGCCCGCACGCCCGCACCAGCTGCAGCACCGCAGCCACCAGGGCAGGCTGGCTGGGGTCGGTCTCCAGCCCGGCAATCAGTGATTTGTCCACCTTGACCCGGTCCACCGGAAGGCGGCGGAGGTAGCTGATGGAGGAATAGCCGGTACCAAAATCATCAATTTCGATGCCGACGCCCAATCCCCGGAGCCCGCCCAGCGAATACCGGTCCAGCTCATTGCCTTTGACGATGGCCACTTCCGTCAATTCCAGGACCACCTGCTCGGGCCTGACCCCGGTCTCCATGAGCACCTTCCGCACGTCCTCGATGAACTGCAGGCTCTGCAGGTCGGTGGCGGAGATGTTGATCCGAACGGAAAACGTGGTGTCCAGCAGGGATGCGTCACTCCAGGCCCGCAACTGCCTTACCGCCGTCCTGAGCACCCACAGGCCCAGTTCCGAGATCAGTCCTGCCTCCTCGGCAAGGGGAATGAACTCGTCAGGCATGATGAAGCCGCGGGTGGGGTGGTTCCAGCGGACCAGTGCCTCCACGCCTTCGATCCGTCCCGTGGCGAGCTCCACCACCGGCTGGTAGTAGAGCGTCAGCGCGTCGTCCTTGATGGCTGCACGCAGGTCATCCACCAGCTGGCTGCGGAGCCGCCGCACCAGCAGCATTGCCGGCTCGAAACGGTGCAGCTTGTTCTGCCCCTCGGCCTTGGAGGCATACATGGCGACGTCGGCCTCCATCAGCATGTCCTCCGGGCTTTGGCCTTCGCTGCCCACGCTGAGTCCGATGCTGGCACCGCAGCGCACACTGCGGCCGGGCAGCTCAACGGGCTCGCTGAGGTCCGCCAGGATTCGGCGGGCCACGATGGCCGCCTGGTCCGCCGACGCCGACGGCATGACGATCGCGAATTCGTCACCGCCCAGCCGGGCCACGACGTCGGACGTGCGGACAGCGGTCCGGAGCCGTTCACCTACGGTCACCAGGACCTGGTCGCCAGCGGTGTGCCCCAGGCTGTCATTGATGGCCTTGAACGCATCCAGGTCCAACAGCAATATGGCCGGGCCTTCCTCCGCCGGCTCGCCGTCAGCATCATCGCGGGCCTGCAGGGAGCTGCGAAGCGCCTCGATCAGGGCCGAGCGGTTGGCCAGCCCGGTGAGCGGGTCCTGCATGGCCATCTTCTGCATCTCGAGGTGTGCCTCGTGCAGCAACTGGGTCCGGACCTGGACCCGCTGCTCAAGCTCCTCGTAAATGACCTGCAGGTCCTCGGCCAGGAGGTTGGTGCCCATGATGATCGCGTCCAGTTCATCCCGGGCAGGTGAGACCTCAATCCGCGAGCTGAGGTCCCCGGAAGCCAACCGGACAATGCCTTCCAGCAATTGGGAAAGCCGGGGGTCGTCGTCGGCAAACATGGCAGGTCCTCCTCCGGCGCCTAGTTGGCCTGGACGTTGTCTGCGCCGAGGGGAAGGCTGACGGTGACGGTGGTCCCGGCGCCCAGGGTGGAGGCGACGTCGATCCGGCCGCCGTGGCGGTCCACGATGTCCTTGGAGATGGCAAGGCCCAGGCCTGTCCCCGGGATTGCGCCGTTCATGGCGTTGGAGGCCCGGTAGAACCGGGTGAAGACGTGGTTGATTTCATCACTCGAAATGCCGATCCCGGTATCGGCGATGCGCACGGTGGCCCACTTGGAGCCGTCCGCGGCGGCGTGGGATTCGCTGCCCACCTCGATCCGTCCGCCGCTGGGCGTGAACTTGATGGCGTTGGACACGAGATTGGTGAAGACCTGCTGGAGCTGTACTTCATCAGCGAGGATCTCCGGGTCCTCCGGAACCGGGTCCACGTCGATGGTGACGTTCTGCAGTGTGGCCAAGGGGCGGAGCGCAGCGGCCACCAGGTCCAGGGTCTGCCCCAGCCGCACCGGTGCCAGCTGCATGGCCATGTTGTCCAGCCCGCCGCGGGAGACGCTGAGCATGTCCTCGATGAGCGTTCGGAGGCGTTCGGTGTTGCGGACCACGATGTCCAGCATCTGGTGGACTTCCCTGGACACCGGATGATCAGTACTTTCCTGGATCATGTCCAGGTACGCCATGATCGAGGTCAGCGGGGTCCGCAGCTCGTGGTTCACCGTCGCCAGGAAGTCCGTCTTGGCCTTGTCGAGCTCCCGCAGCTGCTTCACCACCTGCTGCTGGCTGTTGATCAGGTGGCTCTGGATGAGGCCGTAGGCGACGTTGCCGGCCACGTGCTGGATCAGCCCCAGTTCAGCGCTGGACCAGGTCCGGGGCCGGTCCATCATGGCGATCCAGATGATGCCCAGGGAGGAATTTCCCTCGCCGATAGGGACCGCCAGTGTTGAGGCGGCTCCCGCGATGTCGGGGCCGGGACCCGGCTTCGCCTCGCTGCGGGCGACTTGTTCGTTTCCGTCGGCGGAGAGCGTCTCCGTCCCTGCCCAGAGGGCGTCTGCCCTAGCCCGGGCCTCATCCTCGTGCGGAAAGGCCTCGGCGGGCAGCCCCATCAGGCCCCGCCTGTGCCAACTGGCCGTGATGTGGGGAACCCGGTGGTCCTCGAAGGTTGCCAAAACAACGTGGTCGGCCTTGAAGGTGCGGCCGAATCCCGCGACAACGTGGTTCGCAATCTCCTGCGGATCGTTGGTGGCGCGCACTGCGGCCGAAACACCGCGCAGCTGCTCCCGAAGCCCTTCGGCTTCCTGCCGGGAGGCACGGCGCCGGGATACCTGGTCGATGAGGACGGATGCGCGGTGCACCAGCTCCTGCGGTGCAGGCGGCTTGGTGATGCAGTCGTGGATGCCGGGAGGATTGGCGGCTTCGATCTCAGCGGGGTTGTCCAGGTCCACCATTACCAGGACTGGTGCCGTGGACGTGGCAGTGGACAGGACACCGGACAGGAAGGCGTCGACGACGACGACGGACGGTTCAGCGGCGTCCAGCACCGAGGCCAGGCTCTGGGCGTCGGGGGCTTCGAGGACGGTGTACCCGGCGTCGCGCAATGCCTGCGCATTAAGGGCCAGCCGGCCGGCGTCGGGATCGGCGACGACGGCGGTGCGGGGCAGGCGCACGTCACTCGGGACAGCCGTCACAGTGCTCCCTTCCCTCCCAGTTGAGTACATTCTAGGGGGATGCGGGCGCGGCGGGTCCACGGGGTGCGGACCCTTACGTCCACTTTGTGCCGCTGCCGCCAGGGCTGGGGCACGCCGTAATGTTGCCGGAGGTCCGCCGCTGCGGCGGCCGGGACCATATATTTGAGCCGTGTCTCCAACAAAGCCGCCACGGTCCGCCTGGCAGAAGTACCTGATGATCCCCAAGCTTGTCAGGCTGTCGCGGAGCGCCCCGAAGGACCGGCACAAGGCGTGGGACCGGTATTGGGCCGGCATTACCGCCACCGGCCCCGGCGGCGAGGTCCTGTGGGACTCGGGCAGCAACCACGAGTTCCAGGGCTACCAGGACAGCCTCCTGCGCTACCTGGACCCCGCCCTTCCCGTGGTGGATACCGGCTGCGGGCACGGCAGCTTTACCCGTGCGCTCGCAGGAATCTTTCCCCGCGTCATCGGCGTGGATGTCTCGCCGCATGCTGTTGCCCGGGCACGGGCGGAGTCCGCAGGAATCGGAAATGCCGCCTTCGACGCCCGGGACATGACGGCGGAGGGCGCTGCGGGGGACCTGGCGGAGTCCTTCAACCTGGACGCGGACGGCGCCAATGTCTTCATCCGCGGCGTGCTGCACGTCCTCGATCCCGCCCACCAGACAGCGATGGTCGGAAACCTGCGGACCCTGGTGGGCCGCCGCGGCACGGTTTTCATGGCGGAAACCAACTTCCAGGGCAACCCGGTGGAGTACGTCACCCACCTTGGCGCAACCACCCGCGGCATTCCTGCACCATTGGAGCTGGCCATCCGCGGACTTCCCATGCCGGGGCACTTCGGGCCCGAAGAGCGCGAACGTGCGTTCCCGGCGTCGGCCTGGGAACTCCTTGAAGATGGCCATGTGGCCATCGAAACCAATCCGGTGACCGGCGTGCCGGGCCAGGACCGGGTTCCCGGGTATTACGCAGTGGTCCGCCCACGCCGGTAACCACGGCCGGCAGACGTTCCAGCCGTTCCGCAAACTTCGCGCAGATCCCCGCACCCTGCCCACAGGTTGTCTTCCATCCCCTTGACAGGGGACGGATCCGGAGGCTCCATAGTAAGTAGACTTACTAGTTAGCCAGAGGTGAAAGGAAGAGCGCCATGGCACAGGACAAAGGCAACAAGACCCGCGAAGCGGATGGCAGCAGGGGCGGGGACGACCTGGGCGCAGGCCCCGAGGGCGGGAAGATCCGCCACGGCCCGGACTCCTCCAAGTCCCTGACGTACTCGCAGGAAGTCACCTCACCGGACGACGAGCCGGAACGCGAAGGCCGCAGCCTCGCCACCACCCACCACGAAGTCATCAGGCGGTGGGCGGAGGAGCGCGACGGCGTGCCCGCCACAGTGGAGGGCACGGAACACGGCGACCACCTTGGAGTGCTGCGGATCGACTTCGGCGGCAAGGACGACAAACTCCGCCACGTCAGCTGGGACGAATGGTTCGACACCTTCGATTCCCGAAAACTGAATTTCATCTACCAGGAACAGCGCAGCGACGGCACCCAATCCAATTTCTTCCGGTTGGAAAATCCCAACCGCGAAGACGCCTAAGCCGCACCGCGCCCCAGCGTTCGGGCCGGCACCGGATCACCCTCCGGCGCCACGCACCGGCCACGGGCGCAAGACCTACAGGAACCAACATGAGCAACCTCATTCCATCCGGCGCACTGCGCCGGATGCTCCTTCCCCCCACCTATGGGCGGCACGTTACCTCCGCAACTGAGTTCACCATCCTGTCCGTGGAGGTATGGGCATCCGGGCTGGTGGTCAACATCCACCTTCCCTCCGACGATGCCGCCGAACCCCGCCTCACGGTTGAGGACCACTTCGGGACCGAATACACCCTGAAGGAATCGGCCACCGTGGGTTCCCGCAACCTGCAGGTGTTCACCCCGTCAGTGCCGCCCGGCACCAGGAGCCTGACCATAAGGTCAGCGGACGACGGCGACGGCCGGCCCGTGGTGACCTTCGCGGTCCCGTTGATGGCCGTGCCGGAAGCGCAGCCGGACTTCGAGGCAGCCGGCCGCAGGGTCGCGGCCGCCCACGACGAGTCCTACGAGGACGACCTCCGCCGCCCCGCCTGACCAGACCGAACCAGAAACCACACTCCTGACCCGAAGAAAGGCTCCGCCATGCCGGACACCAGCATCTTCACGCCCACCACCGCCATCGTGACCGCCTCGGACTCGGGGATCGGCAAGGCCACCGCCGTGGCCCTTGCCCGCGCCGGAATGGATGTCGGCGTGACATGGCATTCTGACAAGGCAGGTGCCGAGGAGACTGCCGAAGAGATCCGCGGCCTGGGGCGCAAAGCCGTGGTCCGGCAGCTGGACACTACCGAACTCGGTGCCGCTCCGGGCGTGATCGATGAACTCGCCGAGGAACTGGGCGGGCTGGACGTCTTCGTGAATAACGCCGGCACCGGTGCAAGCACGAAGTTCCTGGACATGGGCATCGATGACTGGATGCAGATCCTGGACACCAACCTCAACGGCGCGTTTGTCTGCCTGCAGGCGGCAGCACGCCGCATGGTCAAGGCCGGCAGGGGAGGCCGGCTGGTGGCGGTGTCCAGCGTCCATGAGTTCCAGCCGCGCGTGGGCTCGTCCGCCTATGATGCGTCGAAGCACGGGCTGGGCGGCCTCATGAAGACTCTCGCCTTGGAGCTGGGCCAATACGGCATCACCGCCAACACTGTGGCGCCGGGCGAAATCGCCACCCCGATGACGGGGCAGGAGGACCAGGATCCCAGGACGACGGAGCGGCCTGGGGTGCCGCTGGGCCGGCCAGGGGACGCGCGGGAGATCGCCGACGTCATTGCCTTCCTCGCCTCGCCGGCCTCAAGCTACGTGACGGGTGCGGCTTGGGTGGTCGACGGTGGCATGCTCCAGATGGGTCCGCAGGCGGGATCGCACATCACCAGCAACGACTGGCGCGAGGCGTAACCCCGGCGGGGCCCGCCTGGGACTCCATGTGGGCGGTCACAGAAGCCCGCCCAACGCATGTGGCAAGCGCATTCCCAAGACTTGCTGGCATGATGGAGCCCATGCGCATTCTTATCGCTCCGGACAAGTTCAAGGGGTCCCTGACCGCAGCCGAAGCTGCCGCCGCCATCGCGGAAGGCGCCTTGCGGGTGTACCCGGAAGCCGTCGCCACCCAATTTCCCATTGCCGACGGCGGCGAGGGCACCCTTGAGGCGGCCGTGGCCGCGGGCTACGAAGAGCGGCTGAATGCCGTGGTTGGTCCCATCCTCACCCCGCTCGGCGCCGCCTGGGCAATCCACAAGGCCGGCGACGGCAAGGTGACGGCAGTGATCGAAACGGCGCAGGCTTCCGGCCTGGCCGACATGGAACCAACTCCTGCCAACGCCTTGCGTGCCCACAGCTACGGCTGCGGCCAGCTCATCGCAGCCGCCCTGGACGCGGGGGCCACCGAGGTTGTCCTGGGCCTCGGCGGTTCGGCCATGACCGACGGCGGCAGCGGCGCACTGCGCGCTTTGGGCCTGAAGCCCCTGGACTCCGCCGGGAACGTGGTGCCCCTGGGCGGTGGTTCGCTGGCCGACGTGGTGGCCCTGGACACGACCGGGTTGGATCCGCGGCTGACCGCGACAACGTTCCGCATCGCCGTCGACGTCCGTAACCCCCTGTACGGACCTTCGGGCGCCGCGCATGTCTTCGGCCCCCAAAAGGGCGCGGACCAGGACGCTGTGGAAATGCTCGACGCCGGGCTGCGCAACTGGGCGTCCGTGCTGCGGGAAGCAACGGGCCGGGACGTGAACGTCCCCGGCGCCGGCGCCGCCGGCGGCTTCCCGGCGTCGTTCCTTGCCTTTACCGACGCCACGCTGGAAGGCGGCTTCGCGCTGGTGGCCGGGCTGACCGGCCTCGCCGCGCAACTGGAGCAGGCAGACCTGGTGATCACCGGTGAGGGATCCATGGATTCGCAGTCGCTCACCGGCAAGGCGCCCATTGCGCTCGCGGACGCGGCCCGGGAACGCGGGATCCCCGTCATCGTGGTGGCCGGCAGGATCCTGGTGACCCTTGAGGACCTCGCCGGGCATGGCGTGGTTGCCGCGGCGCAGCTGCTGGACGTCGCGTCGAGCCCTGAAGACGCCGTGGCGAACGCCGGCAAGTACCTGGCCTGGGCAACAAGCCAGGTACTTGAGGGCGCCTAGTTTTACTAGCCCACGATGGTGGTGTTGCGGCGGCGCCGGAGGATCAGGACGGCAATCACGACCAGGACGGCTACTCCCGCGATGACCCACGGGAAGTAGTTCAGGCGGGTGGACTCGTTCTGGGCCGATTCACCCGTGCCGGGATTGGCGGGTCCGGTGGACGCGGTATCACCGGGAGAAGGTGTGGGAGACGTGCCTGCGGCCCATGCCGCGCCTGTTGATCCCGAGGCCACCTGTGCCGTGTCTGCCTGTACTGGGCTCGCCTGGCTGATGGCAGATGCGGGCGCCGCTGCAACGGCGGCGCTGGCCGGAAGGGCCGGGGCGGCCAGGAGCAGCAGGGCCAGCAGGATGGTTCGCAGGGAAGTTCTCATACAGTCTCTCCTCTTGGATGGGGCTGGGTGATTGGACGGCCTAGGACTGGATAACTGGCCCGGGGAACTGGGCCGGGATTTCAGGCTCCGGTTTCGTAGTGGGGTTCGGCAACAGGCTTTGACTCCGGGGAGCCCTTCTCCCGCAGGTAGACGGAGGCGCCCACCAGGACCGCGACGGCCAGGAACTCGCTTTGCCAGTTCTGGAAAGACTCGAACCAGAAGCGGCTGGTGCCCAGGTACTGCAGGAAGGTGATGGTGGACTGGCCATGGCTTTGCTGGTCCTGGTTGTACTCGTCCACGCCCCCGGCGGCGTGCAGGAAGAACGATCCGAGGAACAGCGCGAACAGCAGGATCGACAGGGAATGCTCGTAGACCTTGAGCACCACTCCGCCCCGCCGTACGGGCCATGGCGTGGCTTTCCTGAGAGTCGCCTGGCGCGGGTCTTCATCCTGGGGCGCATCCTTGCCCACGGGCTTGGATTCGGATGAGCCTTTTTGGAACAGGAACACGGTGAGGACCACGTACATGGCCATCTGCAGGAACTCCGACTCCCAGTTCTCGAACGTGGCCTCGACGAAGGCGCCCGTGCCCAGGAACTGCAGGACCGAGACGGCGGGTTCCCCATGGGCCTGCTGATCCTCACTGTAAGAGGCGGCCCCGGAGAGGATCATGCCCACGAAGAACGCAAGAAAGCACCCCAGGTTGGCCAGCAGCAGGCCATGTTCTTTTGCCCATTTGCGCATGTCTTACTCCTTTTCTGATGCGGGCGGGATGATCCTTCCCGTGGCCCGCTTGTTCAGTCGAAGCGGTACGAATACCAGCATGACCACCATGACGCCCAGCAGTGCGGCCCCGGCGGTGATCCCGGCAGACCGCCCGGCGGCAACATCGAACACCAGGGCGGCAGTTCCGGCGCTCAGCAGGGCAATGCCGCTAAGGGCGATCTTGGTGATGGTGTCAGCGCTGGAGACCAGTGTTTCCTTGAGCCGCTTGCGGAAGAGCCGCCGGTGCACGCTGACCGGGAGGAGGATGAAAGCGGTGGTCAGCGCGGCGATCACAACGTTGGTCAGGTAGAGATTGACCTCCCAGTCGTCCAGCTTTTCGAACCGCTGCTGGAATGGCAGCGTCAGCAGGAAACCGGCCAGGATCTGTACCCCGGTCTGAAGCACGCGCAGCTCCTGCAGGAGTTCCGCCCAGTTGCGGTCAAGCTGCTCCTCGCGGGTCTCATTGCGTCCCGTCCGGCCCGTGTAATCCTCAACTTCGGACATCGGCTCTCCTTCCTCTCCGGCCGCGGCCATGGCCTTCTTTCTACTCCTCCCCTACCCAGAAACAAGGCCGGCCGTTGCGCGAGCTACAACATTTGATAAGTTTACTGATTATTACCGCTGAGTGGTGGACTTGGTCCTCCGCCCGGGATAGCTTCGAAGGGCCAGAGCACGACGGTGCCCTTCCCACCGACCCAGGTCAACCGATACAGGCAGGCGGACTATGAGCGAGACGGACAAGCAAACAGACCAGCCGAAGGATCCCCGCGGCGGTTACCACTCGGGCCCCTTTCCGGAACAGGAACAAAAGCAGCCCGGACTGACCGCGCCCATGGACCCCAAGCCCGACCACGGGGAGCTGAGCTACGAGGGGCACGGCAAGCTCGAAGGCAAGGCCGCGCTCATCACCGGAGGGGACTCCGGCATCGGCAAGGCTGCCGCCATCGCCTTCGCCCGTGAGGGGGCCGACGTCGCCATCTCCTACCTGCCCGAGGAGGAAGACGACGCGCAGGACACCGCGGAGTGGATCCGGAAAGCCGGACGCCGCGTGCTGCTGTTGCCCGGCGACGGACGCGAGGAGGAGTTCAGCACCCGCATCGTGGAGGAAACGGTCTCCGAATTCGGCCGCCTCGATGTGCTGGTCCTGAACGCCGCGTACCAGAAGAACCGCGAGAGCCTGGAGACCCTTCCCACCGAGGAGTTTGACCGGGTCTTCCGGACCAACCTTTACTCGCTGCTGTGGTCCGCGCGGGCGGCCGTGCCGCACCTGAAGGCCGGGGCCTCCATCATCACCACCGCCTCCATCCAGGCCTTCAACCCCTCGCCGGGGCTGATCGACTACGCCATGACCAAAGCGGCGCAAGTGGCCTTCACCAAGGCCCTGGCCCAGGAACTGGGGCCCAAGGGGATCCGTGTCAACGCCGTGGCCCCCGGCCCCATCTGGACTCCGTTGATCCCGGCCACCGAGTGGCCGGACAAGCTCCCCTCCTTCGGGCAGGACACGCCACTGGAGCGCGCGGGGCAGCCGGCGGAGCTCGCCGCGGCGTATGTACTGCTCGCCTCTGAGGACGGTTCCTACATTTCCGGTGCAGTCCTGCCCGTCACGGGCGGCAAGGGGCTTTAATCAGGATCACCAGACCAGCAATATCGGCAATGAACAACAGGAGGAAGCATGACGCAGGAAAACCAGCAGGCTGAACCCGAGACGGCTCCGGGCGGCTACGGCACCCCAACCGCCGAGCAGGAGGCCGCCGGGACGCAGGGCGGCCAGGGCCAGCAGTCCGGTGGCGGTGCATCCTCGGGCGGCGCGGACACCAACGAACCGCAGTCCGGCACGGGCCAGGAGCCCGTTCCGCACGACATGGATCTTCCGTCCAGCGCGGCCGAGATCGACGAGTCCAATGACGATTCACAGGGGTCGGCGCCGGTGTCCTCGGAGTCCGGGCAGGAAGCCACGGGCATTCCGGATGGCAGCGGAAACGACCTTCCCAAGGAGAAATCGCCCAACGACAACGACGAAAGCTTCGACGCCGGATAAAGCCTTCTGATCCATCCAGGCCCCCGTTTCTGCTGCCCCCCAAAGGTAGCGGAACGGGGGTTTTTGGCGTCCGGCGCGCCCCGGTCTCATCGACCCCTTGGCGGGGGCGGCACTGACGAATACATCCCTCCCGGCTGGGTACGGAACACGCAGAACCCAAATCGCCGGCAGGCAGCAGAGAGCAACCTGTGCAGCCGTCGGCGGCAAATTTCAACGCCGGGAAGGTGGACTGTGGGCAGGAGATCTTCGGAGCAGTGGGCGAGGCCGCAGGACCGGCCTGTCAACGTGGCGGTGGACGTCCTGGTGCCCACCTGCAACCGGCCGGCCGAGCTCGCCGTCACCCTCGCGGGACTGGCCGGACAGACCGAGCCCGCGTTCGCCGTCGTCATCAGCGACCAGTCAGCCGGGCAGCCGGCCTGGGACCATCCCGCTGCCGCAGCAATGGTGCGCGTGCTGGAGGCGCAGGGCCGGCCCGTCACCCTTCTGCGGCACCTGCCGCGGCGCGGTCTGGCCGAACACCGCCAGTTCCTGCTGGACCAGGCCACGGCGGATCAGTGCCTCTTCCTTGACGACGACGTCTGGCTGGAGCCGGGCGCCCTCGAGCGGCTGAGCACGGCGCTGGATGAGCTTCAGTGCGGTTTTGTAGGAATGGCGCCGCAGGGCCTGTCCTTCCTGGCCGACCGCAGGCCGGAACAGACGGCCGCGTTCCAGGCCTGGGAAGGCCCGGTGACTCCGGAGCGCATTCGGCCAGGTGCCCCGGGCTTTGAACGCTGGCCACTGCACAGCGCTGCCAACCTCAGCCACCTCAGCGCGGAACTGTCGCTGCAGCCGGGCGAATGGGTGCCGTACCACGTGGCGTGGCTGGGCGGCTGCGTACTGTACCGCAGGGAGGCGCTGAACGACGCCGGCGGGTTCCTTTTCTGGACCAGCCTCCCCGCCGACCACGCCGGAGAAGATGTCGTGGCGCAGTGGCAGGTGATGGAACGGTACGGCGGGGCGGGCATCCTGCCGTCCGGCGCGGTCCACCTGGAGTCGCCCACCACCGTGACGGACCGGCGGGTGGAGGCGTACGACGTGGTCCTGAAGGAGGATGCTGTCTGATCAGGTCCTAACCGCGCCCGGCGCCCGGCGGATATGCCACGTATGCGAACTGTCCCGAATCCGGGAACCAGCTGTTGACGTTCAGGGTGCCCTGGCCACCGAATACCGGCCAGGTGTGCAGTGGTGTGGTCCAGTCACTGGTGGACACCAGGACGACCTCCACCGGAAGGTCTGCGGGGTGGCCCAGGGTTCCAGCGGGAAAGCGGAGATAGCTGGCCAGGCGGCCGTCGGGGGAGAGGTGCGGGAACCAGTCGACCGTTCCGCTGTCCACCAGGCGCTCGAACTGGCTGCCGTCAGGGCGGACCCGGGCAAGCTGGGCGTGGCCTGGTGCCGCGGTGAACGACTCCGTGTTCAGGTACAGCCATATTCCGTCCGGAGAATATTCAGGCCCGTCGCAGTGCCGCTGGCCCACCTCCACGCTCTCCGGTGGGCCACCCGCGGACGCGATGGTCCGCAGCCGGCCAGGGCGCGCGAAGTCACCCGCCCCAATGTCCACGTAGGCCAGCCGGCCGCCGTCGGGACTGACGCCGTGGAGGAAATGGAAGGAACCGTCGTCGTCTGTGATCCTCGTGGCGTGCCCGCCTGCCAGCGGTGCGCGGTAGATATGGCCGTCCTCTCCTGAGAGGAAGATGCCGGTGCCGTCCGGGTCCAGGACGTGGTCATTATTGAGGTCCGGGACGCCGGTGAGCGGAACTTCGGTGAGGGAGCAGGCCGCCAGGTCGAGCCGCCACAGCCTGCCGTCTCCGTTGAGGATCAGCGCCCGGCCGTCGAGGGTCCAGTTGGGCGCCTCGAGCAGCATGTCCTCCGTGCGGAAGACGAGCGAAGATTCCCCGGTGACTGACGCCGTCCACACCTCGCAGCATTGGCCTGGTTGAAGGGTGCGGACCACGCCGGTTCTCCCTAGTCCTTGCTGCTGAAGGCGGCGTCGAAGCTGGTCTGGGAGGGTGGAAAGTCGTACTTCTTCAGGGCGGCGAGGGCTTCGGGGGCGCCGTGGAGGCGGTCCATGCCTGCGTCTTCCCATTCCACGGAGATGGGGCCGTCGTAGCCGATGGCGGCGAGGGCGCGGAAGGAGGCTTCCCAGGGGACGTCGCCGCGGCCTGCGGAGACGAAGTCCCAGCCGCGGCGGGGGTCGCCCCAGGCCAGGTGGGAGCCCAGGACGGTGTTCCGGCCGGTCTGCCGGACCTTGGTGTCCTTGCAGTCCACGTGGTAGATCCGGTCCTTGAAGTCCCAGATGAAGGAGACGGGATCAACGCCCTGCCACATCATGTGGGACGGGTCCCAGTTCAGGCCGAACGCTTCGCGGTGGCCGATCGCTTCGAGGGTGCGGACCGTGGTCCAGTAGTCGTAGGCGATCTCGGAGGGGTGGACTTCGTGGGCGAAGCGGACGCCGCATTCGTCGAAGACGTCCAGGATGGGGTTCCAGCGGTCGGCGAAGTCCTGGTAGCCGGCGTCGATCACCTTTTCGGGGACGGGCGGGAACATCGCGACATACTGCCAGATGGAGGAGCCGGTGAACCCGACCACGGTGTCCACGCCGAGCGCCTTGGCCAGCCGTGCGGTGTGTTTCATTTCCTCGGCGGCGCGTTGGCGGACACCTTCCGGGTCGCCGTCGCCCCAGACCTTGGAGCCGACGATGGCCTGGTGCCGGAAGTCGATGGGGTCATCGCACACGGCCTGGCCCTTGAGGTGGTTGGAGATGGCCCAGACCTTGAGGTTGTACTTGTCCAGGATCTCGAGCTTGGCGTCGACGTAGCCCGGTTCATCCCAGCGCCAGGCGTCCAGGTGGTCACCGGAGACGGCGATTTCCAGTCCGTCGTAGCCCCAGCCGGAGGCCAGACGGGCGACTTCTTCGAAGGGCAGATCGGCCCACTGGCCGGTGAACAGGGTGAACGGGCGGGGCATTCAGGGCTCCTTGAAGATAAGGGTGCTAGTGGCGGACGACGGTGAGGGTGCTTTTGTTGGCGGCGGACTGCTCCACCGCGTCCAGGACGTACTGGACGTTCAGTCCTTCTTCGAACGACGGCGAGGGCTGGCTTCCGTCCCGGATGGCCAGCAGGAAGTCGCGGACCTGGTGGGTGAAGGTGTGTTCCCAGCCGATGATGTGGCCCTGCGGCCACCACGCCTCCAGGTAGGGGTGCTCTGGTTCGTTGACCAAAATCCTGCGGAAGCCCTGCTCGCGGACCGGGGCCGTAGCGTCCAGGAAGCCGAGTTCGTTAAGGTTTTCCAGGTCGAACAGGAGGCTGCCCTTGTCGCCGTAGACCTCGATCTGGAGGGAGTTCTTCCTGCCGGTGGCCACGCGGGAGACCTCCACGGAGGCCACCGCCCCGGAGGTGAGGGACAGCGTGGCCCAGGCGGCGTCGTCGACCGTTACGTCCTCAAGCCCGCTTGCGGGACCATTTGCACCGGGGCGGCGGTCCACGAAGGTGTTGAGTCGGCCGCTGACCTCGGTGACCTGGTCGCCCAGGAGGAAAAGCACCTGGTCGATGGCGTGGGAGGCGATGTCCCCGAGCGCCCCGGACCCGGCGGTCTCCTTCCGCAGCCGCCAGGTCATGGGGGCCTGGGCGTCCGCGAGCCAGTCCTGGAGGTAGGCGGCGCGGACGTGCCGGACGGTGCCCAGCCGGCCCTCGGCGATCAGTTCCCTGGCCAGGGCCAGGGCCGGGACGCGCCGGTAGTTGAAGCCGATCATCGACTGCACCCCGTTGGCCCGGGCCTTGGCCGCGGCGGCCGTCATCAGCTCGGCTTCCGCGAGGGTGTTGGCCAGCGGCTTTTCCACCAGGACGTGCTTGCCTGCCTCGAGCGCGGCGATGGCGATCTCGGCATGCATCCACCCCGGGGCGCAGATGTCCACGACGTCAATGTCATCGCGGGTGATCACCGTGCGCCAGTCGGTGGCTGATTCGGCCCAGCCGTACTTTGCCGCGGCCTCTGCCACGGCACCGGCGTCCCGGCCCACGAGGACCTTTTGTTCGAAGGCCGGGACGTCGAAGAAGCTGGCCACGTTCCGCCACGCGTTGGAGTGGGCCTTGCCCATGAAGGCGTAACCGATGGCGGCCACACCCAGCGGGCGGGAAACCCGGCGGGAGGCCGGCGGTTCGGACGGGTGTGCGGGTGTGGTCATGATGCGTTCCTGCGTGCTTCCTGCTGGCTGGACTACGTGCTGGATTACTTGCTGGATCAGAGGGTGGCGGTCTCCGGCGCCCAGTCCTCGGGGAGGGCGGGCGACGCCGGGGCAGAGCTTTCCACATCCACGAACGTGCCGGACTCGACGGACTCGGAGATGGAGACCATGGTGTCCAGGACGTGGTAGGCCAGCTCACCCGTAGCGCGGTGCAGGACGCCGGCACGGATGGAGCGCGCCATGTCCAGCACGCCCATGCCGCGGCCGTTGGCGGGCCCGGTGGCCGGAACGGTGGTCCAGTCCTCGTCACCGGCGCGCCAGAGCTTGATGTCGCCGGTGAAGTAGTTGGGATCCGGCAGCGAGATGGTGGCTTCGGTGCCGGTGATTTCCACGAATCCCATGCGGGTGCGGGGGGACTCGAAGGAGAAAACGCTGTGCGAGGAGGCGCCAGACTCGAACTGCGCCATCGCGGAGACGTGGGTGGGCACCTCGACGGTGAATTCCTCGCCCGCCTTGGGGCCCGAGCCGATGACCCGCACGTCCTTGGCCTTGGACCCGACGGCGGCCACCTTGCGGATGGAGCCGAAGGCCTGGACCAGGGTGGTGAGGTAGTACGGCCCCATGTCGAACAGCGGGCCCGCGCCGTGCTGGAAGAGGAAAGCGGGGTTCGGGTGCCAGGATTCCGGGCCGGGGGTCTGGAACGTCGTCATGGCTGTCAGCGGGGTGCCGATGTCGCCGCGCTGGATCAACCGCAGGGCGGTTTGGATCCCGGCGCCCAGGAAGGTGTCCGGGGCGCAGCCCAGGCGGATTCCGGCGGCGTCTGCGGTCTTGAGCAGGCCTAGCCCGGATTCCCGGTCCAGGCTGAACGGCTTTTCCGTCCAGACATGCTTGCCGGCGTTGACGGCGGCGGTGGCCACCTCCACGTGCGCGGCGGGAATGGTGAGGTTGACGATGATTTCGACGTCCGGGTGGTTCAGTGCCTTGTCCACCCCGCCCCACTCGGGGATGCCGTACTCCTTGGCGCGGGCCTCAGCCGCGTCCTCGAAAAGATCCGCGATGACGAGGACCTTAAGGTCCGGGAATGCGGTGAGGTTGTCCAGGTACTGCTTGCTGATCACGCCGGCGCCGATGACGCCGACGCCCACCGGGCCCTTGCGGGAAGCTGTGGTGCTCATGCTTTTACTCCTTCGCCTGCAGCGTTGAGGAAGGAAAGGCTCTCGTTGATGCCTTCGAAGATGTCGCCGGCGTAGTCGTCGAACTCCACCACGCCCACCTCCAGCGACTTGGCCGCGGCGATGACGTCCATGACCGGCACCTTGCCCTGGCCTGCGGGCTGCTGGGCCTTGTTGTCCTTGTTCAGGGGGCCGTCCTTGATGTGGATGAACCTCACGCGGTCGCCAAGCTTGGTGAGGATGTCCACCGGGTCCTGGCCTCCGACGGCCACCCAGTACGTGTCCACTTCCAGGACAAGTTCCGGGTCCAGCAGGGACTCGAAGTACTCCAGGGCCGTGCGGCCCTCGACGATGGACTCCAATTCCCAGGCGTGGTTGTGGTAGCCAACGCGGATGCCGTATTCGGCGCCCTTCTTGGCAGCAGCGTTGAGCTTTGCAGCCGTTGCCTGGATGTCTTCGGCCTTCTGCCAGTGCTCGGCGGGCAGGAACGGATCGATGACGGTGGTGATGCCCAGTTCCTTGGCCGCTGCGAAGATCTCGTCCTGGTCCTGGCTCATGAGGGGTGCGTGGCCGGATGGTGCGGTAAGCCCGTTCTCCTTCAGGGCCGCGCCGAGTTCCTTGGCCGTGGCAACGAAGTTGTACGGCTCGACCTGCGTGAAGCCGATCTCCGCCACCTTCCTGATGGTCCCCGGAAGATCCTCCGAGATTGCGTTGCGGAGGGTGTAAAGCTGCAGTGAGTAGGACATGGGTTTCCTTAGGTGTTCTGTAGGTGTGGGCTGGGGTCAGCGGCCGGCGAGCGAGCCGCCGATGCCGCCGACGCTGAAGTACTTGTTCAGGGTGGCGAAGACGATGACGGGCGGGAGCATCATGACCACGGCCAGGGCCATGACGGAGGTCCAGTCCGTTGCATTCTGCTGGAAGAAGGACTGCACGCCCATGGGCAGGGTGAAGATTTCATTCGAGCGCAGGAACACGATGGCCACCAGGTAGTCGTTCCAGGCGAGGAGGAAGGCGAAGATCGCTGTCGAAAGGACACCGGGAAGGGAGTTCCGGAGCACCACCTTGGTGAAGGAACCGAAAACCGAGCAGCCATCGATCCAGGAAGCCTCCTCCAGGCTGATGGGGATGGAGTCAAAGTAGGCGGCCATCATCCAGGTGGCAACCGTCATGGTGGAGCCGACGTAGATGATGGTCAGGCCCAGGAGGTTGTCCACCAGGCCCATGCCGGCGAACAGGATGAACAAGGGCACCACCGAGGTGATGATGGGCAGGGACTGCATGACGAACAGCAGCAGCGAATATCCGGAAACTGCCTTGCTGCGGCCCCGGGAGAGGACGTACCCCGCTGGTGCGGCGACGGCCACCGAGACCACCACGGTGGAGAGGGTGGTGATCAGGCTGTTCTTAAGCCACGTGGCGGCGAGCGTTTTGGAGAACACGTTGCCGAGGTTTTCGAAGGTCAGGCCCGTGGCGGTGCTGTTGGGCCCGGGAGTGAACGCCAGCAGCACTGTGACCATGATGGGCACCAGCACGATCCCGGTGATGATGAGGATCGCGGCGAAGCGCCACCAGCGGCCGCGCTGGCCGGCCTCGGAGAGGACCTTGCGGCGTTTGCCGGCGTCGACGCCGAGTGCGGGGCCGGATTCGGGATGGGCGTGGAGTACTGCACTCATTATTCGACGCTCGACTTTCGGATCTGGCGGTACAGGATGACCGAGATGACCACCAAGGTCATGGTCATGAGGAAGGCGATGGCCACGCCGGGGCCGGTGGCGAAGTCCTGGAACACGGTGCGGTAGGCCAGGACCACCAGGGAGGTGGTGGCGTTGACCGGGCCGCCGCCGGTGAGCAGGTAGATGGTGGGGAAGTCGTTGACGCAGAAGATGGTCATCAGGATCCAGCTGATGTAGGTGGAGCGGGCAATCAGCGGCAGGGTGATCTGGGTGAACTGCTGCCAGCGGCTGGCCCCGTCCATGCTGGCTGCCTCATAGACGGTGGTGTCAACGGATGCCAGGGCGGCCGAGATCATCATCATCATGAAGGGGAAGCTGACCCAGACCTTGAACACCATCACCGTGATGGAAGCCAGCGAGGGGTCTGCCAGGAAGAGCGGGGTGCCCATGCCCAGGTTCCGGAACAGCGACGGGATAAGGCTGTCCGGGGTGGCCACCAGCCAGTTCCATGCGGTGGAGGACACCACGATGGGCACCACCCAGGGCAGGAGCAGCAGGACCTTGAAGGTGCCTCCTGCCGGGATCCTGGTGCGCAGGAGCAGGGCCAGGCCCAGGCCCACGAGCCAGGACCCGAAGACGCCCACGATGGTGAACCACAGGGTGAACTGGGCGGCTTTCCAGAATGCCGGCGAGGTCAGGACGGTGGCAAAGTTCTGCCCGCCCACGAAGTTGCCGGTCTGGAGCAGGTCTCCGTCGTGCGTCGCCTGGATGGCCGCATAGATCAGCGGGTAGCCGTGGATCAGGACAAGGAGGACCACGGAGGGAAGCAGGAGCCAAAAGAAGGTCCTGGTTGCCTGGGCGGACAGCTTGCTCCGGCGTTTGCCGGGGACCGTCCCGGACCCGCCGGGGGCAATCCCGCGGCGGGCCCGGGCCAGGCCGGACTGGGTGGTGGTGCTGGACATGGGCGGCCCGTCCTACTTCTTCAGGACGGATTCGAGGCCGGACTGGAAGGTCTGCAGGGCAGTCTTGGCGTCGGCCTTTCCGGTGATGATGGTCTGGCTGAACTGGTTCAGTGCCTGCCCGCCGTCCAGTGCGGCGAGGTTGGCGTTGAGTTTGCTGCCCTGGGCCGCGAAGGTCTTGGCGATGGGCTGCCAGTCCTTGACGATCTTGACGTTGTTGGGGTCGTTGGCGAACTCGGGAATCTCAGTGATGGACTTGAAGACCGGCAAGGCGGACATCAGCTTCTTCTGCCACAGCTGCTTGAGCTGGCCCAGATAGTACACCAGGAACTCTTCCGACGCCTCCTGGGACGGGGTGTTGGTGTACATCATGATGTTGTTGGGGAAGACGATCGTTGCCTTGTCCCCGTGCGGACCCTTGATGGGGTCAGCCACCAGCAGGTCGCCCGAGGTATCGCCCACGCGCTGCGGGACGTTCACCTGGAACAGGCCGTAGCCTGCCTTGCCGTCCTTCCACTGCGCGGACATGTTGTCCGTGGTGTAGCTGACCGCGGCGGGATCCACGATGCCGTTGGACACGAGTTCCAGGACGAACTCCATGGCCTCGACGTTACGGTCGTTCATCAGGTCCAGCTCGCCATCCTTGTTCCAGACACCGCCGCCGTTGTTGACCATCATCATGATCATGGAGTGGTTGGCGTAGTTGTTGCCCGCGCCTGCGCCGGTGGTGAAGCCGAACGCGCCCACCTTCTTCAGGGCCTTGCCCGCTTCCAGCAGCGACGGCCAGTCCGTGGGGAGCGCAACGTTGGCCTTTTCGAACAGCGACTTGCGGTACCAGAAAACGCGCATGTCCAGCTGCCACGGGACCGCCACATAGCCCTTGTCCGACTTGAACGGGTCCAGCACGCCGGGCAGGAAGTCGTCGAACTGGCCGCTGGCCTTCAGCTTCTCGATCACCTTGTCCGCGTATGCGATCTGGCCCTGCTGTTCGAACTGGAAGGCCTGGAATCCGCCGCCCGTGGACACGGCCGGGCCCGTCTTTGAAGCGATCGCGGAGGAGAAGGTCTGGTAGAAGTTGTTCCACTGGATGATCTGGTAGCTCGCCTTGGCGCCGTTGGCACCGGAGAAACCCTCCGCGATGCCCTTGGCGGCGTCGTTGTAGGCGGGCGTGGCCCAGGGCATATCCCAGAACTTGACGGTGCCGCCGGCACCACCGCCGCCGCCTTGGCTGGCGGAGCCGCCACCGCAGGCTGCCAGCAGCGGCACGGAAGCAGCCGCCGCCGTCAGGCCCAGGAAACCGCGCCGGGAGAAGGAGCGGCGCTGTTCGGATGTTGCGTTCATCATGTGTCCTTTCGGGACCGGCAGGCGTGATGCGCCGTTGATGCGGTCCTGCTCATCGTTGAGAGTGGAGGTGGGACTGGACTGCTGTTCAGGTTGCGTATCGGTGGGTCTGGTTACGTGTCAGCGAGGGTTGCGTAGAGGTCGGTCAGCCGGGCGAACCCGGCCAGATCGTCCGGCCGGGTGCCGGCGCCAAGATGGTCCTTCAGGCGCCGCCACGCCGACCGGTGGGCGGATTCGTAAAGCGTGGGAAGCAGGAGTTCGCCGTGGGCTCCGGTGACCCGGACTTCGGCCGGCCAAGCCGCGTTCGGATCCGGAAGCTGGACGGCCACCCCGCCGTCGGCAGTGTAAAGGCGGATATCGACGCCGGCCGGGCAGGCCGTGGTCAGCACGCCCTGGGCGGTGAACGGTGCGCCGTTGGCCAACCTGCCAGCCACGGCGTACCCCATGGCGTCGCTGCGGAGGAGGCTGACGCCGTCGAGCGTTCCGGTGACGGCCAGCAGCGCGGCCAGGTGCTCGCCAAGGAGCCGCCGCGGGTCCGTGCCGGGAGCCGTCGCGGCAACACTGTCCAGCAGTGACGCGGTGCCCAGGGCGCTGCGCACTGCGTCACGGGCGTCGGGGCCGTCGCCTTCTGCCACCAGCGCGGGGTTGGAGGCCCAGCGGAGGTCCAGGACGACGGCGGTTCCTGCGGCGTCTGCCGCGGCGGCCAGTTCGCGGGTGTCCTCGGGGACCGGGTTGGCCACCACGATGCCGCGGGCACCTGCGGCGACGGCGCGGCGGGCTTCGTCCGTCCAGCCGGGTTCGCCCGCAACCACCAGCACGTCCGCCGTGCTGTGCAGGTTCTTCGCGGCGGGTGCGAAGGTTGCCGGCAGTGAAGCCACCGTCTGGGTTACCGACCCGGCTTCCCGGGCGGTGGGGGATGCCGAGACCGTGTACTGGCCGCTCATGCCGAAACTCCTGCTTTTTCTGCCGCGCCGGACTGTCCTGGGGCACTATGCACGGTTGCGTCCGCGATGGCGAGGGCAAAGGTGAGGTCGTCGATCAGTGCCTGGGCGGAGGGCGCCTGGCGGGTTCCCCTGGCCAGCTCCGCCAGTTCACGCCATTCGCCCTCGTAGCCGTTATGCCCATAGGGGCCGAACGTGCGCGTTTCGCTGCCGCTGCGGCTGGTCAGGGTGGCGACGGCGGAGCCGGCCTGGACGTAGGACGGCGTGAAGTCGATGTGCAATGCCGCATCATCGGCGATCGCCTCGAAGGTCCATTCGGGTTTCCAGGTGCTGTTCATGACGGCACGCAGTTCGATGACGCGGGTTGGGGTGCGGAGCGAGACGGCGTAGCCGAACGGGCGGACGTGGAACACCTGGAGGACCTCGATGTCCGCGAAGTCCGGGGTAAACCGGCGGACCAGGGGCAGGTCGTGGATGGCCAGGCCCATGATCCCGCCCCGAAGCGCGTTCTTGATGACGTCGATGTCCGAGTAGTCGGGCTCGCCGGCGGCGGGGCGCGTGAGAATTTCGGTGGCGAAGTCCTCGAAGCGGGCATTGGGCGGCAGGATGATGGAGGAACGGATGGTGTGGACCTGCTCCGGGAGGTCGCCCCAGTTCTGTTCGGCCGCGAGCCAGCCCGGATCAAAGGTGTGCATGGCCCCCACGACGATGGGTACGCCCGTTTCGCTGCTGACCGCCGAGATGCGCGCAGCTTCCCCGGCGTTCATTGCGAAGGGCTTTTCGCAGAGGACGGCTTTCTTTCCGGCCCTGCAGGCGGCGATGACCTGGTCGGCATGGAACTGGTGGGGGCTGCAGATTGCCACGACGTCCACGGCCGGATCGTTCATCAGCGCATCCATGCTGGTGCCGGCGGTTGCTCCGACGCGGGCCGCCACCGAGGAGGCAACGGCCGGGTCCACATCCATGATGTGCCGGACTTCCAGGATGTCCTGGAGGCGTGCCAGGGCCGGGAGGTGGATGGCTTGGGTGACGGGCCCGGCGCCGAGGATGCCGACGCCGAGGGGGCTGTCTGCGGGCGCTGTGTCATGGGACAAGTTCAGTTACCTCTTTGTAAGCGGACTCTGGGATATGAGCGGACTCTTGTGCTGCCTGTGGACACGCTGCGGGCCGGGATCACTGCGGCTGATGTCCGCCATCGGATCCGCGAATGTGCCTTGAATCACAACGTAGAACTACTTTTGACGCACGTCAAGCAAAAGTTGTTTGTTGCGCGTCATTCTTCTGCCGTGATGACAGCCGTAAGTAAGAGTGTTATGACTTAGGCATGACTTCAGTGACGGGCAGGCAGGCCGCAAAAGACGCCGACGTCGGCAGCCTGTCGCGCGCCGGCGACCTCTTCCAGCTGCTGCGTGACGGCCAGGCCCGCACCCGCGCCGAGCTTGCCCTTAGTACGGGGCTGGCCCGGTCAACCGTGGCCTCGCGGATCGACGCGCTGATGCTGTCAGGCCTCGTCGGCCCCGCCGGCGAGGCGCTCTCCAGCGGCGGCAGGCCGCCGTCGCGCTTTGCCTTCAACCCGGCCGCCCGCCTGGTGCTGGCCGTGGACGTGGGCGCCACCCATATCATCGTTGCGGTCACGGACCTCGGCGGCAACATCCTGGCCGAACACCGGCTGGCTCAGCAGGTGGCCGACGGGCCGGAAGCGGTCCTGGACCAGGTGGTGGCGCAGGGCAAGGAGCTGCTGGCGTCCACCGGACGAAGCGTGGCGGAACTCGCCGGGATCGGAATCGGCCTGCCCGGACCCGTGGAACACGACACCGGCAAGCCCGTTAAGCCGCCCATCATGCCGGGCTGGGATGGGTTCGATGTGGTCAGCTACGTCCAGCGGTCGCTGCCCGTGCACGTGCTGGTGGACAACGACGTGAACATCATGGCGTTGGGGGAGCAGTCCGCCCACTGGCCCGAACACAACAACTTCTTCTTCGTGAAGGTGGCTACCGGTATCGGCTCCGGCATCATCAGCAACGGGGAACTGCAGCGCGGCGCCAACGGCACGGCAGGCGACCTGGGGCACGTCCAGGTGGCGCGCGGCGCGGATGTCCTGTGTGCCTGTGGAAACTACGGGTGCCTGGAAGCGCTGGCGTCAGGTCCCGCCGTCGTGCGTTCCCTCCGGGACCAGGGGCTGGACGTGGCGAAGGGCGCGGACGTGCTCCGGCTCGCCGCTGACGGCAACCTGCAGGCCATCCAGGCACTGCGCCAGGCCGGCCGGGACATCGGCGAGGTACTGGCCACCGTGGTCAACCTGCTCAACCCGTCCGTCATTGTGGTGGGCGGCAGCGTCGGCGAGACGGGGGAGCACCTCGTCGCCGGCATCCGCGAGGTGGTGTACCGGCGCTCGCCGCCGCTGGCCACCTCGCACCTGCGCATCAACGGCTCGCGCGCCGGCAGCCAGGCGGCAGTCCTGGGCGCCAGCAAACTCGTCACCCAGTATGTCCTCTCGCCGGCTGTCATCGAAGCAACGCTGGCAGGCGCCATCGCGGGGTAGGGCCTGCGATTACAGGCCCTACCCCGCCTGCGCGGCTTTAGGCTTCCGCCTCCGGTTCAGGTGCTTCGGTCAAGATCAGCGCAGTCCCGCCGTAGGCGGGCAGCTCCAGGAAGAAGCTGTGCAGGTCATCCACCTGCCCCACGGTCTCGCCGCTGAACAGGTCCTTGACGTTGGCACCTGAGGGGAGCTCGTTGGACTGGATGCTGCCGGCGATGTCCTGCCCGGAGAAGTTGAGCGCGGTGACCTGCAGTGTCCCGTCCGTCAGCCTGTTGACCAGCACCAGCGCGCTGCGGTTCGAAACGTCCGGGACATCGAGCAAGGTCCCGGTGGCAATGCCGTTCTCTTCACGCACGGTGAGGATCCGCTGCAACCGCCGGGCGAAAGACTCGGGGTCCTTCAGCTGGTCCGGCAGCGGGCCATAGAGGCTGCGGGCCCGCGGCATCCCGGAAGAGGAGGTGATTGCGTCCGGGCTGGTCCCCATGAGGTCATGGGCGCCGCGGTTTATCCAGCGGGTGTCACCCTGCGAGGTCAATTCCCGGACGCTGCTCCGGTCCAGGGCCAGGATTCCCGTGAGGTCCCAGCCGGACAGGGCAAAGACGCCGGGCTGCAGGGCGTTGTACATGGCCAGGAGCAGGTGGACGTCCCGGATCTGTGCTTCCTGTTCCGCGGTGGTGGCGGACGGGTCCTTGATGCCCAGCGCAGCCATGATGAAGCTGACCGAGGTGCAGGCAATGCCGTTGGTGGTGAAGACGGCGTTGTATGGCCCGTTCTCGCCGGTCAGCCGCTCGCGCATGGTCTGCTGGATCTGTTCGGCCAGCTGGGCGCCGGTGAGTTCCTCGCCGTTGAGCTCGAACATCTCGTCCCGGTGCCCGGCGGCGAAGTGCAGGAGCTCGTAGGTGAGTTCGTCATGGTTCTGCAGTGCATGCACCAGCGAGGCCTGGTCCACGCCGATCTCCAGGGACAGGCGGAGGGTCAGCCGCAGGAACTCGGTATCGGCCGTGATCAGGGCGTAATGGTACGCCGGCCGGGTAATGAAGTCGTAGGACAGGTCCGGGCCTGCTTCGGAGGTTGCCTTGATGTCATCAATGGTCAGGTTCAGCTCCTGGAAGGAGAACCCGCCAACTTTGCGGATCATGGACCCGATGAGCTGGTTGGCGGCCTCGGACAGCGGGTGTCCTTCGGACCAGCCGGGCTGCTCCTCGGCGCTCTTCTCCACGCCCAGGAAGCCGTTGGCATCAAGGCGCAGCGCCCCGGTGCCCAGGTCCACCAGCGAATGCAGGGCATCGCCCACTACCAGGCGCATTCCCGCGAAGGTGGGATCCAGCCAGTTGATGGAGGGCTGGCCTGCCTTGAAGTAGTGCAGGTAGACCCAGCGGCGGGTCTTCCCGGCCGTGTCCACGATCGGCCTGGTAGCGCTCCAGTTGGTTTCCTTCACCCCGGGTTCGTAGAAGATGACCCGCTGCAGCCGGCCGATGATGTAGCCGGCCTTCTGCAGTGCCTGCTCCGAGTCGGGGCTGAGGTTGACCGAGTCGGCCCCCTCGGGGACGTCCGGAAGCAGGTGCCAGTCCTCTTCCGGAATGTCCACCATGTGGTAGATGCCGGGGTAGTCCCGGAAATTCATCTCGGCCAGGCGGAAGTCCGCGCCCTTGCCGGTATGGCCCGGGACGATGTCGTCGATGACCGTGCCGTCATGCTCAGCAGCCACCTCGCACATCCGGCGGAACTCCTCCTCCGTGCCGAAGACCGGGTCGATCGCCATGCTGATGCGGTCGAAGTGCCCGTCCACGCTGGGCGTGTGGGACCAGCCGCTGATGCCGCCGGCGAGCTTTACGGGTCCGGTGTGGATCCCGCGGATGCCGATCTCACGGAACGCTTTCCACATGGTCGGATCACCCAGGGCGGAAAGGAATGACTGGCCGGTGGGGGTGATGAAGGACAGCGGGTAGGCGGTGAACCATACGGAGGCACGGTCGACGGCGGCCCGCGGGTTGGGATGGGCGTACGAGTTTTGCCACATGCTGGCCTGGCCGGACAGCTGCCGTGCCAAAGTATTGGCGTCGCCGAGCATGGCCTGGTTGCGGAGCCAGTCCACGTAGGCCGCGTTCCGCCCGTCGAACTCGAAGGACGGCCTGCTGCCTACGAACTGGCGCCGGCGTGCGATGGGCCGCAGCGCCTTTGGCCTGGCTGCGAAGAACTGCTCGTCGAAATTGACGTCCAGTTCCGCTGACGGCTCCGCAGCGCCCGCTTCCACTTCCCCGTTGCCTGCGGCTGCATCCGCTTCCGAAGTGTTCCCGCTGGTGCCCGGCTCCCGCATAAGCTCCTCTTTCCATTGCTCGTTTCCGTGCTGGCATGGATGCTCAAAAGACCCCTTGCCCAAGGAAAGGTACCCAGGGCAACAGGGAGTATTCGGCGTTCCCTCTCCCGATGCTACTGCGCAGCGGGGGCGGTGGGAGGGACAAACGTGCCCGGGCTAATGGATGCTTTGCCCGATCTCCCGGCCAATCTGCTGGAGGAGGGCGGCGGAGAGCCGGGGGTCCTTGCCTACCTATGCCCGCCCCGTACCGCGAATCCCCCTGTCCCCCTTGTTTCGCCGAGTTTGCCCACTAAGGCCGCCGCCGGTCGTATTCTTAGAACAAAGGTTTTGCAGTGGGCCGAAGTGCTGATAGCAGGGCTGAAGCATGGCCGCTGAACCCATGGGGCAGGTTGGCTGGGGACCGCTTCCAGTTACCCCGGAGCCGGTTTTCGACAGCAAGGACGTTGAAGACTACCTCCGGGATGTGACCCGCGATTTCATGGCGGGCATCAAAGGTGAGCGCCGCAGCATCAGCTGGGCGGCCACCCTCTTCCGCCTGGGCAAGGCTCACACCCTCGCGGCCAGCACTGAGCAGGCACTTGAGGCGGACCGCGAACAATGCTCGTTCGCCGATGGGCCGGTCATGGAAGCCATGCGGACCGGGGAGTTCGTCCTGGTGTCGGACCTGAGCCGGGACCGCCGCTGGCCCGGGTATTCCAGCGCCGCCGCCGGCCACGGCGTGCAGTCCCTGCTCTCTGTCCCCATCCTCACCGAAGGCGGGAGCAGTGCCGGCATCAACCTTTACGCGCCGTCCCCCCATACCTTCACCAGCGATGACCTGGTACTCAGCCAAAGCTATGCCCGTGAGGTGGCGCGTGCCCTGCGTGTTGTGGTCCGGGTGGCCGAGCGCGCGGAAGCGACGGCGGGCCTCGCCGTCGTCCAAAGCTCCCTGGTCCTGGTGGACCTCGCTGTGCGCAGCCTGATGAACGAATACGGACTCACCCGGGAGGGCGCGCTGCGGTTCCTGCAGACGCAGGCGCTGCACCATGAACTGGATCTCCGGGACGCGGCATTGAACGTTGTGGCCCCCACGGGGATGGGCCCAGGGGCCGGGCAGCCTTCGGGGCTGCGGCAGGAAACGTACGACGGCGTGGCGGAGCTGCCGCGGCCGTCGTCGGCGGGGCGGGACTTTCCAACCGGAACGTCGCCCCGCAAGGACGCTGCGGCGGGGAAGGAACCCCCGCCCGCTGCGGAAGGGAGGACGGCATGACCATCGAGAAACAGGAACTGCGCTCCATCGCGGACGGAGCGGACCGGCACCCCTGGCACCGGTTCGTTGCCCTGGGGGACTCCTACACGGAGGGAATTGGCGACCCTGAACCGCACAGCCTGGGCGGGCTTCGGGGCTGGGCTGACCGGGTGGCGGAGGAACTGGCCGACAGCCAACCGGACTTCGCCTATGCCAACCTGGCCATCCGCGGCATGCTGCTGCGGCAGATCCTCGACGGGCAGCTGGAACAGGCCCTGGAGCTGAAGCCCGACCTGATTGCCATGTCCGGCGGTGGCAACGACATCGTGTTCCGCCACGGCGACCCGGACAAACTGGCGGAAAAGATTGACGAGGCCGTGGGGATCCTGGCTGCCACGGGCGCCACAGTGCTGCTGTATGCCGGTCCGGACTGGGGGAACACTCCGGTGTTCGGCAAGGTCCGCGGCCGTGTGGCGATCTACAACGAGCATCTCCACAGGATCGGGGCCCGGCACCACGCCATCATGGTTGACCTCTGGTGCCTCCCGGAGCTGCAGCATGCGCTGATGTGGGATCCGGACCGGCTGCACCTGTCCCCGCTGGGCCACCACTCGGTGGCCGTGGCCACCCTCACCGCCCTGGGCGTACCGCACACGCTCAAGCCGTCCCAGCCCCGGCCACTTCCCGTCCACGGGTGGACGCAGGCCCGGGCCGAAGACCTGGTCTGGGCGAAGCAGTACTTCGTACCGTGGGTGCTGAAACAGATGCGGCCCCACCAGATGAATGGACTGGCAGCGAAGCGGCCGCTGCCGGGCCCGGTGTTCGGCCTGGGCCGTCCCGGGCCCTTCCCGCCCGGCCATCCGGCCGTCGGGACGTCCGTGCCCGGCGCCACCTATGTGGTGCCTGGAACGGACCCGGAATTGGGAACCGGCAGCGCGGCTTAGCGCTTCCTGGGGGAACGCTTCGCCGCGGCCTTCATGGCGGCCTTGGCCGCGGGCGGCAGTACGCCCTGCTCCGTTTCGGGTTCGGCCACCGTTCCGCGTGCCTTCGCGATGGCCTTCATGCCGTGGTAGATCACCAGGGCGGCAGCCGAACCCAGGGCAATGCCCGTGAACTTCAGGTCGCCGATGGTCCAGGTGTAGTCCGCGATGCCGATGATCAGGGCCACCGCGGCAGTGGTCAGGTTGACCGGGTTGGAGAAGTTCACCTTGTTCTGTACCCAGATCTTCACGCCCAGGATGCCGATCATGCCGTACAGCATGGTGGCTGCACCGCCCAGCACGCCTGCCGGGACGGTGGCGATCAGCTCGCCGAACTTCGGCGAGAAGCTGAGCAGGATGGCGAACATGCCCGCCACCCAGTAGGCCGCCGTCGAATACACCTTGGTGGCTGCCATGACGCCGATGTTCTCCGCATACGTGGTGGTGCCGGACCCGCCGCCCAGGCCGGCCAGGACCGTGGCGGCGCCGTCGGCCATCAGAGCGCGCCCGGAGACGCCGTCGAGGTTCTGCCCGGTCATGGCGGCAACGGACTTCACGTGGCCGATGTTCTCTGCCACGAGCACCAGGACCACCGGGACAAACAGGCCCAGGACGCCGATGTGGAACTCCGGGGTCTGGAAATGTGGCAGGCCTACCCAGGCTGCGGCGTCCATCTTGTCGTACTTCACTTCGCCGCGGAGCATGGCCACCAGGTAGCCCACCACCACGCCCACCAGGATGCTGAGCCGGCCCAGGATCCCGCGGAACAGGACGCTGACCAGGATGATGGTGACCAGTGTGATGAGGGCGGTGATCGGGGCGGCGTCGAAATTCTGCTTGGCGGCGGGGGCCAGGTTCAGGCCGATCAGGGCCACGATCGCCCCGGTGACGATGGGCGGCATCAGCCGGTTGATCCAGCCCGCGCCGAACTTCTGCACCACCGCACCCACCAGGGCCAGGGTGGCGCCGGCCAGCACTACGCCGCCCAGGGCGCCGGGGATGCCGAACTGCGCCTGCGATGCGGTGATGGGGGCGATGAACGCAAAGCTCGAGCCCAGGTAGCTGGGCACCCGGCCCTTGGTGATTACCAGGAACAGCAGCGTCCCGATCCCCGAGAAAAACAGCGTGGTGGCCGGCGGCATCCCGGTAATGATGGGCACCAGGAAGGTGGCGCCGAACATGGCCACCACGTGCTGCATGCCCACGCCAATAGTCAGGGGCCACGCCAACCGCTCATCCGGGGCCACCACCTGCCCGGGCTTGATTGTTTTGCCGGTGCCGTGCAGCTTCCATTTGATTCCGAGCATGCTCATGGGAAGGAATGCCTTTCAGGGGGTGCCGCGAGGGGGCAAAGAATAACTCGCTCCAGAATACCGCCAAGTATTTGCGCCGGGCGGCTGTGGCCAAGGTCACCCGGCGTCACGGGAAGAGGGGGAAAGCAGTTGAAGTTGCAACTATGGAAAGCATCAGAGGCCACCCCGGCAGGCGGGCGGCGCAGCGAAAGGTAAGCCAATGACCATTGCCCACGAAGAAGCGGTTATCGATTCGGCAGCCGTGGACGCCGTCTTCGCCCAGGCCCGCACCGCCAACTCCTTTACCGGCGAGGTGACTGAGGAACAGGCCCAGGCCATCTACGAACTCACCAAGTTCGGTCCCACCGCGTTCAACTCCCAGCCGCTGCGCGTCACCTACGTCCGCTCGCCCGAGGCCCGCGCCACCCTGGTGGACGCACTGTCCCGCGGCAACCAGGCCAAGACGGCCTCGGCTCCGCTCGTGGCCATCCTCAGCTACGACACCGACTGGGCCGGAAAGTGGGACGAATTCCTTCCCGGCTACAACGCCCCCAAGGCCATGTACGACGCCGACCCGTCACTCGCCGCCGCCACGGGCAACAACAACGCCCACCTGCAGGCCGGCTACTTCATCCTGGCCGTCCGCTCGCTCGGTTTCGCCGCCGGCCCCATGACCGGCGCTGACTTCGCCGCGATCGATGCCGCCTTCTTCCCGGCCGGCGACCAGAAGAGCTTCCTGGTAGTCAACATCGGCCAGCCGGCCGAGGGCGCCTGGGGCGAGGCAAAGCCCAAGTTCTCCTACGATGAGGCTGTCCGCACCGTCTAACGCTTCCCCTGATGCTCCATCACTTACGGTCCCTATTCGCCTGAATGGGAACCATAAGTGATGGAGCATCTGTGCTTAAAGCCGGCGGGTGGGAGACTGGGCGTATGCCCGTGCGGAACCTCATCTTTGTGGCCTTCGTGGAACCGGCTGCTGCCGGCCAGGTTTTTCCGCGGACGGAGTGGCCGCTGCACATCACCCTGGTGAGGTTCGACGCCGCCACCACAGATGGTGCCGATGCCGCCGACAGCATCGCCGGGCTCGCTGCGCCGCATGCCGAAGCAGCCCTTGGGACCCCGCTGGTGGTGGGGGAGGAAGCGGGGTTCGGGCGCAACGGCTCCGTCCCGGTCAACCTCATCAAGCCGCAACCGGACCTCCAAAGGCTGCACGAGCACCTCGTCGAGGCAGTCGGCGCCCTCGGCGGCAGGATTCTGACACCGGCGCACACGCGCGCGGGCTACCGGGCCCATGTTTCACACCACGGCAGCAAGCGCCTCCACCCAGGGGACGCCGTCGTGCTTGACCGCGTCGCCCTGGTGGACATGGCTCCCGGCGGGGACCACACCACCAGGCGTGTCCTCCGGCTGTGGAGCCAAGATCTCCGGGAGCGGGGCTAGGCGATGACGCTGTCCACCAGTGCCTTGGCCTCCGCCTGCACCTGCTTCAGGTGCTCTTCGCCCTTGAAGGACTCGGCGTAAATCTTGTACACATCCTCGGTTCCGGAGGGGCGGGCCGCGAACCAGGCGTTCTCGGTGACCACCTTCAGGCCGCCGATGGCCGCGCCGTTGCCGGGTGCCTCGGTGAGCTTGGCGGTGATCGTCTCGCCGGCCAGTTCCGTTGCCGTGACATCCGACGGCGACAGCTTGCCAAGTGCGGCCTTCTGCTCCCGGGTGGCGGCGGCGTCGATCCGGGCGTAGACGGGGGCGCCGAACTGGTCCGTCAGTCCCTTGTACAGCTGGGACGGGGAGTTGCCGGTGACCGCCGTGATCTCCGAGGCCAGCAGTGCCAGCAGGATGCCGTCCTTGTCCGTGGTCCAGACGCTGCCGTCCAGCTTATTGAAGGAGGCACCCGCGGATTCCTCGCCGCCGAACGCGCCTTCACCGGAGAGCAGGCCGGGCACGAACCACTTGAAGCCAACAGGAACCTCAACAAGCTTGCGGCCCAGGCTCTCGGCCACACGGTCGATGATTGAGGAGGACACCAGGGTCTTGCCGATCACCGAGGCAGGGTTCCAGCCGCTGCGGTTGCGGTAGAGGTAGTCGATGGCGACGGCAAGGTAGTGGTTGGGGTTCATCAGCCCGCCGTCCGGGGTGACAATGCCGTGGCGGTCAGCGTCGGCGTCGTTGCCGGTGGCCACATCGAAGGCGGGCTGGCCGGAGGCTGCGGCGTCGGACATCCGCTGGATCAGCGAGGCCATGGCCGACGGCGAGGAGCAGTCCATGCGGATCTTCTCGTCCCAGTCCAGGGTCATGAAGGCCCACTGCGGGTCCACGGTCGGATTCACCACGGTGAGGTCCAGGTGGTGGCGCTCACCGATTTCGCCCCAGTAGTCCACGGACGCGCCGCCCATGGGGTCGGCTCCGATCCGGACACCGGCGTTGCGGATGGCGTCCAGGTTCAGGACGGACGGAAGGTCGTCCACATAGCTGCTCAGGAAGTCGAACTTGCCGGTGGTGTCCGCGGCCTGGGCGTCAGCCAGCGGGATCCGCTTCACGCCGCGCAGGCCGTTTTCCAGGAGTTCGTTGGCCCGGTTGGCGATCCACCCGGTGGCGTCCGAGTCCGCCGGGCCGCCGTGTGGGGGGTTGTACTTGAAGCCGCCGTCGCCGGGCGGGTTGTGGCTGGGGGTCACCACGATGCCGTCGGCCTGCGGGGCTCCGGGCGCCGCCTTCCGGTTGTAGGTCAGGATGGCGTGGCTCAAAGCCGGGGTGGGGGTGTAGCCGTGCCTCGCGTCAACGAGGACCTGGACGCCGTTGGCGGCGAGCACCTCCAGGGCGGAATTCTGTGCGGGCTCGCTCAGTGCGTGGGTGTCCTTGGCCAGGAACAGGGGGCCGGTGACGCCCTGCGCGGCCCGGTATTCCACGATTGCCTGGGTGATGGCCACGATGTGCTGTTCGTTAAACGACGCCTTGAGGCTGGATCCCCGGTGCCCCGAGGTGCCAAACACCACGCGCTGGCCGGGATCACCCAGGTCCGGCGCAATGTCGTAATACGCGTCAAGGAGCGCAGTGATGTCAACAAGGTCCTGGGGTTGGGCAACTGTGCCCGCGCGGCTAGCCATGGCTCCAGCATGCCAGAAGCTGGCAGGAGTCCAAACGACCCGCCCAAAATCCGGACCCTGTGACACGCCATGACGCCATCAACCAAGTAGTCCACCTGAGTACCCGGCCGGAAAGTACCTATATACCGGGCCTTCGGCGCCCTGCTACCTTTCAAAAAATTCCAGGAAAACAACCGAATGAAACGGACGACGGCGGGCCGCCGCCGTGGTCCGTCCGGCAAGGAAACGGGGACGTCCAATGGGGGCAGGAGACGGGGCAGCGGAGCAGTCCAGGCTGGCTGCCGAGCGCGTTGCGAGGCTGAAGCACCAGCTCGACCAGGCGGAGCGTTCCACGAAGGCGTGGGACGCCGGCGCGGTAGGCGAGCGGGTGGTGGCCGAGAAGCTCAGTGAACTGGTCCCGCGTGGTTGGTACGTGCTCCACGACGTCCACTGGCCGGGGCGGCCCAAAGCGAACCTCGACCACGTCCTGGTGGGCCCCGGCGGTGTGGTGGTGGTCGATTCAAAGAACTGGACCGGCGAAGTGCGGGTGGCGTCCGGGGTGCTGTGGCAGGGTCGGTTTGCGCGCACCCAGGCCGTGGAAGGCGCCCTGGCCCAGTGTGCTGCCGTGGCCTCGGTCCTGGCTCCGCCGCACCGCCGGTTGGTGCGGCCACTCATCTGCATGTCCGCGCAGCCTGATCTTTTCGGGGTGACGGACTCTGATGTTGCCGTTGCGGGTTCGCAGCGGGTAGTCGGCGCCATCGAGTCGCTGCCGGCCGTGCTCGACCAGCAAACTGTCGTGGGCCTGTACGCGCATCTGGGCCAGCAGCTCACCCATGAGCAGGAGCCTGGCATCACGGCCCTGCGCAGCGTGCGGCCGGGTACCGTGGTGCGTCCCGCAGGAGCATTGCCGCCCGCCGGCCCTGCGGCACGTCCGCGGGAGGATTCCGGATCCGGGGAGGGGGCGGGCCGGAGCCAAAGCGCGGCGCGGCACCCCGCGGGCCGTGCCCTTCCTCCGGGAGGAACGAAGCCAGGGCAACCCACACGGCAGAGGGCGGGAACGCGGGCAGGGGCGTCGGCAGGATCGGCACACCGCGGACGGAACGGCAAGGCCCAGCAGCATGGCGGTACCAGCGGAGGGAAGCTTGCCCTGCTGGCAGCCTTCGTCATTTTTGCCGTCTATATCCTGCCCTACTTGGGCCGTTAGCCTCGGCAGCATCGCCCGGCAGCAGCCGCCCTTTGGCTGCCGTGCGGACTGCAGCGGTCATCCGGTTGAGCCGGTCTGAATCGAGGGTCCAGGCCTGCCAATAGAGTGCCACATCCTGGTGTTCGGCATCCTCGAGCCGGACCAAGGCGCCGGATTCCAGCTCATCCGTCAGCTGGAGTTCCGGAATCATTCCCCAGCCCAGGCCGGCTTTGACCGCCGCGAGGAACCCCTGGGACGAAGGGACGGTGTGCGTGGGAGGGGGCTTCCGCAGGGGCTTTCCGGTGAGCAGCTGCTGCTGCAGGTTGTCCTTCGTGTTGAATTTCAGGACGGGCATTGCGGCCCAGTCCACGCCCCCGGAGGCGGAGAACCGGCGGCGAAGCGCCGGAGTGGCTACCGGGACGTACCGCATGGAGCCCAACAGTTCCACCCTGCATCCGCTGACCGGGACGGGATCCGACGTCACCGCGCCCATGACCTCGCCCTCGCGCAGCAGTTGGCTGCTGTAGCCCTGGTCCTCAACATGGAGATCGAGGGCAGAGTCCTCCCATCCGGCGGCCTGGTGCAGGACGGGGACAAACCAGGTGGCCAGCGAGTCCGCGTTGACGGCCACCGGCAGGTGCGCCCGGGCGGCGCTGCCGGAGCCCAGCGCCGCCGACGTCTCCGCCTCCAGCACCTGGACCTGGCGGGCCATCCGCAGCAGCAGCGCGCCGGCATCGGTGGCAGTGCAGGGCAACCTCCTGCGCACCAGCACCTGGCCTACCGAAGCTTCGAGGGCCTTGATCCGCTGGCTTACCGCGGAGGGCGTGATCCGAAGCAGGTCCGCGGCTGCCTCAAACGTTCCTTCGTCAATAACAGCCACCAAGGCTTTCAGATGCTCCAGGTTCATGAAGATATTCTAATGACTCCACACAATCCTTTATTTGCCTACAGTAAGAGGAAAACCTACCGTCATAGCTATGTGGACTGCAGGGATAACGGGAATGCTCACCGGGATGGCGCTGATCGTGGCGATTGGGGCCCAGAATGCCTTCGTGCTCCGCCAGGGCATCCGGCGGGAGCACGTCGGGGCGGTGGTTGCTGTCTGCATGGCCGGCGACGCCGTGCTGATCGTGGGCGGCACGGCGGGCATCGGGGCCCTGGTCACCCGGTTCCCCGAGGCCCTGGAAGTGCTGCGCTGGGCCGGAGCGGCCTACCTTCTGTGGTTCGCGGTACGGTCCTTCATGGCAGCGGCGAAACCCTCGGCCCTGGCTGAACAGGCGCCCAGGTCGAAGAATTCGGTGATTGCCACCACGGCGGCCCTGACCTTCCTGAACCCGCATGTCTACCTGGACACCGTGGTGCTGGTGGGCAGCCTTGCCAACCAGCAGGGCCCCGACCTGCGGTGGATCTTTGCAGCAGGCGCGGTCACCGGAAGTGTGGTGTGGTTCTCCGCCTTGGGGTATGGGGCAAGGGCGCTGGCGGGGGTGCTGAGCAGCACCCGCACCTGGCGCTGGATTGATGCCGCCATCGGCGTGCTGATGCTGATCCTGGCGGTCCGCCTGGTCCTGCACTGAAGTAGGCTGGAGCCAGATTCACAGGGGAGAAACCATGAGTAACCAGCCATCCCAGGGACCTGACTACCAGCGTGACGGTTCGCCGTGGCCCAGCTACCAGCCCCCGCCCCAATATGGGCAGTCCCAGCCTGGGCCGGGGTCCAGCTATGGCCAGCCGCAGCACAACCAAGGCCAGTACAGCCAGCCTCAGTACTTTGGCCAGCAGTCCTACTACGGCCGGCCGGTGGAAGCGAAGACCCTGAGCATCGCGAGCATGGTCTGCGGCATTGCGTCGGTCCTCATGGGCTGGCTGCTGCTTCCGCAGTTTGCCGCCATCATCACCGGCCATCTGGCCCTCCGGCGCGAACCCTCCGGCAGAGGAATGTCCATCACCGGCCTGGTGCTGGGCTACCTGTGCCTGCTGGGCTACGGAGCCATCTGGCTCCTGCTCATCATCGGCCTGGCCGTCGCCGGCACCGTCGGTTCGAATACCGGCACTTTCTAGCCTGCCCGCCCAAGGAAGCGGCGACGGCGGCCCGGGCACCTCTGCGACACGGGCACCCAGGCGCGGACCGCCGTCGTGCCTTATCCCTTCACGGCCGCCACGGCCGGCACGTGGATGACGACGTCGAATCGATAGCCAGAGCGTCAGGCCTGGACCCGTGCACAAAAGTCCCCTCCGGATGGACTATTCCCCTGCGTATTACAGGGGGACTGGTCCATAAGGCGGGGAGTTGCCTCCAGCGGGAGTGGTATGGGGGCGCCTAGCGGAGCAGTTCCACGTCCGAGACAAGCTCGATGTGCGCCAGCATGGCACTCGCGGCCGCCTCCGGATCCTGGACGCGGACGGCATCGGCGATTTTCCGGTGCGAAGCCAAGGACTGCTCCGGCCGGCCGGGCTGGCCCAGGGACTCCATCCGGGTTTCCAGGATCATCTCGGCAATGAAGGCCATCAACTGTGCCAGGACAGAGGAGTGTGCCGCCGCGGTGATGGCCTGGTGGAACAGTTCGTCGCCGTGGGTGCCGCGGTCGCCGTCGTTGATTTCCTTTGCCATGATGTCCAAGGCGTTATCGATGGCGGCGAGGTCCTGATCGGTCCGGCGTTCCGCGGCGAGGGCGGCAAGCTTTACTTCCAGGGTGCTGCGCGCTTCCACGATCTCCGGCAGCCGGCTCTGGTGCTCGCGCAGGCCCTTGATGACCGATGCGACGCTGGGCCGCCGGGCCAGGACCGCGCCGGTGCCGTGCTGGACGTCTATGACGCCAAGGACCTCCAAGGCCACCAGGGCCTGTGCGAGTGTTGCGCGGGAGACCCCCAGCCGTTCGGCAAGGTCGCGTTCCGCCGGCAGGAGATCCCCGGGGCGAAGCTGGGCCGACTCGATGTAGGTGAGGATCTGCTCCACCAGCTGCTCATACAGCCGTGGCCGTGTGACGCGTTCCAGGCCCAGCCGTGCTGTCTTCTCCACAAAGCCCTCCCTTGGGTCGTACGGAACAGAATACCTCCTGGTTCTATTGACAGATAGACTCACTGTCTAAGAGGCTAGTCCAGTGAGCCAGTAACTCACGTCACATTCTTCTTTCCCCCAACGGAGGACCAACGATGTCCGCTCCTGTCTTATCGATCATCATCCTCGCGGCGATGTTCCTGCTCGCTACCGTCCTGCCCCTCAACATGGGCGCGCTCGCCTTCGTGGGCGCGTTCCTGCTTGGCGCCGTGGTGCTGGGCATGTCCACCAACGAGATCCTGGCCAACTTCCCGGGCGGCCTCTTCCTCACGATTGTCGGTGTCACGTACCTGTTCGCCATCGCGCAGAACAACGGCACCATTGACCTGCTGGTCCGCGGCGCCGTCCGTCTGGTGGGCAGCCGCGTTGCCCTCATCCCGTGGGTCATGTTCGCGATCACCGCCGTCATTACGGCCGTGGGTGCACTGTCTCCCGCCGCCGTCGCCATCATCGCCCCCATCGCACTGAGCTTCGCCGGTAAGTACAAGATCAGCCCGCTGCTGATGGGCATGATGGTGATCCACGGGGCGCAGGCGGGCGGTTTTTCGCCCATTGCCGTCTACGGCGTCACCGTCAACGGCATCCTGGCCAAGACCGACCTTGCCTTCAGCCCCACCGCGCTCTTCCTCTCGAGCTTCATTTTCAACCTGGTCATTGCCCTGGTGCTCTTCGTGGTCCTGGGCGGGCGGAACCTCCTGTCCTCCAAGGTGGGCCACTTCGTGGAGCAGGCGGCTGAGGCCAGGATGGCCGTCAGCGTTGGTGCCAAGGCCGGCACGGATGTCCCCTTCAAGGGGTTCGGCTCCGGCATGTACGGTCCCCGGGACCCCGCGGGCGACGGCGTCGCAGCCACCAGGGAACGCAAGGAGCGGATTCCCCAGCTGGTCACTATCGCCGGCCTGATCGCCCTGGCCGTCGTGGCACTTGGCTTCAAGATGGACGTCGGCTTCGTGTCCATCACCATCGCCATCGTGCTGGCCCTGGTGTCACCCGCGGCCCAGAAGGGCGCCATCAACAAGATCAGCTGGTCCACTGTGCTGCTGATCTGCGGCATGCTGACCTTCGTAGGCGTGCTGGAGGAAGCCGGCACCATCGAATTCGTCTCCAATGGCGTGGCCGGCATGGGCATGCCGCTGCTGGCAGCCCTCCTCATCTGCTTCATCGGCGCCGTCGTATCCGCTTTTGCCTCCTCCACCGCCATCCTGGCCGCCCTCATCCCCTTGGCCGTTCCGTTCCTCTCCACCGGCGAGATCGGTGCCGTCGGCGTCATCTGCGCACTGGCGGTGTCCGCCACCATCGTGGACGTCTCACCGTTCTCCACCAACGGTGCCCTGGTCCTGGCCAACGCCCCGGAAAGCGTGGACAAGGACCAGTTCTACAAGCGGATCCTGGGCTACAGCGGCATCGTCATCGTGGCCGGCCCCGTCCTGGCATGGCTGGCGCTGGTAGTGCCCGGCTGGCTCTAGCCACAGCTGCACCCGCCGGCGTTCCGCCACCCGTTCCAGAAAGGTAACCCAGACCATGAGCACCGAAAACCGCCAAGGCCCGCTGGCCGGGCACACCGTCGTCGACCTCAGCCGCGCACTGGCCGGACCCCACGCAGGCATGATGCTGGCGGACCTCGGCGCCCGCGTCATCAAGGTGGAAAACCCGGGGACCGGTGACGACACCCGCGGGTGGGGGCCGCCCTTCGTCGGCCCCGAAGACGACCTCCAGTCCACCTACTTCATGTCCTGCAACCGCAACAAGGAGTCCATCAGCCTGGACCTGAAGAGCGGCGACGGCCAGGCGGTGCTCCGCGGGCTGCTGGAGCGGGCGGACGTGGTGGTCGAGAACTTCCGCCCCGGGGTCATGGACCGGCTGGGCTTCTCCACCGCAGCCATGCATGAGCTCAACCCCCGGCTGGTGATCCTGTCCATCACGGGCTTTGGCCACGACGGGCCCGAGTCCCAGCGCAGCGGCTACGACCAGATCCTGCAGGGCGAGGCGGGCCTCATGTCCCTCACTGGGTCCGGCCCTGACGATCCCCAACGCGTCGGTGTCCCGATTGCCGACCTGCTCTCCGGCATGAACGGCGCCTTCGGTGTGCTGGCCGCGCTGGTTGAACGTGAGCGGACCGGCCAGGGCAAGGTGGTGCGCACCTCGCTGCTGGCGTCGCTGATCGGAGTCCATGCGTTCCAGGGCACCAGGACAACGGTTGCCGGCGAGGTTCCGCAGGCCCAGGGCAACCACCACCCTTCGATCGCACCCTACGGCCTGTTCAACTGCAAGGACGGGAGCGTGCAGATCAGCGTGGGCAGCGAGAAGCTGTGGCAGTCATTTGCATCGGCCTTCGGCCTGGACCCGGCCGCCCCCGGCTTTGCCAGCAACGCCGAAAGGGTGCGGAACCGCGCAGGGGTGATTGCCGCCGTCGAACGCGCCTTCGCCAGCTACGGTGCGGTGGAACTGCTGGAAAAACTGAACGACGCCGGGATCCCGGCAGGGAAGGTCCGCTCGCTTGATGAGGTGTACGCCTGGGAACAGGTGGCGTCCCAGGGGCTCGTGGTGGATGTGGATCACCCGCTGCTCGGAAAGGTGAGCCTGCCGGGTCCGCCGCTGCGGTTTTTCGCCCCCGGGGATGCGGCTGAGACCACCCTGACGGAGCACGATGCACCGCCGCTGCTGGACGAGGACGGGCCGGCGATCCGCGAGTGGCTGGGCCTGGCTTCTGCAACGGCCGGGGCGAAATAGCATGCCGGTGAAGGAAAAGGTGCGGCACCTGAACGCAACCGAACTCCTGGAGGCCGTGGTGGATGCGGGGTCGTTCGTCTCCTGGGACGCGGAACCGGAACAGCCGGAAGTGTCCGAGGAGTACGCCCAGGACCTGGCCAAGGCGCGCGAACGCAGCGGCGCCGATGAGTCGGTGATCACCGGTGCCGGCCTTATCCGCGGCCGCCGCGTGGCCCTGATCGTCAGCGAATTCTCCTTCCTGGCCGGTTCCATCGGCCACGCCGCGGCACAACGGATCGTCGCCGCCGTCGAACGTGCCACCGCCGAGGGGCTGCCCCTGCTGGCCGGACCCGCCTCCGGGGGAACCCGGATGCAGGAAGGGACGCTCGCTTTCCTGTCCATGGTGAAGATCACCGGCGCCGTCCGGGCGCACCGCCAGGCCGGCCTGCCGTACCTCGTCTACCTGCGGCATCCCACCACAGGCGGTGTCATGGCATCCTGGGGTTCGTTGGGGCATATCAACGTTGCGGAGCCGGGAGCACTGCTGGGATTCCTTGGTCCCCGGGTTTATGAGGCGCTGTACGGGGAGGCGTTCCCGGAGAATGTGCAGGTAGCGGAAAACCTCTTCAACAAGGGGCTCATCGACGGCGTGGTGGAACCGGGCGACCTGGCCGACCTGGTGGGGCGGGCGCTGGACATCCTGAAGCCCGCGGCAGCAGCAGCCGCCGGCTCTGTAGCATCGGTGCCCTTGCCGTCCACGCTGTCGGTGCGGCCGGCCGACGTGGATGCCTGGACGTCCATCGGGATTTCCCGCCGGCCGCGGCGGCCGGACCTGCGCCAGCTGCTGAAGTTCGGCGCCACGGACGCCCTTCCCCTGAACGGGACCGGGCAGGGGGAGAAGGACCCCGGGTTGCTCCTGGCGCTGGCGCGCTTTGGCACCCAGTCGTGCATCGTGCTGGGCCACGCCCGCCCGCTGCGGAAGGACGCCGCCGGAATGGGGCCGGGTTCACTGCGTGAGGCGCGCCGCGGCATGAAGCTGGCGGAGGAACTGCGGCTGCCGCTGCTCACCGTCATTGACACCGCCGGGGCCGCGTTGTCGCAGGAGGCGGAGGAGGGCGGACTTGCCGGGGAAATTGCCCGCTCCCTGCATGAGCTGATCGGCCTGGAATCGCCGTCGGTTTCCGTGCTGCTTGGCCAGGGCGCCGGCGGGGGAGCGCTTGCGCTGCTGCCCGCGGACAGGACTATTGCTGCCCAGCACAGCTGGCTCTCGCCGCTGCCTCCCGAGGGTGCCAGTGCCATTGTGCACCGGACCACCGGGTTCGCCCCGGCCATGGCCCAGGCGCAGGGAGTAAACGTCGCCGCGCTGTATGGGCACGGCCTGGTGGACCACATAGTGGATGAGCGTGATGATGCTTCGCTGGAGCCGCGCGAATTCTGCACCCGGATGGCCCGGGCCATTGAGTATGAACTCGGCTCGGTGGCGGGCATTCCGGTGCCGGAACTCGTGGTTGCCAGGGCCCGGAAGTTCGCAAGCCTCGGCGGCAGCTGACGGTGGGCGCTTATTAGTGCCAAGCCCGGAGACGCCGGAGCTGTGTTCCCGGCGTCTCCTACAGCCGGTCCGGTATGTACACGGCCATGAGGACGCCAGTGGCAGTGGAGTTGGCTTCGAGGAGCCTCAGCGGTGTTTTGATGCCGCCGGCGAAGAGCTGTTGGCCGCTGCCCAGTACCAGGGGATGGATCATGAGCAGGTACTCGTCGATTTGATCGGCTGCCATGAGCGCGCGGATCAGCACTCCGCTGCCCATGATCACGAGGTTCGCCGGGGAGGTTTCACGGAGTTCCTTCACCGCCGCGGGAACATCACCGTGAAGGAGGGTTGAATTCGGCCATTCAAGCTTCAGGTCGGGGTCCCCGGAGGCGACATATTTGGGCGTGCTGTTCAAGGCTTCCTTGAAGGGGCCTCCCTGGGCGTTCCAGGACTCCAGGAGCTGCATGTATGTGCGCCGCCCGAAGAGGAAGGCATGGTGGGCACCCATCCGTTCGCCCATCTTCTGGACTATTGCCTCGTCGGCATACGGAACCGCCCACCCGCCGGTGAATCCACCCCGTGGATCTTCGTCAGGCCGGCCTGGTCCCTGCATGACGCCGTCGAGCGTCACGTGGTTCATCACGATGACCTTGCCCATCGTGGTCAGCCTTTCCTAAGGGGCCCTGGCGCGAGCCGGCTAACCTACTTCCGCTGCCGGGCCCTTGCCCTGTGGGCGTTGGAACGGAGCTGCAGGATTCGCGCGCCGCCCGCTACGGCTACCAGCACCCCGCCTGTCACGGCTGCGATGAACAGTGCCATGCCCAGCGGGACTGCGCCCTCGAAGCCCAGGAATTTCACCAAGGCCTGTTCCTGGTTCTGCAGGATGAAGACGATCAGCAGGATGAGCAGCACTAAGGCAGCAACCACCGCTGCCCAGATGACTCCGGCGCGGGTGACCTTGCGATCGGCAGTGCCGCCGGCAGCGGGCCCGGGGGCCGTTGCGGTGCCGGATGTTCCCGTTGTTCCTCCAGTTCCCGGCACATCCGGTGCGTAGGACGGGGCGCCGCTGTAGCTTGCTGCCCGGTCTCCTGCCGGCTGGGCAGCGTTCGATGGCGTGGTGTTGACGTCCGGTTCAGGCCGGCGGTCCGGTCCTGGCGTGTACTGTCCTGCGCTCATGTTCGTCCCCTTTCGCAGAATGCTAAGCATGCTTATTGTGCAACCATAGCCGTCCGCGTTGCTGTGGCACAACGAACGGTACAGCGGCCTGCCGTCAATTGGCCGTCCGGGATTGGACAGCCAGGGCCGCTTTCATGACGAAGGGGTCCTCACATGAGAACCCCTCCTTTGGCACCTGCCCGGGCCGGTTGTGCGGGTCAATTTTGCCCGTGTCATTCGGGCCCCGGTATCAGACCCTCTCCCTGCTCCGTTCGCCGGAGGGGGTGCTGGACGCAGATGTCCTGTGCCAGCTGGGGAAGGCCCAGAACGTAAATTCCTGTTCCTTGGCCGGCTTCTCCGGAGTTTCCGCAGGGGTTTCCGTTTCCGCTTCGGGCCGGCGCTTGGTTTCTTTCCTGGCGCCCCACCCGAAGTCCTTGCTCGATGCGTAGCACATCACAGACCTCCTCATGGTGACTGCCCTTTAATCGTCCTCCTGAATGGCGGCGGAGTCGATACGCAAGCGAAGTCCGGAAGGGCGCCGCGGCATGCAGGGCACTGCAGCAGGCAGGGCGCCACGGCCTCCCCAAAACGTCAGCCGGGGATCCTTTCCGGTCTGTCAGCCGCCGTCCACCATGTCCTGGGCCTCCTGCGGGCGGTGGAACTCGCAGGGCCCGGGATGCCGCAGGGGGAGGAGGCAGGTCCGGCCCGTAGGGAGGTGGACCAGTGCGCACCGGCCTGTCATTGCCAGGTCTTCCCTGACGTTCGAGTTGCTCATGTCCGGACGTCCGTCGTCTGCCGTCATGGTGGTTTCGATGCTTGGGGCAGGGTGTTCAACGTTCATGGTGGGGCAACTCCTCATCGGGTGGAGGGCGAATGGAGGGCGCTGAAAGGTGCTTTTCCAGTGTGCTCCACCGGGGTTACCAGTGGATTAAGCAGACGTTAGGAACAGGTCAACAACGTCTTGGGACCAACAAGTGCACCGGGCCCCCGTCCCTCTAGCAGCCCAACTGGTGCGCAACCTGCAGGAGGAGGGCTTCGGAGCCCATGCGGCCCACGAGTTGGATTCCCATGGGTAGTCCGCTGCCGGGGGCGCCGCCGGTCCAGTGCACGGGAAGGGTGATGGCCGGCAGGCCGCACACATTCACCATCGAGGACCACGGGGCGAATTCGCACTGTTTCCGGTAGTCGCCGTCGGCATCCCCGGGCCACTGGGCCGACGGCCAGCGCTCACTGCCGTGCGCAGTGCCGGTGAACCACCCCACCGGCCGTGGCGTCTGCGCCAGGGCGGGCATCAGCATCAGGTCCCACTGCCCATACTGCACCAGGGTGTCGTGCTGGAACTGCCGCAGGAATGCCAGGGCCTCGGCGAGTTTGGCGGGGCTGCGCTGCTGGGCGCGGCGCCTAAAGGTCCGGGTCAGGGGTGCCAGCAACGCTTCACGCGACGGGGTGATCCGGGCCGCGCCGACGCCGGCGGTCCAGGCTGTGGTGAAGGCATCCGGGTAGCGGTTGTCGTAGCGGATGGCAGCGTCACCCAGGCTGTGGCCCGCGTGTTCCAGGAGGGCTTCGCCGGCTTGGAGCGCGTCCAGGGCCTCCTGTTCCGGCGTAAAGGGGAACGTGGCGGACCACGGGCTGTCCAGCGTGACGCCGATCCGCAGCCGTGGCGGCTTCCCTTCTTGCACTGCCCGAAGGTACTGGTTTCCCGGTGCCAGGACGTCCATCATCAGTGCTGCGTCCTCGGCGTTGCGGGCGAGAGGGCCCGGCACCACCAGCCGCGCAGGATCGCCGGCACTTTCCCCGGCTGCCACCAGTCCCCGGCCCGGCTTGAGGCCCACCAGACCGCAGGCGGCTGCCGGGATGCGCACTGAGCCGCCGCCGTCGGTCCCCGGGGCGAAAGGCAGCAGGCCCGCCGCCACGGCGGCGGCACTGCCGCCGGAGGAACCTCCCGAACTCCGGCTGGGTGCATGCGGATTGCGCGACGGCGGCGCCACGCGGTTTTCGCTGTACGCCGTCAGCCCGAATTCAGGCACCTGCGTCTTGCCCAGCGAAACCACGCCGGCCTCCTTGAAGAGGGAGACCAGCGGAGCGTCCGTGGGGGCAGGTTTGTGGTCGAGGGCGGCGCTGCCGTGCGTGGTCACCACACCGGCCACATCGGTCAGGTCCTTGAAGGCAAGCGGCATGCCGTGGAGCGGAGGAAGGTCGCCGCTGTCGGCGCGGGCATGCAGGGCATCGGCCACCCGCGCCTGCTCCATGGCCTGTTCCGCAGTCACGGTGATGAAGGCGCCGAGAAGGGGATTCTGCCGATCGATCCGGGCCAGGAAATGGGCGGCGGCATCCGTGGCGGACACTGTTCCATTCCTTAGGAGGTCCCGCAGGGCCAGCGCGGAGAGCTCATGGAGTTCAGCCACGGAACCGGGATTCCATGTGGGCTCCGGCGTACCGATCCGTGTCCGGATGCGGAAAGACCGGGCATGCATGGACGGCGGCGGGCTGCTGGGACATGGAAACCTCCTTGGGCTTCACCAGCCTAACCCGCAGCTTTTGACGCAGCTGTTCCTGGCGTAAGGAGGCGGAAGGGGGCGAAAGGGCTAGGCTTAAACCTGACTCTGATCCCGCCGAGACAGGACTCCGATGAGTGACTTCGATACCGTCCCCGTGCATGATATTCCCGCTGATGCGGTGATCCTGGATGTCCGGGAGGACTACGAGTGGGTGGCCGGACATGCTGACGGCGCACTCCACATCCCCATGGACCAGATCCCGGCACGGCTGGACGAGCTCGATCCGGACGAGGACATCTACGTCATCTGCCGCACAGGCGGGCGGTCCTTCCGCGCTGCCCAATGGCTCACTGGCCAGGGGTATACCGCCATCAACGTCTCCGGCGGGATGGATCAGTGGCTGGAAGCCGGCAAGCCTTTGGTCTCGGACAACGGACTAAAGCCGTTGGTGCTTTAGTGCCCGGTACTTCCCGCACCTACACCTTCCTGGGGCCGGAAGGTACCTTTACGGAGGCTGCCCTCCTGCAGGTGCCTGGCGCCCTTCAGGCAGCCAGGATCCCGGCACCCAACGTCAACGCTGCCCTTGGGAAAGTACGTGACGGGGCGGCCGATGCGGCAATGGTCCCCATCGAGAACTCGGTGGAGGGTGGTGTCACTGCCACCCTGGACGCCATTGCCACGGGCCAGGAACTGCGGATCATCCGCGAGGTCCTGGTTCCCATCAGCTTTGTCCTGGTGGCCCGGCCCGGGATGCGGGTTGAGGACGTCCGGCGGGTGTCCACGCACGGCCACGCCTGGGCCCAGTGCAGGTTGTGGATGGACCAGAACATGCCACATGCAGAATACGTTCCCGGCTCGTCAACCGCTGCTGCGGCCCTGGGGCTGCTGGAGGAGGACTGCCATTACGACGCAGCCATCTGCGCGCCACTGGTGCCCAGTACGCATGCGGGGCTGTCGGTGCTGGCGGAGGACATCGGAGACAACCCGGGTGCGGTGACCCGCTTCATCCTGGTCAGCCGGCCCGCCGCCCTTCCGCTCCGCACAGGTGCGGACAAAACCACCGTGGTTGTCCCGCTTCCGGAGGACCGTCCAGGGGCCCTGATGGAGATCCTGGACCAGTTCGCCAGCCGCGGGGTCAACCTCAGCCGGATCGAATCCCGGCCCACCGGGCAGTACCTGGGCCACTACTTCTTCAGCATCGACGCCGACGGCCACGCCGGTGAAGCGAGGGTGGCCGACGCATTGGCGGGCCTGCACCGCATCAGCCCGGGAACCCGCTTCCTGGGCTCATATGCCAGGGCTGACAAGCAGGAGACGCCGGTGCCGGCGCACACCTCGGATGCAGCATTCGCGGCCGCCCAATCGTGGGTTGAGTCCATCCTTGCCGCGGAATCTTTCGCAGGTGAAAGCGGTTCCGGAGCTTCGCCCACAGCGTAGGCAAATGCCTTTCGAAGTACTTCCGCGGGGTGTGGACAATGCGTATGCTTGCTTGATCCACACGGGGTATGGCCCCTGACGAAAGGAGAGGGTCATGACCAGCAGCACTGACAACGACGGCCAGGGGATGATCGTCAACCCCAAGCCGACGGCCGACAACCAGGACTGGGACGGGGATGACGCGGACCGTGCCGACCGCCTGCGCTTCGAAGAGGAGCAGGCGATGATCCGCGAGCAGTCTGAAGCCCACGCTGCTGCCAAGGCCGCCGCTGACGCAAAGAAACAAGCCAGCGCCTGACCACGCCGCACTCACCGCTTTGTTGCCCCACAGCCTTATCAGCGCACTGCTTTGGCGCTGCTGCCGTGGACCTCTCGCCTGACCCGGACCAGGAGTGACCGCGGCAAAACCTGGACGGTGAGCTGCGTAGCCTCACCCGATGTGTCGCCGTCGAGCTGCGTGGGCATGGGTTCGGGGCACTTGATGACCACCCTGCCTGACCGGTAGACGGTCATAATGGGCAGTTTGCCGCTGTGCTTGAACATGATTTTCACGTACATCAGCAGCCAGCCCAGTGCGCTGCGGGGGCTCATCACCACCACATCGAGCATGCCGTCGTCAATCATGGCCTGCGGGATGAAGTCGATGCCACCGGGAACAAGGCCGCAGTTGGCGAAAAGCACGCTGCGGATGTTCCTTATCTGCTCCGGGCTGCCGTCCAACGCAATGGAAACCTTCTTGCGCCGGCCCGGAAGATGGCGCACGCCCGCCTCCGTGTACGCAAGCCAGCCCACCGCTCTCTTCAGCCCGGCGTTGGTGTCGGCCAGGACCTCCGCATCCATGCCGATTCCGGCGATCACCAGGAAGACATGCTCCGAATAGTGGCCGGTCCGGGAGTTCTCGATGGCCATCCGTGCGGTGTCGATGTACCGCTGACGTCCAAACAGGGCTGTCTGGACGTTGCCGTGAAGGTCGTTCACATCCAGGTCCACGTTCCGCGCCAGCAGATTGCCCGTGCCCAACGGAATCAAACCTATGGCAACGTCTGTGTGCGCCAGGGCCTCCGCCACCACGCGGACCGTGCCGTCGCCGCCGCCCACAAGGACGACGTCAGGCTTGCCGGCCAGGGCGGCCTGCATTTGGGAAAAGCCGGGATCCTCCGCCGTCGTCTCGAAAAAGACGGGCTCCTCCCAGCCGGCTGCCAGGCAGGCGCGCTGGATGATTGCCTTCGCTTCCCCGGCCCGTGCCTTGATCGGGTTGAGGACCACGGCCACCCGCTGCCGGGTCAGCCCCGAGTCGTAGGCTTCCCCTGCCATGGCGCTGCGCACATGCAGGGCTTTGAGGCGCCGTACCCCCCACCAGCTGGAGATGGCGAAGGCAAGCGCCACCGCAATCAGCAGGTAGAGAATCCAGTCGCTCATGGTGGTTCAACAGTAGCCCGGCGCATGGCGGGCGGGTGCACGGAGCCCGCCGCCCGCCGTCGCGCGCGGTATTGGATACCCTTGTCTGGTGATCGACGTAAAAGACCTCAGCGAAAACCCGGATAAATACCGTGCCAGCCAGCGTGCCCGTGGCGCGGACGAATCAGTGGTGGACGCGATCATCTCCGCGGATTCCGCCCGCCGTGCTGCCCTGATCCGCTTCGAAAACCTCCGCGCCGAGCAGAACGTGTTCGGCAAGAAGGTGGCGCAGGCCAAGGGTGAGGAGAAGCAGGCCCTGCTGGCAGAGGTCAAAGAGCTGGCCAACTCCGTCAAGGCCGCGTCTGCAGAGGCCGATGCGGCGCAGACCAAGCAGGAAGAGCTCCTGCGCACCATCCCCAACCTCATCGAGGACGGCGTTCCCGAGGGCGGCGAGGATGACTACGTGGTGGTCAAGACCGTTGGCGCCCCGCGCGAATTCCCGGACTTCGAGCCCCGCGACCACCTGGAGATCGGTGAGCTGATCGGCGCGATCGACATGGAACGCGGCGCCAAGGTTTCCGGTGCCCGTTTCTACTTCCTCCGTGGCGTCGGGGCACGCCTCGAGATGGCGCTGCTGCAGATGGCCATGGACCAGGCAATCGAAGCCGGCTTCGTCCCGATGATCACCCCCACGCTGGTGCGCCCGGAGACCATGCAGGGCACCGGCTTCGATGTAAAGCACGACGCCGAGATCTACCGTCTCGCCGAGGACGACCTTTACCTTGTGGGCACCTCCGAGGTGGCGCTTGCCGGGTACCACGCGGACGAAATCCTGGACTTCTCCAACGGTCCGGTCCGGTACGCCGGCCAGAGCTCCTGCTACCGCCGTGAGGCCGGTTCGCACGGCAAGGACACCCGCGGCATCATCCGCGTCCACCAGTTCAACAAGGTGGAGATGTTCATCTACACCACTGTGGAAGAGGCTGCCGCCGAGCACCAGCGCCTGCTGGCCTGGGAAGAGGAGATGCTGGCCAAGTGCGAGCTGCCGTACCGGGTGATCGATACCGCTGCCGGTGACCTTGGCACCTCCGCGGCCCGCAAGTACGACTGCGAAGCCTGGGTTCCCACCCAGGGCGCCTACCGCGAGCTGACTTCCACCTCCAACTGCACCACGTTCCAGGCACGCCGCCTGAACATCCGTGAGCGCGTGGTGAACTCCGAGGGCGTCGCCAAGGGTACCAGGGCTGTGGCCACCCTGAACGGCACCCTGGCCACCACCCGCTGGATCGTGGCGCTGCTGGAGCACCACCAGAACCCGGACGGCTCGGTCAACGTGCCCAAGGCGCTGCAAAAGTACCTGGGCGGCCTCGAAGTCCTGCCGGTCCTCTAGTTTCCTGCCGGTCCTAAGCCTGTTCGCGGATCAGAACCTTCTTGGCTCTGATCCGCGAACAAGCTTAGGTCGGGCTGGGGCTTATCCACATAGAGGCAGTGCACTGGCGACCCTGGTGCCTGGGTCCAGCATCCTGCTGGGATGGACATTCCTCCCGGACTGATTGATACTGCTGCCATTCTCCGTACGGGTGCCGGCACCGACGGCGTGCACCGTGCCTTCAAGGCAGGGCAGCTGGTACGGATTCGGCGCGGCTTCTACGTTTCCACAGGGGACTGGCTGCATGCACTGCCATCCCAGCGCTTCGCGTGGACGACGACGGCAGCCGCCAGATCGGTCAAAGGTGCAGTTTTGTGCGGGCAAACGGCAGCGGTGGCAAGTGCCCTGCCCACGCTGGGGACGCCACCGTGCGTAGAGCTCGCCACGACTCTTGGCGGGCGCAGTGGCGTCCGGAAGTCACCGCTGTTAGTACTGGGCGGGGACGGAACCGCCCAGGAGGTACGCCGCACGCGTTCGTACCCGCTGCGCTACCGCCTCACTGCGGGGTTCGAGGCTGTGCGCTTCGGCGAGTTCCTGTGTTCAGGGCTCATCCGGACCACCGTGGACGTCCTGGGCTCTGCAGAGCTGAGCCAGGCTTTGGTACTCGCAGACGGGGCCGCCCGCAGACTCTTAACTGACGGCATCGGAGATCAGCGTGACAGCCTTCTGTCCGTGCCGGGTGTTGCCGCCGGCATAGCCGCCCTTCCGTCTGCCGCTGCCCGCCGCCGTGCGGAACGGGTGGCTGCCCTTGCCAGCCCACTGCCGGAGTCCGTTGGGGAGTCCTACAGCCGGGCCGTCTTTGAATTCCTTGGTTTCGAGCAGCCCGTCCTTCAGCAGGTTTTCTGGGACGGCGCCGGCTTCATTGGCCGGAGTGACTTCTGGTGGCCTTCCCAAGGTGTAGTGGGTGAGTTCGACGGCAAGGGGAAGTACGTGCAGGCCGCCTTGCGTGGCGGGAGCACCGCCGAGGAAGCCGTATATCGGGAGAAGCTCCGCGAGGACCGGATCCGCGCGCTGGGCCACCGCTTCGTCCGGTGGCGGTGGGCCGACCTGACGGAACCTGGCCGCCTGCGCCAGAAGCTTCTTGAGGCCGGACTTCGCCCGGGTTGCACGACCCCTTGGCCCCTGAATCAGAGGCTTGTTCGCGAGTCCAAACGGTGAAGGTGCGGATGCGCGAACAAGGTTAGGACTGACGCGGAGTGGTGAGTTGCCCCGGGGCGCGCGGCGGCAACGGGGCGCAAGGCACCCCCGGATGTGGGAACCCGCCGTGTTAACCAACAGTTCAATAAACCTGTGGCCCGCGTCCTAGCGCCTGTCAGTTAGGTCTGGTTCACTATGTGGATGACAACGCTGACTGAAACCTCAGTCGCCGGCAACGATGACCGGCGAGACAACAACCGAGACAACAACAAGAACGCCCTGGGCTTCGCCGGTGTGGACCGGAAGTTCATGGTCGCGCTGGACGTGGACGGCACCCTGGTGAACCACGACGGCCACATGTCCCCGGGCGTGCGGGAGGCGGCGCAGGCCGTGGTGGCCGCCGGACACGAAGTGATGATCGCCACCGGCCGCTCCCTGAATGCCACGCTTCCGATCATTGAAAAGATCGGAATGGACCGCGGGTACGCCGTCTGCTGCAACGGCGGCGTGACCCTCCGGCTGCACCCGGAACTGGAAAACGGCTACGAGGTGATCCACAAGGCCACCTTCGATCCCGCTCCCGCCCTGCGTGCGCTGCGCGAGCGGCTCCCTTCCGCCAAGTATGCCCTTGAGGACGCCGACGGCAACTTCCTCTCCACCGAGCGGTTCCAGGATGCCAGCTTCGGCGTCGAGGCCGTGGGTGTGGACTTCCACACCATGCTGGAAGCCACCGCCGTGCGCGTGGTGGTCTTCAGTACCGAAAACACGCCGGAGGAGTTCACCGAGGCCATCAACCACGTGGGACTCGCGGGAGTGACGTACTCGGTGGGGTGGACTGCGTGGCTGGATATCGCTGCGGCAGGGGTGACCAAGGCCAGCGCCCTGGAAAACATTCGCGTGCGCCTTGGTTTCGAAGAGCACCTCACCGTTGCTGTCGGCGATGGCCGGAATGACATCGAGATGCTCACCTGGGCCGGCCGCGGGGTGGCCATGGGGCAGGCCCCGGCGGAGGTGGTCGCCGCGGCGGATGAGGTCACCCACTCAGTGCATGACGACGGCGCCGCCCACGTGCTGCGCAGCCTCCTCTAGACAACCCTGCGCGTTGCTCCATCAGATATGGCACCTAAACCCCGGTTTTGCCGACCATTACTGATGGAGCAAGCGGGAGTTCAGGGCCACCGGTCAGCCAAGGCAGAATAGGGGCATGACCCTTACGACGTTTGCCCTCGTCCGCCATGGCCAGACCGACTGGAATGCCGAGCGGCGGCTGCAGGGAGCAACGGACATCCCCCTGAACGACGTCGGCCGCGGCCAGGCGAGGGACGCCGTCGCCGTCCTTGCCCCGTACGAATGGGACGCCATCGTCTCCTCGCCCCTGAGCCGGGCCGCGGAAACCGCGGACCTGATTGCCGAGGGGCTGGGGCTGTCAGTGTCCCGGCGCGTCCCGGAACTCACGGAGCGCAGCTTCGGACCGGCAGAAGGAATGCAGGCCGGCCCGGAGCTGGACGCACTGCGTATTCCCGGCGGTTTCGAAGGCGCGGAGAGCGAAGAAGAGGCCGCCGACAGGGGCCTTGCCGCGCTGGAGGCGCTGGCGGAGGAGTTCCGCGGCCGGCGGCTCCTGGTGGTCACCCACGGCACCCTGCTGCGCGTGAGCCTCAGCCGGGCCATCGGCCAGACCCTGTCCAGCGTGGACAACGCTGTGCTGAACCTGGCACACCATCACGCAATCGACGGCTGGAAGTTGGAGTACTTCAACGGCGAAGCCGTCATGGCGGCTACCGGCAGCTAGGCGGTCAGCCAAACAAGCCCCACCCGAAGGCCGGGGGACCGCAGGCTACCGGGCCGCCAGGATCAGCGCCAGCAGCCTGGCAGCTGCCGGCCGCGCAGCGTGTTCCTCGTTCCACTGCGCCCGTGCCACCGCCTTGCTGACGGCCTGGGTGGTGATGCCCAGCTCCTGCGCCACCGCCTTCTGCTGCCCCCGGACGCCGGGGGTCAGCAGGTCCAGCACCCGCCATTCCGCGTCCGAGCGGTCCCGCACAATGTGACCCAGCAGCCGGAGGACGGCCTCCGCATCATGAGCAACCTCCGCCAGCGGCCCCTCCACCGCAAGCGGGATCCGCTCCTTGCTGCTGCGGAGCCGGTCCACCGCCCGGCGGGCATAGACCAAACCGTGGCCGGAGGCGTCCTTGATCTGGTTGGGCAACGGCTCGTTCACCGGCCCCGCGCCGATTCCCACGTACCAGTGCCCGCTGCGCAGCGCGATCAGGGCAGCATCCACGGCCTGGTGCGGGCACTCAACGATTCCCTGGACTTCGTCCTCCACAGACCGGTCAAAGTCCAGGCGCGCAGGGATGTGCCGCAGTGCCTTGAGCAGTTGCGGGACCTGGTCGCCGTCGCGCCGGCTGTCCGTCTGGTTAATGGTCAATGTGAACATTCTGGATCCACACTACCCGGAAGTAGGAATTGCGAAACGGCCGGTAATGCAGGGCCGCGCTGCCCCATTCCTGAAACGGGAGAGGGCCCGCGTCACCTGGACGCGGACCCTCAACCATGACCCGGCAAATGGATAGGGACCGGGCGTCAGTTCTCCTGCCCAGCTGCCCCGGTTGCCGGGAAACGCTCCCAGGCGCGGTGGGCGGCGAGCAGCCCGGAGACGGCGGAGGTCACCGAAGCTGCCGAGTCTCCTGCAGCAATGCCCGCCGCGTCCTGCGGGATGCCTGCCGCGTCCAGGACAGCCGAACCCGAACCCCAGAAGCCAATAGCCTTGGCGTGACGGTAAGCCTCAGACAACATCAGGGCGACGCGTGGGTCCGCCCCTTCACCCGGTTCCCCGGCCTTTGCGTCCCGCCCTGCGGTGGCGTCGGGTGCGGGCTGCCGTCCGCCGGCGACGAGCAGCGCGTCGAACTCCGTAGACCGCGCCGTGAGGAACGTGCGCTGCACTGTGAGCGAGAGCCCGTCTGCGGAAAGCGTGCCGCCCGCCGGCGCGATGACCAACGGGACCATGCCCTCGTCGTCGAGCGCTTTGCGGGCGGCTGCCACCTGGGACAGGTCGCTGGACGAATCGGCGATGATGCCCACCAGGCGGCCCGCAACCGGCCACGTTTCGCCAACCTGGGACACGGCCGGGCTGGGATCGTGGTCCGCCACCTGCTCTGTGGCCTCCGGCGCAGGCATTCCCAGGCCGGCAGCGACGGCGGCGCAAAGCCGGGCGTCAATGTTGGCCAGGGCCTGGAGCTGGCGTTCCCGGACGGGCGTCTCGAAGCATTTGCCGAGTTCGAACGTGTACGCCTGGATCACGTGGTCCTGTTCCACGGCGCTAAGGCTCCGGAAGAACAACCGGGCCTGGCTGTAGTGGTCATCAAAGGAGGCCGGGTTGCGCCGTTCCTTCACGCTTTCGGCGACTGCCTGTGGCACGTCCACAAAAGCCCCCATGTCTTCTCCAGCCAGGAACGGGCACCCGCCGTCCAGGGAATTGGGCCGGTACGGGGCAACCCCCGCATGGACCGCCGTTTGATGCATGCCGTCGCGGAGCATGTCGTTGACCGGTGCGTGCGGCCGGTTGATCGGGATCTGGGCGAAGTTGGGCCCGCCCAGGCGCGAGATCTGCGTGTCGAGGTAGGAAAACAGCCGGACCTGCAGCAAGGGATCGTTGGTGACATCGATTCCCGGCACCAGGTGCCCCGGGTGGAAGGCCACCTGCTCGGTCTCGGCAAAGAAATTGGTTGGGTTGGCATTGAGGGTCATGAGCCCGATCGGCTGCACCGGCGCCAGTTCCTCAGGCACGAACTTGGTGGGGTCCAGGAGGTCGATGCCTTCGAACATCTGGTCTTCTGTGTCCGGAAAGGTCTGGATGCCCAGCTCCCATTCAGGGTAGGCGCCGGCCTCGATGGCGTCGGCAAGATCGCGCCGGTGGAAGTCCGGGTCCATGCCGTTGATGATTTGGGCTTCTTCCCAGACCAGGGAGTGCACACCCTGTTTGGGATTCCAGTGGAACTTCACCAGAGTGGTGTCGCCGGTGGCGTTGGTGAGCCGGAACGTGTGGACGCCGAAGCCTTCCATGGTCCGGTAGGACCGGGGGATGCCGCGGTCGGACATGTTCCACATGGTGTGGGCCTGCGCCTCCGTGTGCAGCGACACGAAGTCCCAGAAGGTGTCGTGGGCGCTTTGGGCCTGGGGAATTTCCCGGTCTGGATGGGGCTTGGCCGCGTGGACAATGTCCGGGAACTTGATGCCGTCCTGGATGAAGAACACGGGAATGTTGTTTCCCACGAGGTCGTAGGTGCCCTCATCGGTGTAGAACTTGGTGGAGAACCCGCGGGTGTCCCTGACGGCGTCCGCGGATCCCCGGGAACCGAGCACGGTGGAGAACCGCACGAACACCGGAGTCTCAACGTCCGGGGCCAGGAAGCCGGCGCGCGTGACCTTCGAGGCGCTGCCGTAGGAACGGAAGACACCGTGCGCTCCGGCGCCCCGGGCATGGACAACGCGCTCCGGGATCCGCTCGTGGTCAAAGTGGGTGATCTTTTCGCGCAGGTGGTGGTCCTGCAGCAGGATGGGGCCGCGGGCGCCGGCCTTCAGGGAATGGTCCGTGTCCTGCAGCCGGAGCCCCTGGGCTGTGGTCAGGTACTGGCCGGACTGGGCGCGTGCCCCGGCCGGGGCCCCGGTGGGGCTTCCCGTGGGGGACACCGCCTCAGGACTGCGCTGGTCCGGTTTCGGCGGCAACGGCTCGCGCGGGGTGGTGGGCTCTTCACGTGCCGGAGGTTCACTGGACGGAACCCCGGGAATCACAACGCCGTCTTCGGCTGGCATATCTGGTCTCCCCGCAGTAGATTTTCCCAGCCCCGCCGAGCGGAAGCTAAGCTTACTTACTACCCTACATGCCGCCCGCAGCGATGCGGCAAGAGCGGGAATGCGCGACGGCGGGGGTTGCCTGCCTGCCCCTCCATCTGTTGCGATGGGGGAACGGCCGCCTGCAGCGGCACACCCGACGTGAGGATGGTTATGCCCGGCAGTGCTGGACAGAATGAACGGCGGCAGGAAGACATGCGGCAGGACGGGCTGGGACAGGATGAACTTCGCCTCGTCGACAAATGGTGGCGGGCCGCGAACTATCTCTCGGTGGGACAGATCTACCTGCGGTCCAACCCGCTGCTGCGCGAACCGCTGCAGGCTGAGGACACCAAGTCCCGCCTGCTGGGGCATTGGGGCACCACGCCCGGACTCAACTTCGTCTACGCCCACCTGAACCGCGTGATCCGCCGCGACTCCCTGGAGATGCTCTTTGTTGCCGGTCCCGGCCATGGCGGTCCCGCCGTCGTCGCCAATGCCTGGCTGGAAGGAACGTATTCCGAAATCTATGGCCATGTGGGCAACGACGAGGCCGGCCTGGCCGAACTGTTCCGGCAGTTCTCCTACCCCGGCGGCATCCCCAGCCATGCGGCCCCGGAAAGCCCCGGCTCCATCAGCGAAGGCGGCGAGCTGGGGTACTCCCTGGCCCACGCCTACGGCTCGGTGTTCGACAACCCGCAGCTGGTCACGGCTGTGGTGATCGGCGACGGGGAGGCCGAAACCGGTCCGCTGGCCGCCAGCTGGCACTCCCACAACTTCCTGGACCCGGCGGTGGACGGCGCCGTCCTGCCCATCCTGCACCTGAACGGCTACAAGATCGCCAACCCCACCGTCCTGGCCCGGATGCCGCAGGACCAGCTGGAGCAGCTGCTGCGCGGGTATGGCCATGAGCCGTACTTCGTCACCGTGGCCGATCCGGACGACACCGAAAAGGCGCACCGCGATTTTGCCGGGGTCCTGGACCAGTGCCTGGCGGACATCAGGGCCATCCAGGACGCCCACCGGAAGGATGCATCCGGTGAAGAGTCCGGCGAGGACGCTGCGCACCGCTGGCCCCTGATCGTCCTGCGCTCGCCGAAAGGCTGGACCGGGCCACGCACGGTGGACGGGCTGCAGGTGGAAGGCACCTGGCGGGCCCACCAGGTTCCCTTGAACGAGGTCCGGACCAACGGTGAGCACCTGAAACAGCTGGAGGAGTGGCTGCAGTCCTACCGGCCGGAGGAATTGTTCGACGGAGACGGCCGGCTCCGTCCCGACGTCGCGCAAGGAGCGCCTACCGGCGATTTCCGCATGAGCGCCACCCCGCATGCCAACGGCGGACTGCTGAGGCGCGCGCTGAAACTGCCCGCCTACCGGGACCACGCCGTCGAGGTCCCCAACGCCGGCATCGACCGGGTCAGCCCCATGATCGCACTCGGTTCCTGGATGCGGGACGTGATCGCGCAGAACATGGAGAACTTCCGGCTGTTCGGGCCGGACGAGACGGCGTCCAACCGGCTGCAGAACGTCTACGAGGTCACCGACAAGGTGTGGCAGTACCGGATTGACGACGTCGATGAGCACCTGGCGCGCTCCGGCCGCGTCCTGGAGGTGCTGAGCGAGCACCTGTGCCAGGGCTGGCTCGAGGGGTACCTCCTCACCGGCCGGCACGGGGTCTTCAACTGTTATGAAGCCTTCGTCCACATTGTCGACTCCATGTTCAACCAGCACGCGAAATGGCTGAAGGTTTCCCGGAAGCTGCACTGGCGCCAGCCGGTTCCCTCGCTGAACTACCTGCTGTCCTCGCACGTGTGGCAGCAGGACCACAACGGGTTCTCGCACCAGGACCCCGGCTTCATCGACCACGCCGTCAACAAGAAGGCCGAGGTCATCCGCGTGTACCTGCCGCCGGATGCCAACACGCTGCTGTCTGTCATGGAACACTGCCTGGCCTCCACGGATTACGTCAACATCGTGGTCAGCGGCAAGCAGCCCTCGCCCACCTGGCTCGGTCCCGCCGACGCCGCCAACCATTGCCACCGCGGCCTGGGGATCTGGACGTTCGCCGGCTCGGAGGTGCCCGGCGAGGAGCCCGACGTCGTGCTGGCCTGCGCGGGTGACGTACCCACCGTGGAGACCGTGGCGGCCGCCGAACTGCTCCGTGAGGGCGCGCCCGGCCTCAAAATCCGCGTGGTCAACGTGGTGGACCTGATGCGGCTGCAGGACGAAAGCGAGCATCCGCACGGCCTTCCCGCCCATGACTTTGACGGCATCTTCACCCCGGACAAGCCCGTCATCTTTGCGTACCACGGCTATCCCGCACTGATCCATCGGCTTGCCTACCGGCGCACCAACCAGCAGGGCCTGCATGTGCACGGATACAAGGAGGAGGGGACCACCACCACGCCGTTCGATATGGCCATGCTTAACGGCATCGACCGCTTTACCCTGGCAATCGACGCGATCGACCGCGTGCCCGGTCTGGCGGAAAAGCACTCGCTGCTGCGCCAGGAACTGCAGGACCGCCGCAACCGTGCCCGCGAGCACACGCGCACCCACGGCGAGGACCCGGAGGAGATCCGGAACTGGAAGCTGGGGAACCCTGCCGCTTAGGCCGGGAGCCCGTCCAGGGTGCAGGACGGGAGGTGGATCCAGCCTTCGCTGCGTGCCGCCTTGGCGTGGGACTCGTCCGGCAAAAGCGTACGACGGCGGGCGGCGGCCCGGGCGGTGAGGGAGGCTATGACGGCGTCGAACAGGTCGTCCGAAGCGGCCAGGCTGTCCCGGTGTCCGGCCAGGTCCAGCCATGGCGCCTGCTCTTCGAGGGCTGCCAGCAGGAGGCCAAGGCGCTCGGCTTCGGGGACGCCCCTGCCCTTGTAGCCGCGCCCGTTGAGGCCCCAGATTTTCAGGGAGGCCGCCGGGTACACCTCGGCCAGGCGGCCGGAGCCGTCCCGGGGCTGCGGACCGTGCAGCGCAGCGATCTTGGCCTGGATCACGGCGCAGCGCATGGCCGGGTGGGCCAGCCGGTCGGCGGAGACGCTCAGCGGGATCAGCCCGGTCTGGCGCGTGACGAAGCGGTCGGTGTCGCGGTAGGCAAGGAGCCTGCGGCCGGCGATCCCGTCGTACTCGAGGACTGGCCCGGCGTCGGAGTCCAGGTGGCCGGTGAGGAACGGGATCAAGGCGTCGGGCCAGCCCACCGGACAGTCCACGCCGGTCATGTCGCAGGCGCTGAACAGCTCCACGATCTCCTGGTCAGTTACATCGAGTGCGAGGTGGACCAGCTGTGCGGAACCTTGGCCCCATTCGATGACCGCCGCAGCCGTCTTCTTGGTGGCTGCCGCCAGGTCCACGCCGAGCGTTTTCACGGCCTGTCAGGCCCGCCTGTAACGCAGCGCGTCGTCAACTGCTCCCGCTTCGCCGAGATCATCGCCGCGGGCGAAGCCGGCCCACAGGCCCCGCACCGACCGGCCCGCCATGTCCACGTCCTCCCAGCGGGCACCGTCGATCAGTCCCACGCCGTCCCATGTCTTCCTGGTCCCGAGCAGCAGGGGCAGGTCGACCGTGTGCGCTGCACCAAAGATGTTGCCTGGAGCGTGCCAGGTCAGGAGGTAGCGGTGGGCCTTTCCGCCCGCCTTGGCGTGGCGACGGGCGAACCGGCGGGTTGCCCGGCCGTACACGGTTTCGGTGACTACCCAGTCGATGGCGCGCACGGCGTGCGGTCCCACCACAGGGACACCCGCCAGGCGCATGAGGCGGGGGCTGCGGGGGAGGAACAGCCGGGCCTCCTCCGACGTGTGGCCGATCAGCACCTCAATGGCGGGCGCCGTCCGGTCCCACGCCGCTTCGATATCGGATTCCGGCGGAAGCGGGTGGTGCCCGTACTGGGTGCCAAAGGGCATGGCGGCCAGCATGCCGAACTTTTTGGCCACCAGGGTGACCTGCTCCTCGAGCGCCACCACGTCTATGGCCGGTGTCTGTTCGGTGACGGATTCGGCTGCGATGCCCATGGCGTGGTTCATTTTGGCGCGCCCCCGGGTGATGCCGAGCGGTGCGCTCTGGATGATGGCGCGCTGGAAAAGGGTGGGAGCCTCGGGCGTCGCCATCAGGTGGGCAATGGCGTCGCCGCCGGCAGACTGGCCGAATGCAGTGACCCGGCCGGGGTCCCCGCCAAAGGCTGTGATGTTCCGCTGCACCCACCGGAACGCCTCGAGCTGGTCCAGGAGCCCCAGGTTGCCGGGCCGGCCGCCGGGTGTTGCCAGGAACCCGAACAGCCCCAGCCGGTAGGTCACGGAGACCACGATGACGCGGTTCTCGGCCACCAGCCGGACGGGGTCGAAGATGGCCAGGTCGCCGGATCCGGTGGTGTAGGAGCCGCCGTGGATCCAGACCATGACGGGCAGCTTTTCGTCCGGGATGAGGTCGCCCGGCATGGTGATGGAGAGGTTCTGGCAGTCCTCGCTGCCCGGAAGTTCCCCATATCGGGTGCCCAGGACGTCGTCGAGGAAGGGGACAGGCGCCTGCGGGCAGGCAGGTGAGGGAGAGGTGGCGGATAGTTCGGAGGTCCAGTCCGGGGCCGGTGAGGGAGGCTGGAACCGGGCAGCAGTGGCATAGGGGATGCCGGTGGCGCGGATAACGTCGCCGTCCCGCCAGCCGGTGACTGGACCGCAGGGAGGATTGAACGAAGGCTCGGAAGTCACAGGCCAACGATTCCACAGATTCACGGTGGCCGGACAACAGAAATCCCCGCCTCCCGGACCTTTCCCCGGCGCATAACGCGGGGTTTGGTCCAGCAGGCGGGGATTCTCGGTGGGTGGGCCCACGCCGTCAGGGTTCCCTGACCGAGCGGAGCGAGGTTATGGGACGGTGGGTGGGCCCATGCCGTCAGGGTTCCCTGACCGAGCGGAGCGAGGTTAGGGGGACGGTGGGGAGTGTCAGTGGCCGGTGGGCACGTAGCGCTTGATGGAGGCTTCCAGTTCGGCCTCGGCGGCGGCGCGGTCGCCCCAACCCTCGGCCTTGACCCACTTGCCCGGCTCCAGGTCCTTGTAGCGGGTGAAGAAGTGCTCGATTTCCTTGATCAGGAATTCGTTGACGTCGCTGACTTCCTGGATGTGGTCAAAGCGGGCATCCACCGGAACGCAGAGGATCTTGGCATCTCCGCCGCCGTCGTCGGTCATGTTGAAAACGCCGATGGGGCGGGACTCCACGATGACGCCGGGGTGCAGGTCGAAGTCCTGCAGGAGCACCAGTGCGTCCAGCGGGTCGCCGTCCTCGCCGAGGGTGTTTTCGAAGTACCCGTAGTGCGTGGGGTACTGCATGGAGGTGAAGAGGACGCGGTCCAGGCGGACGCGGCCGGTCTCATGGTCAACTTCGTACTTGACGCGCGATCCCTTGGGGATCTCGATGGTCACGTCGTGCTTCATGGAATGCTCCTCGGCAATTGCAGGGGGTGCGCGGCACACTTGACGGGCCCACAAAAAAGAGTGTCGGTGCCGCCGACTACTATTGAGGATATAGCGAGAGGCCCTGGAATCAGGAACTTGTGGGGAAATTTCAGGACTTGAGGACCAACACCAGCATGACCAAAACAACCGGGCAGGAACCTCTGCGCGCGCATCGCTCCGGGCGCCCCGGCGGCCTTGCCCAGGTCCCTGGAGAAGGGCCGCGCAGGCCCTGGCCGCTGGCTCTGGCGGCATTGCTCCTGCTCGTCCTGGCCGTCCCGGGAGCCCTGCTGGTGGCCCCCGGATTCATCGGCCCCGACGCCCCTCAACCCAAACCGGCGCCCCCTGCCTGGCAACAGGCCCCCGCCACCCTCCCGGCCCCGCAGGTGCTTGCCCCGCTTCAGGCGTCCGCCCCCGTGCCCGTCCAGGCAGCCGTGACGGCCCAGGTGGAGCCGGTGTTGAAGGCCGACGGCGGCGGTACTTTCACCGGCATGGTGCAGGACGCGCTCACGGGCCAGGTCCTCTTCGACCGGGGCGGGGCAGAAAGCCGGGTGCCGGCGTCGAACCTTAAGCTGCTCACTGCGGTGGCCGCGCTGCGCACCCTGGGGCCTGGCCACCGTTTCACTACCAAAGTGATTCCCGGCCCCGCCGCCGGCCAGGTGGTGCTGGTGGGCGGCGGCGACGTCCTCCTGGCCGCAGGGGAGTCGCAGCCGGAACAGGTTATGGGCCACGCCGGCCTTGCCACCCTTGCCGCCCTCACAGCGCAGGCCCTGCAGGCCGCCGGAACTGCTGGCGAGATCAAGGTCCTGGTGGATGAGTCCCTCTTCACGGGGCCCGCACTGAATCCCAACTGGCAGAGCGGCGACGTGGAAGCCGGCGAGATAGCCCCGCTGTACCCGCTGGCCCTCAACTCTGCGCGCTTTGATCCCGCCGTCACCACCGGCCCCCGGCCCCAGGATTCCGCCCGGGCCGCAGCGGAGGAGTTTGCATCCCGGCTGCGTGCGGCAGGTGCCGGGGCGGGGCTCACCGTGGCGGCCGGCGTCGAACGTTCACCCGGGGCTTCCCAACCAGACACCGCAGTCCTGGCGGCCGTTGAATCGGCCACTGTCGCCGAGCAGGTGAACCTGATGCTGCAGGTATCGGACAACTACCTTGCTGAAACCATGGGGCGGATGGCTGCGGTGGCCAGCGGCCGGCCCGGGAGCAATGACGGCGCCACGGCTGTGGTCGCGGCCGAGCTCGGTGCAGCGGGCATACCGACCGACTCGGTGAAGCTGGTGGATGTGTGCGGGCTGGCCATGGGCAACCAGGTTTCAGCCCGCCAGTTCACGGAGGTGGTGCGGGCCATCACCACCGGGCCGGACACCAGGCTTCGGGCCGCCCTGGACGGCTTCCCGGTCGGGGGGCTATCCGGAACCTTGGACACCCGCTATGGGGACGCCACCACCTCCGGCGGCGCCGGCCTGGTCCGCGCCAAGACCGGGACATTGAACACCGTGCTGGCGCTCAGCGGATACGTCGTGGACGCTGACGGACGGCTCCTGGTCTTCTCCTTCACCGGCAACGGCCTGGCGCCCGGCGCTGCCGGCAACAAGGAATCCCTGGACCGGGCCGCCGCGGCGCTGGCAGGCTGCGGCTGCCGCTAGCCCGAATTCCTCCGGCGGCCGGTACTCCTGCTGTCGGCACTACCGGGGCTGGATGCCCAGCAGCGCCGCCATGACGACGGCGGCAAGCACCGATGCCCAGCCCTTGCGAGGGCCTGCGGTCAGGGGAGGAATGGGACGGTAGGGGATCATGACGGCCTCCTTCTTAGCGGGATTCTTCCTGTCCTTCCACAGTGCCGGCCCGGACTGGGACAATGCTTTCGCCCTCCTGTGCGGCGGCTGTGGAAGTTCGCCGGTCAGCGAACTTAAGGACGATCGCCGGCCTGCTGTGTTCTGATGGGAACCATGGAGTCCACTGCGCGCGAGTCCGCATCGACGTTGTCCCCAACAGCCCAGTCCCTGATCAACTGGGACCTCGCTGCTTCCACAGCAGCGCGGCTTGCTCCGGCCGGGCCTGTGCTCGGCGAAAAGGCCATCGGCGAGGCGGTGGACAGCCTTCGCGAGCTGGCGGATGCCTCTGTTCCGCACGTCCACGACATCACCGGGCTGGAGGCGGCGCGGGACCTGCGCGATTCCTCGGTGCTGGTGGTGGACCGGGCGTCCTGGGCCAAGGCCAACACCCAGAGCTTCGCGGTGATGCTCAAGCCTGCCATGCAGAAGATGCTGGACAGCCGCCGCGGCAACCTCAGCCCCGCCGCCGCCCAGGTCAGCGGCGCCATCACCGGCAGCCAGTTGGGGGCCGTGCTTGCCTTCCTGTCCAGCAAGGTCCTTGGCCAGTACGATCCCTTTGCGGCGCTGGCGGAAAACTCGTCGGCTCCCGCTGCCGGCAGGCTCCTGCTGGTGGCCCCCAACATCGTCTCGGTGGAGCGCGAGCTCAACGTCACGCCGGAGGATTTCAGGCTCTGGGTCTGCCTGCACGAGCAAACCCACCGTGTCCAGTTCGCGGCAGCCCCCTGGCTGCGGCACCACATGCTGGAACAGATCGATGAACTCAGCGGCCACCTCCTGGGCAACGTCGACACCCTGATGGAGCGTGCCACCGCCGCTGCCCGCTCCCTGAAGGACCGCTCCGCCACCGGCAATACACCCGGCCGCGGCGCCATCCTGGACCTGCTGCAGGACCCGGAGGAAAAGGCTGCCATCTCGCACCTCACCGCGGTGATGAGCCTCCTCGAAGGGCACGCGAACGTGGTGATGGACGCCGTCGACGCCAGCATTGTCCCCTCCGTGAAGACCATCCGGCAGCGGTTCAACGACCGCGGCAAGGACCGCGGGGTCATCGAAAAGTTCATCCGCAGCCTCCTGGGCCTGGACGCCAAGATGCGCCAGTACTCCGACGGCGCCCGCTTCGTCCGTGCCGTCGTGGAAGTGGCCGGGATGGAGGGCTTCAACAAGGTGTGGGAGTCGGTGGACCACCTGCCCACCGAGCCTGAGATCCACGACGCCAAGCTGTGGCTTGAGCGGATGGGGCTCTGATTGACGGACTCCCCGCTGCCCGGAACACCGCTGTCCGACGCACCCCTGCCTGACATCCCGTCCGCCGACACCGTGGGGACTCGCAGCGGACGACGCCGGCCCGGAAGGCTCGCACCCGTCGTCGGGACCGCGCGCAAAATGCTGCAAAACGCGCTGGCCGACGCCGGATATCCACGCCACGCCCTGGTGGCGTGCAGCGGAGGGCCTGACTCGCTGGCACTCGCCGCCGTCGCAGCATACTTTGCGCGGCGCGGCCACGTGGACGGGCATCCCCTCACCGTGGGTGCCGTTGTGGTGGACCACCAGCTGCAGGAGGGGTCCGCGGACGTTGCCGCACACACCGCCAAGACACTGGAGGAGCTGGGCCTGTCACCCGTGGAAATCCGCACCGTGACGGTGGCCGGTGCCGGCATGGGCCCCGAGGCTGCAGCACGCGAAGCCCGGCATGCGGCGCTCGAGGCGGCCGCTGAGGCACAGGGCGCGGACGCCATCCTGCTGGGCCACACCCTGGACGACCAGGCGGAGCAGGTACTGCTGGGCCTGGCCCGGGGCTCCGGGTCCCGCTCCCTCGCCGGCATGCGGCCCGCCCGGGCCGGCTCCGGGAACAGTGTCCTCCTGCGCCCGTTCCTCGGCCTGCGCAGGGCGCACACCGAGGAGATCTGCGCGGTGGAGGAATTGGATCCCTGGCACGATCCCACCAACACCGATCCCGCCTTCGCACGCTCCCGGACCCGGGTGCAGGTCCTCCCGCACCTCGAGGAGAACCTCGGCCCCGGCGTGGCCGAGTCCCTGGCCCGGACCGCCGCCATCCTGCAGCTGGACGCCGACTACCTGGAGGATGTGGCGGAAAGCACCTTCGCGTCCCTTGTAGAGCGGGACGGCGGCACGCTGGCGCTGCCGGAGGAGGCGTTGCGCGCCCTGGCCCCCGCCATCAGGTTCCGGGTGATCGCCAAGGCAGCGGCCGACGTCGGCGGGCAGCAGCCCAGCTACCAACGCCTTTTGGCGGCGGAAGCGCTGCTGCGGCGGCAGGGTTCGGCCGGCCCGGTGGAGCTTCCCGGCGGCGTCAGCGTATACCGGCTGTCGCTGGCGCAGCTGGAAGGATCGAAGGCTGCGGGTGAGCCCGGGGCGGAGGGCGGCCCCGGTTCCGTTCCCCGCGAACCGGTGCGCTGTGGGAAGCTAGTAATCCGGCCTCAAAAACCGCCCGCAAAATAGTCGCACCCCGCATCTAAACAGGAGCCATTGGTGGATTCAAACGACGTCCAGGCAGATCTCAAGCACGTTCTCTACACCAAGGAGCAGATCCAGCAGCGGATCACCGAGCTCGCTGCGCAGATCGACAAGGACTACGAAGGGCGCGAGATCCTCCTTGTGGGTGTGCTGAAGGGCGCCGTGATGGTCATGGCCGACCTTGCCCGCGCACTCCACAGCCACATCTCCATGGACTGGATGGCCGTCTCCTCCTATGGTTCGGGAACCCAGTCCTCCGGCGTGGTGCGCATCCTGAAGGACCTGGACACGGACCTGATGGGCAAGGACGTCCTGATCGTCGAGGACATCATCGACTCCGGCCTTACCCTGTCCTGGCTCAAGACCAACCTGGAATCCCGCGGCACGGCCTCGGTGGAAATCTGCACGGCGTTCCGCAAGCCCACCGCCGCCAAGGTGGAAATCGACGTCAAGTACGTCGGCTACGACATCCCCAACGAATTCGTGGTGGGCTACGGCCTGGACTACGCCGAAAAGTACCGCAACCTTGACTTCGTGGGAACCCTGGCCCCGCACGTCTACGAGTAACCGCGGGGCACGCTCCGCCACCGCCGTGCCCCGGCAAACCCCGCCACGCAGCAGCTCCTGCGCCGTCCCGGCGCAGCTACGCCCACAGGGAACTTTTGCTTTTCGCTATGCGTGATGTACTCCGGACGGTGTATAGCTAGAAGCTGACGCAGCACCATCACGCGCGCAGACTACTCGCCGTGAAGCACTACCGGAAGGGACGGGGCCAGCCCCGAACAGATGAAAGCTAAGAACTTCTTCAAAGGCCCGGGCATCTGGATCGTCGTTGTGGTCGGTCTGCTCCTCGTGGCTTTTGCAACGCTCGCCCCCGGCGGTGCGGCCCGGATCGATACCGACAAGGGCCTGGAACTGCTCTCCAGCAACAAGGTGGAGCAGGCCAAGATCTTCGACGGCGAGAACCGCGTTGACCTCACGCTGAAGGACAACCTGCAGCTGGAGGGGCAGGACAAGGGCAAGAGCGTCCAGTTCTTCTTCGTTGATGCCCGCGCTGAGGATGTGGTGAAGGCTGTCACCGACGCCAAGCCGGCCCAGGGCTTCACCGACCAGCCGATCGAAAGCAACTGGTTCTCCGGCCTGCTCTCCCTCCTGATCCCCGTCATCCTGCTGGGCGCCCTCTTCTGGTTCCTGATGACCCGCATGCAGGGCGGCGGCTCCAAGATCATGCAGTTCGGCAAGTCCAAGGCCAAGATGGTCAGCAAGGACATGCCGCAGGTGACTTTCGCGGATGTCGCAGGTGCCGACGAAGCCGTGGAGGAACTGCAGGAGATCAAGGAATTCCTGCAGGAACCGGCCAAGTTCCAGGCCGTTGGCGCCAAGATCCCCAAGGGCGTGCTGCTGTACGGCCCCCCGGGTACCGGTAAGACCCTGCTCGCCCGCGCCGTGGCCGGTGAAGCCGGCGTCCCCTTCTTCTCCATCTCCGGCTCGGACTTCGTGGAGATGTTCGTCGGCGTCGGCGCTTCCCGCGTCCGCGACCTGTTTGAGCAGGCCAAGGCCAACTCGCCCGCCATCATCTTCGTGGATGAGATCGACGCCGTCGGCCGCCACCGCGGTGCAGGCATCGGCGGCGGCAACGACGAACGCGAGCAGACCCTCAACCAGCTGCTGGTTGAAATGGACGGCTTCGACGTCAAGACCAACGTGATCCTGATCGCCGCCACCAACCGGCCCGACGTCCTGGACCCCGCACTGCTGCGTCCCGGCCGCTTCGACCGCCAGATTGGGGTGGACGCGCCCGACATGATTGGCCGCGACCAGATCCTGCAGGTCCACGCCAAGGGCAAGCCGATGGCGCCCGGCGTCGACCTGAAGGCCGTGGCCAAGAAAACCCCCGGCTACACGGGTGCCGATCTCGCCAACGTCCTCAACGAGGCCGCACTGCTCACCGCGCGTTCCAACGCCAACCTGATTGACGACCGCGCCCTGGACGAGGCCATTGACCGCGTCATGGCAGGCCCGCAGAAGCGCAGCCGGGTCATGAAGGAACACGAGCGCAAGATCACCGCGTACCACGAAGGCGGCCACGCCCTGGTGGCGGCGGCCCTCCGGAACTCCGCCCCGGTCACCAAGATCACCATCCTCCCGCGCGGCCGGGCCCTGGGCTACACCATGGTGGTTCCCGAAAACGACAAGTACTCCGTAACCCGCAATGAGCTCCTGGACCAGATGGCCTACGCCATGGGCGGGCGCGTTGCCGAGGAGATCGTGTTCCACGATCCTTCCACCGGCGCCTCCAACGACATCGAGAAGGCGACCGGCACCGCGCGCAAGATGGTCACCGAATACGGCATGAGCGAACGTGTCGGCGCGGTCCGCCTGGGCCAGGGCGGCGGCGAACCCTTCCTGGGCCGCGACGCAGGCCACGAGCGCAACTACTCGGACCAGATCGCCTACGTCGTGGACGAGGAAGTGCGCCGCCTGATTGAGCAGGCCCACGATGAGGCCTACGAGATCCTCACCGAAAACCGGGACGTCCTGGACCTCCTGGCCCTGGAGCTGCTGGAGCGCGAAACCCTCAACCAGGCCGAGATCGCCGACATCTTCAGGGACGTTCGCAAGCGCGACTTCCGCGAGGTGTGGCTGTCCAAGGAGACCCGTCCGGTACAGATGGCAGGCCCGGTGGAGAGCCGCCAGGAGCGCGCCGAACGGGAAGCCCAGGAGGAAGCCAAGAAAGCCCGGCTGGACGAGCCGCTGGACGCCCAGCCCCCTCATTCGCAGGGCGTTCCGGAGGACGCTCCGTTTCACGGCGGCACCCCCGACTCGGGGCCTGACACCCTTCGCAGCTAAGCTTTCCCTGTGACTTCTTTCCACGACGACGACGGTCCCGCCTCCGCTGCACATCCGGCAGAGGACGGTTCCCACCATTCCAAACACGAAAAGGTGGACCGGCCGAGGATCGAGGCGGCCGTCCGTGAGATCCTCCTTGCCATCGGCGAGGACCCGGACCGCGGCGGCCTCCTCGACACCCCGAAAAGGGTGGCCAAGGCGTACGCCGAAATGTTCGCGGGACTGCACCGCGACCCCGCGGAGGTCCTGTCCACCACCTTTGACCTGGACCATGAGGAACTGGTCCTAGTCAAGGACATCCCGTTCTACTCCACGTGCGAGCACCACCTGGTGCCGTTCCACGGGGTGGCCCACGTTGGCTACATTCCCTCGCACGACGGCAAGGTCACCGGGCTGAGCAAGCTGGCCCGCCTGGTGGACATCTATGCCCGCCGCCCGCAAGTGCAGGAGCGGCTCACCACTGAAATCGTCGAAGCGATGGTCCGCCACCTCAAACCCCGTGGCGCCATCGTGGTCGTTGAATGCGAACACATGTGCATGTCGATGCGCGGTATCCGCAAGCCCGGAGCGAAGACCGTCACCAGTGCGGTCCGCGGGCAGCTTCATGACCCGGCCACCCGTGCCGAAGCCATGAGCCTCATCCTCGGAAGGTAACAACAGACCATGGATTCACTCGCTGCAGCCCCTGGAACGGGGCCCGCAACCTCCCCGCTGCCCATCCTGCGCAAGCCCCGCCCGGCGGCGCGCTTCGCCGACCTGCCCACTGACCGTACCCTGGTCATGGGAATCCTGAACGTCACCCCGGACTCCTTCAGCGACGGCGGAAAACACGCCACGGCAGACACTGCCATCGCTGCTGGCCTGCGGATGTTTTATGCGGGCGCCGACATCATCGACGTCGGGGGCGAATCCACCCGGCCCGGGGCTGACGATGTCACCCCGGATGAGGAACAGCGCCGCGTCCTGCCCGTGATCGAGGCCCTGGTGAAGGCAGGGGCGCTGGTCAGCATCGACACCACCCACGCCTCGACGGCTGCAGCCGCGGTAAAGGCCGGCGCAGCAATCATCAATGACATCTCCGGCTTGAGCATTGAGCCCGAAATGGCCGAGTTCGTGGCGGCCTCCAAGGTTCCGTACGTCCTCACCCACCGCCGCGGGGACGCCCGCACCATGAACTCGCTCGCCGAATACACGGACGTTGCCGGGGAAGTGGTGGCGGAACTGGCAGGAGTGCGGGACAAGCTGTACGCCGCCGGTGTCAGCCAGGAACAGATCATCATCGACCCAGGCTTGGGGTTCGCCAAGAACGACGCCCAGAATTGGGAACTGCTGCAGAACCTGGACCAGCTGGACAGCCTGGGCCACAAGGTTCTGGTGGGCGCCTCCCGCAAACGTTTCCTCGGCACCCTGCTCACCGTTGCCGGCAAGTCCGCTGCCCCCGAAGAACGCGATGGTGCCACAGCGGCGATCACAGCCATCAGCGCCTACCGCGGGGCCTGGGCGGTCCGCGTGCACGAGGTTGGGTCCAGCCTTGACGCCGTCAAGGTGGCTGCACGCATGGCCGCAGCGTCCCCAGCACAAGCCGCCGTACCCCAAAAACAATAGGGCCGGGGGACCCATGGACAGGATTACGCTGACCGGAGTGACGGCCGTGGGCCATCACGGCGTCTTCGATTTCGAACGCCGGGAGGGCCAGCCATTCGTCGTGGATGCAGTGCTCCACCTGGACTTCACGGCAGCGGCGCAGTCCGACGATGTCCGGGACACCGCCCACTACGGGGAGGTGGCACAGCGTATTACCGAGTGGATTACCGGCGAGCCCCTCAACCTCATCGAGGCACTCGCTGTGCGGATCGCCGACAGCCTTCTGTCCGAATTCACGCTCCAGGCCGTGGACATCACCGTGCACAAACCACAGGCCCCCATCGAGGTCCCCTTCGGAGATGTGGCGGTCACGGTCCACAGGGAACGGGTCTCCGCCGGCTCTGCCACGTCGGGGGCACAGACGTGAACGGGACTTACACCAAGGCTGTGCTTGCCCTGGGCAGCAACCTTGGTGAACGGAACGAGACCCTGACGGAGGCCGTGGCCGATCTGGTGGACCCGCCGGAGGTCCGGCTCCTTGCCGTCTCACCCATCGTCCAGACCAAAGCCGTGGGCGGACCTCCGGGACAGCCGGACTTCCTGAACATGGTCATCACGGTGGAAACCAGCCTGAGTCCGCAGGAGCTGCTGGAACACTGCCAGGCGGTGGAGAACAAGCACCACCGCGTCCGCGAGGTCCACTGGGGGCCGCGGACGCTCGACGTCGACGTCATCACCTACGGCGAACTCCGCAGCGACGACCCCACGCTGACCCTCCCGCACCCGCGTGCCGCCTCGCGGGCTTTCGTCCTCTACCCCTGGTCACTCATCGAACCCGCCGCCACGCTGGACGGCGAACGGATCAGCACACTGGCAACGCGGGCTGCGGATTTCGGGGACCTTGCCCCGTTCGACGGGTTCGGCGACTTCGACGGGATGCCCACGGCGGGAGCGGTGGAGGAGCGATGAAGCCGATCAACCCGCTGCGCCTGCTGCTGATCTGCGTCATCCTCGCGGTGGCGGGCTGGGCGGCCACGGTTGTCACCAGCCGGTACAGCATGGCCACTCCTGTCCTGCCGGCCACGGCACTGGCCACCATGGGCGTCATCGTGATCATCACGCTGATCCTGGGCATCCGGGTGCTCAGGTGGCGCAACAGCGTCAAGCCCAACAGTACGGCCAGGAAAACGCAGCTGGACCCCCTTCTGGCCGCGCGGACGCTGGTCCTGGCCCAGGCATGCGCCTACGCCGGAACAGTTCTGCTCGGCTGGCACGTGGGCATCTTCCTGGACCAGCTGCGGATCTGGAGCCTCCGCAGCGACCAGGGCATCACCTGGCTGGCCCTCGCCATGGCCGGCGGCGGCCTGGTGATGATCGTGGTGGGGCTCCTGGTGGAGCGGTTCTGCAGGATTCCCCCGGAGGACGGGGACACCACAAGCGTGGACGGGAAGAAGGGCCGCCCAGCCCGCGGGGAAGCCGCCGGGGAAGGCGAATATGCATACCGAGGCGATTGACCCGCCGGGTATCGCCTGGCAGCGGGTGTCGCCGAAATACATCACGGTCCGGCTTGTGGAATGGGCTGTTGCCAACCTTGTCACCGTCCTGGTCCTGTCCGCTCCGCTGGTGTTCGTCCTCCTGGGCTGGTGGCGGTGGCCGCCGCTGTGGCTCGCCATCGCCGTGCCGTCCGCCACGCTGCTGGCTGCCTTGTGGCGGCTGGTGCTCATTCCGCGGCAGGTCCGGGCCATCGGCTACGCCGAGCGCGATGACGACCTGCTGATCAGGGGCGGCATCTTCTTCCAGCGGACCATGGCCGTTCCCTACGGGCGGATGCAGTATGTGGACATTGCGGTCGGCCCCGTGGAACGCGCGCTGGGGCTGTGCACCGTCAAGCTGCACACCGCCTCACCCGGCACGAACGCACGCATTCCCGGCCTGCCGGCAGTGGAAGGTGCGCGGCTCCGGGAACAGCTGGCCGCCCGCGGTGAAGCCAGGCTGGCGGGACTGTGACCGCTGACGGCCAGCTGCCCGGCCCGCCCGGGGTGCCGCCTGAGCTTCCGCCTGCGCCTCCAGCTGCCCAGGGCAGCCCGGAAACCAACAGAACGCCCGACGGCGAGTGGCTGCGGGTGCATCCTGCCTCACCTTTCGTCCGCGGCTGGGTTGCCCTGGCCGCCATCACCTTCTTCTTTGGCCGGGACCTCTTCGAGCGGACGCTGCAGGGCCAGCCCGTGTTCGAGGACGGGTTTGCCAGGCGCGCACCATGGCTCCTTGGCGGCGGCGCGGTGGTGCTGGCAGTGGCGCTGCTGGGGTTCGTCCTCACCTGGTACTTCACCAAGTACCAGGTGTCCGGCGGCTACGTCCGGGTCAACAGCGGGCTCATCTTCCGCCAGCACCGGCAGGCGCGGCTGGACCGGGTGCAGGCCATTGACATCGTGCAGCCCCTGCTGGCCCGCATCTTCGGCCTGGCCGAACTCAAATTCGAGGTAGCCGACGCCGGCGAATCAGCGGTGCGGCTGGCCTACCTCAAGATCGAGGATGCCCGGCAGCTTCGTGCCAGCATCCTGGCGCAGGCGTCCGGAGCATCCGCCGGTGCTGTTACAAGTGCCCGCGTTGCTGCCGCGGCGGGCGCCAGTTCCGGAGGCCCGGCAGGGCTGGAGCGCCTTGCCCGGCCCGCACCCGAGGCGCCGGAAATCACTGTCCTGGCTGTGCCGCCGTCGCGCCTTCTCGGCGCACTGATCCTGAGCGAGCAAAGCGTCTTTATCGTGGTGGGCGGCATCGCCTCGGTGGTTCTGTCGACGCTGACGGACAACCGCGCCTTCTACTTCTACCTGGTGCCCGCGGCCCTGGGCCTGGCTGCCGGCTACTGGAACTTCTTCAATAAGGGGTTCAACTTCACCGCGGCGGTTTCGCCTGACGGCATCCGGCTGCGGTACGGGCTCCTGGACACCCAGGCGCAGACTCTTCCGCCAGGCCGGATCCAAGCGGTGAAGGTTGCCCAGCCGCCGCTGTGGCGTCCGTTTGGCTGGTACCGGATGCAGGTGAATGCGGCAGGCTACGGGGTCTCCGGCAACGCCGCCGAGGGCAATACCAGGACCACCCTCCTGCCGGTGGGAAAGCTGTCCGACGTCATGGCCATGCTGTCGCTGGTCCTCCCGGACCCGGGGACCCGCCAGCCTGAGCTGGTGTTTACCGCCGGTCTAAACGGCAAGGATTCCGACGGCGGATTCGTCACCACGCCGCGCCGGGCCCGCCTGCTGGCGCCCTTGGCGTGGCGCCGCAACGGGTTCACCGCAACGGACACGGCCCTATTGATCCGCTCCGGGCGCTGGTGGCGGGAGCTGGTGCTGGTTCCCCACCAGCGGACCCAGTCACTGGCACTGCAGCAGGGACCCCTGGCGCGCCGGTTCCGTGTGGCGGACCTGGTTCTCCACACGACCGCCGGGCCGGTGGCCGCCCGGCTGGCCCAGGCCGGGCTGGACGAGGCCCGGCAACTCTTCGACGACCAATCAGCACGTGCCCGGTTGGCGCGGAAGCGGCAAACCACCGAACAATGGTTGCGGCAGGTTGTTCCGGCGGTCGCGCCCACGCCGATGGGTGCCCCGCAACTGCCCGGCGCCGCAGTGTCTGACGCGCCGGTGCCTGAGGTGCCGGCCCGTGGGGATGGAACCGGCGATGCACGAGACCATTACCAACAGGAAGGCCAGCAGCATGGCTAAGCCCGGACGCCTCGGCGTCGGAATCATCGGTGCCGGCAAGGTGGGAGCCGTGCTCGGCGCTGCTTTGCGCGCGGCCGAGCACGCCGTCGTCGGGGTGTCAGCCGTGTCCGGCGCCAGCCGGGAGCGGGCTGAAGCCCTGCTGCCCGGCGTGCCCGTCCTGGAAGTGCAGGACATTGTCGAGCGGTCGGAACTGGTGTTGCTGGCCGTGCCGGATGATGCACTGCCTGGCTTGGTGGAGGGGCTGGCGAAGCTCGGGGCATGGCAGCCCGGCCAGCTCGTGGCGCACACCTCAGGGAGGTTCGGTGTGGGCGTGCTGCATCCGGTGCGCGCTGCCGGTGCCGTTCCCCTGGCGCTGCACCCGGCCATGACGTTCACCGGCATGAGCCTGGACCTCACCCGGCTGCTGGACTGCACCTTCGGGGTGACGGCCGATGCCGCCATGCTGCCCATCGCCCAGGCGCTGGTGGTGGAGATGGGGGCGGAACCCGTGGTCATCGCCGAAGCGGACAGGACGCTTTACCATGCAGCCCTGGCACACGGCTCCAACCACCTGGTGACCCTGGTGGCGCAGGCGTCGCAGCTCCTGCGGGAGGTTGGGGTGGAGGCGCCCGAGCGAATGCTTGGTCCGCTGCTGAGGGCCACGCTGGAAAACGCACTGGCTTCGGGGGAATCGGCGCTGACCGGCCCGGTGGCCCGCGGGGACGTGGGGACGGTCCGTGCCCATGCCGAGGCTTTGCGGGAGTTCGACGGCGGCGGGCATGGCGATGTGCTCGAGGCCTACCTTGCGATGGCCAGGGCCACAGCCCTTAGGGCAGAAGGCCGGGGGCTGCTGAAACCTGACCAGCTGAAGGGGCTGCACGAGGCCCTCGATCCGAAGGAGGACTGAATGTCCATTCAACTCGTCAAAACCGTTCACGAACTGCACACGGAAAGCGCCAGGCTCCTTGGCGCCAGGCGCGGTACATCGCAGGGCCTGGTGCCTACTATGGGCGCACTGCACGAAGGCCATGCCGCTCTGGCGCGCACCGCCGTCGAGCACAACGACGTTGTAGTGGCCAGCATCTTCGTCAACCCCCTGCAGTTCGGCGATGCTGTGGACCTGGACCGCTATCCCAGGACGCTGGACGCCGACCTTGCGCTGCTGGAGGAGCAGGGTGTTGATCTGGTGTTTGCGCCGTCCGTGGAGGAGGTGTACCCCGGCGGGGAGCCCCTGGTGCGGGTTACCTCCGGCCGCCTCGGCGAAAAGTGGGAGGGTGCTTCCCGGCCCGGGCACTTCGACGGCGCCCTGACCGTTGTTGCGAAACTGCTGCATTACGGCATGCCGGCCGCTGGTCTTCCTGCCGGTTCCGCCGATGACGCTTCCCAGGCCGGCGGCTTGCCCGCGTACCGGGCCTACTTTGGGCAGAAGGACGCGCAGCAGTTGGCCCTGGTCCGGCGGATGGTTGCCGATCTGAACTTTCCGGTCGAGATCGTCGGCGTGCCCACGGTCAGGGCAGAGGACGGGCTGGCGTTGTCCAGCCGGAACCGTTTCCTGTCCGACACCGAGCGGGACGCCGCGCTGGTCCTCTCCCGGGCGCTGCGGGTGCTGGAGGAGCGGGCAAATGCCCACGAGCCGCTGGACCTGGATTCCGCGCTGGCACTGGTTGAGTCCCAACCCCTGGTTGAACTGGACTACTTCGAAGTGGTGGACCCGCTAACCCTGGAACCGCTGGCCGAGAACTGCCGGGAGACTCCTTTCCGCGGGGAGGCCCTGGCGCTGATCGCCGCCAAGGTTGGCCCGGTCCGGCTGATCGACAATATGCCGCTCAGTTCCTGACTTACCGTCCCGATTGCGGCCTGCCGTTCGGGGAATCATAGCGATCTCCTTGCATACATGCACAGCGGCCCTGGCCCAGTTGCTGGGAAGGCGCCCCCGCGCACTCAGCCGCGTGCCGCCGTCGTACGTATTCTCGACGTGCAGGTTCCCCGGCGCACGCCAAATGCGCGGTGCGAAAAGGAATCTGCGCCGCGCCAAAACATACCCGCCGCGAAAAGGAATCTGCGCAGCGCCGGAATTTATCCGCCACGGAAAATCCGCCAAAGCCGCCATGATTCGGTCTTGGTGACCCCCACCAGTGCGGTCCGCAAAAGCAGATAGTCAGCTTGCTTATTACTTTCAGCTTTCCTAGGCTGGAAAGCGTCAGGCAATCAACTCTCGAAGCGGGACCCCGCGCGCCAAAAACGCGCAACCGCAAGCATGAGGAGGAACAATGTCAGAGAACAGCATCGCAGGCAAAAAGGTGGCATTCCTGCTGACTGACGGAGTGGAGCAGGTGGAGCTCACCAGCCCCTGGCAGGCCGTGAAGGATGCCGGCGGCGAACCCACCCTGGTGGCACCCAAGAGCGGCAAGCTGCAGGGCTACAACGGTACGGAAAAGGGCGACACCTTCGACGTCGACCTCACAGTGGCTGAAGCGAATGCCTCGGACTTTGACGCCCTGGTGCTCCCCGGCGGCGTCGTCAACGCGGACCACCTGCGCGTGGACAAGGACGCCCAGAGCTTCACCCGCAGCTTCTTTGAACAGCACAAGCCTGTGGCGTCGATCTGCCACGGGCCCTGGCTGCTGATCGAGGCCGGAGTCATCAGGGGCCGCAACGTCACCTCCTACTTCACGTTGGAAACAGACCTGAAGAACGCCGGCGCCAACTGGACGGACCAGGAAGTGGTGGTGGACCAGGGCTTGGTCACCAGCCGCAACCCGGACGACCTCCCGGCCTTCAACAACAAGCTGGTGGAAGAGATCTCCGAAGGCCAGCACGCGGGCCAGACCGCCTGACCCCTAATGTTCCCTCAGGGTTGAAAAACCCGTATGGAGGAATTACTCCAGCGGGTAGAGTGTTTGCATCTGCAGCGGCGCCGTCCGTGCATCACTCATAAAACCCCTGAGGGAACACCCATGTCTACCGAGACCTCGTCCAACTCCAGCGGCCAGTCCGTCCAAACGCCCGGGCAGGAAGCCCAGCCCGCCGCACCGGAGAAGATGTCCCGGGAGTCCGTGACCATCATCAGCACGCTGCTGGTGGCGACGTTCGTGGTGATCCTTAACGAGACCATCATGAACGTCGCCCTGCAGCGGCTCATGGTGGACCTCCGTGTGGACGCTCCCACCGTCCAGTGGCTGTCCACCGGGTTCATGCTCACAATGGCCGTCGTCATCCCCACCACGGGGTTCATCCTGCAAAGCCTGTCCACGCGTGCCGTCTTCATGCTTGCCATGGGCCTGTTCGCCGGTGGAACAGCACTGGCTGCTGTGGCTCCAGGGTTCGAAGTCCTGCTGCTGGCACGCATTGTCCAGGCCGGCGGCACCGCCATCATGCTCCCGCTGCTGATGACCACCATCCTCACCCTGGTTCCGCTGGCCAAGCGCGGCGCCGTCATGGGCAATGTCAGCATCGCCATCTCGGTGGCGCCGGCCATGGGTCCCACGGTCTCCGGCCTGATCCTGGAACATTTCACCTGGCGCTTCATGTTCGTCTTCGTGCTGCCGGTGGCCCTCGCGGCGCTGGCCATTGGAGCGAAATACCTCACCAACGTGGGCGAGCCTGAAAAGGCCCGGCTGGATACACTGTCCGTCATCCTCACGGTCCCCGCATTTGGTGGCCTGGTCTACGGGCTCAGCCAGATTGGCGGCGGCCATGGCGGGCAGGCCGGTCCCAGTGCCGGCGCCATCGCAGCCCTGGTCATCGGCGTCGCAGCCCTGACAGTTTTCGTCCTCCGCCAGGTCCGGCTCCAGAAGGCAGCCGCGCCCTTGCTGGACCTGCGCGCCTTCAAGCTCCGGATGTTCACCGTCTCGGTCCTGCTGATGGTGGTGGCCATGATGGCCCTGTTCGGCGGCGTCATCCTGCTGCCGCTTTACCTCCAGGAAGTCCGTGGCCTGGGCTCGCTCGAAACCGGTCTTGCACTGCTTCCCGGCGGCCTGGCCATGGGCCTGCTCGGCCCGGTCATCGGCCGCGCGTTCGACAAGGTGGGTCCGTTGCCGCTCACCATCACCGGATCCGTCCTGATGGTGGTGGCCCTCTGGCAGTTTTCAATGCTCGACGCCGGCACCCCGGTGTGGTGGATCGTCACCTTGCACGTGGGGCTGAGTTTCGGCCTGGCGCTGCTGTTCACGCCCGCCTTCACCACCGGCCTGAACCCGCTGCCGCCGCACCTCTACTCGCACGGGTCCGCCATCATGAGCACCACCCAGCAGGTGGCCGGTGCCGCGGGAACGGCGCTCCTGGTGTCCATCTTCGCTGTGGTGAGCGCCGCCTCGGGACTCGTCGCCGGGATGAGCGCAGCCTTCCTGACGGCTACCGTCATAGCCCTTGCCGCCGTCGTACTTTCCGCGATGATGCGCAAGACCGAAGGTGCCGGCGCGGGCCACGGCGGGCACTGACCCAACTGGGTAGCACTAAGTGTCGTTTTGGAGCATCAAAACGACACTTAGCGCTACTTACTTGGGGGGTCAGCCGGCGAAGAACTCGCTCAGTTCCTTGATCAGCCTGTCCGGAGCCTTGATGGCGCCGTCGTGGCCGAGGCCGGGCAGGATGGTGTAGCTGGAGCCGGAAAGCACGTCGTGGATCTGGCCGCAGGCGATGCCGAAGTAGGCGGGGCTCTTTTCGCCCACCACGATCAGCGTCTCCAGGGGAAGCGCCTGGAACGGCTCGGCCGGCATGTCGGCGGCAATGATGGCTTTGATTTCGCGGACCCCGGTGCGCATGAGCTCGCGCTGCTGCTTGCCTTCGGTGGTTCCGGCGGTCAGTTTGTTGGCGAGGGTCAGCATGGACAGCGGCATGCGCGATGAGAAGGAACCGCCGGCTTCAAGGCCCCGCTGGATCACGGCGAGGGCGCGGTCATGGTCTCCAGCGGCGATGGCGCGCTCGTACTCTGCGATCCAGTCGGCCGTGACGCTGCCGTTCACGGAGACGGCGGGGTCATAGACGGCGAGCCGTTCCACCGGCAGTGTCCGGGCCGCGTGCAGGGCAACGGCGCCGCCGAAGCTGTGCCCAAACACATCGGTGCTGGAGGTGTGCTTCATGACCGTATCCAGGTCGCGGATGTCCACGTCCAGCGTGTAATCCTCGGGCTGCGGGGACGAGGATCCGCGCCCGCGCCGGTTGAAGGTGTGCACCGGGCGGCCCAGGGAAGCGCTCAGTTTCTGGGCGAACTTGGTGTAATCCGCAGCCGTCACCATGGAAGGCGGCACAACCACCACGCCCGAGCCCGCAGAAGCAAGGTCAGCGCCGGTGGAGAAGAGCTCCACAGTGCCGCCGTCGGGGGTCCTGATGTTCTCTCGCGTCATGCTCCGAGCCTAGCCGAGCAAGCCGGGTGGGGCATCCCGGCGGCCGGCGGCATGCAGGGTCAGGCCAGGCGGTTGATGAGGGCCTGGCTCGCCGCGTGGATGGCCGGCAGCCGGTCCCCGAGCCCGCACAGGATCAGCCCGGCGTCGGCGGCCTGCATGGCGGAGTCGGTACCGGCGGCGCCGTCCGCGCGGAGGTAGATCAGGGATTCCACCAGGCGGAAGGTGAAGTCGCCGCCGCCCGGTCCGCCCGGCGCGGCTGACAGCCCCGCGCCCAGTGCCCCGTACAACCGCCTGAGCTCCTGGCGGTGGTTGTGGAACCGGGCAAAGCGGTCGCTCCTGACCTCGGGCAGGTGGTACAGCACGCCAAGGTTCCACCGCGCGCTGCACAGCTGGGTGCCGTCATAAAGCGCGACGGCGTGAAGGCGGCTTCCAGCCGGACTTTCGGTTTCCGGGTCATCAGTGGGCAGCGCGGCCACGGCACGTGCGAACGTCAGCCCGCCGGACACCGTCCCCTCAAGCAGGTCCTCGAGGATATCGTCCTTGGTCTTGAAGTGGTGGTACAGGGACGACTGCCGGATGCCCACCGCGTCCGCGATGGACCGCGTGGAGGTGCTGGCGAAGCCCTGGGTGGTGAACAGCTCCGCCGCGGCGTCGAGGATTTCATCGCGGGCGGTGGCGCCCGGCCGCGAGGGCTGCTGGTGGCGGGGGCGGCCCGGTCCGGCGGAAGTCACGGCCCCATTCTTGCACTGCCGGGTGCGCCGAAAGTCACCGCCGGGCATTGTGAGGGGACGGAAATCTGCCCGAAACAAGATGTCTATCCGCCTTTTACAGAGGTGAAACTGTTTGGGGACATCCCGCTGGAAAACTATCAAGTGACCGGTAATCAGCAGCCTTCGGCCGAGCGCTGCAGTACCGGGAGGCTTCGCCCCCAAGATCCCTTTCCAGTTCCGGAGATTCCCGATGACATCCACCGTTCTCCCCACCGTCCACCAGGACGATGCAGACCTGACGTCCCTTGGCTACCAGCCCACCCTCCACCGAAAGCTCGGCCGCTACGCTTCCTTTGCTGCTGGCTTCTCGTTCGTTTCCATCCTCACCACCATCTTCCAGCTCTTCGCGTTCGGCTACTCGTTCGCCGGGCCGGCGTTCTTCTGGACCTGGCCGGTGGTCTTGGTGGGCCAGCTGCTGGTGGCCCTGAACTTCGCCGAACTCGCGGCCCGCTACCCCCTGTCCGGTGCCGTGTACCAGTGGGCGCGGCGCGTCGGCGGGGAAGGCGTGGGCTGGTTCGCCGGCTGGTTCATGGCAATCGCCCAGGTGGTCACCGCAGCTGCAGCGGCCATCGCCCTGCAGGTGGTCCTGCCCCAGCTCTGGGACGGGTTCCAGGTGGTGGGCGGCGACCCCGCTCTCAACACGGTGACCGGTGCTTCCAACGCAGTGGTCCTGGGCGCCGTCCTCCTGGTGGCCACCACCATCATCAACTCCCTGGGCGTGAAGCTGATGGCGCACGTCAACTCCGTGGGCGTCACCTGCGAGATCGTGGGTGTCGCGGCCGTGATCCTGGCGCTCATCAGCGCCGCCCAGCGCGGGCCGGACGTGGTTGCGGACACCACCGTGCTGCAGGGATCAGACCTGGGCGCCGTGGGAGCCTTCCTGGTCTCCGGGCTGATGGCCGCGTACGTCATGGTGGGCTTCAACTCCGCCGGCGAGCTGTCCGAGGAAACCAAGGACCCGCGCCGCACCGCACCCCGGACCATCCTCTCCGCCCTGCTCATCTCCGGCGTCGGCGGTGCGCTGATGATCATCACCGCCCTGATGGCGGCCCCGAGCCTCGACGACGGCCGCCTCGCCACCGAGGGCCTGCCGTACGTCCTCACCGCGGTCCTGGGCACCTTCTGGGGCAAGGTCCTGCTGGTGGACGTGGCCATCGCCATCTTCGTCTGCACCCTGGCGATCCAGACTGCCGGTTCCCGCCTGGTCTTCTCCATGGCCCGCGACGGCAAGCTCCCGGCGTCGGCCCTGCTCTCCTCCGTCCACCCCACCCGCGGCACGCCCATGTGGCCCTCCATCGTGATCGGGGCCCTTGCAGTTGGAGTGCTGGCCATCAACGTGGGCAACGCCGCCCTGTTCACCACCCTGTGCAGCGTCTGCATCGTGATGGTCTACCTTGCCTACCTCCTGGTCACCGTCCCGCAGTTGCTCAACCGCCTCCGCGGCGACTGGGACCGGGTGGGCCAGACCATGCCGGCAGGCCTCTTCTCCCTGGGCCGCTGGGGCCTTCCGGTCAACATCCTGGCCGTCCTTTACGGCGGCGTGATGGTCGTCAACCTGGCTTGGCCCCGGCCCGAGGTGTACGACCCCTCGGGCGAGAACGGCCTCCTCCTCTGGTCCGCGCCCCTGATGGTCACCGCCGTGCTGCTCCTGGGCCTCTGGGTCCGGAGCCGGAACCTGGCAGCCAAAGCCTGACACCACTGTCCTCACCTAACAGCAGACCCAACAGCTTCCAGAAGAACCCCAAAGACCTACAGGACTGACATGACACAGACCATCGAAACGCCCATCACAGGCACCGCCACCACAGCCGGTGCCCGGGCCCACGCCAGGGAACAGCACGGCAAAACCGCGGAGACCATGCGCTTCGTGCCGGCAGCTTCCGCACCGGCCCACCTTCTGGCCGGAATGCCCGACGGCGCGTCCCCCACATGGGCCGAATCCCTCGCCTTTGGCCGCTACACCACCATGTCCCTGGCCCGCGGCACCCGGGTCCGGCTCACGGACACCGCCGGTGACGCCTGCGTGCACACCCTCTTGTACCGCGCCGGCGCCCTTTACGAACGCCTGAACGTCGCGGACACCGTCAAGGTCCCGTGGCAGGCATATCCTGCTGCCGGGCACCCGCTGCTGTCCGATGCCGGGCGCCTGATGGCAACCATCGTGGCGGACACCTCCTCCCGGCACGACGCACTGGCCGGCGCCACCACCCTCGCCGGCAACACGGCGAAGTACGGCGCCGGCACCGCCCACAGCGCCTCCCCGGCGGCACGCGAACTGCTCACCCTGGGCGCCCTGAAGAACGGCCTGGGGCCGCGCGACGTCGCCCCGTCGCTGTCGTTCTTCAAAGGCATCGCCGTTGACCCTGCGGGCAGCATCACCTTCATGGGAAGCGCGGGGCCGGGTGCCGCCGTCGAACTCCTGCTCCAGATGGACGCCGTGCTGGTCTTCGCCAACACCGCCCACCCGCTGGACCCGCGGGCGGACTTCACCGGAACCGCCGTCGACATCGTTGCCTGGCACGCGCCGCAGGACCTCCCCGCACTGGAAGCCGGCAGCCTGGCCGGACCATTGGCCCCGGAACACCTGCAGGCCCTCCGCAACACCGAACACGACCTCGCCGCAAGGAACGCCCGATGAACACTGCAATCGAAACCAGGTCAACCCCTGACGCCGCCGACACCGCGCTCGCCCCAGGCGCCGTGGTCCTGGACGAGTTCGTGGAAGCCCGCGGCCCGTGGTCCGCCGTGGTGGCCGCCGGCGACGTGCTGACCATCGTGGACCTGGAAGGCAACCAGGCCGTGGACTGCCTGCTCTACGCCGCGGCCGACACCACCGTCCGCTACTCCGCCGCCGCCACTATCGCCTCCCAGCAGTCCATCGTCCTCACCAAAGGTTCAGCCCTGCGCGCAGACACCGGCGCTCCCCTGATGACCGTGGTGGCAGACGAAGTGGGCGTGCACGACACCATCGGCGGCGCCTGCTCCCAGGAGTCCAACACCCTCCGCTACGGCCAGCACACCCGCGAACAGCACGCCTGCGTGGAGAACTTCCTGATCGAAGGCTCCCGCTGGGGCCTGGGCAAGCGGGACATGGTGTCCAACATCAACTGGTTCATGAACGTCCCCGTGGACCCGGACGGCGCCCTGGGCATCGTGGACGGCCTGTCCGCCCCCGGCAAACGCGTTGCGCTGAAGGCCGAGGTGGACACCCTGGTGCTCGTCTCCAACTGCCCGCAGATCAACAACCCCTGCAACGGCTTCAACCCCACCCCCGTCCGCGTGATCGTCACCCGGCCGGAGGCTGCACTGTGAACAGCAAGAACGTGAACACCTTCGACACCCTCCTGATCGCCAACCGCGGTGAGATCGCCTGCCGCATCATCGAATCCGCCCGCAAGCTGGGGCTCCGGACCGTCGCCGTCTTCTCGGAGGCGGACCGCGGCGCCAAGCACGTCCGGCTCGCCGACGAAGCCGTGCTGCTGGGGCCCGCGCCGGCCAAGGAGTCCTACCTCCGGGTGGACGCAATCCTTGCCGCCGCCAAGGAAACCGGCGCGGGCGCCATCCACCCCGGCTACGGTTTCCTCTCCGAGGACGCAGCCTTCGCCGAGGCCGTGGAGGCAGCCGGCCTGGTGTTCGTGGGCCCCACCGCCGAGCAGTTGCGTATCTTCGGCACCAAGCACACAGCGCGCGAAGCCGCCCGCGCGGCCGGGGTACCCATGATCGCCGGTTCCGGGCTGCTTGAGGACGTGGACGCCGCCGTCGCGGCCTCCGCCACGATCGGCTTCCCGCTGATGCTCAAGGCCACCGGCGGGGGCGGCGGAATCGGCATGACGGTGTGCCGTTCCGAGGCCGAACTCGTGGAAAGCTTCCCCCGCGTGGCCCGCCTGGCCAGTGCCAGCTTCGGCACTGCAGGCGTTTTCGCCGAGCGTTACGTGGAGAACGCCCGGCACGTCGAGGTACAAATCTTCGGCGACGGCGAAGGCCGGGTGGTCAGCCTGGGCGACCGGGACTGCTCCCTGCAGCGCCGCCACCAGAAAGTCCTCGAGGAAGCACCCGCCCCGGACCTGCCGGCAGAGCTCCGCGAGGAACTGCACCGCAGCTCCCGCGCCCTCTGCGCCTCCCTTAACTACCGCTCCGCCGGCACCGTGGAGTTCGTCTATGACTCCGCGCGCAAGGAAGCCTCCTTCCTGGAAGTCAACGCCCGGCTCCAGGTGGAACACCCTGTCACCGAGGCCGTTACCGGCGTGGACCTGGTGGAATGGATGCTCCGCCTGGCCCAGGGCGGCAGCGAAGCCGGGGCAGTCCTGGCAGGCGTTCCGGACGCAGTGCCGGTGGCCGGGCACGCCGTGGAAGCCCGCGTTTACGCCGAGGACCCGGCACGGGGCTTCCAACCCAGCGCCGGAACCGTCACCAACGCCGCCTACCCCACGGCAGCAGAAGCCCGCGTGGACGCCTGGGTGGAAACCGGCACTGACGTCTCCACCAACTACGACCCCCTCCTGGGCAAAATCATTACCTCCGGCGCAAGCCGCACCGACGCCTTCAACCGGCTTGCCGCTGCCCTGGAAAACACCCGGATCGACGGGATCGAGACCAACCTAGGGCTGCTCCGCGCCGTGAGCGGCATGGACGTGGTCCGCGTGGTCCAGCATTCCACCAGCACCCTGGACAACGTGGGGGACCCGGAGCCGCGCATCACCGTGGGCCGCCCCGGCCTGCAGACCAGCGTGCAGGACTGGCCGGGCCGCACCGGCCTCTGGCAGATCGGTGTCCCGCCGAGCGGCCCCATGGACGATCTGTCCTTCCGGCTTGGCAACACCGCCCTGGGCAATCCGGAAGGGGCGCCGGGCCTCGAGTTCACCATGACCGGACCCAGCCTCACTTTCACGCACGCCACCACGGTCTGCGTCACCGGTGCTGAAGTCACGGTGGCAATTGACGGAACGGAGGTGCCCGCCTGGACCCCCGTGACCGTGCCGGCAGGGGGGACCCTCGACGCGGGCACAGCCGCCGGCAAGGGCCTGCGCGGCTACATCCTGTTCCAGGGCGGCCTGGACATCCCCAAGTACCTGGGCAGCGCCTCCACCTTCACCCTGGGCCAATTCGGCGGCCATGCCGGCCGGGTACTGCGCGCGGGCGACGTCCTCCGCGCTGTGAAGCAGGCCGCAGGGCAGGAAGCGCGCACGGCAGCTGTCCCCCTCGACAGCCGTCCCGCCCTTACCTCCACCTGGGACCTGGCTGTCGCTGAAGGCCCGCACGGTGCCCCGGAGTTCTTCCAGCGTGAGGATATCGAGGAGCTGTACAGCGCAGAGTACGAGGTCCACTTCAACTCCGCCCGCACCGGCGTGCGCCTCATCGGCCCCAAACCGCGCTGGGCACGGACCGACGGCGGCGAAGCAGGCCTGCACCCCTCCAACATCCACGACACCGCCTACTCGGTGGGTGCCCTGGACTTCACCGGCGACACCCCCATCCTGCTCGGCCCGGACGGACCCAGCCTGGGCGGCTTCGTTTGCCCCGTCACCGTGGTGACGGCCGAACGCTGGAAGCTCGGCCAGCTGCGCCCGGGGGACAAGGTCCGGTTCGTGCCCATCAAAGCCGGCCAGGCGCCGTCGGCCAAGGACCTGGGACCCGGCCGCCAGCTGGTCCTCCCGGGAGACGCTCAGTGGTCGTCAAACCCGTCCGTGGCAGCCACGGCGACCAGCCGCGGCTTCCGCGGGGATGGCGACGACGGCGTGCTGGGCCGGGTGCCGGAAGGTTCCGGCCGGCCCGCCGTCACCTACCGCCGCTCCGGCGATGACAACCTGCTGGTGGAATACGGCGAGATGGTGCTGGACCTGGGCCTGCGTGCCCGCGTCCACGCCCTGCACCAGCAAATCGAAGGGCTCCGGGTGCCGGGCGTCGTGGACCTGACCCCGGGGATCCGGTCGCTGCAGGTCAAGGTGGACCCGTCCGTCCTGACCACCGCACGGCTGCTGGACCTGGTCCAGGAAATCGAGGCCGCACTGCCTGCCAGTTCCGAACTGGTGGTTCCCAGCCGCACCGTCCGCCTGCCGCTGTCCTGGGACGACCCCGCCACCCGGGAGGCGATCGAACGCTACATGGCAGGAGTCCGCGACGACGCCCCCTGGTGCCCCTGGAACATCGAATTCATCCGCCGGATCAACGGCCTGGACTCCGTCAACGACGTCTTCCACACCGTCTTCAACGCCGAGTACCTGGTGCTGGGACTGGGCGACGTGTACCTGGGCGCGCCGGTGGCCACCCCGCTGGACCCGCGGCACCGCCTGGTCACCACCAAGTACAACCCGGCCCGCACGTGGACGCCGGAGAACGCGGTGGGCATCGGCGGCGCGTACATGTGCATCTACGGCATGGAAGGCCCCGGCGGCTACCAGTTCGTTGGCCGTACCACCCAGGTGTGGTCCAGGTACGCCGATTCCGCTCCGTTCGAACCCGGGTCGCCGTGGCTGCTGCGCTTCTTCGACCGGATCTCCTGGTACCCCGTTAGCCCGGAAGAGCTGCTGGACCTGCGCGCCGACATGGCCGCCGGCCGCGGCCGGGGCGTCGAGATCGAGGACGGGACCTTCTCGCTCGCCGAGCACGAGAAGTTCCTGGCGGAGAACACCGCATCCATCGAGGCGTTCCGCGAAAAGCAGGGTGCGGCCTTCTCCGTCGAGCGGCAGGCATGGGCCGACGCCGGCGAGTTCGACCGCGCGGAGGCGCTGGCCGCCGTCGTCAGTCCCGTGGTGGATGACGTGGTGGTCCCGGAGGACGGCTCGCTCGTCTCGGCGCCCTTCGCCGCGAGCGTCTGGAAGGTGGACGTGGCGGCCGGGGACCGGGTGGTGAAAGGCCAGCCGCTGGTATCGCTGGAGGCAATGAAGATGGAAACGGTCCTGGAGGCTCCCTGCGACGGCGTGGTGCTCCGCGTCCTGCCCGCGGCCGGGGGCCAGGTAGTGGCGGGCGAGGCCGTGGTGGTGCTTGGCGCAGCCGAACCTGCAGGGCTGGAAGAGCTGGAACTGGAAGAGGCAGCAGTATGAGCACGGCAAGCACCGCCAAGGCAACCGGGCGCGTAAAGGCAGCGCTCGAGGCACTTGAAACAGTGGACCGGCCGGAAATCTGGATCACGCTCCGCAGCGGGGAGGACCTCCTGGCTGAGGCGGCGTCCATCGATGCCGCCGTGGCGGCCGGCGCGGACCTTCCGCTGGCCGGGCTGCTGCTGGCCGTCAAGAACAACGTTGACGTGGCAGGCATCCCAACCACGGCCGCCTGCCCGGGCTTTGCCTACACACCGGACAAGGATGCCGAAGCGGTGGCCCGGCTCCGCGCCGCCGGCGCCCTGGTCCTGGGTGCCAGCAACCTGGACCAGTTCGCCACCGGGCTGGTGGGGACGCGCAGCCCCCACGGCGCCGTCCGCGACTCGCGCCGGCCCGAGTACATCTCCGGCGGATCCAGTTCCGGCTCCGCCGTGGCCGTGGCGCTGGGGCTGGTGGACATCGCGATCGGTACGGACACGGCAGGCTCCGGCCGCGTCCCCGCCGGGCTGCAGGGCATCGTGGGCATCAAGGCAACCCTGAACGTCGTCTCCACAGCCGGGGTGGTTCCCGCCTGCCGGTCCTGGGACGCCGTCACCATCTTTGCCCGGCACCTGTCCACCGCCGAGCTCGCCATGGGCGTCATGGCGGGCAACTCCCGGGAGTGGCCAGCGGACATCCGGTTGGCTGCACCGGAACGGCCACGGGTGGCCTATCCGGCCAGCCTGCCCGCACTACCGGACGCTTGGGCAGCCGAATTCCACCGCAACGTCGACCGGCTTCAGTCCTTGGGTGTGGAGATTGAAGCCATCGAATTCGATGCCTTCCTCGAAGCCGCCCGGCTGCTTTACGACGGCGGGCTGGTAGCCGAACGCCACGCCGCCGTGGGCAGCTTCCTGGAAAAGTACGACGCCGGCACGGCCGCTCAGGCGGGCATCGATCCAACCGTGGAACGCATCATCCGCGCGGCCGGTACAGTGCCCGCGCACCGGTACGTTGCCGATACCGCCAAGCTGGAAGCACTCAAGTCGAAGGCGATGGCGCAGCTGGAGGGCTTCGACGCCCTGCTGATCCCCACCGCCCCGTTCCACCCCACGCTGGCCGAGGTGGCTGCGGATCCGGTGGGGGTGAACTCCCTGATGGGCACCTATACCAACTTCTGCAACCTGTTCGACCTCTGCGCCGTGGCAGTGCCCGCCGGGGAAGTGGATGGTGCCCAGTTCGGGCTCACGGTGGTGGGCAGGACCTTTGATGATGCCGTGGCGGCGGATATTGCGCGCCGTCTGGAGGCAACTCCGGGCGCTCCCGCCCTCTTCGCTCCCGGCGCGGCAGCCGAGGTTGACCGCGCCGGTGCCCAGTCGCCGTCGTCCATGCCCTGGCCGCTGGCAGCCGGGGCAACGGCCGTGCCGCTGGTGGTGGTGGGTGCGCACCGCAAGGGCCAGCCGCTGGCGCCGCAGCTGGAGGACCTCGGCGCGTTCTGGGACGGCCCGGTCCGGACCGCGGCCCGCTACCGCATGGTGGCATTGGACACAGTGCCGCCCAAACCAGGCGTGTACCGGTCCGAGGACGGCGCGGAACTGGTGGGGGAGAAGTGGCTGCTGTCCCCGGCGGCCATGGGGACGTTCCTGGCCTCCCTCCCCGAGCCCATGCTCCTGGGATCCGTGCGGCTTGCGGATGGCTCCATCGCCGTCGGGTTCGCCTGTGATGCCGTTGCCGCCGCGGGCGGGGAGGACATCACCGCCTGGGGTGACTGGCTGGCGGACCGGAGCGTGGAGCCGAAGCCCCGGACGGTGTGGCGGGACCTGGGGGAGGCCGCCCTGGCGGGGTTCAGCCGCGGGGAGCGCGAATAGCCTCAGCTGCGTCCGGGCGGGACTCCCCGTCCGGACGTTCTTCCGTGAAGTAGGCCGCGATGTCCGCCACCAGTTCCTTGACCGCTGCCGGGATGGACCCGTGGAAGCACTTGGGGGAGAGCAGGTAGGTGCTGCCCGGAACTGCCTGGTGCAGCCGCTGCGCCGTTTCCTTGTAGTAGGCAGGACTCTTGCCGCCGGCCATGAAATGGGTGTTTGCGGGCAGCACGCTGAAGTCCCGGGCATGGTCCTTCTCGTCGTAGGCCGCGCGCAGTTCGCCAACCCCGCTCGGCATGACCTGCCGGAACATCTTGTTGATCCTGGTCCTGGACAGCACGGCCATCAGGCCGGCCAGGACCGGTTCGGGGATCCTGGCCATGGTTGAGCCCGGGCTGGTGGCCTTCTTCATATGCGCCAGCGCATGGCCCACCCTGCCCTGGTTCACGGCGTCCTCGAACCCGTCCAGCCACGCGGTGTCGATGCTGCCGTCGATGTTCACCGCCGCGTCGTACACTGCCAGCTTGTCCGGGACGAACGCGGTTCCGGTGAACTCCTGCACCGCATTCAGGGCCACCGCTCCACCAAGGCTGTGGCCCAGGATGTTCCGGGCGCCGGTTGCGCGCAGGACCGTGCGCACATCCTCGATTTCGGTGGCCATGGAGTAGTCCGCCGGTTGTTCGGACGAATTTCCCCGGCCCCTGCGGTCATAGACATCAACCGCCCAGCCGTCCCCCAGGCCCTTCGCCAGCGCAATCGAGAACGGGCGGTAGATCAACGCCGTGAGGAACGCGCCGCCGATCAGCAGCACCCGCCGTTCGCCGGGCGCCTCTTCGGTGCCGTAACTGTACAAAGCCAGCCTGCCGCCGTCGTGCGTTGGAAGTACGCGTTCTTTCACCAGCCCATCGTAGGTGCACACCTGCGCGGCAACTGGGAGCCCGGGTACCCAATGCCCGGTAAACTTGTGGATTGTGACTTCCCAAAACACCCCCTCGCCCAAGAACGCCCCTGAGCCCGTCGATGCCAGCGAGCAGATGCGGATCCGCATGGAAAAGCGCGCCAAACTTTTGGAGCGCGGCGCTGAGGCGTACCCGGTGGGTGTGGAGCGGACGCACTCCCTCGCCGAGATCCGGGAAAAGTACGCCCACCTCGAGGCGGACGACACCACCGGCGACACCGTGGGCGTCACCGGGCGCGTCGTCTTCGTCCGCAACACCGGCAAGCTCTGCTTCGCCACGCTGCAGGAAGGCGGCACCGACGGCAAGGCCACCCGCCTGCAGGCCATGCTGAGCCTGGCCAACGTGGGCGAGGAAGCGCTCGCCGACTGGAAGGCGCTGGTTGACCTCGGTGACCACGTCTTCATCAAGGGCGAGGTCATCTCCTCCCGCCGCGGCGAGCTGTCCATCATGGCGGACTCCTGGTCCATGGCCTCCAAGGCCCTGCGCCCGCTGCCGGTCCTGCACGCCGACCTGAACGAGGAAACCCGCGTCCGCCAGCGCTACGTTGACCTGATGGTCCGTGACGAGGCCCGCGAAATGGTCTACACCCGCGCCGCCATCACCCGCTCCATCCGCGAAACGCTGTTCCGGCACCGCTACGTGGAAGTGGAAACCCCCATCCTCAACCTGGTCCACGGCGGTGCCCTTGCCCGGCCGTTCGAAACCCACATGAACGCCTTCGACCAGAAGATGACCCTGCGCATCGCCACCGAGCTCTACCTCAAGCGCGCCGTGGTGGGCGGGATCGACCGCGTGTACGACATGGGCCGCGTGTTCCGCAACGAGGGCGTGGACTCGACCCACAGCCCCGAATTCACCACCCTTGAGTGCTACGAGGCCTGGGCAGACCAGTTCGTCATGGCAGAGCGGATCAAGGAGATCATCCTCGACGCCGCCGACGCCGTGGGTGCCGGCCGTGTCCTGCAGACCGAGGCCGGCGAGATCAACCTCGACGGCGAGTGGGCCTGGCTGGCCGTCTACCCCGGCCTTTCCGACGCCGTTGGGCAGGAAATCACGCCGGAGACGTCCGTTGAGGTTCTGCGCGACATCGCGGAAAAGCATGACGTCAAGGTGGACCCCAAGTGGGACGCCGAAAAGCTGGCGGTGGAACTCTTCGGTGAAATCGTTGAGCCCACCCTGCTGAACCCCACCTTCGTCTACGACTACCCGCCCTCCGCCCAGCCGCTGGCCCGCCCGCACCGCGAGGACGGCCGGCTGATCGAGGCCTGGGACCTGATTATCGGCGGCATGGAACGCGGCACCGCCTTCTCCGAGCTGATCGACCCCGTCATCCAGCGCGAACGGCTTACCGAGCAGTCCATGCACGCGGCCGCCGGTGACGTGGAGGCCATGCAGCTTGACGAGGACTTCCTGCGCGCGCTGGAATACGGTGCCCCGCCCATGGGCGGCATCGGCCTGGGCATCGACCGGCTGGTCATGCTCTTCACGGGCGCCGGCATCCGCGAGACCATCCTGTTCCCCCTGCTGAAGCCCGAAGGGCACTGATCATGGAATACGTGGCAGTTATTCTTCCCTCGCTGGTGGTGGGCCTGCTGTTCTGGTTCGCCATGAAGGCAATTTTTAACGCGGACAAGGCCGAGCGGCAGGCGGAGGCCCGCGCGCAGGCCGAAGCCGATTCCCTCCCGGCGCAGCCCGTGGACCGCCCGGGCCCGGAATCCAAATAGATAAATCCCCCTTCTTTCCGGTTTTATCCCCAAGGAACCAATACGCGCTTTGACGCGTTGCCAAGATAAGAGTCATAATTTTTTTGGGAAACATCCTGCTTTTCTGAAAACCCAAGAGGAAGACCTTTAATGGCACAGAAAGTAAACATCATCCTCGTTGATGATCTGGATGGGGGATCCGCAGACGAGAATGTTAAGTTCGGCCTCGATGGGGTCAACTACGAGATTGACCTGTCGGCAGCCAATGCCGCTGAACTTCGGTCTTCACTGGAGAGGTTCACTAACGCAGCACGCAAGGCATCCGGGGGCCGCGCCCAGCGGGCCAAGGCTCCGACCGGAGGCCGCAGCCACGATTCGGCGCAAATCCGGCAATGGGCCCGGGATAACGGCTACACCGTTAACAGCCGCGGCCGAATTCAGGCTGAAATCCAGGAGGCCTACCAAAAGGCAAATTCCTAGGACTGCCTTTAGCTGCACTGAAACCCCGCTTACCGCCGCCAGGCGGGGCGGGGTTTTTCAATTCGCGGCATAAGCCTGCTATGGGAGCTGCCCCGCCGCCGAAATGGCCTAAATAAGCAGGTGGTCTAAGCGCCCGGCGTGCGGCGGTATTTCGCGGCCGTGGACAGCCGGGGACGCCGGTTCCAGCTGCCGGCTGCTTCCGTCCGGGGCCGGTTCAGGGTGACGCGGCCCGACGCTCTGCCTATTCCCGCAAGGGCCCGGGTTTCCCCTGTGGCGAACACGCTCCACAACTCCGGAGCGGGCACGTAGCATCAAAGTACGTCGTAGCTAGGAGTGTGGCGAAATGTTTGAGCGATTTACGGACCGTGCCCGTCGCGTAGTTGTGCTTGCCCAAGAAGAGGCACGCATGCTGAACCACAATTACATCGGTACCGAACACATCCTCTTGGGTCTGATCCATGAGGGTGAGGGCGTTGCCGCCAAAGCTCTTGAGTCCTTGAGCATTTCGCTCGACGGCGTTCGCGAGCAGGTGCAGGAGATCATCGGGCAGGGCCAGCAGGCCCCCTCCGGCCACATCCCCTTCACCCCCCGCGCCAAGAAGGTGCTGGAGCTCTCGCTGCGCGAAGCCCTGCAGCTGGGCCACAACTACATCGGCACCGAGCACATCCTGCTCGGCCTTATCCGCGAGGGTGAGGGCGTTGCCGCCCAGGTTCTGGTCAAGCTCGGCGCGGACCTCAACCGGGTCCGCCAGCAGGTCATCCAGCTCCTCTCCGGCTACCAGGGCAAGGAAACCACCGGCGCAGGCGTCGGCGGCGGACAGCCCGAAGGCGCACCCGCCGGTTCCGTGGTCCTGGACCAGTTCGGCCGCAACCTGACGCAGGCTGCGCGTGAGAACAAGCTGGACCCGGTCATCGGACGCGAGCAGGAAATGGAACGCGTCATGCAGGTCCTTTCCCGCCGCACCAAGAACAACCCTGTCCTCATCGGTGAGCCCGGCGTCGGCAAGACGGCCGTCGTCGAAGGCCTGGCCCAGGCAATCGTGCGCGGCGACGTCCCGGAGACCATCCGCGACAAGCAGCTGTACACCCTGGACCTCGGTTCCCTGGTGGCAGGCTCCCGCTACCGCGGTGACTTCGAAGAGCGCCTGAAGAAGGTCCTCAAGGAGATCCGCACCCGTGGCGACATCATCCTGTTCATCGATGAGATCCACACGCTTGTAGGTGCCGGTGCCGCCGAGGGCGCCATCGACGCGGCCTCGATCCTGAAGCCCATGCTGGCCCGCGGCGAGCTGCAGACCATCGGTGCCACCACGCTGGACGAGTACCGCAAGCACATCGAGAAGGACGCCGCCCTTGAGCGCCGCTTCCAGCCGATCCAGGTCAAGGAACCCTCCGTGGCACACGCCATCGAGATCCTCAAGGGCCTGCGCGACCGGTACGAGGCACACCACCGCGTCACCATTACCGACGGCGCCCTGGCCTCCGCTGCAAGCCTGGCCGAGCGCTACATCTCGGACCGCTTCCTGCCGGACAAGGCGATCGACCTGATCGACGAAGCCGGTGCCCGGCTGCGCATCCGCCGCATGACCGCTCCGCCGGAGCTCAAGGCCATGGACGAGCGCATCGCCAAGCTGAAGATGGAGAAGGAATCCGCCATCGACGCGCAGGACTTCGAAGGCGCCGCTTCGCTCCGCGACAAGGAGCAGAAGATGATTTCCGAGCGCGCGGAGAAGGAACGCCACTGGAAGTCCGGCGGCATGGACGACATCTCCGAGGTGGATGAGGATCTCATCGCCGAGGTGCTGGCCAACTCCACCGGCATCCCCGTCTTCAAGCTGACCGAGGAAGAATCCTCGCGGCTGCTCAAGATGGAAGACGAACTGCACAAGCGCGTCGTTGGCCAGAACGAGGCCATCAAGGCACTCTCGCAGGCCATCCGCCGCACCCGTGCAGGGCTCAAGGACCCCAAGCGCCCCGGTGGCTCGTTCATCTTCGCCGGCCCCACCGGCGTCGGCAAGACCGAGCTCGCCAAGGCACTCGCGGAGTTCCTGTTCGGTGAAGAGGACGCCCTCATCACGCTGGACATGTCCGAGTACTCCGAGAAGCACACCGTCTCGCGGCTCTTCGGTGCCCCTCCGGGCTACGTGGGCTACGAAGAGGGTGGCCAGCTGACCGAGAAGGTCCGCCGGCGTCCGTTCTCCGTGGTGCTGTTCGACGAAGTGGAAAAGGCCCACGCGGACCTCTTCAACTCGCTGCTGCAGATCCTGGAAGACGGCCGCCTGACCGACTCCCAGGGCCGCGTGGTGGACTTCAAGAACACCGTCATCATCATGACCACCAACTTGGGTACCCGGGACATCTCCAAGAGCGTTGCAACCGGCTTCCAGTCCGGCACCGACACGCAGACCGGTTACAACCGCATGCGTGCCCGTGTCACCGAGGAGCTCAAGCAGCACTTCCGCCCCGAGTTCCTGAACCGTGTTGACGACGTCGTGGTGTTCCCGCAGCTGACCCAGGACGAGATCATCGAGATCGTGGACCTGTTCGTCACCCGCCTGGAGAAGCGTCTTAAGGACAAGGACATGGGCATCGAGCTCACCAAGGCCGCCAAGGTGCTCCTGGCGACCCGCGGCTACGATCCCGCCATGGGTGCCCGGCCGCTGCGCCGCACCATCCAGCGCGAGATCGAGGACCAGCTCTCCGAGAAGATCCTCTTCGGCGAGATCCACCCCGGCGACATCGTCGTGGTGGATGTCGAAGGCGAAGGCGACGATGCGAAGTTCACCTTCGCCGGCAACGCCAAGCCCCGCATCCCGGAGATCGCCCCGAGCGTCTAGTCTCCACAGCCAAAGCCCCGCCACTCCGCAAGGAGCGGCGGGGCTTTCTGCGTTCTCATCCGCGTGGCTGGGTCCTGGGCTTTCATCCGTGGCTGGGTCCGGCGCCGGACATCAGAGATTTCCCGGCGCCTGCTCGTTCCTCGCTTTGACGGCGCCTACATAAATCCCTGATGCCCGGCACCTCGTGCGTCAGGCGGCCTTTTTCAGGAATCCCCGGGCTGAACCCGGTCCTGTCGCTGGCCTGCCGTGGCACCCTCTGTTCGTAGCCTCAAGCGAGGGTGCCGGGGTCATTTGTGTAGCTTGCGTCAAAGCGACGAAGGAGCAGCAAGCGGCAAATGGCGCCGGCGCCGGAGCGGACCCAGCCACGGAGGCAGGTACCGGGGGAGCGTGGCGGCTGTGATGCGGGGCACAAACCGTGTTGAATCGGGGGCATGGCTAACTTGGAACCGGCGATCCCGGTTGAGCAACCACAGACCCCTTTCCACGACCTCGATCACTACCTGTCCATCCCGCGGGTAAGCGGCCTGGCGCTGAGCCCGGACGGCTCCCGGCTGGTCACCACTGTCAGCACCCTGAACGGCAAAGGCACCGAGTTTGCCACTGCGCTGTGGGAGCTTGACCCGGCGGGGCAGAAGCACGCACGGCGCATTACCCGCAGCGCCAAGGGCGAGGCCGGCGCAGCATTCGCCGCCAACGGCGACGTCTACTTTACGTCGGCGCGTCCGGACCCGGACAGCCCCGATGACGAGCCGGTGAACGCGCTGTGGCTGCTTCCGGCCGACGGCGGGGAAGCCCGTGTGGTCCTCAGCCGGCCCGGCGGCGTGAGCAAGGTGATGACGGCCAGGGACGCCGATGCAGCGTTCGTGACGGCCGAGGTCCTGGCAGGGTCAGCAGACGAGGAGGACGACTCCGAACGGCGCAAGGCGCGCAAGGACGGGAAGGTCTCGGCCATCCTGCACAGCGGATACCCGGTCCGCTACTGGGATGCGGACCTTGGTCCCGGCCAGCCGAGGATCTTCGCAGTGGAGGAGGGCGAGGACAAGGCGCCCGGCAAGCCGGAAACCGTTGACGCCACCGCCCCCTTGGTCCTGCGCAACCTCACACCTGACGCCGGGCCGCGGCTGCGCGAAGCGGAGGCGGTGGTCAGTCCCGACGGCAAGACGATCTACAGCAGCTACACCAAACCATTGGCCAAAGCGGACAGCCGGTCCATCCTGGTGGCGGTGGATGTGGCATCCGGCGGCCTAAAGGTGCTGCTGGACCAGGAAGGAATGAGTTACTTCCCGGGCCCCGTCAGCCCGGACGGCCGCACTCTCGTGGTGGTCAGCGAAAGCGACTCCACCCCGCAGCAGGCCCCCGAGATCAAAATGCATCTGCTGGATGTCTCCGGCGCTGCTGCCGGTGAAGCCGCGGGCCTGCAGCCACTGGCCCACGACTGGGACCGCTGGCCCAAGCCCGCAGGGTGGCTCCCGGATGGCTCCGCCATCCTCGTCACGGCAGACGACGACGGCGCGTCGCCGGTCTTCCGGGTCAGTGTTCCGTCGGCTGCCGCTGAGGTGGGCGTCACCCGGGTGACGCAGGACGCCGCGGCCTACTCCGACGTCGTCATTTCCCCTGAGGGCCGAAACGCGTATGCCCTGCGCAGCTCCTATGAATTTCCCGCCGAAGCCGTACGAATCGACCTGTCCACCGGGGAAACCACCCGCCTGCCTGCCCCGGCAGAACGTCCGGACTGCCCGGGGCGCCTGGAGCGCATCGCCGCCACCGCGGCCGACGGATCCCGGGTGCCCGCCTACCTGGCGCTGCCGGAAGGTGCCTCCGCGGACAATCCGGCGCCGCTGCTCCTGTGGATCCACGGCGGGCCGCTGGGATCCTGGAACGCCTGGACGTGGCGCTGGAACCCCTGGCTTCTGACGGCCCGCGGATATGCGGTGCTGCTGCCGGATCCTGCCTTGTCCACCGGATACGGCCAGTCGTACATCCAGCGGGGCTGGGGCTCGTGGGGGAAAGCGCCGTTCACCGATTTGATGGCCGTAACTGATGCGGCGGTGGAGCGGCCGGACGTCGATGAGTCCCGGACTGCTGCGATGGGCGGTTCCTTTGGTGGCTACATGGCCAACTGGGTGGTAGGCAACACGGACCGGTTCAAGGCGGTGGTCACGCACGCCAGCCTGTGGGCCCTTGACCAGTTCGGGCCAACCACGGATGCCTCGCAGTACTGGCTGAAGGAAATGACCGTGGAGATGGCGCTTGAGAACTCGCCACACCTGCATGCGGAAAACATCAGCACGCCCATGCTGGTGATCCACGGCGACAAGGACTACCGGGTGCCCATCGGCGAGGGCCTGCGGCTTTGGTACGAACTGCTGTCCAAGTCCCGGCTCGCGGCGGACCGGGACGGGCAGACACCCCACCGGTTCCTGTACTTCCCGGATGAAAACCACTGGGTCCTCCAACCGCAGCACGCCAAGGTCTGGTACCAGGTGGTGGAGTGGTTCCTGGCAAAGAATGTCCTGGGCAAGGAGACTGACCTGCCGGCTGAACTGGGCCTATAAATTCCCGCTAACAGGCGCAAGGCATCGCTCGCTGGGGAAGACTGCGATGTGAAGGGGGCTGGGGCATTTACGTAGCGTGCGTCTAAGCGAGGAACGAGCGAGCACGCGGTAAATGCCGCAGTCACCGAGCCGAAAGCCCTTCGCCTCGTAGGATGGCTGTGTGACCGACTCCTTCCACATCCGCCCAGCACGCACCAGTGACGTCCCTGCCATCAAGAAGCTGGTGGCGCCCCTGGCAGAGGAGCGCATCCTGATGGCAAAGGAGACGGTGGCGTACTACGAAAGCCTGCAGGAGTTCCGTATTGCCGAGTCCAGCGACGGCGAGATGATCGGCTGCGGTGCCCTGCACGTGATGTGGGAGGACCTCGCGGAAATCCGCACCCTGGCATCTTCCGGGGAATGGCGCGGCAAGGGGGTGGGGCACGTCCTGGTTGAAAGCCTGCTGGAGGAGGCCCGCGCCCTTGGTGTGGCCAGGGTCTTCTGCCTCACGTTCGAGGTGGACTTCTTCAAGCGCCACGGCTTCGAGGTGATGGCGGACCAGTCGGCAGTGGATCCGGAAGTGTACTCGGAGCTGCTGCGCTCCCATGACGAAGGCGTGGCCGAATTCCTGGACCTCGCCCGCGTCAAGCCCAACACCCTGGGCAACACCCGGATGATCCGCACCCTCTAAGTCCCTGCGCAGGTGCTTTGCGCACTCCCATCTTGGCTTTACTCGATTTGATGGATAAACTGTTGGCGGCCGATATGTGGGGGGCCTCAGGAAAGGGACAGTCATTGGGGGCTGTCCCTTTGCTGCGTCCCGGGACGGCGGGTCCCGGGAGTGAGCCGGCAAACCGGGGCGGAAGGAACCTACCGCCACCTGCGATGACGGTAGTAGGGTCGGAAAACACATCCTTCAGGAGCACAGCCAGGAGCAACGCCGTGAAGAAACTCATCAACGATCCAAAATCCGTTGTCCAGGAAGCTGTCCAGGGCTTTGGCCTGGCCCATGCCGGACTGGTCACGGTCAGTGAAGACCCCATCTACATCACGCGCAAGGACGCGCCCGTGGCAGGCAAGGTGGGTCTGGTCTCCGGCGGCGGAAGCGGGCATGAGCCGCTGCACGCCGGCTACGTCGGGCAGGGAATGCTCGACGCTGCGGTGCCGGGGGCGGTGTTCACCTCACCGACGCCGGACCAGATCCTTCCCGCCACCCTGGCAGTCAACTCAGGCGCCGGCGTCGTCCATATCGTCAAGAACTACACCGGCGACGTCCTGAACTTCGAGACAGCCGCGGAACTGGCCGAGGCGGAGGGCGTGAGCGTCCGCACCGTCCTGGTCAATGACGACGTCGCGGTGGAGGACTCGCTCTACACGGCCGGCCGCCGCGGGGTGGGCGGCACCGTGCTGGTGGAGAAAATCGCGGGGGCCGCGGCCGAGCGCGGTGACGACCTGGACGCGGTCGCTGCCATCGGCGAAAGGGTCAACGCCAATGTCAGGACCATGGGCGTGGCCCTGTCCGCCTGCACTGTTCCGCACGCGGGCACGCCGAGTTTCGACCTGGCCGAGGATGAAATCGAGATCGGCATCGGGATCCACGGCGAGCCGGGCAGGCACCGCATTCCGATGGAGAGCGCAGACGGCATCACCAACCGCCTGCTGGAACCGGTCCTGGCGGATTTGAAGATCAGCTCCGGGGACAAAGTGCTGCTGTTCGTCAACGGCATGGGCGGCACCCCGCTGAGCGAGCTGTACATCGTGTACCGGCGGGCCGTGCAGGTGCTCGCCGACGCAGGTGCCTCCGTGGAACGGTCGCTGGTGGGCAACTACATCACGGCGCTGGAGATGCAGGGCTGCTCCATATCGGTCCTCCGGCTCGACGACGAGCTCACCGAACTCTGGGACGCACCGGTCCATACCGCCGCGCTGCGCTGGGGCGTGTGACTGTGGTCCTGGACGTCAACTGGGCCGTGAAATGGCTGACCCTTTGCGCGCAGGCCATGGCTGAACACCGTGTCGAACTGATCGAACTGGACCGCGCCATCGGGGATTCGGACCACGGCGAGAACATGGACCGCGGCTTCCAGGCCGTCCTGGCGAAGCTCGGTGAAGCCACGCCGGAGACTCCCGGCGCGGCCCTCAAGATGACCGCCATGACCCTGATGTCCAAAGTGGGCGGTGCCGCTGGGCCGCTCTACGGCACGGCGTTCCTTCGCGCCGCCACTGCCCTGGGTGATGCCGCTGAAATCGACTCGGCTGCCTGGGCCGGGGCCCTGGCGGCGGCCAGGGACGGGATCGTGGCGCGCGGGAAGGCGGAGCCGGGCGACAAGACGATGGTGGATGCGTGGACGCCCGCGGTGGATGCTGCCCGCGCCGTGGCGGACGGCGACGGCACGGACGTCCTGAGTGTCCTGGTGGCAGCCGCGGAGGCCGCCGAAGCCGGGGCGGTGGCCACTGATCCGCTCATTGCACGGAAAGGCCGGGCCAGCTATCTTGGCGAACGAAGTGCGGGCCACCGGGACCCCGGAGCTGTCTCCAGCGCGCTGATCCTGCGCGCGGCCGTTGGGGCAGCTGCGTGACTGTAAGCATCGTGGTGGTCTCCCACAGCGACAAGATCGCCGACGGCGCCGTGGAGCTTGCCGCCCAGATGGCACCCGACGTGATGATCCTGGCCGCCGGCGGCACCGATGACGGCAGGATCGGCACCAGCCTGGAGAAGGTTCTTGACGCCCTTGAACGGGCCGGCGGACAGGCGGGCGGGGAACAGGCCGGCACAAACCAGGGCGCCCCACAGAGCGCCGGTAACGGCACGGTGGTCCTGACTGACCTCGGATCGGCGGTGATGACGGCTGAATCGGCGCTGGAGTTCCTGGCGAATCCCGCCGGCGTACTCCTCGCCGATGCGCCGCTGGTGGAAGGCCTGGTGGCGGCTGCGGTGGCCGCTCAGGGCGGAGCTGATGTGCAGGCGGTGCGGGAGGCGGCCGAGGCGGCGGCCGGTCCGCCCCGCCAGCCGGAACCCGCACGCACGACAGGAGCGGACGCGGGACCTGTCAGCAGCGCCTCACCCGATTGCACCGGCGACTTTGAGCTGGTCAACCAGGCCGGCATGCACGCCCGTCCTGCCGCGAAGGTGGCAGGAGGTTTGGCGTCGCTTGATGCCGAGGTCACCATCAACGGGGTGGACGGCGCATCCATGACGGGACTGATGACCCTCGGCGCGGGCAAGGGCACCGTGCTGCACGTGGAAGCCTGGGGCGCGGATGCGGAACGTGCCGTGGAGTACGTCGGCGGGCTGGTGCAGGCCGGCTTCGGCGAGCCCTAGCCCCCGTGGCAGGTTCCTGCGAATAAGCTCGATGCCATGGAACGGCCGCCTGCAGAGAACTCCCAGGAAATCGAAGTGCTGGACGGCCAGATCTCCGTAGAGGAACTGCTGGGCGAACTCGGCTTCAACTGGACTGCTGAACCCGTGGGCGGCGGTGCGGAACCCGGATCCACCGGGGGCGAAACCTTCACCCAGCCGGCGCTGTTCTAGTCCACGTCCAAATTCAAGGCCGGGTTTGTTGGTGCAGCCCGCCGTCGTCCAGAATCACGGACGCCGACACGACCCTCCCGCACTGCTCGCCAAAGGGATACGTCGCCTGCGGCCTGAACTCCAGGCTGCGGACCGGGAGCGCGGTTCCGTCCGGGGCGGTGGCGGAAACGCTCACGGCCATGGGTGATTCGGTCAGGGCTTCCAGCATCAGCACGCCAACTTTGGTGCCGTCCGGCGAGGCGGTGGCCGAACAGGCACCCTCCGGGTTGCATCCCGAGTCCAGGGAAGTACTGCCCTGGCGAAGCTCGACGTCGGCCTCCTTGCAGCTGCCGTCCTGGCAGGCCCGCATGTGCAGCGCCCCCACCTTCGGCGCGTAACCGGCGGTAACGGTTAAGGAGACAGCGGTGGCCTGCGCGATAGCCGGGCAGGCGCTGCCGGGGGAACCGCAGGCGGAGGCAAAGACTGACAGGAGTGCCGCCGTCGATAACACCAGGAGCCGCCCGGGCTTGTGCATGCCTTCAGGCTACGTCGGGTGGGTCCGTATCAGGCTGGGCGGGCGTCAATTGGAGGCAGCATTGTTATGCCCCGCGCCTTAACCCGTCGGGAAAATGCCGATGAACCAGAACAGCGCCAGGGCAAAGACGGCGAAAAACGCGATCAGGCAGCCGACGGCGGTGCGCGGCTCCGAGGAAACCTGGAGGGATTCGTTGGGGTTCTGCGGGTTGTAGGCCACCTCGATCAGCGACCCCGGCACCGGCTGTTCCACTCCGGAGATCTCGGACTTCCCCATGAACAGGGTGCCCTGCGGATCGGTGAACTGGTAAGTGGGGTAGTGGCGGAGGTTCCGGTTGGAGCCGCCCACACCGCTGGTCCAGCCGGTGGTGCTGCCGGTGACGGTCGCCTGGACCTTGGGCCATGCGGCCATCAGCCGTTCCTGGCGCCTGGTCCTGCGGACTGCACGGACCAGCGAAAGAATCACGGCGGCAACGAACAAGGCCCACACGATGTACAGAATGATTTTCATGGCTTCCCCCGGTTCCGGTCACCAAGAAGTATGCCACTCCCGGCATGTGCCCTGGCCGGTGCCTTAAGGCGGGTCAGGCGGGGAGCCGGTAGCCGCCGTCGTGCACCTCGGCCAGGCCGTCCGCCAGCAGCCCCGCCAGTGCCCGCTCCAGCTGTTCCGGGGCAGTGTTGAGCCGGTGCAGCGCGGCCAGGGGCACGCCGATTCCTTCGGGCGCAAAGCCAAGATCAGCGGGCTCGCGCTGGAACATATCCGGCGGCACGGGGGTTTCGGCCAGGCGCAGCACGGCCAGCACGGCGCCACGGACCTGGCGGTCAGTGCCGTGCCACGCCTGGCCCTTGGGAACGTACGACGGCGGGGGCTCACCTGCAGCGAGCCAGGCGCAGGAGCCCTGCACCGGGCAGGCAGCGCACTTGGGCGCCCTTGCCGTGCACACCAGCGCCCCCAGTTCCATAACCGCAGCGTTCCAGCGCACGGAGGTTTCGTCGTCGTCCGGCAACAGGGCGGCGGCCAGCCGCATCTCCGCCGCGGTCAGCGCGGGGGCGGGAAGCGCGACGCCGGAGACCAGGCGGGCGTGCACCCGCCGGATGTTGGTGTCCACCACAGTTTCGCGGCGGCCATACGCGAAGGCGGCTACCGCCGCGGCCGTGTAGCTGCCCACCCCGGGCAAGGCCAGCAGTTCCGTGTAGGCATCCGGGACCATGCCGGCGTGGTCCTGGACAATGGCGGTGGCTGCGGCATGCAGCCGGAGGGCGCGCCGGGGGTAGCCCAGCCGTCCCCACGAACGGACCGCTTCGCCTGCCGGTTCGCCCGCCAGCCCTGCGGGCGTGGGCCAGCGCTTGAGCCATTCGTGCCAGACGGGGAGGACCCGGACCACGGGGGTCTGCTGCAGCATGATCTCGCTGACCAGCACGCCCCAGGGGGAGCAGCTGGGTTCGCGCCAGGGCAGGTCGCGGGCGATTCCGGCGAACCAGGAGTTGATCCGCTGATGGAGCATCTCAAGGTCGGCGGGGTCCGGAGGAGTGACCGCGGCGGCGGTGGTGGAGGTTTGAGTGTCGATGCCATATACCTTAGTTGATGGGCTCAGGCGGGCTGAAAACCGTGCGCGGCCAGTGCGGTGTGACCAGTGCGATCCGGCCTGTGGCGGCGTGGTGGCAGTGCAGAACCGGCGGCGTTCCCTAGCCTAGGAGGATGGGCAGGCAAGGCGATTCACCAGCACGCGGCACGGCATCCGGTTCCAGCAGCGTCCGGAAGCCCAGCCCTGCTGTCTACCGCCGACGTCGCCTGGTTGTCGGTGCGGCGCTGCTGCTGGTGCTTGCGCTTGTGGTCAGCGGTTTCGCCCTGGCCGGCGTCTTCAAGGGCGGTTCGCAGCAGGCGTCCTCAACGCAGCCTTCTCCAGGCGGCACCGCCGCCCCGTCTGCCTCCACAACTCCGTCTGCTGCCGCCACCCCTTCCGCCTCGGCGTCGGCAACCACGTCCGCGGCGCCGTCGCCCACTGCCTCTGCCACCCCTTCCTGCAACCAGAACCAGGTGACTGTTTCGGCGTCCATTGACAAGCCCGCTTACGGGCCGGGAGAAAACCCGATGCTGACACTTAAAGTGACCAATGGCGGCAGCGTCCCCTGCGAAGTCAACATCGGAACCTCGCAAATGGAATTCCTGGTAACCAGCGGCTCCGACCGGATCTTCTCTTCAAAGGACTGCCAGGCCTCCAGCGAGGACCTGGTGAAGGTGATTGCACCCGGCTCCAGCGAAACCGCGAACTTCCCGTGGAACCGGAACCGCAGTGCCGAGGGCTGCAAGGCCGTGGCTGCAGCGCCCGGCGGCGGTGGCGCGTACTACATCTTCACCGCCAAGCTGGGTTCACGGGCCAGCCCCAAGGCCGTCTTCCAGCTGAACTGACCACCCAGCTTCCGTCCATTGCTGAGTAACTGCCGTTTTCGGGGCGGCGGATTCATATGGTCATTGCAACAAGGCCATTTGAAGGGGTGTTGCGATGCCGGCGGGGTACGTATTTGGGGATCAGGTCAGGGACGGGTTTTTTGCTTTGCTGCGGCAGGGAGCGTCGATTAGTGAGGCGTGCCGCGTGTCGGGTCTGTGGTCCTCAACGGTGCTGCATTGGATCCGGAAGATGGGCCCTGTGGAGATGTCCAAGGGCAATCGTGGAGGGCCTGCAGGGGCGCCGTTTCCGGACGGCGTCCCTGGTTCAGGCAGGCTGAGTCTGTCGGAACGGGCGGTGATCATGGTGCGCCTGCGAGATGGCTGGTCCTACGCGGCGATCGGCAGGGAACTTGGCCGGGACCGGTCAGTGATCTGGCGCGAGGCCAGACGGAACTGCTGCGATGACGGCACCTACCAGTCCGACGTCGCGCAGCTAAAGGCAGGTCAGAACGCCCGCCGCCCCAAGGAACACAAGCTCGCCCATAAACCGCTGGCCCGCTTCGTGGAGTCCGCCATGGACGAGGGCTGGTCCCCCCAGCTGTGCTCGCTGGTCCTGGCTGGTGCATTCCCGGACGATAAGAGGATGCAGATCAGCCACGAGACGATCTATCAGGCCATCTACGTCCAGGGCCGCGGTCATGTCCGCCAGGACCTGTACCGGCAACTGAGCACCGGCCGGGCCAAACGGGTCACCGACGGACGCGGCCGGGGTCGGAACAACAGTCCGTTCAAGGACGCGCTGAAGATCTCCGAACGTCCTGCTGAAGCCGAGGACCGGGCCGTTCCCGGGCACTGGGAATGCGACCTGATACTCGGCTCGGTCGCCAGCAACTCAGCGATCGGAACCTGCGTGGAACGTTCGACCCGATACACCATGCTGCTGCACCTGCCCAACGGCCACAGCACAGACGAGGTCGCTAAGGCCATGATCACCGCGTTCGCCGAACTGCCGGCGGACCTGCGCAAAACCCTCACCTATGACCGCGGAGTCGAGATGGCCCGTTACGCCCAAATCCAGATCGCGATCGACGCGGAAATCTACTTCTGCGACCCGCACTCGCCCTGGCAACGCGGGACGAACGAGAACACCAACCGGCTCCTGCGGCACTGGTTCGCCAAAAGCACCGACCTGTCCGTCCACACGGCCCAGGACATCAAACGAGCTCAGGACAGCCTCAACAACCGGCCACGCCCCACCCTCGGCCTCGCAACACCCAAGCAGAAATTCAACGAACTCCTCCTCGCCGCAGCAGCCTAACCGTTGCAACGACCACTTGACTTTCCAGGCTGAAAACGACACTTACTCAGCAATCGATGGGGGAGGCGCGGGGTTGCTTGGTATGGGCGAAGCCTGCGGGGCACGCGGGGAGGGTTTGAATCGGGTTTAGAGGAAACGGTCCAGGAGGCTTGCCTCGGCCATCCGGCTAAGCCCCTCACGCACCGTCCGGGCGCGCTGGTCGCCGATGCCGTCAACAGTCATGAGGTCATCGATGGTGGCAGCCATCAGGAACTGCAGGCCGCCGAAGTGGTCCACCAGACGGTCCGCCACAGCCTTCGGAACTGCCTTCAGGCCGGACAGCAGCCGGTAGCCGCGGGGCTGCACCACGGCGTCCAGGTTTGCTTCGCCGCCCGCAAATCCCACGATCGACGAGATCTTGCCCAGGTCGATCAGTTCCGTTGGTCCCAGGCTGACCAGTTCATTGACGGCCTTTTCGATGTCTTCCGCGGAAGCATCGGGGCTGGCGTAATCGCGGATGATCACATCGCTGCCCGGGCCGCGGCCCACGGTGAGCTCGTCCAGCTGGAGGGAGAGGAGCCGGCCGTCTTCGCCCAGTTCCAGGACGTACTGCGAGATTTCCTCCGAAATGCGGCGGACCATTTCCTGCCGCTGCAGGGTGACCGCCACGTCGCGCACGGTCACCATCGCCTCGATTTCCAGGGCCGAGAGCGAGCTGGTGACCTGGTCCAGGCGGGCCACGTAGCGCTCCAGGGTGGCCAGGGCCTGGTTGGCGCGGGCCAGGACGTTTTCGGATCCCTCCAGGACATGCCGCAACCCGTTCACGTACAGGGCGATGATCTGCATGGACTGGCTCACGGAGATGACCGGGACCCCGGTCTGCTTGGCCACCCGCTCCGCGGTACGGTGGCGGGTGCCGGACTCCTGCGTCTCGATGCTTGAGTCCGGGACCAGCTGGACGGCGGCGCGCAGGATGTTGCCGGCGTCCTTGTCGCAGATGATGGCGCCGTCCATCTTGGCCAGTTCGCGCAGGCGGGTGGGCGAAAATTCGATGCCGATATCGAATCCGCCGGAGCAGATGGAATCGATGGTGCGGTCGGAACCCAGGACGATCAGTGCGCCGGTGCGTCCGCGGAGAATCCGTTCCAGGCCGTCGCGGAGCGGCGTTCCGGGTGCAACCCTGCCCAGAGTGGCCCTCAGCGATTCTTCGGGGCTCCGCGCCATAGGTGTTTCCCTTCAAAGGTGCGGACCGCCACCCGCAGGAATGCCGGCGTCCGCAGTTGGCCGGCAGGATCAAAAAATGCACTGATTCCCGCAAGCTCAATGATAGGGGCAAGAAACCCAACTTCCGCACGGTCAAGCCCCAAAGTGCCCCATTAGGGGGTGCCCGGAACGGCCGGGAAAACGGCCTTTGCACGGCTGGCCGGGCGGGTACTTTCGACCCGTTTGATGCCTGGCCCTGAGGTGTTGATCAGACGGACGGTCCCAGGGGCGTGACGGTTTTGGTGCTGCTGTCCCAAAGCCGCGATCCTGTGCAGCGGCCCTCGACGCGCAGGTCCAGCAGGTCCAGTGCAGTTCCGAGTTGGTGAGCGGGAATCCGCCGCGAGATGGTGACGTGTGGTGTCCAGGCCCCCGGACAGGTCTGCGCCAGCGCCCCTGACAAGCCCTGGTGCAGGAGGCGGTGAAGGTCCAGCAGGGGTGCGGTCAACAGAACCGACCGGGCAAGGACATATTTTCCGGTACCGGCGGGAAAGACAATCGCCCCGGAGAAGGTGACGTCCATGGGCAACGCTTCCCAGGGCCCCTCGTGTGCGGCAGCCAGGTCCTGGCCGGCGGCAAGCGTGATGTGTGGGCTGTTGCTGGCGGAAGTATGGGCGGCCAGGCTGGGGAGGCCTGCTGCCGCGAGCCGCGCCCAGTCGGCCCTGACGAGTGAATCCGTGGCCTCGTCAAAGACCAACTCGATGCTGCGCATGAACACATCATGCCGTTACCCGCGGCCCCCACATGCCAACCAGTACCCGCTGGCCATACTCGTGGACCAGTCTGCGCCGGTGAACGCCTGCCGGGTGTTGCCCCCGACCCGGGGCTTCAGCGCTTCAGGTCCCTGAGCATCCGTTCCAGATCCCTGCTGACTTTCGAAAGCGATGCGGCCCTGAGTGCTCTGTGCTCAGCCGCTGTCTGCACCCCACGCTTCCGGGATGCTCCGGAGGGAAGGGCCGACGCCGGTGCCTGCGTGGGCGTGGCAAGGTCCGTCGGGGCGGTAGTGAGCACGTTCGTTGCCAGGTTGGTGGCCAGGGGGTCGAAGAAGAGGTTGCCGGTGAAAGTGGCGCCATGCATCATGCGCCAAAGCTAACCGCCCCGCATTTCGCTGCTTTGAACGTCCGGTTTCGCCCGCGTTAAGCCGGACCGGTCCCGTTTGCAGCCCTGCGATAAACTTGTACTTTGGCCGTTTGCCAATCACATTCCCCGCCCTCGAGTCGCAGCGCAGTACCCGAAAGGCCCCTGGGCAGCCACAACCGCAGCGAAGGTAACACCGTGTCCCAAGATGTCCTGACCCCCGCCCGGATCTCCGGTATCCACAAAGAGGCCGGCCGCCGCAGGACCTTTGCTGTCATCTCGCACCCGGACGCCGGCAAGTCCACGCTCACCGAGGCCCTGGCCCTGCATGCAAAGGTCATTGGCACCGCCGGCGCTTCCAGCGGCAAGGCCAACCGCAAGGAAACCGTCTCCGACTGGATGCAGATGGAAAAAGACCGCGGCATCTCCATCAGCTCGGCGGCGCTTCAGTTCTCCTACCGCGACACCGTCATCAACCTCCTGGACACCCCCGGCCACGCCGACTTCTCGGAGGACACCTACCGGGTGCTCGCAGCCGTCGACTGCGCCGTGATGCTGGTGGACGCCGCCAAGGGCCTGGAAACGCAGACCATGAAGCTGTTCGAGGTCTGCAAGCAGCGCAACCTGCCCATCATCACCGTCATCAACAAGTGGGACCGTCCCGGCCTGGACGCGCTGGCACTGATGGACGAAATCACCGAGCGGACCGGGCTGCAGCCCATGCCGCTGACCTGGGCTGTTGGGATATCCGGGGACTTCCGCGGCGTCTGGGACCTCCGCAACGACCGCTTCGCAAGGTTCCAGCGCAACAACGCAGGCGCCCAGATCGCCATCACCGAGTACTTCACCCCTGAGGAAGCCGCGGAAAGCCAGGGCAGCAACTGGTCCGACGCCGTGGACGAGGCCGGCCTGGTCATCGAGTCCAACCTCGAGTTCGACGTCGACGCCTTCCATGCCGGCAAGGCCACCCCCATCCTGTTCAGCTCCGCCGCACTGAACTTCGGCGTCAAGGAACTGCTGGACGCGCTGGTGGACTTCGCGCCGCCGGCAGCGCCCCGCCCCGACGTGGACGGCAACCCGCGTCCCGTCGAGTCGCCGTTCTCCGGGTTCGTCTTCAAAGTCCAGGCCGGCATGAACAAGGCCCACCGCGACCACGTGGCCTTCATCCGCGTCTGCTCCGGCGTGTTTGAGCGCGGCATGGTGGTCACGCAGACCCGCACCGGCAAGTCCTTCGCCACCAAGTACGCGCAGCAGGTGTTCGGCCGGGAACGCGAAGTCATCGACGAGGCCTACCCCGGTGACGTTGTTGGCCTGGTCAACGCGTCCTCGCTGCGCGTGGGCGACAGCCTGTTCCTCGAGGACCCGGTGGAATACCCGGCCATCCCGCTGTTCGCCCCCGAACACTTCCAGGTGGCCCGGTCCAAGGACCCCAGCAAGTTCAAGCAGTTCCGCCGCGGCATTGAGCAGCTGGAGCACGAGGGCGTCATCCAGGTGCTCCGCTCCGACGTCCGCGGTGACCAGGCGCCCGTGCTTGCCGCCGTCGGGCCCATGCAGTTCGAGGTGGTGGAGGACCGCATGGCGCATGACTTCAGCGCACCCATGCGCCTGGAACGCCTGCCCTACTCGCTGGCCAGGATCTCGACGGCGGACGCCATGCCTGCGTTGGCCAACGTCATCGGCGCGGAGGTGCTGTTGCGGTCCGACGGCGAATACCTCGCCTTGTTCAACGACGTTTGGGCGCTGCGGCGGATCGAGAAGAACCACCCGGACCTGACCCTCGTGCCCATCGGCACGCACAACCCCGCAAAGTAGGAACCGTGAACGCAGTGCAAAACAGCGCAGTCCAACCCCGCGCACTGGTCACCGGTGTGGGCACCATCAACCCCCTGGGTTCCAACGCCAAGGAGACCTGGGAGGCCCTGCTTGACGGGCGTTCCGGGATTGCGGCGCTGGAGCAGGACTGGGCGGAACAGCTGCCGGTCAGGATCGCCGGACAGGTCACGGCAGACCTCTCCGAGCACCTCAGCACCCGCGAGATGAAGCGGATGGACCGGTGCGGGCAGTTCGCGCTGATTGCGGCACGGGAGGCGTGGGCGCAGGCCGGCGCCCCGGAGGTGGACCCGGAACGGTTCGCCGTGGTGATCGGCTCCGCGTATGGCGGCCTTGGCTCCACCCTTGAGCAGGATCGGGTGCTGGGACAGTCAGGCCCCCGCAAGGTCTCGCCGCACACCCTCACCAAGCTCATGGTCAACGGCCCGGCCGCTTGGGTATCCATGGACCTCGGTGCCCGTGGCGGCGCCCGGACGCCTGTCAGCGCCTGTGCCTCCGGGGCTGAGGCGATTGTCCAGGCAGCCGAGATGATCCGCTCCGGTGCTGCCGACGTCGTGATTGCCGGCGGTGTGGATGCCTCCGTGAATGACCTGGTGATCAGCGGCTTTTCGCAGATCCGCGCCCTGTCCACCCGCGCCGGCGACCCGCAGCTTGCCTCGCGGCCGTTCGACGGCGGCCGGGACGGCTTTGTGCTGGCGGAGGGCGCCGGGGTGGTGGTGCTTGAGAGCGAGGAGCACGCCCGTGCCCGGGGCGCTGCCGTGCTGGGGGCCGTTGCCGGGGGAGCCGTAACCTCGGACGCGAATGACATCGTGGCCGCAGATCCCGCCATGCAGCGGCGGGTCATGCAGAAGGCCCTGGATTCGGCGGGCATGCAGCCGGCCGACATCGGATTCGTCCACGCGCATGCCACCTCCACTCCCGTGGGGGACCGGCTGGAAGGGCAGTCCATCAACGCGGTCTTCGGCAGCGACGTACCGGTCACTTCCACCAAGGGGCATACCGGACACCTGCTGGGCGGCGCAGGCGCCCTGGCCGCCGTCGTGGTGGTTGAAGCCCTGCGGACGGGTCAGCTCCCCGGAACCCTGAACGTGGAGGCGCTGGATCCGGAAGTGGACCTTAACGTCCTCACCGAAGGCGCCCACCAGCTTCCCCCAGGTTACGCCCCGGCCGGGCTGGTGAACGCCTTCGGTTTTGGTGGCCACAGCGTGGCTTTGGTGATCACGGGCGCCTGACTCCACCAGAACGCCGGAACGGTGCCGGGACGCCGGAATGGTACGGAAACGCCGGAACGCTGCAGCGTTCTGGCACCGTTCCGGCGGTTCCGCCGGTTCCGGCGCCGGGTCAGGAGCGGGAGCCGACATGTCCGGCCAGGACGTCGAGAACCGGCAGTTGCCCCTTCACCAGCTTGAAGCGGGCCTCCGGTTCCGGGAACCAGCGGGCGTCGTCGATTTCCGGGTACTGCTGGATACGTCCTGAGCCTTTGGGCCACTCCAGTGGAAACGTGTTGCTGACGATCCGTTCCGGTTGGAAGTCGTGCTCGGCTGCGAATACAGTGATAATTTTCCCCGAGGGTTGCCGGAACCCGCCGAGGTGCCGGTAGTCCCCGGCCGGGGCGGGAGTGCCCATTTCCTCGGCAAACTCGCGCAAGGCGGCGGCCAGCGGGTCCTCGCCTGGCGAGTATTCCCCCTTGGGGATGGACCAGGCGTGCGCGTCCTTGCGGGCCCAGAACGGGCCGCCCATGTGGGCAATCCACACCTCCAGCAGGCCCCCGGCCCGCTGCCTGTAGAGCAGGATTCCTGCACTCGTCACGGGCATCTGTCCTCCAGGAATTGGATATTCCACAACAGCAGTTGCCGTCCCACGTTAACCTGCAGTTAACGGCGCTGCTTTAGGTTATTCCTTCAGGCACTCTGCTCGAAGGGACCCGTGATGGCCAATATTGCTGAGGTTTTGGGTCGGCTTACGCCGGAAGAATTTGAAGAGTTTCGCAGCCTTGGGCCGCAGGGCCACCTGCCACGGCACCTGGTGGATGCCCTGGACCGGGCGGCCGGCGGGCCCGGCTCCGGCCGCGGCTACTACGTACCCACCGGAAATGTAACCAACACCGGGGCGCCCCTGCTGGTGCTCCGCAGCGACGTGTCCGGCTGGCTCTTCAACACACACCGGGACGACCCCGATTCCTTGCCGCAGCACAGCTAGCTAACCGATCAGCAGGCTCAGGGCCTCGGTCAGGTGCTCCACCTCCCGCACTGAGAAGCCTGCCGGTATTGGGCCAGGGCCTGCATGGCTCGCGGGAACCACGGCGTGGGTAAATCCCAGCCGGTGGGCCTCCTGGATGCGCTGGTTAATGCCTGGCACCGGCCGGACCTCGCCGGCGAGCCCCACCTCACCAAAGGCAATCAGCCGGATGGGCAGGGGCTTGCGGGCCTTGGCTGAGGCCACGGCGAGGGCCACGGCGAGGTCCGTGGCCGGTTCACTGAGTTTCACTCCGCCCACCGTGGCAACATAAGAATCGTCCTTGTGCAGCAGGGTCCCCGCCCGTTGCTGCAGCACAGCCAGGAGCATGGAGACCCGTGAGCTGTCCAGCCCGCTGGTGGCCCGCCGGGGCTGTGAGTTGGGGCTTTCGGCGAGCAGTGACTGCACCTCCGCCAGCAGGGGGCGGCGGCCCTCCATGGTGACCGTGATGCAGGTCCCGGAAACCGGCTCCTTGGTGCGGCTCACGAACAGCCCGCTTGGATCGGCCAGGCCCTCGATGCCGTTCTCATTGAGGTCGAAGCAACCCACGTCATCGGTGGGTCCGTACCGGTTCTTGACAGCCCTCAGCAGCCGAAGCCTGGAATGCCGCTCACCCTCGAACTGGCACACCACATCCACCAGGTGTTCCAGCAGCCGCGGCCCGGCGATGGAACCGTCCTTGGTAACGTGGCCCACCAGCAGGGTGGTCATGTTCCGGCGCTTTGCTGCGGCAATGATGGATGCCGCCACCTCACGGACCTGGGACACACCGCCGGCGCTGCCATCAACGTCCGCGCTGCTGAGGGTCTGCACTGAGTCCACGATCAGCAGCCGGGGCTCGATCTTCTCCACCTGCCCCAGCGCCTGGCCGAGATCCGTCTCTGCGGACAGGTACAGAGACTCCGCGACAGCGTCGATCCGCTCCGCGCGCAGCTTCACCTGGGCGGCCGACTCTTCGCCGGTGACATAGAGGACGTCCTGGGCAGTCCGCGCGAACTTCGCTGCAACATCCAGCAGCAGCGTGGACTTCCCCACTCCGGGCTCGCCCGCCAGCAGGATGACGGCGCCGGGGACCAGGCCGCCGCCCAGCACCCGGTCCAGCTCGTCCACCCCGGTTGGCAGGAAAGCCGCTGTGGTGGCGTCCACGTCCGCGATCCGGCGGGCGGGTTCCACGACTGTGGTGGCCGCCGTGGTCCGCGCCACGGCGGTGCCGGTTTCCTCAACCGTGCCCCACGCCTGGCACTCGCCGCAGCGGCCCACCCACTTGACGGTGGTCCAGCCGCATTCAGCGCATTTGTACGCGGGCGCCTTGGAGGCCCGGGAAGTCTTTGTTGCCATGCCTTCAACCCTAGTGGCGGCCACTGACACCGGTCCCCACCCGCCCCTGGCCTACAGCGCGGGCAGCACGTCCCTGGCTTCGTCCGCATCCATGCCCGTGGCCTCCAACAGGTCCACCATCAGCGGCCGGAACAGCATCACCACGGTTTCACCCTCCAGCCGCTGCACCTCCAGCAGCTTGGGGTGCAGGCGCAGGGCGATCTCGCTCAGGTCGCGGCGGGCGGTGCGCAGGTGGGCGCGGCGGACGCCGTCGTGCGATTCCGCAAGGCCAAGCGAAAGCTCGTCAATCGCGGCAGCGGTCTCCTGCAGTACCTCCGCGATGCTGTCCGTCGCCTCGTCCGAGAGGGCGGCGTGGTTGATGGCGCTGGTGAGCCGCCGCGCAAATACGCGGCTGTTGCGCAGCGCAAGGTCGATGAAGTCCAGCGACTGCTTGAGCCTGTCCAGCTCATCCCGGTGCCGGCGGTAGGCAGGCGCCAGCGTGGCAACCTCCCCGGAGGCGCGCAGCGACTGGCGCATGGCATCCACCAAAGGCTGGCAGTTCCTGCCGCGGATCAGCGCGTGCCAGGCCTGGGTGGAGTCGCTGTTGACCAGGGCGCCGGCGCACTCCCGCAGCACTTCCGCCAGTTCATGCAGCAGTTTCTGGACGTCGCGGCGCGGTTCCCGGCGCGGATCCTTCGGCATCAGGATGGTCACCAGCAGTGCGAAGAGGCCGCCCACCACGGCGTCGATGCTGCGGGTGAACGGGCCGCCTGCGGGCGCCGGCAGCAGCACCACCAGCAGCGACTGCAGCGCCAGCTGGGTGGTGAAGATATTTCCGCTGTCCAGGAACCGGGCCAGCAGGATGGAGAAGAGAAGCACGACGGCGGCCACCCAGATGTCGCCGCCCAGCCAGTGCAGGAGCAGGTCGCCCACGGCGATCCCGATGGTGCAGCCGAGACCCACTTCCATCACGCGCCGCAGCCGGGGTTCCCGGGAAAACCCAAGGGCGATGAGCGACGAGGTGGCAGCGAAGAGCGGGCCGGAGTGACCCAGGATGTTGTCGGCGAAGGCGTAGGCGCCCACCGCACACACGGTCATCTGGATGGCAGGGACAACGGAATTGCGGCTGCGGATCAGTCCGGTCCGGACCCGGCCGTGCAGGAAGCGCCTGGTCGATGAGAGTCCTGCTGGGATGGCCATGGGTTCAAGTCTATTCAGTGCCTAGCCACTGCCCGGTGCACGTGCACTACGGCTTTACATGTGAGCGGCGCAATGGTGACCCGGTATTTGTCAGCCAATATCCCGCCGTCGTTAATCCTCCGTTCACTTTGTACAGCCCATCCCGTTACCTGCGGCCCATAACTTTCTAGAAGGTACACACCGTACGCATCGCGCAGCAGGGTTCTCCGGCCCTGTACCGCACCTGAATAACCCTGGAAGGGGTACATCTAGTGAAGGCACTCCGCTTCGGCCGCCACGCGGCTATCGCTGTCATCGCAGCCGGCGCACTCGCGCTCAGCGCCTGCGGTTCAGACAACGCCACGGGCACCGCGCCTGCCGGCAGCCAGTCCGCCGGCGGCACCAAGGTCACCGGTACCCTGACCGGTATCGGGTCCTCCGCCCAGGGCGCCGCCATGGACGCATGGAAGACCAACTTCGCTTCCGCCAACTCCGGCGCCACTGTGCAGTATTCCCCGGACGGCTCCGGTGCAGGCCGCAAGGCTATCCTGGACGGCTCGGCCCAGTTTGCCGGCTCGGACGCCTACCTGAAGGATGACGAATACGCCTCCTCCAAGTCCGTATGCGGCCCCGACGGCGCCATCAACGTCCCGGTGTACATCTCCCCGATCGCCGTTGCCTTCAACGTCCCCGGCATCACCGACCTGAAGCTGGACGCCACCACCGTGGCCAAGATCTTCCGCGGCCAGATCGCCAAGTGGAACGATCCCGCCATCTCAGCCCTGAACCCCGGCGTCTCCCTGCCCGACCTCAAGGTCACCCCGGTGAACCGGTCCGACGACTCGGGCACCACCCAGAACTTCACCGACTACCTGGCCGCCGCGGCCTCCGACGTCTGGACCGACAAGGCCGCCGGTGTCTGGCCCGCCGGCCTCCAGGGTGAAAACGCCAAGGGAACCTCAGGCGTGGTCAAGACCGTGACGGACACCCCCGGTGCCGTGACCTACGCCGACGACTCCGCCGTGAGCGGCAAGCTGGGCGTGGCCCAGATCAAGGTGGGCGATTCCTTCACCAAGATCTCCGCCGATGCTGCCGCCAAGGCAGTGGACGCCGGCAAGCCCGTTGAAGGCCGCGCCGCCAACGACCAGTCCATCAAGCTGGACCGCAAGACCACCATCGCAGGCGCCTACCCGATCGTCCTGGTGTCCTTCCACATCCTGTGCACCACCTACGACAAGCAGGAGACCGTCGACCTGGTCAAGGCCTTCGAGCACTACGTAGTTTCCGCTGAAGGCCAGAAGGCTGCAGCAGATTCTGCCAAGTCCGCTCCGCTGTCCTCGGATCTGGCCGCCAAGGCTGCCAAGGCCATCGACTCGATCAAGGTCAAGTCCTAGCCAGTGCCGTAAAACCGGGTTCCCCGCCTGCCGGAAGGCAGCGCGGGGAACTTGGCTTTGCACCCCGCTTCCCCAATCCAGCAACGAATCGAAGGGCCGTCGAATGACCGCCACCTCCCTGACCAGTACCCAGGGCGCCGGGCGCGCCGGGGATAAGGTCTTTTCCGGCGCCACGCTGGCAGCCGGGTGCCTGATCCTCGCCGTCCTCTTCGGCGTCGCACTCTTCCTGGTGGTCCAAGCAATTCCCGCGCTGACCGCTCCCGCCGATAAGATCCAGGGAGGGCAGGGCTTCTTCGCCTACATCTGGCCCATCGTGATCGGCACGCTGATCGCCGCCATCATTGCGCTGGTGATCGCAACCCCCATCGCCATCGGCGTGGCGCTGTTCATCTCGCACTTCGCGCCGCGCGGCCTGGCCTCCGGGCTCGGGTACGTCGTGGACCTGCTCGCCGCCATCCCCTCCGTGGTCTACGGCGCCTGGGGTGCCGCGTTCCTGGCCAAGGAGATCTCGCCGGCGTACGGTTGGCTGGCGGCCAACATGGGCTGGCTTCCCATCTTCCAGGGCCCCGCCTCCACCACCGGCAAGACCATCCTCACCGCGGGCATCGTCCTGGCGGTCATGGTCCTGCCGATCATCACCTCGCTGTCGCGCGAGATCTTCCTGCAGACCCCCAAGCTGCATGAAGAAGCGGCACTGGCGCTGGGTGCCACCCGCTGGGAAATGATCAAGATGGCGGTGCTGCCCTTCGCCCGTCCGGGCATCATCAGCGCCGTCATGCTGGGCCTGGGCCGCGCGCTGGGCGAAACCATGGCCGTTGCCCTGGTGCTTTCCTCCGGCGCCCTCACCGCCAGCCTGATCCAGTCCGGCAACCAGACCATCGCTGCCGAAATTGCCCTGAACTTCCCCGAAGCCAGCGGCATCAAGGTCAGCACGCTGATCGCCGCCGGCCTGGTGCTGTTCGTCATCACCCTGGCCGTGAATATGATCGCCCGCTGGGTCATCACCCGGCACAAAGAATTCTCGGGAGCCAACTAAATGACCTCCACCCTTACCCCCGTCCGCAGCAAGCGGTCGGCGCTTACCAAGGGCCAGTTGCCCAAGTACGCGCCCTATGCCGTGCTGGCCGCAGCCCTGATCGCCGGCGCCGCCATCCTTGCCCTGGTGGGTTTCAACCCGTTCGGCTGGGGCGTGGCCTCCGCGATCCTGTTCACCGTGGGGCTGGTGTCCTGGAGCGCCGTCGTGGAAGGCTCGCGCAAGGCCAAGGACAAACTGGCAACCTGCCTGGTGGTGGGCTCATTCCTGGTGGCGCTGCTGCCGCTGGTTTCGGTGATCTGGACCGTGCTGGTCAATGGCATCCCCGGGCTCATGGACCCCGGCTTCCTCACCACCTCCATGAACGGCGTCACGGGCGCGTTCGACAACAAGGCTGTGGAAAGCGGTGGCCCGGTGGTGGGCGGCATCTACCACGCCCTCCTTGGCACCGTGCAGGTCACGCTGCTGGCCACCGTGATCTCCGTTCCCGTGGGGCTGCTCACGGCCATCTACCTGGTGGAGTATGGCAACGACGGCCGCCTGGCCAAGGCCATCACGTTCTTCGTGGATGTCATGACCGGAATCCCCTCCATCGTGGCCGGGCTGTTCGCCGCCGCGTTCTTCTTTGCGGTGGTGGGCCCGGGCACCAAGACCGGTGCGGTGGCCGCCGTCGCGCTTTCTGTGTTGATGATCCCTGTGGTGGTCCGCTCCAGCGAGGAAATGCTCAAGATCGTCCCCAATGAACTCCGTGAGGCCGCCTACGCCCTGGGCGTGCGCAAGTGGCGGACCATCCTCAAGGTGGTCATTCCGACGGCGATTTCAGGCATCGCATCCGGCGTCACCCTGGCGATCGCCCGGGTCATCGGCGAGACGGCGCCCATCCTGGTCACCGCCGGCTTTGCCACCAGCATCAACTCGAACGTGTTCGGCGGCTGGATGGCTTCGCTGCCCACGTTCATCTACACCCAGATCCTCAACCCCACCTCGCCCTCCAATCCGGACCCCTCCTCGCAGCGGGCCTGGGGCGCGGCGCTGGTGCTGATCATCCTGGTGATGGTCCTGAACCTGGCGGCCCGCCTGATCGCCAGGATCTTCGCCCCCAAAACCGGCCGGTAACCAGGCCGGCTCCTCCTCCCGTCCTCTGTGGCGGACCTAGACTTCAATCCATATTCAGCAAGTGAAGGAACACCATGTCTAAGCGCATCGACGTCAAGGACCTGAACGTGTACTACGGCGATTTCCTTGCCGTGGAGGACGTCAGCATCAACATCGAGGCCAAGTCCGTTACGGCGTTCATCGGGCCGTCAGGCTGCGGAAAATCCACCTTCCTCCGCACCCTGAACCGCATGCACGAGGTCATCCCCGGCGCCCGCGTTGAGGGTGAGGTCCTGCTGGACGGCGACAACCTCTACGGCCCCGGCGTGGACCCCGTGACCGTACGCTCGCAGATCGGCATGGTCTTCCAGCGCCCCAACCCGTTCCCCACCATGTCCATCCGGGACAACGTGCTGGCCGGCGTCAAGCTGAACAACAAGAAGATCTCCAAGGGCGAGGCAGACGTGCTGGTGGAGCGCTCGCTCAAGGGCGCCAACCTATGGAACGAGGTCAAGGACCGGCTGGAGAAGCCAGGTTCCGGCCTTTCCGGCGGCCAGCAGCAGCGGCTCTGCATTGCCCGCGCCATCGCCGTGGAGCCCCAGGTGATCCTCATGGATGAGCCCTGCTCCGCCCTGGACCCCATCTCCACCCTGGCCATCGAGGACCTCATCAATGAACTCAAGGACCAGTACACCGTGGTGATCGTGACCCACAATATGCAGCAGGCCGCCCGGGTCTCCGACAGGACGGCATTCTTCAACATCGCTGGCACGGGCAAGCCGGGCAAGCTGATCGAATACGGGGACACCCACACCATCTTCAGCAACCCGGTCCAGAAGGCCACAGAGGACTACGTCTCCGGCCGTTTCGGATAGGCCTTGCCCCGTTGGCTATCTACTGAGCGGTTTAGTACGCTGAACTAGATACTTAGGAAACTAGTAGTAGGCCAGCACAAGGAGTTTTGCCATGACGCAGACGGCCAGCAGCCCCCTGGGCCCCCAGCTTACGGTTTCCGTGCTTGCGGAGGATGCACCCGCGCAGCGCGCGGCGGTGAAGGATCCGATTGCGGGGGATGCCGAAGCGCAGGCGCAGGGTTTTGCCGCTGCTGCAGGCCTGGCTGGAGCCCTGCCCGGACCCTTGGCCGCCGTCCCTCCGACTGCCGTTCCCCTCAGCGCCCTTCCCCTTGTCCCGGAGCTTGAGCAAAGCCTCGGGCTGGCTGCAGCTGCCGTCGGTGAGGAAGAGGGCGATGTCCTGTCGGAGGTCTGGAGCACCAGTTCCCACCTCGAAAGCATGCAGTGGGAACTGGACAATGCCCTGGAGTCCCTGCGCCAGGCGGTCCGGCGGGCCTGCGCAGCCGGGGTGTCGCAGCACGAGCTGTGCACGGCGGCGAACCTGACGGCGGACGAGCTCACAGCCGTCCTGATGCCAGCAACCGACGGCCCGGCAGCCATCCAGCTCTGACCTGGCCCCCGCCTTACGGGCCGGAGACCGTGCTGACAACTGAGCTCACCGCGCCGGGACTGTCCCTGCGCACCGAGGTGGCCCGTTGCTGCGCAGGGACGCACAGAGTAGGGCCTGGCTTGGCTACTCCGGGACTTCCAGCTGGAACCCGCAGTGGCAGCGCAGGACCCGGGTGGGCAGCGACACCGCGTTGAGGCCACTGCCCGTGGTGCTGCTGCGGTAGCAGAACCGCTCAACCTCGTGCTCCGCTTCCTCCATGGGGTAGCCGCAGTGGATGTACTCGTCCCCGAAGAGAATGACCTTGGCCATCCAGCGGACCTGGTTCAGGGCGGCTGCGACGTCGGCGGCGAAGGCGCTGTGTTCCTGGAACAGGTTGCAGTCATTGCAGGTGTAGGAAACCGTGACGAGGTCCCCACCGGCGGCGCCGATCGCCGTGATGGCGTGAATGGTCAGCTGGTGCCCGGTTCCGCAGGCCTCGCACTGAAGTTGCCGTGGCTGTGGCAGGGGGCGCCGGGAATACGAGGAAGACATGACGCCTGCTCTTTTCCGCGTTGTGCATCCAAGCCGCCGTGTGGCTGCAGCGGCGCTCATCCGCGGCCCTGCACGCGGCCCGGACGCCGGTCCCCGGCAGCGTTGTCCGGGGGCGCTTTTTTCGAATCTACGTCACGTCCCTGTCCCTGTACAGGGGAGTTACGCCCTCCCCTTCGCGGGCTCCACAGGGGAGGCCAAGGCGGGTGGGGCAACGCGATAGGGGTGAAGACGCCGGGCTGAACGGGTGTGGGCTAGGCGGCGATGGGGGAGAGGGCCAGCGCGAGCACGAAGGCCAGGCCGCAGGTCGCCAGGGGAGTCAGGGCCCAGAGCCACAGGATCCGGATGACCAGTTTCCGGTTCGTCACCGAAAAGTGCTGGTTTTCCCCTGCGCCCAGGGCGCCGGCGGTAACGGTGTGGGTGGTGGAGAGCGGCCAGTGGAGCCCGATGGCGCCCACAAAGAGCATCAGTGCGCTGAAGGTCTGGGCCACCGATCCGCGCAGGGGGTCGATCCTGGTGATTTTGTAGCCGATGGTGTGCGAGATCCGCCATCCTCCGAAGAGTGTCCCGGCCGTCATCATCACTGCGGAGAGCCCTGCCACCCAAAGGGGGATCCCGCCGTCGGAATAGCCTGCAGCCAGGAGGGCCAGCAGCAGCACTGCGCTGACGCGCTGCCCGTCCTGCAGGCCGTGGCCGAAGGCAACGGCTCCGGCCGCGACGGCCTGGCCTCGGCGGAAGCGCTGGTTCACGACATTGGGCTGCGTGTAACGGGCCACCCACGTGGCCGGATAGACCAACAGGAAGGAGCCGCTGTAGGCCACGAGCGGGGACAGCACCAGGGGCAGCACCACCTGGAACAGCAGCGACTGGTCCACTCCGGCTACCCCCGGCCCACCAATCGCCAGGCTGGCAAGGCCGGCGCCCGCAAGACCGCCCACAAGGGCGTGGGTGGAGGACGCGGGGATGCCCCGGCGCCACATCAGAAGGCCCCAGGCGCAGGCGCTCGCCAGCCCGGCCGCCAGGATGGCGAGACCACCGGGTCCGGCCGGAAGGTGGATCCAGGTCTGGCTGGCGGCGACGGCCAGCAGGGCGCTGACGAGGGCACCCACAAAGTTGAAGAACGCGGCAAGGAGAACGCCCACGCTGGGGGTGAGGGCCCGGTTCCGGACGGCAAGGGCAACCGAGTTGGAGGCGTCGCGGAAGCCGTTGAGGAAGGCAAACGCCGCGGCCAGGAGGACCACCGCCGCGAAGATGACTGCCGCCACCTCAGGATTCCTTGACGATGATGCTGCCTACCTGGGTGGCCACCCGACGCATGTCCTTGGTGACCTCCACCAGCTGGTTGGCGATGTCCCGGTTCCGGGAGTACTGCGCCCATTTCATGTCCGCGATCATGTCCGCCACCCACACCCGGTGGGTCCGCTCCGCGCGCTGAGCCAGGCGCAGGATCTCGATCCAGTAGTCCTCGAGGTCATCCAGGTTGTTCAGCCTGCGCATGGCGTCCACCGTCAGTTCGGCCTGCCGGCTGATGATCTCCAGCTGGTCCGCTGCGCGCTTGGGCAGGCGGTCCAGCTTGTAAAGGGCCACGAGTTCCGCGGCGGCGTCCATCTTCTCCATGGCCTCGTTGAGGTACCGCGAGAGGGCGTACATGTCCTCGCGGGGGAGCGGGTTCACGAAGCTGGTGCGCATGTGGGTCAGCAGCGCGAAATGCAGTTCGGCAGACTTGGCCTCGAGGTTGTGCATGTCCTCCACGAGTTTGCCGTGTTCGTCTGCGGGTACGCCGAGGATCTCGGCCAGGGTGGCGGTGGCCAGCACGATCTGTTGTGCCATCTGCGAGAGCAGGTTCAGCCCTGCGGGCTCCTGGGGAAAAAGGCGCAGCTTCACGTGTTTACCGGTCTCCGGGGACTTAACAGGGCGGGGGTTGCTGCCGTGTGACTTGACCCCGGCGGGCAACTGTCGCCTACTCTACCGGCCCGTAACAGCAGGATCTGAATTGTCCGCTTGGAAGAGGGCATAAAAATGGTGCCGAACCGGATACGCCTCTCGGCGGTAGGCCGCTCTAGGCGGCTAATTGTTGAAGCCCGGGGGTTTCGCGGCTCGGCACCGGTTTCAGTCTTCTACTTCATTCGGCCCAAGTCAATCTTGACAGCGGGGCCTTATTCGTCGCGGAAAAGGCGGTCCGCCAAGGCCGCAGGCGCTACGGCAAGGAAGCCCAGCTCAGCAAGCAGGCCGGTCCGGCAAAGCAAGCAGGCGGGCCCGGCAAGCAGCCCGGGCCAAGAAAAAATTCAAGCACGGCAAGCTCAGTCCAGCTCGCCCAGGCGCCACGCGTTGGCGGCGTGCTCCAGGTCCTCGGCCGTCTTGACCAACTGATGGGAATTGCGGGTCAGCTTGCTGGCGTGGGCCTCGTTGGCGTGCTCTGCGCCGTCGGCAAGCGTGGCCTGGCCGAGCGCCACCACCCGGCAGAAGGCGGCGGACCGTTCCAGCGCGACGTCGAAATCGCCGTCGAACGCCCCGGAAAGGATGGCATCGGCCATGGTGCGCATTTCTTCTGCGCCCGGCGGTTCAGCAGCGCCGGCCACCACGTTGGAAACCTGGGCGGTGTCCCTGCCCGCCCGGAAGTACACGGAGATGCGTTCCGGATCCTGGACCGTGGCAGCGCGGAGCGCGTAGAGCCGCCACAGGGCGCCGGGAAGGGAGCGGGCAGGGCTCTCGGCCCACATCTCCGCGATGGCTTCAAGGCCCTGCTCGTCGGCGAGCTTCACCAGGCGTTCGGTGACGACAGGATCATCGCTGTCACGGCCATGCCGGACCAGGGCCTGCGCGGCAAGGTGGGCGGCCTCCGAGACGCGGGCGGGATCTGCCCCGCCGGCGAAGGGCTCGAAATCCATCGGGGCGAAGGGCTTGGGCTTATGGTGCCGGTTGCTGCCGCCGTATGGGCTGGTTCCTGCTTGCTCGCTCATGCCCCCCACGCTACTCCTGTGCGGACGCGGAAATCGAGCATCTGCAGCGCCCGTTGCACGTGCGGGAAAGGCGCGCTTAACAGGGGTTGTAAGCGCACGACGGCGGCCCATTGGCCTTGTGCGAAGAGGCCGGAACCATGGGTTAGAGTATTAACGTCCAGAAATGGATTGGGCCGGACGGGAAGACACAGCGTGTTTGACTGGCCGGCAGGGGCCTTTAGCTCAGTTGGTAGAGCATCGGACTTTTAATCCGTGGGTCGTGGGTTCGAGCCCCACAGGGCCCACCCATAGGAACCGTGAGGGTCCGCCGCGAATGCCGGCGGGCCCCTTCCATTTAAGACCCTGCTTCCTTATTCAGGCGTGCACAATTCTTCCGTTGCGCGGCAGGCCGCCAGGGAAGGTGATGGGAACGGCGGAAGCCCGTACCGGATCCGCTGAATCCATCGCCTGCACATGCAGATGCGGCTCCGTGCTGTTGCCGGAATTGCCGCACCGGCCCACCGGATCCCCACATTCAACCGACTGGCCCGGCCGGACGCACACGCTCCCGCACTGCAAATGGCACAGGGCAATGAACCCTTCGCTGCCCTCAATAATCACGTGGTTGCCTGCAAGCCCCGGCCACCCCTCCCGCAGCCGTTTGGCCTGCGTCGCTGCGTAGCCGATTGACGGAAAGCCGCGGAAGGCGGCGTGGTCAGGCTCCCCGTCATGGGCCGCCTGCACAACCCCGGAGACGGGAGCCGTCACGGCCCTGCCGAACCCCACGAACCGCTCCGGCGGCGCGGGCCGGAACAGCGCAGCAAAGGTGATCGGTGCAGACCGCCCGTTCCGGTCCACCGGGGTGAAATCGATGGCGTGGCCCGTGGCGAAGAGCTGTGTGCCGTGGCTGGGTACGCGGTTCGACGGCGAATTCTGCACCAGCCAGGGGCCGGTGAACGGATATTCCAGGTACACCGCGCTTTCCAGGTTCACCGGGCTTTGCCGGGTCAGCTGGCGGGATCGTATTGGAAAGCCCGCACTTCCTGCGCGCAGCGGCAGGCTGCAGCGATCTTCGCGGCCCAGTGCAGCGCGGCTTCGTAGGTGGGCAGCTCCAGCACCGTGTAGCCGCCTTCGAGCTGCGCCGTCTGGGGGTAGGTACCTTCGCTGACCGTACCCTCGCCGTCGACCATCACGGGTGGAACGCTCTCATCAATGCCGCCGCCGAAAACCCAGACGCCGGCCTCCTTCGCCTCCTGGACAACTGCGTGCGCCACGTCCGCCACTTCCTGCAGGCCGCCGTCGGGGATGTCCATGGCGCCGCTGGGAAACGAGATCAGGTACTTGGTCATTCCGCCGGCTCCTTCTGTGCAAACGCGGTATCAGCTTCATCCTGCCCACCGGTCCGCTGCCGCGCAAGGACGCGGCAGCACTTGCCACAATGAGCCTGCAGGCAGGGGCCGCAGCGGCTGCAACAGGCACAATAGGCTCATGGCAAAAACCAGCAAGGGCCGGATGCCGCGCCTGGAAGACGTGGCCAAGGTGGCAGGTGTCTCCCACCAGACCGTCTCCCGCGTGGTGAACAACAACCCCAATGTCAGCAAGGCGACGCGGGAAAAGGTGGAGGCGGCCATTGCCGAGCTGGGATACCGGCGCAACAGCGCAGCCCGTAGCCTGGTGACGCGGCGCTCGCAGACCATTGGGGTGCTGGCAAGCGAGCTTTCCCAGTACGGGCCGGCGAACACCCTGCTGGGGGTTGAACACGCAGCCCGCAACGCCGGCTACTTCGTCAGCATCGCGGCCCTGCGGGAAGTCAACCGGGATGCCATCTCCAACGCAGTGGGCCACTTCATGGACCAGGCCGTGGACGGGATCGCCGTTCTGGTCCCGCACTCCGACACCCTTGCCGTGCTGGAGCAGATGAATCTTCCGGTGCCCGTGGTGGCGGTGGGCTCGGCCGGCAGCGCTTCCGTCAGCGGCGCGATGGTGGACCAGCGTGCGGGCGCCAGGCTCGCCGTCGAACACCTCATCAAGGAGGGGCACCGCCGCATCGGGCACATCGCAGGCCCGCCTGACTGGACGGACGGCGCCGAACGCGCGGAGGGGTGGCGTGCCGCCCTCCGCGAAGCCGGGCTGGACGAGTCCCTGCTGGTGGAAGGGGACTGGAGCGCGGGCAGCGGCTACGCCATTGGCCGCAAGCTGGCGTCAGGACGCACGGCCACGGCCATCTTCGTTGGAAATGACCAGATGGCCCTGGGCCTGCTGCGCGCCTTCACCGAAGCGGGGGTCAAAGTGCCCGACGACGTCTCCGTGGTGGGCTTCGACGACCAGCCGGAGGCGGGGTACTTTACGCCTCCGCTGACCACCGTCCGCCAGGACTTCGAGGAGCTGGGACGCCGCTGCATGGACATCATGCTGAAGGAGATCGAGACCGGTGCGGCAGTGAGCTCAACCGTGGTCCCGCCTGAACTGATCCTCCGCGCCAGCACGGCCGCGCCAGCGCCCGCCTAACCGGGCAGGTTGAGCGGGCCGCACTGGGCCCCGAAAAAAATCTCCATGATTCTGCATCCAAATCCGGGGTTGCGCCGGTAGTAGGAGTGTCAGCAAAAAACGCCCGGCAACCGGGCCGTTCAAGGAGATGGACATGCGCAACAAAATCTTCACCGCAGGTGCCGGTGCAGCAGCCATTGCAGCCGCAATCGCTCTGGCCGGTCCGGCCCACGCAGCAGACGGGGACGCCCAGCTGTCCGTGCTGCACGGTGTTCCCGGACTGACCGTGGACGTGTGGGTCAACGGTGACCGCACCTTGGATGACTTCGCCCCGGGAGCCCTTGCCGGGCCGCTGGCCCTGCCGGCCGGCACCTACGAGATCGCCATTACGGCAGCCGATGCCGCCGACGCCTCGGCGCCTGCCATTGGGCCGGTCAGCGTCACCCTTGCCGCGAACGGAAACTACACGGCCGCAGCCCACCTGGGCGCTGACGGCAAACCCACCGCCAGCCTGTTCACCAACGACGTGTCCCAAATCCCCGCCGGGAAGGGCAAGCTGACCGTCCGGCACGCGGCCGCAGCCCCCGCCGTCGATGTCCTGGCAGGCGGCACCGCCGTCGTCACCAACCTTGCCAATCCTAACGAAAAGACACTCAGCCTCGATCCCGGCACTGTCCCCGCCGCCGTGGCCGCCGCAGGCACCACCACCCCGGTGATCGGACCGGCGGACGTGGCGGTGGCCGAAGGTACGCACACCATCGTTTACGCCTGGGGCAGCTTGGCCGACCAGAACCTGAAACTGGCCGTGCAGACCATCGAGGGCCTCCATTCCGCACCGGCGTCGGTGCCAGGTGCCCTTGACGGTTCAGCGGCTGCCGGTGGAGCGGGCACTGCCGTTGCCACTGCCGGATTTGGCCTGGCCGCGCTGGCCCTTCTCGCCGGGGCCGTAGGTGTAGCCCGCGCGGTCAGCACCCGGCGGGCGCAGCTGTAACCGGGGCAGAAACCGGTTGAAGGACCGTACGCAGGGGCCCGGCCGGCACGGTCGGGCCCCTGCGCCGGCCACCACATAACAAGCAGCAACGGAAGGGAGGCGGCAGGCATGGAGGCAGGCACGACGCCGGCAGCGGAGTACCGCCGTCGCCGTTCGGCAGGTGGGGCGGCAGCAGCGATGGTGGCCGTTGCGGTTTTTCTGTCCGGCTGCGGTTCCGCCGGTTCCGGCAATCCCGGCAGCGCAAGCGGGCAGGCGTCCCAATCAACGGCTGCCACCATTGTTGCCGATCCCGCAGTCTCCCCATCGGCGCAGGGCGTTGCCGCCGCCAGCGATCCGGCAGCCGCAACGGTCCCCACCGGACCGGCCGACTCCCCAGGTCCTGCTGTCCCGTCCACCAGCGCCATCCCGGTCCGGCCTGCCACTCTGCCGGCCGCCGCGGCGGTGCCGGCGCCAACGTCACTGGCCGTGGCGGGCACGGCCATCGACATGCCGGTGGTGGCCGGGGGAGTGTCCGCGGAGGGAGCGATGGAAATACCTGACGCCTTTGACCGGGCGGCCTGGTACAAATTCGGTCCGGCGCCGGGAGCGGCCGAGGGGACCGCTGTCATCGCCGGACACATCGACACGAAGTCCGACCGGGCGCCGTTCTCGGCACTGAAGTCGCTCACGGCCGGAACCTTGATCCGGGTGGGACGGGATGGGGCCGCCCCGCTCACCTACCGGGTGGTGGGAGTGGAAATGATGGCAAAGGACAAGTTCGACGGTGGCGCACTCTTCCGCCGGTCCGGTCCCCACGAACTCAAACTGGTCACCTGCGGCGGCAGGTGGCTGGACGAGCGGATGGACTACAGCGACAATGTGATTGTCACCGCAGTTCCTGAATGAGCCGGTTCCTGTATGAGCCCGTTCCTGCACGATCGGTGGCCAGCCACTAGCTCGTGCGACGTAGCCGGGAAGGAGTTGCCTGTGACGCTTCCCGGGCACGCTTCCCGCGGGTGGGATGACGCCCTGACGGACTCCTTCCTGGCCGGGGATGAGCACGCGCTCGCCGCGGCCTACCGTGAGTTCGCGCCCCTGGTGCACACCCTGGCCCTGCGTTCCCTGCCGGACAGGGCGGCGGCGGATGACGTGACCCAGGAGGTCTTCATCCGGGCCTGGCGTTCGCGGAGCACGTTCAACCCCCAGGTGGCCAGGCTGCCTGCGTGGATCGTGGGTATCACCCGGAACGCCATCACCGACGCCCATTCGGCGGCGGCCCGGGAAGCACGCAAGGCCTTCGCCGCGGCCGGAGCCGGCATGGGGGAAGACGCCGGCACGGGAACAGAGGCAGCGGAAATGCTGGCGGACCGGCTGCTCCTGGACGGCGAACTGGAGAGGCTGGGCGAGCCGCAGGGATCCATCATGAAGCTCGCCTTCTACGAGGACCTGACGCACGAGCAGATTTCACGCAAGCTGGGCCTTCCCCTTGGTACGGTCAAGAGCCACATCCGCCGGAGCCTGTCGCATTTACGAAGCAGATTGGAGGTAGACCATGCCGCATCTTGATCCGGAACAGTTGAGCCTCCTGGCGCTCTATGACGGCTGGGAGGACCCGGCCGGCCGCGGGCACCTTGCAGCCTGCCCAGAGTGCGCCGCGGACTATGCCGCCCTGCGCCGCACCGTGGATGCGGTGAAGACAACCCCTGACACCAGCCACTTGACCGTCCCGGGCCCGCAGGTATGGGCTGGAATCCACCGGGAACTGGGTCTGTCCGAGTCGGTGCGGGAGGACCCGCTGTCCCCGCACAGGGCCAAGGAGGCGGCGAAGGAAACCCCCGCAGCCCCTGCCGCGGCGCCGGCACCTGCGCACGTGCCGCCGTCGAACGTTGTTCCCCTCCGCCGACGGACCTGGTGGCAGCGCCCCGGTACCTGGGTGGCAGCTGCCGCGGCAGCCGTCCTGGTGGTTGTGGGCGCGGTGTTGACGGTGACCCGTCCGCCCCAGCCCCAGCAGTTGGCCGCTGCCCAGCTGACACCGCTGCCCCAGCACTCCGCCGCAGGATCGGCCAAGGTGGTGACGGCAAGCGATGGGTCCCGCAACCTGGAAATCAACCTGGACAAGGATGAAGCCAAGGGCTACCAGGAGGTGTGGCTGATCGCCCCGGACCTTTCCCGGCTGGTCAGCCTGGGCGTCATGAACTCCACATCCGGAACGTTCCAGGTGCCCGCGGGCCTGGACCTCTCCCAGTACCCGGTGGTGGATGTGTCAGACGAGCCCATGGACGGCAACCCGGCGCATTCCAGCGTGAGCATCGCCAGGGGCACGCTCACGTCCTGACGGGATCCTGCTTCCGGCGAAGTGCCCGGGCCCACCGGCTGAGCCTGTTCCACCCGACCACAGTGGCGGCCGTAACGAGTGCCGCGCCGGCATGCAGATACAGCATCAGGTGCAGTGAGTGGCTGGCCGGGGAGGCGGGCGACGACGGCGCGGCCGGAGGGGGCGGCCCGCCATGGCCGTGGCCCGGCAACGGGACGGCACTGGCCGTGGCGAAGGCGGCGAAGGCCAGGTGCAGCAGTTGCTGTGCGGCAGCGGCTGCCACCAGGACTGCCCAGCCGGGAAGCTGCGCGGACGCCGGCCGGTTCCGGCCCACGACAAGTCGCTCCAGGACAACGGCCCCCAGGCTCAGCAGGGCCGCCAGCGCCGCAACAATGGCGATTGCGGGCGCCTGGCCCCCGCCCGCAACATGGGCGGCCAGTCCCGGGACGGCGGCGAGCGGTCCAGCGAGCCAGCTGGGGGCGCTGATGAGGTCAGGCCGGCGATCCGTCTGTGTGCCCGCCATCCGTGCGCCCCCTCCCGCTGCCTGGTCCTGGTTCTTCCCTACCCAATCGGGCCGGCATGAACCATGAACCGCGTCAGCGGCCGAAGTGTGAGCGCGGCGCACCTTCCGGCAGCCGGTCCAGCAGCTCTTCTGCCACCTTGCGCACCTTGATGTTCCGGTGGCTCGACGCCTTGGCAAGGATGGAGAAGGCTTCCTCGTAGGAGCACCTGTTCTGCGCCATGATCACCCCGCAGGCAACGTTGATGGACGTGCGGCTGTCCAGGGCCGAGCGGAGGTCGGTGGCCAGCGAGCGGGCCGCGTGCAGGTTGATTGCCATTTGCAGGCTCTTGGTTGCCAGTGCCGCAAACGTGCGTGCCTCGGCAATGGCCTGCAGCGGGAAGGCTTTGGAGTCGTGGGCGAAGAAGGCCAGCGCCGCGGCGGTCTGGCCGGGCTCCTTGCTGTTGCCCTGGTTGTCTGCCGGGAGGTCAGTGTCCAGGCGGAGCCGCACGGCCAGGGCGCTGCCGAACCCGGACAGCTGCAGCTGCGCGGAGTAGTTCTGCCACCGGAAGTCCCCGTTCCGCTGGAGAACCGCAACAGGGTGACCGCCGGACATCACGTCCGTAACCGGGCCCTCGGCCATGTCCCGTTCCCAGTCCAGCAGGCGCTCCACTTCAACGGTGGTACCCGTAGTGGCTGGCGTCCGTTTGGGCTGGTGCAGCACCAGGCCGCAGCCGACGTCGATCCCGGCCGTGGCGGCCACATGCCCGGCTGAAGCAGCCACCAGCAGGTCAAGGGATTCGGAGAGGGTTTGCGCACCGTTGACCAGGTCCAGCACCAGGGCCGGGTTCCGGGGCGCACCCCGTTCCCGGCCAGCGGGCTCCGGATGGGGCACGCGCAGCCTGCGGGCGCCTGCAGGGTGGGGAGGGCCGGCGACGGCTGGGGGAGAGCCCTTGGTCTCGAAGGACTCCTCGTCGCCGGCCCCGCTTGATACCCGTGTCCTATGGACCGGGAAGCCTGGGTTTACCTGTCGTGCATGCATTGCCAGTCTCACACCCCCCTAGTGAGCCAAGTACCGCCGAAGCAGAACAGGTCTTGTCTCTGTGAAAAACCTAATTGCCGTCCAGCCTCCGGTGGATGCGTAGCTGGTACCTGTTTTTTCGATTAGGTAGTACTTGGACCGCCGCCTGCGCCGCCCCTGTGGATTGTTGCCGCAGGTGAGCGCTGCCTGGCATGGCAACCCAGGGGAGCGGCGGTGTTGTACCGCAGGGGATGAAAACACTTGACTCCCGGAGCGGCGCCCTCAAGAATGTTTTTATAACGTTGTAAAGACCGAGCCGAGGATGCTTTCGTGACCCAGCCAGAACCCGCCGCAGCAAAAATCACCGTCGACCCGTCGTTCACCGTGGGGCCTGTCCGGCGTCGTACTTTCGGTGCCTTTGTTGAGCACCTTGGCCGGTGCGTGTACACCGGCATCTTTGAACCGGACCACCCCGATGCCGACGGCGACGGCTTCCGTACGGACGTCCTTGAGCTCACCCGTGAACTGGGCGTATCCACCGTCCGGTACCCGGGCGGGAACTTCGTGTCCGGCTACCGCTGGGAGGACGGCGTAGGCCCGGTGGACCAGCGGCCCGTGCGCCTGGACCTCGCATGGCATTCCACCGATCCCAACAGCGTGGGCGTGGACGAGTTCGCCAAGTGGTCCGCCAAGGCCGGCGTGGAACCTATGATGGCGGTGAACCTGGGCACCCGAGGGGTCCAGGAGGCGCTGGACCTCCTCGAGTACTGCAACATCGACGGCGGCACCGCCCTGTCCGGGCAGCGCCGCGCAAATGGTGCAGTGGACGGCTACGGCATCAGGATGTGGTGCCTGGGCAACGAAATGGACGGGCCCTGGCAGATCGGGCACAAAAACGCCCTGGAATACGGGCGCCTGGCTGCCGACACCGCCCGTGCCATGCGCATGGTGGAACCGGACCTGGAACTGGTGGCCTGCGGCAGCTCCGGCCCCACCATGCCCACGTTCGGTGAGTGGGAGCGCGTTGTCCTGACAGAAACCTACGAGCTGGTGGACCTGATCTCGGCGCACCAGTATTTCGAGGACTTCGGCGACCTCCAGGAACACCTCGCCGCCGGACACAAAATGGATGCCTTCATCCATGACATCATCAGCCACATCGACCATGTGAAGTCGGTGAAGAAGTCCAGCAAACAGGTGAACATCTCCTTCGACGAGTGGAACGTCTGGCACATGAGCCGCGACGAATCCAAGGTGCCCACCGGCAAGGACTGGCCGGTGGCCCCCGTCCTGCTGGAGGACACCTACACGGTGGCGGATGCCGTGGTGGTGGGAGACCTGCTGGTCACGCTGCTCCGCAACACCGACCGCGTCCACTCAGCCAGCCTGGCGCAGCTGGTGAACGTCATCGCCCCCATCATGACCGAGCCGGGCGGCCGCGCCTGGAAGCAGACCACCTTCCACCCGTTCGCCCTGACCTCCCGGTACGCTTCCGGCACCGTCCTGCAGCTCGCCGTCGAATCCCCGCTGGTCAGCGGCGGCAAGACAACCGATGTTGCCGCACTGTCCGCCGTCGCCACCTATGACGCGGACAAGGGCGAGGCCGTGGTGTTCGCCGTCAACCGGTCAGCGGAGCAGGCGCTGACGCTGGATGCGGCCGTGGCGGGGCTGGGTGATGTCCGACTGGTGGAGGCGCTGACCTATGCCCACAAGGACCCGTACTGGAAGGCCAGCGCCGATGATTCCACCTCGGTCCTGCCAACGGAAAACGGCTCCGTGAAGGTGGACGGCGGCCGGCTTACCGCCGAACTCCCCGCCGTTTCCTGGTCCATGATCCGGCTGGCCGTGAACAGCTGACGCACCGGGGCAGCAGGGCGGGGGCATCCTTATGACGACGGCGGCCCGCAGGTGGGAGGATGGACGGCATGGAACTGCACATCACGGGCGATCCCGCCGCGGACAAGTTGTTGAGTGAGGACGACTTCGCCCTGCTGACCGGCATGCTGCTGGACCAGCAGGTGACCATGGAATCGGCCTTCGCCGGTCCTGAGAAGATCCGCAGCCGGATTGGGTCGCTGAAGCCGGAGGCCATTGCCGCCCAGGACCCCCAGGCGTTCGTGGAGATGTTCAAGGAACGGCCCGCCGTCCACCGTTTCCCGGGTTCCATGGCCGCCCGGGTCCAGGCGCTGGCCGAGGCCGTCCAAAACGAGTGGGACGGCGACGCTGCGGCCATCTGGACCAAAGGTTCACCGGACGGCGCCGAGGTGCTGCGCCGGCTTAAGGCCCTGCCCGGATTCGGTGAGCAGAAGGCGAAGATCTTCCTGGCCCTCCTGGGCAAGCAGCGTGGCCTCCAGGCGCACGAATGGCGTGAAGCCGCCGGCCACTACGGCGAGGACGGAAGCTACCTTTCGGTGGCAGACATCGTGGATCCGGAATCCCTGGCAAAGGTGCGCGCCAGCAAGCAGGCTGCCAAAGCGGCGGCGAAAGCAGGGAAAGAACGTTAATGGCAGTCACCATGAACGACGTCGCGCGCGCGGCGGGCGTTTCCCTCAAGACCGTTTCCAATGTCCTGAACGACTACGAATTCATCCGGCCGGCCACCAAGCAGCGTGTGCAGGACGCCATTGCGGAGCTGGGCTACGAGGCAAACCTCACTGCCCGCAGCCTCCGGTCCGGCAAGACCTCCATGCTGGGGTTGGTCCTGTCCGATCTCTCCGCCCCGTACTACGCCGAACTCGCTTCCAAACTGATGAAGGCCGCCTCCCGCCACGGCTACCGTGTGCTGGTGGAGCAGTCCGATGCCGACGCGGCCGTTGAACTTGGCGCCCTGCAGGGGACGTTCCGGCAGCTTACGGACGGCCTGCTGTTCACACCGCTGGTGGTGGACGCCGAGGCCATTGCCGCGCGGGCCGGCACCAAGCCGCTGGTGATGCTCGGCGAGCACATCATGGATCCCCGCTTTGACCTGGTGACCATGAAGAACGAGGAAGCTGCGGCTGCGCTCACGGCGCACCTGCTGGCCGCCGGCCGCCGTCGTATCGCCGTCATTGGAGCCAATGCCGGGGAATCCGCCGGCAGCGCGGGCCTGCGCCTGAACGGGTACCGGAAGGCGCTGGGGGAGGCGGGCATCCCGTTCGACCCTGCGCTCGTGGTGCCCGCGGTATGGCGCCGTGACACCGGTGCCGCAGCCGTGGCCGGGCTCCTGGAATCAGGCGTGGAATTCGACGCCGTCTTCGGGCTCAATGACGTACTGGCGCTCGGCGCACTGCACGAACTCCTGATCCGCGGAGTCAAGGTGCCGCAGGATGTGGCCGTGGCCGGCTTTGACGACATCGACGAAGCCCGGTTCGCGTCCCCGTCCCTGACCACCGTCTCGCCGGGAATGAACGAGATCGCCGAACGCTCGATCGGCCTGCTGCTGGACCGTATCGCCGGCCGTGAAACATCCGGTGCGGGCGTGCACGTGGAGGCCGGATTCGAGCTGAAGATCCGGGAATCCGCGCCCTAGATTCTGCGTATGCAGGTTTTGCCTGCGCCGGTTGCGGGTACAGAAATGGCACCGGTTCAAGAGACGGAAAGGTGCCCCCATGATTGCCCTCCTGGTCATCGACATGCAGAACGCGTTCTTCGAAACCCCCGAGCTGGCGGCCCAGCAGGAGCGGGTGGTCAGCGAATGCAACCGCCTGCTGGAAGGGTTCAAGGCCGCCGGACACAAGGCGCTGCTGGTAGGCACCGAACACGAGCGGGACAAATCCACCTGGACCCTCAGCATGCTTGACGACGACCAGGGGTTCATCTTCCGCGGCAGCGGGCAGGCCCAATCGGTGCCCGGGCTCGTCACCGAGGACCTGCCCCAGCTGAACAAGACCAGGGACAGCGCGTTTGTGGGCACCAACCTGCTGGCCCGGCTGCGGAACTGGGGAGCCGACGAGGTGGTGCTCGCCGGCGTTTCCACCCACAACTGCATCGCCCAGACTGCCGCTGACGCCTTCGCACACAACATCCGCGTGACGTATGCCAAGGATGCCATGGCCTCCGAAGACGACCAGGACGCGGCCGACATGCTCCGCATCCTCTCCACCACCTACCGCCAGCCGGTCCAGTCCAGCGGGGAGATCCTGGGCCGGCTCAATCAGTGAGGTCTGCTGGATAGAGCGGCCCGATGCTGCTGAAACCTGGTGGAAACGTGCCGGGTCTACGCTGGACCCCACGCCGTTGGCCGTCGAAGGGAAGTCCATGCATCTGATGCCGCGTGAGCAGGAAAAGCTCATGATCGTGGTGGCCGCAGACCTGGCCCGGCGCCGGCAGTCACGCGGCCTGAAACTCAATTATCCCGAGGCCGTGGCCATCATCAGCTACGAACTGATCGAGGGCGCCCGGGACGGCAGGACCGTTGCCGAGCTCATGAGCTACGGCACCACCTTGCTGGGCCGCGATGACGTCATGGAGGGCGTGCCGGAGATGATCCACGACGTCCAGATCGAGGCCACCTTCCCCGACGGCACCAAGCTGGTCACCGTCCACAACCCCATCCGCTGAGGAGAACCGCAATGATTCCAGGCGAGTACGTTCTCCGGCCGGAACCCGTGACCGCGAACGCGGGCAGGGAGGCAATCGAGGTTGCTGTCACCAACACCGGCGACCGGCCCGTGCAGGTGGGTTCCCACTTCCACTTTGCGGAGGCCAACGCAGCCCTGTCCTTCGACCGGGACGCCGCCTACGGCCGGCGCCTGGACATCCCCGCTGGGACGGCTGCCCGTTTTGAACCGGGGGATTCGCGGAGCGTGCGGCTGATCGCGCTGGTCGGGCGCCGGGAGGTTTTCGGGCTTAGCAACGCGGTCAATGGAAAGCTCGACGGCGGCGCCCGCCCGGGCGGGTCTGTTACGGAAGGGGGCGCCCAGTGAGCTTCGGGATTCCACGCCGGCAGTACGCGGACCTGTACGGGCCCACCGCCGGGGACAAGATCCGCCTGGCGGACACCGACCTGTTCCTGGAGATCGAAAAAGACCTCACCGTCTACGGCGAGGAAGTGGTGTTCGGCGGCGGCAAGGTGATCCGCGACGGCATGGGCCAGAACGGCCAGGCGGTCAGGGACGACGACGGCCAGGGCGACGCCATCCCGGACACCGTGATCACCAACGCGGTGATCCTGGACTACACCGGCATCTACAAGGCGGACGTCGCCCTGAGGGACAACCACATCCTCAAGATCGGCAAGGCCGGCAACCCGCAGATCACTGACGGCGTGGACATCGTCATCGGGGCAGGCACCGAAATCATCGCCGGGGAGCGGAAAATCCTTACCGCCGGCGGCATCGACACCCACATCCACTTCATTTCCCCGGACCAGGTGCCCACCGCCTTGGCCACCGGCATCACCACCATGATCGGCGGCGGCACGGGCCCTGCCGAAGGCACCAAGGCCACCACCGTCACTCCCGGAAAGTGGCACATCCAGCGGATGCTGCAGGCGGCCGAGGGGCTGCCCATGAACATCGGCCTGTTCGGCAAGGGGCACGCCTCCGCCGTGGAACCTTTGGCCGAGCAGATCCGCGCCGGTGCCATCGGGCTCAAAGTCCACGAGGACTGGGGATCCACCACCTCCTCCATCGACACCTCGCTCAAGGTGGCGGACGAGTACGACGTCCAGGTGGCCATCCACACCGACACCCTGAACGAGTGCGGTTTCGTGGAGGACACCATCCGCGCCATCGACGGCCGCGTCATCCACACCTTCCATACCGAGGGTGCCGGCGGCGGGCACGCCCCGGACATCATCAGGATCGCGGGCATGCCCAACGTCCTGCCCGCGTCCACCAACCCCACGCTGCCGTACACGCGCAACACCATTGAAGAGCACCTGGACATGCTCATGGTGTGCCACCACCTCAACCCGGACATCCCCGAAGATGTCGCGTTTGCCGATTCCCGGATCCGCGCCGAAACCATTGCCGCCGAAGACGTCCTGCAGGACCTGGGCATCTTCTCCATCACCTCCTCCGACTCCCAGGCCATGGGGCGGGTGGGCGAGGTCATCACCCGCACCTGGCAGGTGGCGGACAAGATGAAGAAGCAGCGGGGTGTGCTGGAAGATCATGATGGCGGTGCGCACGGCTCCGAGGGCAGCGACAACTTCCGGCTCAAGCGCTACGTGGCCAAGTACACCATCAACCCGGCCATGGCCCAGGGCATCGCGGACTCCGTGGGTTCCGTGGAGGTGGGCAAGTTCGCCGACCTGGTGCTCTGGGATCCTGCGTTCTTCGGCGTCAAACCCGAACTGGTGCTCAAAGGCGGCCAAATCGCCTACGCCCTGATGGGTGACGCGAATGCCTCCATCCCCACTCCGCAGCCCCGCACCATGCGGCCCATGTTCGCCACCTTTGGCAGGGCCATGCAGCAGTCCTCCATCACCTTCCTGTCCCAGGCCGCGATCGACGGCGGGGTGCCCCAGGAGCTGGGGCTGGAAAAGGTCATCCGGCCCGTCTCCGGCATTCGGACCCTCACCAAGGCGGACCTTAAGTACAACGACGCCACACCCGACATCCAGGTGGACCCCGAAACCTACCAGGTAACGGTCGACGGCGAGGACGTCACCTGCGAACCCGCCGACGTCCTGCCCATGGCCCAGCGCTACTTCCTCTTCTGATTTCTTCCAAGCCCCCGGAGTCCCATGTGATTATCGACAAAGTCCTCGGCAACCTGCATGACCTGCCGGACCCTGAAACCTACGCCGGGCTCCACCGGGAAAAAGTGGTGCTTCCCAGCGCCTCCCTCGTCAAACGCATCCAGCGCGCCACCACGGACCACGGCAAGGAAATCGGCATCCGCCTCCCCGCCGGCTCCGGAGACCTCCGCGACGGCGACATCCTGCACGTGGACGAGACCAACATGATCGTCGTCTCCGTCCTGCCCACCGACGTCCTGGTCATCGCGCCCCGCACCATCCACGAAATGGGCGTCACCGCACACTCCCTCGGCAACCGGCACCTCCAGGCACAGTTCTTTCACGCGTCGTCTGAATATGGAGCCGACGTCATGGTGTGCGCCTACGACCACACCGTCGAGGACTACCTCCGCCACAACTCAGTGCCCTACACCCGCCAGGAACGCGTCCTCCCTGTACCTTTCCGCCATGCTGAGCACTCGCACTAGTAGTCCTGTCGCCGCGCTGCGCGCTGCACGGGAGGTGTCCCTTGGGTGCGACGGCCCGGATTGGGGGCCGTGCCCGCTTCGCGGTGCCCGCCACGCCGCGGCCCCCAATCCGGGCCGTCACGATGCTCCGTACCGTTGGGCGGCACTGCAGTGAGCAGTTACCAGCTTGCTCTTCAGCAGCTCACCGATTCTGCGCTTCCTACTGGGGCTTTTGCTCACTCTTTTGGGTTTGAAACGTACATCGATCGGGAGCTCGTTTTTGATGAAGGGACTTTCGGAATCTGGCTCGGCGCCTTCATCTCGCAGTCGCTCGCATACTCGGATGGGTTGGCCGTTCGGCTCTTCTATGAGGGTGTTGATCTGGGGGAGCTGGATGCTCTCTTGTCTGCTTCTCTTCTGCCGCGGCAGGTTCGGGAGGCCAGCCTCAAGATGGGGTCCCGGCTGCTGGAGATCGGTGGGGAGGTGTTTCCCTCACCTGCGCTGGAACTGTACCGGGACCTGGTGACCACGGGCCGCGCCGCCGGGCACCAGCCGCTGGCGTTCGCCGTCGTCGCCCGCTCCCTGGGCGTGCCCCAGCAGCAGGCGCTCGCCGCCTACCTTTTCGCCACCGTCACCACCCTGACGCAGAACGCCGTCCGTGCCATCCCCCTGGGCCAGAACGCCGGGCAGCGGGTGCTGCGGAAAGCTCACGACGGCGTCGGTGCCGCCATCGAAGTGATCGCCCGCCTCACGCCGGACGACCTTGGCGCCGTCAGCCCCGGACTCGAAATTTCGCAAATGCGGCACGAACGCCAACGTGCCCGGATGTTCATGAGCTGACCGCTTTTTATTTCAAGGAGGACGCATGTCTGAACCCATTAAGATCGGCATCGGCGGACCCGTCGGTGCCGGCAAAACCCAGCTGGTGGAGCGGCTCACCCGGCACATGAGCGGCGAGATCTCCATGGCCGCCATCACCAACGACATCTACACCATCGAGGACGCCAAAATCCTCGCCGCCAACGGCATCCTTCCCGTGGACCGGATCATCGGTGTCGAAACCGGCGGCTGCCCCCACACCGCCATCCGCGAAGACACCTCCATGAACACCGCCGCCATTGAGGAACTCAAGGCACGGCACCCAGACCTGCAGGTCATCTTCGTCGAATCCGGCGGCGACAACCTCTCCGCCACCTTCAGCCCCGAACTCGTGGACTTCTCCATCTACATCATCGACGTGGCCCAAGGCGAGAAAATCCCGCGCAAAGCAGGCCAGGGAATGATCAAGTCCGACCTCTTCATCATCAACAAGACCGACCTCGCACCCCATGTCGGCGCGGACTTGTCAGTCATGGAACGGGATTCCCGCGAGTTCCGAGGGTCTAAGCCGTTCTGCTTTACCAACCTCAAAACTGACGAAGGACTGTACAAGGTCATCGATTGGATACGCCACGACGTCCTGATGCTTGACCTGGCGCAATGACCTCAAGCAGTTCCAGCGTCCAGTCACCTTGGGCGGCGCCCGCGGACGAAGGGGACCGTGCCCGCTTCGCGGTGCCCACCACGCCGCGGCCCCCTTCATCCGCGTCCGCTGTTCGCCCAGTGCGAGGTCGTTTGGAGTTGGGCGTCGAGGCGCGCGGGGGGAAGTCTCTTGCCTCGCACCAATTCCATGAAGGTGCCTTACGGGTGATGCGACCTCACTACCTTGATGACTCCGGGCAGGTTTGTTATGTCGTCGTCAATCCTGGTGGGGCTTATCTTGGGGCTGATCTCTTCCTCGTGGAGGTGAAGGTGGGGGACGGAGCTGACCTGCTGCTGACGACGCAGTCCGCGACCAAGGTTTATCGCACTCCCGGGTCTTTTGCTGAGCAGCGGATGGCTGTCCGTTTGGGGGAGGGGGCGCGGCTGGAACTCATGCCGGACCAGCTCATCGCCTACCGGGAGGCCAGCTACCGGCAACGGACTTCTGTGACCCTGCGGCCGTCGTCGAGCCTTGTCATGGCGGAAGTGGTGACGCCCGGCTGGTCGCCGGACGGGGCCGCTTTCCGGTACGAGGAAGTCCGGCTGCGGAACGAGATCCATGTCGAAGCTGATCAGGGCACCCCACTGCTGGCGCTGGACAACCTGCTCATCCGTCCGCCGCTCCACGACGTCAACGGGCCCGGTTTCATGGAGGGCTACAGCCACCTGGGTTCGCTGGTGGTGGTGGACGCGCGGGTGGACCAGGCGCTCGCCGACGAACTGCATGGGCTGACCGGCGGCCGCGAAGCATTGACCGGCATCTCCCTGACCCGCACCGTGTCCGGAACCACCGGGCTGGTGCTGCGCAGCCTTTCCAACAGCACCGATGAACTGAACCTGCTGCTTCGATCCTGCACCGATTACCTGCGCGAACGCTGGTATGGGCAGGGCCCGCTGGACCTGAGGAAGCACTGATGGCCAGCCTCGCCGCGCTCTACCGGGTCCGGGACGCGCTGCCGCTCCGGACCCGGACGCTCTTCACCTTCGGTGCCGTGGCCGCACTGCATGCTGCCGCCGTCGCACTTATGCTTGCCGGAAACACGCTGATTGCGTGGCTTGGATCCATCGACCTGGGTGACGCCGGCCTGCCGCTGGCAGCGCTGCTGCTGGCGGCCTGGGGTGGCGCCGCACTGGCGTCGAGGCAGCCCCGGAACGAATAAGGGCGTGGTGCCGGCGTTCACTGCCGGCACCACGCCCACCATCCTTACTGAACGGTCTGCAGCCGCTTAGCCGAAATCGGCTACATAGCTGGGAACTCCGACGGCGTCGGTTGACACCGGCGCTCCGGTCTCGTTGACCACGTGGTCCAGTGTCCCGGCGCCAAGATTCACCGTCAGCAGGCTGTGCAGCTTCACACCGGGCGTCACCGGGACCTCGAAGCCGCGGGTGGCGTGGATGGTGGGGTCCACGTTGTTGTACACATAGCTGCCGCCGCCCCACAGTTCGTGGGTTTTGACGGCGTCTGCCACTTTGTAGCCGGCCCAGCCCAGAACCCCGTCATGCTGCCAGGCAGCCTGGTTGGGGGCGTCGTAGGGCAGTTCATTCTGGAAGAAGACGGTCTTGCCGTCTTCACCGTTCCAGATGACGTTGTACTCCTGATAGTGCTCCACGAACAGGCCCGTGGCGGTGACGTTGTTGCCATTTACGATTACGCCGTTCCTGCCGGTGTTGGTGGTCCAACCGACACCGTTGCCGTGGTCGGCGCGCCACGCCCAGATGTGGTCCAGGAGGACGTTGTCGCTGTTGACTTCCAGGCTGACCGAGGCCTTGCCCACGTGGGGCCCACCGATGCGGAAGAACACATCGTGGAGCGTGGTGGGGTTGGTCGGATCGTTATGGGCGGCAGAGGTGGCCGGTCCGCTCCCCGCGCCCGGGATTGCCTTCCCGATGCGCATCAGGGCAGGGGAATTCATCTCGCCGGCATCAACGGTGACAGCGGCAATGTCTACTCCTGGGACATCCGCGACTGTCAGGGGAACTGATCCGTTGACTGCGGACAGTGTGGCCATTCCGAGTCCTAGGACAACAGTTCCAGCCCGCTTGACCTCAATGCTCCGGTCGATGTCGTAGATGCCGGGGGTAAGGAGCAGGTTCTTACCACGGGCCAGCTGCGAATTGATGGTCTGCACCGAATCGTTGGGCGTTGCGACGTAGAAGTCTGCCAACGGAATGCTGCGGCCCGCAGTGGGACCGTTTTCCCACGTGGTGCCGGCAGAGTCCTGGCGGGCGGCGGGCACGAACACGCTGTACTGCCCGGCCGCGTCCACCGTCAGGTACGGCTTTTCCCTGCTGACGGGAGTGCTGGGCAGCGTGGTGTATGGCGGGTCCGGGAAGGAGTCTGCAGGTGCCCCTGTCACGCCCGAGAACACCTGGTTCCAGACTCCGTTGGACCAGCTCCCAATGCTGCTGTCACGCACCAGGTACTGCTGCTGGGAGCCATTGATGACGGCACCCGTCTTTGAGTCCGCTATGAAGCCGCCGCTGGCGTACTGCGGGCCGGCGGTGCAGTAGTCCATCAGGGAGAGGTTGCCGCCGGTGATGTTGACCCTGCGCATGGGGGAGGCCTGGGATGCTGCCCAGAAGTTGGCGGAGCTGCGGCAGCCTTCGAGACCCGTGACATTGATGGTGAGGTTGGACAGGGAGCGCCAGAAGTTGTTCAGCGCGATGCAGTTGTCCGCGGTGAGGCAGCGGTTGTAGACGTCCACGTGGCCGTTGATGGTGACATCAGTGGGGGCAGCGCCGAGCCCCGCCACCTCGGTGGAATAGCCCACCTGGACGATCAGCGGCTCTTCGGGAGTGCCGTAGGTGCCGGGTTTGAACAGCAGTGAGTAGCGCTTTGAGCCCATTTCATCGTCCACCTGTTGGGCGGCGATCGCATCAACCGTGGCCTGGATCTGCGCCACCGGCATGCCGGGGTCGAATACGTACGTATTGGGTCCGAACGGGTTCTGCGAAGTCTGTGCCGGGGGCGTTGGCGACGCCGGAGCCTGTACCGCGGGCTTCGGGGCTGACGGTTCGGCCTGTGCCGGAGCGGTACCGCCGGCGGCGAAAAGTCCAACGAGAAGTGCGGTGGCGGCGGCAACGGTGGCGGGATGACGCCGGCGCTCCGCCGGAAAGGGGCCGGTTGAATCAGGGCGTGAGGCTAGCGGCATTGCTGGTCCTGTCAGTGGTGGGGCTGGACGACCATGACGGCTGCCTTTGGCAGCCCGGTCGAGTGGTGGGAGCGCTCCCGTCGGGGAAGCGTAACACCGGGGCTCTGTGGCAGCAAGGGTCGGTGGGAGCGCTCCTAAAAGTTCTTGACAATTCCTTGTGAGGTGGGACACCATGTGTGAGAGCGCTCCCACAGGCGGCCGCCGTGCCGGCCATCCAGACCGCTCCACTCTCCCTGCCTCCGACCGTGCACGCGGATCGATAGGGCATCCCTGACGAAGGAGTCTTCCCCTGTGAAAATCGCCAGCAAGTTCACCGTGCTCTCGGCTGCCGCCGCCTGCCTTGCCCTTTCGCTCACCGGCTGCGGATCCGCGGCTCCCGAGGAGACCGGCGTGAACGGCGCTACCGGATCTGAGCCCGTAACGCTCACGGTGGGCACGTTCAATGAGTTCGGCTACGAAAAACTCTTTGAGGAATATGAAGAGCTGAATCCGAACGTCACCATCGAGCACAAGAAGGCGGCAACCACCAACGAGGCACGCGACAACCTCACCACGCGCCTGGCCGCCGGCTCCGGGCTGTCCGACATCGAAGCCGTAGAGGTGGACTGGCTTCCGGAACTCCTGCAGTATCCGGACCGCTTCGCCGACCTGAAGGACTCTGCAGTGGAAGGGCGGTGGCTGGACTGGAAGGCCGAGGCCGCCACGACCCCTGACGGAAAGCTCCTTGGCTACGGGACCGATTCCGGCCCTGAAGCCGTTTGCTACAACGCCGAACTGCTCAAGAAGGCCGGCTTGCCCACGGAGCGCGGGGAGGTGGCCAAGATGCTGGGCACCACCTGGGACAGCTACTTCCAGGCCGGCAAGGCATTCAAGGCCGCAAGCCCGGATTCTGCATGGTTCGATTCGGCAGGGGCAATCTACCAAGGCATGAGCAATCAGCTTGAAAAGGTCTACGAGGAGGAAGACGGCACCGTCATCGCCACGGAGAACCAGCAGGTCAAGGACACCTACAAGCAGGTTCTGAAAGCCTCCACCGAGGACGGGTTGTCCGCCCACCTCAAGCAGTGGAGCGATGACTGGGCTTCCGGTTTCCAAACCGGCGCCTTCGCCACTACGCTCTGCCCGGGCTGGATGCTCGGTGTCATCGAGGGCAACGCGTCCGGGGTAGCCGGTTGGGACGTGGCCAACGTCTTCCCCGGTGGCGGCGGAAACTGGGGCGGCTCCTACCTGACGGTTCCCACCCAGGGCGCACACCAGGCCGAGGCTAAGAAGCTGGCTGGTTGGCTGACGGCGCCAGAGCAGCAGATCAAGGCATTCACCGCCAAGGGCACCTTCCCCAGCCAGAAGGAAGCCCTGGACAGCAGCGCACTGCTCGGCCAGACGAATGCGTTCTTCAACGGCGCCCCTACCGGCGAAATCTTTGCCGAGCGGGCCAAGGCCGTTGACGTGACCCCCTTCAAGGGCACCAAATTCTTCGCCATCAATGACGCCATGCAGCAGGCCCTCACCCGCGTGGACGTCGACAAGACGGACGACGCCGCCTCCTCCTGGGAGAAGTTCGTTACCGCAGTGAAGTCCCTCTAAGCATGGCTGTCACCGACCGGGTCAAGCCACGGAGCCCCAGGAGGCAGTCCCTGCCTCCGGAAGGGACGAAGGGTGTCCGGCGCCTGGCCTTCTCCCAGAAGGTGTCCAAGTGGGACGTCAAGGTGTCCCCCTACCTCTACATCTCGCCGTTCTTCATCCTGTTTGCCCTCACCGGGCTCTTCCCGCTGGTGTATACGGCGTGGGTTTCGCTGCACAGCTGGAACCTCATTGGCGGGCAGGGGAAGTTCACGGGCCTGGAAAACTACGCCTTCGCGGTGGCCCAGCCCTACTTCTGGAACGCGGTGGGCAACACCTTCAGTATCTTCGTCCTGTCTTCCCTTCCCCAGGTTGTCATTGCCCTGGTGGTAGCGGCGGTGCTGGACGCGAACCTGAGGGCCAGGACATTCTGGCGGATGGGGGTGCTGGTGCCGTTCGTCGTGGCACCGGTGGCCGTGGGCCTGATCTTCAACAACCTCTTCGCGGACCAGTTTGGCCTGATCAATGAGATGTTGAAGGCGGCGGGGCTGGACCCGGTCCGGTGGCATTCCGATTCCCTTGCAAGCCATCTGGCGATCGCCACCATGGTGAATTTCCGCTGGACCGGCTACAACGCACTGATCTTCCTCGCAGCCATGCAGGCCATCCCGCGGGATGTGTTCGAAGCGGCAACCATCGACGGCGCGGGCCGGCTGCGGCAGTTCTTCTCCGTGACCGTCCCCATGCTGCGGCCCACGGTGATCTTCGTGGTGATCACCTCCACCATCGGCGGCCTGCAGATCTTCGACGAGCCGCGGGTCTTTGATCAGTCAGGCCTGGGCGGAGCGGACCGGCAGTGGCAGACGCTGACGATGTATATCTGGGAACTCGGATGGGGCCAGCGCAACTTTGGCAGGGCCTCGGCCGTGGCCTGGCTGCTCTTCCTCATCATTGTGCTGATTGCCCTGCTCAACTTCCTCATCACCAAGCGCATCGCAAGCCAGGGAGGCCGCAAATGAGTTCAATTCCCATGATCGAACAGACGGCCGGCAAGGCGGCCGCCCGGGCTGCGGCCCGCCGCGGGCCCCGCGCCCGGCGCTCCGGGTCCGGCAGGGGGGATGCCCGCAGGCCCGGCTTCCTCACCTATGGCTTCCTCGTTGCTGTCCTCCTGGGATCCCTCTTTCCGCTGTACTGGTCCTTCCTGGTGGGCAGCCATGACAACACCGTCCTGAGCCGCGGCATCCCGCTGCTGCCCGGAGGTAACTTCCTGGCCAACGCCGCCAAAGTTTTTGACAGCATCCCGTTCTGGAAGGCCATGGGCAACAGCCTCATCGTCTCGTGCGTGACTGCGGCCTCCGTCGTCGTGTTCTCCACCCTGGCCGGGTTCGCCTTCGCCAAGCTCCGCTTCCGGGGCAGCAAGGGGCTGCTGGTGTTCGTCATCGCAACCATGGCGGTTCCCACCCAGCTCGGCGTGGTCCCGCTGTTCATCGTGATGTCCAAACTGGGGTGGACCGGCTCGCTCTGGGCCGTCATCATCCCCGGCGTCGTGACGGCTTTCGGCGTGTTCTGGATGACGCAGTATCTGCGTGACGCCCTTCCGGATGAACTCATCGAGGCGGTAAGGATGGACGGTGCCTCAATGATCCAGGCCTTCTGGTACATCGGATTCCCGGCCGCCCGCCCTGCTGCCGCCATGCTCGCCCTGTTCACCTTCGTGGCCACATGGACGAACTTCTTCTGGCCGTTCATTGTCCTGGACCCGTCGAACCCCACCCTCCCGGTGGCCCTGCAGCTGCTGCAGGCCGCCCACTTCGTGGACTACTCCGTGGTCCTGGCTGGTGCCGTCCTGGCCACCATCCCGCTCCTGCTCCTCTTTGTTGTGGCAGGCAGGCAACTCGTATCTGGAATTATGCAAGGAGCAGTCAAAGGATGAGTTCCACCCAACTTCCGTTTCCGGAGGGCTTCCTCTGGGGCGCGGCAACAGCTGCCTACCAAATCGAAGGCGCGGCACACACCGGAGGGCGGCAGGACTCCATCTGGGATGTCTTCGCACGCCAGCCCGGGGCGGTGGCTGACGGGCATAACGGGGACGTTGCCTGCGACCATTACCGGCGCTACAAACAGGACGTAGCCCTCATGGCACACATGAACATGAAGGCCTACCGGTTCTCCACGTCCTGGGCGCGGTGCATGCCCGACGGCGTCACGCCCAACCCCGAAGGCATCGCCTTCTACTCCCACCTGGTGGACGAGCTGCTGGCAGCAGGCATTACGCCCTGGCTCACCCTCTACCACTGGGACCTGCCCCAGGCACTCGAGGACAATGGCGGCTGGGCCAACCGGGACACGGCCCACCGTTTCGCCGAGTACGCGGCCCTCATGCACAGTGCGCTGGGGGACCGGGTCCGGATCTGGACCACCCTCAACGAACCGTGGTGCTCAGCTTTCCTCGGCTATGCGGCCGGCATCCACGCACCCGGGCGCCAGGACTCGCGTGCGGCTTTGGCTGCCGCCCACCACCTCTTGCTCGGCCATGGCCTCGCGGCCGGGGAAATTCACCGTCAGGACTCCGGGGCCTCAGTAGGCATCACCCTAAACCTGACGGTCCCGGACCCGCGGGATCCCGGCAGCGAGGGCGACAGGGATGCGGCAAGGAGGATCGACGGCCAGTTCAACAGGATCTTCCTGGACCCGCTGTTCCGGGGGGAGTACCCCGCCGATCTGCTCGCGGATGTGGCGCACCTTGGCCTGGCTGACCTGGTGCAGGATGGTGACCTGGAGACCATTTCGACGCCCCTGGACCTGCTGGGCGTGAACTACTACCACGGGGAATCCCTTACGAAGGACCCGGCGGACGTGAGGGACGAGGCCGGGCAGAAGACGACGGCGGATCCGGAGCAGGCGGCCCGACCGGTGTCCTCACCGTTCCTGGCGGCTGACGGCGCGCGTTCCGTGCCCCGCGGCCTGCCGGTGACGGGGATGGGCTGGGAGGTTCAGCCGGAAGGTCTACGGCGTTTGCTCAACCGCCTGCAGGCTGAGTATACGGGCCCGGCAGGGATCCCGATCTACATCACGGAGAACGGTGCAGCCTATGATGACGTTCCCGACGCCGGCGGATTTGTGGACGACCAGGACCGGCTGGGGTTCTTCGCAGCCCATCTCGAAGCTGTGCACGCGGCCATTGGAGACGGCGTGGATGTCCGTGGTTATCTCGCATGGTCCTTGCTGGACAACTTTGAATGGTCCTTCGGGTACCACCAGCGCTTTGGCCTGGTCCGGGTGGACTATCCAACCCAGGAACGCATCCCGAAAGCGAGCGGTCTATGGTACTCGGCAGTGGCATCCACCAACGCCGTTCCAGTGCGCGGCAACCTCGTGCCGCAGCCAGGTCAGGGTGTCGTATTGTCGGTGTAATGAACGCAAACTCCAGCCGCCCGGCGGCCCCTCCCGTGGCAGGGCGGACCAGTCCCACACTGGAGGACCTGGCGTCGGCCGCCGGGGTGTCCCGCTCCACTGCATCCCGTGCCATCAACGGCGGATCCAAGGTGAGCCGGGAAGCCCAGGCCGCGGTTGACGCTGCGATCGTGGCGCTGGGTTACACGCCAAACCGTGCGGCGCGAAGCCTGGTCACCCGGCGGACAGGTTCGGTGGCGCTGGTCATCCCTGAGCCGGACGCCCGTGTCATGATGGACCCGTATTTCGCCGCGGTGATCACCGGAGTCAATGAAGCACTCCGGGACACGGACCTGCAGCTGGTCCTGCTCATGTCACGGGCAGGGGACGACTCTGCACGGACCATCCGCTACCTTCGCGGTGGCCATGTCGACGGTGCAATCGTGGTGTCCCACCACCGCGCTGACGACTGGGTAGAAACCCTGGGCGCCACCGGGTTGCCAACTGTCTTCATCGGCAGGCCGTGGGACACGGCATCCGGGATTCCCTACGTTGACCTCGACAACTTCGAGGGCGGACGACTGGCGGCACGGCACCTGGCGGGCATCGGCCGCACCAGGCTCGGAAGTATCGCCGGCCCCACTGACATGACGGCCGCCGTCGACCGCCTGGACGGATGGCTGCAGGGACTTAGGGAAGCCGGCCTCCAAGCCGGGCCCGTCATCCACGGCGACTTTACGACGGCGGGAGGTGCCGACGCCGCGAAGAGCCTCCTGGACGGGACGCCTGGGCTGGACGGCGTGTTCGCTGCATCCGACCTCATGGCGCTTGGCGTCGTGGAGACTCTTCGCGCCGCGGGTCGTCGCGTCCCGGATGACGTGGCGGTGGTGGGCTTCGACAACCACGACATCCAGGCGGCAAACGGACTGGGACTCACCACGGTGGCCCATCCTATGGTTGACATGGCGGCCACCGCAGGACGGCTTCTCGCCCGGGCCATTGAGGAGCCGGGGATCGCCTTGGAGTCCGTCATTTATCCGGCGGAACTGGTGGTCCGCGGAAGCACTGCCTCCTGACCGCAGGTACCGGCTCTTGCCCAGCGAAGGATTAGGCCGCGATCCCGCCCTTGGTCTTCCGGTGGGTCCGGTGCCTTCCCGGTGCCAGACGTGAGTGCGCGCCGGCCAGGACCTCGCTGCCGTCCGGCACTGTGCTGTCGGTATCCAGATGGACGCCGTGCTCGATCAGGACACTGGAGCCTATCCTCGAGTGGCTGCCGATGTGCACCCGGTTGCCGATTACCGTGCCCCGGCCGATGCGCACGCCGTCCCCGATCACCGTCCGGTCACCGATGGTCGCGTCCCGGTCGATCCAGCTGCCGTGTCCAATTCGGCAGCCGGAACCAACTCTGGCGCCGTGTTCCACGTAGGTCAGGGCCCCGATCCTGGCGCTGTCCGCCACCGTGGCACCGGGCGCAATGAGCCCGCCGCCGTTGTCGTGGCGGGCATACCGGGTGACCTTCCCGGCGTCGTCCTCAACTGACACAAACTTTGCGGTCATACCATCCCTCGTTAACGCCGCGGCTATTTACCGCGCAGTAAGTTAACGGGCGGGAGCGCCCTGGGATTCCCGAATGGGAGGCTGAAAGGGTGCTACGCCACCAGGTTCGCGGCGGCGGTGTCCATGTGTTCCAGGATGGTCTTCCGGGCCAGTGTCGCGTCGCCGGTGTCAATGGCAGCCACGATGTCCTTGTGGCGGTCCACGCTCATGTTGCTGACACCCTTTTCCAGGCCCGCGAACATGATGGACATCCGGATGGAGCCCTCCAGTGACTCCCAGGAGTGGAGCAGCGTCTCGTTCCCCGTGAGCCGGCAGAGGGTGCGGTGGAACTCGAGGTCGGATTCGATCCGTTCCTCAAGGGTGCCGTTGGCTGCGGCATCCATGGCGTCAACGGCTTTGTGCAGGGATTCGGTGACCTGCTGCCGGTCCGGCAGTTCGCACAGCGTCCGGGCGGCGAGGGACTCCAGGGCGGCGCGGACGGCGTAGATGTCCCGGATTTCCTTCCCGTCCAGGTGCCGGACCGACAGCCTTCCGCGGGGTCCTGCGGAGAGCAGGCCTTCCTGCTCCAGCTGACGGAGGGCTTCGCGGAGGGTGCCGCGGCTGATCTGCAGCATCTCGGACAGTTCGGTCTCCACCAGGTGCCGGCCCGGTTCCAGCTCACCACTGGTGATGGCTGTCCGCAGCGCGGAGAGCGCCTGCTCGCGCAGGCTCTTCCTTTCCAGTCCCAGCAGCGGGGCAGTCAATCCGGCCATGGCTTCTGTCCTCAATGTCATAAGTCGACTGTTTACAGTCGGTAATGGTTTGATCTTACGGCAGAAAGCACGGAACCGGCCGGGACGGTGCCGTGCTTTCTGCATTTCTGGTTTCCCTAGCCGAGCTCTGCGAGGACCTTGGCTACGATGCGGTCCACGGCCAGGCCGTAGCGGTCGTGCAGGGTGGGCAGTGCGCCGGCGTCCAGGAACTGGTCCGGCAGTGCCACGGGCACCACACGCTTGCCGAGGCCGGCAGTCACGACGGCGGAGGCAACGGTTTCGAACAGCCCGCCCACCACGGAGTGGTTTTCCAGAGTGACGGCCAGGCGGTCCGTGTTGATCTCCGCGAGCACAGTCTCGGCGTCGAACGGCTTGATGGTGGGGGTGTGCACGACGGCGACGTCCACCTTGTGTGCCGCCAGCGCCTTTGCTGCCTGGAGGGCACGCATGGTCATCAGGCCGGAGGAGATGAACACAACGTCGTTGCCGCCGCGCAGGACCTTGGCCTTGCCCAGTTCAAACGTGTAGCCGTATTCATCCAGCACGGTGGGCACGTTGCCGCGCAGCAGGCGCAGGTAGGTGGGTCCTTCGGAGGCTGCGAGCTGCGGGACGGCCTGCTCGATGTCCACCGAATCGCACGGGTCCACGATGGTCAGGTTGGGCATGCCGCGGAAGATCGCCATGTCCTCCGTAGCCTGGTGGCTGGGGCCATATCCGGTGGTGAGGCCCGGCAGGCCGCCCACGATATTCACGTTGAGGTTCGGCTCGGCCGCGTCCAGGCACAGGAAGTCGTAGGCGCGGCGGGCTGCGAACACCGAGTAGGTGGACGCGAATGGCACCAGCCCGGTCTCAGCCAGGCCGGCGGCTGCGCCGAAGAGCAGCTGCTCGGCCATGCCCATCTGGAAGAACCGCTCCGGGAAGGCCTTGGCGAAGATGTGCATGTCCGTGTACTTGCCCAGGTCCGCGGTGAGGCCAACGATCCTGTCGTTCTCCTGCGCGGCCTTGACCAGCGCGTGCCCGAACGGCGCGGAGCTGGTTTTCTGGCCGGGGTCGGCAAAGGAGGCGATCATGGCCGAGGTCTTGAGCTTCGGCTTCGCGGCTGTTGTCGTGTTGGGAGCTTCCGTGGTGGTGCTCATGCTGAAGCCTTTCCTTCATAACCGGCAGTGAGCTGCTCGCGGCAGATCTGCCATTCGTGTTCTTCGATGCGCATGAAGTGCGCCTTTTCGCGGTCTTCCAGCAGCGGCACGCCCCGGCCCACCTTCGTGTCGCACAGGATCACGGAGGGACGTCCGACGGCGGCGGCCTGGGCAGCTGCGTTGTCGAACGCTGCCAGCAGCGCGCCGACGTCGTTCCCGTCCACCCGCTGGGTGTACCAGCCGAACGATTCCCACTTTTCCGTAACGGGCTCGGTGCGGAGCACGGTGTCCGTCTTGCCGTCCGCCTGCAGGGCGTTGATGTCCACCATGGCGGTGAGGTTGCCCAGCTGGTGGTGGTGGGCGCCCATGGCGGCTTCCCAGGTGGAGCCCTCGTCCAGCTCACCGTCGGAGAGGAAGTTGAACACCCGGGCACCGGAGCCCTGGTAGCGCAGGCCCAGGGCCATGCCGACGGCGATGGTCAGGCCGTGCCCCAGCGAACCGCCGGAGATTTCCATGCCGGGTGTGTAGGTGGACATCCCGGACATCGGCAGCCGCGAATCGTCCGATCCGTACGTTTCCAGCTCCCCTACCGGGACGATGCCGGCCTCAGCCAGGGCGGCGTAGTGGCCGATGGCGTAGTGGCCGGTGGAGAGGAGGAACCGGTCGCGGCCCTCCCAGTGCGGGTCCTCGGCGCGGAAATTCAGCTGGTCCCCGTAGACGGTGGCGAGCATGTCCGCGGCGCCGAGCGCCTGGCCCACGTATCCCTGGCCCTGGACCTCGCCCATGTTCAGGGCGTGGTGCCGGATCCGGTAGGCGGCGGCGCTGATCTTGTCCACACGTTCCGGGGTCACTGCGGTCTGCAGTATTCGTCCCTGCGGGGCGGCGTCCTGGACGGTTTCTGTCGGCATTACTGGCTCCGTGATCGTTTGGTGCGTGACGTTATTCAGGCGTTGACAGTGTTGGGGGTGCTTTTGGTGGCTTCATCTGCCAGCTCGCGCTCCCGCTTGCCCCAGGTTTCCCGGGTGGCGAAGGCCGCCCAGAGTCCGATCAGGGCGTAGGTGCCGAAGAGCAGCGCCGGGCCCATCCAGCCGAAGCTGACGAACAGGAGGGTGGTGATGAACGGGGTGAAACCGGAAACCATGGCGGAGATCTGGTAGGCCAGGCTGGCACCGGAGGCGCGGGTCTTGGCTTGGAAGAGCTCGGGGAACCAGGCGCCCTGGGCGCCGGCCAGGGAGTTCTGGCAGACCGCGTACGAGATCACGATGGTGATGATGATGGCGATGAACAGGCCGGTGTTGACCAGCAGGAACATCGGGATCGCGAACAGGGCGGCAAAGGCTGTTGACCAGATGTACAGGGGGCGGCGGCCGATGCGGTCGGTCAAGGCAGCCCAGGCCTGGGTGGCGAAGATGCCGATGGCCGAGGCGATGCAGAGGGCGATCAGGGTCTGGCTCTTGTCCGCCAGGTGCTGGCTGTTGATGTAGGAAATCATGTAGGTGATGGATACTGCGTAGCCGGCAGTTTCGGCGATGCGCAGGCCGATGCCCTTGACGATGTTGCGCCAGTCCGTCTTGATGACCTCGACGATGGGGGCCTTCACGATGGCGCCGCTGTCCTTGACCTCGTCAAAGACGGGGGACTCCGGGACCTTGGAGCGGATGATGAGGCCCACGATCACCAGCAGGATGCTGGCGAGGAACGGCAGGCGCCAGGCAAGTTCGTTGCCGAGCTGGACGCTGAACAGGAACGTCAGGTTGGCCAGCAGCAGGCCCACGGGGAAGCCGGCCTGGACAATGCCGGTGTACTTGCCCTTGGACTTCCAGGGCGCGTGCTCGTAGCTCATCAGGATGGCGCCGCCCCATTCCGCGCCGAAGGCCAGGCCCTGGACGATGCGGACGAAGACGAGCAGTGCGGGGGCAAGCAGCCCGACCGCCGCGTAGGTGGGGAGCAGGCCGATGGCGAACGTGGCCAAGCCCATCAGGATCAGCGAGGCCACCAGGACGGGCTTGCGGCCCACCTTGTCACCGAGGTGGCCGCCGATGATGCCGCCCAGGGGACGGGCTGCGAAGCCGACGCCCAAGGTGGCGAAGGAGGCCAGGGTGCCGGTGACGGGATCGCTCCCGGGGAAGAATGCGGTGCCGAAGTACAGTGCGGCAGCGGTGCCGAAGCCGATGAAGTCATAGGTCTCGATGACGGCCCCCACGCCGGATCCGATGGCAACTCGCCTGGCGTCCTTGGTGCCGTGGACCGGACCGCGCATGGTCAGAGCATCTTTGCTCATGGTGGTTCCCTTTCGAAGAGCGGCTGGAGGAATTCCGCCGCTGTCGACTGTTAACAGATTGATAGGAACCAGTGTGACCCACATCATCTTCACTGTCAACAGTCGACTTTGATAGTTGACTGTTGACAGTTAACGAGGCTACTGTGGTCCCCATCACTACTGCTCGGCACGAACCAGAGGATCAATGATGTTCCATTCCAGACTCGGGTGCTCATCCATCAGCTTCCGGCACCAGGACCTGGGCGCCGCCCTGCGCAGCATGAAGGGGCTGGGCTTCGAGGAGATCGACCTCGGTGCGCTGCCCGGAGTGTGCGACCACGTTCCCTATGAACTGACAGAAGCAGCCGTTATTGCTGTATCCGGGGAAGTTCTGGCCTCGGGCCTGCGGGTCCGGTCCGTAAACGGCGACATCGGGGACCTGAACGCGGTGCTGGATGGCGACGGCGAAGCCGTCAGGCAGCGCCATCTCGACGCCCTGCTCACCCTAACCGCCAATATCGGAGCCAAGGCCCTGGTGCTGCCCTGCGGCGCACTGGACCACACCCCGGTGCGCAGCGTCGGGGAGGACCTCGACCTCATCGCCGCCCAGCTCACAGGTGCCGGCCGGCGCGCCGCCGAATTCGGCGTCGAACTTTGGACCGAATCCCTGCACTTCCTGCGGTTCTGCTGGAACCTGGAGCGGGCGGGGATGCTTGCCGACCGGCTGGCGGGGACCGGCGTGGGAATCGTCATGGACTTCAGCCACATTGTGGCGTCCGGCGAGGACGTGGGGGCCTACGTGGACCGGCACCGGGGCCTCATCAGCCACGTCCACCTGCGCGACGCCGTGCCGGGAAACATCAACCTCAGCATCGGCAACGGCGACGCCGACTTCGCCGGTGGCCTGAAGCGGCTTGCCGCGGACGGCTACGCCGGCCACTTCTCGCTGGAACTGGAAACCCGGGACGTCACCAACGACGAACGCCCGGCCGCCGCCGCAAAGGCGGCAAGCTTCATCACCGACCTCATTTGAACCATCGACTGCTCCATACCTGCCGTTATGGCCCCTCATAACGGCAGTTACGGAGCAATCGATCCACCCAAACAAGCCATCCACGCACACAATTCAAGGAGCACCACCATGACCACCATCCACCGCACTGCAGTCCTCACCGGAGCCACCTCGGAACGCGGCATCGGCATCACCACCGCCCGCCGCTACGCCCGGGAAGGCTGGGGCATCGTCATCCTGGACCTCGACGGAGAGAAGTCAGCCAAGGTTGCCGCCGAAATCGGCAACGAATTCAACGTCCCCGCCTTCGGCCACGAGATCGACGTCGCCAACGAAGCGTCCGTGATCGCTGCCCAGGCCGCCGTCGCCGCCGAGGTGGCAGCCGGCAACCTCCCACCCGTCGGCGCCCTGGCCAACATCGCCGGCATCACCTCCCCGCTTCCGTTCCTGGAAACCACCCTTGAGCTGTGGCACAAGGTCATGGACGTCAACGCCACCGGCACCTACCTGGTGACCAAGGCATTCCTGCCGGACATGATCGAAAACGGCTGGGGCCGGATCGTGAACATGTCCTCCGTGTCCGCCCAGCGCGGCGGCGGCGTCTTCGGCAAGGTCCCCTACTCCGCCGCCAAGGCAGCCATCCTCGGCTTCACTAAGGCCCTGGCCCGCGAGCTCGGCACCACCGGCGTCACCGTCAACGCCATCACCCCCGGCGCCGTGGACACCAACATCCGCGTGGGCAGCACCGAGGAGCAGGAAGCCGCCATTAACGCCGGCATCCCGCTGGGCCGCAACGCCACCACGGAAGAAGTGGCCTCCGTGATCACCTTCCTGTCCTCCGAGGACTCCGCCTACCTCACCGGCACCACCATCGACATCAACGGCGGCAGCCACATCCACTAGCAGCCCCCACTAAACCCGCCCCCACCCCGGACGCCGGAGAACCACCATGACCAAGATCTTCAATGACCCCTCAGAGTTCGCCGAGGAGGCCCTGGCAGGCTTCTGCGACGTCCACTCCGACCTCGTCCGCCAGGTTGCCGGCGGCGCCGTCCGCCGTTACCGGCCGGCACAACCCAAGGTCGCTGTCCTGGCCGGCGGCGGCTCCGGCCACTACCCGGCCTTCGCCGGACTTATCGGAAGCGGCTTCGCCGACGGTGCGGTGGTGGGCAACATCTTCACCTCACCCTCGGCCCAGCAGGCATATTCGGTGGCGAAGGCGGCCGAATCCGGGGCCGGCGTCGTCTTTACCTACGGCAACTACGCGGGCGACGTGATGAACTTCGGGATGGCCAGCGAACGCCTGGCCACCGAGGGCATCGCCGTGGAAAACGTCCTGGTGACGGACGACATCGCCAGCGCCCCGCCGTCGGAATCCGCCAAGCGCCGCGGCATCGCCGGTGACTTCACGGTGTTCAAGGTGATGGGCGCGGCCGCCGAGGATGGCGCCGACCTGGCCGAGGTGGTCCGCCTGGGCCGCAAGGCCAACAGCCTGACCCGGACCATTGGCAGCGCGTTTGCCGGCTGCACGTTCCCAGGCGCCGAATCGCCGCTGTTCACCCTTCCCGACGGGCAGATGGGCCTGGGCCTTGGCATCCACGGCGAGCCCGGCCTCCACGACACCGACCTGCCCTCCGCCAGGGAACTCGGCCAGGAACTGGTGGCCCGGGTGCTCGCCGAAACGCCGCCCAACGCCGGCAAGCGGATCGCCGTCATCCTCAACGGGCTCGGCTCCACCAAGCATGAGGAGCTGTTCGTCCTCTGGGGCACCGTGGCCCCGCTGCTGCGCGCCGAGGGCTACACGCTGGTCATGCCGGAGGTTGGCGAGCTGGTCACCAGCCTGGACATGGCCGGCGTCTCGCTGACCGTCACCTGGCTGGACGAGGAACTTGAGCCCCTGTGGACAGCGCCGGCGGAAACTCCCGCCTACCGCCGCGGCAATGCGGCCCGGGAAGCCGGTACCCTGGGCGCCGAGGAGGCGCCCGACGACGGTGCCTCCGCTGCAGCATTCGTCGCCACGGACGCCTCCCGCGGGTACGCTGCCGCGTGCCTTGCTGCCATTGAAGCCGCCCGCACGTCCCTGCACGACGCCGAGGAACGCCTTGGCCGGATGGACGCCATAGCCGGAGACGGTGACCACGGCCGCGGCATGGTGCGCGGGGTGGACGCCGCCGCGGCAGCAGCGTCGGACGCATTGGGGCGGGGAGCCGGCGCCGGGGACGTGCTGGCCGCCGCCGGCGATGCCTGGGCGGACAAAGCAGGTGGAACCTCCGGGGTCCTGTGGGGAGCGGGACTGCGCGCGTTTGGTGAGACGCTGGGAAACACGTCCGCGCCTGCGCCCAGTGCCCTGGCGGCAGCCGTGACAGCGTTCGCGGACCGGATCGTCCAGCTGGGCAAAGCCGAAAAGGGCGACAAGACCATGGTGGACGCCCTGCTGCCCTTTGCCTCCGCCTTCAGCCGCGGGGTGGGGTACGGCGTGGAACCGAACCAAGCCTGGCAGGACGCCGCACGTGAGGCGGCCGCCGCGGCGGAAGCCACCGCGGACCTCCTTCCCCTCAAGGGCCGGGCCCGCCCCCTTGCAGAGAAGAGCCTGGGCGCGGCGGACCCCGGTGCCACGTCGCTGGCGATGGTCTTCGCCGTCATGGGGCCGCATTTCACCGCCGCTGCTGTACGGAACGCCGAAGAAACGGTGCCCGCCGCGGCACCGGCGGGAGCAAAGCAATGACAACGGAAGGACACACCATGGGGCTGCGGCTCATTGTCGGCGCGGACGAGGCCGGCGTTGACTACAAGGACAAGGTGCTGGCGGACCTGCGGCAGGATCCGCGCGTCAGCGAAGTCATCGACATCGGCGTCAATCGAAGTGACGCGCCGGACGACTTCACGAGGCCCTACCAGTACGTGGGCATCACGGCCGGGGAGATGATTCGGGACGGCGCCGCCGACCGGGCCATCCTCTTCTGCGGCACCGGAATCGGCGTGGCGATCGCCGCCAACAAGGTGGAAGGCATCCGGGCCACTGCCGCCCACGACTCCTTCTCCGTGGAGCGTTCCATCCTGTCCAACGACTGCCAGGTGCTCACCATGGGCCAGCGCGTGGTGGGCATCGAACTCGCCCGGCGCCTGGTGAAGGAATGGATCGGCTACACGTTCGATCCGTCGTCGGCCTCTGCCGGCAAGGTGAAGGTCCTCACCGACTTCGAGGGCTGCTAGCACCCGGCCGCAAAGGGGGAACCATGAAGCCGTACCCCTCCCGTGACTGGAGCCGTTTGACCGGGGTTCCCGTGGAGATCCGGAAAGACTTCCAGGTTGTCCGGACCGGCGTGGTGGACGACGCCATGCGGGATCCGGCGGTCCTGTGGCTCGCGGCCGACGCAGAAGCCGGGAGGGCATTGTTTACCGCCGCCGAAGGCTACGAGGCATGGATCCGTCCGCAGGAGCTGGGCGGGAAACTGTGCTTCAAAATGGCTGCCGCCCAGCTGCAGGGTGCTCCTAGACTGGGGTGATGATCACAGTCACCGGAAGTGTGGAAACCAAACTGTCCGCGGAGAAGGCCTTTGCCTTCATGAGTGAGTTCGAGAACACCAGCAAGTGGGACCCCAACACCCCCGTCATGGACAAGCTCACCCCGGGGCCGGTGGCCGTGGGGCACAAGTACCATGCAGAGTCCGAGTTCCGGGGAAAGCGCCAGACCCTGGTCTACGAGGTCATCGAGCTGACGGACAACCACATCAAGCTGCGCGGCGAGAACAAGACCGTGACGGCCTTCGATTCCATCGACGTCAGCCCCAACGGGACCGGCTCGGTGGTGAAGTACACGGCCGAATTCAGCATCAACGGGCCGGCCAAGATCATCCAGCCGCTGCTGAAGCCTGCGTTCATGTCGCTCCGGGATCCTGCGCTGAAAGGTATCCGGGACACGCTGAATTCGCTGGCAGCAGGCAGTGACTAAGGCAACCGCAAACTCAAGTCATTTGAACGGTCCTCCGCTTGGAGGGCTCTGCAGTTGCTAGAAGTTGAATTCTTCCTGGTGCAGTTGCCGCCGGGGCAGGCCGGCCTGGGTGAGGGCCGCTGTCGCGGCGGATGAGAACCGGGGAGATGCGCAGATGAAGACGTCGCGGCTTGCAAGGTCGGGGACCATGGACTTCAGGTTTTGGGCGGTCAGTGCGTTCCGGGGCTCGGATGATGGTCCTGTCAGGAAGATGAGTTCCGCTCCCCGGCGCCGGGCGATGTGCTCCAGTTCGTCGCGGAAGATTATCTCCTCCGGCGAGGATGCGCGGTAGAGCAGGGTCAGGCTTGGCCCGGGGACTGGCAGTGTTTCGAAGAGGGCGCGCATGGGGGTGATGCCGACGCCGCCGCCGATCAGGAGGACTCCCCGTCCCTGGCGCCGCTCGTTCGTCATGGCGCCGTACGGGCCGGCGGCGAGGACTCTTGTGCCCGGCCGCACGGCGTGGATCAGTCGGGTGCCGTCGCCGACCGCCTTCACCGTTATCCGAAGGAACCCGTGGTGGGGCGGGGCTGAGAGCGAGAAGGGGTGGGATGAGCTCCACAGGGTTCCGGTCAGGAACCGCCAGCGGAAGAACTGTCCGGATTCGGCCCGGAGTTCGTGGAGGTGGCGGCCGCGAAGGATGATGCTGGCCGCTCCACCTCCTTCATTGATCACGTGATCAACGCGCAGCCGGTGGCGGCACAGCTGCGTGAGCGGTGCCAGGACCCTGTACCGCAGGACCAGCCCGAAGCTGAACGTGTAGAGCAGGCTCCATGCCACTTGCACGAGGGGGAGTCCGGCCAGGTCGGGGCCGGCGAGCTCGTGGGAGAAAGACAAGGCGACCGCGAGGTAGGTCATAAGGTGAAGGGCGTGCCAGGTTTCGTACCTGAGCTTGCGGCGGACGCTCCGGGCGGAAATGAACCCCACAGCCAAGAAGATGACCGTTCCCGCGGTGGCCGCGAGAAGGCCGGGCATGCCGACGACATCAGTAGCGGCGGCCCATAAGGAGATCCGTTGTCCCGCAGCCCAAGAGGCAGTGGCGGCGCCGCCATGGATGAGGATGAGGCAGAAAACAGCCCTGCCGCCGAAGCTGTGCCACCGGGCCAGCCGGTCCGCGCCGACCCCCAGCTCCAGGGCGGGAGCGCGGGACATCAGGGCCACCATGACTGTTACGCCGTACCCGGCAAGCAGCCCGGATGTGTGGGCCAGGAGGGGCATATTGAACTGCAGCGGCTGGGGAGCTTTGATACCGGCCAGCATCATGGCCCCGACTGCGCCGGCCATGATCAGCCAGAGCACGGCGGGCGGTGAGACACTCTCCGCCACAGTCTCTTCGGGGGCACCAGGAAATGTTGGTGCATCCCGTCGTCGGTCAGCTGGGAGTGTCATTGGCTTGTTTCTTCGGGGCCGGCCACCTGGCCGCCGTCGTCTTTTGTTTTATGCCATTCCTCAACGGCCTCCACGTCTGCGGGCGCCGTCTGTCTTATCCTTGGCGGGCGCGGGCAGCTCCTGCTGATTCGGCGCGGCCATTACAGGCGGGTTGTTGGGGGCTGTCCGCACGGAGGCGGAGGGCGGCTGTACGGGTGAAACGGCTGGGGCGTTAACGCCGAGCTGCACGCCCGCGATGATGGCAGCGCCGGCCACCATGACGGACAATGCCCGCTGCAGCCACGGCCATACCCGGAATCCGTGCCTTGATGCCGGACGCGAGGCGATCATGAGGGTCCTCCTGGAACGGGTGATCCGGCAGTCGCTCGGCGGGGTGGATGTTTGAGGGTGTTTGGGTGGACGCGTCACGATCGCGTCCACCCAAGGCGGTGGCGCGTTCAGTGACCGCCAGGGCCGCCGGTTTCGGTGGCGGTGATGGTGAAGTTTGTGTCGAGTTTGACGGTGGTGCGGGTGCCGTCGGAGGTGGTGATGTGGGCTTCGTAGACGGCGGACCCGTCGTCTTCAGTGGTCATGGACTCGATGGCGGCGCCGGAGTTGGCGGCCAGGATGGCGGCCTTGACCTTGTCGGCGGTGTCGCCGGTGAGGTCGGTCTCACTCCCGTGGTGGCCGTGGCCGCCGCGCCCGCCTCCGGTTTCGGTGGCGGTGATGGTGAAGTTTGTGTCGAGTTTGACGGTGGTGCGGGTGCCGTCGGAGGTGGTGATGTGGGCTTCGTAGGCGGCGGACCCGTCGTCTTCAGTGGTCATGGACTCGATGGTTGCGCCGGAGTTGGCGGCCAGGATGGCGGCCTTGACCTTATCGGCGGTGTCCCCGGTGAGGGCCGTTTCGTTCCCGTGTCCGGCCCCCGCCGGTGCGGTGCTGGAGGCGGTTGGTGTCGTGGTTGCGGCGTTAGCCGGCAACGCGGCGGCAGTGAGGGCGCCGCCGCCGACGAGCGCGCCGATCAGGGTGGCGCCTGCCGCAATTTTCCGGAAGTTGTACATGGTGTCTCTCCTGGCTGGTTCTACTTCGGCTTTCGAAGTAGTACCTATCCTCGGAGGTAATCCTGTCGCAATAACTTTCGCCCTGCTTGGGCACACTGTGAGGGTTCCAGAAACGCCGTACCGCTGATTTCGCGGCCTCGAAGTCAGCTGGAGCTTGTCCTGTGCAAGCCGGATTCCCATTTGTAGTCGATCCAGGCCGTGAACCCCTCGTGTCGTTCATACATCATGCGCGGCTCGGCGCCATGGGACTCAAGCCACAGGATCATGCCGTCGGAAGTGACGCCGTCAACACGTCCCACCCGGATCGTGGCTGCATGCTTCCGGACTTCGATCACTTGGCCCAGGAGCGGCGTCCAGTCGCGCTGGAGGTGCATCCGTCTGGCGGCCGGGCCGTTATCAGCGGCCCGGACCCCAGCGCCTGACGTTCCGAGGGCCCGAGTCAGGCCGGGAAGCACGTCAAGGCCGTCGAGTATGCCACCTGCAGGGCTTCCCGCACCGGAAGTGCGCGGTGGGCGTCGGACAGGATTTCGACACCCCAGGGGCCTTGGAAACCAAGACCTTGAAGGGCCCTGATGAAGCCGGTGACGTCCTGGTCACCCTGCCCGCAGAGCCGCCGGTGGTCCCGCGTGTCCTCAAAGAGAGTGCCTCTTACCTCTGTATCGGCGTCATTGAGTTCCACGCCAAAGACCTGGTCAACTGTCAGCTTCTGTGCCAGTTCTTCCAGCGGCGTCCCGTGCCGGAAGACGTGCCAGTAGTCAACCACCAGGCCGCACGCGGGCATATCCACGGCCCGCATCAAATCAGCCGCCCGGGGGATGGAACGGACCATGGAGAAAGCCATGGGTTCCAAAGCGATGCGGGTTCCACGGGTGACGGCTTCCTTGGTGAGCCGCTGCAGCGGCTCCACGAACTGGCCGTAGTCGTCCAGACCGTCGCCCATGGCTGTCCCGACCTTGATGAAACTGGCACCCAATGCCTCAGCTGCCTCGAGCAACAGGTCCAGCTGGGGCTTCCATTCGTCCTGGCGGGAGTCGTCCCACCAGTTGCTGAGGAGCTCAACTTCAACGTGGTTGAATCCCGCCTGGTCAATGAGTTTACGAAGTGCGGGAAAGCCAATGGAGTCCTTGGCCGCGGCGAGATCATCATGGGCGAGCCCGAACCCTGACCAGCCGGTCACGGCCAAGGCTGCAAGCCGTTCGGCGATCGGTACCGGACTGGTTTCCGGGTGGCTCAAGGGGGCAATGTTGCCGGCGCTGGTCCAACAGGAGGCGATCAGTTCAGGTGTGTGCGGGGAAGTCATAGGACAATTGGAACGGTCTATTGACTTCGGGTCAAGCCCCGTTCTATTGTTGGAACGTTCCACAATGCGAGGTGGATCACATCCGTTCAAATCGACATTTCTTCCCTTCTCCCGCCCTGCCTTCAGAGGGCATAGCGGCATGGGCGGCAGTCGAAGTACGCGACATCAAAGGAGATTTCACGTGGCGAAGTTCAATTGGCGCCGGGGCGCAATGGCGCTGGCCGTAGTACCGCTTCTGGCATTGGGTGCATGCTCGACCGGCGGAAAGACTGATACATCAGGCGCAGCCGCAGGAGGCGGCGGCCAGGTGGCGACTACCGCGCGCATCAAGATAGCGATGATCACCCATGCCGCGGCAGGGGACACGTTCTGGGACATCGTGCGTAAAGGTGCCGAGACCGCGGCGCAGAAGGACAACGTCGAGTTCCTGTATAGCGGTGACGCTGAAGGCGGCCGCCAGGCGCAACTCGTGCAACAGGCCATTGACCAGAAGGTCGACGGCATCCTGGTGACCCTGGCCAAACCGGACGCCCTCAAGGACGTCGTCAAGAAGGCCGTCGACGCGGGCATCCCCGTCGTCACATTCAACGCCGGCGAAGATGAGTCCAAAGCGATGGGCGCGATCACGCACTTCGGCCAGAGCGACAAGCTTGCAGGCGTGACGGTCGGCAAACGCTTGGCAGCCGAGGGTGCCAAGCACCCGATCTGTGTCATCCAGGAGCAGGGCCACGTAGGCCTGGAGAACCGGTGCGCGGGTATCAAGGAAAACGTGCCTGGCACTGAGATCCTCAACGTCAACGGTGCTGACATGACCTCTGTGTCATCGACAGTGACCGCCAAACTTCAATCCACCCCTGACGCCGACGCGATCGTCGGGCTTGGAGCACCGTTCACGCTCACCATCGTGAAGTCCGTCAAGGAGAGCGGGAGCAAGATCAAGGTTGCCTCGTTCGACCTCAACGGCGATCTGGCCAAGGCCATCGCCGACGGAAGCGTCGCGTTCACCGTTGACCAGCAGCCCTACCTCCAGGGCTACGGCAGCGTTGACGCCATCTGGCTGAACAAAGTAGGCGGCTTCAAGGTCGGCGGCGGCCAGCAGGTCTACACGGGTCCGGCTGTGGTGGATAAGACCAACGCAGGCGACGTTTCCAAGTTCGCCCAGGCCGGTATCCGCTAACCGGCACCAAAACCGCAGGGATGCCGGCGCCCTGTACCGGCCCGGCATCCCACGCCAAAGGAGTTTAGTCATCATGGCCAATGCTGTCCTAACCGCCGCGCCTCTCGATGAGCGCGTCAGCACCCGGAACAACATCCAGAAATTGTTGGTACGCCCGGAGATCGGCGCCCTCGTCGGAGCCGTCGTCCTCTTCATCTTCTTTTCCGCGATCGCCCCTGTCTTCCTGCAGCCCAACTCCCTGGCGACCGTCCTTTATGGAAGCTCAACGATCGGAATCATGGCTGTAGGCGTCGCCCTGTTGATGATTGGCGGCGAGTTCGATCTCTCCACAGGCGTTGCAGTCATCACCTCCGCCCTGTCCGCCTCCATGTTCAGCTGGTACTTCGGTATGAACATCTGGGTGGGAGTCCTCTTCGCTCTGCTGGTGTCTCTTGGCATCGGGTTTATCAATGGCTGGATCCTGGTCAAGACCAAGCTGCCCAGCTTCATCGTTACCCTTGCCACCTTCCTGATGCTCGCGGGCCTGAACCTGGGCCTGACGCGCATGATCGGCGGTGCTGTGGCCACCCCTTCCATATCTCAGATCGACGGGTTCGATGCAGCAAAGGCGATCTTCGCTTCGAGCGTGAACATCGCGGGCATTGAAGTGAACGTCACAGTCTTCATTTGGCTCGCCATGGTGGCCGTAGCCTCCTGGGTGCTGCTCCGCACGCAGATCGGTAACTGGATCTTCGCTTCCGGCGGCGACGCCAATGCCGCACGTGCTGTGGGTGTACCGGTCACCAAGACCAAGATCGGCCTGTTCATGGCTGTCGGTTTCTGCGGCTGGATCCTGGGCATGCATAACCTCTTTGCTTTCAACACCGTGCAGTCCGGTGAAGGTGTAGGCAATGAGTTCCTTTACATCATCGCGGCCGTGATCGGTGGCTGCCTACTGACCGGCGGTTACGGTTCCGCAGTCGGTGGCGCGATCGGCGCGTTCATCTTCGGTATGGCCAACAAGGGCATCGTCTACGCGCAATGGAACCCGGACTGGTTCAAGTTCTTCCTCGGACTGATGTTGCTGCTGGCCACCATCGTCAACCTCATCGTCAAGCGCCGAGCCGAAAGCAAGTAGCCATCATGAACGCACAGCAAATTGACCAGCAGACCCTGTTGAAGGATGAAAAGGATCCGCTGACACACACCCCGGTGCACCTGCTCTCGCTCGAAGCCATCGGCAAGCATTACGGCAACGTCATCGCCCTGCGTGACGTGACCATGGCCGTGGACAACGGCCGCGTCACCTGCGTTCTGGGTGACAACGGCGCGGGCAAGTCCACCCTGATCAAGATCATCGCCGGCCTGCACCAGCACGATGAAGGCTCCTTCAGGATCGGCGGCGAGGAACGCAAACTAAGCAGTCCCCGCGAAGCCCTCGACGCTGGAATCGCCACCGTCTACCAGGACCTCGCCGTGGTGCCGCTGATGCCGATCTGGCGGAACTTCTTCCTCGGCTCGGAACTCACGTCCGGCTTCGGCCCGTTCAAGAGCATGGACGTCCAGAAGATGAAGGACATCACGCTCAAGGAACTGGCCGAGATGGGCATCGACCTGCGCGATGTGGAACAGCCCATCGGCCAGCTCTCCGGCGGTGAGCGCCAGTGCGTGGCCATCGCCCGGGCGGTGTACTTCGGCGCGAAGGTCCTCATCCTGGACGAGCCGACGGCGGCCCTCGGCGTGAAGCAGTCCGGCGTGGTCCTGCGGTACATCCTGCAAGCCCGCGACCGTGGACTCGGGGTCATCTTCATCACCCACAACCCGCACCACGCATTCCCCGTCGGGGACCGGTTCCTGCTGCTCAAGCGCGGCAAGTCGATCGGCTACTACGACAAGAAGGACATCACCCTGGACGAGCTGACGGCCCAGATGGCCGGCGGCGCCGAACTCGCCGAACTCGCCCACGAGCTCGAACAGCTCGGCGGTCACGCAGAAGCCCTCAATGAGGTCAAAACCGAAGTGGCCGAAGTCGCCCACACGGCACACGAAAGCAACACGAAGCGCCACTAAGCGCGAACGTTCACAACCTGGATGGAGCAACCATGGAAATGCTAATTGCCGGAAACTGGCGCGGCGCCGCCGACGGTCGGATCGAGGAAGTCCGCTCGCCGTTCGACGGCCGGACTATCGACACAGTGCCGGTGGCAACGGTCAAGGACGCCCAGGAAGCCCTTGACCGGGCCGAGATCGGAGCCCACCTGCAACGGACCACCCCCGCGCACGTGCGGGTCGACATCCTCCTCCGGGCAGCAGCACTGGCCGATGAACGGGCCGAGGACATCGCCCAGGCAATTAGCGCCGAAACCGGTAAGCCCATTACGGAAGCCAGGGGCGAGGCGAGCCGTTCCGGCAACATCATCCGCTTGGCAGCCCATGAAGGAAGCCAGCTGTACGGCTCCACCCTCCCATTGGATGCCAATGCCGGCACCGGCCTGGACAAGATTGGGTTCACGCTGAGGCAACCGGTGGGAATCGTTGTTGCCATTACACCCTTCAACTACCCCGCCTTGCTGGTGTTGCACAAGGTCGCACCCGCGCTGGCAGCCGGTAACGCCGTCGTACTTAAACCGGCCCGCACCACGCCGCTGACGGCGCTGAAGCTGGCGCAGTGCTTCGTTGACGCCGGCCTGCCGCCCGAGGCGCTGTCCGTGATCACCGGGCCCGGCAGCACCCTTGGTGATGTCCTGGTGACGGATCCGCGGGTGCGGAAGGTGTCCTTCACGGGCTCCACCAGTACCGGGACGCATATCAGCTCGATCGCCGGCGTAAAGAAGCTGTCCCTGGAACTTGGCGCCTCCTGCCCCGTGATCATCCTGCCGGATGCGGATCTCGAACTGGCTTCAACCGCGGTTGCCGCGGGTGGATTCATCAATGCTGGCCAGGTTTGCATCTCCGTGCAGCGGGTCATCGTGGACCGTCGCGTGGAGGCTGACTTCCTGGACGCACTGGTTCCGAAGGTCGAAGCGATCACCCTGGGCAACCCCAAGGAAGATGACACCCGCCTTGGCTCGCTGATCTCCGAAGGTGAAGCCTCCCGCGTTCATGCCTCCATTTCGGAGGCCCGCCATTCGGGTGCCCGGGTCCTCACGGGTGGTGACCGGGACGGCGCGGTAGTGACTCCCGCCGTCGTCGCCGGAGTTGACCCGAGGTCGAACCTGAGCCGAAACGAACTGTTCGGTCCCGCCGTCGCAGTCTCCTCAGCCCAGGACATGGAATCGGCTATCGCGATGGCCAACGACAACGATTACGGACTGGGCGCGGGCATCTTCACCAGCGACGTCGCCGCCGCCGTCCAAGCCATGCGGCAGATCGACGCCGGCAATATCCACATCAACTGGTCCCCGCTCTGGCGGGCGGACCTCATGCCCTACGGCGGCCTGAAAGGCAGCGGCATCGGCAAGGAAGGCGTCCGCTCCGCTGTACAGGAAATGACCGAGGAAAAGACGATCGTCCTGCACGGACGCCCCTGGTAACCATGACAACCGGAAACAAGGCAATGACCACACCATCCCAGACCATCAGGCTCACCACCGCACAGGCAGTCGTCAAGTACCTGTCCGTGCAGTATTCCCTCGCCGACGGCGCCCGCCGCCGCCTTATCCCCGCAGCGCTCGGGATTTTCGGCCATGGCAACGTCGCCGGCCTCGGACAGGCACTGGACGAACTCGCCGACGACATGCCGTTCATCCAAGGCCGGCACGAGCAGTACCTTGCCCACATCTCCACCGCCTACGCCAAGGCAAGCCGCCGCCAGGCAGTCCTCGCCGTGACGGCCTCCATCGGCCCGGGAGCACTGAACCTGGTCACCGCAGCCGGCCTGGCCACGGTGAACCGGCTGCCGCTGCTGCTCCTGCCCGGCGACACCTACGCCACCCGCCACCAAGGCCCGGTGCTGCAGCAGCTGGAACATCCCACCGAGGCTGACGCAACCGTCAACGATGCGTTCCGGCCTGTGTCGCGCTTCTTCGACCGGATCAACCGCCCGGAACAGCTCCTGACAGCACTCCCGCAGGCCATGCGCGTGCTCACCAGCCCCACCGATACCGGTGCCGTGGTCATCTCGCTGCCCCAGGACGTGCAGTCCCACGCCTACGACTTCCCGGTGGAGTTCTTTGAACCCCGCGACTGGAAGATCCGCCGGCCGCTTCCGGACCTGGAGGAAGTTGCGGACGTCGCCCGGCTCATCCGCTCCGCCAAGCGTCCCGTGATCATCGCCGGCGGCGGCATCCACTACTCGGACGCCCACGCAGCCCTTGAAGGCCTGGCCGGACAGCTCGGAATCCCCGTCGTGGAAACCTTCGGCGGCAAGGGCGCCGTGACCAAGGACGAATGGTGGCAGGTGGGCGGCGTCGGGCTGGAAGGCAACTTCGCCTCCAATGCCTTGGTCAAGCAGGCCGACCTGGTGCTGAGCGTCGGTACCCGCCTCACCGACTTTGCCACCGGATCCCAGTCGATCTTCGAGAACCCCGAGGTGCGCTTCGCATCCCTGAACATCGTGGACGCGGACACCCGCAAGCAGGGCGCCACCGGCATCCTGGCCGACGCCAGGCTGGGACTGGAAGCACTGGCCCAGGCCCTGGAAGGCCACAGCACCAGCGAAAAATGGCAGGAGACCGTCCACACGGAGAAGGCCAAGTGGGCACCCATCCGGTCGCAGTGGCTCGACGCGGACACCGCTTACCGCCCGGAAGACCACCCGGACGCCCCCGTCACCGGTGCAGTCCTGACCCAGCCCCAGCTCATCGGCCTCATGCAGGAACACGCGCGCTCCGGGGACACTATCATCGCCGCAGCCGGCGGGCCTCCCGGTGACCTGCAGAAGGTCTGGGATGCGACGGGCAACCGCAACTGCCACCTTGAATTCGGTTTCTCCTGCATGGGCTACGAAATCGCCGCCGGCATGGGCGTGCGCCTGGCCGAGGGCAACAACGAGAACCGCGTGGTCACCTTCATCGGCGATGGCACATTCCTTATGGCCCCCACCGAAATCCTCACCGCCGCGCAGGAAGGCCTCAACGTCACCATCGTTGTGTCCGAGAACCACGGTTACCAGGTCATCCACCGCCTGCAGATGAACCGCATGGGCCGAGAATTCGGCAACGAATTCCGTTACCGCACCGCGGGCGGCAGTGTCGCTGCAGAGGACGCCCCCAAGGCACGGCTGGACGGCGATTACCTCAAGGTGGACCTGCGGCAGATCGCCGAAGGCCTGGGCGCGCTGGCCATCCGCGCCACCACCGCGGCCGAAGTCCGCGAAGCCCTGGCCTCCACCCGCGAGACCGAGGGGCCTGTGGTGATCGTGGTTCCCACCGTTCCCCACGTGGACCTGCCCGGCGGCGACGTCTGGTGGGACGTTGCGCCCGCTGAAATCTCGGGCCAGGAATGGGTGCAGAACCTCCGGGCCGACTACGACCAGGCCCGCGGCCGCCAGCGGTGGTTCGGATGAGCGCCTCTCCAGCAGTTGGTGGAAAGCACGACGGCGGCCCGCTGGACGGCGGCCGGCTGCGTCAGCGGTTGGCGGCAGGCGAGGTCACCGTGGGGACCTTTGTGGGCATGGCCTCGGCAACGGCCGCGGAAGTATGCGCGGCGGCCGGTGCTGACTGGGTCCTGATCGACCTTGAGCACGGCTCCGGCGGCGAAGAGGCCCTGCGTGACGGGGTACTTGCAGCCGGGAGTTATGGCGTTCCCACCATCGTCCGGGTGGAAACCGGCGAGCGGATCCGCATCGGACGTGCTCTTGACCAGGGCGCAGCAGGCATCATGGTGCCCCGCCTGAACACAGTCGGGGAAGCGGGCACCGCGGTGCGCCACCTGATGTACCCGCCGCACGGCGACCGGGGCGTCGCAACGTACAACCGCTCGTGCCGCTGGGGCATGGACCGGGCGCCCCTGACCGCGGACCAGCAGGCCGCCGTCGGAGTCATCCAGATCGAAACCCTCGATGCCCTGGACCACGTGGAAGAGATCGCGGCCCAGGACGGCGTGGACGTCCTCTTCGTCGGCCCGCTGGACTTGTCCTACGCCCTGGGCGTGCCGCTCCAACTGGACAGCAATGCCTTCCAGGAGGCGCTGCAGCGGGTAGTTGCGGCCGCGGACCTGCACCACAAGGCGGCCGGCATCCTGGCAGTGGACGGCATGGCGGCAGCAAAGTACGTCCGGCAGGGCTTCCGTTTCGTGGCCATCGGCTCGGATTCCACCATCATGGCGGCGGCGTTCCGTGACGCTTTCGACGCCGCCCGCAACTAACAAGAATTCCAACTAGAAAGGCATGAACGTGAGCCTAGAATCCCGCACCGTCGGTGTCGGCCTGATCAGCGTCGGATGGATGGGAAAGCTCCACTCCCGCGCTTACCAGACAGTCCCTTACGCCTACCCCGAGCTGGGCCTGACCACCAGGCTCGTCATCGCGGCAGACACAGAACCGAGCCGAGTGGAATACGCCCGGAACGTTCTCGGCTTCGCGGAAGGCACCACCGACTACAACGACGTCCTGAACCACCCGGACGTGGACGTCGTCTCCATCTGTGCCCCCAACTTCCTGCACGCCGAAATAGGCATCGCCGCAGCCAGGGCCGGCAAGCACTTCTGGATCGAAAAGCCGGTGGGACGCGGCTACGAGGAAACGGCAGCCGTGCAGGAAGCGGCCCTGGAGGCCGGTGTCGTCACTTCCATTGGCTACAACTACCGCCACGCACCGGCAGTGGAGCACGCGCGGAAGCTGGTTGCTGAGGGCCGGTTGGGCCGCATCACGAACGTCCGCGCCGTCTTCTTCTCAGGCTATGCATCCGAACCCAATGGTGCCTTGTCCTGGCGCTTCGACCGGAAGCTTGCCGGTACGGGCGTCCTGGCCGATCTGTTCAGCCATGCTACGGACCTGTGCCAGTATGTAGTGGGGCCCATCGCCGAGGTGACCGCGCTGACCAGCACTGTTTACTCCCAGCGCCCCAAGCTGGCTATGGGATCCGGGACACACTTCGCAGTGATCGAGAACGGTGAAATGGGAGAGGTCGAGAATGAGGACTACGCTGCGGCGCTGGTTCGCTTCGGCCCGTCCGCCATCGGAGCCGGTGCCGTCGGCACCATCGAATCGTCCCGCGTCGCCGTCGGTCCCGAATGCGGCTACGAGATCGAGGTCTATGGAACCGAAGGCTCACTCAAGTGGGACTTCGAGCGCATGAACGAACTCAAAGTCTGCCTGGGCCGGAACAACGACGAGCAAGGCTACACCACGGTCAACGCGAGCCCGCGCTACGGAGATTACTCCCACTTCCAGCCTGGCCCCGGCAACAGCATGGGCTTTGATGACCTTAAGGTCATTGAGGCCAAAAAGTTCCTTGTCGCCGTCACCGGAGGAGTGCAGGAGAACTCCAACATCAACGACGCCGCTTCCGCTGCCGCCATTGTCAGCGCAGCCGAAGCATCATCGTTGTCAGGTCAGTGGCAGAAGATCGAGGAAATCCACGGCACCACGGCAGCTCGGGCCTAGCCATGGCAACCCCATCCGCCCGGCGGCCAACAATCGTGGACGTTGCAGAACGTGCAGGCGTTTCCAAGTCCTTGGTTTCCCTCGTCCTCCGCGACTCACCGCGCGTCAGCGACGAACGCCGCCAGCGGGTGCTGAAGGTCGTGGAAGAGATGGGCTACGAACTGAACCTGGCAGCCCGGTCCCTGGCCACCAGGGACAGCGGAACCATCGGTGTGCTGGTCAGTGACATGCACAACCCCTGGGCCTTTGATGTTGCCGATGCTGCCCGGACCGTCCTGGAACGGGCAGGCCACACGGTGCTCTTCAGCGCTGTGACGGCGGCTGACAGGGGAGTGGACCAATCCATTCTCCAGGCCTTCCGTGACCTGCGCGTGGCCGGCTTGCTGGTGGTGGGAACTGTGCCTGACAAGGCACCGTTCAGCCGTGCAGTTTCCGGTGGGGCAGTGGTCTTTGCCGGTGGTGGACCGGATTATATCGACACCGCGGACGTCGTCCGCAGTGACGACGCCCATGGCATGGCCATGGTTGTTGAGCACCTGATCGCCCAGGGGCACGAGAACATCGTGCACCTGGGCGGACTTGGGGGCTCGGTGGGCCGGGAACGCGTGGATGGGTATTCGGCGGCCATGGAAGAGCATGGGCTTAACCGCCATATCCGTGTGGTTGACACCGACTTCTTCCAGGAGTCAGGCTATGTCGCGGCTCAACGGGCCCTTAGCTCGTCGCGTTCGAAGCATCAGCGCCCCACAGCGCTGGCCTGCATCAACGACCTCGCCGCCTTCGGTGCCATGACAGCCGCGGATGAACGGGGCATGGAAGTAGCCATCACCGGATACGACAACATTGCGCTCGGTGCGATGCCCCGCCTGGGACTGACCACAGTTGATCCGGACAGCTCCAAAATCGGGGTGACTGGAGCCAACACCCTGCTGGAACGCATCCATGGCGAAGGCAACGGATTCGTCCACCATCCCATCACCCCGCACCTCGTGGTGCGCACCTCAAGCCTCCTCGGCCTGTAGCCGCTTACCCCTGTAGCAACACCTCGCCGCTGCGCCGCATCCGGCGCAGTTCCCAGACCCCACATCTTCAAGGATGACGATGGCTTCTTTAACCACACCCCAAATCTTTGTTGCCCTCGGCAGCGTCGAACCTGATCTGGTTGAACCGCTGCTCTCCGAGCACCAGCGGCTCATCCAAGACCCCACCGACGAAGAGCTGGCCACAGCAGACGCCGCAATCGTCAGGGCAGCGTACCGGGTGGACCGGGACCTGCTGGACCGCATGCCGGCACTCAAAGTCATCGCCAGGACCGGCGTCGGAACTGATCTGGTGGACGTTGCTGAAGCCAACCGCCGTGGAATCCCTGTGGTCATCACGCCCGGAAGCAACACTGCTTCGGTGGCGGAAGGTGTGTTCGCCCACCTGCTTGCGCTGGTCAAGAAACTTGCTCCGCTGACCGCGCTGGTCCGTGACGGACGCTGGGAGGAGCGCTCCGCCGTCGGGGTTGGAGACCTGGAAGGGTTCACGCTTGGCATCATCGGCTACGGACGCATCGGCCGGCGCGTGGCCCGCATCGCTGAAGCCTTCGACCTGAAAGTCCTGGCCTACGATCCCTATGCCGACGTTCCTGCCGGGATCCGCTGTGAAAGCGTTGAACAGCTCCTTGCCGGCAGCGACTTCGTCACCCTGCACGTTCCGCTCACGCCTGAAAACCGGAACCTCATGAATGCCGGCCGGCTTGCCGGCATGAAGTCCGGGGCAGTACTCATCAACTGCAGCCGGGGCGGCCTCATCGACCTGGATGCAGCCCACGAAGCACTGACGTCAGGGCAACTCTCCGGGCTCGGCTTGGACGTCTATGACCCCGAACCACCGTCCCATCACCCGCTCTTCGACCATGAAAACGTCGTCCTGACCCCTCACCTGATGGGCTTTACCCGGCAGGGTATGGCCCACACCGTCAGGGATGCCGCACGGGGCGCCGTTGACGTGCTCGCGGGCCGTACCCCCTTGGCGGTGGCAGCGCCGTGACCGCCCGCATTGGAACCACCGACGGCGCAACTGCCGACGGCGCAACTGCCGACGTAAACCATGAAGCAACAACCCACGCCCAGGCTTTCCAGGGCAACCCGCTAGAAAGGACCCCCACCAATGTCCGCTGACCGCCCCCTCAAGGTTGCCCTGTTCGGTTCCGGCCGCATCGGCCACGTCCACGCCCGCAACATCCTGGCCAATCCGGACCTGGAACTGGCCGCCATCGCCGACCCCTACATCGAAGGCGCACAAGCCCTTGCGGCCGGAACTGGCGCCGTGGCCGTCGCCACTGCAGATGAGGTCTTCGCCATCGACGGACTCGACGCCATCATCATCGGTTCGCCCACAAACACGCACGTTGACCTGATTTCCCGGGCCGCGGCACACGGTGTGGCAACCCTGTGCGAGAAGCCGATCGATTTGGACATCGACCGGGTCCTCTCATGCCGGGAGAGCCTCCGCGGCAGCCACACCCCCCTTATGCTCGGTTTCAACCGCAGGTTCGACCCCAACTTCTCCTCTGTCCAAGCCAGAGTGCAGGCCGGGGAGATCGGCAAGCTGGAGCAGCTGACCATCATCAGCCGCGATCCTGCCCCGGCGCCGGCCGGCTATATCGCAACCTCCGGCGGCATCTTCCGTGACCAGAGCATCCACGACCTGGACATGGCCAGGTTTTTCGTCCCCGACATCATCGAGGTTTCCGCGACGGGCTCGAATCTCTTCTGCGACTACATCGAGGAGGCCGGCGACTTCGATTCCGTGGTCATCACCCTGCGGGGAAGCGGCGGGGAGCAGATCACCATCATCAATTCCCGCCACAGTGCCTTCGGCCATGACCAGCGGCTTGAAGCCTTCGGCAGTGAAGGGATGCTGACCGCAGGCAACCTGACCCCCACCAGTGTCCGGAAGTTCACGGCAGCCGGCGCGGAAGAAGCCGATCCATACCTGAACTTCTTCCTCGAGCGTTATGCCCAGGCTTACCGGGCCGAACTGGACAACTTTGTGCAGTCCATCCGGACGGGAGTCCCGTGCAGCCCGGGCTTCGACGACGGAGTGCAGGCCCTCGTCCTGGCCAACGCTGCAGAAGAATCAGCCCGCTCCGGGCGTGTGGTCAAGGTCGGAAAGGAGTAGCAATGCCACTCCTCAAGGACAAAGTGCTCCTCGTCAGCGGCGGCACACAAGGGCTGGGCGCCGGAGTCGCACGGCGCGCGGCATCTGAGGGAGCTGCCGGCATCGCCATCACTGGGAGGAACGCGGACGCGGGCGAACAACTCGCGGCCGAAATCACAGCCTCCGGCGTGGAGACGCGGTTCATCAAAACCGACCTTGCCGACGTTGAACAGGCCCGCAATTCCGTATTCGAGACGGTCTCCGTCTTCGGCCAGCTGGACTGTGCAGTCAACGCGGCCGGCCTCACCACCCGGGGCACCATGCTCGACACCACCCCGGAGCTCTTCGACGCCCACATCGCAGTCAACCTGAAATCGCCGTTCTTCATCATGGCCGAAACCATCAGGCACTTCCGCGAGCGGGGCGTCCCTGGAAGCATCCTGAACGTCATTTCCATAGCCGAACTTGGCGGCCAGCCCTACCTGGCACCGTACGTGGCGGCTAAAGCGGGCCTGGCCGGTGTTACCCGCAATGCCGCCCACGCCCATCGCTGGGACAAGATCCGCATCAACGGCCTGGACATCGGCTGGACCGCCACTGACGGCGAAGCCGATACCCAGAAGAAATTCCACGGTGCGGGGGATGACTGGCTGGAGAAAGCCAACGCCTCCGTCCCGATGGGCAAGCTCGGACAAGTGGACGAGATCGCCGAATTCATTGTTTTTCTCCTCTCCGACAGGAGCGGTGTAGTCACAGGCTCAGTCATCGACTGGGACCAGAACGTACTTGGAGGATCAGATTGAGCACCATCACCAGCCGCCTCGCCGCAGCACCCATTTCCTGGGGCGTCTGCGAAGTCCCCGGGTGGGGCTACCAGTTGGAGGCAGACAAGGTTCTGTCCGAAATGACCGCCCTGGGCATCAGCGCCACCGAATTCGGACCGGCCGGGTTCCTTCCCGAAGAGGCCAACCAGCGCGCCGAGGTCCTGAAGCGGCACAACCTGCAGGCCATCGGCGGTTTCTTCCCGGTCATCCTGCACGATCCGTCCAAGAATCCCCTGGACGTTGTCGCAGCGGAGCTGGATGCCTATGAAGCCGCGGGCGCCAGCATCATGGTCCTCGCCGCTGAGACCGGCGTTGCCGGTTACGACCAGCGCCACGAGCTCGACGCCGAAGGCTGGGACCTGTTCGGCAGGAACCTTGACGCTGTGGTCAAGGCCGCCGCGGACAAGGGCATCCAGGCAGTCGTCCACCCGCACGTCGGCACCATGATTGAAAGCACCTCGGACGTTGACCGGGTCTTGAACGGTACCGCTGCCAACCTTTGCCTGGACACCGGACACCTGCTGATCGGCGGCACCAACCCCGCATTGCTGGTGCGCGACTACGCGTCCCGCATCGGCCACACCCACCTGAAGGACGTGCGGGCATCAGTCGCACGGCGCGTCCAGGCTGGCGAAATCTCCTACACGGACGGCGTGAAGACCGGAATGTATGTGCCGTTGGGCCAGGGCGACGTCGGCATCGAGGGCATCGTCCGGGACCTGCTGGACGCCGGGTACCCCGGTTGGTTCACGATGGAACAGGACACCATCCTGGAAACCGAGCCCACGGACGAAGGACCGGTCCGGGACGTGCGCCAGTCCGTCGCTTTCCTGCGCAAGCTCGATGCGGAGATTGGCGGGTGAGCGCTGTCCGCTGGGGCGTGCTGACCACGGCAAGGATCGCCCAAAACCGCTTCCTGCCTTCGATGAGCAGGGCCAGGAATGCAGTGGCGTCGGCCATCAGCAGCCCGAACGGCAAGGCCGCGGAAGTCGCTGAGCAGTTCGGCATCCCCGCAGCCTACAGTTCCCACGAGGAGCTCTTGGCGGACCCGGGCATCGAGGCCGTGTACCTTCCGTTTCCCAACGCACTGCACGCAGACTGGATTATTGCCGCGGCTGAAGCAGGAAAAGACATCCTCTGCGAAAAGCCGCTCGTCGCCACCAGCCACGACTACCGGCGGGTGGTGGAAGCGTGCGAACGCAACGGGGTGACCCTCATGGAGGCGTTCATGTACCGCTTCCATCCACAGCACCAGAAGGTGCGGGAGTTCATTGATTCCGGCCGGATCGGCGACCTCGTCTCCATGCACGCACGTTTCCACTTCGCCATGGACCGGACCGATGGTGAGGCCCGGCTCCAGCCGGGCATGGACGGAGGCGCCCTCAACGATGTCGGCTGCTACGCCGTGGACATCATGAACATGGTCATGGGCCGCGCCCCGGAGTCCGTCTACGCGAAAGGCACAAGCCGGACCGATCCGGTGGAAACCACCATGGCGGCCATCCTGGACTATGGCGATGTCCTGGGAACCCTGGACTGCGGCTTCGAGGGCCCCCGCACGCACACCTTCCAGGTGATCGGCACCAAAGGCCAGATCACCCTCGACAAGGCATTCGACCCCGACCCGGGTGAGGTAGCCCGCGTCACTGTCTCCCTGCGCGATGGGCGGACAGAATCGTTCGACATCGGCGAGGACCAGTTCAAGGTGGAGATTGAAAGGTTCAGCGCCTGGGTCCGCAATTCCGGCCCGGAACTGATCCACAAGGAACTGACCGAACAGAACCTCGCCGTCCGCCTTGCCCTCCAGGAATCACTTGCCACCGGCCTGCCCCGCCCTGTCAACGAAGTACATGCGGCGGAGCACCACCTACTACAGGAGCAGTAATGACCATCATCAACCACTTCATCAGCGGCACCGAGACCGCCGGCAGCGGCGCTGGCACCAAGCCCGTCCACAACCCCGCCACGGGTGCCGTGACCGCGGAGCTGCGTCTGGCCAGCAGCGAAGACCTGGACAAGACTGTGGCAATCGCCAAGAAGGCTGCCGAGTCCTGGGGTGACATTTCGCTGGCCAAGCGCACAGCCGTGCTGTTCAAGTTCCGCGAACTCGTGGCGGCGCACGTGGAAGAGCTCGCCCAACTGATCACAGCCGAACACGGCAAGGTCCTTAACGACGCCAAGGGCGAAATCGGCCGGGGCCTGGAGGTCATCGAGTTTGCCTGCGGCATCCCGCAATTGCTTAAGGGGGAGTACTCGGACCAGGTTTCCACCGGTATTGACGTTTTTTCGTTCCGTGAGCCGGTGGGCGTGGTTGCCGGCATCACCCCGTTCAATTTCCCGGTGATGGTGCCGCTGTGGATGGCCCCGATGGCCATCGCCACCGGCAACGCCTTCATCCTCAAGCCCTCGCATCGGGTACCGTCCGCTGCCATGCTGCTCGCGAAGCTGTGGAAGGACGCCGGATTGCCGGACGGCGTCTTCCAGGTGCTGCACGGCGACCGTGAAGTGGTTTCGGGACTGCTGACCCACCCGGACGTGGACGCCATCTCCTTCGTCGGCTCCACCCCGGTAGCCAAGTACATCACCGAAGTTGCCACCAAGCACGGCAAGCGCGTCCAGGCACTCGGCGGGGCAAAGAACCACGCCATCGTGCTGCCCGACGCCGACCTCGACAACGCTGCCGACCACCTGGCCGCGGCCGCGTTCGGTTCCGCAGGGCAGCGCTGCATGGCCATTTCAGTCGCTGTCGCCGTCGGGGACGCCGCAGACCTCCTGGTCAAGAAGGTCGAAGAGCGGGCCTTGGACGTCAAGGTCAGGAACGGCACCGAAGCCGACGCCGATATGGGCCCGGTCATCAGCCCCGAATCCCGCGACTTCATCGTCAGGACCATCACCGAAGCCGAACAGGCCGGCGCCGCAATGGTGGTGGACGGCCGCGAGTTGGTGGTGCCCGGCCACGAGGACGGTTTTTGGGTCGGCCCCACAGTCATCGACCATGTGAAGACGGAGATGAGTGCCTACAAGGAGGAGATCTTCGGCCCTGTCCTGGTGGTGGTCCGGGTTGAAGACCTGGACGAAGGCATCAAGCTGATCAACGCCAACCCCTACGGCAATGGCACGGCCATCTTTACGTCCTCCGGTGCAGCGGCAAGGAAGTTCCAGCGCTCCGTGGACGTGGGGATGATCGGCATCAACGTGCCCCTGCCTGTGCCCGTGGCCTACTACTCCTTCGGCGGCTGGAAGGCCTCGCTGTTTGGGGACAAGCACATCTACGGGCCTGAGGGCGTCTCCTTCTACACCCGCGGCAAAGTCGTCACGTCCCGCTGGCCGGAAACGAACCACGCCTCGGGCGCCTCATACAACTTCCCGTCGAACTAAGGCTCGTCGGAAGCAGCTTGCTCCGTTGGCGGTCCCGGGCCCCGGTCCGGAACCGCCAACGCGTGAGGGATGCAGCCGTGGCACGGCACTCCCAACTTTTCAATTCTCTTGCAGCGAAGCTTCCGCCTGCACTTCCGCTGCTGCGAAGAACTCCCGGATCTCCTGCCGGGGGTCGGCTTCCAGCCGGGGCTCTTCGTCGAGCACCATGGTGGTGCGCTGCGTTCCGTACTCCGGCCACGCGAGGTGTTCCGAGCCGGGCGTTCCCGTGCCTGCGAACGCTGCCCACGCCCGGCTCATGGCGTAGCTGAGCGGCTGGGGTGCCTTGCCCCGCGTGAGGAAGGCGGCCTCAGGCGCATCCAGATGCCGGAAGACGAAGGGGATCTCCAGCGCGTGACAGGCTCCCAGCTTCCCGCCCATCGCCGGGCTGCGCCACGTGAACAGGTACGCGAAGTTCCTTCCGCCGGCAGCCTCCTGGCGGGCGGCCAGGAGCCGGTTGCTGGGCTGGCGGTAGAGGGAATCGGCGATGGCCGCTTCCAAGAGCTCCTTGCCGGCCGGTTCCCTGCCCAACAGCGTGGTGAGCGCCTCTGTGTAACCGGGTGCAGCCTCAGCTGGGACCCCGGCGCCGGACAGTACGGCCGCGGCGCGGTCCGGGTACTCCGGGTCCGCCGCGGAGTCCGGGCGCATCTCGACGGCGAATGAACCCTCGTTCAGGTTGGTTCCGATCAGCAGGTCCACGCCGCGGTTGACCCCGTTGCGGACGGCTTCCAGCGGTGGCACCGGCAGTGACGGCGTGCCCACCGTGGGCTGGAACGGCAGCGGAACTGCGAACGACTCCTCAGCAGCACGCCTCTCCAGGGCGGCCTGGGCTTCCAGCAGCCGCTCCACCGGCAGGGTCAGCAGCTCCCTGGCGGAGGAGCCATCCAAACCGCACAATTCAAGGAATGCGGCGGTGACGTGGGCCGATTCCTCCGGCCGGCGGTAACGTTCGGCCGTGCCGCTTTGCATGATGGCCCGGCGGAAGAGCCCTTCCGACGACGGCATGCCCAGCAGGGTGCCGATGGCTGCGGCGCCGGCGGACTCGCCGAAGATCGTCACGCTGTGGGGGTCGCCGCCGAAGGCGCCGATGTTGCGGCGGACCCAGCGCAGTGCCTCCAGCTGGTCCAGCAGGGCAAGGTTGGACGAGTCCCCGTAGTCCGGCCCCAGCAGGTCCGGCAAATGCAGGAAACCCAGCGCGCCCAGGCGGTAGTTAACGGACACCAGCACCACGCCCGCCGCAGCGGCGAGCCGGGCGCCGTCGTACATTGCATCACTGTTGGCGCCCATCAGGTACGCGCCGCCATGGATCCATACCATCACCGGCCTGGCCGGCCCATCCGTCCCGGGCGTCCAGACGTTCAGGTTGAGGCAGCCCTCTTCGCTCCAGGAGCGCGGCGTGGAGCCGGGGGGTGCAGGGGATTCGGGGTTCTGGGGCGCCGCCGGGCCAGGGGCGGTGCAATCGAGCACGCCCGTCCAGGGCAGCACCGGCACCGGTGGCCGGAAGCGGTTGGCTCCCGACGGCGGTTCCGCGTAGGGGATGCCAAGGAACCGCTCGATGGTGGTCCCGTCAGTCTCGACGGAGCTGCCGCGGACGGATCCGTCCGGGGTGGAGAGGCGCGTCATGGTTGACAGGTTACGACACGCGCGCAGGTAGGCTGGCATCACCGTTCGGCAGTGGGCGGCCACGGTGGTGTGGCTTTTAACTAATGTCCGGGAGGTAAGACGCGTGCTCAACGCCGGCGTCCCTGAAGACGAGGATTTCGCAGACGTTGCCCTGCACATCCAGGAGTCATTCCTGCAGAACCCCGAGGTTGAGGCGTTCCTCCAGGATCTGGCGTCCTACGCGGCGGCGCGGATTGGCGGCCAGGGGCACGTATGCTCCTGTGAAATCGTGGTGCTGCGGCCCAAGAAACCCGCGGCGAGCGCCGGCAGCAACCGCAGTGCACCGCTGATGTCGCAGCTGGAGTTGAGACTCGGCGACGGTCCGGGCACCACGGCCATGCGGACGGCAAAGACAGTGCTGGTTCCGGACCTGCGGCGGGAAGAGCGTTGGCCGGAATACGTCCAGGCCGTCCAGCGGCAGGGTTTCCGCTCGGTGCTGAGCATCCCGGCGTCGCTGGAGGGGGATTCGCAGGGCGTCCTCACGTTCCACTGCTCGCAGCCCCTCACCTTTGGCAGCCAGGGCATCGATGCCGCCGAAGCGTTCGTCCGGCAGGCTTCCAAGGGCCTGGGTCTTGCCCTGCGGATGCTGAAGCTGGAAGAGACCAGGGACGGCATGAGCGCCGCCATGCAGACACGCACGGTGATCGACCTGGCAACCGGGGCCATCATGGCGCAGAACCGCTGCAGCCAGGCAACGGCGTTCAAGCTGCTGCGGGATGCCTCAAGCACCAGGAACATGAAACTCCGGGACGTTGCGGCAGCCGTTGTCGCGTCAGTGGCCGGCGCCGCGGACACCTTCACCTACTTCGACGAGTGAGGATCTTTCCGCTCCGGGTCCTTCTGCTTCGGGTCGTGCCGTTCCGGCTGCCGCGCGGAAAGGGCAGAGCCGCTCAGGGGAGCCCGGAGCGGCAGGCCCTCCGCAGCGCAATGTTCATTGACAGCCTGCGCCAGCGCATCACGTTCCTTGGCTGAAAGGTGGGCCTGGCCCGAACAGTAGTCCCGGATGACGTGTTCAGAGGCGTCCCCGCCCAGCCCGGCGAACTCCAGCCACAGTTGTGCCAGGTCCAGCCGGTACTCCTTGATGACGGCACCGGTCAGGGCCTGCTGGTCCACGGCATCCATTGCTCATCCTTGCCTTGGTTGCAGTACTACGGTTGCGGTTCGGAGCGGCCGGCACGGTGGATGGGCAGAGATTGAGAAGTTTGAGCGGGAATTTGAGGCATCCCTGCCGGGGGACCTTCGCCCCTAGGCAGGAAACTCCGGGAAGCGGTCCACTGAAGTGTCTGGAGCAGGCGAGGACAAGAGGAGGCATAGACCATGGGCACATGTGATGTCTGCGGCAGCAGCGAGGGCCGCATGTTTACCGTCAGTATGGGAAACCAGTCCGGCACCTTCGACAGCTTCGAATGCGCCATCCACATGATGGCTCCCGCATGTGAGCACTGCGGCTGCCGGATCCTGGGCCATCCTGTTGAAAGCGAAGCCGGCATCTACTGTTGCCTCCATTGCGCCAGGGAAGCAGGAAATCCCCACCAGGCCGCCAAAGCCGGGCACTCCACGGTGGCGGTGCCGGCGCAGGGGACGTCAACAGGCCAAGGCTAGCCCACGTCAGATAGTCCACCAGGAAAAGGAAAACCGTGGCCGGTAACGGAAGCTTCAGGATCGTGGTGGGCGTGGATGGTTCCGACCAGTCCCGGTCGGCCATGGACTGGGCGATTGAGGAGTCCCGGCTCCGCAAGGGTGACGTCCAGGCGTTGACCGCATGGAGCTTCCCCTACGTCAGTGATGCACTCGGCACCGCTTGGGACTACGAGATCTTCCAGAAGGACGCGCAGGCCATCCTTGAGGCGGAGCTGGAACGCATCAAGGACCAGAGCGTACCCGTCACGGGAAAGATCGTGGAGGGCAACCCGGCGGCCGCACTCATTGAAGCTTCCCGCGACGCGGACCTGGTGGCAGTCGGTTCCCGCGGCCATGGCGGATTCACCGGAATGCTGCTCGGTTCTGTCTCCCACCAGACCATCCACCACGCGCACTGCCCGGTGCTGGTGATCCGCGAACCTGCCGCCGATTAGGTCTTTTGGGAAGAATTATGGCCCGGACTCCGCAGGGAAGTCCGGGCCACTGAACGGAACCTAGGCAGGCTGCGGCGCTTCCGCCAGGCTCTGCTGCCGTGCCAGGCTGCCCAGCCAGCGTGCGCTCTCCTTCGGCGTCCGCTCCAGGGTGGAGCGGTCGACGGCGATCAGGCCGAACTTGGGCCGGTAACCGAAGATCCACTCGAAGTTGTCGAACGCCGTCCAGGCGATGTACCCCCGCACGTCGATGCCGTCGGCAAGGCAGGAGGCAACGCCGTCGACCGCTGCCTTCAGGTAGTCCACCCGCTGGGTGTCATCCTCGGTGGCAAGGCCGTTTTCGGTGACCATGACGGGGATGCCGGCGATCCGGTGTGCCTCGCGGATGGTCGCTTCCAGGGCCTGGGGGTAGATCTCCTCACCCATCTGGTTGGTGGGCACGCCCTCCGGCGCCGGCGCGTGGCCGTCCGGGCCGTACACAGTGCGCCCGTAGGTCTGGATGCCCACGAAGTCATCGCCGCGGGACGCTTCGAGGAAGCGTTCGTTGACGTCGCGGCGCACCCGGTCCGCGATTTGCTCACCGCCGTCGATGGCCTGGATGTCCGAATTTGCCAGGGTCCAGCCCACCTGAAGGTCGGGGCGGTGCGCCTTGATGGCTGCCGTGGCAGCCCGGTGTGCGGCCACCTTCACCTGGAAGCCAGCCTCCGTGGAGCAGAACTGGAACGGGGCAACAGTGCTGGCGTCGACGCCCAGGCGTTCCGCGGCGGCAGCCCACATGGGCACCGAGCCGCGGTTCTCCGGTGCTTCCCCGCCGATGCCGAACGACTCAAGGAGCCAGGGAAGATTGGGCTCGTTCAGGGTACAGGCGACGCCGATCAGGTCACCCACGTGCGCCATCACCTGATCGCAGTAGCGGGCGAAGAGGTCAGGGGTCTCCTTGCCTTCCCAGCCACCGGCCTGAAGCAGCCAGCGCGGTGAGGTGAAGTGGTGGAAGGTGACCACCGGGGTGAGGCCGTGTTCGTGGCATGCCTCCAGCACCCGCTTGTAGTGGTCCAGTTCCGCCACCGAAAAGTGGCCTCTTTCCGGCTCGATCCGGGCCCACTCAATGGAGAAGCGGTAACTGGTGAAGCCCAGCCCCGCGATCAGCGCGATGTCCTCGCGGTAGCGGTGGTAGTGGTCCACGGCATCGCCGGAGGGCTCGGCGAAGATGGTTCCGGGCAGGTGCTCCAGGAACCAGGTATCGCTGTTGACGTTGTTGCCTTCCACCTGGTGGCCTGCAGTGGCCACGCCCCAGAGGAAGTCGCGGGGGAACGGGTTGGTCATGGGGTTCCTTTCGTGATGGACGCATGGAGGCGTCCCAGGCTTCGCTGCCCTGCATCCATCCTGTCGGCCCGCGTGACCGCCGCCACAATACTTTTTCAATCAATGACATTGTCATGTTTGGTGCAGGCGGCCCCGGCCGATTCTTGAAGGGAGCCGGGCACTTCCGGCCCCAAAAAACTCTTCCGTTGCAGTCATAGAAGAATGCGAAGGCGCACCACATGAAACTTCTGACCACCACCGCACGCGGCAGCGCTGCCGTCCTGACTGGTGCCCTGCTGATGGGTTCCCTGGCCGCCTGCGGCGGCGGGTCCAGCCAGGCAGCCGCCAAGGCTGACACCAGCAGCCTGACTCTCGCCATCGACAGCGACTCGGCCTCCTTCGGCTTCGACCCGCTGCGCGTCTCTGCAGCGCAGCGCCAGTTCTTCGAGGGCCTCTACGACAGCCTGATGACGCTGCAGCCGGACGGCTCCGCCGGCCCCGGCCTGGCCAAGGTGTTCAGCTACAACGCTGACAACACCGTCCTGACGCTGACCCTGAAGGACGGCGTGGCATTCACGGACGGCTCCAAGCTCGACGCCGACCTGGTCAAGGCCAACCTGGACCGCCGGTCCGACCCCGCCCTGAGCGCCTACTCGGCCGTAGCCAAGGGCGGTGCGCAGGAGATCACGTCGGTGGACGTGGTCAGCCCCACCCAGGTGGCACTGACCTTCGCCAAGCCGCAGCCCGGCTTCGAGAAGAACCTGGCCTCCACCACGGGCATGATCGTGGGCAAGAACGGCGTCACCGACACTTCAACCTTGGCCGCCACGCCCGACGGCTCCGGACCCTACACCCTTGATCCCTCCACCGTGAAGGGCAACAAATACGTCCTGGTCAAGAACGACAAGAGCCCGGACGCTTCCAAGTACGCCTACAAGAAGGTGGTCTTCAGTGTTGTCCTGGACCCCCAGGCACGTGCCAATGCGCTGGTCTCCGGCCAGGCTGACGTCGCGATGCTGACGTCGAACACCGTTGACTTCGCCAAGTCCAAGGGCGTCGGTGTCTCCCGGATTGGCGGCACCGTCAACACCATGATCTCCTTCGACAAGATCGGCAAGACGGCCCCGGCCTTCGCGCAGGAAAAGGTCCGCCAGGCGATCCAGTACGCCATCAACCGCCAGGCCCTGGTGGACGCCCTGCACAAGGGTGACATCGCCGCCTGGAACGCCCTCCCCAAGGATTCGGCAGGCTTCACCAAGGACCTCGAAACGAAGTTCGCCTACAACCCGGAGAAAGCCAAGAGCCTGCTGGCCGAGGCCGGCTACCCCAACGGTTTTGATTTCACCATCCTCGCCGGGGCCCAGACCCAGACGGACCTGCAGGCAGTCCAGAAGGACCTCGCCGCCGTCGGCATCACCATGAACGTCAAGATGGCCGCCTCCACCGACGAAGCGTTCGCCGCCGTCGCCACTACGCCACTGGGCTACGCGCCGCTGAACTGGGACAACCCGGTTGGCGTGATGTACGGGGCCATCCTGAACGGCTTCACGAACGTCCAGAAGGCCACCGATGACCAGCTGAGCGCCGCCACCGGCGAGCTGGCCGCCGCCAAGGATGACGCCGCCGTCAAGGCAGCCGCCACCAAGCTGAACACCCGCCTGGTGGAGTCCGGCTGGATGATCCCGCTGTACGAGGCGCTGACCAACCAGGGCTACAACACCAAGAAGGTGGCCCAGGTGAAGTTCGCCGGCACCAACGCCTACCCGCTCCTGTCGTCCTACACCCCGGCCAGCTAACACCCGCACCGTCCCGGCGTGCCCTCCCAAACAGGGTGGGGGGCGCCGGGACGGTACCTGACCGATGGAGGTCACCATGGCACTATTCATCACTAAGCGCCTGTTCATGGCGCTGGCCACCGTGCTGGTGGTTGCGGTGCTGGCATTCCTGCTGGTGCACGCAATGCCGGGCAGCCCGGGGGCCGTCTCCCTCGGCGCCGGCGCCTCCCAGGAAGCCATCGACGAGGTCAACCAGCGGATGGGCTGGAACGATCCGCTGTTCACCCAATTCTTCACCTGGCTCGGTTCGGCCGTGCAGGGCGACCTGGGGATCTCGCTCATCGATGGCCGCTCTGTCAGCGCCGACCTCGCCAGCCGCCTGCCCGTCACTGCCTCGCTCGCTGCGGGGGCCACGGTTCTCAGCGCCATCCTGGGCATCGCCCTGGGCGTCACCGCCGCCGTTCGCGGCGGTCTCCTGGACCAGGTAATCGGCGGCTTCGTGGGCCTCCTCGTTGCACTGCCGGCGTTCTGGGTGGGCGTCATCTTCGTGTTCCTGTTTGCCGTCCAGTCCTCCGTCTTCCCGGCCACCGGCTATGTGCCGTTCGAGGTCTCGCCGCAGGACTGGGCCCTGTCCCTGGCACTGCCGGTCATCACCCTTGCGGTGGGCGGTGCGGCGTTCATTGCCCGCCAGACCCGGGCCTCCATGCTCGAAGCGCTGCAGCAGGAACACATCCGCACGCTGCGGGCCACGGCAACCCCCACCTGGAAGATCCTCTACGTCCACGCCCTGCGCTACGCCAGCCTGCCGATCGTGGCCGGCATCGCCCTGCAGTTCATTGGCCTGTTCGGCGGCTCCGTCATCGCGGAGCAGCTGTTCGCGATGCCCGGCCTGGGCCAGGCCGTCCAGACCTCCGTCAGCACCCATGATGCCCCCGCCGTCCAGGGCGTGGTGGTGATCGCCACCGTGGTGGTGGTTGCCGTCAACCTGGTGCTGGAGCTGGCCACCAAGTTCCTCGACCCGAAGTTGCGTGCCTCATGATCCCAACAGTTGCCCCGGCCCCCGCGGACGCGGACCAGGCAGGAAGTACGACGCCGGCAGGAACGCCCGCGCGCAACGCCGGCAGGGCAGCCATCACCAGGTTCTCCCGGCACCGGCTGCTGACCTCGCCGGGTGCCGTGGCCGGGCTTATCTGGCTCGCGGCCATTGTCATCGCATCACTGACCGCCCCGCTGTGGCTGCCGTTCAAGACCGAGGACCAGGACTTTACCGCGGTCCTTTCCGGCCCCACCGCTGCCCACTGGCTGGGGACCGACGAACTGGGCCGGGACATCCTCAGCCGCATCTTCGCCGCCGCCGCCGGCACCCTGGGGACGTCGATGCTCACGGTGATTGTCGGCGTCGGGCTCGGCACCGTCCTGGCCATGCTTGCCGCCGGTGCCGGGGAACGGACCGAAGCCGTGATCAGCAGGGTCACAGAAATCATGATGTCCCTGCCGGGAACGGTGATCATCCTGGCGGTCATCGACGCCGTGGGTACCAACATTCCGGTGGTCATGGCCATCCTGGGTATCCTGATGTCCGCCGGCATCTACCGCGTGATCCTGGGCCAGGCCAAATCCCTGCAGTCCCAGCTTTATGTTGATGCGGCAAAGGTTGACGGCGTCGGCCCGCTGCAGATCAGCCTCCGCCACGTCCTGCCCGGACTGGCCAACACCATCGTGGTCCAGGCCGCGCTCATCTTCGCAGTCGGCATGCTCATCCAGGCCGGCCTGGCGTTCATCGGGTTCGGGCCGCCCATCCCGCAGCCCAGCTGGGGCGGCATGATCCAGGGCGCCTCCCAGCACGTCTACGACGCCCCCTGGATGATGGTGCCCACCGGCGCCGTGTTGGCGCTGACGGTCCTGTCCGCCAACGCCATCGGCAACGCCCTGGGCAAGGCACCCAACGCCGCGGCCCCGCACCTGCCCTCCGCCGCCGCACGCCGGCAGCGCGCCAAAGCTGTTGCCGCCATCGCCGCCGCAGCGCCCGCTGCTGCCTCCCAGGACGGTACGCCCGGCGACACCGCTGCGAAGGGAACGCTCAGCGTCCGCAACCTCTCGGTCGGCGTCGACAGTTCAGGGACTGGCAACGGCGTCCGCCTGGTCACCGATGTCTCCTTCAACGTCCAGCCCGGCACCGTCCTGGGCCTGGTGGGGGAGTCCGGCTGCGGCAAGACCATGACCGCATTGTCCCTGTTGGGCCTGCTTCCCTCGGGCGTCAGCGTCACCGCCGGGCAGATCCTCTGGAACGGCAGGAACCTGGCTGCGGTGGCGGACAGGGACATGGAAGCTGTCCGCGGCCGCGAGATCGCCCTGATCAGCCAGGAACCCATGCGCGCCCTGGACCCGATGTTCACCGTGGGCTACCAGCTCACCGCCACCATCCGCCGGCTCCGCGGCCTGAATCGGGCCGAGGCGCGCAAGGAAGCGCACAGCCTGCTGGAAAAGGTAGGCATCGTGGACGCCGCCCGGATCCTGAAGACCTATCCGCACCAGATCAGCGGCGGCATGGCCCAGCGCGTGGCCATTGCCCTGGCGCTCTCCGGACAGCCCCGCCTGCTCGTCGCGGACGAACCCACCACCGCCCTGGACGTCACGGTCCAGGCCGAAATCCTGTCCCTGCTTCGGAACCTGGTGAAGGACACCGGCATGTCCGTGGTGATGGTCACCCACGACCTCGGCGTGGTGGCGGACATCTGCGACCAGGTGGCCGTGATGTACGCCGGCCAGGTGGTGGAGAACGGCAGCACCCAGGCCGTCCTGGACCACCCCCGCCACCCCTACACCCTGGCCCTCCTGGCGGCCGACCCGCACGCCAACCATGCAGACGACATGCCCGAGCGGCTTGCCACCATCAGCGGACAGGTGCCGCAGCCCAAGGACTGGCCCACCGGCTGCCGCTTCGCCGCCCGCTGCCAGTTCGCCGGCTCCGCCTGCGTGGAGCCCGTCCCGCTGCTGCGCTCCGGCACCGGCGACGGGCTGGTGCGGTGTGTCAAGGCGGACCAGCTGGCCGTCGAGGGCATGGACTGGCTGGCCACGGACGTGCCTGCCTCCCGCACCCTGCAGGTCAATCCCAAGCAGAACCTGCGCGCTCTGAACACCATCGTTGAAAAGGACCCGGCATGAGCACCGCAGTCACCGAACGCCGCGGTTCCACGCCGCCCTCCGCCACCACCCCCATCCTTGAGGTCAAGGACCTGGTGGTCCGTTATGGCCGGGGCCGGAAGGCAGCCGCCGCACCGGCCGCCGTCGACCTCGTCAGCTTCAGCATTGCCCCCGGTGAGACGGTGGGCCTGGTGGGGGAGTCCGGTTCCGGAAAGTCCACCATCGGCAAGGCGATCCTTGGCCTGCAGAAGGTCTCCGGCGGCACCATCACCTACCAGGGCAAGGACATCACCTCCGCCGGCGCGGCCCAGCGCCGCGCCCTGGGCGGGGAACTGCGGGCCGTCTTCCAGGACCCCAATTCCTCGCTGAACCCGCGGAACACGGTTGGCACGTCCCTGGCTGAGCCGCTGCGCCTCCGCGGGGTGTCCGCAGCGGAGGCGCGCACCAGGGCCGGGGACATGCTGGAACGCGTGGGGCTTCCGCGCGAGGCAGTGGACCGGTACCCCAGCCAGTTCTCCGGGGGCCAGCGCCAGCGCATTTCCGTGGCCCGCGCCCTGATCTGCGACCCCCAGCTGGTGGTCTGTGACGAGGCCGTCAGCGCCCTCGACCTGTCCACCCAGGCCCAGGTGCTCAATCTCCTGGCCGACCTCCGTGACGAGCGTGGCCTCAGCTACCTCTTCATCGCCCACGACATCGCCGTGGTCCAGTTCCTGGCCCAGCGCGTGGTGGTGCTCTACCGCGGCCAGGTCATGGAAAGCGGACCTGCCGCTGCGGTCACGGAAAACCCGAAGCACCCTTTCACCCAAGCCCTCGTGGCAGCATCCCCGGTGCCCCGGCCGGCGGAACAGGCGGAACGCCGCGAAGCCCGCGAATCGCTGGGCGTCCGCACCGGCGCTGCTGCAGTACCCGGGCCCGGCGGCTGCCCCTTCCGGCTCCGCTGCCCCCTGGCCACCGAACTGTGCGCCACGGAGCGGCCCGCCCTGCGGCGGGTTGGGGTTGCCGACGTCGCCTGCCACTACGCCTGACAAGCGGCCACCAACTGCCTTACCAGCCTTCCTACAGAACGGAACCCTCCTTCCATGACTTCCACCCCCTGGCTCGCCGCCATGATTTCGCCGGAGCAGGACTTCGACGGCGCCCCGCTGCTCCGGAAGGAGTTCACGCTTGAGGAGGGGCATGGCGGCGTTGTGAAGGCGACGCTCCGTGCCACCGCGTACGGTGTCTACGAGGCGTTCGTCAACGGATCCCGGGTGGGTGACGACGTGCTGAGCCCCGGCTGGAGCTCCTACGAGTGGCGGCTCCGCTACCGCAGCTACGACGTCACCGCCCTGGTGGGGCCTTCCACGGTGATCGGGGTGGAACTGGGCAACGGCTGGTACCGCGGACGGCTCGCCTGGCACGGCATGGCCAACCTGTACGGCAACGAGCTGGGGTTCTTTGGGCAGCTGGACATCGAGTTCGACGACGGGCACGTCCAGTCCGTCGCTTCCGATACCACCTGGCAAGCAGGTCCCTCGGCCACCACCTTCAACGACCTCTACGACGGCCAGACCATCGATGCCCGGCGCCGCCAGGAGGGCTGGGCGGAGCCCGGCTTTTCAGCCGACGCTGACTGGACGGGCGTCCGGGAGCTCGCGTTCGACGGCGGCCGCCTGGCTGAGCCCGTTGGCCCGCCCGTGGTGCGTGCCGGCGTCGTCCGTCCCGTGGAAATCTTCACCTCACCCTCCGGCAAGACGCTGGTGGACTTCGGCCAGAACCTGGTGGGCTGGCTGCGGTTCACCGTGCAGGGTGCGGCCGGCAGCACCATTACCGTGCGGCACGCCGAGGTCCTGGAAAACGGCGAGCTGGGCGTCCGTCCCCTGCGGTCGGCCAGGGCCGCGGACACGTTCATCCTCTCCGGCGGGGAAGATTTCTTTGAACCGACCAAGACGTTCCACGGCTTCCGCTACGCCGAAATCACCGGCTGGCCCGGGGAGCTCACGGAGGAGGACCTGGAAGCCGTGGTGGTCCATTCCGACCTGGAGCGCACCGGCACGTTCGAATGCTCCAATGACCTGGTGAACCAGCTGCACCGCAACATTGTGTGGGGGCTGCGGGGCAACTTCCTGGACCTGCCCACCGACTGCCCGCAGCGCGATGAGCGGCTCGGCTGGACCGGCGACATTGCCGTGTTCGCCCCCACTGCCGCCTACCTGTACGACGTCAAGGACTTCCTGCAGGACTGGCTGCTGGACCTTGCCGCGGAACAGGAGGCACAGGACGGCCTGGTGCCCATCACCGTTCCCGACGCCCTCAAGTACTGCCCCCAGCCGGCCGAATTCCCGGCGCCGGAGTCCTCCGCGCTATGGAGTGAGGCTTCGGTGTGGGTGCCGTGGGCGCTGTGGGAGGCCTACGGGGACCTGGGCGTGCTGCAGAACCAGTTCGACTCGATGGCCTCGCATACCCGCCGTGTGGAGGGGCTGCTTTCGTCCACCGGGCTGTGGGACTCAGGCTTCCAGTTCGGCGACTGGCTGGACCCGGACGCCGCGCCGGACCAGCCCTGGGCGGCCAAGGCGGACACCGGCGTAGTGGCCACGGCCTGCATGTACCGGACCGCACGGATCACCGCACAGGCTGCGGCCCTGCTGGGGAAGCACGACGACGAAGCCTACTTTGAGGTGCTCGCCGCCCGGGTGCGCGCTTCCTTTGCCGAGCACTACGTGGCAGCCGACGGCACTATTCACAGCGACTGCACCACCGTCTACGCCCTGGCCATCGCCTTCGACGTCCTGGCCACGCCGGAGCTGCGTGAGTTCGCCGGCAACCGCTTGGTGGACCTGGTCCGGGACAACGGCTACCGCGTGTCCACCGGGTTCGCCGGAACGCCGTTCATCACCCACGCGCTCACCGACACCGGGCACGTGGACGATGCCTACCGGCTGCTCCTGGAGGAAGGCTGCCCGTCCTGGCTGTACCCCGTGACCATGGGCGCCACCACCGTCTGGGAGCGGTGGGACTCGATGCTGCCGGACGGCACCATCAACCCGGGCGAGATGACCAGCTTCAACCACTATGCCCTGGGGGCTGTGGCGGACTGGATGCACAAGGCCATCGGCGGCATCCGGCCGCTGGCACCGGGCTACGCCAGGGTGCTCATCGCCCCGCAGCCAGGCGCTGGCATCGACTGGGCCAGGACCTCTTTGAAAACACCGCACGGTGAGGTCCGCGTGGAATGGAAGCACGACGGCGGCGCGTTCCGGCTCGAGGCAACTGTCCCTGACGGGGTGGCGGCCGACGTCGTCCTTCCGGACGGTGAGCGGCACGCAGTTGGGGGCGGCACGCACAGCTTCAGTGCTTCTGCCGCCGTGGCCATCCCGGCGGGGGCATAGGGGGTTTTACCTCTGGATCGCGCTGTTTGCCGCGTGGTAGTTTGACCGTCTTACGCCTTGAACAGCCGCCATCCCAGGAGGAGTGCCAGCTCATGAGTGATACCAATTCCGCCGGAAACGTGGACGTCGTGGACATCCTGACCATCGACCACCAGGACATGATCGCGCTGATCGGACAGATCAAGGGCACCTCGGATGAGACCCAGCGCAGGGACCTGGCGGACACGTTGATCGCGGAGGTCATGCGCCACGCCGTTGCCGAGGAAATGTACGTCTACCCGGCCATTGAAGACCATGTGCCCGACGGCCATGGCGAAGTGGAACATGACAAGAAGGAGCACCAGGAGATAGTCGAGCTGATGAAGCGGCTGGAGAAGGTGGAACCTGCGGAGACGGGCTTTATGGAGCTGGTCAACGAGCTTGAGGCACAGCTGAGCCACCACGCCAATGACGAGGAGTCCGAACAGTTCCCCAAGCTCCGCCTTCACATTCCCCGTGAGAAACTCGTCGACATCGGGGAAAAGGTGGAGAGGGCCAAGAAGCTGGCGCCCACCAGGCCGCACCCGAGTGCACCGCATTCGGAGCTGTTCCACAAGACCGTGGGGCCAGGCGTCGGCATGGTGGACCGGATCCTGGACAGACTCACCGGCAGGCACACGGACTCGTAGGCCGGGGGAAAATCTGCGGTTGCCGGCACGGGTCTGCGAGGATGGGCGAAAGACCCTTTCCCAGGAGGACTCATGCCGTACACCGTGGATTTCAAGAACGTGTCCACCGTTGGCCTGGAATCGTCACCGGTGGCGGAGGCGTTGGCCGGGCTGCGCGCCAACGAGGCGCGCTATTACAAGAACAAGTACGACCATGACTTCACCGTCACTCCGGCCGGAGACGCTCCGGACGTTGTGGAATACGTGAACAACATCCTGTCCACGGAGCGCCGCCTGGTAATTGCCTCCAAACCCCTTGAGGTGTCCTCCTTCGAAGTGGACGGGCTGCGGATGTCGTACGTGTTCTACGAGTCCGGGCTGTCCATCAACGTCATGTACGCCCTGGAGGACGGGGGCAAGCGGGCGGTCGGGTTCAAGCTCTCCGACGGCATGGACGTTCCGGAGGAGCTGGCGTCCAGCTTCAAATTCGCGCGGCAGAAATCCAAGCTGGCTGGCACCATCCGTGGCTCGTACTTTGTAATCAAGGGCGAGTACTGAGGGCTTGCTCCTGCTCCTCGATGGTCACGTTCAGCGCCGCCGTGCAGCCTGCCCGCCCCACCCCGCCCTACCCCTGGGAGTGGGTCCGCGCGTCAGCGCTGACGGCAGCCTGGTACCCCAGGTTCCGGGAGACGGCGCGGGCGGCCGCGCGGACTGCAGGGGCCAGCACGTTCGGGGGCGTGGAGCCGTCCGGAACCACGATGGACAGCGACGCCACCACGGAGCCCTGGGCATCGAAAATCGGGGACGCCACCGAGACGGTCCGGGAGGGGACGGTACGGCGGATCATGGCGATGCCGGTGCGCCGCACATCCGAGAGTGTCCTGCGCAGCTGGCCTTCCGGCATCTCGGGCACGCCCGGCTCGTTTTCCGGCGGCCGCTTCAGGATGGTTTCCTGGAAGTGCTGGTCCGCGCCGGCCAAAAGAACCAGGCCGATGGCCGTGGACCGCAGCGGCGCCCGTCCACCCACCCGGTACGCCACCTCGGTAGCGTCCTTCGCGGACAGCCGCTCGATCAACACGGCCTGCTCGTTGTCCCGCACCGCCAGCAGGACGTGGTGCCGGGTGACTTCGAAAAGGTCCTCCAGGTAGGGAAGCGCGATTTCCCGCACCCCATGCCCGCGCGGTGACAGCGACGCCACCTCCCACAGCCGGACCCCCACCACGTACCGGCCGTCGTCGAGCCGTTCCAGGGCACCCCAGGCCACCAGCCTAGCGATCAGCCGCAGCGCCGTGGGCGCCGGCATGTCCGCATAGCGCGCCAATTCGGACAGGGTCAGTGCACGGCGCCGGTCGGAAAAAACCGCCAGCAGGCTCAGCGCCCGGTCAATGACCGGTTCGCCCTGTTTGGGCCGTTTTCCGCGGGCCGGCGGGGTGTCCGTTTCCGGAGTGACAGTCATGGCTGGAGTTCCTAGCGCCGTTGATAGCTGCAATGGCAGTGAGCTGAACCACAATACTATTCCAACCATTGAAAGAACCCTGTGGAGGGGAAGTGACGGCGAACGAAGCTGGAACTCCCAGCAACCGCACTCCAGGAGTCCCGCCGCATGACCGCCCCCACCCGGCTTCGGGCCGAGCACCTGTCCGAGGCAATGGGACTGACCATCACCGTGCCGCGCCTCAGCTGGACGCCGCCCGCCGGGACCACCGGCCAGACGGCCTACCTCATCACCGCGGGCAACGGCTGGGACACCGGCAGGGTCGAGTCGGGTGCCTGCAGCGGCATCCCGTACAGCGGTCCGGCGCTCCGCTCGAGGGACCGGTTCGAGTGGCGCGTCCGCACCTGGAACACCGACGAACACGGCACCGAAACAACCAGCGATTGGTCCGAAACCATGCCCGTGGAGCTGGGCCTGCTGCATGCGGCGGACTGGACAGCGCAGTGGATCGGCCCTGAGGAACCAGAAGTTCCTGCGCCGGGGGAGCGGCCCGGGTACGCCCTCACCAAGACCGTCACGCTCCCGGCCGCCCCGCACAACGCCCGCGCCTACGCCACGGCCCACGGCATTTACGAGCTCTTCATCAACGGCCACCGCTTGGGCGACCAGCAGCTCACCCCCGGCTCCACCAGCCACAACACCACGCTCCAGGTCCAGGCCCACGACGTCACCACGCTGCTCCGCGAAGGCAGCAACACCATCCGCGCCGTGCTCACCGACGGCTGGTACCGCGGCGCCTTCGGGTACACGCGCGACGCCGACATGTACGGAACGCACACAGCCCTCCTGGTGCAGCTCGAGCTTGAGTCCGCTGCCGGCAGGCAGGTCATCGGCACCGACAGCTCGTGGCTGGTGTCCGCCACGGAGGTCCTCAGCGCCGACCTGATGGCCGGCCAGCGCGTCGATTTCAGGAAGGCCGACGACGGCGGCCCGCCCCACCCGGGCGCCGGCGGCACTGGTGCCCGCGCACCAAAGCTGCGTCCCGCCGTCGTCCGTCCCGGCAGCTTCGACGCACTGGCCGGACCCCTCGCGCCGCCCACCCGGGTGACGCAGGAGCTTGCCCCGGTGTCCATCACGCGGCTGGCCAACGGCAGCCAGGTGGTGGACTTCGGCCGGAACATCCACGGCTGGGTCCGGCTCACCAGGCTCGGGCTGCCGGGCGAGACCGTCACCCTGGAATACGGCGAATCGCTCGGCGACGACGGCGACGTCACCCGGGACCACCTGCGCCCCCTCGATTTCCGGACGCCCGGTGCCTTCCGTGACGCGGGCCAGGTGGACACCGTCATCTCCTCCGGGGCCGAGGGCGAAGTCTTTGAACCCCGGCACACCTCCCACGGATTCCAGTTCGTCTCCATCCAGGGCCTGCGGGAGGACCTGCAGCCGGCGGACATCACCGGCTGCCTGGTCCGGACCGACCTGGAGCGAATCGGTACCTTCAGCTGCAGCGATGAACGGCTGAACAGGCTCCACAACATCGTGGAACGGAGCTTCCTGGGTAACTCCTGCGAAGTCCCCACCGACTGCCCGCAGCGCGAAAAGGCCGGCTGGACCGGTGACTGGCAACTGTTCGTCCCCACCGCCGCCTACCTCTACGACGTCACCGGCTTTTCCCGGAAGTGGCTGCGCGACGTGCGTGCCGACCAGTGGGACAACGGAACAATCACCAACATCTCGCCGTCGCCCGGGCCTGCTGTCACCTCAACTGAGTTCATGGGCTTCACCAACGGGTCCGCCGGCTGGGGCGACGCGATCGTGATGGTGCCGTGGGAGGTTTACCTCGCTTCCGGTGACGCCGCGATCCTCGCCGAGAACTGGGAGGCCATGCAGCGCTGGCTGCGCTTTGTCCGCACCAGCGCCGAAACACAGCGGCATGCCGCCCGGGCCCACGCACGCACTGCCCCCGCACCCCACGAGCAGTACCTCTGGGACACCGGCTTTCACTTTGGCGAATGGATGGAACCGGGCGGGCCGGAACCTGACCTCTTCGCCGCCCGCAGCGCCGACCACGGAATCGTGGCCACCGCCTACTACCGGCACACCACGGACCTGATGGCACGCATCGCCCGTGTCCTGGGCCTGTCCGCAGAGGCCGCGGAGCTGGCAGAGCTTTCACGCCGGATCCGGGACGCGTGGGAGACGGAATACCTTGATGCCTTCGGCCGCGTCACCCATGCCACCCAGGCCAACTGCGTCCGTGCCCTGGCGTTCGGCCTCGTCAGCCCCGGGCACCGGCCCACCGTCACCGCGCAGCTGGCAGACCTGATCCGCGACGCCGGCACTCACCTCGGCACCGGGTTCCTGGCCACGCCCTACCTGCTCCCGGTCCTGGCCGACAACGGAGAACTGAACCTCGCCTACGAACTCCTGATGCAGGACTCCGAACCGTCATGGCTCACCATGGTGGACCGGGGCGCCACCACCATGTGGGAGCTGTGGAACGGCATCGATGCCAACGGCATTGCGCACCAGTCGCTCAACCACTACAGCAAGGGCGCCGTGGTCTCCTTCCTGCACCGCTACACGGCGGGACTGCGGCAGGCTCCCGGCAGCGCCGGCTGGGAGCGCATCATCATCGAACCGCGCCCCGGCGCCGGCCTGACGTCCGCGTCCACAAGGCACCAGGGTCCGCTCGGCCTGACCGGGGTGGAGTGGGGGACGGACGACGGCGTGCTGACGCTCAGGGCCACCATCCCCTCCGGCACCACCGCGGAGGTAAGGCTGCCCGGCGAACCGGCCGCCGTCGTCGGGCCCGGACACCATACTTTCCTTGCCGCAACCGGCCGGGACACCGCACAACCTGAACTGATGAGGAGCACACTATGACAGTGGACAACGCTACCGACGTAATGGACCCGTCGCGCCCTGAAATTTCCCGGCCCGGAGACAGGGAGGTTCCGCCGTTCCCCGTCTTCGATGCGCCGGAGGCCCCTGAGCACGCCTCGGACGTCTCATCGGTTTACCGTGAGGTCACGTACGCCAGGGCCATCGGGTTCCGGCCGCTGAAGATGGACATCTGGCTGCCCCGCAACGCTGCCGCTCCCACGCCGCTGGTCCTCTGGGTGCACGGCGGAGCGTTCCAGCTGGGGGACCGCCGGGAGCTGCCGCCCACCTTCGCGCCCGAATCAGTGTTCCGGCTGCTCAACGAGGCCGGTATTGCCTGCGCCACGGCGGACTACCGGCACTCGCTGGAAGCCCCGTTCCCGGCACAGCTCCACGACCTCAAGGCCGCGGTCCGCTACCTCCGGGAATTCGCCGGCCACCTCAACATCGATCCGGACCGGTTTGGCGCCTGGGGCGAATCCGCCGGCGGCCACCTGGCGGCGCTCCTGGGCCTCACCGGCAGCCGCGGCGACCTGGAAGGCGGACTCGGTGCGCAGGGGCACCCAAGCAGCGTCAGCGCCGTCGTCGACTTCTACGGCGTGTCCTCCCTCGTGGACATTCCCCCCATCAGCACCCCCGACGGGCTCTTCCCCCCGGCGCTGACGGCCGCTGTCCCGCCCGGAAGGTCATTGCAGCCGGAGAACATGCTGGTGGGCGGCTCGGATGATCCCGAACTGCTGGCCGCGGCCAGTCCCGTCAGCTACGTGACCGCTGACGCCGCACCGTTCCTCCTGGTCCACGGCGATTCGGATGGCCTGGTCCCGCACTCGCAGACCGACCTCCTGGCCGCCGCGCTCGCCAAGGCCAACGTGGAACATGAGGTGGTGACCATCAAGGGCGGCGACCACTGCTTCTTCGGCGCCGAGGACCAGCTGGACACCATCCTGGCCGCCGCCGTCGACTACTTCTCACGGAAGCTGGGAACACCATGACATCCCGGACAGAATCAGCCGCGGAGTCCGCCGGACTCTCCCGGAACGCCCAGGGGGAGACCGCCGCCGGTTTCGCTGAATACCTGGCCAGTCCGGAAGGCCCGCAGTTCCTGAACCCGGACGCCGTCCGCTCGCCGGGCCCGGATGTCCCCATCCGCGCCGTGACCGCCGACGGGCGGCACGGGCCAGTGGGCATCCGGATCTACGGCGAACCGGCGGGCACGGACAGCCCTGCCCTGGTGTGGCTGCACGGGGGCGGATTCGTCAGCGGCAGCGTGGATATTCCGGAGTCGGATTACCTGGCACGGGTGCTCGCCAGCCGGGGCACACCGGTGCTGTCCGTGGACTACCGGCTGGCCCGCGACGGCGTGTCCTTCCCCATCCCGCACGACGACGCGTTGGCCGGGTGGTTCTGGGCCCGGACGAACGCCGAATCCCTGGGACTGGACCCGGACCTGCTCTGCCTGGGCGGCGCCGGTGCCGGCGGCAACCTGGCCGTGGGCGCCGCGCTCTACCTGGTAGACGCCGGGAAGCCGCCGCCCGCAAAGCTCCTGCTGGCCTACCCCTTCCTGCACGCGGAACTTCCGCCGCCCGCCGGGGGACTGGATCCTGAGGTCATGGCCGGGCTGCCCAGGCACCTGCGGTTCACGGTGGAGGACTGCATCCGCACGGCGGAGAACTACGTGGGCGGCCCGGTCAGCATGGCATCGTCCTACGCGATGCCCGGCTACGCCGACCCTGCCGGGCTTCCGCCCACGGCTCTCCTGGCATGCGAGTACGACGACGCCCGCGGCTCAACCGAGCTGTTTGCCTCCGCTTTGGAGCGGGCAGGGGTTCCGGTGTCCTATTTCCTAGCGGAAGGCGGGGTGCACGGCCATCTGAACCACACGGCCGGTCTGCCCGAAGGTCGGCCTGCGCTGGATTTCCTGGCGGCGGAACTGTCAGGGGCGCGGCCGTAGCTTCATATCGACCAGCTTCCAGAGGCTCCTATCAGCCCCAGTAGGACGCGCCCCACGTGATGGCGGCGAGGTTCGCCTGTCCTTGAAGGCTGGGGTGGAAGTAGTCCAGGACGCTGACGTCGCTGGTGGAGAACTTGTAGCTGTTCACCGCCCCCTGGTCCCAACGGCAAATCTGGGCGTACTCCTGCTCGCACACCTGCGCGAGTATGCCATTGAAGGTGTCCTCCTGGGCAGCTACCTTATCCCGCTCCGTATCACTGTTGGTGCTGGACAGCATCGACTGGCAGATGTGCGCATTGGACCACACCCACTGGGCTGCCGGGTTGGTGTGCAACACCTCCCACAGTTGCTTGATGTTCGGGATGCTGGCCATGAAAACGCGCGGCTTGGGACTCATCTTGTTCAACGTTGCCAGCGTTTGTTTTATGGAGGCCTCGAAACTGTCCTTGTCGGTCATAGTCGATGCAGAGGACGTGCACAGGTCGTTGGCACCTACCAGAATGGTGACGTATTCAGCTCTCTGCGCCACAGCCAAGGCCGCCTGGTTCGGCATGTCGCTCGCCTTCGCGCCGCTCTTGGAGTCATTGAAATTATGTCCGCTGATGGCTGGCTTCAGCGGGAGCAGCCGTTCGTAGTGGCTTTGGATTGGGTCCCACGACGCAGACCCCGTCGACCAGGATTGGGCGGGATGGTCGCCGTACCAGCAGCAGACGTCCGCGGCCCGGGAAATGGAGTCGCCCAACGCCGCCATGCTCTTGGGATAGGTGGCCGCAGCCGCGGGTTGTGCAGCCGCGATGGCGAAGAAGAACAGGAATGGCAGAAGCAGGAACTTTGCAATCTTGCGCATCGAAACCTCCCAGGACAGACCCGCACATCTGTGGGCGGGATTCCACGAAAAGATCTATGTCCAAAAGGTACACCCGGATGCGGGAGAAAGCTCCCGGCTTTTCAGCGTGCTGCGGCTGCCGCGCCGCCGGCTGCGGTGTCACTGCCGCCGGCCGCCGGGCTGCCATCTGCGCCCTGATGGCTGCTGGACCAGATGTCGCCCATCTCCTCGGTGGACTGTTCCACGATCCGGCTCATGGCGGCGTGCGCGGCGGCGGCCTGGCCGCGCTGGATGGCGCTGGCCACGTCCACGTGCAACTGCAGCGCCTCATGGTCCGGAAGGTGGGGCATCAGGCCGTGCTGGGTCCGGCCCGCCAGCACCTCCGCCACGAGTTTGTGAAGCTGCGAAAACATGAGGTTGCCGGAGGCGTTGAGGACCGCGGCATGGAACTCGATGTCCAGGCGCAGGAAATCGTCCTGGTCCCCCCGCTGCCCGGCGGCCCACAGCCGGGCGGCCATGGAAACCAGGTCGCTGGCCTGGTCCAGCGAGGCGCGCTCGGCGGCAAGCCGGGCGGCCTGCGGTTCAATGGCCCCGCGCAGTTCGTTCAGTGCCCGCAGCTGTTCCAGCCGCTTGGCCGATGCCAGCCGCCACCGGATCACCTGGGGGTCATAGAGGTTCCAGCTGGCCTCCGGCTGGATCACCGTGCCCAGGCGCCGGCGTGATTCCAGCATGCCCATGGAGGACAGGACGCGGGTAGCCTCGCGGATCACGGAGCGGGACACCTTGTGCTGTGCCTCCAGCTCATCGAGCCGCAGGATTGAATTTGGTGCCAGGGTTCCCTCGGCAATGGCGAGCCCCAGGTTCTCGACCAGCGATGAGTGCAGGTCAGGGGACAACGCCGCCTTTGGGATGGTCATGAATAAATCATATGGGGGGATGGCAAGGTCTTGTATATGTCTGCCTTATTTGTTTATGCTCACTAAACACAACAGACGTAACGAGGCGTCTGTCACCCGCCCGCGAAGCTGCGGGCCCAAAAGGCAAAGGGAGTCGTAATGAAGCGGCGTTCAATTGTGAAGTACGCGGCAGTTGCCGCGGCAATGTCGCTGGGGCTGACCGCCTGCAGCGGCGGCGGAGGCGGCAGCGACCAGGCGAAGGAGTCGGGGACCGTCCGCGTCACCCTGGCAAACCACGTCTGGACCGAGGGCATCAAGGCCGCCATTCCGGAGTTCGAGAAGTCCAGCGGGCTCAAGGTGGAGCTGACCCAGCTCGGCGAGGACCAGCTCTCGGACCAGTACAACGTCAAGCTCAACGCAGGCAGCGACGAGATCGACGTCATGATGTACCGCCCTCTGCAGGAAGGCAAGGCATTCGCCAAGAACGGCTACCTGGCGGACCTGACCAAGAACGTCTCGTCGGATTCGGGCTGGGACTGGAAGGACTACCAGGAGGGCCCGGTCAAGGCCACCACCGTTGAGGGCAAGGTGGTTGGTGTTCCAATCATCACCGAACGTGAAGTCCTCTACTACCGCAAGGACCTGCTGCAGGCCGCGGGGCTCCAGGTTCCCAAGACCATGGAAGAACTGGAAGCGGCAGCCAAGGCCATCAAGGCTTCCTCCCCTGACACCGCTGGTTTCGTGGCCCGCACCGGCAAGTCCACGGCAGTGACCCAGTTCTCCAGCTTCCTGTACAGCTTCGGCGGCGACTTCATGGACTCCAGCGGCAAGGCCTCCGTCAACACCGATGCCGCCAAGAAGGCCTACGCCTACTACGGCGGTCTGATCCGCAACTACGGTCCCGCCAACGTCAGCACGGACATGAGCTGGCCGGAGGCAATGGCCATCTTCACCCAGGGCGGTGCTGCCTTCTACACCGAGGCCGATTCGCTCTACAAGAACGCCACGGACCCCGCCAAGTCGAAGGTGGCGGACAAGGTTGGGTTCGCTGCGCTGCCCGCCGGTCCCGCCGGTTCCAAGCCGTACAACATTCCCTCGTGGGCCCTGGGCGTAAACCAGAACTCCAGCAACACGGACAACGCCTGGAAGTTCATCCAGTGGGCAACCAGCAAGGAACGCACCCTGGCAGCCCAGAAGGCAGGCGTCCCGGGTCCGCGCACGTCCGTCTGGTCCAACCCTGAGGGCACCTCCACCTACCCGAAGGACCTCGCCGAGGCCATCTCCGCCAGCGCCAAGAACGGTGTGGGCCACGACCGGCCCGAGGTTGTCACCGTGGGCAAGGCACGCGAAATCGTGGGTGCCCCCATCGTGGCCTCCATTACCGGCGCGGACGCCGCTGCTGCAGCCAATGACGCCCAGACTGCTTTCCAGACGTTCCTGGACAGCGAAAAGAAGTAGGACGCCGGGCACCCACCGTGCCCGAACATCCGCGCCGGGACGGCCCGAAAGTCGTCCCGGCGCGGCCCACTTCACCGGCACGCTTCGCCGGTCCACTTCACCCCCAACTCTTTAGGTGAACCATGTCTGTTTTGAACCCTCCCCGCAGCACCGGCACCCGCCGGCCCAGTGGGCCCGTCGGTGCCGGGGGGCACTTCTCCGCCTGGGCCAACCGGCACCGCAAATGGCTCTTCGCCGCCCCGGCAATGATCTTCGTCGGCGTCCTGATCGTCTTTCCGCTGGCCTGGACGGTGTACCTCAGCCTCACCGACTCCCAGGGCTCCGTCCGGGCCGCCACGGATTTCATCGGGCTGCAGAACTACATCACGGTCCTCAGCGACACCGAACGTTTCTGGCCCGCTGTAGGCCGCACCCTGGCCTTCACCGGCGTCGCGCTGGCCTTCGAAGTGGTGCTGGGTATGTGCGTGGCCCTGCTTCTGTGGCGGCCCTTCCGCGGTGAAAAGTGGGTACGCGTGGCCATCCTGCTGCCGCTGGTGGCCACCCCCGTGGCGGTCGGCATGATGTGGCGGCTGATCTTCGATCCCAACATCGGCTTCGCCAACCAGCTCCTGGGCATGGTGGGGATCCCGCCCCAGCCGTGGCTGTCCGGGCAGGACACCGCCCTGGGCACCACCATCTTCATGGACGTGTGGCAGTGGACCCCCATGGTGGTCCTGATCCTCCTGGCCGGCCTGACCTCGCTCTCCGATGAACCGGACGAGGCCGCCCGTGTGGACGGCGCCAACGCCTTCCAGCGGTTCTTCTTCATCACCCTGCCGCTCATGATGCCCACCGTGATCGTGGCCATCCTGCTGCGCGGCATCGATGCCCTGAAAACCTTCGACATCCTCTACGCCACCAAGGGCAAGGGCGGCGGCTCGTTCCACGAAGTGGAGACGCTGAACGTCTACGCCTACGGACTGAGCTTCGACTACAACCAGTACGGGCTCTCCTCGGCGGTGCTGATCCTGTTCTTCATGATCATCATCGGCACCATGTGGCTGCTCACCATGCGCAAGAAAGCGGTAGGCAAATGACCGTCGTGACTGATTCCACCACTGCCGCCGCCCAGCGGACGCGGCGCCGCCGCAAGCCCCTGGCCACCCGCGCCTACAAGGTCTTCCGGGTTGTTGCCCTCATCCTCGTGGTGCTGTTCCTGCTCGCGCCGCTGTTCTGGATGCTCCTGGCGTCGCTGAAGACCAACGTGGACATTTACGACACCGGCAAGGCCCTACTGTTCTCGCCCACCTTCGAGAACTATGCCAATGTGCTGCAGCGCAACAACTACTTCGTGTTCATCTTCAACAGCTTCTGGGTGGCCTTCGTCTCCACCGCGCTGTCCATCGTCCTGGGCGTCCCGGCCGCCTACGCCATGAGCCGGTTCACCATGCACCGCTCCGCGCTGGTGGTCCTGATGGCCCGCGTCATTCCGGGCGTCTCGCTCCTGGTGCCCTGGTACTACGTCTTCTCCAACCTGCGCATGGTGGGAAAGTTCGAAGTGCTGATCCTCAGCCACATGTTCGTGGCCCTCCCGCTGATCGTGTACATCATGATGAGCTACTTCGACTCGCTGCCACTGGAACTGGAGGAATCGGCCGAGGTGGACGGGCTCACCCCCATCGGCGCGTTCCGCCGGATCACACTGCCCCTGTCCGTGGCCGGCATCGCCACGGCAGGCATTCTGTCCTTCATCTTCTCCTGGAACAACTTCATGTTCGCCCTGGTGCTCTCGGGCTCCAAGACCAAGACCCTGCCGGTGGCCATCTTCGACTTCGTCTCCTACGCCAGCATCGACTGGGGCGGACTGATGGCCGCTGCCACCGTTGTCACCATCCCCATCATGATCATTGCGCTCTTCACGCAGAAGTACATCGTCTCCGGCCTGACCGCCGGCGCCACCAAGGGTTAGGACCGCCGCGTGACCGTCATCAGCCGGATCGAAACATTCCTTGTTCCACCCCGCTGGCTCTTTGTCCGGATCGAGACCGAAAGCGGAATCGTGGGGTGGGGCGAGGCAACCTGCGAGGGCCGCAGCGAAACGGTGCGCGCCGCCGTCGGGCAACTCTCGGAACTGCTCATCGGACGGGACGCCCTCCGGATCGAAGACCACTGGCAGGTCATGACCAAGGGCTCCTTCTACCGGGGCGGACCCATCCTGGCCAGTGCCGTGTCCGGCCTTGACCAGGCCCTCTGGGACATCGCGGGCAAGCACTTCAACACCCCCGTGCACCAGCTCCTGGGCGGCCACGTCCGCGACCGGATCCGGATGTACGGCTGGGTGGGCGGCGACGAGCCGAACGAGGTGGCGGACCAGATCAGCGCCCAGCTGGAGGTGGGCCTCACCGCGGTCAAAATGAATGCCAGCGGGCGGATGAGCCCGGTCGCCTCGGTGGCGGAGATCGACGGCGTCATCCGCCGTGTCGCCGCAGCCCGGCAGGTCCTGGGCGACCATCGGGATGTCGCCGTCGACTTCCACGGCCGCTTCAGCCTGGCCAATGCCAGGCGCGTGGCCCCGTTGCTGGAACCGTTCCGGCCCTTCTTCCTCGAAGAACCCGTGGTACCGGAGAACACCCACCTGCTCCGCGAATTTACCGCCTCCACCACCACCCCGGTGTCCACGGGGGAGCGGCTGTACAACCGGCAGGAGTTCCTGCCGGCACTGCAGGCAGGCATTGCTGTAGCGCAGCCCGACCTCTCCCATGCCGGCGGCATCACCGAGGTCCGGAAAATTGCCGCCCTGGCCGAAGTCTATGAAGTCCAGCTGGCGCCGCACTGCCCGCTGGGGCCCCTGGCGCTGGCCGCGTGCCTCCAGGTGGGCTTCGCGACGCCCAACTTCCTCATCCAGGAACAAAGCATTGGCATCCACTACAACCAGGGCGCCGAAGTCCTTGACTACGTGGTGGACAAAACTCCCTTCAAGTTCGTTGACGGCCATATCGAGCGGCTCACCGGGCCCGGGCTGGGCGTCGAAATCGACGAGGCCGTGGTCCGGGCCGCGGACAAACGCGGGCATGCCTGGCGCGGCCCGGTGTGGCGCCACCCCGACGGATCCTTCGCAGAATGGTGAACCCCATGAATTCCGAAAATTCAGCCCTTACTTCCGCCTCCCTGTTGGCGGGCATCCGGCAGGCGCGGCTTGTCGGCATCGTCCGCGGGAACGACGGCGGTGCTGCCGCCAAGGCTGCGCTGGCGGCGATGGAGGAAGGCTTCCGTTACGTGGAGATCGCGCTCACCACGCCCAACGCGCTGGAGGCCATCCGCGAAGTCCGCGCGGCTGCCCCGGATGGCTGCTTCGTGGGCGCCGGCACCGTGCTGAGCCAGGCCGACGTCGAACAGGTCACCGCTGCGGGAAGCCAGTTCATCGTCACTCCTTCCCTGGCCCCCTCCATCAGTGAGGCGGCCAGCGCCGGCATCCCGGTCCTGGCCGGGGCGCTGACGCCCAGCGAGGCGTACGAAGCGATGGAACGCGGCGCCACTGCCGTCAAACTCTTCCCGGCATCCATCGGCGGGCCCGGCTACCTGAAGGCCGTCCGCGACCCCTTCCCGGACATCCCCTTCATCGCCGTGGGCGGCGTGGGCCTCAGCGAAGCCACCGGTTACTGGGAGGCCGGCGCCATCGCCGTTGGCCTGGGCGGTCCGCTGTTCGGCACGGCAGCCTCCGGCGGAGACCTCGCCGAAATGCGGGACCGTGCCCGCAGTTTCCGTGGCCTCGCTGCCGAGTTCGCAGCCCGTGAGGGAAACGGGACCCGGGCGTGACGGCTGGTGCCGCAACCGGTGCGGCCGGGCCCAGGCCGGGCCCGCAACCGGTGGGCCTGCTGACTTTCGGCGAGGCCATGGTCTCGCTCCGGTCCGCCGGCCCGCTGGCGAACGGGGGCGCCCTGAACATGCAGGTGGCCGGGGCGGAATCGAACGTTGCCATTGGCGTCGCACGGCTTGGCCACACGGCTGCCTGGGCCGGGACCGTGGGTGCGGACCCCCACGGCGAGTTCATCGTGAAGCAACTGCGGGGCGAGGGCGTGCAGCTGCACCACAGCGTGCATCCGGAGCGGAGCACCGGGGTGATGTTCCTGGAACAGCGCACCGCCGACCTCAGCAGGGCCTTCTACTACCGGGCCGGATCGGCGGGATCCACCATCTCGCGCAGCCAGCTTGCCGTTGCCCTGGATGGCGGCGCCTGGATCCTGCACCTGACCGGCATCACCCCGGCGCTCAGTGCCGAAGCGCGGGATGCGGTGGAGTACGCGGCGGAGCGGGCTGCGGCCGAAGGAGTGGCAGTCTCTTTGGATGTGAACTACCGCAGCAAGCTCTGGTCCCGGGACCAGGCAAGGGCCGTGCTTGGGCCGCTGGCGCGGCACGCCACCATCGTCATCGCGTCCGACGACGAGCTTAACCTGGTTGCCCCGCCCCGGGAGGGGAGCAGGCCGGCAGCGCCCATGGCAGCTGAGTCCCGTGCGGCCGCTTGCCTGTTGGAGCTGGGGGTCCGGGAAGTGGTGGTGAAGCGTGGTGCGGCCGGTGCGGCCGTCCACACAGCTGAAGGCCTTCTCGAAGCACAGGCCATCGCCGTGACCTCAGTGGACACCGTGGGGGCCGGGGACGCCTTCACCGCCGGCTACCTTTCGGCCCTGCTCGACGGCGAGGACGTCCCCGCACGCCTGCACCGCGGCATCCTGGCCGGCGCCTTCGCCGTCAGCACCCGCGGCGACTGGGAGGGCCTGCCCCGCCGCGAGGAACTTGCACTGCTCGACGCAGCCCGGGGCAGCACCCAGCGCTGACACCTTTGTCCCACCCACCAAAAACTTCCCACCTACCCGAAAGCCAGCCATGAAGATCGTTGCCGCCGATGTGTTTGTGACCAGTCCGTCCCGGAACTTCGTGACCCTCCGGATCACTACGGAGGATGGCGTGACCGGTATCGGGGACGCCACGCTGAATGGCCGTGAGCTTGCTGTTGCCGCGTACCTGAAGGAGCATGTGGCGCAGTTGCTGATTGGCAAGGACCCGCACCGGATCGAGGATACGTGGCAGTTCCTGTACCGGAGTGCGTATTGGCGGCGGGGTCCGGTGACGATGGCGGCGATCGCTGCGGTGGACATGGCGTTGTGGGATATCAAGGGCAAGCTTGCCGGGATGCCGGTGTACCAGTTGCTGGGCGGTGCGTCGCGGAACGGGTTGCGGGCGTACGGGCACGCGTCCGGGGCTGATATTCCGTCGTTGTTTGATTCGGTGCGGGAGCACCTGGAGCTGGGGTACAAGTCGATCCGGATCCAGACGGCGGTCCCCGGGATCAAGGCCGTGTACGGGGTGGCGGCGCAGGCGCAGGCCTCGGGGGAGCGGTACGACTATGAGCCTGCCGGGCGTGGTGCGTTCCCGCTGGAAGAGGACTGGGACACCCGGGCGTACCTGCGCCACCTGCCCACCGTGTTTGAAGCGGTGCGGAATGAGTTTGGGCCGGAGATCCCGTTGCTGCATGACGGGCATCACCGGATGACACCGATCCAGGCCGCGAAGCTGGGCAAGGCGCTGGAGCCATATGACCTGTTCTGGCTTGAGGACTGCACGCCGGCCGAGAACCAGGAGGGGTTGCGCCTGGTCCGGCAGCACACCACCACGCCGTTGGCGATCGGGGAGATCTTCAACACCGTGTACGACTTCCAGACGTTGATCAAGGAACAGTTGATCGATTACGTCCGGGCGGCCTCCACGCACTTCGGCGGGATCAGTCCGTTGAAGAAGGTGATGGATTTCGCCGCGCAGTACCAGATCAAGTCCGGCTTCCACGGGCCGACGGACATTTCCCCGGTGGGCTTCGCCGCCCAGCTGCATGTGGGGTTGGCGATCCATAACTACGGCATCCAGGAATACATGCAGCACTCGGATAAGACCAATGAGGTCTTCGAGCAGTCCATGACGTTCACCGACGGGTACCTGCACCCGGGCGACAAGCCGGGCATCGGCGTCGAATTCAACGAAGAAGCCGCAGCCGCTTATCCCTACCAGCAGGCCTACCTGCCCTACAACCGCCTCGTCGACGGCACCGTCCACGACTGGTAAGCCCAAACGGGCTGATGCATCGGTCGTCAAGATGCAAGTGCACCCGTTACCGCGGATAACTCAGCACTCGGTGACGTTTGGCATTTGATGGCAGGCTTTTTACGGCGCTATTTGTCACCTCGGCGGTGTTGGCGTTGCTCTTTGGATGGCACGATAGACCGTAGAGCGAGCGATGCCGAATATTTCGGCAATCTCAGTCGTGGTGTACGTCCCGCCCTGGTGAAGGCTAACGAGGTGCGCTTCCTGGGCCTTCGAGAGCTTTGGCTGTTTCCCTCGGAGCCGGCCCTTGGCTTTTGCCACTGCCATTCCCTCCCGCGTCCTGGCGCGGATAAGATCTGCTTCGAACTCGGCAATTATGCCCAGGACATTAAATAGCAGCTTCCCTATTGGATCGTTAGGGTCGTAGATGCTGCCGCCAAGGTTGAGCGCAACCCCTTTGCGGGTAAGCTCGTCCGCAATATCCCTGGCGTCGGGCAGCGACCGAGCCAGGCGATCAAGCTTGGTCACTACAAGGGTGTCACCGTTGCGGCAGGCGGCGAGCGCTTTGCCAAGGCCGGGCCGTTCGCGTTGGGTACCGCTAAATCCGTGATCGACGTAGATGAAGTCTGGATCCACGCCGGCGGCCGTGAGAGCGTCGCGCTGGGCGGTCAGGTCCTGGGTGTTGGTGGAGACGCGGGCGTAGCCGACAAGCATGACGCTGAGTTTAGCGTTTAGGGCGCCATGACCGGGAAGACTGAATGTAAGCCGGTGGAGGACCGGCTTACGGGCACGACCCCGCGAAGGAATCTTAACGGTGCACACTCTCGCCCTCCCCGCAGACAGCGCAGGCGTATCCTGTGGACATGGCCACGGGGGCAGGCAAGAGCGATAACAGATACGAGTGGCAATCATGGCCACCAGATTCCCTGGAGGGAATGCCGCCCAAGCGGAGGCGTTTGGCCGGCTGGGCAATTTTTTGGTTCATTATCCTGGGATCACTGCTGGGATCACTGCTGGGATCGGCCCTTGAGGCGTTCGGCGTTCCGGAACCGTGGCGCTCCGCGCTTCTAGCCGCCGTTTTGGCTGCCGTGTTCGTTCCCTTAATCAGGGCGGCAGCTTCGGAGGCCCGACAGCTCCGCGCCGAAGGTATTGAACTGCCTTCCTATCCGGTTACACGCAAGTCACTGATCTCCGTGGGCGTCCTCACTGGTGTTCTTTGGATTGCCTTTGCCGTAGTTGCATTAAGCGGGCGGCCCGTCTTCCCGCTAGTGCCGATTGCCTGCACCGCATGGTTGGTCTTCCAAGTCCGGCGGTGGAGAAAGCCGTCAGCCGACGAAACCCCGACTGCGCGTACCTACCCGCCTGACTCGCCGAGCTGACCACCACGGGCGGCCGGTGAAGGATCCCCTTACGAACAGCAGACCATCGCATAAGCCGACTCGATGTGTCTCGAAACCTCAGTGCCTCAAATCCCAAGGGATACGAGATAGAGGGGCTAGACCTGGGCCTCGCTCCGCGGTGGTTCTACGCGCCATTTATCGATCACAGAAGGCTGGAGGCCCCTCCGAAAAGATAGGGGGCATCACGCTATTGCTAGCCAAGCGGGCAAAAAACATACTGTGATCTATCTGTAGTCCTTCAGCAAAAGAAGCTGCAGCCGAGGGAAGGTCATCTCATGGCGACACTCAAGACCCTATGGGTCATCCATAAAACGGGGAGCGGACAAGGAGGATTAATCACCCGGCCAGGTTTCCCCCCAATCCCGAGCGGCGACGACGCAGGTAGCGGCGAAAGATTCAATCTTTGGATCAACAACAGTCGATTCCGTTTTCCCGATCGTCCTGAGGATCGAATGCCGGGCAAGGTCCAGGAATACAAGTTCGACGTTGAGTCAGCCGACGTTGATATGGACGATATCGACGGCCGAAACATTGAGATGGAAATTCTTGGCAGCAACGCTTGGCTTCCCTCTTCAATATGGGCGATTGGTGAAGACATAACTCGGGACAGGAAATTGCTGGTACACATTCCGGATTGGCCGACCGATCAGTTCTGGAGCACCGATCGGAGCAAAGGCGAACCCCGCCGGTTTCTGAGGCGCATCGAAATCCACGATCACCGCCAGTGATGGTGCTGATAAGCGGCGCGGGGAAAACGACATTCTTGTAGCTGCCTTTGGCGCACGTTCCAGGGTGCCGATTCAGCTTCCGTTAAGTGGTGCTGGAAGGCTCTACAGCCGGCACCAGTCAAGGAAGCTCCAGCCTGCCCAATACTTAGCCGAATCGACTGCCCGCGACTCCCAGCACCCAACCGGCAGCGTAGTCAGTGTTGCTGCCGACGGCCTTTTTTCGGGCTACTTTCTTTCAGCAGGGATGCTTCTATATTCGTCAAGTTCAGGCTCCGCCAAGAGAAGAGTGTTACTGACGGCCAGAATTTGGTGCGGATTGGTCAGCGAGCAGGGATAAGGCCGGCTCTCCGGCCGCCACTTCCAACGCTCCTTTGTCGGTTTCGCATGCAGCAATTTTCCAAGAACGGGGAAGCTCCGCTGGCTTCTTGGACGGCGGGCCAAGCAAGCGAATGGAGGACAGCTGGCTAAACTCCCGGACCTGCCCGGGGGAGGAAGCATCGACCCCCAAAGGTCGGAAGGCGATTCTCCCGTCCCTCACTTCCGCGAGGCCCCTTTCCCACCTATCGCTCAATGATCCAGGGATCGAGTTGGGGTAACGAACAGCGCACTCGATGAGACCTCGTTCAACGTCCCGCATCAGACGAGCTTCTCTCTCGGAGCCTGCCAGCCGATAAACAACGAACGTGCAGGCAGCCATCGCGGCGATAGTCAGTCCTATTGAGGGCCAGAAACCAAGGGATCGATTGATAATGCTTGAAACCAGAATGGCAGTGAAGAGCAGCCACCAGTACGATCCCCTTTGGACTCTTTCCCACCTTCCAAGAGGCGACGGCTTGAGGATTTCAGCTGGCATGCCTCGATGGTAGCGGCTCTCTGAATGGCCAAACAGAAGTTCGCAACCCTAAACCGCAAGTTCTGCTTTTTAGCGTCTAATAAGCAGGGCTTGGTATTCCGTGCCCACCCGGAATCTCGTGAGCCCCACTGAGGGTTCGAAAAATTTGTCGAGTGATGTACCGCTTCAGACTGCGGATGATTTCCTTCTTGTTCCGCCCTTCGCGCGTCCGTCGGATTACGTACTCCCTGGTGTCTTGGTGGCTGCGCATTCTCACGATGGCGATGGTGTGGATGGCCTTGTTCAGTTGACGGTCTCCGCCGCGATTGAGCCGGTATCTCGTCTTTCCTCCTGATGAAGCTGGGATCGGGCAGGTGCCGGCAAGCGCGGCCAGTGCGGCCTCGGAGCGGACGCGGCCTGGATGGGACCAAGCCGTGGGGATCGCTGCGGCGCTAATCGGTCCGACGCCTGGCATGTCCAGGAGTGCTTGGTTGGTCTGCTCGACCAACAGAGCCATATCGGCCCGGTTCTGCTCGAGCTGGTCTTCAAGCGCGAGGATTTGCTTGGCTAAACGAGTGGCTTCCGAACGACTTACCCGGGTGCCGACACCTTCGTCCCGTGTCCTCCAGGCTGCAACGGTTCCGATCGTTTTCGGATTCAGGGACTTACGGAGATCGATTCCTAGGTCGACGACTCGCAGCAGCGCGATCAACGAATTGATAGCCGCGGTTCGTTCGCGGACCATTGAAGTCCTGGCAACGGTGAGAACACGTAATGCCATGTGGTGTTGGCCGGCACGTGGTTCCCGAAGCTCATCCGTCTCGATTCCTAGGACGGCCCTCGCCGCCCGGGCTGCGTCGATACTGTCTGATTTTCCCCTTTTTCGACCCACTCGACGTTCGGGAAAAGGTGCCTCGATGACTCGATAGTCCGACTCCGTCGCCAGCTGGCGAAACTTCGCACCATATGATCCGGTTCCTTCCATGGAGAGCAGTACGCGTGAGTTATCGCCGGTGCTGCGACGAGAAATCCAGCGCAATGCCCGGTTCATCCCCGTGTTTGTTGAAGGGAAAGTATCGTTCGCGATCTCAGCACCTGTGAGCGTGGAAATGATTGCCAAGGTGTGCGTTCTCGAGTGTGTATCAATGCCAACAACAAAGTCATAAGACTGCGCCACGACGGCCATTTGTACCTCCTGCAGTTCCTTCAGATCAGGGCGGGTATCAGTGGAATACGGCGAGGCAAGTCTGGGATGGGCCACAACCAGGGAGGCTGGGCAGGCTTCTAATCAAGCCATCGCAGTAGACAGAACCGATGCTGGACTTTGGATGGGCGGGCAGATCCCTGCAAGCGCACCTCGCGGTAAAACCGAAGGGCAAAACGACACAAGGGCCACGCCCGTCCAAAGTCACAGCACCAGCCTGCCAGCCAGTCTCAGACCGGGTATTCAAACACTCCCAGACGACACATACCAGTGGCACCTTTCCGCCATGGTTTCCTGCGTCGCCGGGAGCGGGGGAGCCTCTTAGGGCACAGGGGGCTTTCGCTTGGGCGAACCTGCGGGGATTACCACAGTCGCCGGCGGCGCCAACAACCACGCGTCCCTGTCGTTTTCAGAAGCTGGCTGCACAACGTCCCGCCGAATTCCGGGGTTTGTGCAGACGGGTTGTGATCCGTAACTGGGCGATACTCCTGTGCACAAGTGCCCGTTTGCTCAACACTCCTATTCACATTCCGCGACATCGATTATGTCTCGAAACCTTGAGGATTCGGGGCGAGGATATGAGACACAGGATTGAGCTCTCCCGTAACGGGGATCGTTAAATGAGACCGTTACCTTCGCTTCGCCCAAAGCTCTTGGCCCGCTGTGCGTAGAAGAATAGCGCCCTCGTTCCGTAAAGAGCCTGCCTACTCGCTCTTGAAGTTGAGTGTGTCAGTTCCACTCTTCCAGGTGAGAGTCCCGTTGCTGAAGGTCTGTTCAATGGGCCGCTGCAGGAAGTCCTGCACCCACTGCTGCTGCTCGCCCATGTTCTTGTCGGTGCACCCGCTCGCACCGATCACGATGTCCCTGACAGTGAGCGTGGTACCTGTGATTTTCGCTGGACCGCTCATGGGCGCGCATCTGGGTACCACGGCCAGCCAAAGTTCACCGTTTACGGACATCAGCTCCGCGCTAACACCCCCGGATGCTACCCAGGGGAGGTCTTCGCCATTCGCCGTGCCCGAGATGCCCAGGTATTTCGCGCACGGGGCCGACGGCAAGAACGCCGCACAGGATGATTGGGGCGGGGAAGTGATCGTAGAACCAGGAACCGCACTGGCGGACGTAGGGGATTCGACGGACACAGGTACAGCGGTTTCCGGCACCCCGGTTCTCACCTCACCACAAGATGTCAGCAGCACGCCAACAAACAGAAGAGGAACCATGTTCCACCACAACCCTGGTCGGCTCCGCCGCATTCTTGCTCCCCCAATGTCCGCTACCGCGTCAGGCCACGCAGGTGCCCTCAGCATTCCACCCACCCATCCCTTTGTGAAGGTGCACGACGGAAAACCGCGCTCAGAGAACGTCCGATGGAGGATCCCTCTACGGGACCCTCACGCCTCACGACGGCTATCTAGGCGTTCGGGAACCCCGGGCATCGGTTCCGGAGAGGCACTCCTCACCCTTAAAGGGCCCCGCGCTGGCGATGTGAGCTCCGTAGACTGATTAGTAGCGGAAGGAAGCAATCATGACCAAGCGCCAAACGCCCGGTATCTGGGTGTTGTACTTGATCCCACCCTTCGCCTTCGCCGCCTTCCTCGTTTGGCTCATGAGGGACGTCTGGCATTGGTTCTGACGGCCTGTAATCCCTTAGGCCCTGACGCCCCTGCACGCGCTCAGGGACGGGTCATTTAGACCGGGCTCAGTTAGCCGGCTGTTTGTTGGGCGATGGTGTGGGCAAGGCGATAGGAGTCCATGCCGGTTTCGATGATCCCACTTGACCACGTCGTGATCGTCCAGCAGCCATCCTAGACTGCCCGTAAGCCGGTCCCCAGCCGGGTCACTGCGACATAGATGATTTCCTTTGAGGAGTGCGGCATCCCGGTCCTCGAAAATTCCCGTAAGACCCGCCCGCAAAAATGCCCGGTGAAGGTGCCCTAAACGCTACACATCAAATCGCCTCAAACCTTGCGTTGCCCGGGCAGGGGTTTCGAGGCACCGAGGCGATGGAAAAGATGCAGTGCATTCAAAAGGAAACCCCTATATGCTCCGATCAGCGTCCACTTATGAGGGAGCGCAATGAAAAGCATTCGGTCATGGCGATTTCTGGTTCCATCCTTACTCCTCACCGCGCTGCTCACATCATGTGGCGGCGATGAGGTGGCGGGTGGGCCGGGAACTGGGGAACCCAAGGCGACCTCCGCGAGCCCAACTCCTGGGTTTGCCAGCAGCCCCGTGACAGAAGGCGGCCCGGTAGCGTGCGTTGATTGGGTTCGGTTCGAGACCCCTCAGGACCAATACGACAAGGCCCCCGTGGTCCTCATCGGAAAGTCTGTAAGCCAGGCCGGCGAGAGCACGATTTACGGTTCCAAAGCCACCACTCACCTCATTGAAGTAGAGCGGGTTCTCAAAGGAGACCCCGGAGATGGGAACCTGCGTATCTCCTCGATGCCCCCGACCTGCACTGTAGGAGAGACTTACCCGGATGGCGATCCGCTCGATACCGCTGAAAGAGTCATCATTTTTGCGACCGAGCACGGCGCTGAGTGGTTCACCATGACGCCGGCACGAGGGGTCATGTCTTTCCCTCAAGGCTCCAGCCTGCCCTTTCACTAGCGCCGTCACCGCGTGAGGAGTCCTATGGGAGCCCCACGGAGCTGCCTACTCCGCCGCACCCCACAGCGCTTTGCGGAGCAGCCGCTTCAACTCCTGCGACTCCTCGTCGGAAAGGCCGGCCAGCTGCTCGATTTCAGCTGCGTCCAGGGCCGCGCGGGCTTTGGTGTGCATCTTCCGCCCCTCGGCGGTGGAAACGATGATCTTGGCGCGCCGGTCGTGCTTCCCCTGCGCCCGCTCCACCAGCCCGCGCCGTTCCAGGTCGTCCACCAGCGTCACCACCTGGCTGGGGTCCAGGCTGAGGAAATCAGCCAGTTCCCGCTGCGTCGGCTCCAGCCCGCTGCACGCCAACGTCAGGACGGAGAAGGAGCGCTCGCGCAGGCCAAAGTCCGCCAGAGCCTTGTTGTTCAGGACCGAGCCCGCGGCATGCAGCTTGGCCAGCAGCAGGCCCACATCACTGCCGATCCTGGCGGCCGCAAGGCGCGGGGTCTGAACATCTGTGCCCAAGGTGGCCATCACAACTCCGGTACTGGTAAAAAACAATCGTTGACTTTTTCAATGATCCGTAATTTCATTGAATCCAACAAGGATCTCACACCGCAGTGGGACCACCCCAACGGCTTCGGCCGGCGCATGCGAAGGAGCAGGCCATGAGCTTGAACGGCAAGGTTGCAATCGTTACCGGGAGCGGGCAGGGCCTCGGCCTCGCCTACGCAAGGGAACTGGCCCGCCAGGGTGCCGCCGTCGTCATCAATGATGTGAACGCTGAGACGGCCGCCCAGGCAGTCGCACAGATCGAGGCCGACGGCGGACGGGCCACCGCCGTGGTGGTTCCGGTGGGAAGCACGGACGCCGCCAAGGCCCTGGTGGCCGGGGCTGTTGATGCGTTTGGCCGGTTGGACATCCTTGTCACCAACGCCGGGATCCTGCGGGACAAGAGCATCCTGAAGATGACGGACGAGGACTTCGACGTGGTTATCAACGTCCACCTCAAGGGCACCTTCACCTGCGTCCGCGAGGCCTACGCCTACTTCAAGGAAAACAATGTCGCCGGCCGGATCATCACCATCGGCTCGCCCACGGGCCAGCGCGGCAACTTCGGCCAGACCAACTACGCGGCGGCCAAGGCCGGAATCGTGGGCATGGTCCGCACCTGGGCGCTGGAAATGAAGAAGGCCGGCGTGACCGTCAACAGCGTCATCCCGGTGGCCGCCACGGCCATGACCAAGACGGTGCCCTACTTCCAGAAGGCAGTTGAGGCGGAGGAGCGCGGCGAGGCCATGCCGTCCTTCTTCCGCCACGCCCTTGGCTTTGGAACGGCCGACGACGTCTCCGGACTGGTTGCCTTCCTCGCCTCCGACGAGGCCGCCAACATCACCGGCCAGGCCATCGGCGCCGGCGGTGACCGGCTGCAGGTCTGGACCCATCCGGAAGCTGCCACCACCGAATACCGTGAGGGCGGCTGGAGTTATGAGGCGCTGCGGGACAACGCCGGCCAGCTGTTCAACCGGGACACCCTGCAAAGCTACGGCGAACAATTCCTGCCCCTGCCGGAAGAGCTCAAGCCCGCACAGCCGGCCGAGGCCCGCTGACCATGGCTGACCGTTACGAGCTGGGCATCGACCCAGCGAAGCTCGACGCAATCGACATGCATGTCCACCTCGAGGTGGACAGCTGCGGCCACGGGTCCCTGCCGGAGGCCCTGACCGAGGCATCGGCCAAGTACTTCAAGGCCGAGGACCGCACCCCGTCCCTGGACCGGATCGCCGAGGTCTACCGCGAACTGAACATGGCCGCCGTCGTGTTCACCGTGGACGCCCGTACCCAGCTCAAGCACGAACCCAACAGCATCCCTGAGCTGATCGCCGGCGCCGCCCGGAACAATGACGTCCTGATTCCGTTCGGCAGCGTAGATCCGCGTACTGGCGAGGACGCGATCGCCGGTGCCAAGCACCAGGCCATCGAGCTCGGCGCGCGCGGCTTCAAGTTCCACCCGTCCCTGCAGGGCTTCGATCCCTCCAACGAGCGCTTCTACCCGCTGTGGGAGACGCTCCAGGAACTGGGCCTGCCGGCCATCTTCCACACCGGACAGAACGGCATGGGCGCCGGCCTGCCCGGCGGCTACGGCATCAAGCTCGCCTACTCCAACCCGCTGCTCCTGGACGCGGTGGCCGCGGACTTCCCGGGCCTGCAGATCATCATGGCCCACCCCTCCGTGCCCTGGCAGGACGAGGCAAACTCCATCGCCACGCACAAGGCGAACGTGTTCATCGACCTCTCCGGCTGGTCGCCCAAGTACTTCCCGGAGTCCCTGGTGAAGGCCTCCAACTCCTACCTGCAGGACAAGGTGCTGTTCGGCACCGACTTCCCGCTGATCACCCCGCAGAAGTGGCTGGGCGCCTTCGCGGACCTGCCCCTGAAGGACGAGGTCCGGCCCAAGATCCTCAAGCACAACGCGGTCCGCCTCCTCGGGCTGGGCGGCTGAGATGAACAGCTTGACGACGACGGCACCCGGCCTGGGTGCGCGCCTCTACTCCGCAGCGGACTGGTACGACGCCGAGTCCCTGCTCACGCAGGACGAGCGCCAGGTCCTGGCCCGGCTCCGGGACTTCCTGGACCGCGAAGCGAAACCCCTTCTGGCCGACTACTGGGAGCGGGGTGAGTTCCCGGAGCAGCTCGCCCGGCCGCTGATCGACCTGGACCTCATGGAACCCGCGGAACTCACTGTGGACGGGCCTGCCCGCGGGATCTACCAGGGCTTCCGGATCTTCGAACTCGCCCGCACCGACGCCTCCCTGGCCACCTGGTACACGGCCCAGGCCGGCCTGTTCCGCACCGCCATCCGCGTCGGCGCTTCCGAAGACCAGCAGGGCGAGTGGATGCCAAAGGTCATCGACTTCTCGCTCAAAGGCGTCTTCTCCCTCACGGAACCGGAGTCGGGCTCGGACATCGCCGGTGGACTGTCCACCACAGCCCGCCGTGAAAGCGACGGCAGCTGGATCCTGGACGGTGCCAAGCGCTGGATCGGCGGCGCCGCCACCGCTGACGTCCTGGCCGTGTTCGCCCGGGACGCCGCCGACGGGCAGGTCAAGGCCTTCCTGGTGGACCGGACCACGGACGGCGTCACCCTGGAGAAAATCCACGGGAAGACCTCGCTGCGGATGATGCAGAACGCCCACATCACCCTGACAGGCGTCCGCGTCCCGGAGTCCATGCGCCTGCACAACGTGAACTCCTTCAAGGACGTCGCGGCGATGCTCCGGGCCATGCGTTCGGACGTTGCCTGGATTGCCACCGGCATCGCCGCCGGTGCGTTCGAAGCCGCCCTGGCCTACGTCAATGAGCGTCAGCAGTTCGGCCGCAGCCTCGGATCCTTCCAGCTGGTCCAGGAGAAACTGGCCCGCATGCTGGGAAACGTCACCGCGTCCCTCTCCCTTGTGGTCCGGCTCACCGAGCAGCAGGCCAAGGGCATCTACCGTGACCAGGACTCGGCCCTGGCCAAGATGCAGACGTCCCTGTTCATGCGCGACACCGTTGCCCTGGCCCGCGAAGTAGTGGGCGGCAACGGCATCACCCTTGCCACCGACGTCGCACGCTTCCATGCCGACGCTGAGGCCGTGTACTCCTACGAAGGCACCCACGACATCAATGCCCTCATCATCGGCCGCGCCCTCACCGGCGAAAGCGCCTTCACCCGCTGAACCACACCTTCCTCACCCAACAAGCAACTGCCAGGAGGCAACGATGCCCAATCTCGTCGTCGATTTCGACACCCTGCTCACCCTGTCCGGCAAGGACCTCGGCACCACCGACTACCGCCAAATCACCCAGGGACAAATCAACCTGTTCGCCGACGCCACCGACGACCAGCAATGGATCCACACCGATCCCGAACGCGCCAAGGACGGCCCGTTCGGCGCCCCCATCGCCCACGGTTTCCTCACGCTGTCCCTGATCATCCCGTTCTGGGGCGAGCTGTTCGACGTTGACGGCGTCACCACCAAGGTCAATTACGGCCTGGACAAAGTCCGCTTCACCTCACCGGTCACCGTGGGCTCCAAGGTCCGCATGCACGCCACCATCGCAGACGTCACCGAGGTCAAGGGCGGTGCACAGATCAAGGTCAACGCCACCATCGAAATCGAAGGCCAGGAACGCCCCGCCGTCGTGGCCGAATTCCTGGCCCGCTTCTACAAGTAAGCCGCTTCGACAAGTAAGCCGCACCAGCGGCAGGAACCCTTCACAACACCGGCGGCGCCCCTTTCGGCGCCGCCTCCGCAGGCAACCCCAAAAACCCTTCCTCCGTACCCCATCCCTCCGTCCCTAGGAACAGCCATGTCCGGACACACCACGCTCGCACCTGCGGGCACGGCCGCCAAGCGCAAGGAAGCGCGCACGGTCATCCTGTCCAGCTATCTGGGCAGCACCATCGAGTTCTACGACTTCCTGCTGTACGCCACGGCCGCAGCAGTAGCCTTCCCCAAGGTCTTCTTCACCGGAACGGACGAATGGGTGGGCGTGGTGGCCGCCTACGCCACCTTCGCCGCCGGATACGTTGCCAGGCCGCTGGGCGGCGTGATCTTTGGCCACTTCGGCGACAAGGTGGGCCGCAAGGGGATGCTGATCATCTCCATGGCCATGATGGGCATCGCCTCCACCCTCATCGGCCTGATTCCCGGCGCCGGCGTGATCGGGCCGTGGGGCGCCGTCATCCTGGTGCTGCTGCGCGTCTGCCAGGGCATCGCCGTCGGCGGTGAATGGGGCGGTGCAGCGCTCATGGCGCTGGAGCACGCGGATCCCAAACGCCGCGGCTTCGCAGCCTCCTTCGTCAACGCCGGCGCCCCCACCGGCGCCGTGCTGGGCACCGTGGTGATGGGCATCTTCTCGGCCCTGCCGCAGGATGCGTTCCTGGCCTGGGGCTGGCGGGTGCCGTTCCTGCTGTCCTTCGTGCTCCTGATCGTTGGCATGTTAGTCCGCCTCCGGGTCTCCGAAAGCCCCATCTTCGCCGAGGCCGTGGCCAAGGAAGACGCCCAAGGCGCCAAGCGCAAGATCCCGCTGCTGGACGTGCTGCGCCGGCCCAAGGCACTGATCATGATCATGTTCGCCGGTGCCGCCGGATTCGGCCTCCAGGTGGTGCTGCCCACGTTCTCGGTGACGTACGCCGTCTCTAAGGGGGCACCGCAACAGGGCGTGCTCTACGCCTTCGCCGGCGCCTCGGCCATCTCCATCATCTTCGTGCTTCTGGGCGGCCGCCTGTCCGACCGGCTCGGCAGCCTGTCCGACCGGCTCGGCCGCCGGCCCGTGATGATCGCCGGACTGGCCCTTTTCATCGCCTACCTGTTCCCCATGTTCGGCATGCTGGGATCCGGCAACGTCGGCCTTGTCTTCCTGGCCTTCACCGTGGCACTGGTCCTGCACTCATGCCTGTACGGGCCGCTGGCAGCCTTCGTCTCCGAACAGTTCGGCACCACGTCCCGCTACACCGGCGCAGCCGTCGGCTACCAGCTGGCCACCCTCGTCGGCGCCGGCTTCACCCCGGGCATCATCGCCGGACTCTACAAGGACTCCGGCCAGAGCATCATCCCGGTGGTGGTGTTCCTGTCCGTCATGGCACTGGTCTCGATTGTCTTCATCGCCCTGACGCGGGAGTCTAAGAACAACGACCTCACCACGGTCCGTTAGGAGAACCATGGACAACAACGGAGTTGGATCCTGGCTGCAGCGCCGCCGCCGGAAGTCGGGCGCCAAGCCAGCCCTCCTGTCCGGTGCCGGCGCCTTGAGCTACCAAGAGCTGGCCGAAAGGGCCGACCGCCTGGCCAACGCACTCCGGGACAGGGGAGTGGCAAAGGGTGACCGGGTGGCCTACCTGGGCGAGAACCACCCTTCCTTAGTGGAAACGTTCTTTGCCTGCGGCCTCCTGGGCGCCATCTTCGTGCCGCTGAACACCCGGCTCGCGCCGCCCGAACTGCAGTTCCAGCTTCAGGATTCCGGAGCCCGGCTCCTGGTCAACGCCGGCGTCCTTGAGGCGTCCGCCACTGCCGCGCTGGAAGGGACCGGTGTCACCCACCGCCTGGTGGTAACGCCCGACGGCGGGACGGAACCTTCGGCCGCCACGTCACCGGCCGCCGTCGGACCCTCTGAAGTGCCTCCGTGCGAGGCGACGCCCTATGAGGAGGCGCTGCAGGCATCGGCGCCGGATCCCGTCGACGTGGCCGTGGGGCACGATGACGGGGCGATGATCCTCTACACCTCGGGGACCACCGGCAAGCCCAAGGGCGCCCTGCTGACCCACGGGAACATCACGTGGAACTGCATCAACACCATCGTGGACATGGACCTGAGCCGCAATGACGTGGCATTGATGATCTCGCCGCTGTTCCATGTGGCATCGCTGGACATGGGCCTGCTGCCGATGTTGCTCAAGGGCGCCACCGTGGTGCTGGAGGCAAAGTTCGATCCCGCCAGGGTCCTGGAGCTGATCCAGGAGCACAAGGTGACCACGCTCAACGGGGTGCCCACCACGTTCCAGCTGCTCTGCGAGCATCCAGGCTGGGCGGCGGCGGACCTCAGCTCCCTGGACAAGCTCACGTGCGGTGGCTCCGCCATTCCCCGCCGCGTCCTGGACGCGTACGAGGACCGCGGGATCGGGTTCACCAGCTGCTACGGCATGACCGAAACGGCGCCCGGCGTCACCATGCTCCCGGTTAACAAGTCCAGGGAGAAGGCCGGCTCGGCGGGCCTGCCGCACTTCTTCACTGACGTCCGGATCGCCGATCCCATGGGCGGCGCAGTGGCTCCCGGCGAGGTAGGGGAGATCCAGATTTCCGGTCCCAACGTGATCAAGGAGTACTGGAACCGGCCGGAGGCCACCGCCGGGAGCTACGCTGACGGGCACTGGTTCCGTTCCGGGGACATGGGCTACCGGGACCAGGAAGGCTTCCTGTTCGTCTCGGACCGGCTCAAGGACATGATCATCTCCGGCGGGGAAAACATCTACCCCGCGGAGGTGGAAGCAGTCATCGCGGAGCATGCTTCGGTCAGCAGCGTGGCGGTCATCGGTGTCAGCGATGACAAATGGGGCGAGGTGCCACAGGCGATCGTGACCCTCCGCGAAGGCGAATCGTTGACGGAGGAGCAACTGCGGAGCTTCCTGGACGGCCGGCTGGCCCGCTACAAGATCCCCACGTCCCTGGTGGTGGTGGCGGACATGCCCCGCACGGCCAGCGGCAAGATCCGGAAAATGGAGCTCCGCAAGCAAGTCCATTAACAAGCCCGGCAGGCCGTATGGTTCCGCCGTTGTTTACCCTTACCGGTCATCAATTGGCGGAACCATACCAGCCAGTGCCAGCATGGTTGGATGCTTGAGGCAACTAAACCCCAGAATTCCCCGGGCGGGACGCCCGTCAACCCTGCGCTGGAAGCGGAAAGCAGGATCGCCCGCATCGCCGTAACGGTGTTCCCCCTCCTCGTGGTGGCCGCCGGCATTATCGGCTTCCTGCTCCCCGGGGTCTTCAAGCCCATGGGGCCCAGCGTGCCCTACCTGCTGGGCATCATCATGTTCTGCATGGGCTTGACCCTGACCCCGCCGGACTTCGCAGCGGTGGCCAAGCGGCCCTGGGCGGTGGCACTGGGAATCGTTGCGCACTACATCATCATGCCCGGCGCGGGCTGGCTGATCGCGGGCGCCCTCAACCTTGAGCCCGAGCTGGCCGTCGGCGTCATCCTGGTGGGCTGCGCACCGTCCGGGACCGCCTCCAACGTGATGGCATTTTTGGCCAAGGGCGATGTTGCCCTCTCGGTGGCAGTGGCTTCCGTTTCCACCCTGATCGCCCCGATCGTCACCCCCTTGCTGGTCCTGTTCCTGGCCGGTTCCTACCTCCAGATCGACGCCGCCGGCATGGTGCTGGACATCGTCAAGACCGTGCTGCTGCCAGTGGTGGCAGGCCTCCTGGCCCGGCTCTTCCTCAAGAAGCTCGTGGCAAAGGTGCTGCCGGCACTTCCGTGGGCATCCGCCGTCGTGATCTCCCTGATCGTGGCCATCGTGGTGGCCGGCAGCGCCAGCAAGATCATCGGGGCCGGTGCGATTGTGTTCCTCGCCGTGGTCCTGCACAACGGCTTCGGCCTGGGCCTGGGCTACCTCGCCGGGAAATTCGGCCGCCTGGACGACAAGGCCCGCCGCGCCCTCGCCTTCGAAGTGGGCATGCAGAACTCGGGCCTGGCCGCCACGCTGGCCACCGCCCACTTCAGCCCGCTGGCCGCGCTGCCGTCCGCCGTCTTTTCCCTGTGGCACAACATCTCCGGCGCCATCGTGGCTGCCTGGCTCGCCCGGCGGCCGCTGCAGGAGAGCACGGTCCAGGAAAGCCAGGTCCAGGAAACCCGGGCCTAAGCGCCTGACCTGCACGGCCATTGCCGGGCGGCACCAAAAACACCTGTTACCACCAGCGTCTCCTGGGTACGGGAGCCGGTAGGGACAACGTCGTTTTCGATGTTGCCTGCCGGTTCCGGACAGGAGATGGACAGATGACTCGGATTGACCGAATAGCTGAACCATGGGGGACAAGGACACCGTACGGCAGTGGCGGTGAATGGCCGGTCAGGGTGGACAGCCACCTGGCCGAGGGCATAACCCCGGAGGACGTGGACAGGTGGGTCCAGACGGCGTCGCTCCTCCACTCAAACGGCGACGCCATGGACATCGCCGTCAAGGACAACCGAATCGTCGGGGTGCGCGGCAGGGCCTCAGACAGGGTCAACCACGGCCGGCTGGGACCGAAGGACCTGTACGGCTGGCAGGCGAACGCATCACCTGACCGGCTCACCAAACCCCTGGTCCGCGAGGGCGGGAAGCTGGTGGAAACGGACTGGGACACCGCCATGCGGCGCGTGGTGGACCGCTCAAAGGCCCTGCTGGCGGAACAGGGCCCCAGCGCCATCGGCTTCTACACCACCGGCCAGCTCTTCGCCGAGGAGTACTACACCCTGGGCACGGTGGCCCACGGCGGCATCGGCACCAACCACGTGGACGGCAACACCCGGCTCTGCACGGCGACGGCGGCCGAGGCACTGAAGGAATCGTTCGGCTGCGACGGCCAGCCCGGCTCCTACACGGACGTGGACCACGCGGACGTGATCGCGCTCTACGGGCACAACGTGGCGGAAACCCAAACCGTGCTCTGGACCCGGATGCTGGACCGGCTGGCCGGGCCCAACCCGCCCAAGATCATCTGCGTGGACCCCCGCCCCACCCCCGTGGCCAAAGCCGCCACCCTGCACCTGGCCCCGCGGCCCGGCACCAACGTGGCCCTGATGAACGCCATCCTGCACGAGATCATCGCCAACGGCTGGGTGGACCAGGAGTACATCCAGGCCCACACCGTGGGGTACGCGGAGCTTGAAAAAGAGGTCAAGAACTACCCTCCCGCCCTGGCCGCAGAGATCTGCGGGGTCCCGGCGGAGCAGATCTCCGAGGCCGCAAGCATCATCGGCCACGCCGAGCGGCTGCTGTCCACGGTGCTCCAGGGTTTCTACCAGTCCAACCAGGCCACCGCCGCCGCCGTGCAGGTCAACAACATCAACATCATCCGCGGCATGCTGGGCAAGCCCGGCTGCGGCATCCTGCAGATGAACGGCCAGCCCACCGCGGAGAACACCCGGGAATGCGGGGCCGACGGCGACCTGGCCGCCTTCCGGAACTGGTCCAACGACGCCCACATCCAGGACCTGGCCCGGGTCTGGAACATCGACCCCATGTCCATCCCGCACTACTCGCCGCCCACCCACGTCATGCAGATGATGCGGTACGCGGAGGACGGCTCCATCAGGATGCTCTGGGTCAGCGGCACCAACCCCGCCGTCTCCCTCCCGGAACTGGCGCGGGTCCGCAGCATCCTGGAGCAGGAGCGGCTCTTCCTGGTGGTGCAGGACATCTTCCTGTCCGAGACTGCCCAGCTGGCCGACGTGGTTCTTCCCGCCGCCACCTGGGGCGAAAAGACGGGCACCTTCACCAATGTGGACCGAACCGTCCACCTGTCGGAGAAGGCGGTGGATCCTCCCGGCGACGCCCGGCCGGACCTGGACATCTTCATCGACTACGCCCACCGGATGGGCCTGCAGGACAAGGACGGGCAGCCGCTGATCAAGTGGCGCGATCCCGAGTCCGCCTTCGAAGCGTGGAAGGAATGCTCCCGCGGCCGCCCCTGCGACTACACCGGCATCACCTATGACAAACTGCGCGGCGGCTCCGGCATCCAGTGGCCGTGCAACGAGGAGAACCCGGACGGCACGGAACGGATTTACGCCGACGGCAAGTTCTGGGCCCACCCGGAGTACTGCGAGACCTACGGCCGGGACCTGATCACCGGCGCGCCCGTGGATCCGTCCGAATACAAGGCCCTCAACCCGGAGGGCAAGGCCATCATCAAGGCCGCCGAATACGTGCCGCCGCACGAGCTTCCCAGCCGGGACTTCCCGCTGCAGCTCATCACCGGCCGCACGCTCTACCAGTTCCACACCCGCACCAAGACCGGCCGGGCGCCTGAGCTGCAGGCAGCCGCCCCCGATGTCTGGGTGGAGTTGTCAGCGGACGACGCCGGCGCGTACGGGATTGCCGAGGGCGACCTTGCAGAGGTGGAGACCCCCCGCGGTTCAGTCCTCGCCAAGGTGCGGATCAGCGGGATCCGGACCGGCGTCCTGTTCCTGCCGTTCCATTACGGCTACTGGGACACCGACGGCGGCCACCAGCCCGACGGGGCCGGCAGGGCGGCCAACGAGCTGACCATCACGGACTGGGATGCAGCCTCCAAGCAGCCCATCTTCAAGACGGCGGCGGCACGCATTACCCGGGTTTCTGGCGGTGACGGGCCGTCCCTGGCGCCCACCACCACGGCGTCGGCTCCGGCCGGGGACTTCCCGGAAGAGGCCAGGACCAAGGGGATCTCCTCCGCACTGGCGGACGAAGCCACCGGCACGGCAGGAGGGGCACGATGAAGTTCGGGCTTGTACTTGAGGAAATGCACCGTTCCGAGAACGACCTGGCGCACCACCTACTGGTCATCTCGGAGCGGCACAAGGTGGACCACGAGATCTACCACCTGGCCCGGGACTTGGCGCGCTGGTCACAGCAGCATGTCCGGGACATCGCAGCGATCGCCGGAAACTACGGCCAGGACCTGGACCCGGAGCCGCGTGGCGAAGCGGGGCTCATGGAGACCCTTCGGGAAAAGGGCAGCGAGATGGTGGGCCGCCGCCCGGAAACCGGGATGTTGCTGCTGCGGGACCTGCGTGAGCTGTACCTGAAGGCCTGCGGCGTCTCCGCCGACTGGGAACTGCTGGCCCAGGCTGCCCAGGGGATGAAGGACAAAGACCTCCTGGCCCTGGCCGAAAAATGCCACCCCCAGACCATCCGGCAAATGAAGTGGGCCAACGGCAAGCTGAAGGAATCCGCCACCCAGGTCCTGGTCAGCTGATCCTCCGCACTCCATCGTCCCAACCCCCGCATGCACTGGAGCGCCCTTGAACTAGTTTCATTCAGTGAAACCGGCAGCGCGTCCGCCTCCGTCCATGGCCCAGAGTTGAGTCCATGAAGGCGGACGCCGGTAGTGGTCCGCTCCCAGCTACCCAGGACAGAGACGGCGCGGCACACATGGAGTCAACGATGACGGCACTGCGGATCCAGCGGGGGATTGAGTTCGCCCGGCCACAGGATGCCGGGCCCCTGCTGCTGGACCTCTACCTTCCCGGCGCTCCCGCGGAAGGCCAGGGCGGCCGGCCAGCCGTGATCCATTTCCATGGGGGCGGCTGGCGGATGGGGGAGCGGTCCTCGCTGGGGCCGGGCGTGGACAGCTTTGGCCTGAGCCCCATCGAACAGCTGGCGGAGGCCGGGTTCGTGGTGGCCTCCGCCGACTACCGCCTGACGGACGTTGCCACTTTTCCCGCCCAGCTGCTGGATGCCAAGGCAGCGGTCCGCTGGCTCCGCACCCACGCCGCTGAGTACGGGGTGGATCCGCGCCGGATCTACGCCTGGGGCGACTCGGCAGGCGGCCACCTTGCCGCCCTCCTCGGCCTGACCGCCGGAGCCGCGGAATTCGCTGAGCCGGAGGGCGCCCTGGAGGCTGACGGGGACGACCATGTTGCCGGGGTCGTGGCCTGGTACCCGCCCACCGATCTGGAACGGATGGGTGAACAGGCCAGGCCGGACGCCGTGGCGCGCGCTAATGACCCCGGCTCGCGTGAGGCGCTGCTGCTCGGCGCCCAGCCGGCCGCCGCCCCGGACAAAGCCAGGGCGGCCAGCCCCCTCAGCTACGTGCATCCGGACGCGCCGCCCTTCCTCCTCATCCACGGGACGGCGGACCGGTTCGTCCCCGTGGAGCAGTCCGCCGGGCTGGCCGAGGCGCTGGAAGGCGCCGGTGCCGCCGTCGAACTTCTCCTGCTGGAGGACGCGGACCATATGTGGCAACTGCCAGACGGCAGCAGCGCCGCGGCAGGGCAGGCAGCTGCCGCCACCATCGATTTCCTTTGCCGCCAGGCAAAGCAGCACTGACCAGCACTTCCTCCGGGCACCATCCGCCCGGAACAGACCCGAAAGGCCCCTCCATGCAGTTCATTGGCATCACGCACCACGGCCAACCTTGGGCGGCAGCGCTCGCCGGCTCCCGCATCCTCCCGCTCGCAGCCGTCGCCGATTTCTGGGCCGACGCGGAGGGTTGGCAGGACAAGGCAGCAACCATGGTGGCCGGCACGGCACAGCATGACGCGTCCGACGCCGGCGCCTGGCTGGAGCGCGGCACCGTCACCGAAGTGCCGCTGGTCCCGGCCTCCGCACGGGTCATCTGCGTGGGCCTGAACTACAAGGCGCACGTGGCCGAAGGCAGCTTCAAAGACCAGGAACTCCCGCCGTACCCCACCCTCTTTGCCCGCTGGACGGCGTCCCTGTCCGTGGGCAACGTCCCGGTTCCCGTTCCCGCAGGCGAGGCGGGGCTGGACTGGGAGGGCGAAGTGGCGGCGTACATCGGCCGCCGTGTGGAGTCCGCGGACGAGGCCACTGCTGCCGACGCCGTCTTTGGGTACTCCACCTTCAACGACATCACCTCCCGCAAGGCCCAGAAACTCACGTCGCAGTGGACCCTGGGGAAGAACGGCGACTTCAGCGGCCCCATGGGTCCACTGGTGAGCCGGGACGACGTGGGCGACCTGCGGGACGGGCTTCAGGTCCGCACCCGCGTCAACGGCATCGAAGCCCAGAACGGCAACACGCGGGACATGATCTTCTCTGTCCCGGCCATCATCGCGCTCATCAGCCAGACCTTCACGCTGCACCCCGGTGACGTCATTGCCACCGGTACCCCGGAAGGCGTGGGATACGCCCGCACCCCACAGTGGCTGCTGCAGCCCGGTGACACGGTCGAGGTGGAGATTGAAAAGCTTGGCACCCTGACCACGCCCGTGGGAGATCTTTCCCTCCGGAGCCGTGCCTGATGAGCACGTTCCAGAACGCCAAGGCCGCGGAGATCCCGGAGGAGGCGCGGGTCCTGGTTTCCGGCGGCGGCCCCAGTGGACTGTTCCTGGCCTTGGACTTCGCGTCCCGCGGCGTCCCCAGCACGGTCATTGACCCACGGATCAGCGTTGACCCCACCCGGCCCCGGGCCAAGACCACCAACGCCCGCACCATGACGCACCTGCGCCGGCTGGGCCTGGCCGATGCCCTCCGGAAGGCCTCGCCGCTGCCCGTGGACTATGCCCAGGACGTCATCTTCTGCACTGGACTGACCGGCCCTTCGGCCCATGAACTGCGCCGGTTCCGCAACGCGTTCCAGCTTGTGCCCGGCATCTACGGGCCGCAGCCGGAGTGCGGCCAGCAGGTCCCGCAGCCGGTCCTCGAGGAGGTGCTCCGCGCCGCCGTCGCGGACAACCCGCTGGTCACGTTCGTGACCGGGTGGGCCGTCCAGGAGGTCCGTGGGCCGGGCATTGCAGGAATCGACGCCGGCCTTCCCGGCTCTGGTCCTGACACCGGCACCCGTCGTGAGGCAGTCACGGCGCCGTACGCCGTCGTCGTCTCCGATGCCGCCGGCGCGCGCCGCACCATCCGCGCTGACTATGTGATTGGAGCCGACGGCGGGTCCTCCGCGGTGCGCCGCAGCCTGGGTATCCGCCTGGAGGGCGGCTCGGCAGCGCTGTCCAACATCAGCATCCTGTTCCGCTCGCAGTCACTGGCCTCCGCTGTTTCGCTGGATCCCGCCGTGCAGTACTGGGTGGTGGGATCGGAAACCTCGGGGATGGTGGGGCCTATGGACCTCGCCGACACCTGGTGGGCGATTGTCCAGGGCGTGGATCCCGCCGTCACCGTCACCGCGGCTGATGCTGCCGCCATGGTCCGATCGCTCGTAGGCGCTGAAGTGGACGTCGACGTGGTGGCTACCGATCCCTGGACGGCCCGCATGCTGCTGGCCCCGGAGTACAGCCGCGGGAACGTCTTCCTGGTAGGCGATGCCGCGCACCTGAACCCGCCGTGGGGCGGCCACGGCTTCAACACCTGCATCGGGGACGCCGCCAACCTGGCCTGGAAGCTCGCCGCCGTCATCAATGGCTGGGCCGGCCCCGGCCTCCTGGCCAGTTACGGGGATGAACGCCGGCCGGTGGCGGCCCGTACCATCCGCGACGCTGCGGAGAACGGCAAGGCCCTGGCCTACCACTTTGCTGACCCGGACCTTGCGCTCGCCGGCCCTGC